>NZ_CP016397.1:1452500-2867500 GCF_002240035.1 Legionella clemsonensis | reverse complement strand
ATGCGAACGAGTGAGGGAACATACTAATGTATGTGACCGAGTGAGAGAGTGTCGATAACGACGAGTCAAGGAAAAAGCTGAAGCAAAGAGGTGATTGAGGTTATATGGTCAAGAAGAGAAGCGCAAACGGTGGATGCCTTGGCAGTAAGAGGCGAAGAAGGACGTGGAATCCTGCGAAAAGCTCTGGGGAGTTGGAAACGTGCGTTGATCCAGAGGTGTCCGAATGGGGGAACCCAACTTACGTGAGTAGGTTATCTGTATCTGAATACATAGGATGCGGAGGCGAACTCGGGGAACTGAAACATCTAAGTACCCGAAGGAAAAGAAATCAATTGAGATTCTCTAAGTAGCGGCGAGCGAACGGGGAAGAGCCTGGCATGATTTATCATTATCAGAAGTAGAACAGTCTGGGAAGACTGACCGAAGGGGGTGAAAGTCCCGTATACGACATGGTAATGAAGAACTAGGCATGCGAACAAGTAGGCCGGGACACGTGAAATCCTGGTTGAAGACGGGTGGACCATCATCCAAGGCTAAATACTCCTTACTGACCGATAGTGAACCAGTACCGTGAGGGAAAGGCGAAAAGAACCCCGGAGAGGGGAGTGAAATAGAACCTGAAACCGTTTGCGTACAAGCAGTGGGAGCATTTTTTAGGAAGTGTGACTGCGTACCTTTTGTATAATGGGTCAGCGAGTTACTTTTAGTGGCGAGGTTAACTGAATAAGGAAGCCGTAGAGAAATCGAGTCTTAATAGGGCGCGAGTCGCTGAGAGTAGACCCGAAACCGGGCGATCTAGCCATGTGCAGGATGAAGGTTGGGTAACACCAACTGGAGGTCCGAACCGGGTAATGTTGAAAAATTATCGGATGACGTGTGGCTAGGAGTGAAAGGCTAATCAAGCCCGGAGATAGCTGGTTCTCCCCGAAAGCTATTTAGGTAGCGCCTCGTGAATGATTACTGGGGGTAGAGCACTGTTTCGGCTAGGGG
The DNA here is from genome assembly GCF_002240035.1 of Legionella clemsonensis. NCBI lineage: Bacteria > Pseudomonadati > Pseudomonadota > Gammaproteobacteria > Legionellales > Legionellaceae > Legionella > Legionella clemsonensis. Next base: position 2,866,510 of record NZ_CP016397.1, on the reverse strand, counting down.
GCTGTCATGGCTTACCAAACCGATGCAAACTCCGAATACTGGCTAATTGAATCACGGGAGACACACGGCGGGTGCTAACGTCCGTCGTGAAGAGGGAAACAACCCAGACCGCCAGCTAAGGTCCCGAAGTTATAGTTAAGTGGGAAACGATGTGGGAAGGCCCAGACAGCCAGGAGGTTGGCTTAGAAGCAGCCATCCTTTAAAGAAAGCGTAATAGCTCACTGGTCGAGTCGGCCTGCGCGGAAGATGTAACGGGGCTAAAACTATACACCGAAGCTGCGGATGTGCACTTTAGTGCACGTGGTAGGGGAGCGTTCTGTAGGCTGAAGAAGGTAGATTGAGAAGTCTGCTGGAGGTATCAGAAGTGCGAATGCTGACATGAGTAACGATAAAGAGGGTGAAAAACCCTCTCGCCGGAAATCCCAGGTTTCCTGCACGACGTTAATCGGAGCAGGGTGAGTCGGCCCCTAAGGCGAGGCTGAAGAGCGTAGTCGATGGGAACCAGGTTAATATTCCTGGACTTTCTATAAGTGGTGAAGTGGGGACGAAGAAGGCTAGGTGAGCCGGGCGTTGGTAGTCCCGGTACTGGCATGTAGGCGGAGAGACTTGGCAAATCCGGTCTCTTGATAACGCTAAGGTGCACAGTGGTCCTGACCCTACGGGGTGCAGGGAAGTCATTGATGCCAAGCTTCCAGGAAAAGCTGCTAGCCATAACTTATAGAGAACCGTACCGCAAACCGACACAGGTGGACAAGTAGAGCATACTAAGGCGCTTGAGAGAACTCGGGTGAAGGAACTAGGCAAAATGGTACCGTAACTTCGGGAGAAGGTACGCCCTTGCTGGTTAGTTTCCTTGCGAAACGAAGCTGGTGAGGGCCGCAGAGACCAGGTGGCTGCGACTGTTTATTAAAAACACAGCACTCTGCAAATTCGAAAGAAGACGTATAGGGTGTGACGCCTGCCCGGTGCCGGAAGGTTAATTGATGCTGTTAGGAGAAATCCGAAGCGGTTGATCGAAGCCCCGGTAAACGGCGGCCGTAACTATAACGGTCCTAAGGTAGCGAAATTCCTTGTCGGGTAAGTTCCGACCTGCACGAATGGCGTAACGATGGCCACGCTGTCTCCACCCGAGACTCAGTGAAATTGAAATCGCTGTGAAGATGCAGTGTACCCGCGGCTAGACGGAAAGACCCCGTGAACCTTTACTACAGCTTTGCACTGGACTTTGATGATAACTGTGTAGGATAGGTGGGAGGCTATGAAGTGCGGACGCCAGTTCGCATGGAGCCGACCTTGAAATACCACCCTGTTATTATTGAGGTTCTAACTTGGACCAGTAAACCTGGTTGAGGACAGTGTATGGTGGGTAGTTTGACTGGGGCGGTCTCCTCCCAAAGAGTAACGGAGGAGCACAAAGGTACCCTCGGTACGGTCGGACATCGTACCAAGAGTGTAAAGGCAAAAGGGTGCTTGACTGCGAGAGTGACGGCTCGAGCAGGTACGAAAGTAGGTCTTAGTGATCCGGTGGTTCTGAATGGAAGGGCCATCGCTCAACGGATAAAAGGTACTCCGGGGATAACAGGCTGATACCGCCCAAGAGTTCATATCGACGGCGGTGTTTGGCACCTCGATGTCGGCTCATCACATCCTGGGGCTGAAGCAGGTCCCAAGGGTATGGCTGTTCGCCATTTAAAGTGGTACGCGAGCTGGGTTTAGAACGTCGTGAGACAGTTCGGTCCCTATCTGCCGTGGGCGTAGGAAAATTGAGAGGAGCTGCTCCTAGTACGAGAGGACCGGAGTGGACGAACCTCTGGTGTACCGGTTGTAACGCCAGTTGCATTGCCGGGTAGCTAAGTTCGGACGGGATAACCGCTGAAAGCATCTAAGCGGGAAGCCTCCCTCAAGATGAGTTTTCCCATGAAGCCCGTTGAAGACTACGACGTTGATAGGCGAGGTGTGGAAGCGCAGTAATGTGTGAAGCTAACTCGTACTAATTGGCTGATTGTCTTGACCATATAACCTGAATTGCTTCAGGGTATGGCAACAAACGATTAAACGAGTCAACCTTGTGTTGCCCTTAACTTCTTTACCAGCCTGCTGGTAAGACAGAGAATAAAACAATCCTGTCCACCCAGCTGGAAAACCAGTTTTCCTGGCGACCATAGCGGTTTGGAACCACCTGATTCCATCTCGAACTCAGAAGTGAAACAGACCAGCGCCGATGATAGTGTGAGGCTTCCTCATGCGAAAGTAGGTCATCGCCAGGGTTTTATTCCAAAGCGGCCTCGTGCCGCTTTTTTTTTACCTACCTTACCTTGATTCGTAGATTGAGTCGTTTTCGACTCAACAAATTCTCACCTCTTTAATTGGATTTAAAACGGTCCAACCGACAACACAGAAAACTATCAACAAATTTGCAGTTTTTCCTCGAGAAGTCGCTTTCTCATGACTTCCTTACCTACACTTAAAACATCTTAGAATCTGATGTGTAATAGAATTTTATCTTAATAAGTGGTGCGTGCTTTTATATATCACAGTTAAATGAAAACAGTGTAACTGCAGTCTAACTAAAAAACACCTTAAATAGAATTAATCGCTACTTCGCGAGCGATTGAGCGTTTAAATATTTGTCCTTTAATTTTTTATAATGGTTAGCTGAATATTCAAGATTGGCTAACTCTTCTGTGGTTAACAGTCTTACTGCTTTAGCGGGATTACCCAAATAGAGATAACCACTTTTTAATCGTTTTCCTGGGGGTACTAAACTACCAGCAGCAAGCATGACATGATGTTCGATATGAACGTCATCCAAAATAAGAGCACTCATGCCCACTAAACAATAATCGTCAATGCTGCACGCATGTAAAACAGCTTTGTGACCGACAGTAATTCCCTTCCCAAGAAGGAGTGGCCTACCTCCAGGTGTATAGGGGCCGTCATGAGTGACATGTAGGATGGCTCCATCCTGGATATTACAAGAATCACCAATCTTTATATAATTTACATCGCCGCGAATGACAGCCATAGGCCAAATGGATACATCATCACTTAGCTGAACATCACCTATGACTGTCGCCTGTGGATCAATGTACACTCGTTCCCCAATTTGGGGATATTTGTTTTCAAAAGCTCGAATGTTATACATGGTTATACCATCGTTACAAATTCTTCTGCGCTAGTGGGATGAATAGCAACAGTGTTGTCAAAATCTCGTTTTAAAGCCCCCATTTTAACAGCAACGCCAAAGCCTTGCAGCATTTCATCAGCTCCGTAACCAATAACATGAAGACCAACAATTTTTTCATCTTTGCCGAGAGTTACCAGCTTCATGGCAGTGGGAGTTTTTGCTTCACTAAGTGCATCAAACATGGGATTAAAGCGAGTTTTGTAAACTTTCACTTCCTCTTTGCCAAATTCACTTAAGGCTTCTTCTTCACTTAAACCTACAGTGCCAATGGGAGGATGAGTAAAAATTACAGAACAAATGTTTTCATAATCTAGACAGGCATCTTTTTGGCCACCAAAAAGACGATCAGAAAGCTTACGACCAGCAGCTATAGCCACAGGGGTTAGTGCGGGAGCACCTGTTACATCGCCAATGGCATAAATTCCTGGAATAGAAGTATTTTGATAGCGATCAACAATAATTAAACCTTGATTATCCTTAGCAACACCTGCGGCATCTAAATTTAAATCAAAAGTACGGGGTGCTCTTCCTACGGCTGCAATAACAGTATCCAGATCTGCAATAAATGCGCCGCTCTGGCATTTAACCGTTTTACGTCCGTTTTCTTGTAAATGAATGCTATGTGCACAATGATTTAAATGAACATGCACGCCTTGCCCGAGCATAATTTCCAAGAGCGTTTCTCCAAGCATGGAATCAAACCGACTAAGAGGACGGTCTCCTCGAATAAGCAAATGTGTTTCAGCACCTAAACCATGTAGTAAACCCGCTAATTCAACGCCAATATAACCGCTACCAATAATAGCCACTTTATTAGGTCTTTCCGCAAGCGAGAAAAAGCCATCGGAATCAATGGCATACTCAATTCTTAAAAGATCATTAGGTAAAATGGGCTCTCCGCCGGTAGCGATAATGATATGATCGGCTGTAACTTGTTTTCCGTTGACATCAATGGTTTTGGCGTCAACAAAAATCGCCTTGCCATGTAAATAAGTCATTTTATAGTCTGTAAAACGCTTAGCATAAATCTCTCGTAATTTTTCAATGTAAGCATTTCGTTTACTCACTAAGGTGTGCCAATCCAGTTTAACTTCGGAAGGATGAAAACCATAATCTGGAGATTTGTGAATAATTTCAGCAACCATGGAAGCATTAAACATCACTTTTTTGGGAACACAACCCAGATTAACGCAAGTGCCACCTAAATGTTTTTCCTCAACCACAGCCACATTGGCGCCATGACGGGCAGCACGTACTGCGCTGGCGATACCACCACTACCCCCACCTAAAACGAGCAAGTCAAATTTCATATGCGCCTTTCTCCGTTGAAATTATAAAGGTCATGTACACGGGCTTAGCGTATTACTTTATCTGTACACAGTATTAGCTGCAATACCGAAGCGCTTTCATTATACTGAAATATCAACTTAAAATAATAGCTTGGTATGAAACAGGGATTTCTAAGGTTTTTTCCATGTATTTTAATACTGCTAGTGGGGTGCGGACAGTCATCACAGCATCGTTATCAAGGTTATATAGAGGGTGAAAATGTCTACCTTGCATCGCCAAATGCGGGTATTTTAAAACAATTATTTGTTCATCGTGGTGATCGAGTTAGAAAAGGACAATTGCTTTTTCAACTGGATGAAAATCCACAAGCACTTGAAGTTAAGCAACGTGAGGCTGATTTAATACAGGCACAAAAAACATTAACTGATCTGGAGCAGCCCCGCCGAATTCCTGAAATTGAAGCCATCAAGGCACAAATAGAACAGACGGATGCCCGATTAAAACTTGCTGAGATTAGAGTACGTCGTATGGAAGCATTGTATGCCAAACAAGCGATTGATAAAGATTCAGTTGATGCTGCTATAGCTCATTACCAAGAGCAGCAGCAACTTAAAGCACAATATGAATCTAATTTACAACTGGCGAGGCTTGGAAGTCGAAATGAACAAATTAAGGCGCAACAAGCACAGGTGATTTCATTGGAGGCAAGATTAAAAGAGGCCCAATGGCAATTAGCACAGAAAAGAAGATATGCACCTGCGGATGGCTATATTTTTGATATTTACTATCGGGTGGGCGAATTTGTGGGTAGTCAGCAAGCTGTTTTATCGCTATTACCACCTGAAAATGTAAGGGTACAATTTTTTGTACCTGTTGAGGACTTACCTCAATTTAAGCGTGGTCAAAAGATTAAATTTCTATGTTTCGGTTGCTCCCAGTTAAGTACTGCCATTATTGACTATATTTCACCTGAGGCAGAGTTCATCCCGCCACTCGTATTTAGCCGTGAGAATAAAAATAAATTGGTTTTTAGAATTAAAGCACGTATTGAGCAACCTGATAAGTTTAAACCAGGAGAACCAGTAACGGTCATTTTGCCATGAATCGAGCTGTCATTGATGTAAAAAATTTAAGGAAGTCCTTCGATAATAGAGTGGTTGTTAATGACATAGCCTTACGGGTTAAAAAAGGAGATGTGTTTGGTTTCTTAGGGCCTAATGGTAGTGGCAAAACTACCACCATTCGTATGTTATGTGGATTATTAACGCCTGATGCCGGATATGGAACATGCCTAGGCTACAACATTCTAACTGAGTCTGAAAAAATAAAACAGCATGTGGGCTATATGACTCAGAAGTTTAGTTTCTATACGGATTTGAGTGTTGAAGAGAATTTAAATTTCATTGCCCGTGTATATAACTTGAATCATAGAAAGGAACGTGTCGAAAAAGCATTGGAAGATTTAGGTTTGATAGACAGGCGACGTCAATTAACAGGGGCATTATCAGGTGGTTGGAAGCAAAGGGTCGCTCTGGCAGCCAGCTTATTGCATGAACCTGATTTACTTCTTTTAGATGAGCCTACTGCAGGCGTTGATCCAATTGCTCGTCGTGAGTTTTGGGACAAAATTCATGCTCTTAGTGAGCAAGGTATCACCACTCTGGTTTCAACACATTATATGGATGAAGCTGAGCGATGTACTTGTCTTGCTTATCTTGCTTATGGCGATTTGTTGGTGACAGGGACTGTGAAGGAAGTCATTAATAAAACGGGTCTATATACTTGGGAAGTCACAGGAACAGTAACCACCTCTTTGTTACAAAAAACTAAAGAACTAGAAGGTGTTACGCAGGCTGCTTTATTTGGTAACAAGATTCATATTTGCGGCTATGAGTCGGAAAAAATAGAGTCTGAGTTAGAGCGATTGGCAAGAGAGTACACTATTAGCTGGGAACCCATTGAATCAACATTGGAGGATGCTTTTATCAGTCTGGTTAAAAAAACACATGGGGCGATGGATTGAAAACTTTTTCATTTGCACGTTTAAGCGCAGTTATAGTTAAGGAATTTATTCAAATGCGCCGTGATAGAGCCACCTTTGCCATGATTATTGGTATTCCACTGATCCAATTAATTTTATTTGGTTTTGCGATTAATACCAATCCACGTAACTTGCCCACAGCAATCGTCAATCCTGATTACAGTGACTTAAGTCGTCGCATTTTGGTGGGTATGGAAAACTCCACCTATTTTCATTTTATAGCCCCTTCTGCTACGGAAGTTGAAGCAAAAGAATTACTAAAACGCGGAAAAGTACAGTTTATTGTTAACTTCCCTATTAATTTTTCTCATGATGTTGTTAAAGGATTAAAGCCATCTTTATTGTTAGAAGCGGATGCTACAGATCCTGCTGCTACAAGTCGCGCTTTGAATGTTTTTACTGAACTAGCCTCGACAGTTTTAAATGAAGAATTAGTGGGTCCCTTAGAAAAGTTATCACCGGGTTCGCCTCCCTACCAACCAGTTGTTCATGCCATTTATAATCCGTTAGCCATTACTTCTTTTAATATTGTGCCAGGTTTGTTAGGTGTCGTGTTAACAATGACAATGGTTATTATTACCGCGCTGGTTCTTACCCGTGAGTTTGAAAGGGGAACTATGGAAAACTTACTAGCAACTCCTTTAAAACCTTTAGAAGTTATGCTAGGAAAAATTATTCCCTATATTATAGTGGGCTATGCACAAGTTGCTATAATTCTGACAATGGCCAAATTTGTTTTTGGTGTTCCCATGGAGGGAAATATTTTTCTGTTGTTCATTCTTTGCCTCCCCTTTATTGCTGCGAATCTTTCCGTCGGGTTAACGTTTTCAACCTTGGCATCCAATCAGTTGCAGGCTGTACAAGGAGCTATGTTTTTCTTTTTACCTTCCATTTTGTTATCAGGCTTTATGTTTCCTTTCAGGGGAATGCCTGAATGGGCGCAATGGATAGGAAATGTGCTGCCACTAACGCATTTTTTAGTTATCGTTCGTGGTATTTTATTAAAAGGAAATGGTTTTCTGGACGTTTGGCAAGAAGTCATTCCTATTTCATTATTTACACTGGTTGTAATGGCTACTGGATTTTCACGCTATCGCCAAACTCTTGATTAATCAAAACAAGAATTGTGAGACAGTTTTTTCAACACGTTCATCCATGAGGACACTGACATGATCAGCGCCAGGTAGCAAGGCTAAATGACCATGTGGATATTGTTCACAAAATACAATGGACTCAGTTGGGGCTATGGAAACATCTTCTTTTCCATGAATACATAAAACGGGGATGCTGGTACGGTTAACAAAATGATGAAAATCAAGGGTTTTTAAATCGATGGCCGCATTTTGCTGAAACATTTCGCGTAAAAATAAAAAGCCACGACGGCTAAGTTTGAGACGTCTTGCTAATCGACTGACAGGCACGCGCATACGGGTAGGTGATGCTATTAACACGACTCGATCAGGAGTAAAATCAAGCTGCCATGCAGAAAATTGGCTGCTTAAGTTAAGCGTATTTAAAAGCATCGAGCCACCGAAAGAGTGGCCAATCACTCCATAAAAAGGACCGAGTTTATTTAATATTTGCCGCAACAGAGTAACCGCTTCAGTCCAGGTTAATTGCATCCCTTTCGCCTCACCATGTGCAGGGAAATCTAAAGCGTAAACATCATAGCCTTGTTCTCTTAGACTGTGGATTAGACGTATCATGTACGCTGCACGTGACATCCATCCATGAGTAATAAGAATTTTTTTTGATTGTTTATTTTTTCTCGGCTCAAAATGATGAATGACATGATGTCTTGGCGTCTCGCAATGAATGGTGCCAGTTCGGTTCTCTAAAAAAAACTCACAGGCTCGACGCGCAAAATCACGGTACTCTTTTTCGATAGGAAGATGAATTGGCGTAATAAATACCTGATAACATAATTGCGCATGGATTAAGTCTCTAAACTCAGTCAACTTATTCGCAAGCATAGCTCCACCTTTCATTATTCTTATAAATTTAACAGAGTATCTATAAATTTAGCATAATTAATAAAAATTGATTTGCAAAATTTGATAGCGATTACTAAATTTTAGACAGCTACTGGACTTTTATAAATATCAATTTAGACTAGAATTCATTTAGTCAAAAGGATTTATCTATGGATACCTCAAATTATTTATACCATCATGGCGAACAGGAGTTGCATGGATTTTTAGCCTATGATGAGCGAAGTGATCAGCCACGACCTGCTGTGCTGGTAGCTCACGATTGGTCGGGACGAAATGATTTTGCCTGTGAAAAAGCAAAAATGCTGGCTGAAATGGGCTATGTGGGCTTTGCTCTTGATATGTATGGACAAGGGCGCCTTGGTGCGAGTACCCATGAAAAAATGGCTCTTATGGAACCACTGGCCAATGATCGGTTATTGCTTCGTGCTCGCATTCGTGCAGCCTATGATGCACTGATTGGTATGTCAGAAGTTGATAATAATCGTATTGCGGTGATAGGATTTTGTTTTGGTGGCTTATGCGCTCTGGATTTGGCACGAAGTGGCGCTGATCTTAAAGGTGTGGTCAGCTTCCATGGATTGCTGGGCAAGCCAAAAGATATTCCCAATCAACCTATTAAGGCTAAAATCCTGGCTTTACATGGTTACGATGATCCTATGGCTCCACCTGAACAAGTGGATGAATTTTGTCGTGAAATGACAGAAGCAAAGGTCGATTGGCAAGTTCACATGTATGGACATACCCAACATGCTTTTGCTAACCCGCATGCGCATGATGTGCAATTAGGCACTGTCTATAATGCCAAGGCTGAGCGTCGTGCATTGTTAGCGATGACTAATTTCCTGCTTGAAATTTTTGCTTAATAACGTCAATGCCTGGCATTCAAATTTTTTTGGAGCGAAATATCAAGGATAGCGTGCCCAATTTTTAGGTAAATATGATCTTTACCTTGATGGGGAGAGGCCTCTGCATTGTTCGTATGCCGCAATCGTGATATAAAATCATACCATTATTCAACACAAGGAGTAGCTCATGCCTCACAAGTTTAATGAAATCACCAAGAACATTAACACCCAATTAGCGAAAATGCGTAAAGAAATGCCAGAGGTAATGGCTGGATTTTCTTCGCTTGCTCAAGCAGCCACCAAAGACGGTGCTCTCGATAAAAAAACAAAAGAATTAATTGCCATGGCGCTTGCAGTAGCTAATCACTGTCCAGGTTGTATTGGTTTTCATTCTCAGGCTTTAGTAAAACTTCAAACTACTCGTGAAGAACTACTGGAAACCTTAAGTATGGCTGTCTATATGGGGGGTGGTCCTTCTTTGATGTATGCTGCTGAGGCATTGGAAGCGTTTGAAGAATTTAATACCTAATTACAAGCCGTCAGGCAACACCCTCCAAAATGGTAGCGTAACTTTTAAAAGGTTGCGCTCACTTACGTAAAATAAGAACGACATTCAGCAACAGTCAAACTTGGCTTTTCAAGATCTACTGAGATGATTTAATTGTCAGCATAATAGCAATGGCGATGTGGGTAATATTACCCATTGATAATATCGCATACAAAAAGGATAATAAATATACAAATTATCACTGATTTTTCATAACTACTGGAAAATACAGTGAATTGAATAATTTATTATTAACTTGAGGCTTAGCATGACAATTCGTTACTTACTGGATGTAGATTATACCTTAATGGTTACTTCTTTTGGTTCCACATTCTATAATCAAAATTTAATCAATGAACTAAAACGTGTGGGCGTTAAAGAAGTTGATTTTTTAACTAAAATGGATGTGTTTGCCACCTCTCCCAATAAACCATTGAGAGTAGAGCTAATTAATCATCTGGAAAAAAATGGAATTCGAGTTAGAAGCGTACTGACTACCCTCGATACGATGTTTATAAAATCAGGCTATTTTTCGAACTTGAGCCTCGGTGATACTTATCAATCTTTGATGAAACCTGTTGAAGAGGCTGTAGTTGCAGTGGCTAAAATTAAAGATTATGAGAGTCGCTATAAACAATATAAAGCCCATAAGGCTGTAGAAAAGAAAATTAAACTATTGGATTTTTTAATACAACATCAAGCACTAGTTTTAACGGACTCTATTGAAGAAGCGAGTAAAAAAGAAGAGGCTTCTATTAAAGCAATCAACCAAATAATCATTGACCAAACAATAACAAAGGGCAATGAGCTTAATTTTTATTCAATTCTAAATATCTTTGCTGAACTTAGGGAATGTGTTAAACAATATCCAGAAAAGGCAAAGACCTTTACTATCAAAGCGTTTTATGAGGAATTGGTTGAAACTTATACTAATTATCAAGCCCCTGAAGATAATACTTTAGAAGAACAACAATTGATTGATACCTATTTGTCAGAGCTCGGGTATTATGAGGATATACGTTACATCGCTTCTTTACGGTATCGAAATGCTGCTCCAATGGCCCAGGAGCATGATGGTAAAGGCAATATTTATACCCAATTGGTTACGCAGAATACTTATCAAAAGGATGATATAGTAATTTTTGTTGATGATACTCTAAGGGAACAACAATCATTAGAGAATGCTCATAAAGCCTTAACAGGCTATAATCATGTGCTGCATACTCTTTTGCCTCCTATCCAGGGCGACGCAATGCAATTCAATCAAGGACCAGAATCGCAAATTCCTTTAGAAGAGTTTCGCAAGCAACACTCTAAAATTTATTTTGACATGTTATGCAAGGAAGGTGATTTAGCATTGACGTCAAAAAATTCACGCTTAGCGGTGCAATGTTATAAAGCTGCTTACATTTTATTAGATGATTTGGGACAAACTGCACCTGTTTCTAAACAAGAAATGCTGGGCAAAATCATACAAGCTTATAAACAAAATGATGATCATGTTTTCTCTTCAGAGAGAGAGGATATGATTAATCAATGCGTGTTTGCCTTTAATCGTGGCGGCTCAGAGATTAAGTTAAGAGTTCTTGAAAGAGAACAGGCCATCCATGAGGCGCGTAACCCTAACCTCTATAAAGCGAAAGGTTTCTCTCTGAATCGATTTATAGACACTGAACCTAAATCAGTTGATAGTGAGTTTATGAACAAAATTTTAGGCTTGGCCAAAGAAATTCACGCAGAGAATGAATCTTCTCCTACAATTCTGAAATGCTTGGAAAAGTTTTTATCCAGTTTGAAGAACTGTGTGAGATATTCATCCTATAGAGAAGTGGTGAAAAACGTTGGAGAACAAGATCTTAAGATTCAATTTAACTAACCATTACTTAAGATGTGCGGTCAAGGACGATAGCACGTGTATTTATTTGGACTGCTGTGATATCAGGCAGTGTGGGACATCGGTCTTGAGAGCAAATTATCAACACTGCCAATTGTTTTGTTGTTATACGCTTAATGGGTCAATAATGCTGCCATATGCTCCATCTGTTTCCCATGAGCATCGGCTTCGCAAGGATATTTCTTGGTAACACCAAGCCAGGCTACCTGGGAAACAGTCATTTTATCTTTATCACTTTGCTGACTTGAAATAGTACGGTAAGTTTCCAGAATAATTCCATTTAAAGTAACTGCATTCAATGCAGTACCTGGGGGCAAACAGAATAGAGGTTTTCCCTGGGACTTGGCCAGTTCATTGGCCTGCAATAAGGTTTCTGCAATACTTTCATCAGTAATAATTAATACGTTGCGAGCAGATCTTGCCCATGCTTGAGCTTGGGGGTCTGCTTTCATTTCCATTTGCGGAATGGCGTTGGAAATGTTCATGTAGTGTTCCATGGTGTCGGCCTGTAAAGAAAAGGTAGATAGCAACATCGATAAAAATATGAAAGCGCGCATTGTTTTCCCCATTATGTTATCCAGGTCTTGTTGACATTTCATTTCATTACACTGCCAAAGGGCTATGTATCGCGGCTACAAAACCATTGCTAACAGACCCTGCAGATCTGACTGCAATAAATTTAGCCCACGCTATCAAATAAATAGTAATGAACAGGATTGTCTTTGCATATAAAAAGACCACATTCGAGAAATGTACTGATTCCATTGGCAAGAATCAAGAGCAGAAATAGACTGGCCAAACTATAAATGAATTTTCCTGGCGGAGAACTTTGCCCATAAAATGCTCTTTCGAAAAGAAGGCCTATGGCCAAAAGTCCAATAATAATAACAAAACCTATAGCAGACCAGGTATAAAGATATAAACCCAGCAGTGGCGAGCCGTATCCTAAATCACCTGGTGAAACGTGGAGAAAGATTTGTCTTAACGCAATACCCAGTCCTAACAAGGAAGACAAACCCATTAAACCGTAGTAACTGATTCGAATACCATTCATTAAATTCATACAAAGGCATAATCCGACTCCAATAAAACATACCCTTTGTAAAAGACACAATGGACAAGGAAGGGTATGATCGACTAGTTGTTGATAAAAGGCAAAAGAGAGTACGATGCAGGTAAGGATTAATCCTAAAATATTAGCGAATTGATGCAGTTTATTTTGTGTCATTATATTCTCACGAGATGACTATGAAAGTTAAATAGCAACATCGTTAAAAACAGGCAAAATAAAAATTGAAGTTTTATGAAACGGTTAGGCTTAAATACAATTTGTACGCCTACTATAAAATAAAAAATAAATAATAAACTCATCATTATTACTCACTCCAAAAAGTGAAGCGTTATCAAGGTATACGCGTGCAAGAAGGAATAACTATTCCTGCGTCGCCCTTACATAAATTTCTTCCAGATAATGAATTAAAGCGTCTTGCTCCACAGGACATTGTATTAAACCAATATACTTATCCGGGCGAAAAAGGACTGCTGTTGCCTCACTGATTGCAAAACGCTGATGCACGATTTGTTCTGCATCTAAAAAAACTGAATTTGTAGGAAAAATGCCGCTTTCTTCCGTTAATACTAAATGAGTTTTCATGAAAGACTGAAAATGCTGATTTATAAAAGTTGCCGTTTTTACTAAAGAAGAAAGAAGGGAGTTATCGTGCCCCACAAATAAAAATAAATGATGCATCGTGCCACGAATAACGTCATGGATTGATTTTTTTTCTTTGGTTTGCAGCTCAAGTAGATAGAAATCAGGAGGGAATCCGCCGATGGAGAAGGCAGTTTTTTTTCCCAGTGCTTTAACAATGGGGCTTTTGGCATAGGAAATTGCTAATTCAGCCAAATCGGTAACAATGTACCTTCTCACAAAATCAAACGAGGTGATCAATTTAAGAAAATTATTGCGTAGTTTTATTAAAAAAGGGTTCCTTAGCATAAACATAGTGGTCATAACCCCCGTTTTCTTTAAAACAGCGTCGGCGATTGGATGACGTTCGCTATGATAACTGTCAAGTAAAGATTCTTTCGCCAGCCCTTTTTGTACTAAAGCCAACTTCCATACCAAATTATATATATCCTGGATACCGGTATTAAGTCCTTGGCCACCCATCGGGCTATGGATATGAGCCGCATCACCAGCAAAGAAGACGCGAGCATGACGATAGTGCTTGATTTGTCGATGAGCAATGCCAAATTGGCTAATCCAGATGGGATCTGACAGGATTGCCTTTTCCTGGCTTCGTTTGTTAAAGACACGCTCAATGTCTGCCATGACAGGCTCTTTATGCGAAATGTTTTCCTCGGCGGTCATAACCACCCGATATCGTTTATCTCCAATAGGAAAACAAGCCAAAGGGCCTTCAACGCTAGAGAACATGGCTAATTTATTGGCGGGTAAATTCCAATCAATTAAAAGATCAGCAAGCCACCAAGTTTGTTTATAGACCTCTCCCTTGAATTCTGCATTCACTAGTTTTCTTAGAGTACTATGGGCACCATCACAAGCAATAATCCACAGCGCCTGTACTTTTTCCTCACTACCATTACTGTGCTTCAATAAGGCAGTGACTGAATCCGAATGCTGGGTAATTTCAACAAGTTCAGTTTCCCACTCCACGTTTAAACCTTTATGAATTAATCCTTGCTGGAGGATTGCTTCCGTTTGACTTTGTGGTAAATCAATTAAAAAATTGCGAGTGGCATCCTTTAACTCTGCAAAATTAATATCAAAGAGCGGTTGTTTACCCGATTTAAAAATAGCGCCATCAATGCGATGTCCTTGAGTAAGCACTTCATCAATAAAACCGCAATCGTCAAATACATCAAGAGAGCGTATATGAAGGGCCAGGGCTTTAGATTTATCACTTAATCCCTTTTTTTTATCGATTATGCGACAGCGTAAGCCGTGTCTGGCTAGCTCATTCGCACAAAACAAACCAACTGGGCCGGCGCCCACAACTAATGCCTCTAGCTTTTCAGCCATGATGACAACTCCCTTGTTGCCTGAATTTCACAGACCAATTAACTACCCAGGCTAAATTACTAATCCATCTCAGTTCTACAGAAACCTGACGGTGATCCGTAGTACCGTTTATAGAGATTCAAGGATGCATTTTTATCTAGCATAAAGTGAAATATCAAAGAGTTCAATTCTAGCCAGTATCTCTAATTTAATTACAGACCCATTTACTGTTACTCATAATTGAATACACTTCATTGTCCCCAATAATTAAATGATCAAGCAAACGAACATCAATTAGCTCCAGGGCATGATTTAAGCGTGTAGTCACGGCTAAATCAGCAGGACTGGCTTCGGCAATTCCGGAGGGATGATTGTGAGCTAGAATAACGGCTGCTGCATTGAGTTTAAATATTTTATCAATGATTGGTCGTGGATAAACATTGGCTGCGTTGATTGTCCCGCTAAATAATTCTTCATACGCTAAAACGCGATGCTGACTATCGAGAAATAAAGCAACAAACGTTTCATTTTTCCGGTCTCTGAGTTGCGGTTTCAGATAAGTGTACGTTTGTTGTGAATTGGTTAGTGGTTTCTCTTTTTGTAAGCTGATAAAGTCACTACGACGGCAAATTTCCCTTGCCGCTTGTAGCTGTAAATAACGTACCATACCAAGTCCGACTACTTGGTTAAACGCTTGTGGCTCGGCATTTAAAATGGCGCGTAAATCACCCAGTTGTTTAATTAAATCCAGTGCAAGCTGCATGCAGGATTTTTTTCGGCTTCCCGAACTGATAAAAACGGCTAATAGTTCGGCATCTGAAAGATTTTCTGCACCTTGAGCCAATAATTTTTCACGCACGCGAAATGGCGGTGGCAAGACTGGTGATTGCGTCATTTTGTTATTCCTTTATTGCGAGGTTTGTGGTTTGATCGCAGGTATTCTTATTAAAAATGATAAACCATGCAAGATTTGGCCAATAAAAAAATTGTTTTGGGGATTTGTGGTGGCATCGCTGCTTATAAAGCTGCTTATCTCGTGCGTGAATTAACCTGTTTAGGTGCTGACGTTCGTGTAGTGATGACAGCCGCGGCCCAGGAGTTTATTGCACCTTTAACCTTGCAAGCGCTAAGTGGCAATGAGGTACGCACGACTCTTTTTGATGAACAGGCTGAACGGGCGATGGGTCATATTGAATTGGCACGTTGGGCTGATTATTTTGTAATTGCGCCCGCTTCTGCTAATTGTTTGGCTAAAATGGCCAATGGATTGGCAGATGATTTGCTCACAACAATCTATTTGGTTACTGAGACGCCGGTTATTATTTGTCCTGCTATGAATCGCTCGATGTGGATGCACTCAGCCACCCAACTCAATTGTGCTGTACTGAAAAAACGAGGAGCAATTATTGTAGGGCCAGAGGAAGGCTCTCAAGCCTGTGGTGAAGAGGGATTTGGCCGGTTAAGTGCTACAGAGTCTATTATTAATGCATTACGTTGTCATGAAATAAACCAACTCTTAGAGGGGCAACAATTATTAATTACTGCTGGCCCTACACGTGAAGCTATCGATCCGGTGCGATATTTGAGTAATCATAGCTCAGGCAAGATGGGGTATGCCTTGGCTAAAGCAGCTGTTTTGGCAGGTGCAAAAGTTATTTTAATTACTGGTCCTACTGATTTGAACCCACCTGCCGGTGTTGAAATACACTGTGTTGAATCAGCACAAGAGATGTATAACGCTGTTATGGCTAACTTGCAGGAAGGAATGATTTTCATAGGAACTGCAGCAGTGGCTGATTATACTGTGGCCTCTGTGGCAAGTGAAAAAATAAAAAAGAAAGCCGATGACGCATTAACTCTTCAATTAACACAAACTCCTGATATTCTTGCGAAAGTAGCTACTAGCGGTAAAGCAGCTTATGTAGTGGGTTTTGCAGCAGAAACCAACGATGTGATTCAACATGCACATGTTAAACTAAAAAATAAGAAAGCAGATATGATTATTGCTAATAAAGTGGGTAGCGGTTTAGGATTTGGTGCTGACTATAATCAAGTCATTGTAGTCACCAAAGACAAGCAGCTGGAACTTCCCTATATCCATAAAACGCGTCTTGCTGCAAGGATTATTGCAATCCTGGCAGCAACTATTCAAAATGACACTTCGCTTAACGCAGAGGAATAAGATGAAAAAGGCAATTCAATTAAAAATTTTAGATCCCAGAGTAGGTGACACGATTGAGTTACCACATTACGCGACTACTGGTTCTGCTGGCCTTGATTTGCGTGTTTGTATTGATAAGCCTTTGCAAATTGCACCTAAAGAAACAGTGCTACTGCCCACAGGAATAGCAATTTATATTGAAGATCCTAATTTAGCGGCTGTTATTTTACCGCGCTCTGGCTTAGGACATAAACATGGTATTGTGTTAGGGAATTTGGTAGGACTGATTGATTCTGATTATCAAGGTGAATTAAAAATTTCATGTTGGAATCGCAATCAGGAACATTTTACGGTCAATCCAGGGGATCGTATTGCACAATTGATTTTTCTCCCTATTATTCACCCTGAATTTAAAATTGTAGATTCCTTTGCCGAAAGTAGTCGAGGTGTGGATGGATTTGGCAGTTCAGGGAGAGCATAGGGTGGTTTACCAACAAAAGCAAATTGAGCGTTCTGTCTTCAGGGCTTATGACATTCGTGGCATTATTGGAAAGCAGCTTGATGAAGATGCATTTTACAGTATTGGTTTAGCTGTAAGCTGCCGCTTGCATGCGTTAAAACGTGAAAAAATTTTTGTGGCTCGTGATGGTCGTTTAACCAGTGAGAGCCTGGTTAAGGCATTACAGCAAGGTTTAATAGACAGTGGGATTACTGTCCTGGATTTAGGTGCGATAGCAACACCGATGATGTATTTTGCTACTCACACTCTTGAAGTTGACAGTGGTTTAATGGTAACCGGAAGTCATAATCCGGCGGATTATAATGGAATAAAACTTGTTCTTGCTGGCAGGACGTTAGTAGAAAAAGATATTCATCATCTTTATGATTTGGTGATGGCAGGTACACATTATCAAGGTAAAGGTGAATATCATACTTTTGATATCATTCCTGCCTATACGCAGCGTATTATTAACGATATCAAACTAAAGCGTCCCTTAAAAATAGTGGTGGATTGTGGTAATGGGATTGGTGGTCCAATTATTCCTACAGTAATTAAAGCATTAGGTTGTGAAGTTATTCCTCTTTACTGTGACGTTGATGGGCATTTTCCCAATCATCATCCAGATCCAAGTGTAGAAGCAAATTTAAGTGATCTAAAGCAAGCAGTTATTCACGCTCAAGCAGATATTGGTATTGCTTTTGATGGTGATGCGGATCGTTTAGGAGTTGTAACTGATAAAGGCGAAGTGATTTGGCCTGATCGCTTGCTTATGTTATATGCTCGCCATCTTTTGGAAAACACCAAGGGAGCAACCATTGTATATGATGTAAAATGCTCGAGCCACCTGGGGAAGTTAATTCAGGAGGCAGGCGGGATAGCTAAAATGTGCCCCACTGGTCATTCTATTGTGAAAGCGGTTATGCGGGAAGAAAATGCGGCGCTGGCTGGTGAAATGAGTGGTCATCTTTTCTTTAAAGATCGCTGGTATGGTTTTGATGACGCCTTGTATAGCGCTTGTCGCTTGCTAGAGCTTCTCAGTGCAAATCCACAAACTGTCAGTGAGCAATTTGCAGCAATTCCTAACAGTATTAATACCCCTGAAATTAAAATTCCTATCGCGGAAGAACAAAAATTTGGTTTCATGCAACGTTTTTGTGAGCAGGCTCATTTTCCTGATGCACAACTGATAACAATTGATGGCTTGCGGGTGGAATTTGCCGAAGGATGGGGATTATTACGAGCTTCGAATACTACACCCTGTCTGGTAGCGCGGTTTGAAGCGAAAGATGAAACAAGTCTTGAGCGTATTCAGGCTTTATTTAGAGAACAGTTGCGCAGTATAGACAAAAATTTGCTTCTCTCTTTTTAAGCTGGACGTTATAAAGTCTGCCTGGCATTGCGAGAGTGGGATTTATTTTTTTTGCAGTACAAAGAGCATTTCTTCAAGGGCTTGTTGATTTTGCTGACGAGCCTTCACTTTTTCTTCTCGGATAACTTCAAGCCCATATTTATTCGCCAGAGCATGAAGGTAAGCTGGCTTATGAGAAAAACGCGCAGTAGGTTGTAAATGATAGGGTTTATCTTCACTGATTTCCACTGTACAAATTAAATAACCTGAAATAGTTAAACGTTGAGCGATGGCAGCAAAAAAGCTATCCAGTTCACCAAAATAGGGAAGCACATCAGCAGCTACAATTAATTCGTAGTGTTGTTGAGTCTGCTTAAGAAATTGGAGTATTTCAGCCTCAACCAAGGTGTCATAAACGCATTTATGTTTAGCCTGAGCAAGCATTTTTGCAGCAAGATCAACACCCGTTAAATGTTGACTAACCTCTCGCATCACCACGCCGCTTAAACCTGTGCCACAACCTAAGTCGAGCGCGTAATCCACTTTATCAAAACCAATTTGATGAATGAGATGACCAATTTGTTGTGGGAGAGTATAAGAGAGAGGGCCTGTCATATGTTGATCATAATATAGAGCATAGTTATTAAATAAATTGGCAGCATACTCAGGAGATGCTTTGGGATTTACCTCGCTGTCACTTAGTGCACTTAGCATATGCCTGCTTGAACTATCCTTTGGATTTGCTGCGACTGCTAATTCCAACAGCGCTTTCGCTTTATTTTTATCTTCAAGACGAAGATAAATGGCAGCCAAATTATTCAAAGCCGCAAAATGCCTGGGCTCTTGTTGTAGAATAGCCTCAAAATGGACGATTGCCTCACTTAAATGGCCGAGAGCCATTTGTGCGACTCCAGAATTATAAAGATATTCGCAATTTTCAGGCGCTTTCTGCAGAAGAACGTCATAATGCATTAGTGCATTTTCAAAACGATCGTGGTGCATAAAAGTAGCTGCCAAATTATTGCGTGCTTCTAGGTGATTATTATCAAAGGCCAAAGCCTTGGTGAAATAATCAACGGCTAATTGTCCTTTTTCACGTTTTAAAGCAATAACGCCTAAATTAGTTAACGCTTCAACATGCTGATTATCCTGTTGCAGAACATTTTGAAAGGCTTGTTCCGCTTCATCGAGTAAATTCTCTTCTAGATTTAACACGCCTAAATAAAAATGAGCTTCAAGGTGCTCATGGTGTAGCGCAAGAACATTTTTAAATTGCGTTTTGGCTGCTTCTAACTCTTTATTTTGCAGCAATAACAAGCCTAAATTAAAGTGGGCTGCAGCAAAATCAGGTTCTGCGTGAACAGCCAGGCGATAATGGTGTAATGCTTTTAGGTAATTGTTTTGAGTCGCATATAAAGTGGCCAGATTATGATGCGCTTGTGCATAATTAGGGGCTAGTTGAATCGCTGTTGTATAATGAGAAATTGCCTTGGCAAATTGGTTCTTTTTTTTATAAGCATTGGCGAGATTGTTATGAAGACTGGCGTTATTAGGTTCAATTTCCAAGGCTCTATGAAGAAAACCCAGAGCAGAGTTTATATCGCCGAGTTGAGCATAAGCAAGTCCCAGAAAATGCAATGCCTGTGTGTGCTTAGGCTCCTGATCTAATAATTTTTCATACAGCTTAATTGCTTCTGTTAATTGGTTTTGCCGCTGGAGCAAATAAGCTTCGGCGAATAATGAATCAACCTCTGCCTTCATAGTCTTTTACCATGCAAATATGTGGTATTCCATCCAAGTCAAAAGGTTCTCCTTCTGCTATAAAACCATAGGTTTCGTAGAAAGGGCGCAGGTAATTTTGAGCAGTGATAATAATTGGTTGGAAAGGATAATGGGTCTTTAAATAACTTAAAATGGTGTCCATCAATTGCCTGCCCAGACCTCGGCCGCGGTGAGAGGTAGCAGTCACCAGGCGACCAAAACTCATTCCTCTATTGTCATAGGAAAGAATGCGAGCATAAGCAATCAATTTGCCCTCTTCAATCATTAATAAATGAGCGGCATCCTGATCTTTATAATCGAGATCTTGATAGAAACATTGCTGTTCTACAATAAAAACTTCGCTTCGCAAGGCTAAAATTTCATAAAGCATTGCTTTGCTCAATTCATTGTAGTGATAAATTTGGGTATTAATCATGATAGTTGCCAAAAAGTTGGTGGCGCAGCTGATTTAATGCTTGAGCGCGGTGGCTAATGGTATTTTTTATCTTAGCAGGTAATTGGGCGACTGTGCAGTTCATTGCCTCCACAAAGAAAATGGGATCATAACCAAATCCACTATTTCCTGCTGGCGTGCTAATAATTCTACCTGAAAATTTGCCCGTTGCAATTAATGGTGTAGGGTCATTGGCGTGCATGACCACTGCAATTGCGCAATAAAAATAAGCGTGACGACTCTCTTCTGGAACATGAGTAAGTTTATCTAATAGTAAATCAATATTGGCAGCATCAGTAGCATGAGAGCCTGCATAACGAGCGGAGTAAATGCCAGGCTCTCCATGCAAGCTTTCAACAACTAATCCAGAATCATCAGCTAAGGCTGCTTTTTTGCCCAAAAGACTAGCATGTCTGGCTTTAAGAATGGCATTTTCAATAAAGCTCAAGCCAGTTTCTTCGGGAGATGTGATTCCCAACTCCATCTGAGAAATACAGCGAATTGGAGAAAGAATTGCTGTCATCTCGGCAATTTTGCCTTTATTGCTCGTTGCTAAAATAAGTTCTTTCATAGGATTGGCTAAATGAATATTGCAAAAAGCTGTTATACCAAATATTGAGGGTTGATGGCAGACAATTTTCCACTAATAAGTTAAGGCCCCATAGAAATAGATCATAGAGCCTTAGCGTACACTATCAAATTAACACACAACTTGGCCAACAGCTGTTTAATGCTTTGGCTTTCTTATTAAAATGAAAGGTAAGTGTTTCAAGTTCTTCGGTTTTCTCCACTAACTTCTTAAGTCCCTCTTCTCTTAAGTGTAATTTTTCTATATTTTGTTTCATAATTTCCGTTGTTTCATGGAGTTCGCTTTTTATTTGGGTAATCTTATAGTCTTGGGTGAATTCTTCTATGTTGGCGGCAACGGTATTTTTCTCTATTTTCTTTTTCAGTAAATAAAAACAAAGCCATCTCATTTGTTGTTCCGAAAGTTCGCTATCAACTACAATGACACAGTAGTCATGCACTAAACGGGTTATGTAAAGGTAAAAGCCCTCTTTTTTGGTTCCAAAAGTTTCATTAGGGTTCATCATTGAACAGTAAGAAGCAATTTCATCTTTGTGTTTTTCAATAGACTGTTTAATTTGTCTCTCAAAAAAGCCACTACCAAAAAAACTACTATTGACAGAAATTAGCCAATCGAAGGAGGTATCGCCAAAACGAGTTCCTAATGCATAACATTTCATTGCTATTCTCCATGTTAAAAGCTGGCACATTTAAGGTAGCATGAAATGGAAGAAGAACAATACAAGCAAATGTGGTATACGTTTAGGTCTTTTCAGATAGCGCTTGCTAAAGGGGTGGAATTAAATGATAGCGACTTTAGCAATAATATTACCAGCAATAGACGAATTGCTACGCACATGACTTACAATGTCGCCGCTACAGGAAATAATGCAACGGCTATCGGTGTTGAAGCTGTTAGCTCCAGCTCTGCTACGTTATTTAACTCTGCGTTGAATGTAACTGCCAATGACACATCTGGCATTGATTTTTTAAGGTCGGAGAATAGCATGATTCAAGATTGTAGTTTTTTTATTCTTGCTCTTGATGGGAGTTGTTCTGTAGTCGGGAAGGTAGAAAATTAAAAGGATGTAATGCATGAAGTTTGATGACTTTTGGACTTGGTGATGGGATTATAGGCGTATCAATGGCTACGCATTTACAGATGCGTAGCCATTCAGTGGCCTTGATTAATTTGGCCGGATTAATTCTAAATTTAAACAAAATGACTTCTTTTACTGCCGAATTAATCGCAGATTTTGTTTATCAAACACAACGCTCCCTGTTGAGCGATAGGGATTAATATCCAGCCCTCCACGTCGTGTGTAACGACCATATACGGTTAATATCTCAGGCTTGCAAAGGCTCATGATATCCACAAAAATGCGCTCGATACATTGCTCATGAAATTCATTATGATTCCTGAAGGAAACAAGGTATTTTAATAAACCTTCTCGATTGATTTTTCTTCCTTTATAAGCAATTTGCACGCTTCCCCAATCAGGTTGATGGGTAACCAAACAATTTGACTTCAGGAGGTCAGAATATAAAACTTCTTCTACCATGACGTTTTCAACAGTAAGAAACGAGGGTTCTACCTCATAAACAGAACATTCGATGTCAAGATTGTCAATAGACTCGCCTGCAAGTGTTTGTGTTACAGCAAATTGTTTGGCTTGTTCCAGAGGATAAATGGTCACGAAAACAGGTGCTTCAATACGCTCCTCCAGATCTTTTTTGATGGTATTTTCCAAATGTTCGATGTTTTTTATCTTAGTATTATTGAAGGAATTAAAATAAAGTTTTAATGATTTGGATTCAATGAGTTTGGGAGAATTACAGTCATAAAAAATTTCACCAATCCCAATCATGGGTTTTCCTTTCTCGTTAAGCCATGAGACTTCATAATGATTCCAGCAGTCAAATCCAAAAAAGGGCAGCTTGAATGGATCAATTCCAATTTCTTGGCGCTTGCCTACTCTTGGAATCGGATAAAGTCGATTGGGATTATAGGTTGCATCATAGTCTGATTTTTTACCCAGTTCTAATTCACTAACGGAAGAGTATTTTTTAAATACAGCATCATTCATCGTATTAACTCCAATATTCCAATAATTTTTGCGGTACTTGCCAATTGATGGATTGTATCACGTAACGCGAAAGTCAATGCCTCTTTTGAAGAATTTTCAGGAATAAATGGCTACCCTGTGAAACAAAAGCACCTCTATAAATTATAAATGTGGGGGTGACATGGAGTAGTATTGTTGTACTTCATCAGCATCACAGTTTGAAATGGCCTCTACCGCCGATTCAATATTATAATGCCACTCATTGATTAACAGTTGTAAAACAACAGTATGATGAGGACTATACTCACTTTCATCAATTGATAAATTTCTTAAATGATTGCCTCGCAACCCTTGTGCATATAATTCATTTAAAGCCTCTGCTTGCTCGGAATTTAACCCTTGCAGTTCTGCAAAGGCTTCTCTTTTACTAAAATGATAGGTAGTCATCAACTTGTGTAAGACTTTAAGGTGATTGTTATGTAGCCGAGGAACATCCAATTCTCTTATTTCTGCAATAGAAAATCCAGCCGCAACGATTGCCTCTTTCAGCAGTTCGGAGTAAATAGGTTTGGGTTTAAGAGAGATATTGTGAAGGCTGCATAGTCGTTTCAAGCTTTCTATGTCTTGTGAAAACATTACTCTATTATCTTCTGGATAGATAAATTCTTGGCGAATACTAATCCATTCAGCTAACGTTTCAAGACGGTATTTCCGTCCCTTTAAATTGAGCCAATATTTTTCATCTTCTTCAATTGGTTCAAAGTCAAAAACATCAACATCATTAATGGGGTAAGCTCGGGCCAAACCCTGCAATGCAGTAACAATTTTATTTTCAATCAATTGGATTTCGCTGGAGAACAAATTTTCTAAACGACGCAGATTTTGAGCTGGTTCAAAAAAAGCCCAGGTATAATGCTTTAATGAATAAAACACTCCGTTATTCTTAGTTTTATATTGCAGTAATACCTCCAAAGTGCGTAATAGTTCTCCTCGTAAGCTATCAATTGAATTGTTATCTGCTGCTGTATGGATAAAGGCTTGTTCCGCCAAGTTCACACAGGGCTGTATTTGTACAATGTTCCGAAGTGTTTGTAGCGGTTGCAAATAAGAAGGTAACGGCATATTAAAAACCTTAAAATGTACTATATATAACCGACATGGAATTTCATGTGAAATATTGTATCAAAATACTGCAGCCTTTTTAAGGTCGGAAGTAGGATGAATAAAAAGCCCAAGTTGTGATGTCTTTGTAACTAATTGTTACTATACTTTGATTAAATATCTACCTCAAGGAAGAGCGATGCCTAATAGAATTCAACCTCAATATCAAATTGGACCTAACAATGCTGGAAAGATGATTTTGCGCGGATGCTTTATGAATGTCTCACGTGATTGGTTAGAACATACCTCTGGTCAGGTGGGAACCCTACTTTTAAGGTATCTTCACAACCGTCATGGTGAAGCTACTGAAATTAAACTGAATTATGGGGAAGGTGTTCCGTCTGGCCGTGAAGCAGGACCGCTAAAAGTAGATATTGATTTTATGGCGACTGTGGTTGCCCGGTTAAGAACATGGGAAAGAAGAGATCACGAACTTCTACACGCCCGCTCAGAGGATATTGCTGATCAAGTCGATGAGCAGGTTATGGTTTTGCAGCAAGAAATCAGGAATTACGTTAAAAAATGCGAAGAAAGTGGCGTAGAATCCATGTTTACTGGCGTACCTGAAGTTATCATTGAAAATGTTTTAGCACGCACCCCTGTTACCCATGAGCAAAGCATGAGTTGGGAAGTAAAGAGAGAAGAAGTGGATTTATTTGCGGGTATGACTATTCATGAGCAAGAAAAAGGGTATGAGCCTCCGAGCCTTTAATTTTTTAATTGTTTTATAAAAAAACCAATTAACCCTTATCAGTTAATTGGTTAGGGAGAATGTAAAATAATTAAAGATACATGAATGGGCGGATTTCTTCGAATCGTGCCTGATCATGTTCTTGCATTTTTTTAGCTGCTTGCAATTCCTTTTGCTCTTGATCTTGCTTACTTTTTAGTTTCATGAGCTCAATCCTATTACGGGTTTTTAATTCTTCTAAAATGGCAACTAATAAAATGTCAGTGGTAGTTTCCAATTTTATTTTTTGCACAGCTTGTTGTCCCTCTTGGATTTGCTTTGCTGCTGGGGTTATTGGTTTTTGATTAAAAAAACGTAGTATTTCCTGATTGGAGTAAGGTTGTTTAGTTCCATTTGCATGCACTCTACGAGAATTTGCATTTTTCTTACCCATGGTGAGCTCCTTTTCCTTATGAGTCCCTTTCAGATTAATCGGAATTTGCAATTAAATGCAAATGTTTTTTGCAAAGATTGCAATTTTTGGGTTCCTGCTATTAATATTATGCAGATATCGGAGATTTTTCCCTGCTATGACAAGCACCTAATAGTCTATAATTTAGGCAGAATACCTAAGAATGACAACTATGAAGCTTGTTAATTTTTTCCGATATGTTTTTGCAGGTAAAGGAATTATCGATGTAAGTAATCTTGATCCTACTAATGTTGAAAGAATCAAGCTAAGGATTGAAAAAAGATCAAAAGAGACAAAGAAGGAGTTTGAATTTATTTTAAAAGATGAAGATCTTTCATCTCACTTTCGTACAATGCTCCTACAACTCAATACCCCTAACTCCCTGAGCTTGGAAAAAATTTTATTTGAGCCGAAGGAAATTTTATCATCCAGCTCTCTTGAACACTATAAAATTCCTACAGACGATAAACTTCAAGAAGTATTTAAGGACAAAAATGGCTTTTACGGATATTTTGCTACCGATGATTTAGAAGCCTTTCATAAATTTTCTGTTGTGTACAAATTTCTACAACTTGCTTCAAATTATGTAAACTGTGATAATAGTAACCAATTAGAACTTTATGAGTGCGCCTATAAAACGCTAGTATGTTTTGGTGGCTTAGAGGATCAAACAGAGTTAAAAATGTTAGAAAGGATAGAGGAATTTCTTCTCACAAAACAAGCAAGTCAAACAGCAAATAAATCGATACCAGCCCTCATGGATCTTCAAATAGGTAAGAAAAATGGCATTCATTTTAAAGAATGGACTCAATTTATCGAAAAATATGATTTAAAATCAATTGCCTTCTTTAAAAGAGCACACGATATTGAAGAAAAATTAAAAAGAGCTCCAGAAACACTTGTGGAAGCATTTGAGGCATTAGCTCAGACTGATTATCGACGTTACTGGGAGGACCCAGAGCTTGCTAAAGTCTGTGAACAATATAATGTTCCAGAAACCGTGTTCAATCGATGCCTTGATTTAGAAATCAACAAATTATGGAAAGCAAAGGATAATCTCCCCGATATTATAATTAATGGTTCAGATCCGGAGATTAATCACTCTGGATATTATCTTGTTAAATTGCCTATTAAAGATCCTCGTTCCTTAATTCTTGGTTATATTACCAATGATTGCCAATCTATTGGTAGCAAAGGAGAACCTTGCGTACTCGATGGAATTAGTTCGGAATATAATGGATTTTATGTCATGCTCAAAAAGAAGACGTCGCAAAAGGAGGTCTCGCCGTTATTGCAGGATAAAACGATAAATTATGAAAACTTTGAAATTGTTGGCCAAGGATATGCCTGGCTTAGTATGAGCGGAAACCTTACCATTGATTCATGGGAAAACGCGCGGCAAAAAGAGGATGAAACTGCCGTGGCAATGCTCAGAAAATTTAGCCACATGGTGGTTTCCCAAAGTAATGGAGATATAGTACAAGTGACCACGGGCAGGAATAGTCCCCGAACTCCATCTGCGTTTAGTAAGGCTCCTGCTTTAAAGTATGCAGAAATAATGGAGGAAGGCACACAATATCATGATTCCAAAAGCCAAACACTTATTGCTATAGATCTTGATAAAATCAAGGATATTAAAGAAGACCTTCTTTTTGAGTTGACAGAAAATGCCGAGTTTTCTTCCACAAGAACTTTAGCGCATATAGTAGAGTCCATTTACTCTAAAAAACACAGTATGTGGATATGGAGCTTGTTAGTAACTTCTGAAAGTTTAGATTGGCATTCAGAAGAGATATTAGCCACTATTTCTTCCTGTGCTGATCTTGATTATAGTGGCGGCCTTATTACTTGGAAAGCGTTGTTTCTACTTGACCGAGCTTCCTTACTTAATAATGATTCGTTCCAACAAATTACTACAGACAAATGGCAAGCTAAAACTATTTGTGAAACGATTATCGCTTTAGATAAGGCGCATCTACTTAATCAAGAAAATTTAACAACGGTTATTAATATTAATAATTCCTCAATTCTAAACAAAGATAGAATTTTGGAAAATATATCCCGAAATGTGATTCGACTTTCTCGCGCCAACATTCATTTGGATAATCATGGCTTTGAAGCTTTAGCAAATGCCTATTTACTTGCGGAAAAATCGAGAAAAAATTTCAACGAAGAAATTCTCTCTACCGTAATTACTTTAAAATCAAAATTTGATATTACCCTGGATGGCCCCACATTTCATGAATTACTCAACAATGGAAGATATGCACCTGAGATTTTAAACCTGTTCACTAGAGCCAAAGAGTATAGATTGAATGTGCTTGATAATGCTGTGTATAAAAAAATTATAGAAAATGCTCCCTACCTCAAAACTATTAATGAAATAATGCCTGGACTGGCTGCAGTAAATATGCTTGATAACATTATTTTCCAAGCGCTGATTACTCATGGGAAAGATAGTCTGTATGTTCTTGATGTCCTCTCATTATTGAGCGAGCAAAATATTTTAGATAAAGAGAGTCTTAATGATTTAATACACTATGCCGACTGTGCTGGAGATATTTATGAGGCTTTAGATCCTTTACGTGAACGAGGGATATTAGACAGAGAGAAGGTTCAATTCATTTTGGAACATCATGAAGATGCTCAATATTTGAGAAAAATTTTTTCCAAATTATACCAAGTTGGCTTATTAGATAACGATAACTTTAATAAAGTTAAGCACTGTGTCTCCTCTTTAGAGGAAGTAAGTAAAATTATTTCTTTACTTGCAAGACACGAACTTTTAACTAACGATAGTT
Source organism: Legionella clemsonensis (assembly GCF_002240035.1). Taxonomy (NCBI): domain Bacteria; kingdom Pseudomonadati; phylum Pseudomonadota; class Gammaproteobacteria; order Legionellales; family Legionellaceae; genus Legionella; species Legionella clemsonensis. The sequence goes on along the minus strand of NZ_CP016397.1, from coordinate 2,837,724 downwards.
TTTTAAAAACAGTAGAAAATCATGCTGCTGCAAAAGATATATTAGAGGCTTTGAATAAATTAGAAGAAGAGAATGCTCTTAATGATAGTGATTTTAACGAATTAATTAAACATGTCCCAAATAATAAAGGATGCTCCCAGAAAGAAAATCAGATTTTTGCTAGTGTATCCGCGAAAGATGCGCTACAAAAGTTAAAAACTCCCTCGGATATTACTGAAGACCTTTTAAGGAATCCGGCATTATAGTTTATTCATCAAATGTGATGTAGGCGTCGGATAAAAAGAGTCCTTGGACATGCAGTAGTTATTGTAGGTTTGGTATAAGAAATTTACAGCTATACCTGAATCGTAATAAGTCTAAATTCTACCACGGAAGAACTTTAATCACAGTGGTTTCGTAAGCATAACAATTCCACGTCGTTCTAACTCCGTTAATTAGAAAGTTCACTTGAGTAATTTGTTCAAGGGTTCCGCCGCTGTGGGTATCTATAACACATATTTTATCGACACCATCCATAGTAATATATAATGAAATTGTATTAGAGGGGATGATATTTGAGGGAGGGAGAAGGTAAATTCCGTCTCTTTGCTCCAATGCCATAGGGAGTCCTTTAATGAAAATGGTGCCTGAAGAGATAGATATAGAACTTATACTCATAAACCATAGAAATAGAATAATCTTCATAGCCATCTTCGCACAACTACCATGCTTATAGTATATGTAACCAGTGTTAATTTTTCCCAGAAATGATGAGAGAAGAATCATTCTTATGAACTTCCAACGGTATGAAGTACTTCCCAGACCAAATACAGAAAGATGCTCCAGCGCAAATTTTTTTTTTTGCGATAAAATTTCCTTGAGTGCCACGCATTTCTAGTCCAACTGGAGGTTATTCTCAAGCTTTCTTTAGTATGTGGAAAAATTCAGATTAGCCAGTGAACATAGGCATGCGATCACCGCTATTTCAGTTCCTTTCAATAATAGCGATATGAGGGTGGATTTTTTTTATATTTTAGTTTTATGTGGTTTAATAGCTTCCTCTATTGACTACCCAAGTTATTTAGTGCTGTCCTTATCGATGATGATCAAACGATTCTCGCTGATAAATTCTGTAAGCGGTGGTAAATGCGGCAATTAGATTGACAATACTAATACCTATATAGCAAATTATTGCACCTAGCAAACCTAGCCAAGGAATTAAAATCATGCAGGCGATGATTTGTAGAAGTAAAATATAGATAGTAAGTTTTGCTCCAATCTTACTGCCTTCACGTGAATATTGAATCATGTGGCTTAAGGGCATGGATATCGCATAGCAAAAAAGATTTATCAGTGCAACATATACATAAGGAAGTGCCTCAATAAAGTCTGATTTAAAGAGCAGTAGAATGCGTTGGGTGAAAACACCAAGAATAGGAACTACTATAAAAGCAGTGGCCAGACAAATTCCTATATATTTGCGTACTGTTTTAAATAAGAATTCTTTACCGTGAGCAAAAGCCGCAGAAATTTCAGGTTTTATTAGAATACCAATTGGACTTAAGGCCGTAAAACCTAAAGCTATAATAGATGCAACTGCAGAAAATAGTCCAACAATATATTCATCCCTACCCAGCCACTCTGTAATTAATAAGGGGACTACCGTAAATGCATACTTATCGAGACTCTGAATGGTATATCCATACATTTTTTCCCTCCAAGCGATCCCGGTCTTATGGAGCTTGCTGACGGTAATGTTTAGTTTTAATTGAGTCTTATAATGAATCAAAATAAATGCCAGCCCAATAAGAACATAACTTAAAATAAAGCTTATCAGCATGATATGAGCAAAATATTTAGCATTATTGTGAAACAAGATGTCATGAAAGTAAAAATAAGTGAATAAAGTGAACAGAAAATAAAGCAAAGTCTGGAGTAAACCTAAGATGACAGCTGTTCGCATATAACCGACAGCTCGAAACAATTGAATATAGATATTGTAAATAGAGAGTACCACTGCCCCCCAAAGAAACAGGGTTACAAGATGACTGATGTCGTAGAGTTGTATATGCTCTAAAGAATAGCTAAGAGCAATAATTGCCAAGCTTATAAGTAAGCCACCACTAAAAATTGTTAAATAAATGGGGCGTAGAAAATTTTTAATTGATAAGGTCAGTGCATGTATGTCGTTATGTTTTCTTCTAACAAAATATTTGGGTATGTAGTGTGCGATAATGGAGTCCAGGCCCATGGTTGCTATTGTTCCAATTAAAAATAATGCATTCACTGCAACAGTAAAGTCCCCAAATGCAGAGGTTCCTGCATTTCGAGCAACCATCAGATTAATGAGAAATAGCATGCATTGATTAGCCATAATCAGCAGTAGATTAATAGTAAATGTCATTTTTTTAATAAAAAAATTAATGAATTACAGTAATATAGCAAATAATAAAGGCAGGTAGTTATCAAGAAACAGCAATTGGATGCCAGATAGAGCACCACTAAGCGCAGAAATAATACCTTCGAACAAGTGATGCTCAGTAGCAGCAGAATGAGCGTAAGGCTTGTATCTTAAAAAGTAAGCAAAAAAACTTAATCTTAAGGGCTTGGGATGGTAGGAAAAAGCTTGTAACCGGGCAAGCCAAAAAGCCTGAAGCGTAAATTAGGCATTCTCCCCCTTATCAATTGACCGAATAATGCCTTCAAGTTTTATTGAACAGGAATAAGTATTTTAAGTTTTTGTACTAAAATTAACCATGTTGATTGCTTTTAATTTGCAAATCATCAGCTAAAAATAATTATCTTTAAACTATATCAAATGTCATGAATGCAATTTTTGCAAATTATCAGCAACATAGTTTGCTCGATAGGGGAGCTTTTATGAACAACTGTAGGTTACTCGACAGATGGCACCATCAATTTTTACAAGAACAACATAAAGTCCATGAAATTATGGATGATATTGTAATTCAGTTAAATGCTATCCGTCTTAGAAGCACTGATAATGAGTGGAAAGAATTTGTCCAAATATGTCTCAGTCACCCTCTTTCGAAGGTATTGCAAGAAGACCCTTTTACTGATAGGGCTTATAAAAAGCCAAGGGGATATGCCGGTGATGCAGTAATGATGGATTTAATTTATACTGGCGGCGGTTTAATAGAACAACAATTTGACCATACTCTAACTCCAAAAGGTCAAGAAATTATGCTCTATTCCCTTTCTCGAAGTTCGTCAAAATCTGTTTGCGCACGATTAAATATTTTAGTTGAAATTTTAAATCAGACTATTACGCAAAAAAATAATGCCCGAGTATTAGCAGTAGCAAGTGGACATTTGCGTGAAGCCTTATTTATTAAAGAAAAGTTTAATCTAGAAGAATTCATTGCTTTGGATCAAGATCCTGAAAGTCTTGCTGTGATAGCACGGGAAATAAACAATATTAACGTGAATACAACACTTGGTTCTATTGGAGATATCTTAAAAGGTAAAATTAATTTACATGATTTCGATTTTATCTATGCCACGGGATTATTTGATTACTTAGATGAGCCTACTGCAATATTATTGACGCAGTGCTTATTTAAGAAGCTTAAAGCAAGTGGGCGTTTGCTTATCCCCAATTTTGTGCCTCATATGGAAGAGATAGGATACATGGAGGCATTTATGAATTGGTGGTTAATTTATCGAGATCAGCAAGACATGCAAAAAATTGCGGATGCACTTCCACAAGATCAGATAGAAAGTATAAATTTATTTATTGATACCCATCAAAATATTCTATTTTTAGAAATTTATAAAAAATAAGCAGAAGTTGGAAGCAAGCGTAGCCTTGATGCAGCGAAGTGTAATCAAGGTTTATGAAGGTGGTCGGGTAAAATGACATACGCTTTCATGTAAAATGGGTGTTTATTTTGACGGTACGAAAGGAGGATTTTAGGAGTGAAAGGGACTGTTCATCCCAATTGGGTTATGCAAAAAAAGATCACCGAAACATCGGTTGATTTACCTGCTTATTAATGATGATGTGCTTAACACACTCCTCGGGTATAAAACCGTTAAAAACATCTCCGGGTAGGGTTCTCTGCTAAACGCTTTGCCATGGAATTAGAGAACAAGATGGCATATTACAAGACCTATAGGTTTTGTCAGGATTGCGCTGACTCTTAGTTGTGGTTTTCAGATTATCAAGCCAGTATTGGAAATCAAGAGTTTTTTTCAAATGATAGCAAAGGAACTTCATTGAAATTATGACGAGTTTTTAAAAAGCCCTAACCGCTGATCATGCTAAACGCGACTCTGTTAAAAATGATCTTAAGCAGCCTGCTACTGAACCAGGATGCTCCTGTTGTACGGTACGAGTTTGAGCCATTGTTGCAACATACATTCGCTTATAGCCCAATGCCGCAAAAATCCCAGTTAGTTGTGTGGTAATTTTTAGAGCATCTAATAAATCTCGTTCTTGATGCATATCTAACCATGGCGAAATCCATTGTCGTTGAAAGTCTTCATAAATTTTGTCGCTTGGTTTTATTTCATGAAAGTAAGTAATATTCCATAAGCAGCCACTTAATGATAAAAATGGATGGGTGATAACGGTTTCTCCCCAATCAATAATGCTGATATTTCCAGTTTTTTGGTTGAGCACCATATTATTATCCTGAAAATCACAATGATTCATTGTTTCAGAAATCTGATATTTAGAGAGTGACTTACAGAGAGTAGTGCAGAATTCGTAAGCATTTTTTAGCGCTGTAATTTCTTCTTTGGACAGGCCATCACTTATTAAAAATTCTTCTTGTTCTATTAACCCATGATATAACAAAGGTATTTTTCCAATCCGCCAATCAGGAATATTTAAGGCTATTAATTTGGGTAATTTGTTCTCTACTGTTCGTTGAATTTTTGTGTAATTTAGAACCCCTGTATTAAGTAGGGCTGGATCAACTTTCTCTTTAAAAAGATGTCGTAAAGTCACATCACCACAAGAGATCATTAAAAAAACAGCTTAACTCTTTGTTTTCTGCAATAATCGTTGGGATATTATTGCACCCTTTTTCATGCAGGTATATTAATGTTTGAGGCTCAGTGGACAATTCTGGTGGTGTTTGTTTAAGGTAGAAAGTATTTTTTGACGTGGTAATTTTATATACCACGGAATAGGAGGTTTCTGTAATTTTGTTATGGTTGATAATACTGCTGTGATTGTTAGTTACCAAATACTCAAGAGCCCATTTTAAAGCGAGTTCAATTTCTTTTTTCTTTTGGTTCACCGTTTTCTCAAACAACCTCACTTCGTTTGACTTTAATATATAAAATCGTTCAAGTCCAAAATTGAAACTATTTATTTTAATGCCAACCGAGATTTTCCTATTTCTTGAACACCAAGTGATTTATAAGAGCGTATGGCAGAATTATCAGAGGACAATTCATCTACATGCAATTTGTCTAGCTGTTTTATCAGAATCATTTTTTCCCTCGGTATGATGAGTATTTTTAATACACTTTTGAGACATATGTTAAGATAGCCCAATAGAAATATACAATAAAGAGACCTTAATGGATAAAGTAGAAATTGATACCAACTTAGTCCGAAAATTGATTACCGAGCAATTTCCACAATGGCAATCACTGCAAATTTGCCCAGTTGCTCAAAGTGGTTGGGATAATCGAACGTATCATCTAGGTGAAGAAATGGTGATTCGGTTGCCTAGTGATAAGCAGTATGAGCCGCAAATAAACAAAGAATATCAATGGTTGCCGTGGCTCTCTAAACAGCTTTCATTTGAAATCCCGCAACCTATCGCACTTGGAAAACCCTCATCCGCTTATCCATGTCATTGGAGTATTAATCGATGGATTGAAGGGGAATCTGCTTCAAGACAGAATATTCATGATATAAAATGTTTTGCAGAAGCATTGGGGAAGTGCCTAAAAGAATTTCAATCTTTAGATGCTACAGATGGACCTTTGGCTGGTGCACATAATTTTTATCGGGGTAGTTCATTAAAAGCTTATAATCATGAAATGCAACTTGCAATTCCTAAAATTAAAAACTCTCATGAACAACGACTTGCAGCATCATTATGGCAACAGGCACTCTCTTCTGAATGGCGCTTAAAGCCTGTTTGGGTGCACGGAGACATAGCCGTTGGAAATATTTTGATTTGTAATGGAAGATTGCATGCCATTATCGATTTTGGCCAACTTGCTATAGGTGACCCAGCATGTGATTTGATGATTGCATGGAATTTTTTTGCCAGTGAAGAACGAAAAGTATTTAAAAATGCAGTTCAGCTGGATAATGATACCTGGATACGAGCTTTAGGATGGGCATTTTGGAAAACCTTATGTTGGCCAATTAAGAGTACTGATGTAAAAGAGGTTTTGCATGAAATTTATACGGATTATGATGCGATAAAATAAACATGTTTGAAGTATTCAATATTTAAGATTCAGGTATACAGAAGTACAAGCCCATGTTTTACCCAGCTATATGAGTTTAATCAATTATGAACATGAATAATGAGAACAGATTTCATTTTAAACCAGTAAATAAAACACAAGAAGGTCTTGTTCTTGACTGGATTAATCAGCCACATATTAATGAATGGCTTCATAGTGATGGTTTAAGTAATACAATAAAAGACATTCATGAGTTTTTGAACGAGGGAGAACCCTGGGCTACTCATCGGATAGCATATGATAATGAAGTTCCATTCGCTTATTTAATTACTTCTGAAATAGAGAAATCAGAAGAATATCCAGATGGTGCAGTAACACTGGATTTATTTATTTGCAGATTGGATTATATTGGGAAGGGATTATCGGTACAGATAATACATGAATTTATCTTAAGTCAATTTTCTGATGCTAAAATCGTACTGATTGATCCTGAAATTTCTAATGAGCGTGCAGTTCATGTTTATAAAAAAGCTGGTTTTAAAATCATTGGGGAATTTATTGCTTCATGGCATCCCGTACCACACTATACCATGCAATTGTGTATTGAAGACTTAAAAAAACAAAAATTGTCAGCCTAAGTAGATCTTTGTAATACTCAATCTCGAATGTCCAAGCGACTGGCTAATAATTTCCCTTGTGGTTCTATCCCAATATTTTCAAGAACGCGATGGTTCTGGTTATCCAAACGCTGTCTTCTTGGATGTTAATTTCAGGTTTTATATAAATGGCTTCTTGAAAGGTTAGGCCATATTTTGTTTGTAATGCCATGATAAGGCGTAGTATTGGATTGTCCCATGATTGCCAATGGTCGTGTTGAATTGTGATGAAGGATGATGTCCATCGTGTTGAACATACCATACACGAAGGAGCGAAATTTGCAGTCGTTATTAAATACAGTGCATACCATTTTGTAAATCACAGTGTATAACGTCAGATTACATTATACTCCTGATAAGTATTACGACCTTGCTCTTTTGCCTGATACAGTGCGAGATCTGCATTTTTTTTCAATTCCTGCGTGGAGAGCCCATCTGTTGTACGATAAAAAGCTAAGCCAACGCTAGCAGTCATGAATACCTTATTGCCTTCTAGCGTATATTTTTTAGCAATATTATGCAGTAAATGTTCTACGATCTTATAGGCATTTTTCGGGGATTTTACTCCGTTAAGAATAATTGCAAACTCATCGCCACCTAAACGTAGTGCAAGGTCATCTTTTCGTATAGAGTTTCTTAAAGACTCAGATATGGCTATTAGCAATAGGTCACCTATTCGATGTCCGAAGGTATCATTTACATTTTTAAAATAATCCAGATCGATATAAAGTAGAGCCATACTCTGATTAGTGCGTTTTACACGTTGAACTGCCGCCTCTAATGCCTCTTCAAACACCGCACGATTAGGTAAGCCAGTTAAACTATCATGGGTAGACAAATAAAGTAGTCTATTTTCCATATCTTTACGTTCACTAATATCCTGAGCGATGGTTACTATTGATGAAGGGTTGCCATCCGTGTCAAACATAACTGAGCCCGAAAGTAAGACTGGCTTAATATGCCCATTTTTTGTCTTGCAATTAGCTTCTAAATTAGTAAGGGATTTTGATGAGATAATTTTATTTAACACTTCAGGATAAGATTCATCAGAAAAAAGAATATGGAGATTCTTACCTAACAATTCTTCCATTTTGTATCCTAACATCGACGCAGTGGCTTGATTCACCGTTGTAATCATTCCATTTTTATCAACTACAATAAGCATGTTACTCATGGAGCGAATGATATTATCCACATATTCTTTATCTCTCGCTAAAAGATCTGATTGTTTTCGTAATAGTTTTTCTTTCTTGAGTAGTTCGCTCAAATAGTGTTGCTCTGCTGTGACGTCTTTTAATACGATAATAATCGTTGTCTTGTTATCTAGTATTAAGTGGCTGGTCCTCATTTCTAAAAAAAATTCGCTATCATTACGATGGTATGTATAGATTTCATTAGTACTATTATCTGTTATTGCGGCTTTCAATAGTTTTTTCCAAGAGAGCTTATGCTTATTTTTTAATGGTAAAAGCTGAGAAATATTACTACCTAATATTTCGATATGACGCTTATTAATCAAATGGTCAAATGTTTTGTTACACCATTGAACTATTCCTATTTCATCAACCCATATAATGGCTTCATTAATAGTGCCTAATGCTAACTCCATTTTACTTAAAGTATGTCTCAATGGGTTAACTAATTCATCCACTTGTCCCATAATTTAATCTCCTTTATCAGTAGGAGAGATTGTTGCTCCAAAAATCCATTGATCTTCAATTTGTTCTGCAAAAATGGTACGTATTGCATTAAACTCTTTCCCTTTTTTTGTAACAGCAGAAAGGTGAAGAGGTGTGGCTAATAGAGTAGGCTGGCCTGTTGAAAGAAAACGAGAAAAACCAAGGTTATGGGCATCATGAAAGCGAGGTGGTATAATAATGGCAATGGGTTTTTTTTTAATTTCAGTTAATGTCCATTCGAATACCTTCTCAAAAATTGGATTAACATAGGTTATTAAGCCATGGTGATCGGCTATGACGACCGGCACATTTTTTTCCTTCTTTAAATCATTAATAACGCCCATTTCTCTTCTCCCTAATTTTGGCATGGCTTCAGTATTTATATAAAAGTAGTTACATTAGTTTTAATCTTCCAGATCCAGATTTTTTTTCATGTCATCAAGAGTAATTCGTGGATTTTTCTTTTCTAGCCTTGATAGGGCAATGAGATGCTCTTCCTGGTCATCTAAAAAATCTTGTAGTGCCTGTTTAACATAATAACTTTTTGAACGATGGGTAAGTTTGGCAAGCTTTGACAAACGTTCATTTAGTTTTTCGGGCAAGCGAACTACCAACATAAGAAAACCCCAGATTTAAATTTGTAATACAAGTATAGCATTTGTTTCAATGGTGACCCGTTAGCGCAAGTCAAAGATTTGCAAACCGATGCACCGGATTGGAATGGGTTAATTCAAATGTCAGACGTATGGCTTCTGAAAGTTCCTTACCATTGACATCTCCTTATCTGGATAACATCCCAAATCATAAAGTCTTTCATTCTACTATTGAGGCTACCTAGTTTAATTATTGCCTCAAATTTTTCTGCAATGGCAGTTTCCATACTATAAGTAAACAATCTGGTGCTGGAAGATTCAGGATTGTTGGCATAAATGATTTTTCAGGAATAGGATAAATAATATCACCAAAGCCAATATCGATTTGCATTTTAATGTATTTTATAGGAGAAGATGAAGTGCTAAAAAACAAAACTGCCAGCCTAAGTAAAATACTTAACCCCGACCGATTAGATGATTTAAACCGTATTATTACAAGTAAAGCTCTGCTCTAAAATCTCCCTTTTTACATAAATAAACGCAATGCCACGAAAAATAAAATATTAGTCTAGAATTAATGAAAGATATTTGGCCTTAACCGCTATTGCGGCCGTTGAGGCATTTGCGACGAAAGATGGCTTTGATTTAGCAGGAAACTCCTAGTTTGCATGGCTTAATGTGGTCGCAACGGCGGTCAAAGTCGATATTTTTTCCACTAGCATCGGTGCATTAATAGTATAGGAGTAATACCATGAGGAAAATGGAATTTTGGAAAATAAGTACATGTCTCTGGGCATTGCGCTTTGAAGTACTAGGGGTTATTTTATTAGCTATTGCAACTGGTTTGACGATATCGACTGGCAATGGTCTTGGAATAGTCGCTCTATTTGCAGCAGGTGTTGTTCTGTGTCTGTTTAATAAATTTTGTTATTATGCTTGCCCATCCAAGCATTCATCATGCCCAGTTTGTGATATGCCTCATTATGATTCCAAGGAATCAATCCAAACACAAGAAAAGGAAGAAAGCGAAGCAAAACAAGCTATGGATAATGAGGGTGGAAATCAAATAAATAGGACAAGATAAGCCCTTGATAAAAAAAGGGAGGTTTATAATTAATTTAATGAATTAAGAATTTCATTCAGTTCACGCACGACATCCCTTATTGAAGAAAATCTGATTTTTTTAGGATTTTCGAATTGTTTTAGTGAGTTTTTCTCTTCATCATAATGCTCCAAATACTCAATAATTTCTTGAAGAGACTTCCTTATTCGTTCATTTTCCATAATTTGTCTACCTTTATTAGTCTACGTATATCTAAAGTATAGTCTGAAGTAGATATGCGGATTGTTCTATAATTACTTAAGAAATGGATTCTACCCGGTAAAGTACCTATCGGGTTCTGGTTGAAATTAACTAACCACCTGAATATTGAAATTGAAGACGCAAGGTAAACAACTTGCAATCTTTTCTTGAAGACAATGTGGTAAGGAAGTTGGGGTCAGCACAGATAATGAGGTTCCTCATGGTATTTTAAACCTAACACGTTGGGGATATATATTAGTGTTGCCATTCTCAGGTAACAAGCGCTTAGCATATTAGTAAATACTTGATATATTAGCCTCGGCAGATTAGCCTACCTTCTTTATGATGTTGTGAATATCTAATTATGAATAAATGGTTGTTTTGGACTTTACTATTAATAAGTAGCTTATGCTCTGCTGCCGGGTGGGCAAGTCAACGTCAAAACGTGTATACAATAGGGGCTTACGACGATGCTTTTAAACAGCGAGCCGCGGTGATGAAACTAGGGCCTTTACCAGCGAATGAAGTGCCTCCTGTAATACCCCAATCTTTTTTGGAAAGTGATGGCTCTTATGGTGGTGGAGAGGTGACTCGTACCATTTCCCAAGCATGTCAGTTACTTAAAAAACAATTGAATACAGGAATACTACCGCATGAGGAGAATTGGCATATTTATCTTCTTGAAGCGGATTGGAACAAGGATACCTATCAGTTGCATTCTAATGATTATCGTCTTAAACATCCGGTAAGAGTCTTAAAGCTTGTTAAAAAAGAATGTGATTAATACCTTGCGATAATTAAAAAATCTACAACCCTCATAAAATGCAAGAATTATTTATTTTTGCTTATGATGTAAATGAAACCAGTGCCCGAATCTCATGATTTAATTTTAATACCAATAGATAAAGGATTAATTAACCGGAGCATGATTAATGTTGATAAATTATTCTTGTTGTGTTGTTTATTGGTAAATGGTACTATTTGTGCTCATTTATTTTGAGCACTTTCATTATGAGTAAACTTCTGCTGTCTATTTTTGGAACATTTTTTATCGCTGTTGCTTATGCAGCACCTGCAGAAATTCCATTTAGTCCTTATGCTGATATCACCATCAATACACATTGGGAACCTGAGACTCAAAGTATGGAGCCAATGGATTTAGTTGCCATCGCAGTTGCTAATGGTTTAAAGGCCTATCATTTGGCCTTTATTACTGATAGCGGCAGTTGTCAGCCTGCCTGGGGTGGACAAGCTACTTATAGCATCGACAGTCAATGGGGGAAACGTTTAACAGATAAATTGGTGCAAAATGGTGTTAATGTCGCCGTTTCTTTTGGTGGCGCTAGCGGAACGGACATTTCGTTTAACTGTGATCAAAAACAGTTAGTGGATATTCTGGAACAAGTAGCGACTACTTATCAAGCTAAGACGTTAGATTTTGACATTGAAAATGGAACTGCTGACATCAATAAATTAATGACCGCACTAAATGTATTTCAACAAAAATATCCAAAAATTCAATTAAGTTTTACTTTACCTACCTTGCCTGAAGGATTAACTTTCCAAGGGAAAGAAATATTGGAAGCAGCAAAAAAAGCCAAGCTTAATTATCAAGTTAACATTATGGCTATGGATTACGGTCCTGCTTATAGTGAAGATATGGGAAACTATGCTATTGCTGCAGCCAGTGCATTACATGGGCAATTGCAAACTATGTACCCGGAAAAGCAAGCGGAATCTTTATGGCAAAAAATTATCGTGACGCCGATGATTGGTGTGAACGATGTCAATACTGAACAGTTTACATTGATAAATACCGACGCGTTACGCCAATTTGCTCAGAGTAAAAAATTAGGTGGATTGTCCATGTGGTCAATTGCCAGAGATAAACCCTGCGCCGATAAGTGGGCAAGCCCTGTATGCAGTGGCAATAATTTACAATCAAACGATTACGAATTTACGCAGCATTTTTTAGGTTCAACTCCTAAGAAACCTCAAAAATCTTAAATCTCTGCTATAATCCAGTGCTATCAGCTTTACCTGAGAACACTGAATTAGCAAGATTAGAGCAAATCATTGAGGTTAAATGCTTAAATCCTTGTTATTTCCACCCAGACACGTTATTATTCGCATCCATCGGGGCGTAGCGCAGCCTGGTAGCGTACTAGCATGGGGTGCTAGTGGTCGAAGGTTCAAATCCTTCCGTCCCGACCAATTCCCGCAACGATTATAGATAAATTTTTTTTTGGGTCTTTCCCAAATCATCGACGAGTAAGGTTGTATACAGAGAAAGAAAGTTATGGGTCTTCCCCAAATCCGGGGGCACTTTACTCATCCACAAAGCACTCTAACTCTTAATCTATAATTTTCAAAATTTCTAAACCCATAAGCCCTGCGTTGAATCAATTTCATCTTTCGATGAAACCCTTCAGTTATTCCATTATTCTTAGTAAAACGAAGCATTCTAACGACTTCCTCTCTCCATTTAAATAGTGTATTTCCTAAAGTTCTAAGCGATTGAAAAGCGCTTTGCCTTAACTCTTTAACCATTTCCAAGAATTGCGGTAATAAGCGTTTACACTCTTTTGCTGTACAATGCTTCTTAGTTAATAGTTCATGCAACTGTTGTTTAAAATCATAAATCGCAGCAATCGCGGGTTGTTGTTTCAGGTATTGGTCGCGTTTGCTTAAACGTAATGACGTTAGATTCTCTGGCTTTGTCTTCAAAGCCATGAGTGTGCCTCTTTGATACTTCATTGTGGGATCAATTTGATGAAAGGTTTGCATGCTCAGTTGGTTAATTAATCGGATGACATGAAAGCGATCAGCCACAATCTTGGCCTTAGGAAAGTGGCGTTTCACCAAAGCCCGATAGCTGCTACTTAAATCGATACACACGACACGTACACGCTCTTTACCTTCCAATGCTTTAAAGTAACTCTCCAAATCACGTCCTGAGCGGCCTTTAACAATATCAAAAACCTTATGCTTACCTAAATCACATAAGGTAGTTACATAGCCCTGCTTCTTTGTAAACGAGTGTTCATCAATACCCAATACACGAGGACATAAGGGTGATGTAATCCGTTTCTCTTGCCGTTCATAACCATAATGATACCAACGTTCTATCGTTGATTTGCCTGTATGGAAATGACGGCTTAAATCCTTTTGACTAACACCCTCTGTATGATGGTGAAACACCTCTTTACGCAAGCTTTCTGTAGCTCGCTGGTATTTACCTATCCCCGGAAAACGCTGATTAAAATAGCGCTTACACCCATAGCACTGAAACTTATGCGACTTAATAAGTAAATAGCTATAACGCAATCCTATCGATTCATGACGTATCTTGCGTTCAAAACTATCTTTTTTCCTTAATCGTCTTCCATTGCAATAAATACACCGTACAACTCCATTATAACTTACTTGAATATAAATAGGATTGTTTCCTGTCACCTTGACTATTGAGTAGCCAGGTAAATTTAGGATAATATCTTTTCTCGGCACTTTAATCCTCTTTTGATTGCGGAATCAAAGAGTTAGATTACTATTATCCCATTAAAGTGCCCCTACATTTGGGGTAGAGCCAAAAAATTGCACCAAGTGGTGCAAGTAAATACCCCACAGCAAATACACCAAACGCACTCAGTAAAGCTGCTGTATGATTCTCGCTTGGAAAAAATGTCTTTGCTATGATTGGCGCAAAATAACCGAATATCGCAAAGTCATACCATTGGAGCGTTGTGCCTGATACACCTGCTAAAAGAGCTTTAATTGAGTTAGTGTTTTTTATAAATCCATATGCATCCAAAAACATGATGATAAATCCAACAACTAAGGCAAAAGTATATCGATAAATATCGATTCTGGAAATTGCAATAAAGGACTATTTTTAATTTTTTTGACTTGAATTTATTCATTCAATTCTATTTTATGGCTTCTGATCTATATCAACAATAAATACTTCTACATCAATAGCACCTAGCTAAGCTTAGTCTTTCTGATAGTGGATTATTCATACTTGAGATCTCAACCGCTATGGCTTATGGGGCTTAACACATGAATAAATAATCGGTTGGGTGATATTCATAAGTGCTTATAATTTGTTTATTGTAATGTCTGATGCTAATCATTGGACACCCTATTGGTGAAGCAGTTAAGCTTAGTAAAACATTCAAAACTTAAGATCTAATTATGCGCAATTATCACCAGGCAATCGCAGACTTAAAGATATACAAACAGATTGAGCTAAGCAGTGAAAAAAATCTTCAATTTTTTCTTGATAAACACAGCACCAAAGAAGGCACATGGGGACACTTGACCGTTCATGAAGGTACCCTTGAGTTTGTTTTCCTCGATGGGCATGGACATGAGCTGTCGCACCATACATTAAACTCCAAATCTCCAACGCTTGCGATACCGCCTGCAGCATGGCATAAAATTGCATCAATAAGCAGTGATTTCAAAGCTACTTTGCAGTTTTGCTGCCAGCCGCATCGCTATTTTGAAAAAAAATATCGCCTGGCACCTATCCATCATGACTTATGGACCATCCATCAAACATACCTGAAAGAGCAAGGAAAAATGACTGTTTTGGATGTTGGCTGTGGTTCGGGTCGAAATCCATTAGTTTTTGCCTTATCAGGAAACAATGTTATTGGTATAGATAAGAATAAGGAAGTGATTGAGAATATTAGCCATATCGCAGCACAAGAGCGATTATCAAACATTGAAACCCATATTCATGATTTGAATCAACCGCTTCCAATCAAAGACAAGTCCTTTGACTTTATCTACTCCACCGTAACGCTGCAATTTTTAACCCCGTCTAGTATTAAGCCGTTGCTGACAAAGCTGCAATCCCTAACTTCCACTGGGGGAATGCATTTTCTCGTTTTTCCCATTAAGGCAGAACCCTATACGTACCCTCACAGTTTTACTTATTTGGCAGAAACCAACGAACTCTATCATTTTTATCAAGACAATGGCTGGTCTATTCTGGAATACAAGGAGAAGCCGGGCCAATTACACAAGCTAGATGAAAGCGGAAAACCCAAACAAGGTATCTTTGGTCATCTGCTTGCGGAGAAGCATTTATAAAAGTTCCAGGGATTGCATATGACAGCCAACGAAAAAAATATCAAAATTTGCAGAGCCTATGAGCCGCCTGAAATAAAAGATGGCTTATGGTTTTTAGTAGACCGGTTATGGCCGCGCGGTTTAAAGAAAGATAAACTTCCTATTGATGCGTGGTTAAAAGAAATAGCCCCCAGTCCTGAGCTGAGAAAATGGTTCAATCATGAACCGGAAAAATGGCTGGATTTTGCAAGTCGATATATCGATGAACTTAGACGCAAGCAAGAATTAGTGGAAGAAATACTGACAAAAGCCAAAAACAAGGAAGTCGTATTGTTTTATGCTGCAAAAGACAAACAACACAATCATGCCAGGGTGCTAAAAGCTTTTCTTGATTGCTGGCCGAAGACGCCACAATTAGACTCGTTGACTACATCTTCTCATCAATAGAAAGCAACTCTTTTAAGGCCATTTGATTATCGAGAATATCCGAAAGCGTGTATTCTTTTAAAACAGCCAAAAAGCTTTCTTTGGCATCAAATAGAATACGCTTTAGCTTGCAAGCAGGTGCGATGCAGCAATTTGCTTTTTCCTTATTAAAGCAAGGCACCAAATCAAAGTGTGGTTCCAGCTTGATAACCAACTCACCCAAATTAATATCAGAGGGGTTTTGAGCCATCGTAATACCACCACTTTTACCTCGAAGGGTTTTAATAACGCCCATCTTAGATAGATTGTGAATAATTTTCAGCAGATGATTGGATGAAATTGAATAGGCATTGGCAATATCGTTAATGGTGCACAATTCTTTTTTAAGAGCAATGTATATCAATGCCCTCAATGAATAATCGGTGAACTGGGTTAGCTGCATACTAATCTCTTTACATTATTTCTTGACGGGTATTATTTCTTTTTATAAGATGTATTTCAAATACATCTTAAGGAGTATACCATGTCTGAATCTTTATTTGCGCGCTTAGGTGGTCAAAACGCCATCAACACTGCGGTTGATATCTTTTATCGCAAAATGTTAACCGATGATAGAGTCAGTCATTTTTTTGCTGATGTGGATATGGAACAACAAATCCTCAAACAAAAGGGCTTCTTAACCATGGTTTTTGGTGGTCCTAATCATTATAGCGGAAAAGACATGCGCGAAGGTCATCGCCATTTAATCAAGCGCGGTTTGAATGATACCCATGTGGATATGGTCATTGAACATCTGGGCGCAACATTGCAAGAATTGGGCGCAAATGAAAAAGATATTCAGGAAGTCGCTGCTATTGCTAACAGCGTGCGTGATGATGTGTTAGACAGGTGAAGTTATGGCTGAACTGCATTACAACCAACTAATCTTAGAATCAATGGAAGATGAGTCTGTGCTTGACTGCCTGTTACGACATGATGTTGATTATCCTAACTCGTGTCATTCCGGAGTTTGTCAGGCTTGTTTGATAAAAACTACCGATACCGCAATAGAACCAAAATGGCAGGAAGGTTTGCCTGAGACCTTAAAATCCCAAGGTTATTTTCTTGCCTGTCAAGCCAAACCAAAAAATACCCTTCATCTCAAAAATCCAGATGCCGCTGAATGTGAGCAACAGGCTATGATTACAGAACTATTTTCTCTCACTTCCAATGTCATTCGAGTAAAACTTTTAGCAGAGCATTTGGAAAACTGGATACCAGGGCAATATCTGAATCTATTAAATCCTGAAGGGATATCACGAAGTTATTCCATCGCCAATATGCCAGAAAAAGAAGGCTATATTGAACTGCATATCAAGCTTAAAAAAGATGGGGCAATGAGCCAATGGCTTCGCAAAAAGGCAGCCGTTGACACGATGGTTCATATCAGAGGACCTTTTGGTAAATGTTATTATCTAAATCCAGGCCAATCCTCTTTTGACATCATTTTAGCGGGAACCGGTACTGGATTAGCGCCTTTATTAGGCATCGCCAAAGCGGCATTAAGCAAACAACATCAAGGCAAAATTACCTTAATCCATGGGGGTTGTCAGGACGATGACATCTATTACGCTGAGGAAATGGAAACCCTGGCGTCATTTTATCAGAATTTCCAATACGTACCCTGCGTATTAAAGAGTAATGGATGTTACCAGGAATCGGATATTGCACAACGATTATTGATGCATTTAAATAATACCGATAACGTTCAAGTTTATGTATGTGGGCCGAAAGAAACGACCAATAAACTAAAAACAAAAGCCTTTCTGGCTGGCGTTCCCTCATCTAAAATTTACAGCGATGCGTTTTTGTAAAAATAAAGAATGTAAAGTATTTCAAAAATGTTAAGAACGTGACAATCATCGCCTTATGATTCATAGTTTTAAATAACTAAATGCCAGACAAAAGAAATTACATTTGATTTTTTTCAATTTCAATATTTGAACAAGGAAGTGCACAATGGATGAAACGACGCGCAATGACTGGGACCCGCGAGATGAATCGGTCTTGCAAAATCAACGATCAGCCTATGATAAAATGCGGGAGAAGTGTCCAGTGGCGCATAGCGATTTTATGGGCTGGTCGCTATTTCACCATCAAGATATTACAACTGTTTTATCCGATCCAGAAACCTTTAGTAATCAATCTCAATTTTTAGCGATTCCTAACGGAATGGATCCTCCGATTCACGAACAATACCGCAAAGCCTTAGCTCCCAACTTTAGCAAAAAACAAATGGCAAGCCTTGAGCCCCAAGCCCGCAAAATTGCCAGAGACCTTATTGATTCTATACCTTTTGATGAAAAAACAGAACTCATGCGCTCTTTTGTTACCCCATTTGCATTCAAAACCTTGTGTGCTTTTCTGGGTTGGCCCGAGCAGCAATGGGAATTTTTAAGTGGCTGGGCGGATGGCAATCAACAAACTGCTTTTAATAGAGATCAAACTGCTGGAAAAGCACTGGCCACACTTTTTTCAGAATGCGTCAAGACTAATTTAAATAAACCCCGAGCTTCATTCGAGTTTGAAAATAACGCAACCGATGCGCTACTTAAGACCGAGGTGGATGGTGCGAAATTAGATGATGAACAAATCGTAAGTATCTTACGCAATTGGACAGCCGGGCACGGTACCGTTGCTGCTGGATTAAGTATTCTACTATTCCATCTTGCTAAAGATTTCAGTCTGCAAGATAGGCTTAGAAACGATCATAAGCTCATTCCTCAGTCAATCGAAGAAATTTTGCGCGTTGATGGCCCGCTTGTCGCCAATCGCCGTGTTACAACACGTGAAGTTAAAATCGCTGAAAGAACCATTCCACAAGGTGAGAACCTATCGTTGATGTGGATAGCGGCTAATCGGGACCCATATGTCTTCGATGAGCCAAACACCACTAAGCTTGAGCGGGACATGAAACATAGTTTAGTTTGGGGACAAGGGATTCATCTTTGCTTAGGAGCACCTCTTGCCAGATTAGAGATACGCGTGGTACTCGAGGAATTGCTATCGCAGAAAAAATATTTTGCGCTGGCTGGCGAAAATCAAAAACGCGCAAATTACCCCGGTAACGGTTTTTCTGCACTTTTTCTGAGTGATGAGCATTGTGTTACTTAGTTAATATAGAAAACACAGGATACTTATTTATGGAACTGTTTGAAGCAATAAAACGAAGACGGGCGGTACGTCAATTTTCTGATAAGCCTCTGAATGAGGAAACCATTGAAAAAATACTGCAAGCCGGTCAATACGCACCCAGCCCTTTAAATTCACAATCCTGGCATTTCACGCTGATTCGCAACAGAGACACCCTGAAAACATTATCTAAGAAAGCACAGCATGCTTCATTTCTCTCTCAAGCCCAGCTGTTAATTATCGTGACCGTTGATACAGGCGTAGATATTGATAAGTGGTTAAAACAGCATAATCAGCACCTATACAGCGGTGCAGCCGCCATGCAGAATATGTGGCTGGCGGCGTCCGCCCTTGATATTGGTTGCTGCTGGGTTACCTTGGATGAGGCTTCTACCAAAGAGCAAATAGAAATCCCTAAAGAACATACCATTATTGGTGGCTTGGCTTTGGGACACAATAAAGAACCACTCAAAGCCCATATGGAAGAAGATAGAAAAACCTTGCCCTTATTAACTTCGTTTGAAAAATTTAATCTCCAGGAAAACTGCGAAACAGAAAGCTGTTATACCTGCCTTAAACTGGTTCCAAAATCAGCCGCTAATTCGTTTGAAGGGGAAGATTATGTCCGGTATTTTTGCGGCAATGAGTGCTATGCTGAATGGAAAAAACAAACCCGAAAATGGCTTGATGAAGATAAAAATTGCTGATTATGGCTTTGATGCTGCTATGGATTAATTGAAGATAAACTATATTTTGATTATGGTGCGTTTGCTTATAATCCGTTATCAACCAAGTTGCTATTTGAGACTTCCTATTTCTATATACAATTAAGTTCTTCTACAGCAATAACAGCCTGCTCAAAACTAGGTTTTTCTGATTGATAAACCATTTGCTCAAGGAAAAATTGCCAATGCTCTTCCCACTTTTTATCAGTACGAAGGTGATGCAACGCTGATGTCACTTTTGTGCGCATGCGATCAAAATTCCCCGTACCAAACATTTCCTGCTCTTTTTCCAGCACGCGATCAAGGACAATATAATAATTATCAGAAAGACAGTTTTGCTGCTTCAGCTGATAAAGATCATATAAATGCCGAACTAAGTGTTTATCTGAATCTCGCGGGGTTTGATTAGCATCTACGATCCGGCGTGACAATGCTACCCAATATCATGAAGTAATAGAAAAAATGGGCTTAAGCAAATGCCATGGGCTTCGTCATGCTTACGCCCAAAAAAGATATCACGAAATAACAAAATCCTATGACAAAACTGGCAAAGATCTTATATGCCCAATACAAGGGGGTAGAATTTACAAAGAGCTTAATTCCCTTGAAAAATATTGGGATCAGGCTGCAAGAGAATTGATTAGTCAGGCACTTGGGCATTCAAGATTGAGTATTACAAAAATCTACCTTGGTTAACCTTATATACCAATAAAAAAGCAGCTTATTTTAATAAGCTGCTCCGATACACGCTAATGTATCGCAGGGAAGTCTTCCCATCCAGAATACATAGCATAACCGGCATAATCCGCATACTTAGCTATGGCTGCCTTTCGGCCATAACAAACTGAAGGATATTTACGAAAATATCTTTTTTGTGGATTCCTTATTAAACGTCCGTGGAGAATTTCTCCCAGATAATGCCCTTTATGATCATACACCTCATCATCATATATCCTACCAACATGAATACCTGATGAAGTCCATAATTGATTGTCTTGTCGATAGCCAAAATATCGACCACTCCATGTCCATAAATATGTCATACTCAACTCCTTTGAAATGGACTAAAATTAAAATCAAAGACCACTTAACAACCTTATAGATCAAGTTAAGATCATATTTATGATGCCATTATCATCTTGTTTAATCAACAGGAAAACACATTATTTTGAATAAAAACCCCATAAAAACACAATATATTGTTATTTAATCCAAATGTTGTTTCAATTACGTTCATTTAATATCAACAGTAAATTATCCTTGAATTCTAATTCTAGTTTGTTAATCTAAAAACAACACAACTGATGAGTCAGTGCAATTCTGACGAAACCGCCAGGTCTTGTGATATGCCATCTTGTTCCCCTAATTCCATGGCAAAGCGTTTAGCAGGGAAACCCCATCATGAGATGTTTTACGGCTTTACGCCCGAGGAGTGCTTTAAGCACATCATCATTAATAACCAGGTAAATCAACCGATGTTTCGGTGATCTTTTTTGCATAACCCAATTGGGATGAACAGTCCTTTTTGGGGCTAATCCTCCCTACCCAAGGAGCTACCATGCAACAACAGGAACCAGTACAACTTGAGATTGAACATTTGCTCTTTGAGCTAAATTGTTGTGTGAATGATTTAGGCCGTCATCGACTTCAAATCAATACCCATGACATACAGCAAGCAGAGTTAAGTTTACACAAATTGGAATCCCTGATTTCCTTTGTTAAACAGTTCGATACTCAACGAATCGCTTGTTAATTGAAGTAATAAAAGTCTTATCCGCATAACAGAAAACCACCTGCCTATGCGGATGTTTTTCTGTTATGCGGTTCACATTAAAAAATAACAGGAGAATACAATGACAGCATCTTTAAATCGCGTTCAATTAATCGGTAATCTCGGTGCTGATCCTAAAAGCATCGCCGGAAAAGACGGACAATCTTTTGTCACCGCCACTTTGGCTACTAATGAATCATTCAAGCAGAATGATGAATGGCAAACCAGAGTGGAATGGCATCAGTTGGTGCTTTTTGGCAAGCTGACTAAAGTTGCTGAATATTTAAAGAAAGGGACGCAAGTATACCTTGAAGGCAAACTTCATTCTAATCAATGGACTGACAACGAAGGCAAAGCACGTCAAGCCTTAAGCATTGTTGTTAGCCACATTCAGCTTCTCAGCCCACCCAAATCAGCTGACGAATCCAACAACAAAACCGCAGAACAGCACATGGCTCAGATGCGTGAAATGATACAACCGGATTCAGAAGAAATTCCGTTTTAATTATACCCTACCACGGGAGCAAGCTCCCGTGTGGGATTGCTCCATTCACATAAGGAGATAATCCCATGGACACCCCTTCAATCTATGTCGCCTGTTTAGCCTCTTACAATAACGCCATTCTACATGGTATCTGGATAGATGCTACACAAAGCGAAGATGACCTCATGAAAGAAATATGGGAAATGCTGGATAACAGCCCTGAACCCAATGCTGAAGAATACGCCATACACGATTATGAAGGATTCGGCAGCATCAAAATTCATGAGTATGAGTCAATAAGTAACATTGTGGAATATGCTTCATTTATTCAAGAACACGGAGAGCTAGGCTTAGCCCTTCTCTGTGATTATTCGGTAGATGATGCCCAAACCATGTTGGAAGACCATTACCAGGGTAGTTATGATTCAGAGGTTGATTTTGCCAGGCAGTTATTTGATGATTGTTATGCCCATCAAATGCCGAATGGTTTGATCTGCTACTTTGATTTTGAGGCCTTTGCCCGGGATCTTTTTATCAATGATTACTGTTCGGTTGAGTATGATAGACAGACTCATGTCTTTTTAAATTATTAAGCCTCTTCAGAGGGCTTAATAATTTATTACTTGATTTCGCTATTTAAATCATAATCTTATTGATTAAAAGTCAATATTTAAAACAATTTGCTCACATTATTTTATTTCCAATCTTAGTTTTTTTTTATATCATGCTGCCGACATTATGCATATAGTGTCAATTGGAAGAGAAGACAAGTCAAAATTAATTTTCACATCTAGGAGAAAATAATGGATTTAGATATTGAAATCATCGAAGAGTCTACAGATAGCGTGGAAGTCCTTTGCAACTCTGTTGCTTGCCCATAAAGTGTTTTGGCTAGGTAATAGCCTAGCCTTTAAATTCCTTAATAAAAAATGTTTACCTCTAATATTTTGATTAGAAAGGCATTTCCTGAAGATGCAACAAAATGGGCCAAGATGTTATGGCAACTTGATAGTGAAGTTATTTACTCAGTGTTTGAGCCAGGTGAAAGATCTGCACAGATAAGTAAGTACGAAGAAAAAATTATCGACACTCAAAAACATAGTAAATCAGCTATATTTCTTGCTTTTGATAGAAAACTCAAAGAAGAGCCTATTGTAGGTTTCTTATGCTTAGATGCATTTAAAAATAAAAGAAAATGTCATATTGCTACAGTTGGAATTGGTATCCTTAAATCTCATTATTCTAAAGGGATTGCAAACCAATTAGGTACTAAGGTGATAGAGCATGCAAAAAAAAATCAGCTAACCAGAATAGAAGCCCATATAGCAGCCTGCAATCAAAAGTCTATACAGCTAGCAGAAAAATTCGGTTTTGTAATTGAAGGAAGGAAGAGAAAAGCCATTAAGCTTTTGGATGATTACCAAGATGAATTTTTAATGGCTCTTGATGTAGAGGTTTATAATAAATGAATAGCCAAATTCAACAAGCACTCGCAAAATTAATTACCAATCCTAAATATTGTGAAAATTATTTCAACTTTAGAAATGAAATTATCGCAAGCTTAAATTTAAGCGCTGATGTCGCCGATATGCTGGACTCTTTCTACAACGAGAACAAACAGAAATTCCAGGCCTCCGCTAGGATTTTAAAGAAAAACAGATGGGATGATATTAAAGCTTCGCTTCCTATTACAGCCGATTATATACACGGTGATGTACTCGAGAAACTATGGGAAAATTATTTAAATGCTCTAAATCTTGATTCAAATGTTCCGAAAAATCCTTTATCCGAAAGCATTCATTTTTTAAATTATGTGGAAGACAACAACTCACTATCATTACTTGATAAACAAATCATTAAGTATGAAAAAACAAGGAATGAGGTTACTTATCAGCATCATAATGACTTTAATTCTTATCCACAAACTATTCGTCACGATGAAGCAATTAATTGTTTAGAAAACTTCAACGTTTATATCCATAATTGTTTTAGAATAGAACAGTTCTCTTATAATATCCCTGTAATTCTTAAGATGTCTTCCAAAGAAATAAGCGCGCCTGATAACACACTTATTCTATTTTTCAAAAATCTAAAAAAGGAAGGAGTAGGCACAATTAAGATATCTTATGATGTAAAAAACATCCTCTTGCAGTCAGTTGAAAGTCCAAATCTATCAGAGGCCTATAAATATTTTAAAAATAAATTAACTGTAGATGAGTTTAAAGAATTATTTCAAAAACTTGAACAAATCGGCGTCTTAATCATTCAATACATAGAGAATTAAAAATGATGTACTATTCAGGACCTGATCTTGGTGTCGGCATAAGTTACATGAGTGCAATTGGTCAGCAAATACTAAATAACATTGAAGATTTTGATTTTATTGAAGCATATACAGAACGTTTTTTTATCAGGGAACAAAATAGTAAATTAAAAGAGATTCTAAAACACAAGCCGGTTGTTCTGCATGGGTTAGACCTTTCTTTAGGTTCGCCTGAACCAGTCGATAGAACCTATTTTGATAAATTAGAACAAGTTATTAATGAAACACCGTGCCACTGGTA
Organism: Legionella clemsonensis; assembly: GCF_002240035.1. NCBI lineage: Bacteria > Pseudomonadati > Pseudomonadota > Gammaproteobacteria > Legionellales > Legionellaceae > Legionella > Legionella clemsonensis. The sequence continues at coordinate 2,812,892 of NZ_CP016397.1, read as the reverse complement.
CAGTGATCATATTAGCCTCACTAAAATTGAACAAATTGAAGTTGGACATTTAATGCCAATTAGTTTTGAGGATCAAAATATTGAAACGATAGTATCTAAGGTTCAAAAATTAAATCAAACTATTAAAAAACCTTTTTTACTAGAAAATATAACTTATTACTATCAAATACCCTCTTCCAATATGAAAGAGTATGAGTTTATTTCTAGAATTTTAAATGAAGCAGAATGCGGAATGCTTCTTGATTTAAATAACTTATATTTAAATTCTCTAAATCACAATTATGATCCTTATGAGTTTTTAAAAAATATACCTATTGAGCGAATTGTAGAGATACATCTAGCAGGCGGATCGTTTAAAGAAAACATGCATGTAGACACTCACGCTAACGCAATTGCTAATGAAGTTTGGAAATTATTTGAGTATGCAGCGCGTACAATACCTTTTCGAGGTGTAATTATTGAACGTGACGCTAATTTTGAACCGTTTTCAGGTATCGTTGACGAGGCTAGAAGAGCGAAGTCAATTATAAAAAAATATAAACAGCCTGCTAAAGTGTTACTGTGAGTGCATTATGTTAGATTATCAAACCAATGGATTCTACCTTGCAAAAAATTATTTTGATACTTCAGAATTAGAACAACTTATAGCCGGAGCCAATTACCTTAAAGAAATTCCAGAAATTATTAATGGACCTTTAAAATATTTTGAAAAAAGTCAAATTAATGCTTCTATTATATTAAACCGGGTGGAAAAATTCTGTGAATATCTGCCATTAATAGATGGAATCATAAGAGGAGATAAGCTACTTAATTCTTTAAAGGAAATTACGGGTAAACAATATACTCTATTCAAAGAAAAGATTAATTTCAAATTATCTGGTGGCGGGGGCTTTAAACCTCATCAAGATGGTGCAGCCTTTAAAAGCTTCGTTGATGATGAGCTAATTACTCTTATAATTCCAATTCATAATACTAGTAAAAGCAATGGTTGCTTTCAAATTTCAAATAAAAATTTTAAAAAAAAACTGCTTCCTCACAGGGAGGGAAAAATAGCATCTGAAGGATATGAGGAGGATGTAATAGAGAACTGGCAAAATGTATTATTATCTCCAGGTGATGCGTTTTTCTTTTCTTCATTCTTAGCACACCAGTCGTTTAATAATTTATCCACATCAGATAGAAGCTGCTTTTTTATTACTTATTCACCTGCAGAGTATGGAGACTTAAGAACACAATACTTTATTTATAAACGGGAAAACTTCCCTCCAAGAATTGAACGAAACGAAAACAAAGATTATGAAAACTGGCGACAAAAATTATCCAGAGAGATTTTTTAATCTCTTTCAATAATCACTGATGATAATTAATTTGACATATCTTTTTATACATGAAGAGTTAGTTAAAGGATCCAATATGCTGTGTGATCTTAAAGAAATCCAAAAATATATAAATACTAAAGAATACTGCTTACATCCGGGTATGAATAGTGAGTACTATTTTCACCCAGAAGAGGATTTTTTAAATACTGAGCTACTCCGGCAATTTGTAGATAATAACGGATTTGCAATAGTACAATTAAATAATAAGTCATTGCGATCACTTCTAAAAACACTTGCATTTTACTTAGGACCTCCGATGAAAGATTCCGGAGTCTATAAAAAATATATAGCAAAAGTTCAAGCAGCTAAGAATGGTAAATTCTATGTCAATTCTAATATGTCTCAGCCGTTACATACTGATGAAGGGTATACGAACATATTTCCACGCTATGCTTCTTTGTATTGTTTGCAACAATCCAATCAAGGAGGAATAAGTACAATTGTGCCCGTAGAAACATTGCTGAACGCTTTATATAATAAATTTGGGAATCAGGTCGCAAAACTATTCCAAGCGGATGCATTAAGCATAACAACAAAGGCCGGCACCTCGAACAAACAAATTCTTTTCACTTTAGATAATGGCTCAATCGGAATGTCGTATTCACCTTTTGTACTGAATTGGAGAGCTACAGCACCTATTTCTGACATGATTATATTTATTAATGAATTTATTCATGACCCATCAAACCAACATCGGATTGCTTTGCAAAAAGATCAGCTTCTTGTAATGGATAATTGTAGAATATTTCACGGTAGAACTGAATTTAATAGTCAAGACAATAGACTCCTCCTTAGATTCTGGAATAAACGTATTGCTGTATAATTATGTCAATAATTAATGTTTTTATAATTAATATACGCAAACAAAAACTTGGTTTTTTATTGTTGCTTATCTCTTCATTATTTGGTGCGCTTCAACAATGTCTTACTCCTTGGCTAATTAAATTTATCTTAAATAACTTTCAATCTAAAAATTATAATCACATTCCACTACATTCATTTTTATCAGTTTTTCTCACTATCTACTTAATATCGGAACTCATTATAAGGAGCCAGGGGATACTTATCGCTAAAGTTATTCCTGGTTTCAAAGAGAATGTAAAAAACTTCTTCCTTCAAAGGATCCTAAATAAAGATTATGGGTATTTCATGGACAATCTTCCTGGAACAATAGTACAAAAATTACAAGACTTTACCTCTTCGTCCGAGAGAGTATTACAAATTATTATTTTTAATTTTTTCACAATCATAGTTAGCTTTGTTTTAATATCAATTTTATTATTTTTTATAACACCATTTTATACTTTTCTTATAACTGCATGGTTTGTTATTCATATTTTTTCAACCTACCTTAGATTCAATCAGTCCATAAAGCATATAAAAAATCACCATTCAATACACTCTAATATATCTGGTAATTTAAATGAGTTACTTTCAAAAATTATTACGGTCAAAGTATTCAATGGAGAGGCATTTGAGCTAGGAAAAATAAAAAAAAGCTTTTATTTAGAAAAAAAATCCTTACAGAAAGCACAAATATATTTTGAAAAAATCAAAATATTTCAAAGCATTCTTTCCATTCTCCTAATATTTATTTTGGTTTCGCACCAGTTAAATGGACTATCAAGGGGAAAATTCCAAGCTGGTGACTTTATATTTGTTATCTTTATTACATATAACTTAATTAATTATGTATGGTTCAGTTCATTTCAACTTACAATATTTATTAGAGAAATTGGCATTATAAAAAATTCTTTTTCTATTTTGATACAAGGCAACCAGGACCCTCATTACACTGTACAACATCAATCACACACCGAATTAATAAGTAGCTCACCAATTCTTGAAATAAAAAATTTATGTTTTTCAATTAAAGATTATAAAAACATAATTAATGATTTATCACTAAAAATAAATTTCAATCAAAAAGTTCTTTTAAAAGGAAATTCTGGAGCCGGTAAATCAACATTGGTAAAATTATTAACTGGCTTACATACAAACTATTCTGGCAATATCTATATTGCTGGGATTAATATTAAAACCATACCAAGAGAAGAATTGAAAAAGCTAATCGTTCTAATTGAGCAAAATCATTTGCTCTTTAATAGAACCATTCGAGAAAACATATGTTATAACAATCCTAATTATACAGAAGAGCAATTATTCACCGCACTTAATCTGGCATGTTGTCATAATTTTATCAACACACTGCCTAATGGAATTGACACCAAAATAGGTGAAGAAGGTATATTGCTCTCTGGAGGACAGACACAAAGAATTGCGATTGCAAGAGCAATACTAGCTCAACCAAAAATTTTGATACTTGATGAATCGACTTCTGGTTTGGAAAAAAAATTAGAATTACAAGTGATCAGTAACTTAATGACTATAAAAAAACAGACATTATTAGTTATTAGTCATTCTAGTGAGATCCAAACACTAATGAATAAGCATATTTTAATGCCCGACAGAAAACCATCTTATTTTCCCTTAATTGAAGAGACAATATGCTAGAAAACACTTTTTCTAATAAAAATCGTTTCAACCGATTATATTGCAAATACCGAATAAAAAATTATGTTAATAAGACATCTGAATTTTTAACCCGGCATAAATTACTACTGGCTTTTGCTATTTGTTTATTAGTACCTGGCATCCACAATCTACCTAAAATTGGTATACCATTTTTTGCTATCGTTGATCCTACAGCAACGATACCATTAAAATTACTGTGTATTGGAAGTATCTTAGTTTTCTCACTTATTTTAACCAATGCTCAAGCCAATTTTATTACTGGCGGACAATTAAGAGAGTATTTAAATAGTTTTGATATCTCACTAGACACCCATAAAAAAATAGATTTTCTACTGTTAGCACTTTCTCTTAATTTTATATGGCTTTCGATTGCTTTAGGAGTTGTGTTTATCTATACCTCATCTAGCAATGCCAGCATGGCATTTTCTCTTTTCTGTTTATATTTATCCTTTATGGTTAATTATTTAGTGTTATTATTAAGTAATTTATATGGCAATAAAAAGCACATCCTACTGCTACTTTGCAATTTAATGGTTCTTGTTTTCATTTCTTCTTCAAAAATAATTTTGATAAATTATGTGGGGGCGATTTTAATAAGCTATTTCAGTTTATTTCTTTTCTGGAAAACCAAGCCTTTGGGAAAAGCCAATAAATCGGGGCAATTAACTAACAAAAAACAACACCCTAATTCATTAAAATTTTATTTTACAATTCAATATGCTGTCTATAAGCAGCATAAGAAATTGTTTCTTCACAAAATTCTATATTCTACACTGATTAATATTTTTTTGATTTACTTAATAGTCGCACAGCATTTTAATTTAGATAATATTGGTTTTTTTATAACCATTATAGGGGTTAATAGCTACACTCTATCTACCTTGTTCTCCGTTTTCCAAGAGGAGGAGAATCATCACCAGTTATTTCACGTCCTATTTCCATACCAAAATTATTTTAAGTATGGAAAAGAAATAATACTAACTTTTGTACTTTTTATAATTACCGGGTTACCTTTTTTATTATACCTAGCAGTAGAAAAGAGAACTCTGTTTATGGTCATTTTTACCGCCTTTTTGAGTAGTTTCATGCCACTAGCAATCAATAGGGCGCTATATAAATTGTCACTTCGTTTCTGTTTATTTACTTCACTAATAAATTGTATGTTATGGGTTATGGTGCAGTATTGGATATTAGGAGTTATTTTTGAACAGTAATATACGCTTAACGAATGTCTGTAAAGGTTACGGACATCATCAATTGTTGAACCAAATTACTTATCAATTTGCGAAGCATATTTATCATATCATTGGTAGTAATGGGGTAGGCAAATCAACTCTCTTGCGGCTTTTAGTCGGCTTAGAACGTCCTGATACCGGCACAGTGACCCTTAATGAGACCTTGGCAGTAAGTGAGCAAAATGTAATGGCTAAAAATATCCATTATGTACCAGATGACTTGGAAGTATATCCTTTTTTAACGGGTCAAGAGTTTATTAATTGGATTGCTCAAGCCAGGACCACCGATAGCCATGAGATAGAAACTATAATTACCAAATTCCAATTAAACAAACACTTAAATACAACAATTTCAGCCATGTCTTTTGGCACTAAAAAGAAATTTATCTTAGCTACAGCGTTAATTGGAAATCCTAATTTTATCATTTTAGATGAACCATTGAATGGCTTAGATCTAAACTCCCAATTGGTTCTGTTAAAAATTCTGGAAGAGAAATCAAAACAGTGCGGCCTTATTCTGACTTGTCATGAAGAGGATAAAGTGTCGCTACTGCGTCCACTTATATTGCAATTGGTCAATAAACAATTAAATGAATTAAAGCTTCAGGAAAATAGCATTGTATGAAAGCATTAATTGTCGCTCATCCTGATGATGAAGTTATCTGGTTTCCATCAAAGTACTTTGATTTAATTGTTATTGCTTTCCTTGCTCGTCATGATAAGCCCTATGCCGCCCTGTGCAGAAGACTTGCGCTTCAGGAGCATCCTTTAAAAGAGAGAATTCTATTACTAGAGATTGATGAATCTGGATATTGGAAAGATAAAACCAGAGAACAACAGTTTAATGAGGCAAAAATTAATCTTTATCACTCATTACTGGAGTTGAAAGACAAATATACTTTTACAGAAATTTTTACCCACAATTCAGTTGGTGAATATGGCCACTCTGATCATATTTTAGTTCACGAATTAGTAAAAAAAGTTTTTTGTGGCAGTAAGATATTTTGCCCTGCGATACCCGAAACCCGGCTTAAAAATTATAATTATGTAAGCATGAATAGCGATATAGAGTTTTATAACGAGACGAAGGACATTTATATTAAGAACAAAGCTTGGACATGGAAAATAGATTATGTTCCACCAAAGGAGCTTATATTTCATTTAAACGAGAATTAAAGGCGTGATTACAGCAAAAATTGCATCCATACCAGAACGGGTTCATCAGCTTGAGTTAACTATAAAACTATTTTTGGAGCAAGTAGATAAAATAGAGGTCTATTTAAATAACTATGATAATGTTCCGGTTTTCTTACGACATAAGAATATACAAATATTTACAAGCCAAGAGTTTGGAGAAAGAGGTGATATAGGTAAATTTTACCAAGTTGAAAGAGCTTTCGGTTATATATTCACTTTAGATGATGATTTGATTTATCCAGCTGACTATGTGAGCACATTGGTAGATAAAATTGACACTTATAAAAGAAAAGCATTAATTTGTGCTCATGCTAACATTCTGCCTAAAAGAAAAATTTCATCTTATTATAAAGATAAGCAAGGTATTCACTTTGCAAAAAAATTAGTAAAGGACACGCTGGCTGATATCCCTGGTACAGGGACCCTCGCTTTTCATACCGATAATATAAAGTTGAATCACACTATTTTTTTAACGCCTAATATGTCAGATATTTGGCTTGCCATCTATGCCAAACAAAATAATATCCCTGTTATATCCGTTTCCAGACCAGATCTTTGGATAAAACAGGCCATAGGCAATGCGTTTGAAAAATCAATTTATGCTTTTTATCACCGCAATGATGCCTATCAAACAAACATTGTAAATAAAGAATTAATCCAACTCCAAGATGCACTCAATGAAAATGATGCGATGGACATCATTTATGACTAAAAGGTTTCATCATCAAGTCTTTGCCAATCAGCCTGAAAGCAGGGGCAGTACCTGGGCTTATCCATTTGAATCAGGACAGGCAATATTCATGTTCCTTATGATCCGATAACAGGTAAACGTTATTGCAGATTCCCCACAAAATGGACATTGTGATAAAAACTACTGATCAATATGCAGAAATTTAGAGACTACGATGTTTAGTGTTATATATTACCCTTCGGGAGATCGTCGTATTTGAGTACGACATTGTACGACACAGTACGCCAGTTGTAGGAAAAACCCGCGGCAAAATTTATAATAAAATCAAGTAGTTAAAAATGATTAAGCTGACTCATAATCCGTTGGTCCTAGGTTCAAGTCCTAGTGGGCCCACCAATTAAAGCCACTTTTCAGATGATCAGGCAAGTGATCAAACAGCTTATGTTGTTCATCTCAGCTCAATGGATTAGGTTTCTTTTCCCATTTATAACTTTGGCTCTACCCCAAATGTAGGGGCACTTTAATGGGATAATAGTAATCTAACTCTTTGATTCCGCAATCAAAAGAGGATTAAAGTGCCGAGAAAAGATATTATCCTAAATTTACCTGGCTATACAATAGTCAAGGTGACAGGAAACAATCCTGTTTATATTCAAGTAAGTTATAATGGAGTTGTACGGTGTATTTATTGCAATGGAAGACGATTAAGGAAAAAAGATAGTTTTGAACGCAAGATACGTCATGAATCGATAGGATTGCGTTATAGCGATTTACTTATTAAGTCGCATAAGTTTCAGTGCTATGGGTGTAAGCGCTATTTTAATCAGCGTTTTCCGGGGATAGGTAAATACCAGCGAGCTACAGAAAGCTTGCGTAAAGAGGTGTTTCACCATCATACAGAGGGTGTTAGTCAAAAGGATTTAAGCCGTCATTTCCATACAGGCAAATCAACGATAGAACGTTGGTATCATTATGGTTATGAACGGCAAGAGAAACGGATTACATCACCCTTATGTCCTCGTGTATTGGGTATTGATGAACACTCGTTTACAAAGAAGCAGGGCTATGTAACCACCTTATGTGATTTAGGTAAGCATAAGGTTTTTGATATTGTTAAAGGCCGCTCAGGGCGAGATTTAGAGGCTTATTTTAAAACATTGGAAGGCAAAGAGCGTGTACGTGTCGTGTGTATCGATTTAAGTAGCAGCTATCGGGCTTTGGTGAAACGCCACTTTCCTAAGGCCAAGATTGTGGCTGATCGCTTTCATGTCATCCGATTAATTAACCAACTGAGCATGCAAACCTTTCATCAAATTGATCCCACAATGAAGTATCAAAGAGGCACACTCATGGCTTTGAAGACAAAGCCAGAGAATCTAACGTCATTACGTTTAAGCAAACGCGACCAATACCTGAAACAACAACCCGCGATTGCTGCGATTTATGATTTTAAACAACAGTTGCATGAACTATTAACTAAGAAGCATTGTACAGCAAAAGAGTGTAAACGCTTATTACCGCAATTCTTGGAAATGGTTAAAGAGTTAAGGCAAAGCGCTTTTCAATCGCTTAGAACTTTAGGAAATACACTATTTAAATGGAGAGAGGAAGTCGTTAGAATGCTGGCTCTACCCCAAATGTAGGGGCACTTTAATCAGATTATAGTAATCTAACTCTTTGATTCCGCAATCAAAAGAGGATTAAAGTGCCAAGAAAAGATATTATCCTAAATTTACCTGGCTATACAATAGTCAAGGTGACAGGAAACAATCCTGTTTATATTGAAGTAAGATATACTCGAGTTGTGCGTTGTATTTACTGCAATGGCAAGCGATTAAGGAAGAAAGATAGCTTTAATCGAAAGATACGTCATGAGTCTATCGGATTACGTTATAGCTATTTACTTATTAAATCGCATAAGTTTCAGTGCTATGGGTGTAAGCGCTATTTTAATCAGCGTTTTCCGGGGATAGGTAAATACCAGCGAGCTACAGAAAGCTTGCGTAAAGAGGTGTTTCACCATCATACAGAGGGTGTTAGTCAAAAAGATTTAAGCCGTCATTTCCATACAGGCAAATCAACGATAGAACGTTGGTATCATTATGGTTATGAACGGCAAGAGAAACGGATTACATCACCCTTATGTCCTCGTGTATTGGGTATTGATGAACACTCGTTTACAAAGAAGCAGGGCTATGTAACTACCTTATGTGATTTAGGTAAGCATAAGGTTTTTGATATTGTTAAAGGCCGCTCAGGGCGAGATTTAGAGGCTTATTTTAAAACATTGGAAGGCAAAGAGCGTGTACGTGTCGTGTGTATCGATTTAAGTAGCAGCTATCGGGCTTTGGTGAAACGCCACTTTCCTAAGGCCAAGATTGTGGCTGATCGCTTTCATGTCATCCGATTAATTAACCAACTGAGCATGCAAACCTTTCATCAAATTGATCCCACAATGAAGTATCAAAGAGGCACACTCATGGCTTTGAAGACAAAGCCAGAGAATCTAACGTCATTACGTTTAAGCAAACGCGACCAATACCTGAAACAACAACCCGCGATTGCTGCGATTTATGATTTTAAACAACAGTTGCATGAACTATTAACTAAGAAGCATTGTACAGCAAAAGAGTGTAAACGCTTATTACCGCAATTCTTGGAAATGGTTAAAGAACTAAAGCAAAGCGCTTTTCAATCGCTTAGAACTTTAGGAAATACACTATTTAAATGGAGAGAGGAAGTCGTTAGAATGCTTCGTTTTACTAAGAATAATGGAATAACTGAAGGGTTTCATCGAAAGATGAAATTGATTCAACGCAGGGCTTATGGGTTTAGAAATTTTGAAAATTATAGATTAAGAGTTAGAGTGCTTTGTGGATGAGTAAAGTGCCCCCGGATTTGGGGAAGACCCAGAATGCTTCGTTTTACTAAGAATAATGGAATAACTGAAGGGTTTCATCGAAAGATGAAATTGATTCAACGCAGGGCTTATGGGTTTAGAAATTTTGAAAATTATAGATTAAGAGTTAGAGTGCTTTGTGGATGAGTAAAGTGCCCCCGGATTTGGGGAAGACCCTTTAGATTTTGCACGTAGCTCCCGAAGAAGTCCCGAAGTGGGTTTCTTGGGATTTAAGGTATCAAGTGTAACTGATTGATTTTACTGATTTTAATTGGTGGGCCCACTAGGACTTGAACCTAGGACCAACGGATTATGAGCCATCAATCTCTATTTTAACCACTTGATTTTATTATGAAATTTGCTGCGTAACAACCACTACAAATGGCGTATTATGGCGTACTGCGTCGTACTCAAACACGCAAATCTCACGTGAGGCTATTTTAGCTTCTTGTGAAGTAAATTATCAATTATTTATTAAAATGACTATTTGTGACGTAATATTGTGCTATAATAAAAAATGACTATTTATGACGTTATGGTAATCAGCTATGAACCGGAAAAACCATTACAATAATACTTTTCGTGATGAATTAAGAAAAAAGATTGATCATATAACCAGCCGTGTATTTTCGCGGGGTGATTTAATACAAGATCATTCTAATCAAGTTCAATTAAAATTAAATCGTGCGCTGCGTACATTTATGGACGAGGGTATTATCATTAAAATTGCACACGGTTTATTTGCCAAAGCCGAGCCTATGAGTATCCCTGGTAGGAAGATACAAGCTGTGCTGACAGAACCCTTTGAAACAGTCGTGACAGAGGCACTAGATAAATTAGGAATTAAATGGGAGTTAGGAAGTGCTATCCGCGATTATAATGCGGGAAAAACTACCCAGGTGCCAGCTGTTTTTAGTGTGCGATTAAAAAGTCGATATCGTGGTTCTATTCATGCAGAGGGTAGAAAACTGATTTTTGAAGGTGGTATCAATGCCAGGTGAATTAAATGAACAGCAAATTCGTCAAACTGCTATTATCTTAGGATTGCCTGCAGATTTATTCGCAAAGACTATTTCGTTACCAAAGCAATTCGCTTATTGGTTGGAATATCTAATGATTATTTTGAGTTGGTATTTCAAGGAGGTACTAGCCTTTCTAAAGGTTATGGAGTGATTAGCAGACTCTCGGAGGATATCGATTTCCGAGTAATTTCTAAGCCTGCTTGTCTTAATTTAGGTAAAGATGCAAGACGACGAGAGTTGCGATTATTCCGGCGTGCTTTGGTTGAATCATTAATCAATGCTGGCTTTAATGTTCAACCACAGGATGTTAAGGTCTTTTATGAAGGACGATATATGAGTATTCGTGCTTCATTTGATGGTGCCCAAGGCATTGTTTATTTGAAGCCCCATATTGCCATTGATTGTTTTCTTGGTACGTTGGAGTTAAATCCTGAAATTCGGAACATTTCTTCAATGGTTAAAGTAACTTTAGGTGATGCAGAATGTGATCACCATTATTTTCCAGTTCCTTGCGTTGCCTTAGATGAGACCGCAGCGGAAAAATGGGTGGCATTGTCACGCCGAATTGTAGATGCAAATCAAACCGCGCGCGACTCAGATAAGCACTTAGTCAGGCATTTGTATGATCTTCATCGATTGCAGCAACAAAATTGCCTTACAGAAAATTATTACCTTGTACTGGAAAAGGTCTTAGAAAAAGAGCAGGAGATGTTTGGCTGTGAATCTTCTGATAGCGTATATGAGAAATCAATATCAGCATTACATTACCTTCGCTCAGATAAAAAGTGGGAAGAGCATTGGCGATTTTTTCTGGAGCAAATGGTTTATCAGTTAGAAAAACCTGGTTTTGAGCAAGCTATAGCAACGGTGGAAAAATTAAACTCAAGGTAGCAATAAAAGCCCCAAAGAAGGGGCTTAGTAGCTAGAAAAAACATGCGTTTGACCATCTGCTTCTACCGAAAAATAATCGTTTATAAATAGATCACGTGCAAAAGCTTCGTAATCAAAATAAAACAGCAAATCCTCCGGTATTGCACCTCTGTAGCAGTCATCAAAAAGCGCATGGGCGAAATCAACTTCACTATCATAAGCACCGTGGTAATTTTCCTCTAACATCCTCTCAGCGTCCTCAATAGAGTAGTAGCTAAAAAGTTCAGCACCTAATTCTCCATGATTCATAATGAAGGAGGCAAAATCAGCAACATCATTGATGCTGTCATACTCGCCAATTTGTGCACCACCAAATCCTTCAAAATCATGGATCGCAAATTCCTCTGCATTCTCAATGGGGCTGTTAGCCAACAGTTTATGAATTTCATCATAAATAGTGCTTACATCCTGAGTTGCATCAATCCATTCTCCGTGTAGTATGCCATTGTTATATGCCGCAAGACATGCAACATAAATTTGAGGTGTATCCATTTTAAGACTCCTTGTAAAAGAAGTGCTATTCCCTAAGCAGAAATAAGCACTCCTACTTAGGGTTAAACTAAATTGAGCTGAGGATGTTGAGCTTCTAAAAGAGAATGCAATTTCTTGCTTAGCCGTTTAATTTCCTCTATATCTTGTGCTGATAACTCATCGCGCAAGGTATGAAATTCATTAATACAACAAGCTAAATCAAAAAATACATATTCCTTTCTTGAGATAGTAGAACTCACATTTTCCATGATTTTCTCCAAAAATTGGGAAAACCACCCCATCAGGGAAGTTTCTCCCAGATGATTAAAAAATGAGTCATCCATACTCGATTACGACAAGTCTGGTTGATTCGCCTAATTTTTAAAGAACAGCCGTTCGCAAATGAACAATTGCGAATGGATAAACAGGTTTAAAACAAGAGTTTTAATGTGGTTTCACCCTGGTGGGTGATCAGTGATCGAAACTGAGGTTCCCGACTTAACGTTCTGCCATAAGATTAGGGAATGATAGTGGCTCTTCACAAGACCGATTGCGGTTTCAACAGGCTCTCACTGGCTCTTCAGTTGTGCTATATACCTAGTACTATAAACTGTTACAACAGACAAATCAATCGAAACGTGTTTTATTTTTGAATTAATAACACGTTTCGATTTATTTCATCCGCAATAAATTCTTGTTATTGATAAGCGAGAGTGTCCTAATTCAAGGCTAATCATTTGACGTGCTTTTCTATCCATGGCTTTTTCTATTGGATTCATGTCCTGAAATTTTTTCCCTCCTTCAAATGGGCATACCATTCCTTTATTTTTTGGATCAAATAATTGAGTTAGCTCTGCATATCGTCTTTGGGCATAGGCGTGTCTTAAGCCATGCAGTTTACTAACCCCCATGATTTTTGATTGTTCTTCATAATGACTTAAGTGCTGCTTATAGGTTCTATTTGATGGTATGAGCGACTCCCCAGTCTTGACCTGCTGAGAAACTTTTATTAACCATTGCCGTTGTGTCTCATTTGTTATATTTAATGTTCTGCCTATGCCTCCTTTTGTCCAACTTGGCTTAATCGTCAAGCTATCTCCATGGTGTGCTTCACTAAGCGTAAATTTCATGGATTCTTCACGCCTTAGGCCAAAAAGCATCTGACCCTCAAGGGATAATCTAATGTAAGGATCGGTGCACCTGGATAGATCAATATGATGAATTGATTTGTTGATTGAGGATATATAAGAGCGTTGACCGATGTTATAAGCACTATTTTCTGGCTTAATGAGCTTGGGATTATCCAATAGACAAGCTGTTTTGCGTAGTTTGGCCATATAGTTTTTAATTGTTCCTGTATTTTTCCCCTCAGATTTCCAGTGTTCTACTAACACGTAGATATGTTTTGCTTTTAATCCTTTTACATGGCTAATTTTATAGCCAAGCTCATGTAAATCTTTCACACATCGAAATAGCATGTGACGCATGTCTGATTGACTGGCATAGGAGTGGTTATATGCTTTTTTAACCAATTCATTGATTGAAAATTTTGCCGAACGCAATTTTGTATTACTCATGCAGATAACTCCAAAGCGTGCGTCTGGATTGCAGCCCCATTTCACGCATGATTGTTTGTTTCGCCAGGTAAGGGGACAAGATTTGACACAGTTCTGGATACATACTCTTGGCATAAAAACAGCGGTAGCTCTTTGATGATGACAGGCCTATTTTTTTTATTTCATGGCTGTACGCGCCTCGTACAGAATGATACCCATAAGTTAAAATCAAACTTTGTTCTTTGCAAAGTGCTTGAAGTGAGTTATTTACTTGAGCTTGCTTATCATTTCTAACAGGGATCCTCCGGTCATGGCTGTTTGTGGCAATGTCTCTTGTAATCCAAAGTGAATTTTCCAGGATATGAATGGCAGGATTTAAACGCATTGCTTCGCTGAACGTTAATCCAAAATAAATTTGGAATTCGAGCAATATTTTTGCAATAGGATTTTTTATCGTTTCAAAACTATTATTTGGAAAGTGGATTGTCTTGGAACGAAGATTAGCGCTTTTAATTCTCAAATGTTGATTACTAATGTCAGGGATTGTATGGTCAATGCTCTGGAAAAATCTACGAATGATGGTCATATACTTCATGATGGTTTTGGGCTTGATCTGCTCTTTTTGCCAATGCCCAACAAGTTGCATAATATGATCAGGAGTAATCCCATGCCATTTTGGGGGAACATGCCCAATATGATATAAATCACGAATCATTTTGTGTAATACAAAATGTCGGTGCTTTTTAGCACGGAATGAACCGGTGTGATCATGATAACAATACTGATCTACTTGTTGTCTGAGCTGATTTTTTCTCATCTATAAACCTCTAAAACTATTTGCCCTGGTATTTGTTTAGTGTTGGTAGAGCGGCCTGCAAGATTGCAGTACCAGGCATATAGCCTCAAGGCTCAGTTCAGGGGCAAATCAGTTTTAAACTGCAAACTTACATTGACCTGATTACATAGCTACTTCTTTGTTTTAGGGTGGTGACCTCCTTAGGTTTTAATGGGTTTAAATACAACAAAGCCTATACGAGCCATTGTTGCGCATGGGCAATACAGAAATGGTATTGTGAGGTTCAATTCTCAAAGAATTGCATTGCATTTATTGCAATAGGTTCTGCGAAGTACAGATGGTGTTTTGTTCTCGACTTATCGTTCTGCCACAAGATTAGAGAATGAGAGTGGCCATTGCATAAGACCTATAAGGTTTCGCCGGAGTCGCACCGGTCTCGTCAGTTATGCTTAATATTACATTAGCAAAACGATTTGTGTTGGACAAGGGCTTTTAAATGATTATTTTGAGCAATCGCGTTGCGTGCGCTTGCTCAATGATGAATAGTAGACTGAATTTATTGAAAAATTTCGCAGCCCTTCGGCTGCGTCACTGCGGATAAATCCTCAGTGACGCAGCTCGCAAATTTGTTTGCCAGATAATCTAAACTATAAAGACAATATTTAGTTGGATAAATTATGGCTAAACAAAGGAAGCGGTCAGTTTTTTCAATTAAAAATGAGTTAATAAAAAAATCACAAGAGGCGGCTTTGGCCGCAATTCAGCTTTACAATAATCCTCTTATAACATTTAAATCAGAATCATTTATTGTTCTGATGAATATTGCTTGGACATATCTTTTACATGCTTATTTCAGAAAAAATAATATTGAATATCGATATTATAACAGTCCAAAATCCAGAAAAATTTTTATCAAAACCAAACATGGTGCCTATAGATATTGGGAATTAGAAAAATGTTTAAACCATGAGAGTTGTCCTCTAGATAAAACTATCAAAGATAATTTGTTATTCTTACTTGGAATTAGGCATGAAATTGAGCATCAAATGACGAATAAAATTGATTCGTTTTTTAGTGCAAAATTCCAAGCGTGTTGCATAAATTATAATTCTACATTGAAGAATTTATTTGGGAATAACTATGGACTTGAGAAAATTACTCCGATTGCATTACAACTGTTTTCTTTTGGTGAAAGTCAAGTTGATGAACTAATAGAAAAAAAAGAATTGCCTAAAAATTTACTGGATTTTATTTCAGATTATGAAACAGATTGTGATTCTTTAACTGATTCAAGATATAGCTATCGTGTCATTTATATGCGGATAAATGCCAATCATGAAAATCAAGCTGATAGAGCTTACCGATTTATTGATGAGAAATCAGCCAGTGGAGTGGAAATTGATAATATTCTCTTTAAATACAAACAGCATAAAAAACTAACTCAAAATGAGGTAATAGATATTATTAAAAAACAAGGGAAGAATTTTAATAAAACAATTCATCAAAATTTATGGAAAAGATTGTGGAAAGATGCAAATACACGGAATATGCAGGCAAAACAATATGGAGAATTAGTCGTTAATAATCAGTGGTTGTGGTATCAAGAAACTTGGATTCCTAAAATTTTAGAACTGCTATCAGAATAGTTTCTTTTTAATTAACTCCGAAATAGTACAGTTTCAATGCACTCAAATGTTAATGTTGTGCTATTAAATCCATTATATTATTCTAGCGGGGCAGGATTTATTTAAAGTCTTGTTTGGAGTGTTGTTTTATTTATAAAGGATGTAATTGTGAAAAAATTGATTTTTATTATATTGTGTTTTCCTTCGATGATTTCTGCAAATCCAGCTCAAGAAAGTAAGAATATAGAAACATTTAAACAGTTGTGTAAGAACGCCAAAGATGTTTCTATGCGAGAGCATTATTGCAAACTTCTTGAACAACAAAAAAAAGCAGAAGCAATATTTAAAGATTTTGAGAAAAACAAATCATCAACTTAGTCATGGGATTTTGAATAATTTTTATGGCATTGTCAGATATAGTGGCTTTACAAAAATTCAATGCCATATTCTAAAAGAATTCAATTCATTCAGCCCAAAATAATTTTGCTTAGCGATTGGTTAGTGAGCTTTTGTTTTTGTTTCATATGGATAAAATATGCCTGATCAGTCTCAAAGCATCCTGCAAGCCGGAGTAATTTCAAAGTTGCTATCAGTTGGTCATAAATCTCGAGCAACTCAGCTAATTTAATACTTAATGGGTTACATACAATTATCTTTGGATGAAACAGCACAACAAAATTGATTTGTTTGCCCTTAAACTCTTTTTTCTTAGCAAGCAATTCTTCAAATCGCCTAATTTCAGATGCAAATGCATTGGTTAGGGAATTGAGCTGTTGTTCTATCTCATGCAGCATCTTAAGAGCCATGAGATTTTGCTTACGATTTTGCCCAATGACAATATTCATCTTTTTCAAAATAACATCAATAAATAACCTATCCCCACTGATTTTTCTCTCAAATAATTTATACACTTCACGGGTACGAAGGTTTAAAGTAATTTCTGCTTTCATATTAATCTCCAAGGTTATCATCTAATTGGTTAATTGCACGAATAGCGCTTTTGATATCCTTGGGAGCTAATCCATCGTTCACAGGTAAGGGTATTCTTACTTTGTACAGCTCTCCGCCATTCACTAAAACAAAGGCCTGCCCTTTGGGCAATGAGATAATGTCATTGACATCAATCATAGGTACTGCGGTAGTTTGTACTCGATCTTCATTGGTGGTGTTAAAATAAACGCCATCTTCGCCATGAGGTGTGTCGTTGACCATGGAGACTTGAGTGTGCTCGACCACGCCAATTTTTGGTAACACTTTAACTAATAAATTGGCTGTTTCTTCATTTTTAACACGTAACATGATGAGGGTGTTTAGATTTCCTTCAGTCACTTCTGCTTTCGCTTTTGAACCTAGTGCCACCTCCATATCTTGTTTGGTTTGAGCATAAGCTGTGACTTGGAAACCAGCTCCACCAGCTTTGTTTAAAATTTTGACAAACGAGTCTTGGATAATTTCAGAAAGCTCATCGCAATGGAGATTGAGACGGTAACTAGCGTTACTTTCCTTATATATTTTTCCAGCTGTGGATACTAAATCTGACAAAAAGGCTTTACCTACTGCTTGGGCGATATTGGGGTTTGTCAGGCTATCCAGCCCGATATAGATGACTTGCTTGTTTTTTATTGCGCTCATCAATTCGATTTCACAGTTGCTTTTACGAAATGAAAAGATCCTTGAGGCATTACTCTTATTAATCTCTGATAATACAGGGCCAACACTGGCTGTGATTTTATCGTAATAATTTTTATCCATGATGGCCGCATCAAACAGATCAATGAGTACTTGATCATGAAGGCTTTCAACGTTGCCTGAAGTGATGGTTTTACTGATATGCTCTTGTAAATATTTCACCACCGCCTTTGAGCGGCTCATAGGCGGCGGTGTATTGCCGTATTTATCTACCCGGCAATCATTATTAGCGATGATTTCTTCTATTTTTTCATGATAATTTGGATCATGTGTGGGGAGTATGGCATCAGAGTAGGCCATTAGTAGTTGATCCAATCGATTGATGTAAAACCCTATAGAAGTATAAGAAATAAGTTGTTTCATTTCTTCAAGGCAGATAGCTACAATGTTGATATATTTCCAGGCAAAGGCTGCAAACTGTTTTCCTTCGCCCTCAGCTTGAATCGCATCGGTAACACGTGTTGCAACCTCACTAACTTGATCATAGTTTTTGAGCGGATTGTAGTGAGCAGACAATTCAGGAAAACCTAAATGCACCACTCTAAAATCATGTAATCTGCCACTAGCCTTGCAGGCTGAGTACATATCACGAACTAAATCTAAATCTCCTTTGGGGTCAACGACAATCACTGCATCGCCATTTCTAATATCTTGATTAATTAGGATACTTGCTAGACGTGTTTTGCCAACTCTAGTTGTCCCGACTACAAAAGTATGACCAACTCGCACCTCCTGCGGGATATAGACAGAACTGTCTTTTTCACCTAGCCCATGTAGGTATGAGCTGCCACCTACAGGTGGGTCAGGTTTAAATGGATTGAATCTTGATGGGGTATTAAAAAGTTGGGTCAATAATGAACTTTCGTGGTTTTTGCAATAATCACGTACTTTGCGATAGCAGGTATTTCGTTGCATAAATAATTCATTTCTAATTTGTTTAATTTGATGTAATCGCTGCGTATGATGAGGCAACCAACGAAACCCTTTCCCAAGAAACAACCATTTCTTGGATAATGGCACTTCCGTGGTGGACAAAGCATAATAAGGCATAGCAATAAGTCTGCGGTGATAACACTTGATGCGGAAGGCCTGGTATCCTCTAACTAGACCCAATGTCATAAGGCTAAGTGCTGCATAGACTCCCATGTTTTGTGTGAGTAGAAACAGGTGTGGTTGAGTGACAGTAAGCCATGCCAGTGAAACACAAGTTAGAAAGGTATAGAATTCAGTGGGTTCACGCAAAAGATTTTCAACGGGATATTGACTCATGATTTATCTCCACCACATCAGTAATTCAAAAAAGATTAGTGCTGTAAGCAGGTAATATTTTGCTTGTAAAGCCACTTTAATTTGAGCTTCATCAAGTTCATCTTGGCGTTGGTTTATCATGACTGTAATCAGTTTTGGCCAAGCCCAATACAGAGCTAGATAAAACAGCATATGGCAGAGTAAAAAGCCTACTTGATGGATTTTGAAAAAGTCATTCATGCTGCTAATTTCAGTACTAAATTGCATCAATTGAGGTGCTAATAACAAAAGTAATACCACTGGCAGAATGAATTTGCTTATGCCTATAATGGATTTATAAAACCATTTATTTAACATGGAAAAACTCCTTATGATTAGTAAGAACACCCCAGAACAGTCGGTGGTTTGGAAGGGATTGAAAATATTTGGCAAGATAAGTTTTCTTGCTTTGCAAGCGATTGTTGCCTTTGCTTCCGATGAAAAAGATAAACCACACTATGTTGCGGGGAAGGCAACCGAGCTTTATGAAGATGGTGCAATCAGTGGATCTGAATACGCCAGACATATTCATGGAGACTAAATTCATTTTACTTTCCCCATGCTGGCTATTTTTGCCCCTTGCTTGATGGTATCCACACCTGAGTTAGCAACTTTGTTACTGTGTTGTGCTGCGTCATTAACCAATGCACCAAGAGCTGCTCCTGCTTCCCCACCAAAATGACTGGACAGTTTTAATAGCAACATGGGTGCAATAAAGTAGAATAAAACCGCCATATTGCGCATGGCTGCAATGGCATCGTTTTGTCCTAAAGGATCAAGCACACTGCGTTCGACAAAGCCCACCAGATGCCATAGGTATTGCAGGAATATCGCCATTATAAACAGACCGCAAATACTGCCTAACGCCTTAGGGTTATAACCACTTAGAGCCAAAATCACAGGAGTCAAGATAATCAGGAAGAAATACAAAAAGGCCTGCATGACAGGTAGCGTTTGCATAATGGCTTCACGCTTTAATGGCGTTGATGTCCATGATTTTGTTAATTGCCCAATATTTACTAACCCATGAGAAATGGCACCACCAAAAGCCCCATTGGTGTTTCCCATTAGGTTTTTCATACTGTTAGCCTGCATTTCGCGACTGTCATTAAGCAACATCTTGGCAATGTAGTCTTCTGAGCTTAACTGCGAACCCCAGGCTTTGGGATGGTTATTTTTGAATGTGCGTACCCTGTCTAAAACCGCATAGTAATTCAGGTGGCTGTCAAAGACACTGGCGTTATTGGCTACTTGCACCAAATCTGTTTTGAGCTTTTTCCACCATTGATTGCAGGTGGGATAGCCTTGCTCTGGCAGATGTTTGGCATCAATATCACCACGTTCTGCTGCTTTTTCGAGATTTTTGTTGGGGGCTTCGTTAAAGGTAAAGCCAGCTACGGGTTGTCTTGCGTAAATTTTATCATAGTATAGTGTTTGATAGACTTTGGAACCCACCCATTTCAAATCTTCCTCACCACCGTATTTTTTTAAAATGTCATTGACCTTAGTTTTATCGTGCGGTTCATTGTGATATTGGCTTCTGGCCTCAAGGAAGCATTGTCTGTGAAAATTCAATGCTTGTTCACGTACATCGGCAGGTAAATAGGTGGAAATTAAATCGCCTTCAATCGCCTGTAAGCTGTCGGTGCAACCGGTCACTTTCATTAAGCCGTAGGTAATTCCTGACATATAATTTTGCAAAAGTGCAAAACCAATAGGCATTTTGACATTGGGGGTCAGTACGTCTGCAAATGCTTCATCATAAGTAGTACCTGTATCTTTTAACGTAGAGGTTTTTGCATCTGTTCCTTTTTTTATACCGCACATAGGCTTAAAACTCATGGCTTTTTCTTCCAATGGCACACAGGGGTAGATAAAGATGCCGCAAATCAAAAAAGTAATTGCCAATTCATAAAGAAAATGATTCAAGGCATATTCTGCCGCGTGATGTGTAGCACCAGAAGGTGCCAGCACATTTTTTAAGAATCGATACCCTACCATAAGAAAACCAAGGTATAACAAACCGGTTTGCCACAGGGCATTAAAAATAACCTCATATTGCTGCCAGCCTAAATAGGTGGTGTACAAGGATAAAGGGCTAAATACAACCATCTTATGCTCCTTTGGAATCAGGTTTCGCATAGACTGCGCCATTTTTAACTTGCGATTGTTCATGATCATCACCAGGCAAGCCCTTGGCTATATCGCTACCTCGCATATCCATCAAAAGACCTAAGGTTTCAGTCATCATTTTTTTACGGACTTCGCTTTCAAAAGCTAAAGAATGAATGTCATCATCGAGTTTCTTTAAGGCAAATTTCACCATATCAAGCGCGGACTTTAAGTTTTGTACTTCTTGTACTTGAAGACCAGCTTGTAAGATACGGCGCATCATCAAGGCCTTATCGAGCATGTTTTGTACAGCAATTTCCTCGGCCAATTTGGAAACAGTTAAGATTTGTTCTTCCCGCGGCATACGTTGTATGGTGATGATGATTTCATCTGTAATCATCAAGTTGGATGCACTAACCATTTTGAGTTTTTCTTCAGTCAACGGCCATTGCTTGTCTACTAGATTCCACAGTGCTTTAGACACATTGGAAGTACAGGTGTTGGAGCTGTCACAACTTTGCAATAACGCGGATAATCCAATGCCAGCTTTGGCATCGTGTTTGGTTTTATCTGCATCGGCGGCGGTGCTTACATGAATATCACCTAATACTTTAACTGCCCATTTACTGGCATCAGCAGGTGTTGGCCAAGTATGCGTCATGGGTGTTTTGGTATCTGGCTTCTTCTCATTATTAAGTGGTTTGCGATTTAGTAAAATGTTGTAACCCGCAATGACTACATCGTTAATGACTTTGATAGGCCGTTGGTATGTTCCACCAGCATTTCCGCTTTCCCGACCTATCCAGGGCAGTCCATATTCGTCTCGTTTTTTAGCAATACTTTTAGCCGTTGAAGTCACATCCACATTTTCAGTTTTCGCTCGTTTTGCTGCTTCAAGCCAACCCTGACTGTCAGATACAGAAAGCATGCTTTCCATGGGCGATTGGCCTTCTTCGAGAGTCTTTTTCACATCCTGACAGTCTTTGACTTTGACGCTAAATTCATTTTGTGCGTAGCTAGCAGTATTTTGCAGTACGTTATAAAGCCCAGGCATGGATTGCTGAAGTTTATACAGCGGAAAACCTGCAACAGAACCTTTAAGGTTTTCAATAATGCCACCTGGAATATTCATGGCAGAGGATTTCATATCCTGAAAGGTGTTGGTAATGGATACCACTGGATTAAATCCATTACAGGTAAAACCAAGCCGTCCATCGACATTACCGCCAATAGTAATGGTTTGGTCATTATTAACAGGGGGTACATATAGATTGGATGAGCCACCCAACTTGTAATAATAATCCGATTCATTAGGCATAAAAGAACTGGCAAAGAGCATTTTTGGTAGCATCAATGCAAGTAAAGACATAGACAGTTTGTGCATGATTAACTCCTATCGTTTTTGAGGATGTCCCACTTTGGGGAATGAAAGTGCACGAATCAGTTTTCCTTTATGGGCAATACAACCTCGATATTTTCGCCAGACTACAAAGACATAATTGCCGTTACCTGCTTTGTCATCTTTTACACCCATATCGTTAGCATCATTGAAATTGATGTTGCGGTTTTTAGGGTACACTTCCTGCCAGATGATGTTTTTGTTGTGGCCATCGAATATGACATTGGCTACTACGCAATTAGCACCACAAGAATTGCTGGTGCTCTGGGTCACATGAAGACTATTTTTATTGGTCACGATGTCTGCTGCATGAAGGGCTGCAACAACGGATGCTCTAAAGCGTGAGGGCTGCGTGACTCGCATAATCCTTGGGATTTCATGTCCCCACGACTGTGTTGCGGATCCTATGTCATGGTTGAATAACAGATGAGGATGAGTTGCCATATAAGCAATTTCAGCAAGCTCTGTGCGGTCTGACACGGCATCAGCCTCACTGATGTAGTAAGGAGAACCAAAACGTGTTTCAGGTTTATGTGACAAATAAGGGAAACGATAAAGACCTGCAGGGCTGCCAATTACATCTACAACCCGTGTGCGTTCTTCATTGATGTGCATGGCTGAGGTTTGTCCTGCATCATCTCCAAACCCTAGCGCTGAACCAGTCGCTAGTCGATAGGTTTTTTGATACAAGGCTTGGCTTGCCGGGTTTTCATAAAGGGCACGCGCTTCAATCCATGGATTGGTTTCGGGGCGATTGGCCACTGTGACAATTAAGTCAGGTAAAAACTGTTCGATTGCAGGAACAGCTACTAGCTTAGGCGGAAATTTTCCTACTGCCCAAGTACAGGAACCAATTACCTTGTAGTGACTGTTGGTAAAGATTCTGCCCAATACCTTGGTGGCAATACCAAAACTGCTAATAGGATGGGGTGGCTCTATGCTTTCTCTTGCATGGATGGGTAAGCTAATCATCATAGAAATAAGCATCATGATTTTTGCTTTGTTTTTTATTCTCGAGTTGTTCTGCAAGTAATTCAGCGGCTTTAAGGACATCATGTTGTTTCTCCAGAGTATGGCGCTGTGCTTTTTCTGATTTTTCAGTCATTAAAAGAGCAAGCAAGTAGCGAGGTGGAATGACACGAAATAATCCTTGATAACGTGAGCCTAATAAAACCGCTTCTGCATATAAGCCTTTTTGAGAATCAATATCTCTAATTAAGGCTTCTTGTTGTGGAGTTAATGATTTAAAGCGTTTGACATCGCTAATTTCCTTTTCATCAAGGCCTAACAAAATCCAGGTTTCAATTAGCGATAAAATCTTGGTGGCTTTTTCCGAATTCATATCGGTGACGTTTTGGGTAATAGCAACCAGCCAAAGACCTAACTTTCTGGCTACTTTGGCAACCAGTAAACACACGGCCACTACTGAAGGAATTTGAAATTGCAAATGAGATTCATCAATAAAAAGAAAGGTTGGTCTGTCGTCGTTTTGAGTGGCTTCTGCCATAGCCAATATTCTTGGTAATAAAGACACCATCACTAAAGCGAGCTTTCCGGTATCATCTTTAATCGCGGAGATATCAACATGGAAGATATCAAAATCTCCTAAAGGTTCAGTTGGCACATTAAAAAAGCGTGATTTGGCGCTGTTAATGACATAACTGTTTAATCGGTCGTGCATATCCAAAATGCGGTCTTTTTTGCGAGGAACTGTTTCTTTATCCAGTCGCCGTTTAAAGCTACTTACAATATGCTCAGTTAGCATTTGCGGGATATCATGATTAAAAGACGTTAAGATGGCATCACTTAAGACTTCGATTAACAGTGTTTCATCGGCCAGAGTAAATTGTTCTTCTTCCAGTGCATTGGCTTCAGTAATCATGGTACGCAACGCTAAGGCCAGCTCTGCTAGATACGAGCGAGATCCATCATTACAGGCCAACTCTTCTGAGCTGGCAGGCTGTTCGAGATTTTCTTTGATTGTTCTAATTTTTTGCGCAATTAAGGTTGCTTGTTCTGCACTCAGATTGTCCGTGATTTCAGGAATGGCTTTATAAGCTTCACAAAATGGATTTAATGGAACGGCTTCATCTTTTTTATTACTCAGTAATAACTGCTTGGTTTTTTTGCCGTGTGTTTTGGCATGTAGAAGTATACGATCAAAAGAATTTCCCATTTCAAATAGAATGATGCGGGCATTTTTAGTGGCCATCAGCGAATTAATCATCCAGCCTGTAGCCACTGATTTGCCGCCACCGGAATTAGCAAACAAGGCCATGTGGGAGTTTTGGCTGATAAAATCATGATGCAACACATCGAAGAGTATTGGTTCTCCCAAACGGTTAAAAAAGGTGAAACAGGGAAGGTGTCTTGCCCCTTGATTACGTCCATATACAGGCAGTAAAGAGGCTAATTCGGATGCATACATCAATCGGTCAAAGCGCAAGTATTGGCGAGCATATTGTGGATTGAAATTAAAAGGTAAGGCATTGAGATAACTGTTAATGGGATGAATGTCGAAACAAGAAGAAATCAAAGGCATTTTGGCTTCAATGAATAATTCTTTTAGTTCTTTTTCAATGAGTACTGCTTGGTCTTTTGTGCTGGCACGATAAAAAATGGATTGATTAACCCAAAACAGACGGTTTCCTATAGACAATTCATCTCGTGCGGTTTTTATGTCTTCTCTGACTTGTGAAGGTTTAAGGCTTGTCCCTACTACACTTTTTTCAAGACGCATCAGATGCGCGTCTAAGGCTTCATCATTTTCAAAGATAACCTGAATGGTGTAGGTAGCGCCTTCAGGCAACTTATCTAAAAGTGCATACCGATGTTTGGGATTGGCTTGTGGTTTTTCACGAGATAAAAGACCAATTTCAGGCGCTTCTTTCAGCCCATCAATATAAAGAATACGATGGACCATCTCATCAAATATAAAACCTTGCTCGTCACTTTGTGGTTCATGAAACAAAACATTCTGGCTTAGGGTATAACCTGCGGGTTTTTTGTCTTTAGGATAAGGAAAGCGAGCTAATAGTTCTTCGGGGTTGGCTGCAAACCAACGCACCAACCACTGATAATAATCTTTACCGGTTAGTTGTTTTAGTTGAAGACCAGGTGATAGTAATTTGCTTTCAATTTGAGCCATGACTTCCTGATGCTCGGCAAGTGCCAGCTCTCTGGTGGTTTGCGTTTTTTGATAGAGGCGATAAAATAAAACCCTGATTCGTCTTCGTCTGCCGCGATAAGGTGCATCGGTTTTGGGATCAACAAACAATCCTTCGGGTCTTGTCATCTTACAAAACAGATCATCCAACCTTGCCAAATAGTCATGAGTAAAGGATGTTTCAGCAATGTCTGGTGCAATGCTTTGTTGAATATGAGTGAGAACAGGTTTCAAAGTGTATTCGTCATTGACATACATTTGCATCACCCAGGGATCTTCTTTGTGCAAAGGGACTACAGTGGCAAAAGTATCTCGAATTTTGCTAAAAACTGCGTGTAAATGTTCAGTAGAGGCGGCCTCCGCTGGAATGGACGCTAATTCAAAACCTGAACCAATGCTGACTCCATCATTGAGTAAAAAGAAATTGAGCTCATCATTGAAATCCACCATAGACAATTGATTGGCAAAGGAAGGGTTGTGATTCTCAAATCTTTTTTTTATGTTTTGTTGCGTTAATGCTGGTTTATTGGGTTGTCCTAACAGCCAGTCACTTATTTGGCTGAATAATTTCATTATTTACCTCTTAATAGTGTTCGGAAGCTAGTGCAAATTGATTTTGTTTGTAGAGAAAAAAGGCTGTGGTATAGCCTGGTTTTAACAATTGCTCATCACCAATGACAGCAACATGAGGAAACACATAAATCGGAACTTGTGGGTTATCCAAAGGCTTGAACAAATGTTGGATCTCGTTGGAAGCATCTCGTGTATACCCTGAATAATTCACGGTCTTCGCCTGTCTTTTAGGTACAGACCAGCCAGGCATGGCATCACCTAAGCTTTGCTGATAAAGTTGGCTAACAGTCAATCCTCCTTCGGGAATAGCCGTGGAGCCAACTGTCTTTGAGGCGCAAGCACTAAGCACCAAGACGCTACCTAAGGCTAAAATCGTGTGCAGTTTGTTGTAAATGGCCATAATCTAATACTCTCCCATTGGTTTCTTTATCAAGGTTGATGGTTTGTGTGACGTGAAATGAAAGCTGTGTTGGTCTGTATCCTTGAGATGCTGGAACGAAAACCATGTCGAAACTGCCTTGAATGCGTTTTTCCAGCCAATCAGCAGCTTTGACTGTTCCCTGGGAAAGCGCACCACCCAAGGCATAATTGCCCATAGAACCGGTAGGGATACCGGTTGCACCATTGGCATTGGCGGTATAAGTCATTTGCCACTGAGACAGTGCATTACCAAACCCTTTAATCCCATCGGAAGCCACGAGTGCCGTAAGTACTCTTGGAGCATTAGTAAAATACTGGCCTTTAATGCAGGGATTACCAAAAGCGGTGGTGAGATAACCTAAACTTTCGTTATTGACCATTTCAGCTGTTCCGGTCATCTGCTCTTTACCCACAGTCACAAAATGGCCGTCATCAAAAACAAACAAAGCAGAGGTCACATAGGCTCGAACACAGCTGATGTTATCCAAAAAAGAACCAACACCGATTGCATAACCATTAACTTTCATACCTGAAATATTGGGAGGCAAAGGGATACCATTAGCAGCCATTAAATCACCACGATTAATAATGGCTGAGAAGGGAAATAAAGGCTGCATGAGTTTGCCTTCAACTGGTACCTCACCAATCAGTGCCGATAACAAGGTAGTTCTGCCTAAATCAGAGCCTGCTGGAATGGTATAATAGGGAATACTTTTTTTATCTATACTGTTTAAAGCTGCTGTTTTAACTTTTGGGGTTAATGCTTGCTTTTTTTTCTTTAATCCCTCCCAATAGGCTTGTTCATTAGGATTGTTTTCACGTTTCATTAATAAAGCATCGATGTCCTTAACACTTTGTTCTTTTGTAAGAGTCGATTCTCCATTGACGGTGTAGGGTTGAGAGTTTTGTTGGGATTCCTGACTGGTTTTGACATTGGCCAATTCGGATTTTAGTTGTTCTATTTCTTTAATCACCTCAGGATTATAAGAAGCCTGCACATTTTCTTTTTTGCCTCTGAGTTGCTTGTTTTCCGATTCAAGATTGGCAAGTTTCTTTTCGGTTTCCTGTAGTCTTGCAGCAACATCACGGATGTTGTCATTAAACTGGCTGGCAATGGCTTCATTCAGATTATTGGGATCGGGGCGAGTGACTTCGGGTTCACGGTCATGATGTTTGCTGTTCATCATAATGAGTGCAACAACAGCGATCACTGTTACGGTTAATATTTTGAGTCCAGCATTTTTTTTCATCGTACGTACTCCCGACTTGCGGAAAGCGCTGTACCAAAGGGCCTGTCTGATACCAGAAATACCGTAGTGGACTCTTTATTGCTACGAGGTGATAAAGTGTTGGTGGGGTAAAAGGTAGCGGTTTGCCAGTTACCCATCATTTGGCGAGGATCAACAATTACTTCCTTGTTCAGCAGGTTTTTCAACTCCACCGCAGTTACATAAAATGCACCACCATGCCATGAAATCAATGGTCTTGCTTCGATGCTGGCACCATAAAAAAGGCTTACTTGTTTTCGGGTTTGCATAGGAACACGCCCCACACCATCAGGAATAACCAACAGTCTTTGCGGGGCATACAAGGATTGGATGGCAAAGCGCGTCAGTGTTACTGCATTTAAATCCAGCGGGTTAACCACTTCTTGAGGGGAGTTGGTATTTTCTTTGGATTCCAAAAGCACTTCTATTGGTTTTACATCATGAGTTTTATCATTAACGCTTAAGTTTAAGATAATGACTTCACCTTGAGGCATGAGCTGCACAAAGAGCCTTTTGTTTTTAAAAACGTCCTTGCCTTTCAGATACAAAGCATCCTGAATTTTCAAAAGTGCGGTTTGAGAGGCTGCTTCATTATCTACAATACTAATGGCTTGAGGAAAATGGATGAGCCTTTCCTCATTCAAGGATAGTTCGACAGGGATGGGTGTTTTATCCCACAAGACATGTTCTGCATCCAGAGCTAGCGTGTATTGGCTGCTAATTAAGGCAATTATGGTGAGTAACCATTTAGTTGTTGTCATGTTGTGTACCTCTTGTATTGGTTGCCAATAAATCGGTGATTAGTGTTTCTGGTTGGGTATAACCATCCAATGCCAGTTGAAAAGGATTTTGTAAGCGCGAGAGATTGACCTTAACCACACGCACATGGTAGTCCACAATCTTGTCTGCAATGACCATGGGGCTATCGTCTTTTAAGCGTTGGGTAATGCGTAAAACCAGATGAACTTCCCATGTGTTATGAGCGATTACTTTGACATCTTCGTTTTCCATAAACCGATAAAGACTTGCTACTTGTATGCGATTAAAAAGTTGAGCATCTTTATAAGCTATCAAGGTTTTATCCATTAATGCCTGATGTCGTGGAGTGAAGTAGTAATGAAAGCCTGAAAGATTAGTAGCAAATTCTTTTTTACCACCTTGTGACCAGGTGTTTAAGGTGGGTAGCAGTGTGGCAACAAAACCCTGAACGTACTCTTTGGGTATGGCGTTTTCCTTGATTAATCCACCATTACTATTCATAGAAGGTGTTAGCCAAAATTCAAAACGATTGGGTATTTTAGCTAGCGTAATGATCAGGCCAAATACAATCAAAATGAGTACGGATACAAAGGCTAATAACAACCGATTAATATGATTTAAACTGTCCACTTTTTTCCAGTAATGAAACATAAAACTACCTCACCAGTCTTGATTTTTGCCAGACACCTTGATGGTGAATGTAGGGAGAGTGTCTTAACCCCCACTTTGCCATCAACAACACGGTTTTTTTCATTAAATAGCCATGCGGTTTACCCGCTTTAATGGCAGCTGCTCGTTTAGGGCAAAAAGTAATGGACACAATAAAACCCACAATGAAACCAACACAGCCGAAGGCCAGCGGATAGCCAATAAAAAGTCCGGCTAAAACACATCCCATACTCATTAGTGGCGTGGTTACCACCACTATCCAGAAAAGCTCTCTGAGGCTTAACCCTTTATAGGCTTCATAATCAAACGATAGATGACGTGAGGACGGTTGATTCATGAATCCCCCTAAATCTTGAATTTGGTAATCATGCTGTAGCCGACATAACCTGCTACAATACTGATGGCAAGATAAGTAATCCCCATCACTGCAAACGTACCAAAGGCCACCATAGAACCATCATTTTTCTTGGATTCTTCAATGCCATGCTGAATGGTGGTGATGAATTTAATAAAACTCATGACAGCAGCAATAAAAAGCAATAATCCCAAGCCTTGACGAACATAGTTACCTGTAACTGTCATCATGCTTTTATTACCATCACTGATGTCATCGGCATTAGAGATTTTTGGAAACCAGTTGTCGGCAAACAATGCAGGCGCATAATTTAAAGTAATGAGTCCTGCACCCATTCGTTGTCCCCATTGCTTGACACCTGCAATTGCAATTGACTTTTTCATGATTAATTCCCCTTAACGATTAAAATTAGAATGAATAAACAAAAACCAAGAACAATCCGGATTAAGCGGGAACCTAGAAGGATAAGAAATCCTTCTTGTTCTTTTTCTGTATTACCCATGAATTGATTAATGCACCAAATAAGGCCAATAATGACTAGCATGATGGCGACAAATCGGATGCTGCCGGAAAAGGCACTTACAGTTGTATCGCCCGCAGCTTGTTTAAAACTGGAAGCAAAAGTTTTGGCAATATCTACTTTGCTCATAGTCACTTTCCTATAAAATCCAACGCTAACGGCTTGATGGTTTTAGGTTCAATGGCTGGTTTATTGATGTAATCAATCAGCGCATTACGAATGGACAGTAAATCGGTACGAAGGCCTGCGTGTATCTTTCCATCAGAGCCTTCAAAATGTTCTATATGCAATTGGATGCGGGTATTGGGTTCAATTTCCGTTTTCGCTTCATCAAGCAAAGGCATGATGGCATTAATCTGATTAATTATTCTGACCAGCGTTTGATTGAGTGCATCGTTACTCGCATGAGAGGCCATTGGCAGACTTAATATGAGTAATAACAATAATCGTTTCATGTTTTTCTCCTACAAATATTTTTTAAATCGACTTGCGGTGATTGAAACCATGATGCCTAACAATAGGCTTGCAGGTACAAAAACAAAGGCAGGCGTGATGCTTATGGGCAGCGCAAGCCATAAGCTTAATAACAGTAAAAGGCCTCGCTTGGCGTGGCGATTGAGTTGGTGAAAGACATAGGATGATTCACGGCCTAATGATGCGGTGCGGATAGCGCGTTGATTTAACCCATCAACCAGTCCAACCACGACCATTAATAAAAACAGAGGGATAGCCGAAATCAGAATAACCAGTTTGATGAACATTACTTGAGTAATTAATCCCATCAGTAACCAAACTTGATTGGCAATTAGGATAAAATCTTGTGCTATTTCATTTAAATCATTGGTTTCATCAGGCATCACCTCATCCAGCCCTTTTTTAATCAGGGAGCCTGTGTGCGCCGCTTTGTTGGCAACACCTTGAGTAGGAATGGTTTTTAACCAGGATTTAATAGTGTTAGCAACTATCACTCCGTTAAATGCGGTAATTGCTTGCGTTTGTTTTTGGGAAAGTGTGGTGACTGAACTAAACGCTTTTTCAAATCCTAAACAGCACCAAAGACTGGATACCCAACCCATAAGGATTAACCAGCCCAATAAAACAAGCAGCATAAAACTCATGACCGTTTTTTTGGAGGGTTTGGGCGTTGCAGTCCTTATTGCCATAATTCTTCCCCAAAGAAAGCGAGCGGGTAATGGGTTTCTTGAAAGAGTTCCATTAAGTCATCAACGTTAGCCGGTAATAAAGGTGCTTTGGTGAGGTGTTGTAGCGCTTGAAGTTGTTCACTGGTATTAATGTTGGCGACAAAGCCCAAGGCTTGTGCTTCTTCCAGCTTTTTCGCGTTTTTTTGCAACCATTGGTAAGAGTCCTTATCATCCCCAATGATGAACACAGGGTTTGAGAAATTAACTAGTGTGAGTGTTCGCTTTTCTACTTTGCCAGTAGTGGCTTTACTTGATACGGGCAGTCTTGCATCTAACTTTTCTTGTAGTTTTAAAGATTCTTCGGTGATCTGAGCTTGGCTTTCTTTAATGAATTGCTCCATGTTAATGGCTTGCCAGGCATAGCAGGAGGTAATCATCAACAATCCAAAGAGTATGGCTGACTTTTTCACATTAAAACCTCCCCAAATCCACAATGCTGGAATGACCATTTTGGGAGAGTAGCAACATCGGTAGTGACTTTTGGATCTTGAGGGATTGGTAGCTTAGTTCACCGTGGTTAAGGGTAATACGGCCACCATTTACAAGATGTTGTGGTATTTGATGTTGATTTGCCCAGATTTGGATGGTCGTATCATTCATGTCCAGTAACATCAGATGCAACCGTGCATTTGGTGTTTGCTCTATAGCATCAAAGAGCATCAGCAAAATGGTTTTTACAGCATCTTGTTCTTTGATAAAGAAATACAGCGTATCGCCCTGGCTTAATTGCACCGGTTTGTGGGCATAGGGTGAATAAGGAGATGGGTCAAAATCACCAACCACAGGGACATTAACAAACAACTCGTTATAGGCCTTGTAAAAAGCATTGTTCCAAGCAATATTTTTAGCTACTTTCTGGGCTTCCTGTCTTGCTGCTAATTCTGCAAAATGGTTGCGTTCGGTTTCATTTCTGGCATTAATACCCAGAATATCAATAGGAGTTTGTCTTAAGCCTTTGTAGTAGAATTTACTTTTATTTTGCATGAGCAGGACATAACGTTTTTCTTCATCAGCTGTTAATCCCCACACTTTAGCTTCATGCAATTGGTTATCGGTCAGTGTAATTTTATTGATGTCTTGCTCTGAGGTCAGATCGTCTTCATTAACCGTTAACCCTGTTTTTGCCAATGTTTTATCTTCAATGGTAAAGTGATTTAAGGGCTGTTGATTTAATCCTGGAATAGTCAGATCAGCATGTACTGCATGACAGGCTAATATTGGAATCAGGAAAGCAGAATACTTAAGCATCAGATTCCCCCTGCAATACATCCATCTTCACCACGACATGCTCTTTATTACCGTTTTCCAATTCCATGCGTTGTAGACTGAAGTCAATACTTAATACTGTCCAGCCAGCTAATTGGTCGCTTTTTTCCAAAGGCACTGTCTTAAAGTTATAAGCCACTGTAGCCACACTGACTTGCTGAATGCTGTCTATACTGATGACTTTAAACGGTAAGGTGTTAATGGGCAGATATTTAATGGGATGCTGCTTTTTATCCAAAGACCTCACCATTTCACGCAAGACATCCAACTTTTGTGTTAATTCAGTACGATTATCATTGATCAGGCGATTAATATCTGTTTCATTATGATTTTTGAGCTGTTCAATCAAGGAGGTCAGTTTATGAAAATCCTGGTTAATCGCGGTTAAATCTACTGTCTCAACGGGCTTTTTAACTTCCTCGTGCAAAGCACCAAGCTGTGCTTGCAACGTATCAAGACGATGTGAAATAACATCTGAATCATTCATTTTATTTGTTGGAGAATAGTTAATACCAACAATGACACTTGCCAAGGTCAAGCCTAAACCTGCTGCCAATAAATACTTTAAGGTTGTTGCGCGATTGGTCATGATTTACCCCCATTTCGTATTCCAGCTTTTAATTTGAAATTCACCTGCCGCAATAAGGGATCTTCGATCAAGGTAAAGGACTGTTGGCCAACAAGGACTTCAAGTCCGTCTTTAACAGTCAAAGGGCCAAGGTTTCTATCAATCTGAGGTAAGGCTTGGTGCATGACGGTTTGTAGGCTTTCTGGTTGCTTTTCTTTCGATACCAGAGAAAACCCTGAAAACCTCAACCACCATTCAACTGCCTGACCTATTGTTTGTACTTCTTGAGGAAAATGGACTTGTTGAATGGCAAGGAGTGGATCGATCTGGGCTGCTAATGGTTTGTTGGCAACAGTCGCGTAGCGGTTTACTTGAGTAACATTAGCTGCCATAGAATAAAAGGCTGCTATGCTAAGTATGCCAATTACAGAGAGTTGTGCACTTATTTTCATTTTGGTTCCTCTATATCGGTGTTTTGAGGATTGGTTTGTTTTCTTAAAAAAATTTCTTTTCTATCAATATCAATATGAGCTGGAGCTTTAATACCCAAAGCGACCACGCCTCTTCGTTGATAAATGACGTGTATTTCAATCTGTCCTTTATCAATTAATATTTGCTCACCCTTTTTTCTTGTCAGTACCAACATTATTTATCTCCGGTTATTTTTATTTCATGTTTAAGATTGCTTTTATTTTTTTCAGGTGCGTGTGGGCAACAACAGGGTCACAAGGTTTGTAAACCTCTCTTTGAAAACATTGTTTCTTTCTGGATAATAATTGCTTGCAGCACTCAATAAATTGCGCTAACGCAGGCGGCATTTCACGGTTTTTAAGACACTCATCAATTGCTTGATCAATTAACTGAGCATCGAATCCCTCTAGTGCTTTTGACCATTCTTGACGTGCAAAATTTGAATAAGATTCATTCTTGAATTGGCTACGCCATATGTGCCCATAAAAGGTTGAGAATTTCAGAAAAAGTTTGTTGACTTGCTCAATGCAGTTTCCAGAGATTTTGGAACTCGGCGTCACTGAAACTTTGGCTTTCACTCGACTCTGTAATCCTGATGCTGTTTGTAGATGATGGGTGTTTACGATTTGCTTCATAGATTGCATGGTCATACTCCTTAGCTTCAAGAATTGTTGATGTTGTTTCCCAGCATCGCTGTGCTAACCAGTTTGCTGGATATTTCCAGGCCGGAACCCAAACGCCTTCGGCGCGTTTTTGTATTTCTAGTTGAATTTGTTCGGTTAAGCGGGCTATGATTTGCTGGACTAAGCTTCGAGAAGGTTTTAGTTTTTTAAATACCTCAAAAGCGTTTTCTTTTTCTTTTTTCAGTGGGTACAGATCCCAGAACACTTCAAAGGCTTGAGATAAAGAAATAAAAAAATAATTATTATTATCTTGAGGAGTGGCGGGTTCGGCCTTTTGGTTTATGTCGGGTTCTAGTGAATTGGTGTTGGATTTTGTTGAGTCTAATTGACTTTTTTGTGGTTCTTGAGGTGCGCTATAGTCAAGTGCTTTTATGGCGGCTTTATTCCGAACAGAATCATGCCTGTCCAGTAATAAACAATGTAAAACAAGTTTTCTTTCCCAAGACTGGATTTGAATTAACCCTGCTTTCTCAAGCCCTTTTAAAGCCCGTCGCAATTGATCTTTACTTGGGCTACCGCTTTTAATACCAGAATGAGGTTCTATGTAAAGTGCTTCACTCAATGACTGATAACTAATGCCTCGGCGAACTCCGACGATTCCTGTCTTGTAATCGACGTAGGGTTTAATGCCTTGAAGATAAGTTAATCGTTGAAGATAAGGTAAGCCACTTAGAGCTGAAAGTTCCTGATGGGTGATAATAATAAATTCCATATTTTGACCTATTATCAATGAATAAAATGGAAAAATAAAACATGATGTGATTTTTAAATAAAAATATGATTAAATAGAATAAGTAACTATTTAATAAAACACATATCGTTTTAATTTATTCATGATACAAAACGAAACGTGTTTGTGTCAATGGGCATTTATTCTTTTTTTGAAGGATCACAATGGATATTAGAGAACAAATAGGTAACCGTATTACCAAAGCCCGTAAAGAGTTGGGTATTACGATTAAAGAATTAGCGGCAAGAACAAAAGAGCTTTCGCCAGCAAGAATAAGTAATTGGGAGCAAGGTACGCGAAGTCCTGGACCATTAGAGGCTAAATTACTTGCAGATCAATTAAATGTGTCTGCTTCCTATTTGTTGTGCTTAACTGATAATCCACAAGGGGATCTTCTTCAGAGTTCTGAAAATAAGCTTCGACACATTCCAATGTTGAGTATGAAAGATGCTCCACATGCGAAAGAAATTTTAGGGCAACAAGATACATTTGCGTTTGAGAAAACAATTGTCATTGATAATTTTAATTTATCCCTCAAAAGCGCTGTACTATTTGCAGCTGCCATTGAAGATAGCAGCATGCAACCTGAACTCCACCCAAGTGATATAGTAATTATTGATGGTCAATTGCAACCCAATCCAGGTCAATATGTCTTGGTTTATCTGACAGAGAAAAAACAAACTGTACTGCGTCAATATGGTGAAGCAGATGGTTGTTTATTTCAATTGTTGCCGAATAGTGAATTATGGGCCACAGTAAGCATTAAGCAGCCTAATGAGGCACAGCTGATTGGTGTTGTTACTGAAATTAGAAAATATTTGCGGCAGTTATGAAAAGTCCCATTATCTTTTTAACATCATGGATTTTGGAAGAACTTGAAAAAGGAGCACCTAATCCACAACATGCTATATTATCTACGACTGGCAAAGATGCCATTCCCCATGGACGTGTTATTGCCATTCGTGAAATTAATGAACAAGGTTTATTATTTTTTACTCAACGAGGAACCAGAAAAGTTGTTGAGATGACTAACAATCCTGTTGTATCGCTCACTTTTTGGTTCGAGTTATTTGAAAGAGAAGTCATCATAGATGGAACGGTCATGTTGTTAACAGAAAGTGAGAATCGGGCGTACTGGGATACTTATCCACCTTTTGCTCAAATTAGATTTCATAGTTACGCACCTACTTCATCGCAAGTGATAGCTAACAAACAATTACTCGAAAATAAAAGAAAAATGTTGACCGAACAGTTTCAAGATAAACCATTACCTATGAGTGAATATTATTGTGGTTTCAGGGTAATTCCTCAACGAATGGTCTTTTATACTTACAGAACCGATGAATTGTCTGATGTGATAGAATATTGTGTTATAAAAAATAATTGGGAAAAGAATCTGCTTTCACCTTGATATCATTGCATTGATTTCCCAATGGCTATGAAAGTGGTGCTAGAGATACTGCAGTAGGAAATATTATGATTCAAATTGCAAAAATAACAGGTGAATTCGCTCACACCTTATGTCAAACCATTACAAAGGATTTGCCTGAATATTTTGGTTTACCAGGGGCTAACGAGCACTACGCCATAGGTGTAAAAACACGTACTAATTTTGCAGCTAAAAAGGATAATGACACCATTGGCCTTGTTTCGATTGATTTTCCTTACCCTAATAATGCCAATATTTATTGGATGGCAGTATTGCGTGATTTCCATCGCCAAGGAATAGGAAGGCAATTGGTTGATGCAGCTTGCCAGTTTGCGAAAACGCATGGGGCTAAGACAGTGACTGTTGAAACGCTAAGTCCCTCTGAGGAAGAAGAAAATTACTTAAAGACTTACCTATTTTATCAATCCGTTGGGTTTTCACCTCTTTTTAATTTAAAACCAAGGGGGTATGAGTGGAACATGGTTTATATGGTAAAAGACCTTGGGAGCCTAATAGCTGCATTATAGCAGAAGGGATGTCCGCATCTTGTGCTTCTAATCTATTTAAAGATAAATTTAATTTTCCAAGAGATTTTATATTACTAACTAAATACTTAACTCCATAATACCCGACCTCATTATCACTTAAGTCAAGTAATTCAAAACTTCTTTTTTTGAATCCATGTGAGATATTCATAATAGACAATGGAGTTAATCCGCACCTACTTAGTTGAAGCGATTTAATCGTTTGATTTATTTCTAATAATTCACCTAGCGCTTCTGTGTATTCCCCACCAATTTGATTCCCGTTAAGATCAAGTAAATAAATAGTTGTATTTTTTTAAGAACCTCATAAAAAGGTTTAATGCTTTCATTTGTCATATCAGTGTAATTAAGGTGAAGCTCTGTTAAACGGCACCCTGGATTTTCTATCGCTGAAGCGAGTAAACTAATATCTTCTGCCCTAAGTGATTCACCTTGAATAGTTAAGGCTGTTAGTTTGCCACTAATAATTTGCTTAATTGTTTCTGGTGAAATTTTCATTATTTTATGCCTTACTTCGTTATGAAAAATAGTGTGTCGTTTACTCCATCAAATCACTAAATTTTGTTTTGATTGCGAATTTACAATTGATTGGTTACATCCAGGCTCAAATATGCCTATTTTTATCAGATTAGTCCCTACCGAATCAGGTAGAATTTTTTTATACCACTCTTCAAAGGAATTAGATTGAGTCACCATATATTCTTTAGATAAATTTTGACTAAGATCAACATCAAATAATTGACTGAGAAAACGAACAAATCCAGCTGATGGGTTTTCTAAATCTTCACGCATGGTGGTATTCATAAATGCAGCAAATTCTTTTTGAGTATCAAATTGGTAATCCGATAAATATATTGATTCCTGTGTTGAGCGCTGATCGTCTAATTTTGAAAAGAATTTTGCCCATTTTTGTTGTACATGGATGAGATAGCAGTTCAGTGCATGAGGTAAAAAAAAAGTTTTCCAACCAACAGCAAGACCTGATAGCTGCTGATTTAATAAATATTGAGCATTCTTTTGCAATAGTTCTAACATAGGATTCGCTGCAAATGAAACAGCGGGAGACGTTGGTATTTTCTGGATGGAACTGCATGCGCTTGCAACCAAATCAAGAGGAATGTTTGGTAATGATTTACTAAAACATTCAAATATTTCGCCAAATTGTTTTAAGATTGTATAATGAATGAACTCCAATTTTGATTGGAAGATCCGTTGAGAAGATTCTCTTGCAATATGTTGGGAACGAAGCTTGTCTAATTTATCAATAAAATTAGGATCATTGCATAACGCTAGGCGTTCTGACTCTTCCTTGA
Source organism: Legionella clemsonensis (assembly GCF_002240035.1). Taxonomy (NCBI): domain Bacteria; kingdom Pseudomonadati; phylum Pseudomonadota; class Gammaproteobacteria; order Legionellales; family Legionellaceae; genus Legionella; species Legionella clemsonensis. Next base: position 2,774,132 of record NZ_CP016397.1, on the reverse strand, counting down.
TAAGTTTTTTAATTTGCTCATCTTCACAATGCAATATCATAGAACAAGTGCCAGGCTGTCCTTGACGGCCTGCGCGTCCCTCACCTTGATCTTCAACGCGCTTGTTAGCAGGATAGAATCCTAGCACCAAATGCAAGCCGCCTGCTTTTTTGCTTTCTGGCGGTAGAATAATATCAGCGCCACGACCAGCAATATTAGTTGCAATAGTAATCGTGCCAGGTGAGCCTGCGCGATCAATGATATAATCCTCATGTTCGCGCTGAACTTCATTGAGTAATTGATGCTTTACTCCTCTCTGACGTAAAAATTCAGAAAACTCCGCTGAGTCAGCAATAGACGCAAATAATGTCAATGCCGGCTGACCTTGTTTAGTGGCTGCTTGAATACTGTCTAATATCGCTTGATGATACGCTTCGCGTGTTGCAAGACATTGAGGGGTATTTTTCTTTCGTTGACTTGGGAAATGCGGAGGTACATCAAACGTATCAATATGATAGACTTTTTTGATTTCTTCGCGCTCTTGTAGCTCACCAATGGTGCCTGTTAAGCCATAAATAGCTTTGTAATAATCAAAGAAAGCCGGATGAGAAATAGCGGCCAATGTGGCACTTTCATCTTTAGGCTGCAAACCATGCTTGACTTCCAGAAATTCATGCACACCTTTACCCCATCGGCTATCTGTCATGACCCTACCGGTGTTTTTGTGATCTACGATCATGACTTGCGGTACCATGGTTTCACCTTGTGCGGTCATTCGTGGATGGGGTTTGATGACATAATCTTTGCCTAATTTCTTCTTGAATTGGGCCTGATAGGCTGAATACATCCAAGTTGATAATTGTTTATCACTAAATGTATCGACTTGCTGCTTAAACTTTCCATCCTGATAACTTTCCAATAGAGAACGTAATTGTTTAAGCACATCAGGAGCTTCTTTGGTGAGAGCTTCACCGCGATTCTGAACAAATTTCAAAACAGGTTCATAAATCCAAGCTGACAATTCGGGTGCTGGGATAGCAAGACGGGCAGAGTTAAGGGCTGCGTCAATGAATAGATTATCTACTTCATCGACAATTGCTACGTCAAAAGGACGCTTGACTAATTTTCCATTGAGCGTGGTATAACGCAAATCTTGTTGAAAAAAAGTATCGCGTAAAATAGAAAATTCAGCATCATAATTGGTGGAGTAAAGAATTTGGCCATCAAAATGTTTTTTTTCAGGCTGATCGTAGCAAATATGCGAAGAGGTAATCCCTAGCGCCGCGTAAAAATCATGATATTTCTTTTGATCTCGGATGGCTAAATAACGCGAAGAGGTAATGACATCCACCGTTTTTCCTTGACTACCCATATAGGCCGATAGCATGGCCACTATCATGGATTTACCTTCACCAGTACGAATTTGACCTATTCGGCCCTTCATATCTTTAGGCGAATTAATCAACGACAGCAGTGAGAGAATTTGTGTATTATAAGGGTAAAGATTAAATTCACGACGCATCATTTCGCGAATAATTGCAACTAGCTTGAGTTTGCTTGCCGGATCATCGGAATTTTTTAAAGCCTCGCCACATGCCTTAGCTTCCCTTTGCAGCTGTATTGGATCCATGAAAACAAAATCTTTAGCCAGATCTTGTATGGCAATATAATCCTTTCTTAGCTGCTCAATTTCCGCCGTAGAAAGCGGGAATTTAACGAATTCACTTTGATTTTTAAAATCGGCTAATACGTCATCTAAGTTTTTTTCAGGATATTTTTTTAATAAGCATTCGTTTTGTTTGGTTTGAAGAGTACGTATTAATCCAGGTAAATTTCCTGCCTGGTTAGTAAGTAACTCTTCCGTATCGACTTCATCTGCCAAATCAATCAATAATTGGCAAACAGAAATGTAATCATTTAAATCGGCATTGGTTTGAACGGGTGCTTCAAACAATTTAGTAAAATGGCTTTCGCCTAATACTTCTTTAATTTCTCTCGCCCAATAGATTAAAGCGTCCGTATCGGTTGGGTTTATTTGTTGCTGAGCATATTGCGTGAAGGCCTTTGCCAACAATAATTTTTCGTCTTGGTCTAATTTCGTTGACTTTACACGATCAAGTTCATTGAAAAAATTGAAGCAATCAAGGAAATTCATTTTCCCAGTCGCTGATAAATAAGCCATTGCTTTTGTTTTGTAGCTAGAGTAATCAAACGTTGACATTAGCCCAGTCAGGCTTGGAACGGTGACGGTGTTATAATGAACCATGGCTGAGCAAATCAATGGTAATTTTTTCGCAAAAGCCTGCTCAATCAGATTACTATTGGGTAATAAATGTAATAATTGTGCCTGCGTTTCTTTCTGTGTGCTTTTCTCTAATGCATGAATACATCGTTCAATATAATTTTTGCCTTGTAAATGAAACGAGACGGCATCATGGACGATTGGGGCTGAAACAGTATTGGTGACTTTAAATTTAATACAAGTGTCGACAAACTTCTGGAATAATTGGATGTTCTCTTCCAGTACTTTTTGATCTATTGGAACAGCTAATTTTGGATCAAAATAATGAACAAACCACGGCCATAATTTTTTCATCTCTGGTTTAAGCAACGTTTCAATTAAGCCGAAAAATGAAGGATTATTCAAAAAACTCCATGGATATTGCTTTAAGAAAAGCTGATGAATGTCGGAAAATTCCTCATTATAATTGTCAGTAAACTTCTCTAAAAACTTAACCCAGGTGCTTAAATAAGCCGATTTTTCTTGTGCTTGCTCCAAGCCCTCCAAAAACAAATCACCCGCATTAAAAGTTAATTTTTTAAAAATGGTTTGCAATTTCTGAACCAGGACGGTGTCTTTTGTTAAGCCAGCATCGATTTTCGTGATCTCTGCTATCCATGCGTCTGTATCAACTATTAATTGTGTTGTTTTATGTCTAAACATGAATCTTTACCTCGTTATCTTTATTACACTCATGCTTTCAATTTCAGTGTCGTCATCCCCGCCTCGTAAAGACTCAAACAGGACTGTGTACCTTGCAGGCGGGGGATCTACAACTGAATCCGAATTGAAAACATCAATTAAGCCTTGAGCTAGATACCCGCTTGTTAGCTTTATACCTCGAATAGAGCATAATGCTAGTGGGTATGACATTAATTCAGCATGATATAACCTCTAAATTTCTATTCGCATTTTCGTAAAGTGAATCAGTCATTGGCAGCTGTAATTTAATGTAAGCGCCGTTGGTTGCGGAATAAATGAAACTATTTGAGGATTATCCTTATGAGCAACATCATAAGGACTTGCACCAGTTTTATCTTTAGCATTAATGTCAGCACCTGCTTTGATGAGTCGTTGGATAACATCACCATGTTTATTATTTCTTGCAGCCTGATGAAGCGGTGTCCAATCCGATTTATCTTTTGCATTGACCTCTGCACCGAGAGAAAGCAGTAAGTCTACTGCAGCAGTATGACCTTGCATCGAAGCCCAATGCAGTGCTGTGCATTGGTATTTTTCATCAGCTGTCAGATTAATGTTTGCACCTGCTTTCAGAGCTTGCTCGATCATCTGAAGGTTACCAAGTTTAGCGCCTTCAATTAATCTCTGTTTGGCTGCTTCTGTCAATTTGGTAGTTATTTTAGCTGCTAACGAAAGATAAGTTGCATTGGAAGGATTAATTCGCAGTGCCTCATGGATGTCATCCGCTGCTTTTTGGTCATTATTAAGATTAAAGTGAACAATACTGCGGTGATAATAGGCGCCTTCTCGTTTAGGATCTATCTTAATTGCTTGATCCAAATCAGTAAGCGACTTTGTATATTCCTTGCAGTTTAAATAAGCCAACCCGCGTATTAAATAGGATTCAAAATAGTTTGGATTCACCTTTAATGCTTGATCAAATTCAATGATGGCTTTGCAATAATCTTTATAATGACTGTAGTAACAGCAACCTCGATAATGATAGGATTCATAATGATCGGGCCTTAAATTAATGGCTCGATTGAATTCATCAAAGGCTGCCAGGTAATTCTGTTTGTTATATAACGCACATCCATTCTTAAAATGATTGTTGGCAACGTCAGTTTTAATTTGCTCAATGGTTTTTGCATCAAATCCGCCTGTTCCAATTAACAGTTTGGATAAATCCTCATGGGATTTAAGTAGGGTGATATGCAAAGGCAGATGAGTATTTTTATTTTTGATATCCTGTTTTGCCTTATGTTCTATTAATACTCTTGCTGCCTCTATATTCCCTTTAGTAACAGCAAGATGAAGAGGAGTATCACCTGCGCTATTTTGCTGATTAATATGCTCAGGATGTTGCTGGCATAATAATCGCAGCGCATCAGTTTGATTAAGCATGATGGCAAGATGAATAGGATTACTTTGATTAGCATCCGCTTCAACCAATGAGTCTTCGATTGCTTTTAATTCCCATTTAAGTGGAGTCAGACTATTTTTTATATAAGTAGGTAATGAATCGGCTGCCTTGCCAATTAAAGATCGGTCCCCAAAGATGATTAATAACTTAGCAATTGCTAAAAATCCTTTTTGAGCGGCGGCTAAAGCAGGTGATAAATTATCTTTATCAACCGTACAGACATTTGCTCCTGCTTTAAGCAGCTGCAATACAGAAGCTGAGTTGCCATTTTCACAGGCTAAATGTAATGGTGTTTTGCCTTTATTATTTGGTTTATCAAGCCCTATTTCATGAGCACATAATTGTCTCAAAATATTAACGGAACCGGATTTTGCAGCCTTATGTAACGGTGTATTGCCATAGAAGTCCGTAGTTTCAAGTTGTATACCTTGTTCAATTAATAAGGCGGTAGATTTTTCAGCACGGTTAGTACAAGCTGCATGCAGCGCATTTTGGCCTGATTCATCTTGTACATCAATATCCCATCCCATTAGTAATAACTCTGAAAGCATTTCGACATGATTGTTTGCTGCTGCTGTCAATAAATGTTGAGGTTTCAGTTCAAGATTAAGCAGTTTAATTAATTCAACAGTCTCAGGTTTATGATTGGTGAGCGCGTATTCGATCAAATCATTTGAAAAATTATCTTCTTTTGTAATGCTGGCGCCTAAGGCAATCAAGGTTTCGCAAGTTTCAATATTCCCTTGTCTTGCGGCTAACTGCAATGAAGTTAATTGCGTTTTTGATTTCGCTTTTTTTTCATCTTTAAATTGTTGTGGCGCATCAATATCAAAGCCTTGCTGTACTAAATAACTGACAGCATCACTGTAGCCATAAATAGCCGCCAGATGCAGTGCATTCAATCCGTGCTTATTAACGTGTTGACAGGATGGATTAATTTTTATAATGGCACTGAGCACAGGTAAAAGACCATGAACAGCTGCCAACATAAACGGCGTATTGCCCTTGACATTTTTGCAATGAACATTTCTCATTAACGGTGCCAATTGTAAGGCAATCTCTTGATTTTCACTGATAATCGCATAATGCAACGCCGTATTTTGTTTGATGTCTTTTTTATCAACCTCGGCACCATGCGCTAGCAAAAGTTGTATAAGCTTTGCATTTCCAGCTTGGGCTGCCAACATAAGTGGAGTAATTTGCTGATCATTTTCAGCGTTCACATTCACGCCTTTGGCCAGCAATGCTTTGACGACCTCCATATTTTGCATTTGCACAGCAATATGCAGTAATGAATTACCATTTTGGTAACGATCACGCCTATAAGTGCTGGAATTAAACAAACTCAGCAATGATGAATTATTATTCTTTGCAGCGATGTGGAATACAGAGATGCCATCTGAAGTTTCAGCGCGCAATAAGCTATCTTTGTATTTCCCAAGATGCTTATCTAATAATTTTACCAAGCGCAAAGACTTATGTTCCCCTGATTTGGCAACTTGATGATAAACATTAAAACCATTTATATCCTTGCAAAGTGCATCTGCACCATGGTCCAGTAATAATTTAACGGCCCATTCTGCTTCCATTTTGAGTGCTATCTGCAACAACGGAAGTGCAGAATTCCCATAGGAAAATAAGACATTATTAACAGGAAAGGTGGCTAAAATCGTTTTAAATCTGGCTTCATCAACCTCTTTTAATGCCTGAATCAATGCTTCTTTGTCACCATCAAATTCAACAAATGAATTTTTAACGGCTTGGAGGGTGTAGTTAACTGCTTTAACATCGATTATTTTGGGCTTTATCTCATTTGCAAGCGTCGCATACTTGCTTAATTCATCACTAAAGCCCAATTGTTGAAACAGACGAATGATTTCGATTTGCTGCGATTTCACAGCGACGGCAAAAGCATTTGCGCCATTAATAACTTGGTGGGGATCTGCTCCATGTCTGATGAGCAAATCAACAATAGCAATATGACCAGCTGAGATAGCCTCGTGGAGAGGGCAACCCTCTGTATAACCATTGAGATCAGCACCCAGGTTTAACAGCAAAATAACATCATCTAACTGTCCTGACTGACAAGCTTTTATCAAAGCTCTATTGTATACCTTGGGGTCCGCTCCATACTGCTTGGATTTCTTGGCCAAGGTATCCAGGCATTGCATTTTGTTATTTTCTAATGCGAAAGCAAATAGATCCTGAGGCCACTCCCCAGCCGGAACCAGCTTAAGCAGCTTAGCCAGCAAATAGTCGTCATCGTTCAATATTGCAAAATGAAAACAAGTTAATCCCTGTTTATTTTTTGCTGTAAAATTCGCACCGTAGACATCAATGTGCTTGAGAATATTGACTAACCCTAATTTGGCAGCAAGGTGTGCGATGGTATTGTGATCGTCATCAATAGGGACATTAACATCATCACATTTTGCCAATACCGCATCGACAATTTTTTTCTTCCCACTTTTAACAGCAGCATATAATAAATGTTGATTTGCAAATGATTTGCTCAAATCATCTTTCGTCATGGTTTTTAACAACTCACGCAAGCACTCGAAGCTGCCATTTTCCGCTGCAATAAAGCTAAGCGTTTTCGATTTATCATTACCCTTGCTAATAGGATGCTTAGGGTCTTTTTGTGTTTGCAGCCATTTCTTCAGAAAGCCTAAGTGGTTTGCTTTTACCGCAAAATGAATTAATTCCCATCCTGTGGTTTGGTCCAAAGTAAACTTGGCATTTCTTGCGGCGAGTAAATCAATCAACAGCTTATGACTATGTAAGGCTGCGATATCCAAGCTGGTGAGCCCATTAAATGTTAAATTTGGATCAAGTTTATTTTTTTCCAATAGCGCTTTATAACGGTTATATTGACCACTGCGAAGTAAATAATAAATATAATTTCGATTATCCCTATCTTTTAACTCAGGATTTTCTCCCCGATGAATTAACACGTCGGCTATTTCAAATTGGCCCATCATGGCCGCATAAGAAGAAGCGGTCTGGCCCTCATTGTTAACCGTATTGATTGCGCTATGAGAAGCAAGGTAGAGTGCCGCTTCGAACTGTCCATGTTGCAGAGCGCTGATGATTGCTGTATCACCTTCCGAGGTTTTGGCATTCACATTGGCCTTACATTTCTCATTAAGCCATTGCAGTGTTTCCAAATTGCCATTGATTGCTGCCAAATGGACCGCCGTTTTTTGAGAGGCAAGCGGCCTGTTCACATCGATTTTGCCAGAAGCGTACATAGCCTGACAGGCTTCAGTCAATCCATTTTCAGCCGCACAATCAAAAGGGGTATAGCCATCTGTCTTACGCTTTAGATTTCCATCCACTCCGTGTGCAAGTAGAGCAAGCGCTACTTTGGTTTGTTTCATTTCAATGGCTAAATGTAAGGCAGAGTTACCACTGTCTAAGATGGCATTCAAATTAATGCCCTTTGCCTTCTCAATTAGCGTCAATGCCGTGTCTTCATGGCCATTTTGTATGGCGATATAAAGTGCAAATAGACCATTTGGTAATGAATAGTTTGCATCCGCCCCAAGGGTGAGGAGTTTCTCGACAACAGCTGTATGACCCTGATGGGCCGCCAATAATAGCGGCGTAGAACCATTATGATTTTTGGCATGAATTAATTTCGCATCCTTGGCCGCGAAATAACTCACGGCTTCGATATTCCCTGCAATAGCGGCAGCATGAATAGGTAAATGACCATGCATATCAGCTAACGTGAGGCAGCTTTCATTGCCTTGGACTATTTTCTCTAGTTGCTTAGCATCGCCAAAAATCGCCACATGGTGAATGGTCGCTTGCCCCAATTTATCCGTAGCAGCAGCGTTAAATTTGGGTAATGTCACCGTGTCATTTGCGAGTTGCTCATAGTTTAATTCACTAATCACATTTAGCTCGTTATCACTCATAGGCACAGTCTGCTTGACAGCAGAATCGAGGATATCGGCATAATCCAATAATGAATAGGCTGGTTGATTTTTTGTTTTAAGCTTAAATATTGAATAGGTTTTGCCATTATAATTTGCCTGGGTCATTGTTTCAGGAGATGCAGCTTGGGTGACCGGGAAGAAGGCTGAGGCCATTTTCTCACCCATTGGTATGGATTTTTGTTTTATTGTAGGTAATTGCATGCCACAACCACCTACAATGCGGTGATTATCACCTGCTTCCTGGTAATAACCACTATCAGCAATATCCAAGCTCGAATATTGGATTTGATTTTGATCAACAATGTCTTTTGATATGATATCTGGTGATGAGCTAAGCAAACCGTATATGTTATCTAACGGTGCTTTCAAGCCTTCTATCGCCTTGCGGCAGTTTTCATTTTCTCCTGTAATTGCCTGCTCAGCTTCTTTCCTTTTTTCCTCAATGTCCACTACACCATTTTTTTGCTGCACTTCATAAAAAGCTGTAATCTCAGCTTGTAACTTCTTTTTTGCCATTTCACAGCGTTGTTTGACATCTTGAGACAGGTCTGCTTTTAATTTTGCAGTTTGAGCATTAACATTTTGCGTCAGATCAGCCAGCATTTTATTGTATGCTGTATTGCAATTAGCAATGTTTTGATTATGAATAGTCTGATTAGCGGGAAGTTTTTGCAATCTATGATGCAAACCTGTCCACTGAGCATTAATCTGATTTAAACTGGTGGCTCTATTACTATTGATTCCCTGCGTTTTTTGAGCAATCACCTGCTGCGCTTCCGCGTCGAGTTGTTTTGTTTCCTCTGCAATAACTTGTGGTATTTGTTTATCAATCTTTATTGATTCCTCTTTAATCCTGTCTAGTTTCGCTTTTTCAATCGTGGCCTTAAGTTGTTCATTAGTCTCTTTTGCTTGCTGATTTAATGATTGTATATTAGTCGTCAGCTTCTTTTGTGCGGCTGTAGATAATGCAGTAAATTTCTCCTGCATGGTTTTCATTGAATCAATTGTTTCAAGCTTGATATCAAGCTCATACCTGTCAATTATTTTCTTAAACAGGTCATGCCATTCTTGTTTGAGACCGACTACATTCCCTTTAAGAAACCTGGCAAAACCCGTTTCTAACACCGCTATTTTTTCTAGAAAATCTTCTTGCTTGATAACATCAGCTGGCACTTTCTTGGCGATTAATAACCTGTGAAATACCGCATGGATAATTCCTTGCATTTTTGCTGGGCAATCTTTATGCAATCCATCGACACTCTCTCGTAAAAACTGATTAAGTTGCGCTTGTTCCTGAGGCTCAAAGGCTTTTAGCACATCACCAATCGTCAACTGAAATGGTTGGTACTTGTAATGACGAACCGGAATGGGGGGCATGACGTTAGGAAACGCCGAGGTCGTATTCAATGGAACATTGGGTAACTCTGGACATTTACCCATGTCTTTTAATGTGGTCAAGTAATAACAAAAGAAGTTGATAACACCCAACATTTGAAAATATTCGCGAAACAACGGTAATTTGGGCATTTGTTCCTTGATATCATCACATTCTTTTTTATACAGATTGAGGAGTTGTTGGTAGTCATCAGGATACTTACCGTGAGTACGATAAAACTGATCAAGATATTCCTGATATTCTGGCAAAGTTTCGATGGTATATTGAACATCAAAATCCGGTTCAATCAAAAACATATTTTCATGTTTTTGAATGCTTTTTTGCTTGGCAATGATTCTAAAAGAGGTACGAAATTTATTGTTGAATACAGAGGGTTTACTCTCATCTGCTGTTATCCCAGGTGGCAATTCCAATCCCACGGCAGACATTTTTTCCCGCAAAGAGTTATAAACCTCTTTGTTCTTGTGATACTCTTTTTTGAGATCAATCAACTTACTTTTTAAAAATTCACGATCTAAATTTTGATTTTCTGGCCATTTTTTTAAAAAGTCTTTATCAAAAATTCCGCCATTTAAAAATCCTTTCATAAAGTAATCCAACATTCCAATTACTTCACCAACTAAGGTGTTTTGATAAATGGAATGCAACACAGGATACATCGAACTGTGGTTATTAAAATGTAAACTAAAAAAAGGATAGGTATTGTGAAGGTAAATGCCAACGGATAACTCACGCAAAATCTGCTTTAGTTGGGCATCAGAAAAAGGAGGTTTTCCATCGTGATTAGGCAGGCAAAAAATATGCTCGTCAAATAATACTTCTGTAGCACTATCTTTGAAGCCTTCAATTCTTCCAACGGACGAAGCAACACCACCAATTTCACCCCGGTGGCCTTTTAGGTGTTCGAATTTGCTTTCAGGATGAATATTATTGTATGAGTCTACGAGCCCCGTTGATCGCACCACATCGCGGAATTCTTTTGATGTATAACTGCTGGGGTAGCCAAGGCTGGAGAATGATTTGAATTGTGATTTTAAGAAACTGCTCGTTTGAGCATGCGAACTTCTAAGTGAGGAGGAAAAGCTTGCTGGATTCCGTGACTCATGAATTGTTCTTTGACGAATAGGAGTTCTTCCTGAGGATTCAGGAGTACGATTGCGGAATGAGTAAGGATCAAAAAATGAACCATATAATATAAACGGCATCTTTGATACACCCCATGCATAAGCCAGACCTGCTGTAGCAAAATTGGCCGTAGTGGAGATACCGCCCAATACTGTTGCTGCTCTTCCCCAAGCAAAAATGCTTCCTACTTCTGCGACAGAACCAAGAGTACTTGCTTTTATTGCTGCCCTTAGTAAGGGATTTTTATGGTGATGGTTCGCATGTTCTAAACTATGTTCTACAACTTGACCAATAATTAATTTATTACGAACATGGCCAAAATTGTGCTTTATTAAGTCAAAATAAGTTTTCATAGAATTTATCTCAAGGCATATTGAAAATTTTACATGGTACTTAACTTATCAGCCTTTCTCATCTACTTACTCCTTGATGAAGATTATTTACATTTAATATCATTAAGAAGACGGCACTACCTTTATTTATAAGACTGAATGTTATCCGTGATCCGTGAAATCATGGATAGCATTTAAAATAGTAATAGAAGCTTACGGGAGGAGCTGCTAAGTGTACTTAAATTAAAAGTTATCTTTTACTCTTTCGCCCGTGCAAGAATTCTTCTTCAGCAGTATAATCCCTAAAACTTTATCTTTATTTAGGAGAAAATATCACTGCATTCGGAGTAACGATAACATTGCCCTGTCTTTGTTTCTTAGTTATTTCATCAATTGTTTTGCCATAGTAGTACATTTTTCTTTTTTTATCGTATAAAAGGGGGCCTAAGTCTTTTAATTCATCAATGGTTTTTTCTTGGTTTTCCAGTGAATCTTCTTGAAGTTTGGTGGTTGGATTATAACCATTTCGTTTGAAATTTTAAAATCTTGAGCCGAATTATTCATATCGTCTAATGTTGGTTCAAGTGTCTCGTCGTCATTTACATTTGGTTGAGATTCTAATGTATTTAGTTTATTTTTTTTCGTATTCAAATCAAAATGTTTGCCGCAATAAAATTCTTGACGTTTTTTATCAAACTGAAGTTGGCCTAACATTGATTCTTCTTTAATGATTTCAGCTCGTGGGTCATGGCCTCGTTTGAAGAAATTATTTGTTTTTTTAGAGGTCGGATCACGCTTCATTTTTACGCCTTATTTGAAATAATTTATAGAAGAGGTTTTCGGTTCACCTGACATCATAGATTCAGAAAAAGGCTGATGTTTTCCTTTGTCTTTTTCATGAGAATACTCCAGTGCAAGTTCATAATGATTTCATTCGAATAAAGGTTTACTATATCCGTTATTATACCGGGTTCAAAAAAACCATTTGTATATAAAATGTATATTTGTTGAGTTACTTGCTTTTCTGACTTAAAACAGCGAGTACATAGTCCCAAATTTTACCTGCTACATTAATTGCATTCCCATCAGATGGGTTGAGATGTAAGTCAATGTAAGGAAAGCTATTATTTTCAATAATTCCAAATGGTTGTTTATGCCATGGAAGAGAAATGTCCTGACAAATAAAATCAAGACCCGTAAGCGGTATATTGAGTGTCTTATGTGCTTTTTCCAATAACAGTTTGTTCTCAGGATGCATCAGGTCGGTAACATTACTGATTTTTGCACCACTACCCATGGTAACTTTTTTTGCAATGGAGATTTTTTGTCCCTTGTTTATAACTGTATTTAGAGCAACTCCCTGGGATGCCAAAATTTTCGTCAAGTTACTATTTGGAGTAATTTTGTATTGATATTTACCATTACCTTCTTTCCAAGTAACTTTATTTTTCTTATCAATTAACTCTTGAAGTGTAGTGACACCATCACCAATAATGCTATCAGGTTGTCTCCTCACACAAGCGATTAAGGAATCATCAATAATTAATGACCGATAAACATCACCAGGAACGTGTTTTTCAACCAGTACGCGAAAATCAACTTGCTTTACTATTTTTATCGCTTCTTTTAATTCGTTTGGAGTTTGAATATTACATGAAGTATGAATACTTAGAGATTCAGATAATGGCTTAACTACAAGAGGAAATCCTAATGAAATGCCATAGTTGTAGGCGTTTTTGCTGGAAATAAATAACCTCCCTAAGGGACAGGGAATTTGGCTATCTAATAATTTTTTCTTCAGGGTCCATTTATTATCATATTTGGTATCCTCATCAAAGCGTGTATTTTTTTGAGAAATTAGAGTGATTGGAGTCTGCATAAAATAATATTTTTTTCTATTGCACACCAACATAAAATACAATGTATGTAAGTTGGATTCCTTAAAATTATACAGCTCTAGCCCTCTTCTTTGTGCTTCATCCCAAAATGCTAGGACACTGTTATTGAATTGTTTCCTATCAATGGTCCGAGTCTTGGCATATAGTTTTAGTTTTTGGAAAATATTAATGACCAACTGATTTAACAGGTTATTGAATCGTAAAAAATCATGTTCTGATAGGAGAAAGAGTTTAGATAAAAGATAGATAAATGGATTGAATATAAAATAATGGAATAAATTAAAAAATTTCCTTCGAAAATGAGAACGTTTTTCGGGATAGCAATGCTCACAATATTTATCATCCATATACGCTATTTGAATAGGTTTTAAAAATTTGCAAATGCCGCGGAAGATTTGTTTTCTTTATGTTCATCAAAATTTTTAACATAAGCGTTCATGATTTATCTCCACAGATTCGCCCATTAGCTATTATTATATCGAGTTAAAACAGATCAATTGTATATAAAATGTACGGATGCGCGTGGGTTTGCTTACATTCTTATATCTATGTAACACTTAAATGAAACATCATTTCAGACTGAATTTGTTTCTATGTTTTTATTTTCGAAGAGACCTGGGAAGAATGAATGAAAGATAAGTCAATATTGCTTGTAGAAGATAACGTTAAGCTAGCAAATTATCTCAAAGAAAGCTTACAAGAAGCAGGGTATGATGTGTCTATTGAAAAACGTGGTGATAGGGCTGTCTATCGTATTATTCGTGAACAACCTGGCATAGTAATATTAGATATAATGCTTCCTGGCATGAATGGAGATCAAATATGTCACACCATTAGAGATGAATACTTGGGGAAAATTCTCATGTTAACAGCAGTTAATGATATTGAGAGCGAAGTATCCTCTTTAAACTTAGGAGCTGATGACTACCTAACTAAACCTGTCGCAGACGAGGTTTTAAAAGCAAGGATAGAAGCATTATTACGTCGACCTAATTTAGTCAATAATCAAAATAAATTCCAATTTGGCAATTTTTCTATCAACTTTGGTACTAAGAGTGTTCATCTTTTTGATGAAGAGATTCCAATAAGTACCAGTGACTTTGAAGTTTTGGCTTTGTTGGTTAAGAATCATGATAGGTTGCTCAGTAGAGATAGCATTCAGTATGCTCTTTCAGGGCACGAATATGATGGGGTGGACAGAGGTATTGATTTGAAAATATCACGTTTAAGAAAAGCATTAGGTGATAATAGTAAAAAGCCTTATCGTATAAAAACAATTCATAAAAAAGGATATGTATTTGTATCTGCCGCTTGGGAATAAACACAGACCACAGTCACCAATTTATATAGAACTTACAAAAGCCTCAATCTCTTTCTCTTTGTTAAACAATTCTTTTGCCTCGACCTTGGGATTTTTCGTAATCCTGTTATGAGAGCTTCACGAAATATACTGCAAGTCTATAATAATATCTCTCGACAAAAGTATCATTTTAAAATGAGATTATTTGTACAATTTGTATACATTTGGGCTGAGTATTCTTGATAAAATCAACTATTAGCATGAAGTAATATTGTGGAGTTGAGCCATGAAAGATGCAGCAATAGAAATCTTAATATATAAACCAGTCCAGATCATCCAATGCCTGAAGAGCAAAGAGGTGTGGTGGTGAACCCTCATCTAAAACAACGGTTTAAGCACTTTCTTCCAATTGGTGTTTATTTAGAGGGTTCCGATTTGAGGTATTACTTTTTCGATAAGTGTGATAAAGACCCAAAATCTATAATAGTTGGGATGAACTCAAACGAGACTTACCAGATGAATTAAATAATATATTCGAAGAAAATCCGAAGTTATTTATTATGGGGCATGGTAATGGTGGCTATTATGGTTTGGGTAATTGCCATGGTCCAAGTGAGCATTTATACGATAATAATTTTGATAAATTACTATCTGATTTTAAACAAGCATTGCCTAAAAATCATGGTGAAGGTTTTGTGACGTTAGAAGGTTGCAATACAGACAGTCAGCTTGATGCTGCAGCGAACCAACAGGAAAAAACATTTTTAGAAAGAGTATCAGTGAAACATCCGGAAATCACGTTTGGTGGGACTGGACCATGGGATGCTCGAGATGCACAGACCGGCTCCCGATCACTTGCGCCGGAATCCCCAATTACATCAATGACAGGAAATATTTGGAAGGCTGGAAACAGTGTTATTTTTTATCATGGTCAATATCAAGTTGCTGTTCGAAAATCTTTATTGCCTCAACAAAAACGGCTAAAGAATTAAAAGTTAATACCATAGAATATGCACGTGCAATGCTAGATAAAGATAGCAGCGATGAACTGATAGCGAAAATAGCTTTAAGTCGAGATATTCTAACTATTAAAGATTTAAAAAAAATTGATAATTTTCCAGAATTGCCACTTGAAGAAGAGAATGTTGCAAGGTTTGTTGAACAGGAAAGTCGAATTTTAGGCAAAGAGCAAGAAAATTACTTAACACGTGTCCGTGGTATCTTAAATCGAGCAGACCCTATAGAACAACTGACAGATAGAGACGTATTAGAACTTCTCTTAGGTTTAAAAGAACCGTCTGTATTTAAAGGCCATGAAGACTTGCTAGAGTCAATTCTAGCTAATAAAACCTTGTTAGCAGCTAATAATGGTAAGTTGTGGAAAAGACCTCGTTGGTGACCTAAGTAATGATAGTGTCATTGATTTATTATTAAAACATGGTGCTGATATTAATAGCGCTGATAAAAAAGGCATGACGGCCTTACACTATGCGGTACAGAATTTTTATAATTATAGAAAATAACCACTACATCTCATTAAAAAGTTATTAGAGTGTGGTGCTAGTCTTGAAGTGCAAAATGAGAAAGGACAGACTCCTATCGAGACAGCGCAAGAACATAGTAAAGATGGAAGGGTGACTGCTAGTGATAAACTTCTAGCATCTTTGAAACATGGCAATTTGCCACTAACTCCATTAGAACTAAAGCAATCTGTTAGACAAATATTTCAGATGAGTCAACACAAAGCTGATGAACTACTTTCATTACCTATTGCGAAACGTGAATATAGCAAATGTAGTGAAGGTACTCTTTATATTCCTGAAGATGTAGTGGAAAAATTGCATGGAGTCTTGCAGTCTGCAAGGGGGAATAATGAACTATTATCAGCGTTTGAGTCAGAGTTTGGTGAGGTTACCTGCGCTCTTGAAAGAGGCCTTGGAACTGGAGAGGTGATTGATGGCGATGAAGATGAATTTATCCCTAAACGTTTTGATGATGCAAAACTCAAGTTAGCAGCGGTTATGGGCGTACTGGTTGAGATGAAACAAGAGATGGGTACTTCAAAAGATGCTAAAGTTAAGGACAAATTTCTGGAAAGGAAAATGTAGTTTTTATGGTTGTCATTTATAAGAATATCGTGGAAATACTATTGTGAATCTAGCGCCTTTTAATATCGGTGATTGTGTAGCCATGACTTTTCCTGCGTGGAGATTAACAACTTTTTTAACAATAGCTAATCCTAACCCAATGTGTTTATCTCCAATTCCGGCGTCTTCGGCAATCGTATATTCAGAAAAAATATCATCCGCACCATCATTTGGTAAGCCTGGGCCATCATCGTCTACGTGAATTAAAATATGACTATCATCCAGCGAAATGGTTAAAGAAATATGACGTACTGCAAATTTCATAGCATTTGTAATCAAATTAGTAACAGCATGCTTTAAAATATTTTCATCTATGTATGCTTCTAAAGAATTTAACTCATTGGCATGAAAGGTAATTTCAAATATCGATGAAGAATAAGATTCTAGTAACTTTCTTAACCAAACAATGATATCTGTCTCGGACTTTTTTAATTTTAATTCGCTTGAATGCATTTTTGAGTAAATCAAAAAAGTGCTGACGATGCGATTTATGTCTGCAATATCTTCTTGTATGCTGCTCACTTGTTTATTGAGTAAGGCATCCGCTGCATTTTTCCTTTTGATACTATCCGTCGCCATTTGTATGGTTGACAAAGGAGTTCTAATTTCATGCGCGACAAATCGGCACATTTGTTTATGTGATTCAATTAGTTCTTTTAATCGCTTACCCATGTGAATGATATTTATATAAAGCCCATACAAAACAGAGGTAGTGCTTATTTTCCGATGAAAGTCAAAATTCCCTTGACTAAAATTTTTAGTTATCTGATAGACCTTCTTCATATTCCTCACAAAAAGCAGTGAGAAAAACGTAATAAGACAAAGAGATAAGAAAAAGAAAGCTATTATAAAATAATTCATTACATCACTGATTCTTGCCGTAATTGGTAAATAGCTGAGCGGGCCAATTTTGAGTATTCCACCACTAAAACTATAATAGACAATACTAATTTGTGATGAGTTTTTATTTGTTTCAAATACTAGACGCTTTGTTGATAAAGAATTAGCTATATTCCTTGGCAAGTGTTTACTCTTGGTTTTATAAAGATGAAGGGGAAAGCCATATATTTTTTCTAGCTTTAATATTTCTTTATTCCACGTATTTTTTGGCCTTAGTAATAAATGTTCAACGATTTGTTTTAAAGCAGGGTTCATGTAATAAAAAATGACTTGGTCTGGGTCTGAAAAATAATAAGCTAATGCGTATGAGGTATTACCAATCTTTTTATACGCTGTATGTTGTACAATGACCAAGTTGAGAAATTGATAAGTTGTACCTGATAAGAAAATTATCTCACCATTATTTAATTCGTTATTCTGCGTCGAGGTAAGTTTTAGACTGTCGATTGCTATAAGATGAACAAGATTATCTGTCTTTTTCTTTATTATGTTATCCCAATTTGATTTCGGGCTTTTAATTAATTCATTTTCTAAACTAATTAAAAGCCCTTGTGACATCGTTTTCCCCGCGTTAATAACTATCTCTGTCTCAACTGAATTTAAATATTTAAAAAATGCCAAAACAAAAATTAAAAAAATCACAAAGAACGCAGTCAAAATTTTAAAATACACATTAAATTTCATCACTATGCACTCAAAATAAATAGATACCCTTTCACAAGAAAAGCTTTTATTTTATGGTGCTCTTTAATCCAGGAACAATAAATTCCTTCTAAGAGTGCTGATTATTGGATCAATCCTCAAATCATGCCATCGTAGGCACCAATTGAACTGCTCATATAGCAGGATATTGTAATGGTTCACCAAAATCGATTTGTAGTATCTCAAATTTATTGGGTGGCTGCCTAGTGCGTTGAAAAGACTAACAAGAAAGCCATATCATTCTTTAATATATGCCGTAACATTTGAAATGTATTGTTTGTTAAAAATACGTAAAAAAGGAAAAATATTGCTCTATAGTCCAACTCAATAAACTAGAATATTAACAAAAATGTATGATGTTGTGGAGTATAAAATGCCAGCTGAATCGAGAAGTAAAAATGAAAATAAAAGGGATGAGCGATCAAAGGCTCTTGAAAACAATCCCTGTGGTATTTGTCGTGCTTCTGGTTTGCCTATTTGCAAAGGTCATGGTGGCGGAGGAGGTGGTGGTGATAGTAGTAGCGATGAAGCCAAAAATGAAAGCTTCCAAAAAGATAATGCCACTACTCCAAAATATGTACCTACAAATATAGAAGTGAAAACATTATCCTCTTATCTAGAAAATAGTGAGGTTTGGAATTTTAAAGATGATTTCCTTTATACTTTTAAAAATGACTTAGCAGTATTTTCTATTGAGTTGGACTTAGCTAAGGGCTCAATCCATTTTCAAGGTAATGAATTGCTCAGTGCTAACGATGAAAAGGATCTAAATGAGCTTTATGATAAGATTGAAGATGAACTCAAAACGTTTACTGATGAAGTAAATGCACAAAATATTAGCTTCTCTAGGGAAGGGAATAATTTGAGAATTAATATCCCTGATCCAAAATTATATGATCAATTTGTTACTAGACTTTTGAATAAAAACCTAATTCCTGACAACAACTATAATGCAGCTCTTGCCTATAAGACTAATCAAAGTGCTGCACAAAAGGTTGATGAGAAAGGAGCTGCTGTTTCTTATAAATCACCAAATCCATTGGATATATCAAGTGGACCAAAACCAAATGGCTTTAAAGAGTAATTAACCTTTTAGCTAAAAGCATTGATAATTTTTGCAATAATTGCTTGTAATTTAATGGAAGCAAAGCGAGATACCCATCTTTATGATGGGTTCGTAATTCTAAGAGGTAAAGACTGAACGCCTGTACGTAAATTTGTTTTATAATTAAATATATCTTTAAAGTATTTTCCATACATTATGCCTAAACCGTCTGCTGATACATTACAAAAAATAATAAAGCCTGCTCATATTCCAGCTATAGGTTATGCGTATGTTGAACCGAAAGAAGAAAGCGCAAATGAATTTGTAGAAACCTCACTCTCTGTTGGCAAAAAAGACGCCCAATCCACTGATGCTGACGGGTGTGACCTCCATTTGATGTCTGAATTACCCAAAAGTGCTGCACAATACAAAAACAGCTATATTTTTATCAAAAAGAACGATATTCAGGAACTGTATTATATTAAGCCTGATGGAAAATATGAAAAAACAAAAATTGTTGATTTCAATTTATTTGAGGAAAAAATAAACGCCATTAAAAATAAGGATGAGAGTAAATTACATCTCAGTGAGGAGCAAATTAAAGAAATTGTAACATCAAACGGAGGTCACACCCATACTGACAGGAATGAGGTAGATAATGACACCCAATTTCCAGCATCCTCTCTGAGCAAAATTGTATTTACCTATTTGGTGTTACAATTGGTTAGGGAAAAACATATCAATTTAGATGAGCCATTACTTCCAATTCTGCAAGCAGCGGGTCAGGAATATGAAAGATTCAAGGTAAAGGGTCAATATCCTGAAAAGGCTCAACAATTAACAGCCAGACATGTTTTGTCACACACCACAGGCTTGCCCAATGTGGGATCAGAATCGGATTTATCTTCTCCACTACTCTTTGATGATGAATCAGAGCTGGGCAAGGGATATTCCTATTCAGGTGAAGCTATTCTTTTCTTGCAAAAAGTCATTGAGGCCACAACGGGTAAAAATTTAGAAGAATTGGCCCACGAGTATGTGTTTGAGCCTCTAAAAATGGAGCACTCTACATTTTTACCACAACCAGATGGCGATACCAATATTGTAGCAGTTCATACTCAGCTAGGAAAACCTACATCAATTTATGAAAGCCTCTCTCACCTTAGATATGATCTTGAATTGATGTCACCATTGTCCGACCTCAATCAGGCTGTAAAAGGGAAAATTTATTTATCTGAAAATCCCCGTGAGTACTATGTAAAAGGAATGAGTGAACCAGCGTCCATCCCTCCTGAGATTGATTTAACAAACCTGGCAAAAAAATTTAATACTCTTTCATTCAAAAGTGATATCTTGGCAATGACATCAAAAGCAGGGCATACCCCTCATCTTGATGCTGCTGGATCGCTGCTTACAACAGCCAATGATTTTTCAAAATTCATGGCTGCTTGGTTAAAGAATATAGATGATCCGATCATCCAACAAGCATTTGACTATAAAACAAGTTTCGCACTTTTAGATTTGACACCAGAAGAATTCGATCGTCTAAGCATTGATGATAACGCAAAAAAATACCTCAAGAGTGCAACAGATAGTAATTATAAGTGTGTTCTTTTCAATCAAACTGAGCTTGATGAATTAAAAAATGCAATGAACGAATCTGCACAAACAGAAGTCAAGGATTTAAGTGCGAAACTTGTGCCAACGAGGACTTACAGCATCACAAAAACATGTGGATTAGGTTGGCATATCTATAAAGATGCAGGTAAGGTAATCGCATATCAATATGGTGAAAACCTCAATACTCGATCTTTTATTGCGATCAATGTTACAGATAAAAAAGGTGCAGCATTTTTTACAAACTCTGAAAATGGAATGAGTATTGCAACCCAAATCTTGAGTTCTCCTGATTTAGCGCCTATTGGTGACATGCAAGACCTATTTAAACACATGCCTCATTATACTCAAAGCGATGAGTTAGGATGGAAAGAAACGATTGAGGGGATGCTCGCCGAAGATCAAGGTGATATTGAAATAGCTAGAAGTTGTTTTGCAGCAGCAATTGAGTCATCGTCTAATGACCAATCCAAAAAACTGCGTTTGGATTGGTTTAATTTAGTACATCCATCCAAGCAAGAGAAGAAAGAATTCATTCCATCATTGGAAACATTTGGGGGAGTATACAAGAACCCCTTCAAAGAGAAGCGAGAAATATATAGCAAAAATGGCGGTTTAATATGTAAAGAATTCGATCGTGAAATAAAATTGGTGCGAATTTCAGAGACTGATTTTTTACCCGAAAAGAATCAAGATTTCAAAATAAGCATTAAGGGAGATCAAGTAACCATTCATTTTCTTCATGGCCAGCCGAAATACTTATTTGAGCAGTCTTTGCCAGAATCACATGAACATGCTGCTTTTTTTACTGCTCTTTCAAAATTGTTAGGTCATCAGCCTGCTAAAGAAGTACAGACGCAACATGCTGATGGAGTTGATGTGCCTATTCATGAAACACAGGAAGCGGCTAAGTTAGAGTCCGCTCGGGAAATAACTCAACGATTTCGAAGCACTTTAGGTGATGTTCGGTCAGATAAGGTACAACCTTCTGAAACGGTTGAAAAAACAGTAGCAAAAGATAATTCGCCATAAGTATGACTCGAAGCGACTGATTTATAATATTTTTGTCGATTTTGATTTCTGACTCTATTAATTAACTCGTCTAATTCACAAACTAATCTTACCGGTATCAAGTTAGATTGGCATTTTTTAGCCGTAGCCAACCCTTTATTATTTAGCCATTTTTGAATGCGTATGACCAATTTACACAACTGGCCATATTAAGTATCTTTAAAATTCAGGAATGAATTTAATCACTAAAAGCCAGCAAGAATAACCTTCCCAAACATTCAGCAGACTCTTGAGAAAGATACATTTCCCCGTGATGTACTTTAGTTAATACTTCAGCTGGTATTTCAAGAATTACTGCCATGTGATTGATATCTAGATTGGTAAGATGTAAAAGTGCTTCAATCCAAATTTTTTGTTTTATTTTGTTCCGTACAAAATTAAAACGGACACCATCATTGAATTCCACGATGCACACCATGTTACAACTCCATGTATTAATTTTTAATAACATGGCCAAGTATAATTATTACAATAAGTAATCCTATCCCCCAATGTAGGTAATTTTATGATATTAAGCCATAGCGAAATGCTTTTGATACTGCTTCAGTAATATTAATGCAATTCATTTTATTGCGAATAGACTTAGCATGTGTTTTTACGGTTTCTGCCGATAAATGTAAGCAGTCAGATATTTTTTGGATGGTCATTCCATTAGCAATCATACTCAGGCATTGTAATTCTCGTTGGCTGAGCTGTATAAAATGTTTTGGAGTCGACTTGCGCATAATGACATTTTTTCTTAATTCACTATCCACAAATATACTCAGCCATTTTTGCTTGGGTATAGCAGTAGTTATCTCAGATAACATGGCATCAAGGAAGAAACAAATGAATTTTTCAAAAGTATCACGCACTTGATAGTAAAGTTTTTGAGGTTCTTTTATCTCTTCATTGTTATAAGCTTCAATAATAAAATCACATTCCTCACACTGGCGAACCATAGCAAAAGTAGTACTTAATTTATAGCGTGATTCCAGTATTTGAATAATTGGAATCTGCATTTCATCGTATTTTATTTCTCTCTGAATAAAAAACTCTTTTCCATGGTAAAGGTTATGATCATGATCTACATCTCCTCGAAATAAACCCTCAGTTCGGTATGGTATAGCCCAGAGGTAAAGATTAGAGATATAGTAACGCTGGCCACCACGAAAAAGTATTGAAATTGAAAAATTGGATATCTCTTTTGGACAATTAAGTTTTTCTGTCAGATAATCGATTTTTTCCCGAAATCGGATTGAATCTGATAAGTCATTATAATCATTTAAATTAACGCAAATAGTTCCATCTTCATTGACGCTATGCATTGATATATCCCTAACATCGTTACTACTTACAACCAATCAGCCAATATTTTGTTAATCTTGTCCGGTTGTTCCAACATGGCTATATGGCCACATTGTTCTAGATAAATTAACTCTGAACGTTTCAAGTTTTTTGCCATATGTTCTGATCTTTCAATAGGCATTACATTATCTTGTTTACTGGCAATCAATAATGTTGGACATTCAATCAAAGGTAATAATGATGAATGATCCGGTTTATTCAGAATAGCACTCAATTGTTTTCTATAATTTTCAACGCCTACTTCTTGTGCCATGTCTTGTGCTAGAGGTAACAGAGCTTTATGTTTTTCTTTATCATAAATTGAGTTTTTAAAGATCAGCTTAATTAAGAAATCAAACTTTCCTTTATTAATTAAATCGAGAGAACGTTTACGCTCTAATTGTCCCTTTTCAGATACCAATTTTGCAGCGGAATTAATTAGAATGAGCTTTTCTATGCTATCGGGGATATAGTGATATAAATCAAGCGCAATATAGCCTCCCATAGAGAATCCAATTAGAGTAAATTTTTTAGGAGCACTTGAAGCAAAGCGATTAGCCATCTCTGTAATAGAGTCGCTATTGAGCACATTAACGTAATGAAACCGTTTGCCTTCCTGAAAAAAAGCCTCTTGCTGATGCCAAAGCTTTGGGGTTGCTAATGCTCCGGGAATGAGTACTATATCCCTATTCATATTTGTGACCATATTATTTACAATCGTCCTTAAGATACCCTATGGTGATAATATTTCAAGCAAAATCGAAACATTTGGGTCGGATTTGTGCAGAAGGAGTAACGAATGAGAATATCCTCCGCGAGTAAAGCATTATTCGCTGGTGTTTCAGGCACTGCATTACAATGGTATGACTTTGCACTTTTTGGTTATTTCGCGCCAATTATTGCAGCAACTTATTTTCCCAGTGATGATCGATTATCTTCGCTTTTAAGTGCATTTGGTGTATTTGCTGTCGGCTATTTGTTAGCTCCACTTGGGGCACTATTTTTTGGTTATATTGGTGATTATTTCGGTAGGAAACGTGCATTGACACTAAGTATCTTAGCGATGGCGATTCCTACAGCAATGATTGGTATTGTGCCTTCTTACCAACTCATTGGGATTGTAGCGCCTCTCCTAATCACTCTATTAAGAGTAGTACAAGGTTTTGTCGCGAGTGCTGAATTTACTGGATCTGCTATTTTTCTTGTAGAACATGCTAAGCCTGAGAAAAAGGCTTTATATGGTTGCTTAACCAGTTCGGCATACAGCACAGGTTTGATTTTAGCAGGCCTGGCTGCTTCGTTATTTACTGCTTCATTTATGCCTTCTTGGGGATGGCGGATAGGGTTTGGGGTAGCATTGATTGCTGGTATTCTGATTTTTTATTTGCGTACTTATGTTGCTGAAACACCTGAATATCAGAGGATAGCTCAGGATGATAAAACACGCCTGCCATTTCTGACTGCATTAAAAGAGACTCCTTTAGCAATGATTGGGATTATAGGGATAGCATGGCTAGTCAGTATTATGACCTTTGGTACCTATGTATTTACAGCAACTTATTTGCACAGTTATTTCCATGTTTCACTTGGTTTGGCCACACTGATTATCACTTTATCTTTGGCAGTGGATGCCACACTTGAGCCATTTATTGCGCTCTTAGCAGACAGAATAGGGCTTTTAAGAATCATCCGACTTGGTATGACAGCTATATTATTTTTTAGCATCCCTATCTTTTCATTACTCTCCACAGGAAATATTGGTTTAATTGCAATAGGACTGGTTTTTATGTCTGGTTTGATTGCAATTACCTATGGCCCTTTAAATGCGTATATGATTTCTTTATTTCCTCATCAATATCGTTACAGTGGTTTTGGTGTTGCCTTTAATGTAGGTATTTCATTATTCGGTGGCACAACGCCATTAGTGATGCTGTGGTTGGTGAGCAAGACTGGCAATTTTATTTCACCAGCTTGGTATTATATATTTGGGGCAATCATAGGTCTGGTTTCTTTACTGGTTTGTGAATATAGCCGCAAAAGGTCAATAAATACGCAATCAGCCATGGCTTATTAATTATTGAGGTATTAACATGTTACTTTTCAGTTCTGCTTTGACGAAACACAAACTTACTTTTACCAAATTGAGTGACTGTATGGACTATGTACCCATTGCAGCTACATGGGCTGAAGATGAGTGGGGGTATATCCGTAATAAAGGAATAGAATACCGAGCAGAGGTTATGCGAACACTTAAGAATGATGTGTATATTGGTATATTCGCAGGACAACCCGTGGCGATGTTTGCTTTATTAGAGCATTCTTTTAATGCTGATTTAGCGAAGATAACAGATAATCTACCCCATGCACGTGAATTAATGTATGTCTATATAGAGAAAAATTATCGTGGACTTGGTTTTGGCAAACAAATAATAGAGGAAGCTAAGAGGTTGGCAGCAGAATCAGGTGCTAATTTGATTTTATTGGATACGTTAAAACCAAGTTTGAACGGGTTATATAAGAAACATGGCGCTGAAGTGGTATGCGAAGGGCATTTGTTTTCACACCCAACGGATGTTTTGAGAATTGCTATCTAGACTCTCAAGCTATTTGCTATATGGGCTTGGGTAATGTTTGTAAATGGTAATTGCAGTCACTCGCAAATTTAGGCAAAAATCCACCTGCCTGCATTTGCCACAGCCTTGCATAATGACCACCAAACCTCAATAGCGCTTCATGAGAGTCATCCTCAATAATCTTTCCTTTATCGAAGACTAGTATTCTATCCATTTTCAATAGCGTTGATAGACGATGAGCAATAACAATAGTGGTTTTGTCGTGCATTACTTTACCTAAAGCCTCTTGGATATATTGTTCAGTTAGAGAATCCAATGCTGAGGTAGCTTCATCCAGAATTAGAATAGGAGCATTTTTAAGCATGGCTCTCGCAATAGCAATTCGTTGGCGTTGGCCACCTGATAACTTAATACCGCGTTCGCCGGCCACCGATTGATAACCATCTTTAAGTTGACTAATAAATTCATGACAATGAGTTTTTTTAGAAACAGCAATTACTTCTTCATCATTTGCATTGATATTCCCAAAACGTATGTTCTCCATTAATGTGCGATGAAAAAGAGTTACTTCTTGAGGGATAAATGCTATTTGTTCTCTCAGTGATTGTTGGGTTACATCTTTAATATTCTGCTCATCGATTTTAATTGCGCCTGCTTCAATGTCAAAAAGACGCAAAATTAAGTTGACAAAAGTACTCTTTCCACTTCCAGAAAGCCCTACAATGCCCACTTTTTGGCCAGGTGAAATAGTGATATTTTTATTCTTGAATAGATAATTCCCTTCATTAAAATGAAATGTTACTTCACTAAACTCAATTTTACCGCTAGTAACAATTAGTGACTTCGCATCTTTCTTATCGACGATATCATGTGGTTTGGCAAGAACTGATAAAGCTTGTTTACAATTCCCTATTTGCTCAGAAAAAATAACAAATTGCCCAGCGATAAACCATAAATTCCATAGGATACTAATAGATAAAGTCATAACAAAAACAAAGTCTCCAATTGTAACGAGACTCTTACTGTACATAAGAAGTAAAATATAAATATTTAAACTGGCAAAAATTAAAATGCTAAGATCCCAAAATAGGCGCATTTTAATAATTTTAGCTTGCATAGAACGCTCTTTAGTTACACTATCGCGAATACTTTGAAGAATGTAGTTATTTTCGTCTTTGTGTCTGCCAAAAAGTCTCACGTTAATAATATTGCTTATGCTGTCGACTTTTTTGCCCACTAAAGTTGTTATACTTTCTGAAAGAGCATGTGAAAGCTTTTGAATTGGTTTTAAAAAGAGAATAGTAATGAATAAAAAAGAAACAATCCAACTTAATAAAATAACTGCAAAAATAGTGTGAGCATATAGCATAGTGATAATAGCAATCATTATTATTAACAGTTGCACATAAAGCTCATACCCTATAGAAAGAACTCCAATTACTCCCCTCTGCATATCATTAACTTTATTAATTAAACTTCCAGCAAAATTATTTTGAAAGTATTGATGTGAATGCAAACTTAGATAATTAAACATCCTTGTAATCACATTTTCGCGCACATTGGGGAGAAAATTCATTTTTGCCCAATCTATAAGTCTCATACTGGTACATAACCCTATCCAAAGTGCAATATAAATGAATAAATATGGTTTTATATTCTTAATTAATTCCTTGTTTATTCGAGCGACATTAGCGTGATCAATAATAAGTTTAAGAACATAAGGTATGAATGTATTAAATAATGCGGAAATTAATCCTGCTGAAGCTAGGATAAGAAGCCAAATTTTATAAGGCCCGATTACGTTAAGTATATGTTTAGTTAATGAAATTTTGCTTGTATTCATTTAGATCAGCAGGAAATTATGCGCATTTTATTAAATAAAGGATATTTAAAATATTGCCTTGTAAAACACAGTATGTTGTAATAATAACACGATTTGTTTTTATAGCAAATCTCATTCCTAAACAATAACCGAGAGATAAATATGAAATCCCAATTAATAAAGAAAATTATAGAGATAAAAATTCAGCAAAATGCGAACTCAAAGTGCGCGCAATGCAAACATGGTTGTCATCCTGTTCCTTGTGCAGGTCAATGTGGTGTGTGAGCATTTGAGCAGTTTTTCACAGTAGTTAAGAGTACTCTTAACTACTTATCTCAAATTTACAGATAGGTAAAAAAATGATAGTTCCACTTAGCCAGCTTTTACAATATCAAAATTCAGATGTGATTAATCGTTATAAAAAAGAATATCCTAATAATACTCTCAGTCCAGAAGAGGCGTTTACTGAGCTTTTAAAATTTTTATGGCTATGTAATAAACATAAATATGATCAGATGGCTAACTCTAATCAAGAAGAATTGAATTTCCAATGTGTTATCCATCATGAGATGAAAGAAATTGATGATATGTGGCATACATTTTTGTTATTTACAAAAGATTATATGGATTTTTGTAATTTCTATTTTAAAAAATATATTCACCATGCCCCTTTTAGCAATGCGGTAGCTCCCTCACAAGAGCAATTAACTACTCATCTAACCTATTATTTATCTTATATTTATGATCATCTTGGTGAAAAGACACTTCTTAAATGGTTTGGTATCGGAGATTAGTTAATTCTTTGACTATTATGGCTCTCACTTCTATGTGCAAATCTTCCTAGCTTTTCTTGAAAATTTAATAAAATACTCCTTGCCATTTCTATCTTAAGGAGTAAACAAGCCAATAAATATATTAAACCAGCCAAAAAAATAGCAGTAATCATGGAGATACTGCTTATTAATAGTGAAGGATGATAAAGAAAGTTACTAAAGTGAGATGATACTATCCAACAAGTTAATCCTAAAAGCCCTGATGCTAAAGCACAACGAAGAAATGTGCTTATAAAATAGGTAGTCTGCAGGTTATGCGAACGATTCATCAATATGTACAAAATTAAAAAATTACTTGTTGCTGAAATAGACGTAGACAGCGCTAGTCCTCCATGTCCCAAAGCTAATTTAAAAATTAAAAAATAATTCAAGAGAATATTCAGACCAATGGAAGAAAAGCTAACCATCATGGGCGTCCATTTTTTGTCAATAGCATAAAAGGCTGGGGATAATATTTTAATGCAAGCATAGCTGATCAGACCAAGTGCATAAAGTTTCAAAGCATAAGCAGTTTGTAATGTGTCGACCGAGTGAAATTTACCATGCTCATAGATTAAGCAGATGATCGGTTTAGCAAAAAACCAAAGGCCAACTGCAGCTGGCATGGTTAGAAATATGGCCAGACGCATTGAGCGACCTAATGTTGGTCCAAAGTGAGCTTGGCTGGTACTTGCTGCAATACGTGAAATTACTGGAAGAGTAATTGTGGCAATAGCTACTCCCAATGCTCCAAGAGGAAACTGCATCAGTCTAAATGCACTGTTAAGCCACGTGATAGCTTCTTTCCCGAGATAGGAAGCGAAGCCTGAGTTAATAAGTACATTCACTTGAACTGAACTAGCAGCAATGATTGCAGGGAAAGTTAAGATCAAGATACTACGGATTCCTGGATCGTTCCATTTGAAATCTGGTTTAAAACGAAAGCCAACTCTCCATAAGCTAGGAAATTGTATGGTAAGTTGTAAAAGTCCACCCACCATTGTTCCAATAGCTAAGCCGGTCAATGCTCGCTCACCGAATGCAGGATCAATTAACCAGCCACAAAAAACACCACCAAAAATTGAGCCAATATTAAAAAAGCTTGAAGCAAGTGAAGGTATACCGAAGATATTCTTGGAATTTAAAATCCCCATTATGATAGCGGCAAGCGAAACCAACAAAATAAAAGGATACATTATTTGAGTGAGAAGGATAGTTATACCAATATCTTCTATTGAAAAGCCTGGTGCTAAAGTATGAATTATATATTTAGCAAAAATAATTCCAATTAAGGATAATATACTCATTATGACGCTGGTTAACGTGAGCATTTTAGCAGCTAGTCTCCACGCAGATTCATCACCTTCCGTCTCTATTTTTTTAGAAAAAATTGTTATGAAAGAAACTGATAATGCTCCCTCTGCAAAAAGATCTCTTAGTAGGTTGGGCGCTCGAAATGAAATCAGAAAAATTCCCATCGATGCAGTGCCAAATAGAGTATTAAATAAGACTTCCCGGATAAGACCTAATACACGACTAAACATTACTGCAAGTGCGATAACTCCAGTTGCTTTAATATTTAGGGTTTTATTGGAGATCATTTATGAAGTATTAAATAGCGAAAGCAGTCAATATCATAACTGAAAGATATAACCTGGTCGACATCTCAATGTTTAATAAGACCTGGCAGAATTCAAAAAAATAATTAATCCTGATTTGATATTTACAACTCGTTTATTAATTGATTTCAATAAAACTATATGTTTTAATAAATTAAACGAATCGTTTTGTTTGGTTGAAATCGATTTATTGCAGGAAGTCAGAAATGAGTATTCTAAACATATTGCCCAGACTAATTCGATTGCGGGATGCACCAGCTTATCTAGGTATGGACCGTCATCGCTTTAATGAGGCAGTAAGGCCTAATTTAATTGAGATTCCTATTGGTTCTCAAGGGGTGGCATTTGATCGACTTGATCTAGATGCTTGGGTAGACGATTATAAGCAATGTAGTGGTCGTCCCGCAGCAACCAATCAAAGGAGTATGGGTAAATGGGACGAAAACGAACACCAGGGCTTCAAAAGCGTGGGGAGTTCTGGGTTATTGACAAGAAGGTCTTCGGACGCCGACTTTGCGAAAGCACTGGTACTAGCGACCTCGAAGAGGCCGAGAAGTATCTTGCAAGGCGACTTGAAGAAATAAGGCAGGCAACTGTTTATGGTGTGCGGCCTAAAAGAAGTTTTATGGAGGCAGCAACAAAATTTCTAATGGAAAATCAGCACAAGCGCAGTCTTTCTGATGATGCAGGGAGGTTGCGTGAGTTGGTGAAGTATATTGGAGATATGCCGCTCGAATCGATTCACATGGGTGCTCTTCAGCCTTTTGTAGAAGGTCGAAGGAAAGATGGGGTGAGTACTCGAACTATAAACCATGGGTTACAAGTGGTAAGACGAATACTCAATCTTGCTGCCAGTGAATGGATGGATGAATATGGCCTAACGTGGATTATTAATGCTCCCAAAATTAAATTGTTACCGGAGCATGATCTGCGCAAACCTTATCCATTGAACTGGGATGAGCAACACCGGCTTTTTAATGAGCTACCTTCTCATCTGGAAAAAATCGCGTTATTTGCTGTGAATACTGGGTGTAGAGATCAGGAAATATGTGAGTTACGCTGGGATTGGGAAATAAAGATTCCAGAGTTATCGCATATTATGGTGTTCATCATTCCTGCTGAGTTGGTAAAAAATGGTGAAGAGCGATTAGTTGTTTGTAATGATACAGCTCGTTCCGTTGTAGAAGAAGAGAGAGGGAAGCATCCTACTCATGTGTTTAGTTTTAAAGGGAAGCCTTTGGCTCGGATTTTATCAACTGGATGGCGTCAAGCAAGAATTAAAGCCAATCTTCAACAAGTGCGTGTTCACGACCTCAAGCATACTTTTGGTCGGAGATTACGTGCAGCTGGTGTCAGTTTTGAAGATAGACAGGATTTGCTTGGTCATCGCTCAGGCCGGATTACGACGCATTATTCATCAGCAGAATTACAAAATCTGTATGATGCTGCCAATAAAGTATGTGAAAAGCAAAAAAGCGGGGTAGTGCTGACTTTGTTGCGTAATCCAAATTTGAGAATGCCTGCAAATAAACAGGCTTCAAAGGTAGTTGCTTTATAGGGTTTTAAATGTAGGTCACGCAAAAGTCACGCAAGGACTTTTGAGGTGATTAAGGTATCAAGTGTAACTTATTGATTTTAAAGGCTTTAATTGGTGGGCCCACTAGGACTTGAACCTAGGACCAACGGATTATGAGTCCGCTGCTCTAACCAACTGAGCTATGGGCCCGGAGATTTGCAATTGTAATAGTTATGGTGGTTGAATACCACAATTTTTTTATTCTTTCTTAAAAATATCTTACTAAGTGTAGCTTATTTTTTGGTTATTAAAGAATCATTGGAATTCTTTAATAACCAGTACCTATTGTTGATTAGGTATCGTCGCCTTCCAAGAAGCTTCTGAGTTTCTCTGAACGGGATGGGTGGCGCAGTTTGCGTAGTGCCTTGGCTTCGATTTGTCGGATGCGCTCGCGGGTTACGTCGAATTGCTTGCCGACTTCTTCCAAGGTATGGTCGGTATTCATTTCGATACCAAAACGCATGCGCAATACTTTAGCTTCTCGAGGCGTCAATGTTTCCAGAATTTCTAGGGTCGCTTCACGTAAGCCTTCAGCGGTTGCGCGTTCAATAGGTGATTCGATGTTGGTATCTTCGATAAATTCACCTAAGTGGGAATCATCATCGTCACCTACTGGTGTTTCCATTGAAATGGGCTCTTTTGCAATTTTTAAGACTTTGCGAATTTTATCTTCGCTCAAGTCCATTTTAGCAGCCAATTCTTCAGGGGTGGCTTCACGGCCGGTTTCTTGCATAATCTGACGCGAAATACGATTGAGTTTGTTAATGGTTTCAATCATATGGACCGGGATACGAATGGTTCGCGCCTGATCAGCAATGGAGCGGGTGATTGCTTGACGAATCCACCAAGTTGCATAAGTGGAAAATTTATAGCCACGTCGATACTCAAATTTATCGACTGCCTTCATCAAACCGATATTCCCTTCCTGAATCAAATCAAGGAACTGTAAACCACGGTTGGTATATTTTTTAGCAATGGAAATTACCAAACGTAAGTTTGCTTCAACCATTTCCTTTTTAGCGCGTCGAGCTTTTGCTTCACCAATGGACATCTTACGATTAATGTCTTTAATTTCGCTGATAATCAGGCCATATTCTTCTTCAAAACTAGCCAATTTAGCTTGCAGACGTTTTATTTCTTCACGATATTCTTCAATACGAGTCAGATCCAGTTTTTTGGCGTGTTTGCTGACTATGGCTTCTAACCAGCTTAAATCAGTTTCCTGGCCGGGGAAGGTATCGATAAACAATTTGCGGGGAATGCGTGCCTTTTCAATGCATAAGCGCATAATTGTACGTTCAAATTCACGAATATGATTTCTTAATTGACGGAAATGACGGGTTAATTTGTCTACCTGCCTTGAAGTTAGCTTTAGCTTCAAGAATGAGTCCGACATAATATCCAATAGAGCAACTGTTTTTGGTGATGTGCGGCCATGTTCTTTTAAGGCTACCATCGCATTGTGATAATTCTCACGCAATTCATCGAAATAAATTTTTGCCTGCTCGGGATTGGGTCCTTCATCTCCTTCACCAAGCCCACCTTCACCCTCACCGTCTTCTTCGTCTTCATCCAAATCAAGCTCAAGTTCGTCTTGTTGGGATTCATCAAGCATAGAGCCAATGTTGGCAGCTGGTGCTTCCTCTTCTACATCCGCAAAGCCACTGATTATCTCACTTAGACGAATTTCTTCAGTCATCACACGATCATAATCTTCAAGAACCAGTTGTACGGTTTCAGGATAATGAGCAAGCGCCTTAAGAACTTGATAAATACCTTCCTCAATGCGTTTGGCAATGCGAATTTCACCTTCACGAGTTAAGAGCTCAACAGTTCCCATTTCGCGCATGTACATGCGTACAGGGTCAGTGGTGCGCCCAGTCTCTTTATCAACAGAGGCAAGTACAGCAGCAGCTTCTTCAACATCATCAGGAGCATCTTCTGTGGTACCGAGAAGTGCCAACTCATCTTCACTGGGAGATACTTCAAATACTTTGATGTTCATGCCTTCCAGCATACTGATAATCACATCAAAATGTTCAGTATCAACGATATTAGGTAACAAATCATTGATTTGTGCATAGGTCAGGTAATTTTGTTCTTTACCTAAGCGGATGACTTTAGTGATTTGCGAGTGCTGCTGTTCTTGATCATTCATAGTCGTCATAAGCATTTGTGAGGTTAAGGGCCACAAAAAGGTTTTGATTATAAACCTGCTATAGCAAACATGCCAGTATATTTTGCGTTATTTTTTATCATCAACCGTTTGATGCCGTTGCTTTAACATTTCCTGTAAATAGAGTCTTTCTGATAAAGTTAAGCCCTGATTGCGTGATTTTGCAATGTATTGATTAATTTTATTCTCCAAATTTTGTTTTTGCAAAAATAAAATAATATCGACAAATTCATTTACCAGCGCAACTTCGGGTACTTGGTGTTCCCAACTGGCCAATTTTATCAATGCTTCAAAATAGGACGTATTACGCCATTGCTCAATAAGGGTCGCAGTATTGATTTCAGGGGCTTTGGCAATTTGCTGTAATAGTTTTTGTAATAGCTCCTGATCTTTACCATCCAGTAAATTGGGGTCGATGGCATTCTGACACGCTTTAAAAATTTCGGGATGCTGGATAAGCAGTGCAATAGCAAGTCGAATGGGGGAGCGAGTTATCGGCTTATTGCTTGTCTGAGGTTGAGGTGTTCTATCGCGTAGTAATTGGTCAAGACGATGACTTTCAATATGACTTATACGTGCCAACTCATCTAGTAGAAGCTGTTTGTAAGGACCATCCTGCATTTTAAGTAAATGAGGCTTGGCGATATTAATTAATTGGCTTTTACCTGCAACCGAAGTGAGTTCGATATTGCGACTAAGGGTTTCAAAGAAAAATTGGTTGAGAGGTTTGGCTTGCTGAAGCCGCTCTAAAAACTTGGTACTTCCTTCTTCCCGGACAAGGCTATCCGGGTCCTGACCTTCAGGGAGAAAAATAAAACTGGCATTAAGTCCAGAGTTTAATTGAGGAAGACAACTTTCCAAGGCGCGCCAGGCAGCTTGTCGGCCAGCGGTGTCACCATCGAAACAAAATATTAAATGTTGAGCATGCTTTGCCAGTAATTGAATATGATAAATGCTGGTGGCAGTTCCCAAGGTAGCAACTGCATTATTAATGCCGTATTGTGCCAGAGCA
This sequence comes from Legionella clemsonensis, assembly GCF_002240035.1. Taxonomy (NCBI): domain Bacteria; kingdom Pseudomonadati; phylum Pseudomonadota; class Gammaproteobacteria; order Legionellales; family Legionellaceae; genus Legionella; species Legionella clemsonensis. The sequence goes on along the minus strand of NZ_CP016397.1, from coordinate 2,739,375 downwards.
ATGACGTCCAAATAACCTTCAACAATAAGAATGTTCTCAACAGTTTTTTGTGCTTGCAGGATTTGATGCAGTCCGTAAAGTTCACGGCTTTTCTGAAAAATAACCGTTTCTGGTGAGTTCAGGTATTTTGGTTTTTGTTGTGCATCAATAGCGCGCCCGCCAAAGCCTATAATGCGTCCATGCCTGTCATGAATGGGAAACATGACACGATGGCGGTAGCGATCATAAGTTTTGCCGTCTTCTTTCTGAATGAGCATACCTGTGGTGATAAGCTCTGCACGATGACCTCTAAACTGTTTTTCGAGCATTTGCCAATCGGAAGGAGCATAACCAAGCTGATAACGTTTAGCAATTTCACCAGTGAGACCTCGCTGGCGCAGATAGGAAATTGCTTGTTGGCCCTGGGTTTTTAGCGTTTGTTGATAAAATTGATTCACTTGCCCTAGCAATTGATACAGGCTTAAAGAGAGTTGATTTTTTTCTGCACGCCCTTCTCGTGGTACTGGTAAACCAAGTCGAGAAGCCAAAGTTTCTACGGCATCAATAAATCCTTGATTGAGATAACTCATTAGGAAACTAATGGCATTGCCGCTTGCACCGCAGCCAAAGCAATGGTAAAACTGCTTTTTAGCAACGACATTAAATGAAGGAGTTTTTTCACTGTGAAAGGGACAACAGGCTACAAAAGCATGACCGCTCTTTTTTAAAGGGATATAACTATCGATTAATTCAACAATATCAGTACGAGTAAGCAGTTCATCGATGAATGGCTGCGGAATTAAGCCAGACATGATAGGAAATTAACTCAGTTTAGCCTTTATTAACGCGCTAACTTCCGTCATATCAGCCCGTCCTTGAAGCTGAGGCTTTAAAAGAGCCATAACCTTACCCATGTCACTCATTTTTTCAGCCTCAGTGTCGGCAATTGCTTTGTCAATAAGCGCTTTAATTTCAGCTTCAGATAGCGGAGCAGGAAGGTAATGACTTATTACATCCAATTCAAACTGCTCTTGTTCGACTAAATCATCGCGGCTAGCAGCTTTGAATTGAGCAATAGATTCTTTACGTTGTTTGGCAAGTTTATCGAGAATGACAAGCATTCGAGCATCGTCAATCTCAATACGCTCATCAACTTCGACTTGTTTGACTGCAGCAGTAATAAGACGAAGCGCATCCAGTTTCTTTTTTTCTCTGGCACGCATTGCATCTTTAATATCATTACTGAGACGGTCTTTAATCATCATAAATTACTTGCGTTTACGTTTAACATTACGACGAGCTGACATGGTCACATCACGTGAAATTTTTTTAAGGTGACGTTTTACAGCTGCAGCTTGCTTACGCTTACGTTCAGCAGTAGGCTTCTCGTAAAATTCGCGGCGACGTAACTCAGTTAAAATGCCTGCTTTTTCACAGGAGCGTTTAAAGCGACGGAGTGCATATTCAGGGTTTTCGCCTTCTTTCACACGAACGGTAGGCATTAATTTATTTCCTCTAAAATTAATTTAACATAGTAGGCTGGCAATTCTAGTGCCAGTTAAGTCAATCGTCAAGTTTTATTAGAATGGTAATTTTTAATTTCCCTTGAGATCACTTAATGACTATACATTTATAAATGAGTAGTCTTTTTTGGTGTTTCTAATTAGTCTTTCGTATAATGTTAGTTTATTTTTTACTCATAACAGCAGGAGAATGATGCGCGTATTAGGCATTGAGTCATCATGTGATGAAACTGGGATTGCAATTTATGATTCTGGTAAAGGATTGGTAGCCCATGCTTTGCATTCTCAATTAGAAACTCATCAACGCTACGGGGGTGTTGTGCCAGAATTAGCCTCGCGCGATCATGTTAAATATATTGTGCCTTTGGTTGATAACGCTTTACAACAGGCTGGTGTTGATAAGACGCAATTGAGTGCTATTGCTTATACTGCGGGCCCTGGTCTTATTGGGGCTTTATTAACAGGCGCCTGTTTTGCAAAAAGTTTGGCTTTAGGATTGGGCATTCCTTCCTTGGGAATTCATCATCTGGAAGCTCATTTACTGGCAGCAAAACTTGATTCCCCCGTGCTGGATTTTCCTTTTCTTGCTCTTTTGGTTTCTGGCGGACACACGCAACTTGTTGAAGCGCGAGCTTTAGGAGAATATTCCATTATTGGAGAAACCTTAGATGATGCGGTTGGAGAAGCCTTTGATAAAACAGCAAAGTTAATGGGGCTGCCTTATCCGGGAGGGGCTATTTTAGCGCAGCTTGCAGATAGTGTGTCAACGGGAGATGAGGGACTCCCTCCGTTTCCGCGTCCCATGACGGATAGGCCGGGTTTGGAGTTTAGTTTTAGTGGGTTAAAAACTCATGCACTTACTGCCTGGCACAACAGTCATAAAGATGAGGATGCCAGACGGCTTATCGCAAAAGCGTTTCAGGATGCAGTCGTAGAGACATTAAGTATTAAATGTAAACGTGCTATAAAACAAACAACCTGTCGAAAATTAGTGGTTGCAGGTGGTGTTGGTGCTAATCAGGCTTTAAGAGTAGCATTAACTAAATTAATTGAAGAAATAGGGGGAGAAATTTATTTTCCGCGCCCAGAGTATTGTACAGATAATGGCGCTATGGTGGCCTATGCAGGCTGGTTGCGGTTATTGCGTGGTGAAAAAGACAAAAGTCAAGCGGTGGAAGTAAAAGCCCGTTGGCCATTGACCTAAAACGACCTAAACTTCTACTTACGGCAATAAGTAGAAGTTTTCAGACGCCATAGGCAGTAATTAAGAGTTTTCTGTATTTTCTGCCCGTTCTGTTTCAGGAGTTCCTTCTGCTAAAGAAGAAACTTGTTCTTCTTTACTTAATTTAACGGGGGCTACTGCAGTTTGTTCCAGTTCTTGCTGTTCTTCTTCAAGGACTGCGTTAATTTCTTCGCGCAACGAAGATCGTTTAAATTGAATCTTTGATTCCTTGCCATCAATTAAGCGCGTGATATTTTCGCGATGCTTGTAAATTACAAACAGCGTAATGAAAAATAAAGGGGGAAACGTAAGTAAACCATTAGGAATAAAGAGGGCATACCAGGGCGCCATGCTCATTGAAACCATCGATGCAACGGAGGAGTAACGCGTAAAATTAGCGACAAGAAGCCAGGTAGCAATCACGACAACCCCTAAGATAAAGTGCAGACCTAATAAGGCGCCAATTGCAGTTGCCACACCTTTTCCACCACGAAAACCAAAAAATATAGGATACATGTGACCCATAACGGCTGCCCAACAAGTAAAACCAACTGCGATGGGACCTACTCCTATTAATTGTGCAAAGAGGACAGGTAGAAGACCTTTTAAAAGATCAGCCAATAGCACGATAGCAGCATATTTTTTTCCAGATATTCTTAAAACATTAGTCGCTCCGGGATTTTGTGAGCCTGTTATACGTGGATCAGGAAGTGCGAAAACTCGAGACACAATGACCGCTGAGCAAACCGAACCAGCCAAATAACCAACTATAACGACAAAAAGAAATAACAGGGCAGATAACATCTCGCCTCCTGAGTAAATAAAAAAGCTTTCATTATTAATGAAAGCGAAACCATTGTGAAGACAATTAGAGTATAGACTCAATCAGAGGGTGAGCCTATAGCATAGAGATTCTAATGGTTAATTATTCCGGCAAAAAGAGCGCCTGCAAGTTATTAGTATAGCGTCGTCCTAATTCAGTAATTTGCCAGGATGATTCATCAAGACTTATTAATTTTTTTTTAGCAGCAATTGTCAACAAGGGTTTTAATTGCGCAAAAGCTAATCCTGTTCTCTCATAAAAGAGCTGGTAAGGAATTGGCTGGTGTAGACGCGTTGTATTGAGCATAAACTCAAAAAGGAGTGAATCAGGTTTAACGACTTCCCTGGCTGCAAGATAAGGTTTTTGGGTATCGAGATAATCTCGGGGTTGCCGATGTTTTCGAGTGCGAAAAACATAACCTTCTGCAGAGGATAATTTACCATGGGCTCCAGCGCCAATGCCATAATAGTCACCAAAAAGCCAATAATTTAAATTATGTTGAGCTTCTTTTTCAGTTTTGCAAAATGCGGAAATTTCATAGCGGGTAAATGCGTTTGCAGCTAATAATGCAAGCCCTTGTTCCTCAAGCTCACACGCCTCGTCTTCATTGGGTAGCACAGGGCGTTTTTTATAAAAAACAGTATTGGGTTCAATAGTTAATTGGTACCAGGATAAATGCTCCGGCTGATGATTGATGGCAGTCGTCAAATCGTCTAAACCCTGTTCAATAGTTTGGCCTGGTAAACCATGCATCAGGTCGATATTAATATTGTCAAAGCCCGCACGTCGTGCGGCTTGAATGGCAGTATGTGCTTGCGTATCATCGTGAATACGGCCTAGGCTTTTCAGATGTTGTGGATTAAAACTTTGTATGCCTAAAGAAAGTCGGTTAATGCCTGATTGACGATAATCATTAAAACGTTGTTGTTCTACAGTACCTGGATTTGCTTCCAGGGTAATTTCAATGCTGCGTGCAAAAGGTATTAATTTATTGAGTTGATTAAACAAGTTGTCATAAGCTTTTGCTGAAAATAAACTGGGTGTGCCTCCGCCAATGAAAATACTGCTGATTACTTGTGGTGCAGGAAAAGCATCTAAATCAGTTTTAAAGTCGGCAACAAGCGCTTGAATATAAGCATCCTCAGGTAAATTAGCCAGGCTTTTGTGCGAATTAAAATCACAATAGGGACATTTGCGAACACACCAAGGGATATGAATATATAAGGAAGTGGGTAACATCGTTAAAATTTTAGGCTGGCTTGTTTAAGCTCCTAATAGTATCATGACAATATTTTTTACAAAACACTTGCTGATTTCAGCGCAAGTTATTTTTTGCGATTAAATTAATTTAGCTTACTATGTCCTGTGGCTTGTCCACAGGATCCAGAGACGTTAGAGTTTAGACATGTAAATTGTTGAAGGGATTTGAAGATGCGGGAAAAACCGACTTGCTCAAAGCGCTCTGTTATTGCAAAGTCCAATTTGTTCACTATAGAACAAATGCACCTTCATTTCACCAATGGAGCGCAGCGGATTTATGAACGCATTCGCAGCCATGGACATGGGGCAGTACTGATTGCAGCTATCACTGCAAGTGAATCTTTTCTCTTGGTGCGTGAATATGCTGCGGGGACTGATTCTTACGAATTGGCCTTTCCCAAAGGACTTATTAATCAAGGGGAAAGTGTAGTGGAGGCAGCAAATCGAGAGTTGCGTGAAGAAGCCGGTTTTGCCGCGAAACAACTGCACCCATTGAAACGGTTGACATTGGCGCCAGGCTATTTTGGGGCGGCTTTGGATGTAGTAGTGGCGTATGATTTATATCCAGCGCCTTTGCCAGGAGATGAACCCGAGCCCCTGGATGTTATTGAATGGCCTTTGGAGGCGATTGAGGAGTTAATTGTACGTCCTGATTTTTCTGAAGCGCGGAGTATTGCTGCGCTTTATTTAGTAAAACAATGGTGGAAAAAGGAAAAGAATAATGAATAAACGAGTACGAGTTGCTATAACCGGTGCGGCCGGCCAAATTGGATATGCCTTATTATTTAGAATTGCATCCGGACAAATGTTTGGGCCTCACACCGATGTGGAATTACATCTTCTTGAGCTAGAGCCAGCTTTACCTGCACTTGAAGGGGTGGCTATGGAATTGGAAGACTGTGCTTTTCCTTTACTAAAACGTGTTGTTTGTACGGCTGATCTTAAGCAAGCGATGGACGGCGTAAATTGGGCTTTACTGGTAGGGTCAGTACCCCGTAAACAAGGTATGGAGCGTTCTGATTTATTGCAAATCAATGGTGGTATTTTCACCAAACAGGGACGGGCGCTCAATGATTATGCTGCTGAAGATATTCGAGTTTTTGTGGTTGGAAATCCTTGCAATACCAATTGCCTCATCGCAATGAATAATGCGAAAGATATTCCCGATGATAGATTTTATGCAATGACGACCCTGGATGAATTGCGGGCTCGTACCCAACTTGCAAAAAAAGCAGGGGTTGATGTTACTGAAGTCAGCCAAATGACTATTTGGGGTAATCATTCATCGACACAATATCCTGATTTTTACAATGCAAAAATTGATGGTTTATCTGCTGCTTCAGTCATTAAAGATGACAACTGGTTAAAAGAAACCTTCGTCTCTACAGTGCAACAGCGCGGTGCTGCGATTATTAAAGCACGTGGTGCATCATCTGCTGCTTCCGCTGCGAATGCGATTATCCATGGTGTCAATAATTTAATTACCGATACCCCAGCCAATGAATCATTCTCCATGTGCTTAAGCTCACAAGGTGAATACGGTGTTGACGAAGGTTTAATTTTTTCTTTCCCCTGTCGTCGCACGCATGGGGAGCTTCATGTTGTAGAGGGATTGCAGTTTAATGACTATGCGAAAGCACGATTTGAGGCTACTTTGGATGAGCTTCGTCAGGAGCGAGATACTGTTAAAGAATTAGGTTTGCTAGATTAAGAAGATGCGTAATCCGACAAGAGTCTCTTTTGTCGGATTAATTTATTCATCCATCCAGAAAAACGGGGTGCTTTTATACAAACTGACAATTAATAATCCCTTAATTTATTCATGTTATCCTTGGTATCAGTAAAATTACGTGGGATAACTTATGTGGTATTTGAACTTAATGTTGCCTCTGCTAGCTAAAGTTAAAGCAGCGGATAAACAGAAAGCTGAAGATTTTTTAAATAAATTTTTTAAAAGCATAAGAAAAGAGATTTATTTATCCGAAGAAATTCCCGTAGCATCCATACTTCATGTAATTGAAAACGCGTATACTACGTTTGAAAATGCAGAAGATAATTCTTTATCCCTGAGTGAATTTACTAATTTTATTTTTTTAAGAACCCTTCTTTACATCAAAGTTAGTGATGAGTATGCCATTTGGAATGCAGACTTCCTCCCCGTTTTTTCTCAAGTAGAATCCCATTTGGGTTGGCAAACACAAATTGACGAGCTAGAGCTAGATTTTGAGTCTGGCAAAAAAACCCTTAAAACAGAAAGTCGTTTTAATAATCAAGAGAAAGCACTTATTTATTTGCTTAATCAACAAGAAAGAGATCTACTGCAAACGCTAGATTATAACTTCGATCTCAATCTTTTCCATCTAGAAAGTATTTTTGTGAGGCATGGCTCTAAAGAAATTGTGCGAGCTTTTATCCAAGACTGCTTAACACTTCATAATCACGATGCAGAGGCATTTAATGCGATGGCAGGTTTCTTAACCCTGTCTAACTTTATCCAAAGAATGAAATATGCTGCTAACTTATATAATGATTTTGGTTACATTGACGAAAGCAGTACTCTGTCAATGCTGGCTAGCAGTATTGAATTGCAAGAGCATGCCTTACAAGCGGAGTTTAAAGCAGAAAAGCCTGATATAGAAAAAATAAATGGCTTAAAGCGAGAGATAAGCGCTGTCTTGCATGAACAGTTGGTCAAAATGACAACTGCTTTGAGCAATAACTTACAGGCAATGCGTATTTTTTATCATGCTTTTGCACCTCAAAATTTTCTTTTCTCAGCTTTAATGCAGAATGTAGAAACGCGAATTAAGAAAAGAGAAGCAACGTTTACAAAGGAAAAAATAGAGGCCACGTTTATGGCTGACATTGCTGAAAAATGCTTAGACTTAATGAAGGTTGAGTCGGAGATATGGGAAAATAGATTATCTAATAAAGACGCAAATAAGAATGAAAATGATCCTAACATTGCTTTTCAGCGAGGATTGATTAAAGCGCTGAAGATTATTTTGCTTGAAAAGAGTTCAATTGCGATAATGCGTCAATTTGTAAACTATTTTAAGGACGTACCACCTTTTGAACAATTAGTGGAACATATAAATCAAGAGCTCACTCATTTTGCAGCCAATCCAATGACCAAAGCGATTGAAAAAATAAGAGAATTTGCTGAACGGCAACATTCACCTCACCGGGAAAACCTTCTTACTTTTGTTGCCGAAAAGACCGCGAAATGGGAGAGCTTTTTTTATAAGAATGGGAATGAAAGAAATGCTCCTTTATATGAAGAGCCCTTGGCTGAGGCATTTTATGAGAAGTTGCTCACTGCGAACGCCTGGGATTTATTATCTAACTTTAGTAATTTTGTTCCATCTTTGTCTGAAGATGAGGAGACTCGATCTATTTTCGCAGCGGTGATAAACAGAAATAAAAGAAACCTGAAAATATTTACCGAGCATGAGGTAGTGACTGCAATTGATCAGATGGCAGATTTTGGAAACACAGCAACCAGTGCCAGGAAAAAAGAGGCTATAGAGAAGTTAGTACCACAATTGCGAGTTCAATGGCAGAAATTGTGTTTTGAATTGATAAAACCTGAACCTGATGACAGTAAGCTCCAAGCCATGAAGTCAGAGTTTGTAGATTTACTTCGTTCAGAAAATGAATTAATGAATCAGCATCGAGATCCCTTTTGGCAGATCGTTGCTAACTTCTTGTTGGCTTTGACAGGTATTGGCGCACTTGCTATTGCTGGAAAAACCCTTTATAGCGGGGTGAAGCATCAAAAACTATCCATAAATTCTTGCCTCTTTTTTGCGAAGACTGCTTCACAAAAGAATATTGAAAGTGTCGAAGAAAAGATTATCAGCGTAACTGCGTAAAAACAGTCACTTTTTATTATAAGAGAGCCGTCAAATCTTAAAGTATTGCCAAGATTTAATGAAGAGTTTCAAAAATGTCTTATTCGTGGCTTATAGCTCTTTAATTGTTCACAACAACACCAAAGGGAGCATAAAGCTCCTTACCATTAACTTTTACCTGAGCAAAGACCTTGATGTATCCAGCCTTTTCCGGTTGAATATGGAATTGCAACTCAGGCCCTCCACGATCCCTTTTGCTATCAGGCTCCTGACCCATGGGATGAATATGTACCACCGTTTTTAGATCCTGATTGAAACCTACAATATGAGCAAACGCTCCCATAATTGGTTCTAGGTTTTTCACCGGATTTCCTCTTTTATCGGTGATAATAATTTTTCCCATCGTTGGTTTCCCCACCTGTAGAGGAGCATCGAACGATAGTTTAAACTGATATCCGTGAATGGTGCTTTCACTAGCAGGTTGAGCAAGCATTTTTATTTTATCCTTTCCGGAGAGTAAATCAACCGTTACATACTCCTGGTGACCTGTTTTAACAGGTACCAAATCAGCCCATGCCCGATAAGTGGTATTTTGGTGTACAGGTTGCCACTGAAAGCTGTAGATACCGGGTTCTTTCGTTGGTGTTGGATGGACATGACTGTAGTCGGAAAGGGTACTGTCGATAATGAGTAAATGAATTTTTTGGGTATGAACTTCTTTAAGATCAGAAAGACTGAGGGGTTGATGTGTTTTGCTGTCAGTCAATTTAAAGAAAACTAATTTCCCATTACTTTTGTCCACTATTTTTTCAATGGTAAATTGCACCGTTGGGAGTGGTTGTGACATTGATTGCGAAGGCTGATGATATTGATGTCCCTGTAACTGAGTATGCGCGACTAAAGGCGAACAAGCCAAATTGATCAAAGAAAAAATCATCAGACCTTTCTTATTCAAGATAGAACTTAAATTTTTCACAACTTTTTTCTCCTACTCATTAAGAGTGATAGTTATTATTGCCGGTGTCGGGCACGTTTTTGTTCTAGATAATTATAGACAGTAGGCACGACGATCATATTTAAACAAGTTGATGTTAACAAGCCACCCAACAGTACCTGAGCTAAAGGACGCTCCAACTCTTTACCAACGGGTGAACCCCAAAGTAAGGGGATTAAACCTAGCGCGGTAGTGCTTGCAGTCATTAGTACCGGAATCAGCCTGTCCAAAGTACCTTCAAGAACAACGTCCTGAATCGATTTTCCTGCCGCGCGTAACTGATTATAGTGCGCAACGAGAATGATACCATTGCGTGCCGCAATACCAAATAGGGTAATAAAGCCAATCATGGCGGCAATGCTCATTTCTCCACTGGCAAAAAATAAAGAAAATATACCCCCAATTAAAGCCAAGGGTAAATTAAAAAGTACTAAAATAGCTTCTCTTAGTGTTCCAAACGCCTTATATAACAGTAGAAGCATCGCTACAATAGCCAGACTGCCTAAAAATAAGATAGTACGCGCCGCTTGTTGTTGGGTTTCAAACTGCCCTCCATATTGAATAAAGTAGCCAGAAGGCAGCTTGATCTGCTCTTTTATTCGCTGCTTCACTTCACGGATAACTGCTCCTAAGTCATTTCCTTGGACATTAAAAGCAATGACAACCATACGTTGGACATTTTCCCGATTAATTAAAAAAGGTTGCTCTTGCTCAGAGATTTCTGCAACAGCGCGTAAGGGAATTTTCTCTGTTTGTGGCGCATTACTTCCATGGACATCGATCAACATATCATGGACAGCCTTTACGCTTTGTCGACCGGATTCAGCCAAGCGTAAATACAAATCAAAACTTCGTTGTCCTTCAAGTACACTTGAAACCTGCACACCATTGAGTAACGTTTGAATATCTTCGGAAATTTGTCCAACATTAATCCCATAATAAGCAGCTTTCTCTCTATCGATCTTAATAATTAGCTGTGGAACATTAATTTGCTGCTCTTTGTTGATATCAACAATGCCTGGAATGTCTTTAATGAGTGCTGCTATGGATTCCGCAAGTTGATTAAGCAGAGCTAAATTATCTCCAAATACTTTAATGGCCACTTGGGCGCGTACACCAGAAAGCACTTCGTCCATACGATGAGTGATAAATTGTCCAACATTAAAGACAGCGCCGGGAATTTGGGCTAACTCTTGACGTATGCGCCTAAGTAATTCATCGGGTGGCATGCTTTTATCTTTATCAAATTCTAAATAGAGATCGAACTCACTGACGTTGGGGGGCAGCGCATCTTCATCCAGCTCACTTCTTCCTGCTCGTTGGGCGATGGAAATGACTTGAGGATACTTCAATAACCGTTTGCGAACCTGGGTGCCTAATCGCATGGATTCCTCCAGAGAGGTTCCAGGAAGTGTGGTCATTGCAATGATGAAATTTCCTTCATGAAACTCCGGTAAAAAAGCGGTACGAAAAAAGGGAAGTAGTAGTAATGACAGGAACAAGGCTACAAGTGCGGCTGTGATAACCAGCCAGAAATGATGGATAGACCACTGTAAAACGGGGTGAAAATGCGCTTTAAGCCAGGAAACAAAGCGTGTCTCCCTTTCTGCTTTATTCTGTGACAATTGTTGTGGGGTAGTGTTTTCTAAGGATAAACCTTTTTGAATGAGTTCGCTAAAAGCATAGTCGCTATCCTGTTTTTTTTCTTTAGGATTAACAAATAATAAATAGCAAAGAGCAGGTACTGTAGTGATGGAAACAACAAGGGATCCTATTACAGAAGCAATATAGGCAATGGCTAATGGGCTGAAGATTTTTTCACTCACACCGGATAAGAAAAAAATGGGAATAAAGACCAAACTGACAATGAGGGTGGCATAAATTACGGCGTTTCTTATTTCAACCACAGCAGCAAAAATAACCGATAAACTGGGTAGCGGGTGGGCAGACAAGCGATTTAAGCGCAAGCGTCGAATTACATTTTCTACGGTTACAATGCCATCATCGACTACTTCACCAATAGCAATGGCAATACCACCAAGAGTCATTGCATTAATACCAAAACCAAAAAAATATAAAATAAGAATGCCAAATACAAAGGAAACTGGCATGGAAAGAAAGGTAATGAAAGAAGCCCGCACGTTCATTAAAAAAATGAATAAAACCAGAATAACGATGAATGCACCCTCAAGAAGAGCAATACTTAAATTTTTAATGGCTGCTTCAATGAAGGTGGCTTGTCTAAAAACGTTGGTTTTTAGCTCAACACCAGGAGGAAGAGACGCCTTAATCTCAGCCAGCGCTTTTTCTACTTTATGGGTAGTGGTTAAGGTATTTGCCCCATAGGATTTGGAAATTGTCCCAATGACCGCATTTTTTAAATTAAGAGCAGCATCACCACGTTTAATTTCGCCACCAAATGTAACTGTTGCGACATTACCGATAGTAATGGGAATCCCTTTTCGGGTGGTAATAATTGTTTTCTGGATGTCTTCCAGTGTTTTTATTCTACCGATGGTACCTATAATTAACTCCCCCCCTGCTTTTTGCAGAAAGGCACCGGGGACGTTGCGATTTGATTGCTCTAACGCCTGGCGTACCTCTTCAATGCTAACACCATAAGCCAGCATGCGTGAGGAATCGAGTAAAACTTGGTATTGTTTGACTTCACCACCCAAAGACACCACGGAAGCCACACCTCCTAAAGCAAGTACCCGGGGGCGGATTATCCAGTCAGAGATCGTACGTAATTCTTCAGGCGATAAACTGTTACTGAGCAGTGCATATTTCAGCATCCAGCCAACGGCTGAAATAACCGGGAGCATAACAGGTGTTTTGCTTCCAGGGGGCAACTTGTCGACGACTTGCTGTATGCGCTCATTAATAAGTTGTCTGTCCCGATAAATATCAGTCTTATCATTAAAAATGACCACAATCGTGGATAAGCCTGCTGATGTGCGGGAACGGACAGAGGTGACACCAGGGGTACCATTAATAGCACTTTCTAGAGGATAGGTAATTAAAGCCTCGACATCTTGAGGTGCCATTCCTGGTGCTTCTGTTTGTACAACTACCTGGGGGGGGGCAAATTCGGGAAACACATCAACAGGCATCCTCTGCAAGGCATAGCCGCCAAGAATGCATAAAGCTAATGTCATGGCTAATATAAGAATCCGGTTAGCCAGTGACCAAGCGACAAGACGATTAAACATCTAATGATGATCCTCTGTTGATGGTGATGGTCCCCCTGTTAGCCAGAGCGTATAAAGTTGACGACTTCCCTGCACGACTATTTCATCGCCGACAGCAAGACCTTGAGTAATTTCAGTATAATTTTCATCACTCATTCCGGTTTTAACGACTACCCGTTGAAATTTATTGCCTTTTCGCGTAAAGACGAATTTTTCATCGTTAGCCTCTAAAATAGCTGCGTTTGGCACCGCTAGGGTTTCTTGGCTTTCTTGCAAAATTAAATTAACACGGGCAAACATGCCAGGTTTGAGTAAATTATCCTTGTTATCCACAATCACTTGTACATTCACGGTTCGGGTAATAGAGTCGAGATTAGGTTCTATTAAAATCACCTTGCCGAGAAAAGATTGTTTGGGATAACTTAAAACGCGAACAGAGGCTTCCTGTCCAAGTTTTACCTTGCCTAAGTCTTCTTCATAAACCTTGGCAATGACGAGAAGACGGTTGCGGTTACTAATATGAAATAAGACGGTATTAGGTTCGACGGCTTGCCCTAAGGTGACGTTACGGGCATCAATAATTCCTGACATAGGCGAATGAATGACTACACTGGGAGGGGGATCACCAATGAGACGGGATTGTATTTTTACCAATGCTTGCCCTGCTTTTACACGATCGCCTAAATTGGCGTATAAAGCAGAAACATGACCACTAATTCTGACGCTTACATCTGCCTGTTCATTTGGTAACAGCTGCACTTCCCCGTTTAAACCCAATATTTGCGATAAAGGGCGCTTTATTGTTTGCACAAGCTTTAAATCAATAATTTGTTCTTGCTCCTTCGTCAGAAAAACAGGGCCACGGGGCATGTTAGAAACTTCAATTTTTTCACCATGGGCAAAACCCGCACTACTGAAACAGAATACCAATAGAAATAAACCGAGACATCGAAAAAGCAAGTGTCGCCTAGGATATTTCGTGATGGATGAATACATTGATTGTCCTTTTTCCAGAGAAAGGGCTGCACAAGGAAATGCGATTATTGCCCAAGGCTGTGCAGAATTTCACAACGGCCCGTAAATATTTTTCAAGAACATTTAGCCGGTTGGTTTGTAACTCATTTTGCTGCCTTTGAATCTGTAAGACTTCGAGTAAGGAAATCTGGCCATTGCGATAAGCTTCTCTTGCCAGTTTAATATTGCGATTAATCAGTTTAAAGGTCTCGCCACTTTGTGATTGTAGCCAAGCGGTTTGCAGTGCTTTAACTTGACCATAATTACTGGCTACTTCATTTTGAATGGCAAATTTTAATGCTTTTAATTTTATGAGAGCCTGTGTTCCTTTCAATTTGGTTTCCATAATCCTCCCTTGATTGGTGTTGATTAGGGGAAGGGGGATAGCAAGATTTACATTTAAAGTACGATCAGGTTTTTGCAGGGGGGCACCTTCGACGGCAATTTTGTCCTGCTGTACAGCTAATCCAACCGTCCAATCTGCCCATCGTTCTATGCGGGCAAGTTGCTGATCAGCCTGAGAGCGAGCAAAATTTAACCAGGCGATCTGCATTTCTGAGCGTTGCTGCAAAGCATGTTGCTGTAATTCTTTCAGAGGAGGTAGATACACTGATTTGGGTAACGATTTTTCGAGGGATAAGGGAGTATGCCTGGCGCATCCCAACAGCAGATTAAGTTGCGCTTGCTGATTAATTCTTAAGCTTTCTAACGTTTGCTTCTCTTGTAAAAGTCGTTGATATTCAAGTTTCGCGGTATTTGCATCCAGTTCGGAAACTTCTGCAGCATAAAAACGTTTTTGACTTACCTGCATTAATTGTTGATTTATTTTTAACAGTTTATTTAACTGTTTCAAACGCTCATCAATAATAAAAAGGGCATAAAAATTTTCAGCCACTTGACCGCGAAGTTGCCGTTTTGCATTTCTAATTTCTGCCATAGCGATAGCAATATCGACACGAGCGACATTTTTTTGTTGATTAATTCGGCCAGAAACAGGGAAGGCTTGGATAAATCCAATACTGCGTGTATATTCGCCTTCATTGGTGAAAAAGCGATCATCACTATTGCTAATTTGCAAGCTCGGATTGGCCCATAAACCTGTTTGTTTTAAACGTGAGACTGCCAAGAGAACATTATAGCGTGCCGCTTTTAAATCTTTATTATTCGCTAGAGCAATTTTGGTAACTGATGCCAAATTCCACGTTGTGACAGCAAATCCAGACAAAGGCAGCATACTAAAAACAAGTAAGCAGGCTACTCTTTTACTGCTTTGCTTGTCGAGTTTCATAATTCAATCCATCGCAAGCGCAGTGCATTAACAATTACTGAGACAGAGCTTAATGACATCGCTGCGGCTGCAATCATTGGATTTAACAATATTCCTATAAAAGGATATAAAATGCCTGCAGCTACAGGGACACCTAAGATATTGTATATGAATGCAAAGAATAAATTTTGACGAATATTACGCATGGTTGCTTCAGAAAGGCGTCGCGCTTTAACGATACCATCCAAATCCCCATGAAGCAAAGTAACGCCTGCGCTTTCTATAGCAACGTCAGTACCTGTGCCCATAGCAATCCCTATATTTGCTTTAGCTAGAGCGGGTGCATCATTCACCCCATCGCCGGCCATGGCAACCACCTTATTTTTAGCTTGTAATTCAGCAACAATTTTACTTTTGTCAGCAGGCAAAACTTCAGCAACGACGTGATGAATTCCCAGTTTCGTAGCCACTGCTTCAGCTGTTTTCTTATTATCGCCCGTAAGCATTACTATTTCTATGCCTTCTTTTTGCAAGGTTGTAATGGCATTTTGCGCTGTTGATTTAACAGGATCTTCGATAACAAGGATTGCTGCAATTTCTTGTTTGACTGCCATATACATGACGGATGCACCGTTAGCACGCAATTCCTCTGCTTTTTCCTGGAAAAGAGAAATATCAGCCTGTTCTTCTTCCATTAGTAATGCATTACCTATAGCAATATTATGTCCCTTAACAGAACCTCGTACACCCTTGCCTGAAGGAGCATCAAAATGGGCTACAGATTCCAATGTCAATCCTTTTTCCTGTGCTGCTAGAACGATGGCGCGAGCAAGCGGATGTTCGCTGTTATTTTCCAACGATGCAGCCAGGGTTAAGGCGTCAGCTTCTGAGAGTTGGGTTGTAATAATTTGAGTTAATCGCGGATGCCCTTCCGTTAATGTACCTGTTTTGTCTACAATCAGTGTATTCACCTTTTCCAATTGCTCAAGGGATTGAGCATTTTTAATTAATACACCGTTTCCAGCCCCCTTACCAATTCCTACCATAATGGACATGGGTGTTGCTAATCCTAAAGCACAGGGACAAGCAATAATAAGTACGGAGACTGCTGCAATTAAGCCATAGCTGAATGCAGGCGAAGGACCAACAAGAAGCCAGATAACAAACGCCAGCAAGGCAATAAAAATCACAATAGGCACAAACCAGGAGGCGATTAAATCTGCTAAACGTTGAATGGGAGCACGGCTGCGCTGAGCCTCACTAACCATTTGCACAATGCGTTGTAACATGGTGTCACGTCCAACATGAGTAGCTTTCATAATAAAGCTGCCGGTTTGATTAATGGTACCACCAATAACTTGAGAACCTGCTTCCTTGCTAACAGGAATGGACTCTCCTGTGATCATTGATTCATCAATATTGCTGTATCCTTCGATAATTTCACCGTCAACTGGTATTTTCTCTCCCGGACGTACTCGTAAACGATCACCTACCGTTATAGCATCAAGACTGATTTGTTGTTCAAGGCTATCCTCATCAAGGCGGTGTGCGGTATCAGGCGCTAAATTTAATAAAGCTCGGATGGCCCCTCCTGTTTTTTCGCGTGCCTTAAGTTCCAATACTTGTCCTAATAATACCAGGGTGATAATGACGGCAGCGGCCTCGAAATATACGGCAACAATACCTTGTTCATTGCGGAAGGTGGCGGGAAATAATTGTGGAAACAAGGTGGCGATTAAGCTATAGCTCCAGGCAACCCCTGTACCGATGGCAATTAGGGTGAACATGTTTAAGTGTCCTGTTTTTATAGATTGCCAACCACGAACGAAAAAGGGCCAACCACACCATAAGACGACCGGCGTTGCCAAAACAAGTTGGATCCATACCGATAAGTTACCATGAATAACAGGCCGCAGGTGTTCGCCCATGGCGAGAACTACCACTGGCAAGGATAGAAATAACCCTACCCAAAATCGCCGCCGCATATCAATATATTCAGGGTTTTGCTCTTCCTGTAAGGAAACAGCTTCGGGTTCTAGCGCCATACCGCATAGAGGACAGTTACCTGGTTTTTCCTCACGAATTTCTGGATGCATGGGACAGGTGTAAGTAACTGGCCCATTTGTGATTGGCGTATTTTTTGTTGGTTCAGGGGAGGCCTTATGGCAACAGCTGTCTTTTTGCTCCTGATGATGGGAATGCGGTTTGTGATTCATGATGGTCTACTCGTATTTTTGCAATAAATTGATAATTTCTCGTAGCTGTTTAGCTTTTTTTTGCTCATCATTAAGCTGATAAGCTTTAGCCAGACAGTGTCCCAAATGTGTTTCGAGGATACTTAGTTCTATGGTTTTTAATGCATTTCTTGAGGCACGTACTTGCGTCAAAATGTCAACACAGTAGCGTTTATCTTGAATCATTCGTTTAATGCCCTCAAGTTGTCCAAGAACGCGGTTTATACGCGATAATTCTTTAGTATGGGCAGGATATTCTGACATAGGATTCTCCAATATACCTCTATAGGGTATATACCACCCGGGGTATAGGTCAAGTAAGCCATACTAAGCCCAAAGGGCTTTTTTTGGTTGTTTGCTGTGTTTTATATGCATCTTTGTGAAGAGGATTTAAACTTTAATTCGCGCGATTAGAGGCGTTTATCTGCATGATAAAGGGACAAACTCCTGGATTTATGAAATAATTTCCTTGAGTTTATAATCGCCGTACAAGGAAGCTATCATGATTTTAAAAACTTATGACATTGATAATATTGAGCACCTCCTTACTCCACTGGAGGCTTCTGGAATCACTTTGGATTCACCGGCGCTCGATATCTTTACTGATTTTCAAAAGACAGAACCTCTAGTGATTGATGATTCACTCGATGTAGTGACAGCAGAAGATTTAATGAAAAAGACACACGTTCGTTTGAAATTGGTGTTAAAAGACGACGAGTTTGTAGGTACATTGGCTTATGCCGATTTAATCGGGGAAAAAATGATGGCTCTTTCACATCATACGCCCCGCAATCAAATTCTAGTGAGCGATGTGATGACGCCGCGAAATCAATTGAAAGCGATTTCTTTTAATGATTTAAAGCGAGCAAAAATCAGAGATGTGGTAGAAACATTAAAAAATGAAGGTAAACAACATTTTCTGGTAATTGAGGAAGAGCGTTATATACGCGGCATTCTTTCGGCAAGTGATATCGCCCGACGCCTACATGTACCCATTGATATCAATGGTGTTTCTACTTTTATCGATATTTATAAAGCATTAAACCATGATAAATATTAGGGAACCTTTAGCGACGTCATCTTATAGGTGACGTGAACTAGAGATTCTTGTAGTCACAGGATAATACTTTTAATTTATTTGTATAAAATATTGCCAATATGTTTTAATTAAGTCATAATGACTATTTATAAGTTTTTATGGCTTTATTATGAAAATTAAGGTCAATTTCTTACCTTCTTTTACACCGACTGAAGAAACATTGAAAGAAGGTAATGTAGCCGCCCTTCTTACTGAGGCAACAGAAATTATTGAGACAACTGTCAGTGAAACCTCCACCATTATGGAAGAAGAATCTTATAATTTGGGTATTGTTATTGGACATGAAGATTTTTTTGAAAGCTCGCTTATCAAAAGTGGATGTGTTTCTCAAACAGAAGGATTTGCGTATTTTATCAATCACCTGTGTAGGTTGAGTGAGAAATTCCCTAACGTTCTGCTTATCCCAGGGAGTATTTATCTCTCAGTGAATAAGGTAGTTGAAGATGAGAAACCATATCGTCAAAATGGTTCTAAGGATTATGCTGCGGCTATTTATGTGCAAAATGTCGCCCCGGTCTTTTATCAAGGTCAGTTGATTCGGCTTATAAAAAAAGGGGAGTATTTGGAAGGGATTTTCCGTGATGAAGTTAGGGCGTCAAAATTAAAACGAGAATCAATAGTTACTGAAGAAAATTTTCTAGAAATACTCTCTTCAAGATGTGAGCGACTGGAAGTCAGTGCCTATGCTGAAGATGAATTAGAGTCTCTTGTTCCACAAGTAGTTATGTTTGGTAAAACACCCTTGCCAGGTGAGGGACATTTATTGCAACAATATAATTTGCTTCATAAAGACTTTTTTTCTCCGATATTCAAGATTAAGGGGATACGTTGCGGTTTGGAGATTTGTGCTGATCATCGAAGAGCACAAAAAGGTTTGGTTGCTCGTTTAAGCGGTTTGGATATTCACCTTTTAACCTCTTTTGGTCAAACCCCGATGTATGATGGCACGAATGGTAAAGGATTTTTTATTCGTGCCGATGCTGATAGCTCCACTATTTTTGATATGACGAAAGATGAAGGAATTCACTTGGAAGAGCCTCTTTTATTCTCAAACAAAACAGGAAGTCTGGGTAAAGATCAATCCTTTACAATGTTTGCTACTTCTGCAGTAGCTGTAACAGCAAGAAAACAGGTTTCACGCACACCCAATACAACGGCCTTCAACAAGAGTAGGTCTAATGATTAAAATGCCGGCAACCGGTAAATATCATGGCTATTCCCGCTGCATTGGCTGCAGCAATAACTTGTTTATCACGGATTGAGCCTCCAGGTTGGATAATCGCGGTGATACCGGCCTCAGCTGCCATCTCAATATTGTCTGAAAAAGGAATAAAGGCATCAGAAGCCAATACTGCACCTGTGGTGGTAAAACCTGCTTCTTTGGCTTGCCATAATGCAATGCGGGTGCTCATTATGCGACTGGTCTGTCCTGGTCCTATACCAATAGTCGCTGCATTTTTTGCGAGAACAATAGCATTGGATTTGACGTATTTGGCAGTTATCCAGGCAAACATTAAATCTTGTATTTCTTGTTGAGAAGGTTTTTTTTCACTAACAAGAGTTAAGTTATTATCATCGATGAGATAATCATCGTGCTCCTGAACAAGTAAACCTCCATTAATGGTACGCATGTCCAGTTTCGATTGACTTTGTCTTGACCACTCTCCTGTGATTAATACGCGCATGGCAGGTTTAGTGGCAAAAATAGCCTTTGCCTCCTCACTAATTGCAGGACCTATAATCACTTCAGCAAACTGTTTGGCGAGAATTGCTCTTGCAGTTTCTGCATCAATAGTGCGATTAAATGCAAGAATTCCGCCGTAACTTGAAATCGGATCAGCCTGATGAGCGCGCAAATAAGCATGGGCAGTTGTGTCACCAATGGCGACGCCGCAAGGATTACCATGTTTAACAATGACACAGGTCGCTGCATTAGGTGAAAATGCTCGAATGCAATTAAAAGCAGCATCGACATCGAGTAAATTATTATAAGAAAGTGGTTTTCCCTGAAGTGTTTTTGCTGTTGCTAAAGAACCTTGTGATGGGTTTTTATCGCGATAAAAAATTGCTTGTTGATGCGGGTTTTCACCATATCGTAAGTCATATTGCTTTTCAAATTGACAAGTTAATACGGCAGGAAAACCTGAGGGCTCTTTAACCTCATTAAGTGTACCTAAGTAATTAGCGATAGCAGCATCGTAGGCAGCAGTATGGGCAAATGCTTTCTTTGCCAGTAAAAAACCCCAATGTTGAGGAATTTTTTGAGCGTGCAGATAGGTTTCCACTTTTTCATAATCATCAGGAGTAATAATTACCAAAACATGCGTATGATTTTTGGCTGCAGCACGAATCATTGCAGGGCCACCAATGTCGATATTTTCAATTGCTTTTTGAAAATCACAATCAGGGTCGCTAATGGTTTGCTCAAAAGGATACAAGTTAATAATTAATAGATCAAAACGTTGTATGCCATACTCATGTAATGTCATTTCATCGTCTCGACCTCGTGCAAGTAAACCTGCATGAATTGCTGGATGCAAGGTTTTAACCCGACCGTTGAGCATCTCTGGAAATTTAGTGCAGGTACTGACCTCTGTAACAGGTAAATGGTGTTCCTGTAGCATGGCGGCGGTATTGCCGGTAGCAACCAGTTCCACTCCTTTTTCATGAAGAGTTTTTGCTAGTTTAACAAGGCCTCGTTTATCAGATACGCTTAGCAAAGCACGCTTGGGGTAAAAGGGCACAAATTCTTGATCGCTCATGATAATGAAGTTCACCTAAATAATTATTTAACGGCGGGTAAAAATTAATAAAGACCAACCATCCATCTGTTGTGAGCTACAATGTTTAAAGTCAGCCTTGTAGGCTTCAATTAATGATGCAGCTTGTTCTTGCAAAATTCCAGAAATGATTAACATGCCCTCTTTTTTAAGCAAGGCTTTAAACTTATTTTGTAAATTCATGAGAGGACCTAGCAAAATATTAGCGATGACTATATCCACACTCACATTCAGACTTTCAGGAAAAAGGACATGCAGTTGTGCTGGGTCATCAATATTGGTTACTGCATTATTGAGAGTTGCCTGTAAAGCCTGTTCATCAATATCTACCGCATACGCTTTGGCTGCTCCCAGTTTGAGTGCGGCAAGGGCAAGAATCCCCGAGCCACAACCATAATCAATAATGGTTTTACCTTGAAGTGGAGCTTGATCAAGCCAGGTTAGACAAAGTGCTGTGGTTGGATGTGTTCCCGTACCAAAAGCCAAACCAGGGTCAAGAATTAAATTTATAGCCCGAGGCTCAGGAGGCTCTATCCAGGAAGGACAAATCCATAAATTTTGGCCAAAACGCTGTGGCTTAAAATCCTTCATCCATGCTCTTTCCCAATCTTGATCAGGCAGCTGGTGCACAGAAAAATTTAAATGCTGATATTGCGCCATGAGGCTATTCATAGCATGTTGTGCATCCCTTTCTTCCGCATAGAGCGCATTAACGATTACATCAGGCCACAAGGGTGTGGTTCCTGGCTCAGGTTCCAGGACAGGCACATCATTTTTATCTGTCAAGGTGATGGATAAAGCGCCTGTTTCCTCAAGCGCTTCACTTAATTGCTCAACTTCGTCACGGTGGCACTGATCAATTTTTAGTTCATACCACACTGACTTGTTCCTTCAACATCTTTTCGAGATAATGAATATTGGTTCCACCTTGCATAAATGCTTTATCTTTTAAGATACGCTGGTGCAATTCAATGTTTGTTTTAATACCGTCGATGATAATTTCATCCAGCGCATTGCGCATTCTTGCAAATGCTTCTGCACGAGTTTCTCCATAGGCAATTAATTTACCAATCATCGAGTCGTAGTTGGGCGGCACGGTATAACTACTATAAATATGCGAATCGAAGCGAATGCCGGGACCACCGGGAGAATGTAATAAACGTATCGTACCTGGTGACGGCATAAAGGTTTTGGAGTCTTCGGCATTGATACGACATTCAATAGCATGTCCGCGGAATTTTATCTCTTCTTGCTTTAGAGTAAAAGGCATGTCACTGGCAATTTTAATTTGCTCTTTTACCAGATCAATTCCTGTAATCATTTCGGTGACGGGATGTTCTACTTGAATACGGGTATTCATTTCAATAAAATAGAAACATCCATCTTGATATAAAAATTCAAACGTACCCGCACCACGATACTTTAACTCTCGACAGGCCTTGATTACCGACTCGCCAATTTTGGCTCGTAATTCCGGACTGATGCCGGGGGCAGGTGCTTCTTCAATGACTTTTTGATGACGACGCTGCATTGAACAATCGCGCTCACCCAAATGAATGGCATTTCCTTTGCCATCACCCAATACTTGAAATTCGACATGGCGTGGATTTTCTAAAAATTTTTCCATATAGACCATGGAATTATTAAAAGCTGCTTTTGCCTCACTGCGAGTCAAGGCGATGGCATTAAGCAAATTCGATTCAGTGTGAACAACGCGCATGCCACGACCGCCACCACCACCAGCAGCTTTAATAATGACGGGATAACCAATTTTTCGACCTAACTCAAGATTACGATCATCATCTTCTGTTAAAGGGCCATCAGAACCAGGAACACAAGGGACTCCTGCTTTTTTCATGGCAGCAATTGCAGAAACCTTATCACCCATTAAGCGAATCGTGTCACCACGCGGGCCGATAAAGCGAAAGCCACTTTGCTCCACGATATCAGCAAAATCTGCGTTTTCGGATAAAAATCCATAACCAGGATGAATGGCGACCGCATCGGTAATTTCTGCTGCAGAAATAATGGCTGGAATGTTTAAATAACTTTTTTGCGAACTTGCAGGACCAATACATACGGTTTCATCAGCAAGACGAACATGTAGTAGATCTTTATCAACATCAGAATGTACAGCAACAGTTTGGATACCAAGTTCTTTACAAGCACGTAGAATACGAAGTGCGATTTCGCCACGATTGGCAATGACTATTTTACTGAGCATCAAATTACTCTCTTATTCTTCAATGACAAATAGGGGTTGATCATATTCAACGGGTTCACCATTAGCCACCAGAATATCAATGATCTTACCCGCACGATCGGCTTCAATTTCATTGAACATCTTCATCGCTTCAACAATACAAAGTGTGTCACCCACTTTAACAGTTTGGCCAATGGTGACAAAAGGTGCTGCATCAGGAGAAGGAGAAGTGTACATCGTACCTACCATGGGAGAGCGTATTTTATGACCTTTAGACGCTGGTGCTGCCGCTTTGCTTTCATTAGCAGCAACAGCTGGAGCAGGTGTCGCAGCGCTCTGTGCTACAGCTTGTTGAGGAGGCGGCGAAACATAGCGAATCTGTGAGGGCTGCTCCATGGAATAGCCATGACGACTTAGCCGAACAGATTCTTCTCCTTCTTTAATTTCAATTTCAGAAATACCGGTTTCCTCTAATAATTCAATTAATTTTTTAATCTTGCGAATATCCATTGATAACTCTCTATTAGTTTAATTCATTGATAATAGCTTGTAGAGCCAGGGAATAGCCCTTAACTCCCAATCCACTGATAACACCTGTGGCGATATCGGAAAAATAGGAATGCTGGCGAAAAGATTCGCGCGCATAAATGTTACTAAGATGTACCTCAATAAAAGGAAGCTTGACTGCCAGTAGGGCGTCGCGCAATGCAATGCTGGTATGAGTGAAAGCAGCAGGGTTTATAATGAGATAATCCAATCCTTTGTCCGCAGCCTCATGAATAATAGTAATCAGCTCCGCTTCGCTGTTGCTTTGATGGCTGCTAAGTACTAATCCGGCCGCCTTGGCTTCTTCTGCTAAGCCATGATTTAACTCCTTCAGTGTCACGGAACCATAGATATCGGGCTCACGCAAACCGAGACGATTCAAATTAGGACCATGCAGGACAAGTATCTTCTTCATTATAAGGTTATTTGCCAAAATTGAAGAAATTCTGCCTGAACTTTACATTAATGTCCAGATATCCGAGGATCTCGGCATGATACTGGCATAATATCGGGATTTTTACCAAACTTGTATTATTAAAAATTACTTCTGGTAAGAAGCGTTTTCTGAAATTAAAATCCAAATCCATAGGCGTTATCCTTGCTAAAAAATATAAATTAAGTTCAGGAGGGGAGATAGGTAAAAATGCGATTGGATTGGAGAGGAAGTAATTGACAGACTGTAAACACCGGTATGAAGATTTGATTACCATTTTTAATGATTGCTTTGCAATGAAGTACAATACGAGATTAGTCAAAGGCGGTGACGAACCACTTTATCTTCCAGCTGATGACGCCACACCCTATCATGCTATTTTTTTTGCGCATGGCTTTTTTAGCAGTGCCCTTCACGAATGTGCCCATTGGTTAATTGCAGGAAAAAAGCGGCGTGAACTCATTGATTACGGGTATTGGTACGAGCCTGATGGTCGTACTGCTGAGCAGCAACAAATTTTCCAACGTGTTGAAGCAAAGCCACAAGCGCTGGAGTGGATTTTATCGGTTGCTGCTGGTTATCGATTCAGGATGAGTATTGATAATTTAAATGGACCTGCTCTGGGTGTTGAAGAATTTAAGCTGGCCATTTATCGACAAGTTACTGTGTATTGTGAGACCGGTCTGACACCAAGAGCGGCGCTGTTAAGAAAAGCACTTTGTCACTTTTATAAAACGTCTGCGCAACTGGAGCTAAACCAATTTGAGCTCACAAGTCTTTAAGACTGTACTTCAACAAGGCTTTGCAATACCTTTAAGAAGAAATTTTTTTAACAATGGATTGGTTTATGTCAACTGTACACATAACTGATGTTACTCTGCGTGATGCTCATCAATGTTTGATAGCGACACGAATGCGCACTGAAGATATGCTGCCTGTCTGTCCTAAAATGGATAAAGTTGGTTTTTGGGCGATGGAAGTATGGGGTGGGGCGACCTTTGATGCTTGTTTGCGCTTTTTGAAGGAAGATCCATGGGCGCGTTTGCGCCTGTTACGAGAAGCACTGCCCAATACGCGTTTATCCATGTTATTGCGTGGTCAAAACCTCTTAGGGTATCGACATTATGCGGATGATGTAGTGCAAGCATTTGTTAAATTGGCTTCCAGAAATGGTATTGATGTTTTCCGGGTTTTTGACGCATTAAATGACGTTCGTAATCTGCGTGTAGCACTTGAAGCAGTAAAGGCTAACAAGAAACACGCGCAGGGCACAATTTGTTATACAACAAGCCCGGTTCATACGCTTGAAAGCTTTGTTGACTTAGGCAAAGCACTGGCTGAAATGGGTTGTGACAGTATTGCAATCAAGGACATGGCAGGCTTATTAACCCCCACGGCCACGGTGAATTTATATGAAGCATTGGCACAGGCAACACAATTGCCTATCCATCTTCATAGCCATGCCACCTCTGGTCTTGCCAGCATGTGTCATTATGAAGCTATTGTTGCAGGCTGCACGCATGTTGATACAGCCATCTCCTCCTTTTCAGGTGGCGCTTCTCACCCCGCGACAGAGTCTTTGGTAGCCGCTTTGGCGGGAACAGAATTTGATACGGGTCTGGATTTAAATCGATTACTGGATATCGGGGAGTATTTTAAAAAAATTCGCAAAAAATATCATCAGTTCGAAGGTGAGGCGCGTGAGATTGATCCTCGGGTGCAGGTTTATCAAGTTCCCGGAGGCATGATTTCGAATTTATACAGTCAACTAAAGGAACAGCAGGCACTTGATAAAATTAATGCGGTACATGCGGAAATTCCGCGGGTTCGGCGTGATTTGGGATACCCTCCTTTAGTGACTCCTACTTCACAAATTGTGGGCACCCAGGCGGTGATGAATGTTCTGACGGGCGAGCGCTATAAAACCATTACCAATGAAGTTAAATTGTATTGCCAGGGTAAATATGGCGCGGCTCCTGGGAAAATTAGCCCTGGTTTGCGTAAGAAAGCCATAGGACATACTGAGGCCATTGATGTAAGACCGGCAGATCTAATCCCTCATGAGTTAAACCGTCTACGTCAAGAAATTGGAGAGTTGGCCGAAAGTGATGAAGATGTTCTTTCTTATGCCATGTTCCCTGAAATTGGAAAGCAATTTCTAGAACAGCGTAAAAATAATTCACTGCAACCTGAACCACTCATTCCTGAGCCTGCAGCAAACACCAATGGAAATTTATCGGAGTTTGAAATTACGCTACATGGAGAAAGTTATCATGTGAAAATAGCGGGTTATGGAGAGCGTGAGCAAGGGCAACAGGCTTGTTTTTTGTGGGTAGATGGTGTACCTGAAGAAGTCATTCTTTTAGAGCAGAACGAAGCAGGGGAGGAGGAACAGTCGACTGCTAATGCAAGTAAGAAAAAAAATGGTCCAGGTGACATTACTGTGGCTATGCCAGGGTCTATTGTTAATATTACAGTCGAGGCCGGACAAAAAGTAAAAGCTAAAGAGACACTGCTTGTTCTTGAAGCCATGAAAATGGAAACAGAGATTCAAGCGCCCTTTGATGGTGTCGTGACGGCTATTTTTTGTGAAAAGGGGGATAAAGTGACGCCTGCGCAAGTATTGCTGCATTTGGAGAAGGAAAGCTAGACTTTATCGATTGACTGTCTCTACGTACTGCGGCTTTGTTCGCAGTATCCATGAGGATTACTTGACTTTGACTTCTGGATACCGCGAACGAGTCGCGGCAAGTAGGAGCGGGTTAAGTGACGTAGGAGACAGTTGAATTACGTAGGAAGAAGGTGAATAGGATTTATAAATCAAGGTCGGGTGCTAAATTTTAAAGCATTCGCTTAGGAGCGGTGTCCTGCCTTTAAAATCCTCTCGCGAATACCCTCCCAATTTTCACCAGCAGGAGGTAATTCAATAGCAATGGAGGTAGCTTTCGATTGATCGGCACATCGTAATTGGTAATACAACTCAAACGCACACTTATCGATTGAGTCAGGCATTTTGTAATATAAATGCGAAGGGTAATCTGTAAGATCGCTAAAGGTAATGGCGTAAACGGCTTGTTTTTCTTGCTGACAGAATTCTTTAAGTGCTTTTATGTTAGCAAAACAATAAAGCGGTTTTTCCGGTTGATAGTGACTTGCTAATTTGCCTGGTGCCCTGATAGTACTCTCTCCCTGCTGCAGTAAACGTTGCGGTAAAATTGCGGTAATTTCCTGTTCCGTAATGGTTCCATGACGCAAAATTTGATAGTAATCAGCATCTGTTGCTGCCAGAATAGTTGATTCTATACCTACTGGACATCGTCCTCCATCAAGAATTAATAATTGTTGCTCTTTAAAACTATCACGTACATGTTCTGCTGTGGTAGGGCTGATTTTGCCAAAAGGATTGGCAGATGGTGCTACAAGAGGGAAGTCGAGATCTTTCAATAGCGTGTGTGCCAGTGGGTGTTTTGGACAACGCAAAGCTATTGTGTCTTGTCCTCCTGTTATCAAAGGGTTAACTGCATTGCTGTTACTTTTAAGTACCAGGGTTAAAGGACCTGGCCAAAATTTGCTAATCAGTAACTGGGCATAATCGGGAATAAAGGAGACCCATCTTGATAAATCCCAATGCTGTGCCACATGCATAATTAAAGGATGGTTAAGAGGTCTTTGTTTCAGTGCATAAATTTTACGGATAGCTTTTTCATCTTCCGCGTTGCCGGCAAGCCCGTAGACAGTTTCTGTGGGAATCGCAACAATATCCCCTCGTTGTAAATAATTTTTGGCTAATTCAATATCAGTAGTAATGGTACTCATAATAATAATTTCAAGAAAGATAAGCTCAAATTATTGACTTAAAACTAATTGGAGGCAAACCTTTCCATTCGTTTGCCATCCAGCCGGAAAAAATGTTTAGAAAATTGAAGCAAAAAGTACAGCAATAACCCAATAAATTTAAATTTGATAATTTGAAAAAGGGAAAAACTATGATAGTTTGACCAATACCTGTTAAGATTGACCTTCGGATTTTAGTAGGCCCAACCTCAGAAATGCTTACTCTAAAATTCGGAAATCAGCTCAACGGGATTTGTTGTAGGAATAGCTGTTACCAGGTTTCTTAACATTCTGTTTAAGTTAGGTGAACGTGGAGAGTGTTATCCAACAAGGCACTCCCGGATGAGATTGCCTCAGATATTTAAGGAGTAGATTAATGCATACAAATTTTTATTTATCGCCAATAGTAGCCAGTTTGGCATTGACAATGGCTTCCTCTGTTAAAGCAGCAGAACCAGTTTCCTTGCAAACAGAATCGTTTAAACAACTACAGCAGCAATTCCATATTGCTCTGCCAGGTGTTAGTCACCAAGCTTCCGCACTTACTATTAATAATTTACAGTTTCTCAAACAACATACCGATAAAAACCACATCACCCACATCCGCTTGCAGCAAGAATATGCAGGTTTTCCAGTGATTGGTGGTTATGCCATTGTTCACAGCAGCAGCTCGGTGAAGAGTCTGTCTCAAACGCAAAAAGATGTCAGCATGAATGGAAAAATTTATCGAGGTTTGCAGGAAGAGCTAGGTCAGCCCTCTGCAGATTTTGTGAAAAATGGTCAAGTGGCTTTAGAAAAATTTAAAACACCTTACCAAGACAAAGAGGTCAGTGCTGAAAAAGTGATGCCTGTGGTGTACATTGATGACAACAATCAAGCACATTGGGCTTATAAAGTCAGTATTTTTGTTCGTCACACGGATAAAATTCCTGAAAGACCTACTGCTATTGTTGATGCCGTCTCCCATAAGCCCTTCATTCAGTGGAATGATATTAAAACAGCTCGTCGAGTTCCCGCTAAAGGAATGGGATTTGGTGGTAATGAGAAAGTAGGCATGGTCTCTTATGGCAATGAATTTCCCTTACTGGATATTACCCGAGAGAGAGTAGGTAGTACGTGTTACATGGAAAATGAGGATGTCAAAGTGGTTGATATGGAACATGAGTATTATTCCGATAACAAGCCTATGCGCTTTAGATGTAAAAAGTCGGTAGATAATACCTTGACTTTCTGGACTGGCCGTGACGGCGATGGATATGACAGAGATAATGGAGCCTATTCTCCTACGAATGATGCACTTTATGCAGGCTATGTGATTAAGCATATGTATCATGATTGGTATGGTGTACCCGCCTTAACGAAAGCTGATGGATCTCCAATGCAGTTAGTCATGCGTGTTCACTATGGTGATGGTTATGAAAATGCATACTGGGATGGCGAGCAAATGACCTTTGGTGATGGTGAGAGCATGATGTATCCTTTGGTATCACTCGGTGTTGGCGGTCATGAAATTAGTCATGGTTTTACCGAGCAGCATTCAAATCTGGAGTATTATGGTCAATCTGGCGGTATGAATGAAGCATTTTCTGATATGGCTGCTCAAGCTGCTGAGTTCTATTCCATCGGTAAAAGCAGCTGGCAAATTGGTGCCGAAATTATGAAAGAAGACAGTGGATGGGAAGCCTTGCGCTATATGGATAAACCAAGCCGCGATGGGACATCCATTGATAGCGCGGATGAGTATCGTAGTGGTTTAGATGTTCACTATTCCAGTGGGGTGTATAATCATTTATTTTATATTTTGGCCAATAAACCAGGCTGGGATACCCGCAAAGCGTTTGATGTGATGGTGAAGGCTAATATGGACTACTGGACGCCGTATTCAACCTTTGATGAAGGTGGATGTGGTGTACTTTCTGCTGCCAGAGATTTCAATTATCCATTGGAAGATGTAAAAGCATCGCTTGATGAAGTTGCGGTTAAATACGATTTTTGTCGTTTAAATCCTGTTGGATAAAAAGCACGCCACATCGACTTTATCGCGATGTATAGCAGGCTAGGTTGATATTGACTAGCCTGCTTTTATAGTCAGAATAGACTTATTTAACCTCATAAAACTCCTGTAGACATTTAGCGACGGCCTCAGGATACTCCATATGTACATGGTGACCTCCAGGCAAACAATGCACTTTCAAATTAGTCACGGCGTTAGTACGTGTTTCCATGTCATAGTCATTAAAAACAGAGCTGTCTTGCCCCCAAATTAAACACGTTTTGGCCGTAATGTTGCGTAAACAAGATAAAATTTGTTTTTCTGTCATCCGTAAAGGCGTAGGTGTCAAGAGACGTCTATCGTGACGCCAATAAATAGCACCCTGTTCTTCTCGTGTACCTCTTGTGCACAGAATTTGTGCGTGTTCGAATGACAAATAGCCTCGTTTGGCACGCGCTTGCGCGGCTAATCTCAGCGAAGGGTATGGTTTAGCTTCTTTTTCTTTGCCAAAGGTATAGTTTAAATATTGCGCTAATTGATCGCAACAAGTCTCTTCGGGTTTTGAAAAAGGCCCTAAACCTTCTATCAGGACTAATGATAAAATTTTTTCAGGAGCAACACCTGCGATAAGACTTGCAAGGCAAGCCCCCATAGAGTGACCTAAAAGATGGACTTGTTGTAATTGCAATGCCTTTATAATTGCCAGGGTGGTGAAAATGCCGTCACTAAAATGATAGTAGCAGCCTTCTGGTAAATGAGATGAATGGCCATGACCAGGTAAATCAATTGCCAACAAATAGAAATAGTTTTCCAGGTAAGGTGCTAATAAGTTAAATGAATTAGCATTATCCAGCCAGCCATGGAGAGCGAGCATGGGTGGTAAATCAGGGTTGCCAAAAGCTTTACCACCGATGGTAAATCCGGGAATTTCAACTGTAAATGTATTCATAAATAAGCCTCGAGGCTTTTTTCATTATAATATTGTATATGTTACATTAAATAAGGGAGAAGTTTAGTCTAACTTAAAGCTGGTATAGGCTTTAAATAGTGATTATTCTAAAAGAATTATGCAACCAAAAAAACGCAGCTTGTCCTTAATCACTTACAATATCCATAAGGGCTTCAGCTTGGGTAAAGTTCGCTTTCTCTTGCCAAAAATGCGAGAAGCATTATCAGGGCTCAATCCTGATTTTGTCTTTTTACAGGAAGTGCAGGGAGAACATCGACGTCGTGAGAAACGCATTGACGCTTGGCCTGATTTGCCGCAATTTGAATACATTGCCGAAAAAATATGGCCTCATTATCTTTACGCAAAAAATGCTATTTATCATTCAGGACATCATGGCAATGCTATTTTAAGTAAGTTTGCTTTCGAAGAATTTGAAAACATTAACTTATCCTCTATCAATCGTGCCTCTCGCAGTATTCTTCACGGGCAAATAAAAATTGCGGAAGATTCTCCTACTATTCATTTACTCTGCGTACATCTTGGCTTATTTAAAGCCGAGCGGAAATCCCAATGTAAGGCATTAATGGCGCGCATTAAGAGTGTAGTTCCAGAAAATGAGCCTTTGCTGATGGCGGGTGATTTCAATGACTGGCGCCATCATTTATCGAAGCCTTTGGAAGAGAATTTAGGGATTCATGAGGCTTTTTATCGTCTTGAAGGACAGCATGCGCGTTCTTTTCCTGCAATAAAACCTGCTTTTTGTGTGGATAGAATTTATTTCAGAGGTATGGAAGTTGCCGATGTTCAATGTTTAAGTGGAAAACCCTGGCGTTTACTCTCCGATCACGTCCCACTTTTGGCGCATTTTGAATTTTAAGGCGGTGCCGATAAACTGCTCTGCTATGGCGCGTAACCTCCAGGTAACTGGTATTATTGTAAATTCCATTTTGCTCATCCTGCCAATATTGGGCGACTTACCGCCCGCAGCTTGGCCGTGGAGTCTAGGATTTTTATAGACTGCCTACGGTACCGCGCGGTGGGCTGAGGAGAGATGTGTATAAGATTCGGAACAAGTTGCGGGTGTCCCATTCCAGGTCTTATAGACCTGGATGAAACCAGATTACTCCTCCATTTCCGCCTGATATTCACCAAAACAAGCTGAACTATTTAAACGAGCACGTTTTAATAAAGCAGCTTGAGCTGCACTGACATTGGCTTTCTTTCCACCCCAAATTTGCAGACAATCTTCTTGCAAGGCTCGTCCATAAGAAAAACTTAAATTCCAGGGTTGATAACCTGTACTGTTAATCGCATTCAAATTGGCGGTTGCTTGCTGTGGAGATTGACCTCCAGATAGAAAATTAATTGTCGGCACAGCCGCAGGAACATTATTACGGAATACACTGATGGTATAATCTGCAACTTCTTCCGGTGTGCTAAAGGGTTTCGCTGATTTTCCGGAAGTAATCATACTTGGTTTCAGTACAATATTTTCTAACTCCACCTGATGGATAAACAAAGCGTGGAAAAGTTCGTGCAATACCATTTCACATGCTTCAGCACAATGTTCAATGCTATGATCTCCATCCATTAATACTTCTGGTTCTACAATAGGAACAATACCAAATTCCTGACAGGTCGCTGCATAACGGGCAAGTGTTTCAGCACCTGCTTTAATGGCAGTTAAACTGGGAGTATGTTCAGTAATGGAATAGACGTTACGCCATTTTGCAAAGCGAGCGCCCAATTTTTTGAAATGCTCCAATCGCTCTGTGAGACCATCTAAACCTTGAGTAATTTTTTCATCATCGGTATTGGCAAGTCTTGTTAAACCCTTGTCCACTTTAATACCAGGAAGAATACCTTTTGCCGCGAATAGCTCTGCTATAGGCGTGCCTTTGTCATCTTTGTGTTGAAATGTTTCTTCAAACAATATGACACCATTAATATATTGTTCCAAGTCTTCCGTTGTTGCGAGAAGCAGGCGGTAGTCTCGACGATTTTCCTCTGTATTTTCTATCCCGATGGAATCGAAACGCTTGCCAATTGTACCCGTACTTTCATCTGCGGCTAAAATCCCTTTGCCATCCTGGAGTAACTGTTCCATGGTTGCTGATAATTCCTCATAATACATTTTGTTTATTCTCCTGTTAACCTTGATAAGATCATTTGCCTGGGGCTGAAATATATTTTTCCCGGATTATTTGCTGCAAATTAAATCCTTTCTCTTTTAAATAAGCGAAAGAATTATCGATCATACCGGGATTTCCACATAAATAAACTACATCATTCTCAGGATTTAAAGAAAGATCGGGGAAAGCATGTTGCACATAGCCTGTGTATTCCCCCTCTGATAAGTTATCAGATAACTCTCGACTTAGATGAGCACGAAAAGTAACTTGAGGGAAGTCTTTTGCAAATCTCTTAAATTCATCAGGATAGAGAATTTCCTCACGTTTTTGCACCCCTTGCAGAATGATTACCTTTAAGTCCGGAGTTGCCTGCAAGCGACGTTTCAATTCTTCAATCATCGCGCGATAAGGAGTAACACCTGTACTTGTTGCTACCAGAATGTAACGCTTGGGAATGTTATCTTTTAAAATTAAGCGACCAAAAGGCCCACTGATATTAATTGCATCACCAGGTTTTAAGTTAAACAGTAATTCAGTTCCAGGGCCACCTTCAACATAGCCTGCAGCGAATTCAATGCGATTGTCTTGTGAGGGGACATTAGCAATACTGTAACTGCGTTTCAGCATTTTGCCATTTTTTTCAAAATGAATAGTAATGAATTGTCCGGGAATATAATTAAAAGGCGGCATTTTTTCCGCATTAAAAATAAAATGCTTTACCTTAGGCGAAAGCATAAATGCTTCTTTTAATATAATTGGAAAGATTTGAATCTGCATAATAGTATATTTTAAAGGAAATTGACTAATATAGGGGAAAAATTATGCATTGCAAGAGCGATGTATGAATTGGTATATAATTAGACTATGAATAGCACTGATTTAGTAACGATAATCGGTAATCTCAGCCGATCTCTTTTCCCTGTCCAGCATCTTATTTCAGGAGGCGCTTATCTTTTGGGACTAATATTTTTTATATTGGCACTGACAAAATTAAAGAAAATTGGAGGAAGTGGAGGTCGTTCTAATGAGCGTATATTTGTTCCCATAGTCTATTTAATAGGTGCTGCCGCACTTCTTTATTTACCCACTGCAGTAAGTCTCATGGCTAATACTGCTTTTGGTACAGGAAATGTTTTACAGTATACCAGTTATAATCCTTATAACATTTATAGTTCAATGCTCCTGGTTATCCAAACTGCCGGGCTTATTTGGTTTGTCCGAGGTTGTGTTCTATTAATTCATGCCAGTGAGCCAGGAGTGCAATGGGGGCCTAAAGGATTGGTTTTTCTCTGTGCAGGGGTGTTGGCAATGAATTTTCAGAATACAGCGAGTATGTTGGCAGCCATAGTGAATCAATTAGTCCATCTCTCAATCACGATAAGGGGTTACACTGGTGGTACGGGTACTTAATCTTCCTTACTCAAGTTATTCAAGATTATTCATTTTCCCCGCAAATTTTAAGATTATTTGCTTTGGCAAAATCGATAATAGCCTGGTACACCTGAGGGCTTGATTCTTTTAGTTTAGGATCCAGCAAAACGCATTTATAACCTTCTGTAGTAATGCTGGGTTGTAAAAGTGGAGAATAATGAATGCGTCTGTTTTTAAAGCTTGCCAGTGTTCCACTCATTCGCTCAGCCCAATCGCTGGGACGAAAGGGTTTACCTTGTTCCGTTACACCTTCAATGATAATTTTTTTGGCCTTGGATTCAGTCATGTTAGCACGTGAAGTATGCACTTTAAAAACAGTATGCCTAGTATAGCATCATCTTGTAAAAACAACGAGGTAATAGCATGAAAGGTGACGAGTATGGTAGGATGTGGGGGATTAATTAATTGAGTTAAGACTGTGAACCAGAAAGAGAGTCATTCAGGAATTTATTTACTGCCGAATTTGTTTACCACGGCGAGCCTGTTCGCTGCTTTTTACTCGATTGTGGCTTCTTTAAAGGCCCAATATGAGACTGCTGCAGTTGCTATTTTTATAGGGATGCTTGCTGATGGTCTTGATGGACGCATCGCACGTTTAACCAATACGCAAACTGCGTTTGGTGCTCAATACGATAGCTTATCCGATATGGTCACGTTTGGCGTTGCACCAGCCTTATTATTGTACAGTTGGAATTTACATCATTTAGGAAAAGTGGGTTGGCTGGTGGCTTTTATGTACACGGCTGCTGTAGCGTTGCGTCTCGCACGTTTTAACATTCAAGTGGAAACTGCGGATAAGCGTTATTTTCAGGGGCTTGCTTGTCCACCTGCTGCGGCTATTGTTTCAGCTTTAGTTTGGTTTTGCTATCAAAATCAGCTGATTCATTTTATTTTTGCCCTTATCACAGCGATTATTACTATTTTTGTAGCCATTTTAATGGTAAGCAATGTTCGTTACTACAGCTTCAAGGAAATTGACTTTAAAGGGAAAGTGCCATTTTTATACCTTTTGGTGATGGTTATTTTATTTGTGGCTATCGCTGCAAATCCGTCAGTAGTTTTGTTTACGGGGTTTGTCGTTTATGCTTTGTCGGGTCCAGTACAAACGCTGCTAGCGGTGCATCGATTACGTAAACAGCGTCATCGCAATCCGGAGGATAAATAAAGGTAATTTACTCAGGCTCTCCAAAGCGATTGTTGATTAAATTAAGAATCGCCTGCTCCATTTCTTGTTCATCAGGACCCTCAATCTCAAGAGTTAATTCACTCCCTTTATTGGCGGCAAGCATCATTACACCCATAATACTTTTACCATTGATGGTTTTGGAGTCTTTGGTGACGTCAATATGACTTTGAAATCTCGATGTGGTGGAGACGAATTTCGCAGAAGCTCGAGCGTGCAAACCTAATTTATTAGTAATAGTTACTTTAGTTTTAATCATACCGTTACAATGTAACACGTGTTGTAATTTTCTACAACGGTAGAAAGAAACCACACCACCCTACTTGCTTACAATATGAACAATACGGTCTACCATTATTAGCGTGATTCGACATTTCTCAATAGTATTGTTAGCAAGGTAAGCGCATCTAAGCGCAAATAAGGGTTAAATACCTGCATTCCGCGCTGCATGCGTGGCATCCCAAATCGAATATTAATACGTTATCGTAGGAATAATGTGCATAAAGAACAGCAAGTATGTAAAAAGGGGGCTTTGTGTATTCAAAAATTAAAGGCGTTTAGCTTATATTTGTTAGTTGGATGTTCAGTATGAAAATTAATATGGGTATAAAATTCGGCAAATTTAATGGTAGAGTTTTTATTCATTCTTTGTATACCCTGACGGGCTTTCCATATCTTCTTTATAGCGACATTAATTTGTTTTTTAGTGGCTTTTAAAGCAATAGTCCATAAGTGAGCAATAAATGCATTACCTCTTGTTTTGCAATCAATGTCGAGTAAATAGAGAGCGTTCTTGAAGAATGCTAAATTTTCTTTCTTTAACAAGGAAACAGTTCGACTATTGGGCTCAAGTAGATTTTTCTTCTTTAAAAGGCGGTTAATCAGGATGTGAAATTTTTCAGAATCTTGGCGGTGCGCGCCATAACTTCTGTTAATGGATTTATATCGTACTTTAAAAGCCTTATCTTTTGATAGGGTTTCAATATGCTTAAACAGATCATATACATCCTGTTTAAGCTCAGTCACGGCAATTTCTCTGGGATAAATGAGGTATTCCAAATGTTGATCCAGCAACATATATTGGATGAGTGGTGGTTTATGAGGTCCTTGGGTTAACCATCTTATAGCTGCAATATTTGTCATAGTACTTACTTTAGAGTTTGGCCCAAAAGGAAGAAATTTGATTAAAAATTTAACTGAGATTGAATCCTCTTGCTACAAATTTCTTTGAGGTTTATTTAAGTCTTAATTATTGATATAGGAAGAAATAGCGGGAAGTGCAAATTATCAACGTGGTAATTCGGCCGTTTCCGAGGTCATTGAGTGAGAATTTATTAGCTTATAAAGATTTTCGGAACAAGTGGTTTGTCGGCAGAGCTCACGAAAAGAAGTCTGATTAAATTGCTTAATAATAGCGTCAAGTAATTGCAAATGCTGGTTTATCTGTTCTTGAGGCACTATAAGACCTATCACCAGATCTACAGGTTGTTTGTCTTCAGCACCGAAATCAATCGGGTTGAGTAGTCGAATAACACAAGCTTTGGGGGCTTCAATGGTTGTGGAGCGAATATGCGGAATAGTAATTCCCTGGCCAATTGCTGTACTTCCAAGGCTTTCCCGTTTCCAATAAGCATCAAATAATTCCTGTGCATCCAGTTGTGGATAAACTTGACTCAATACTTGGCTGATTTTCAAAAGGACTGCTGTTTTGCTTTGCGACGAACTATCGACACAAACACAACCTGGATGAATAACCTGATAAAGTTCCATGATGATAAGCTAAGGTAAAACTGGTAATATTTTACCCCGTCCTTTGGTGAGGACACAACACTTTAAATGAGAGCACACTTAATGGCAGAGTTAGATTCTGCCATTAGCAAATAAAACGGTGAATTAGTCACGATGTTCACGGATTTTTTCTTTATGTTTGATTAATTGTCTATCCAGTTTATCTATCAATGCATCAATAGCAGCGTAAAGATCTTCTGACTCAGCACGGGCATGAAACTCACCCTTGGCGACTTGAATTGTTGCTTCGGCAATTTGGCTTAATTTTTCAATGTCAAAGACGACGTGAACAGAGGTTATTTTATCAAAATGTCTATCGAGCTTATTAAATTTATCCACGGTAAAGGCTCTTAAGGCGGGGGTAACCTCCACATTATGACCGGTAAAGCTAATTTGCATCACGTTCTCCTGTTATTAAAACTACTTCTAATTACGAATGGTTTTGCGCTCATTGGATGGCGGAATCCCCATGGCTTCTCGATATTTGGCTACTGTCCTTCTTGCAACTTGAATGCCTTGCGCTCCAATTAACTGTGCAATTTTACTATCACTCAAGGGCTTTTTGCGATTTTCAGCAGCAATTAGTTTTTTAATCACTGCCCGAATCGCAGTTGATGAACATTCTCCACCTGTGACTGTCGCTACATGGCTGGAGAAAAAGTATTTTAACTCAAAGACTCCTCTTGGCGTATGCATAAATTTTTGCGTGGTAACACGAGAGATGGTGGATTCATGCATGTCAAGAGCAAGAGCTACATCGTTTAAGATGAGAGGTTTCATTGCTTCCTCGCCATGTTCCAGAAAATCTTGCTGATATTCAACAATGCATTGAGCCACTTTTAAAAGTGTTTCCTGTCGACTTTGGATGCTCTTTAGAAACCAGCGTGCTTCTTGGAGGTTATTTTTCAGAAATTGATTATCGGCGCTGTTGTCTGCTCGTTGAATAAGTGAGGCGTAGTGAGTGTTGATGCTTAAGCGCGGAAGAGTATTCTGATTTAAGGCCACTTCCCAAATACCTTCTATTTTTTTCACAATCACATCTGGAATAATGTATTCCGTAGTGCTTTGCTGAATTAAACTTCCTGGTTTGGGATTCAGACGTTGAATAATTTGAAGTACTCTATCAAGAGTAGCTTCATTAATCTGATAACTTTTCATCAGTTGTCGATAATTGTGTTGTCCAAGCAGTTCAATATCGTCACGAATGATTTGTTTTGCTAAAGCAATATCGCCATTATGATCAGGTAATTGATCAAGCTGTATCAGAAGGGTTTCAGCCAAATTAACAGCGGCACAACCAACCGGATCAAAATGCTGTACACGATGGAGCACCGCCTCAATTTCTTCCAGATCAAGAGGGTGTGCCTCACTATCAAGACTAGCGTGCAATTCTGCAAGCGGTAAAGTTAGGAAACCATCGTCATCAAGAGCATCAATGATAGCAGTTGCAATAACGCGATCGACATCGCTCATGGGTGTTAAATCAAGTTGCCAGCGTAGATGGTCTTGCAAGTTTGTTGTGGTGCAATACAAATTTTCATAATTAAAGTCCAAGTCATCAAAATTGTTTCTCTTATTTGAATTGGAGTAGAGTTGAGCCCATTGAAAGTCAGTAAATTCGTCTGTGTTTTGTTTTATTTCCTCTCGAGGCTCTTCTTTTTCTTCATTCGATATTACCTCAAGCATGGGATTTGATTCGACAACTTGTTGAATCTCTTGTTGTAAGTCAAGTGTAGATAATTGAAGAAGACGAATAGCCTGCTGAAGTTGGGGGGTAAGTGTTAATTGTTGACTGATATTTAACTGCAACGATGGTTTCATGCAAATCCTCTTTGTTCTTACCGCTTTTACTAAGTTTAACCGATTCAAAGGGATTATCCAGTAGCGAAAATGGTATTCTTAAAAGCTATGAGAATTAAAAATGAACAAGAAGTTTACTAATTTAACTAGTGGGGAAATATTTGGTTAAAAAAAAGGCCTTAAAAGGCCTTCAGGGATTACTTAACTTTTTTCTCTTTAAAAACCACATGCTTCCGAACAACAGGATCATACATTTTTAATTCCAGTTTATCCGTCACATTACGAGGATTTTTTGTTGTGGTTTTAAAATAACCCGTTCCTGCAGTAGATTCCATTTTAACTTTAATAGTAACAGCTGCCATGATATATCCTCAATTAAACTTTTTCACCTTGTGCTCTGAGTTTTTCCAGAACCGCTTTAATACCCAACTTATCGATAATTCGCATCCCTTTAGTGCTTACTTTAAGACGAACGAAACGATTTTCCTCTTCAACCCAAAAACGGTGTTCCTTGATGTTGGGCAAAAAACGTCGCTTGGTTTTGTTGTTGGCGTGCGACACATTGTGACCAGTTGTGGGTCGCTTGCCAGTAACCTGACATACTCTTGACATGGTATTACTCCAAAGTGTTCCTATAATTATATAATTTAGCTTTGTATAAATTCAAAGGCATTCGCAGGCGAATTGGCCGGGTTAAAATACAAGAGCGGTTTTATAGCAAAAAAAGGTCAATTATGCAATGTTTACCGTATTTTGCCAATAATAAATTCTTTATATTCTTTCCAGGAATGTAAAACATTAGCATATCACATGATCACAAAATTGTCAGTAAGGGGTATAATTCGCAATATTTAAAAATAGAGTGTTTTAAATGCGAACAATTAAAAGTTTTGTGCTACGCGGCGGCCGTATTAGTAACAGGCAACAATATGCCTTGGAACATTGGTTAAAGGATTATGAATTACCAGTCACAAATCAGCCTTGGGATTTGGTGCAAATCTTTGGGCGAGACGCAGAAACTATCGTTGAAATAGGGTTTGGCATGGGGGCCTCTTTATTGACTATGGCAGAACAATACCCTGAACGCAACTTTGTGGGCATCGAAGTTCATAAAGCAGGCATCGGTAGTTTGACTGCAGATATACACGAGAAAGGTATAAAAAATATACGTCTTGCGACTCATGATGCCGTTGAAGTATTTAAACACAGCCTCGCAAAAGACTCTTTAGCGGGATTGCAAATTTTCTTTCCAGACCCGTGGCCTAAGAAGCGTCATCACAAGCGCCGTTTGATTCAGCCTGAATTTATAAAAGTAGTTCTTGAGCGAATTAAAACAGGTGGTTTTATCCATTGTGCAACAGATTGGCAAGAGTATGCAGAACATATGCTCAATGTGTTGTCAAATGAGCCTGCCTTGCAGAATATTCAAAAAGACGGCGGTTTCTCGCCACGACCCGAAACACGTCCTTTAACTAAATTTGAGCAGCGTGGAAACAAGCTTGGTCATAATGTTTGGGATTTAATTTATAAAAAAATTTAGAGACAGGGTAAACTCATTTTTTATCTAAATTATAAACAACAAGGCGTTATCCTGAGCAAAGCGAAGGCTTCTCAATATTGGATCGGATTTCTACTTGCAGAAGATCCTTCATGCGGCTTTGCCGCATTCTGGATGACGAGATGTAATTTTGGATGACGAGATGTAATTTGGATGACGAGATGTAATTTTGGATGACGAGATGTAATTTTGGATGACGAGATGTAATTTTGGATGACGAGATGTAATTTTGGATGACGAGATGTAATTCTGGATGACGAGATGTAATTCTGGATGACGAGATGTAATTCTGGATGACGAGATGTAATTCTGGATGACGAGATGTAATTCTGGATGACGAGATGTAATTCTGGATGACGAGATGTAATTCTGGATGACGAGATGTAATTCTGGATGACGAGATGTAATTCTGGATGACGAGATGTAATTCTGGATGACGAGATGTAATTCTGGATGACGAGATGTAATTCTGGATGACGAGATGTAATTCTGGATGACGAGATGTAATTTTGGATGATGAGATGTAATTTTGGATGACGAGATGTAATTCTGGATGACGAGATGTAATTTTGGATGACGAGATGTAATTTTGGATGACGAGATGTAATTCTGGATGACGAGATGTAATTCTGGATGACGAGATGTAATTCTGGATGACGAGATGTAATTCTGGATGACGAGATGTAATTTTGGATGACGAGATGTAAAAGAATATGCAAAAGTCTCTAACACCCGTCATCCTGAAAGCGACATCGTCGCTTGAAGAATCTTTTTCGTTCAGAGAGCATGATTTTATCTGCTGGGGATTCTTCGCTTTTGCTCCCAAAGACGACCGTCATGTCGAACGTAGTGAGACATCTCCTAATACAAAGGAGATCACTACGTTTGGGATGACAGGTGCCTTTTTTGATGTTTGCCACAATGTGGTTGGATACTCAGAATAACGGTAACTTGTGCAAGATAGTGGGAAATTAATTCAAAATAGTATGATCTTGCCTTGAATTAAGAGAATCAAAAATTGATCTTCAATTGCCCAATATGTAAACTGGTCTTTCGCTAAGAAGCTCTTACTATTGGGATAATAGATATGAAATTATTTGATGAGATAAAGCAAGCAATTGCAGAAGGAAGGGAAGCCTTTGTTAATCTTATTCAAAAGACCTTAGAAAAAGATAAAGATTTTCTAAACAAAGCATTTCTTATACCCAAAGGAAATACCATTAATATCCCTGAGGGGGCACAGCTCACTGTACTGGAATACCTTATTTATGCGCATTCAGAAACTAGCAATCTGGTGGAGCATATTGAGTGGCTTTTACAACAGCGAATAGATATTAACGCCAACGAGCCACTGCATTTAATTTTTAAATTAAAAAAACTGGAGTTAGTGCGACTTCTTCTGAACGAACAACATTTGCAAGATCCGAAAGCAGTTGAATCAGAGCGGCAAATTTTAAATTTGAATGTTCGAGATGCAACAGGAAAACGTCTTATCTATAGAATTATAGAAACGCATCATATTGATTCTCTAGGGGTAGCAATTCAATATGGTATCAATGTTAATTTGCCGAGTCCTTTTGAAGAGAACGGTAAAGTTTGGGATATATTGCCTCTACATCAGGCAATTATTAGTAATTTTTCGGAAGCACTTCCTTTATTAATTAAAGCAGGTGCACGGCTTTCCAACCCCTGTGGTCATTTAGTGGAAACTCCACTTCTGATAGCAGCACGCCTGGGAAGGATTACAGCCTTAAAGGAGCTGCTTGTGCATTATCAAACATTAAGTTTGGAGCGCAATCGCGAGTTCATTGGAGTTCTCAATCAGGAGGATTACAGTGCGATGGATCTTTTGTGTATTCGAGTACATGACCAAAAGAAACCAAAAGAAGCACTACGAGGTATTGCCATGTTGCTTTGCCATGGTGCAGATGTACCCGCTCATCATTTATTGCGCTCGCTGCTTATGGATAATCGTCATCAGTTATTTATTGCGGTAAAAGAGTATTCACAAGCGAATCCTCAACTGGCCGCCAATTTTTTGAGGAAGTGCCTTAATAAGGCAGACCCTCTACATAATATTCTCTTTGCCAAAAATTCCTGGAGTCAGACCTTTCGTCATTTATTCGGTAAAGCAGATGATTTGGGTTTTCAGCTGCAGACGTTAATTAATTTATCAAATACGATCATAACTACTAATGAAATGGAAAAGGGTGAGAATACAAGGCAGGTCGTCGTTGAGGAAAACCGGGAGCCAGTGTTTCAACAGGAAGAGCTTCTCTTTGCTGAGTTTGTAAAGCGGTATAAACAAACGTTAAAGACCAGTTTTTTTAACCCCTGGAGCGAAATGCTACATTTAATTGCAAGTGGTGAAGTAACTTGTTGGGCGCATGTACTTGCTTATGCAGAAATGCATACCAGTTCACGTACCTCCAAAATAGTAGTCGAGATGAAGAAATCGACTCCCACAGTTCATATTAGCCTGGATACGAGTAATTCAATTTTATCGTCGACTTTATGAAATGTTGGTGTGGATGTCTATCATCCACCCTTGTGCAACGGGAAAATTTGAACTCTTTGTAACAGATTGATAGTGAGGTTTGCTTGCTTAAAGCGAGTATACCCCATAAAATCCTAATTTTCTGTAAAACGGAGAGATTGATGGGTTGGAATGAGCCAGATAAAGGCAAAGATCCATGGAGTGGTAAAAATCAACCAC
Source organism: Legionella clemsonensis (assembly GCF_002240035.1). Classification (NCBI taxonomy): domain Bacteria; kingdom Pseudomonadati; phylum Pseudomonadota; class Gammaproteobacteria; order Legionellales; family Legionellaceae; genus Legionella; species Legionella clemsonensis. The sequence goes on along the minus strand of NZ_CP016397.1, from coordinate 2,695,569 downwards.
CGGATTTGGATGAAGCTTTAAAGCGTTTTCAAGAAAAACTGAAAAAAACTTTTTTTGGAGGTTCTAACCAGCCTGACGGTAACTCCCCTGCGAATAAAGGTAGCGGCGGCCTGCTGGCCTTGATGGCTGCTTTAATTGTTTTTATTCTATGGGCTTTGGCAGGTATTTTTATTGTTGATCCTGCAGAGCAAGCCGTTATTCTTCGTTTTGGAAAATATGTAGAAACGGTTGGACCGGGGCCTCATTGGATTCCGCGTATTATTTCCACCAAGGTTGTGCAAAATGTGGATCGGGTTTCTGACTATTCTTATTCTGCACAGATGTTAACTAAAGATGAAAATCTCGTTGCGGTGTCCGTCGTGGTTCAATATCGCATCGGCGATTTAGAAGAATATTTATTCAATGTTGCCGACCCCCAGGAAAGTCTTCAACAGGCAACTTCCAGTGCTCTGAGGCAAGTGGTAGGTACGACAACATTTGATCAAATTATTACAGAAGGTCGTGAAGCCTGGGGAAATAGCGTCCAGGACACCTTGGTAAAAATTTTAAATCAATACAAAACGGGTATTGTTATTGTAAATGTATCACCGCAGCCGGCACGTGCTCCAGAAAATGTACAAGATGCTTTCGATGATGCTATCAAGGCTAGGGAAGATGAGAAACGCTTTAGGGAGCAGGCTTTGGCTTATCAAGCTAAAGTAGTGCCTATTGCTGAGGGAAATGCTAAACGTATTTTTGAAGAAGCCCAGGCTTATGCTCAGCAGGTAATTTTACGTGCCAAAGGCGATGTGGCAGAATTTTTGGCCTTATTGCCTGAATATACACAGGCACCGGTTGTGACTTCAGAGCGCATGTACCTGGAGATGATGCAACAAGTGTTAAGTAAAAGCAGTAAAATTATTGTCGATGGTAAATCTGGAAATCTTCTTTATTTACCATTAGATAAATTAGCCAATGCCAGTCTTAACCCGCCATTAATGAATACAGAATCAGCAGACGCCAAAAAAGCAGCTGAAGATGAACAGGTTGAAAGTGCGATAGTTACTACTCGTAATCTTGGCAGACGAACTTATCGGCAAGGGAGAGATGATTAATGAGTGCAGCAAAAACGACCCTAGGCATTCTTGCCTTTGCTATTTTATTAGTAATACTGGCAAGTGTCTTTACGATTACCCAGGGGCAACATGGGATTTTACTTCGACTAGGCCGTTTGGTTATGGATGATAAAACCCAAAATGTAAAAATTTTAGGTCCTGGTTTACATATTAAAACCCCTTTTATTGAAAGTGTACGCATTTTTGATACTCGTATTCAGACCCTCGATATTAAATCGTCTCGTATCGTTACTAAAGAAAAGAAAGATGTGATTGCTGACTACTATGTCAAATGGCGAATTGCAGATCTGGCGCGATATTACAAATCGACAGGTGGTAATGAGTTTAAAGCAGAGACATTGCTTGAGCAACAGCTAAATACCTTCCTGCGTGCCGAGTTTGGTAAGCGTACTATTTCTGATATATCGGGTGGGCGTGAGGATCTGACGGAAATTTTACGCGATAAAGCAGAACAACAAGCCAGACAATTGGGAATTCAGATTGTTGATGTGCGAATTAAAGGTATCGAATTACCTGAAAATACCAGCAATAACATTTTTCAGCTAATGCGGGCTAACATGCAGAGAATTGCGAATAGTCATCGCGCTGATGGTAATGCTATTGCCGAAGCAATCAGAGCGGCTGCTGATGCGAAAGTGACAATTTTATTAGCACAAGCACAAAGTGAAGGTCACAAAATCAGGGCTCGAGGTCAAGCAGAGGCAGCTAAAATCTATGCGGAGGCATTTACTAAAAACCAGAATTTTTTTGCATTTTACCGTAGCTTGAAAGCTTATGAAGGTAGTTTTAACAATAAACGAGATATTCTCATTCTTGATCAAAGTAGTGCTTTTTTTGACTACTTTAAGAATGCAGGACGTCAGGGTAATGGTACTAACGGAAAAAACTGATATAATCGTTACATTTGTCAAAATGGGTTAAGCATGCTTAGCCCTTTTTTATTGGAGGCTGTTTGTGATCATTAACTTCCTCTCTGCATTTGCTTTAGTGCTCGTGTTCGAGGGTTTAATGCCATTTACTTCGCCCGTGAAATGGAAGGAATTATTGCGCAAAATTATTGGACAGGATGAAAAAGTATTGCGTATAACCGGGTTATTTAGCATGCTGGTAGGAGTTATTCTCCTTTCCATTGTTCATCAATTTGCAGAGTAAAGAGTCCATTATGGGTAAAAATGTTGTAGTTATTGGAACACAATGGGGTGATGAGGGTAAGGGTAAAATCGTTGATTTGCTCACTCATGACGCTCAGGTTGTTGTTCGTTATCAAGGGGGGCATAATGCTGGACATACCCTCAAAATTAAAGGTGAAAAAACAGTATTGCGTTTAATTCCTTCGGGGATGTTACGCCCTCATGTTCAATGTTACATTGGCAATGGCGTTGTGTTATCACCACAAGCATTACTGGATGAAATTAAGGAGTTAGAAAGTAAAGGGGTTGATGTTCGTAATCGATTACATCTTAGTCAGGCTTGTCCTTTAATATTGCCTTACCACATTGCCTTGGATAAGGCGCGCGAAAGTCAAAAAGGCACGGCAGCGATTGGCACTACCGGTCGAGGAATTGGTCCTGCTTATGAGGATAAAATTGCAAGAAGAGCATTGAAGGTAAAGGATTTATTGAACTTTGAGCGTTTTTCCACCAAGCTTGCAGAATTATTGCAATATCATAATTTTGTTCTGAAAAACTATTACCATCAACCCGAAGTAGAGTTAGCACCATTACTGGAAGACGCTAAAATTTGGGCTGAAGAATTACGTGACATGATTTGCGATGTCACCACTTGTTTACATGAACACCGTCAAAAAGGTGACTCCATTTTATTTGAAGGTGCTCAAGGAGTTTATCTTGATATTGATCATGGCACCTATCCTTTTGTAACCTCATCCAATACATGTGTGGGCAGTGTAGTGAATGGTGCTGGCTTTGGCCCACGCTATCTAGATTATATTTTAGGTATCACCAAAGCCTATACGACGCGAGTTGGTGGTGGACCTTTTCCGACAGAACTGCAGGATGAAATTGGTAAAGAATTGGCTACGCGTGGTAATGAGTTTGGTGCAGTCACTGGTCGTCCGCGTCGCTGTGGTTGGTTTGACGCGGTATTATTACGTCGCTCCATTGAGCTTAATAGCATCACCGGCTTATGCATGACAAAACTGGATGTGCTGGATGGTTTGGATACTGTAAAAATTGCCGTGGCTTATCATGATACCAATGGACACCTGTTATCTCGCCCACCTCAAGCTGCTGAGGATTTTGAAGGTCTTTCACCTGTATATGAAGAAATGCCTGGTTGGTCTGAATCAACAGCCGATGTGACAGAGGTAAAACAATTGCCTGCGAATGCTATTGCTTATATCAAGCGTATTGAGGAATTACTTGAAGTTCCTGTTGATATGCTCTCAACAGGTCCAGAAAGAGACTCGACTATTATTCTGCGCGATCCATTTGATGTTTAACTAACCCATCTAATACGTAGAAATTTTTCGTGCGCTATACTTAGCGCACAAATCTGATTCTCGACGCTCCAAGACTAGACATTGAGCTTTTTTTCAGTTGGTTAGAAGGTTCATTATTTTAGAATCGTCGGGTACTTCATCCAGAATTTTCTCGAGAGCACTTAGTTTTTGAGCAGTATCTGTTTTAAAGAAAGAGAAGTGTTTTCCTGTGACCTGCTTGTACCCTATATCAGCTAAAACAATGAGAGCGCCCAAACCAGTTACTGTAAATGCCAGATATTTTAAATGGAGTTTCAAGCCACGGTGATTTTCTAGATGAGGACGAGCCTCATCAATGGCATCCTTACACTCTTTTTTAAATTGTACTACGTTAACAGGGAGCGTGTTTCTATAGCTTTGCATGATTTTTTTATGGAGTTTCCCTACTGCATTAGCAGCTTTAAAATGAAAGCGCAGTTTTAAGTCTTCTTCTTTACGCGCTATTGCTTTCAATTGCGCTTCGAGAGAGGCCTTTAATTCTTTTTGTGAAAGTGAAACCATTGGTTTACTAAATTCCTTTGCTTTTGTAATGCATTCATTCGCTATACTTTCCAATTTATTTTTATAGGTCTCTAATCCGTTTCTACTTTTGGGCAAAGGCACTAAATGCATGAGCACTTGTGCTTTCTGATAATAACGATTCTCATTGATTAAAAAACGGTTCATATATTGAAAAATATCGCTAGGAAGTTTGTTGCAGTCCATTTCTATACTTTCACCAATCTCGTTTTCTACTGTAACTTTAGAAGTATATCGTGCATCAAGGCTAAAATAGCGATACAGTGGATTTATTTCTGGTGCCAGTGCTACTCTGGAAAGTTGGGTCTTGCGGATTTGCAAAATCATTGCCGTCATATCCTTTGAGATTACTTTGTCTTTTAAATGACAGGGTAATAAGTTTGTAATACGCTGTATAGAATTATCATCTTCGCTAACGATCATGATGCTATGTAAGTTTGCACATTCCACAAATGCCATTATACCAATAGAGGTGACTTCTTCAGGTAGGGTTATGGACTGCAATCCACTGCAATAGCTAAAGGCAAAATCTCCAATGGAGGTAACTCCCTTAGGGAGAGTGATAGATTGTAGCCCACTACAATCCCAAAATGTGGCAAAACTTATAGAGATGATTCCTTCAGGGAGGGTAATATGTTGTAATCCACTACAACCCCAAAATGCCGAAGCTCCAATAGAGGTAACTTCACTAGTAACGGTGATTGATTTTAATTCGATGCTATCATAAAATGACCAACCAATGATGGTGGCGAGCCTCTTTATGAGGGTTTGTAATCCACTGTGATCGTAAAATGCGAATTTACCAATAGCGGTGACTCCTTTAGGGATATTGAAAGTGCCATCTTTTTTGATGTCGTTGATATCAACTTCTAATAGAGTTTTACCATCATCACTTAATTTCATACCACTTTTCGCTTATCATCCGCTTTAAGGAATTCTTAGGACGTCTATCAACTCTGTGATAAGTTACTCCACACACATTTCACGCTTTAAATAATCTATCTTTATTAAAGCTCATCTATATTTTTATTTTAATTAAAATAAGGTGCTTTAATTATAAGGCGTTTGAGAGGCGTGCCTAATGGGTAACATTACCCATCTATTTGGTGTATTGCTTATTGCAATGTTCTTAGCTGTAATTCAGCATGGTGATTCTGGTTGACGCTTTAGCGACAACCAGGCCATAAATAACAATTATGATTTAGGCATTAGAGGGAGATAGTAATACTTCTTCTTCAGGAGCAGTCTGTTCTCTATTAAGTCCTGCTGCTTGTAGCCCAGTGGCGACTCCTCGAGTTAACATCGCAAACGCTGATACTGGTAAAACGACTAGGTCGATGAATGCCTGGCACAGATCTTTAATAAGAAATTCTGCAGTATCTAAAAAAAACGATGCTGCATTTTCATTTCCACATAATTTACTAACTCCACCTAAGGCAGCAAATACAGCAGACAAACCGCCTATTACAGCAGGAACAATGACTAGTATACAGGGGTTTAATATCGCTGCTCCAAGAATTACCATTGGTTGAAAGGTATGACGGGCGCAATAAATAAATTCTTGTTTAGATTCATAAGGCTGAAAGAACATTTGTCCTACCGTACGACGATTGCGCCAAATTACATCATCAGTATAGAGATGATTTCTAATTACTTTTGCTGAACCTGTTAGATGCCCTATTGATAATTCTACAGACATGTTGACCCCTGATATTGTAAAAAGTAAAAATCATATTATAAAATCATAAAAAAGGCAATCTGGTTATTATTTAGTCTTGTTGACAAATAGATTGGGTCGAACAATTCAATCTACTTTCCTGTTTAAAGCCATAGATTACAGTGAGTGTAGCCCGATGGGCCATTGTAATGGGGTTTTAGTTAAAGTTGCATTTCTAGCTTAATTGTTCAATCATTGAGTAAACGTACACATTACAGGGAATAGCATGTTTTCTTCTTTTTGGCGTTGGTTTCAAGACATCCAACCAGTCAGTACTACTGGTACAGTCAGCCATACTTACTATTGGCTTAAAACACTTATGTCAGGGGATATTGTTTACTACAATCCCAATTTTAAAATACCTGATACAGCTGAACCTTCGCTTCGTAAAGGCATTGCCATTTATTGCGTTCATGGTACTGCAGACCAGCCGGGATCATTTTCACGAATAGTTGAACGTTTAATAGAAAAAGGGCTTCCAGATTATGTCTCCACTATTCATTTGGTCTCATTTGAGCATCGATATGCAGGCAAAGGAATTAAATATTTTGCACGAGAATTAATAAAGAAAATAGGAGCCAACGAACATGAGCAGGTTATTCTAATGGGACATTCTCGAGGAGGATTGGTGATTTCGCGTGCTGCAGAATACCTTGCTGCTCGTTCAGGTATAACGGTTCATGCATTATTCTCCATTTGTGCACCTTACAAGGGGTCTGACTGGGCAATGAAACCTCTCTCTTTATTTTCTATCTCAGTCGCCCAAATGGAAGTTAAGGCGGAGTTACTGGAGCAGCTTAATAAAGCTGTTAGCGACAGTAAACATGACTACCATTTTATTGGTGCAGCAGAAGATGCGATAGTTGCACCTTCTGCAAGCTATGTTGATGACTACGTTAAGACACATCCTGGTTCCAGATTAATTTTAGATCGCCATGGTCATTTATCAATTATGTCTTCAAGGCGTTTGGTAACGTATATTCATCAAAAACTGATAGAGATTGATCATCAATTATTTCCAAAAGTACAAAAAGAGAACAAGGAATATGAGGAGGATGACTCGTTATCAGAGAGTAGTTACACCAATAGTTATTACTTTAAATATTTACGTTCGAATTGCTTTAATTTTTCTTCGAGTTGCCATTGCAACCTCGCTTTTTCGCTGGTTTTAATAAATTTTAAACAATCTGAACTGTGCCAATTTTCACATGGCTTAACCGGTTTAGCTTTTGCAGCATTAAGCCAAAGACTTTGACCAGGCAGGAAACTATAGGTTAGCGCATTACGACTTATCTGTTTTAGTTCCGTGTAGTCAAGATCATGATCGAGGACAGCTTTTGCATACTCTCGGGTTAAATCAGTGCGCAATATTCCTTCATCATCCGTTGATAATACAACCGGTATGTTATTTGTTAAATAATAGCGTAAGGGATGTTGCTTGCCCTGAATGTTAAGAATTTTTTGGTTACTAGTTAAATTAACTTCAACGGCAATTTGTTGTTTAGCCATTTGTTTGAGTAGTTGAGATACATTATTTTCATACGCGATAGCGGTTCCATGGCCAATTCGTTCTGCATGCGCAGTATTAACTGCTTCATTAATATGGAAATTTAAAGCTTCGGGTACTACAGCACTGGGTTCCAATTCACCCGCATGCAAGCTCACATGTACGTTTGGGTAGGCTTGTCGTAAAAATGCAAAGATTTTCATTTGTTGATGGTAATCGCGCAAGGAAATTAAACCATCTTCAGGTTGTACTAAATTAACAGCAACAAGCTCATTGGATTGTGAGGCTGCAGCAAAGCCATTTAAAGCCTGGGCAAAAACTTTTTCCAAAGGCTGTTCACGCAAAACAAAATATTGAAATTTTACAGTCAGCTGACAAACGTCTTGTTCGGGTGTTTTCTCACAATTTAAGAGTTTTTTAGTTTTTTGCAGCAGCGCCGACGTTTCATTCACTGTAAACCGAATATTATTTTGAAAATCTGAATTTGCCAGTAAGTGGGCTTTTGCCTGAGCAAAAGACATTTTCAAAAGTTCTGGATCAGCAAAGCCTGTGGAATTTGCATTGTCCGGCAAAATCATCACTTCCATATATTGTTCATGTTGATTAGCAGCCCGCTGCATGATGCCGGAAAGAAGTTCCGGACTGTGATCAGTCACTACAGGTATGAATTTATAAAAACTATTAAAAAAATGATCGTGGCCTGACTCCTGAATAGGTTGAAAATTTTTCATAGACCAGGCTTCAACTGTTTTTTCATAAACATCAGGTCGCTTTACTACTTCCTGAATAGGAATACCACGGCAATCTTCAATAATTTTAGTTAAGGTAAAGGAATTTTTATTTAAACAATAATTATTGTTGGCAACTACGGACAGCATGGTTTCAGGGTAAGCACCACCTGCAAGATGATAATGTAATTCACCGCCTTTAGGCATTGCTTTTAAAAATGCGAATAAATGATTCGGATCATTTTTAATGAGATTAAATTGGTGATTAATATTGGCAAAAGCCAGTGATTGCAAAATGACTAACGCACCAAGGATTAACAATTTAAAAAGACGCATAACCCAATGAAGAAGATCGATAGACTGGGAATTATCTCACAAAATGATAAAAAGAACATAATTTCTTATACAGGGCGTATAAAAGATTGGCATTTGTTGTCATAGAGAAAGCCACCTAAATCCGCGAAGATGAGAATTGACTACTTTAGCAGGGGCTATCCACCAAGCCCCTGATTACCTGTGGCAGAATGGTTAGCGTTTGGCGACAGCCAAGCCTTTCAGAATAGTCAAGGCTGCATACAATTGATAATCTTCATGCAACAGGGTTTCATCATCTTTAGAAGCCATGGAATTTTTGTGTTCAATGCCTTCATTTTTATCAATCAGATGACCATTTAAATCAGCCTCGCTAAAACCTGCGAATGCATCGGCTTTATTTTTATTTTTATCAGCTTTAGGTACAGATATTTCTTCAACGATAATATCTGGTGTAATACCTTTAGCTTGTATAGAGGTTCCAGCAGGTGTGTAATATAAAGCAGTCGTCAATTTGATGCCGCGTTTTTCATCCAGTGGTAATACGGTTTGAACAGATCCTTTTCCAAAACTTTGTGTGCCAAGAATAATGGCTCGTTTGTTATCTTTGAGTGCGCCGGCAACAATCTCAGAAGCGGAGGCAGAACCATTATTAATTAAGACAACAAGTGGTGCATTATCAAGGATGTCGCCGGGATTCGCCAGCGCTGTAAATTTAGAGCCAGGTAAACGACCTTGAGTATACACAATCAAGTCTGATTTTCCATTCTTTCCTGAGTCAAGGAAAGCATCAGAAACCTGAATAGCGGAATCCAATAAGCCACCAGGATTATTGCGCAAATCCAGAATAAGCCCCTTTAATTTACCCCCGGCTTCTTGCTTAAGTTGAGCAATGGCTTTTTCCATATCTTCACCTGTCATGGCTTGAAATTGAGTTAAGCGTATATAGCCATAGCCATCGTCAAGCAGTTTACTTTTTACACTTTTAATAAGAATCTTCTCGCGTACTACAGAAAAATTCAGTGGTTTACTTTCTCCTTTACGCAAAATAGTTAGATCAAGGGTGGTGCCTTCTTTTCCGCGCATTAGGTCAACGGCTTCTTTCAAGCTAATACCCTGTACAGAGCGGTTACCCAGTTTAATAATATAATCACCAGCTTTGATACCTGCTTTAAATGCAGGAGTATCAACTAAGGGAGTCACTACTTTAACAACACCTTCTTCCATAGTAACTTCAATGCCTAAACCGCCAAACTCACCACTGGTGGACATTTGTAATTCTTTAAAGGAAGCTTCATCGAGATAGGTGGAATGGGGATCCAACCCATTTAGCATCCCCTTTATTGCATTATCAAACAATTCTTTGTCATCCACCGGTTTTACGTAATATTTTTTAATTTGACCAATCGCATTGGAAAAACGTTGCACGTCTTCCATGGGTATTTTTCGTGTAGCTGTCTCTTCAGTGGTACTATTCGTTTGAGCTGCAGTAAACGCTGGTGTCGGTAGAATAAAAGCGGTTGTGACTAAAGCGACTACTGCTTTATAATAAAACCGTTTGTTGTGCATACTGTTTCTCCTTGGTAGTTTGGCGCGCAACAAGCGGCCAGCTCCGGGTATGAGTATATATAGCAATATAAATGCCAAGGCCAATTTAGAGCTTGGATAATAAATTCTACTCTCCTGTAGCCTTATTGATAGTTAACGAGGGATATCTTGTACTGGTGAGTTAATACATCCACTTCAAATCACTCCTGAATTCTGGCTCAGTCTACAGAATTTATTAATACTCTAGGACAACCATTCAAGCGGTGGAACTGCTTTACCACGGTGTCTTACTTCGAAGTATAGTCCGTTTTGTTTGAGTCCGCCGCTATGGCCAACCGCTGCAATGGCTTCTCCTTGCAAGACATTACTACCTTTAGATTTGAACAACGACTGATTATGAGCATATAAAGTCATAAAACCTTGCCCATGGTCAATAATTAAGAGTAATCCATAGCCGTTCAACCAATCACTAAATACAATTTTACCTGGGTAAACGGCAGTAACAGGTGTTCCTTCCGCGGCAAAAAATGTCACGCCTTGGTTCATTTTTTGGTAAGCACTTCGATTGCTTGTCACCGGTCTTGGTAATTTGTGTCGCATTTGGGTGAAGGGTTTTTTTGCTTGCATAATACTTTGTAAAGCCAGTGTTTTTAACAAACGAGTGAGATTGTCTTTGTTATGTTCATATTCCTCTAAAGTATGCTGTTTGGTTTGAATTTCATTATTAAGTGATTCAATAACCGCAGTATGATAATGTTTTGTACGCTCAAGTTGCTGTTGATGGTTATTTAAATCCTTTTGTAATTGTTGTTGTGCTATAAGCTCTGTTTTCAATGCGTTTTGATTAAGAGTAATATTGCGTTTGGTCACATCAATTTCGTCAATAATGGTTTGCCGTGACTGGATTAAGTATTGATAAAATGTTAACAAGCGGCTGATGGCATAAGGTTCATCTTGATTAATTATCCATTTGAGTGGTTCGTATTGCCCCATTTTGTAACGTGTCCTTACATGAGTAGCCAACAGTTGTTGTTGAACAGCCAATTGTTTATTTAATGCATTAAGATGTTGCTGCAGCATGACAATTTTTTGTTGCTTGGAAGTCATATCACTTTGAATCGAGCGCAGCTTTCGTATTCCTTCACCAATTTGCTTCTCTGTTTCTGCCAGTTCCTGATTTAATACTCCTCGTCTATCGGTGGCGGTTGCCAATGTCTGTTTTAATTGATGAATTTGGCTGTCTAATTGTTTTAGTTTGGTTTTTGTTTGCACGATAGCGGCATTTTCAGCCCATGCCGCATTTATAAAAAGAAGTAAGACGAGGCAGTGCCGTGCTGCAGAATTTTTAATCTGTAAAGTCATTCATTTTCCACCAATAAAACTTCGCCAGTCATTTCAGTAGGTTTTTCCAGACCTAATAAGGTCAGTATTGTGGGAGCAACATCAATTAAGCTACCTTGCTGACGATTAAAATGCCATTTTTCGCCAACAAAAAGAAGTGGAACAGGTTGGCAAGTATGCGCGGTATGAGCCTGATGAGTCGTTTCGTCAAACATGGCTTCTGCATTTCCATGATCTGCCGTAATCAGCAAAGCGCCTTCTTTTTTGGCTACAGCCTGGCCCACATCATGCAGACATCGGTCCAAACATTCAATTGCCTTTACTGTTGCCTCAAAGTCGCCTGTATGCCCTACCATGTCAGCATTGGCATAGTTGCAAATAATTACATCGTAAGCTTCGCTGTGTATGGCATCGACTAAAGCATGAGTAAGTTCGGGTGCACTCATTTCTGGTAATAAATCATAGGTGGCTACCTGGGGAGAGGGTATTAAAATTCTGTCCTCATTAGCAAAGATATGCTCTGATCCCCCATTGAAGAAAAAGGTCACATGGGCATATTTCTCCGTTTCAGCAATTCGTAGTTGGCTTAGGCCCGCATCGGCAATAAGCTCACCCAGTGTGTTATTTAATAGTAGGGGAGGAAAAGCACATTCCGTTGGCAAATTTTTAGCATAGCGGGTCATGGTAATAAAATGAGCCAGATGTGGTTGGCGAGTACGCACAAAGCCCTCAAAAGAATCATTAATGAAGGCTTGAGTTAATTGTCGCGCTCTATCTGCTCGAAAATTAAAGAAGAAAATAGAATCATCCTCTTCAATGAGACAAGTATCACCAATAATGGTTGGCGGAATAAATTCATCACATTTTTTTTCTAAATAAAAATGCTGAATAGCAGCCTCTGCTGTTGGAAATTGAAAATTACTCTGTCCTTCTGTGAGTAGTCGATAGACAGGTGCTGTTCTTTCCCAGCGTTGATCTCGGTCCATAGCAAAATATCGTCCTGTTAGAGAACTTATTTTGGCAACGGGATATTGTTCCAGTTGTTGATTAAGCCGTGTAATACTCTGTAAAGCACTTTGTGGCGGTGTATCCCGACCATCAAGAAAGAGATGCAGGCATAGTTTATTGAAGTTATGTTGATGACATAAGGACAAAAAGGCAAATAAGTGTTCTTCATGGCTGTGTACACCACCCGGAGAGAGTAATCCCATTACATGTAAACGCTTGCCTTGTTGTTGAACCTTTTGAATCACATTAAGAAAGACTTTATTATTGGCGAAATCGCCGCTGCTGATTGCCTCATTAATACGCGTAAAATCCTGAGAAATAATACGTCCTGCTCCAATGTGCATATGACCAACTTCCGAGTTTCCCATTTGTTCATCAGGCAAACCAACTTGATGTCCAGAAGCATCAAGTAACATATGAGGATAGGCAGACCACCATTCATCCCATTGTGGGGTATCGGCCAGGGCTATGGCATTATGCGTAATTTCTTCCCGATAGCCCCAGCCGTCAAGAATAATTAGGACGAGTGGTGTGTTTTTTAGCATGACAAAAATTTCCTCATTTTAAAAACAGAATTATATACTGCTTTTTAATATTTCCTAGAAGTTTACTTGACAGAGGAGTCGCTGATAAATGGCTGAGTAAGGGACTGCTGCATCCAGTACTTAATATTTTACGCTAAAGCGGTTAGACTATCAGCCATTTTGAATGTTGGATGAATGAGTTTGAATGAGATACTACCTCAACATGTTGCCATTATTATGGATGGTAACGGACGTTGGGCACAAAATCGTGGATTGTTAAGGGTAGAGGGGCATCGTGCCGGTGTTGAGGCTGTAAAAACAGTGATTCGATGCTGCTTGCAAACTCAAATTCCTGTGTTAAGTTTATTTGCTTTTAGCAGTGAAAACTGGTCCAGACCAGAAAATGAAGTTGAATTTCTCATGAAGCTTTTTATCGATGCGCTCGGTCATGAAGTAAGGGAGCTTCATCAGCATGGGATATGTTTACGTTTTACGGGGAATAGAGCGGGATTATCGGTAGAATTACAAAAGCAAATGCAGGCGGCAGAAAATTTGACGATGAATAACAGGCGATTGACGCTTAATGTAGTCGTTAACTATGGTGGCAAATGGGATATTGTCCAAGCCACAAAAGCCATTGCCACACGAGTGGCTGCTGGTGAATTAAAAATTGAAGCCATCAATGAAGCATTGCTGAATGAGGCACTTAGCACACAGGGTTTACCTGAGCCTGATTTGTTTATACGAACAAGTGGAGAACAACGAATAAGTAATTTTTTCCTTTGGCAGCTGGCTTATACAGAACTGTATTTTACAGAGATTCATTGGCCCGATTTTACAGCAGAGGAGTTTAAAAAAGCATTAGCAGATTTCAGTCAGCGTGAGCGACGTTATGGTAAAACTTCTCAGCAAATCAATAAGGTAAAACATGTTTAGACAGCGTCTTATCACTACCCTTATTTTAGTACCATTGGTTCTACTCGCGCTTTATTATGCGACCAATTGGATTTTCGCCAGTATGATGGCCTTGTTGCTTTTAGGCTGCGCTTTTGAATGGTTGCAATTGATTCCTCTTAAGCATGTGGTGCTTAAGCTTGCTTTTATAGCAATTGTATTAATTTTGGCCTGGGCGTCTCAATTTGAATTTAATCGCTGGCTTTTCGCAGGACTTGTCCTTTGGTTGTTCATTTTAATTGCTGTAATTTATTTTCCTGCATCTCAAGCAATTTGGGGCTACCCCTGGGTTGTCACACTTGCAGGATTGCTGGTGTTGCCCTTGTTTGCCCAAAGTATGGTTAAAATTCACGCACAGCCACAAGGAAAAGCATTGATACTGTATCTTTTAGTATTAATTTGGGCTGCAGACATTGGGGCATATTTGGCGGGCAAGCAGTGGGGGCGTCATAAATTAATACCTGCTGTAAGTCCTGGCAAGACCATTGAGGGGTCCTTGGCAGGATTTCTATTATCTCTACTGATGGCCGTGATTGCCTATTTTTATTTTCAACCGCAAAGGCTATTAATTTGGTTTGGCATTGCTGCTGCAACTGCTTTAGTGTCAATATTAGGTGATTTATTTATTAGTCTTCTGAAAAGAAGAGCTAAACTAAAAGATACTGGTCATTTACTACCTGGTCATGGGGGAGTGTTGGACCGTCTTGATAGCCTAATTGCTGCTTCCCCCTTATTTTATTGGGGATTACATTTATTAGCACCTGGATAATATTATGGTTGCCACATTATTTTACTTTTTTCTTGCCTTGTTAGTACTAATCACTGTCCACGAATATGGTCATTTTTTAGTAGCGCGTCTTTGTGGGGTAAAAGTACTGCGCTTTTCATTTGGCTTTGGCAAAGTGCTGGCTCGCTGGTATGACAAACAGGGTACAGAGTACGCCTTTTCCCTTTTTCCCTTGGGTGGTTATGTAAAAATGCTTGATGAGACAGAGGGAGATGTATCTGAAAGTGAGCGACATCGGGCTTTTAATAATAAACCAGTCTGGACACGTATTGCTATTGTCGTGGCTGGCCCTTTCTTTAATTTTTTACTTGCTTTTTTGGCTCTCTGGTTAGTTTTAGTAATTGGTATTCAATCATTAGCACCCATGGTTGAAAAGGTAGAGCCTCACAGCATCGCTGCGATGGCAGGGCTTAAGGCCAAGCAGGAAATTTTGAGTTTAAACGATAAGAAAATAGACAGTTGGCGAGATTTTCAGTTTGCTCTCATGCCTCTTATTGGCAGTCATGAAACTATAAATATTACTGTTAAATCACTAGAGGACGGAAGACATTCCTCCCTAATTTTACCATTGAAAAATTGGAAGATTGATGCAAAAAATCCCGATCCTTTGGGAGGTTTGGGAATCGTACCCTTTATTCCTACTATTCCTCCAATTATTGGTGAGGTAGTGGCTGATTCACCGGCTGGTAAAGCGGGTTTGCAAGTGGGTGATATTATAAAAAAAATGAATGATAAGCCTTTAAATGATTGGCTGGATTTAGTGGGCTATGTAAGAGAACATCCAGACACCATGCTGACCCTATCGGTTCTTAGGGAGGGAAAAATTCATAGTTTCCCCATCCGGATAGGGGTAAAAGACATCAATAGCAGCAAAGAAGGTTTTCTAGGTGTTCGATCCCAAAAAGTGGATTGGCCTTCACAATGGCTTCGGGTAGAGCGTGAAGGTCCATTTAAAGCCTTAAGCACTGCCTTTGTCCAGACAGTTGAGCTTACAGGAGCGACTTTTGTCCTCATTGGACGCTTTGCCACTGGCAAATTAGGGCTTAAAACGATTAGTGGTCCTGTAGGGATAGCTCAAGGTGCAGGGGAGTCTGCTCGAAGTGGTTTAGTCTATTACCTATCATTTTTAGCCATAGTGAGTATAAGCCTAGGTGTTTTAAATTTGCTCCCTATTCCAATGCTGGATGGGGGTCATTTATTGTATTATTTAGTTGAAATTGTGCGTGGGCGACCTCTCTCTGAAGAAATAAGATCCTTTGGTATTTACTTGGGCCTGGTATTCTTAGTTGCCTTAACAATTTTGGCTTTAAGTAATGATGTATCAAGATTGATAAGTTAATAATAGCGTTTTGATTTTATTTAAATAGTTTTAAAAATTATGTTTAAATCTGCGTGATAATACTTAATCTAAATCAAATTTCGAGTTAGGGTTTTCTTGACACGCTCGGTCAGTTCCTATAAAAGGGGTGGCAAATTATATTTGTCGCTGGAAATTATTCCAGAATTTATTCTGTAGTCCTGGACGTAAAATAATAATGAAGAAAGTCAGTAAAAAAATTGTTTTGGGTATTTGTTGTGCGTCAATATTAACCTGGTCAATGCATGTGCAGGCCGCAGAAGGGTTTATTGTACGTGACATCAAAGTTACTGGTTTACAACGCGTTAGCACAGGTACAGTATTAAATTACTTGCCAGTTCAAGTCGGTGAAGAAGTTAATTCTGCATCTACTGCCCAAATTATTCGGGCTTTGTATGATACGGGTTTTTTTCAGTCTGTGTCACTTGAGCGTCAAGGGAATACGTTAATTGTCAATGTCGTCGAGCGGGCAACTATTGGTTCGATTACGACAGTGGGTAATAAAGAAATACCCAGTGATAAGCTTAAGGAATTGCTTAAGCAAATGGGGCTGGTAAAGGGGCGAGTTTTTCAACGCGCTTCACTGGAGCGTTTAGAGAAAGAGCTGAAGCAAGCTTATAATGCTCGCGGTAAATACAATGCACGAATTGAAACCAATGTCACTTCTTTAACCGAAAACCGTGTCGCTATTACTATTACTATTTCTGAGGGGCGTGTCTCTCGTATCAAAGAAATTAAGTTTATCGGCAATCGTGATTTTTCTAAAAGTGAATTGATGCCGGAAATGTCTTTGTCCGAAAGTGGGGTATTTACTTATTTCACCAAGAAAGATCAGTACTCAAAATCAGCAATGGATGCCTCCTTAGAAGCATTGCGCTCTTTTTACCTCGACCGTGGTTATCTGAAATTTAATATTGTTTCTTCCCAGGTATTATTGTCTCCTGATAAAAAAGACGTCTTCATTAATATTCATATTGACGAGGGACCACAATATCGCTTTGCCGGCTATACAGTGATGGGTAAAACTATTTTATCCAGGGAAAAAATAGACTCACTGGTTCAGGTGAAACAGGGTGATGTATTCTCGCGTAAAAAAGTTACTGAAAGCATTTCTGCCATCGGCTTGGCTTTAGGTGATGTTGGCTACGGTTTCCCTGCCATTAATGCTGAGCCGCGTATTGATGAAAATAACAAAACCGTTTTCATTACCTTTATTATTGAGCCTGGACGTCATGTTTATGTGCGCCGGATTAATTTCCGTGGAAATGTCAAAACGGCTGATTATGTCTTACGTAATGTGATTCGCCAGGATGAAGGAAGTGTATTGTCACTCCACAATATCAAAGAATCCGAGCGACAATTGCGAATGCTGGGTTATTTAAAAAATGTCAATATAAAAACCACCCCTGTGCCGGGCACTAACAACCAGGTTGATTTAGACGTTGAGATAGAGGAAGCGCCTTCAGCAGAAGCTACTGCATCGCTTGGTTACGGTACTAATGGGCCGCAATTCAATGCAGCGTTTAACCAACACAATTTTATGGGAACGGGCCGTTCTATTGGCGTAGGATTTAATGCCAGTTATTGGGGACAAGACTATTCTTTAAATTATTACAATCCATTTTATACCAACACAGGCATTGGACGAGGTCTGAACCTGTATTACCGCACCGTTGATCCGAAGAAGCTGGATATTTCAGCTTATTCATCCGATCAGTTTGGTTTTGACGTCAATTACAACATGCTACTTTCGGAAAAAAGTAGTTTCCAATTTGGTTATGGCTATCAGGATTTACGCATAAAATCAGTGGGGTCGGTCACACAGATTCAAAATTTTGTGAATCAATATGGTCGCGATTTTCATGAAATTCGCCTAATTGCTGGCTGGAATCGCAATAGTTACGATCAAATTCCCTTTCCCACCCGGGGCTTAAATCAACAGGCGAGTGTGCTGGTTGCTCTGCCGGCGTCGTCTAATTCCTTGTCATATTATAAAACTAATTATCAGGCTCACTTATATCAACCACTGTTTAAAGGATTTATTTTTACCTTATTAGGTAATGTAGGTTATGGTAATACCTTTAATGGGAATGGATTACCCTTCTTTGAGAATTATTACGCAGGGGGTATTGCATCTCCAGGACAGGTCAGAGGTTATGAAAGCTACTCTTTGGGCCCACGTGACAGCCGCGGTAATGCATTAGGAGCAAACTTTTTAGTCAACGGCAGTGCGGGGATTGTTTTACCCTATCCACTCAGTCGAGATACTGTAAGAACAACCATTTTTGCTGATGCCGGTAATGTCTTTATAAGAGGCACTCCTTCTTATTTAAGTGGTTTTGGTGAAGGCCCTTTACGGTATTCAGCCGGTATTGGCGTTGAATGGCGCTCACCCTTTGGTCCATTGGCTTTCAGCCTTGCCAAACCCTTAAACAAACAACCATGGGATAGCCAGCAAGTCTTCCAGTTTACCCTATCCTCTGGTTTTTAACTCACAGACACAGGTGATATTTTATCACCCTGTGTCTGTTCTTTTGGCATTTCTTGATGACAATCAGGATCATTGCAGAAAGTATCAAGAAAGCAGTAATGACTAAATGAATTAACCACGGACGTCAGAATTGTTGTCGTAAACCATAACAAGCCAATAATGAGCAATAGTTATGCAATGTCTTCGGTTAGTGAACACCGACCTAAAGATTACTTGCGTGTGGTTATCGCAACCTTCGTTGATTTGTGTTAGCATCTGAGACTTTTAATTAGGAGATTAACAATGAAGCGTGTGAGTGGGTTTTTAGTTGCTTTTGCGTTGGTATTTTCTGCTGCCAATGCATTTGCAGATTCAGCTAAAATTGGCGTAGTTGATTTGCAAAAAATCATGCAAACATCGAGTCAAATGAAGGCAATTCAACAAAAATTGGAAAAAGATTTTAAGCCGCGTCGTGACAAGCTTGTAGCGATGGAAGAAGGGTTAAAAAAAGACATGGAAAAATTTAAGCGTGAAAGTACAGTAATGAGCCAAAATCAGAAAAAAGAAATGGAAAAAAAGATCATTGCTACACAGCAAACGTTTGAAAGAGAAGGGCAACAATATCAACAAGAATTGAGCACAGCTCACAATGAGGCAATGGAAGAGCTCTACAGCAAAATTCGCAAAGCGATTAATAAAGTGGCTGAAACAGAAAAATATGATTTAATTCTACAAAAAGATGCCACTCCTTTCAGTGTTTCTAAATTGGATATTACTGAAAGTGTTATGAAAGAAATTAATTAATTTTCGTGAGTCTGTATACTCTTGCCGCATTGGCACAGCACCTGGGTGGCGTGATACATGGCGATGCCACTCAACCCATCCAGGGGGTTGCCTCTTTAAGTTTAGCTAATCAAACGGATTTATCTTATTTTAATCATCCCACTCTTTTGGAATTATTAGACAAAACAAAGGCTGGAGGAGTGCTTATCACTGAGGCTTTTCTTCCTCATTGTCCTGGAAATGCCATTGTTGTTTCTGATCCTTTATCCAGTATGGCGATGGCAACTAAATTATTTTCCCCTAACTTGAAATCCTGTGCAGGTGTACATTCTTCTGCCATAATTTCTCCACACGCCAAGATAGGCAAAAATGTATCAATAGGAGAAAATACAGTAATTGGGTCGGAAGTAACTCTTGAAGACAATGTTTCCATCGGGGCTAATTGTGTGCTGGAGGAAAAGGTAACCGTAGGTGCGCAAACAACTATTTATCATGGTGTTTCATTGCTAAATGGCATTAAAACTGGAAAACGAGTTGTGATTGAAAGTGGTACAATTGTTGGTGCTACACCTTTCAATAGTATAAAAGAGCATGGGCAGTGGCATGTGGGCCCTGCAGTAGGTAATGTTCTTTTGGCAGATGATGTACATATTGGTGCAAATACAGTTATTACAAGGGGTGGTCTCGGGGAGACCTTTATTGATAACGGTGTTTATATTGATAGTTTGGTCATGATTGCACATGATGTTATTATTGGCGCAAATTCAGCTATTGCGGGATGTGCTGTGATTGGCGCATATGCTCAGCTGGGGGCTCATTGTATTGTTGGAGGTGGCAGTTGTATTGCTCCTTACGTACAGTTGGCTGATGATATTGTTATAACTGGAATGTCAACGGTGAACAAATCCCTGATAAAAGCGGGCGTTTACTCATCAGGTACGATGGTTTGTGAGCATCGCCAGTGGCGACGTAATGCCGCCCGCTTTCGACGGCTTGATAACTACATAGCTCGACTTATTAGGCTTGAGAAGGGAAAATCACAGATAGATAATTCCTGATGATCCTATTTAAAAAAAAGAATTAGTGAGATAACGCATGAATGAAGTCATTAACATAGCTAAAATTCTCGATCTATTGCCACATCGTTATCCATTTATCCTGATTGATCGGGTAATGGAATATAAAACATTTGAATATTTAATTGGCATTAAGAATGTGACAATGAATGAACCTTTTTTTACTGGACATTTCCCTGGAAACCCTATTATGCCGGGTGTATTAATGCTTGAGGCTCTAGCCCAAGCGGGAGCCATATTGTCGAGTTTATCAAGAACTCCAAAAGAGGGACATGAGTTTTTATATTTTTTTGCCGGCATTGACAAAGTCAAATTTAAACAAGTAGTTACACCTGGGGATCAATTACGGTTGGAAGTGAAACTAATAGGGCAAAAAAGAGATTTTTGGCGCATGAGTGGAGAGGCTTTTGTTGGTGATAAACTTGCCTGCTCTGCAGATTTAATGAGTGCAGCGAAGGAAGTTAAAAAGTGATAGATGAACGAGCAATAATTCACCCTTCAGCAAAATTGGCAAAAGGGGTTTCTGTAGGCCCAGGCAGTATCATTGGTGCTGACGTAGAAATTGGCGAAGATACCTGGATTGGACCTTACGTAGTTATTCAGGGGCCCACTGTTATCGGTAAAAACAATAAAATTTTTCAGTTTGCTTCTCTCGGTGATGAACCTCAGGATATTACTTATAAGGGCGAACCTACACGCTTGGAAATAGGTGATAATAATATTATCCGCGAATACTGCATGATTAGTCGGGGCACGATAAAAGGCGGAGGAGTGACAAAAGTAGGTAATGAAAACTATTTAATGGCCTATACACACATAGGACATGATTGCATCGTTGGAAATAATATCATCATGGTTAATCATGCTGCCTTATCTGGTCATGTCACTATCAGTGATTATGCAACCATCGGTGCTTACGCGGCTGTTCATCAATTCTGTCATGTTGGTGCTTATGCGTTTATTGCAAGAGCTACCTATGTTAGTAAAGATGTATTACCTTATGTAATGATTGCTGGTCATGCAACTTCTGCATGCGGTATCAATACTGTTGGACTTCGGCGTCGTGGTTTTTCTTCTGCGACTATTGATCATTTACGTCGTGCCTATAAAATTATTTTTCGTAAGGGGCTCACCGTGCAGCAGGCAGTTGCTGAGCTGGAAATGATGCAAAATGATTGTCCTGAAGTACTTCCTATGATTGATGCTTTAAATCAATCAGCACGAGGAGTAGTGCGTTAATCATGTTGCAGTCCCTGTTTGCTATCGCTATC
This sequence comes from Legionella clemsonensis, assembly GCF_002240035.1. NCBI lineage: Bacteria > Pseudomonadati > Pseudomonadota > Gammaproteobacteria > Legionellales > Legionellaceae > Legionella > Legionella clemsonensis. The sequence continues at coordinate 2,674,052 of NZ_CP016397.1, read as the reverse complement.
GGTGGAGCAATGGGTGCTTTGGCACGTTTTGGTACAGTAGTGTTGCTGCAGAAAATTCTAGGCTATAACTACCCTTATGGAACTTTAGCTGTTAATTGTATCGGTTCTTTTTTAGCAGGCTTTATCATGCTACTTCTTTTGGAGCGCGTGGCCGGATCTGAATTTTGGCGTTTACTTTTGATCGTCGGCTTCTTGGGAGCTTATACGACATTTTCCAGTTTTTCATGGGAAACCTGGACACTGTATCAAAAAGGTGATTCCTTGACTGCCTTAGCTAACATTTTGTTTAATAATGCTGGCGCTCTGGTAATGGTTTTTATAGGCATTTATGCGGGTAGAATGATGCTTGATAAATTTCCTGTTTAAGAATGTATTGGTCTGAAAAAGATAGGGTAGACTATGTTAGATTCTCAATTGTTACGTGATAAACCACAATGGGTTGCAGAGCAATTATTAAAGCGTGGATTCCAGTTTGATGTAGCAGCTTTTAGCGTGCTTGAGGAGCGTAGAAAAACATTACAAGTAGCTACTCAAGCTCTGCAAAATGAACGCAATCAACGATCCAAAACCATAGGCCAGGCAAAGGCACGTGGTGAAGACATTGAATCGATGAGGCAAGAGGTCAATCGACTCGGAGCTGAGCTTGATAATACAAAAAACGAACTTGATCAGGTTTTACAAAAAATAGAAGAAATAGCAATTAGTCTTCCCAATATACCGCATCCTTCTGTGCCTCAAGGTAAAGACGAGCAGGATAATCAAGAAATTCGTCGTTGGGGCACCTCACCTTCTTTAGATTTTGCCATACAATCCCATGATGAATTGGGGGAAGCACTCGGGCAAATGGATTTCGCTCTGGCTGCAAAAATTACTGGTAGCCGTTTTGTAGTAATGAAGGCACAAATAGCGAGATTACACCGGGCCCTTATTCAATTTATGTTGGACATTCACACAGAAGAGCATGGTTATCAGGAAATATATGTACCTTATATAGTGAATGCAGATAGTTTATTAGGGACGGGACAATTACCTAAATTTGAGGCTGATTTATTCAAATTAAAGGGTGATGAGAACTATTATCTCACTTCTACAGCAGAAATTCCTGTAACAAATACAGTACGTGATACCATAGTAAACGTTAATGACTTGCCCATACGATATGTCTGTCATTCCCCTTGTTTTCGCAGTGAAGCTGGATCATATGGTAAAGATACTAAAGGTATGATTAGACAGCATCAGTTTGAAAAAGTTGAGCTGGTGTGGATTACTACACCTGAATCTTCTTACGAAGCTCTTGAGCAGTTGACCAAGCATGCCGAAATTATTCTGCAGCGCCTGAATTTACCTTATCGTGTTGTTAGTTTGTGTACGGGTGATATGGGCGCAGGCTCTGCAAAAACCTATGATCTGGAGGTATGGCTTCCCAGCCAGAATACCTATCGAGAGATTTCCTCTTGTTCAAATATGGAAGCTTTTCAAGCTAGGCGCATGAAAGCTCGCTACCGACATCCCGAAACACGTGAGATGGAATTAGTACATACTTTAAACGGTTCCGCATTAGCAGTAGGGCGAACTTTGGTGGCTATTCTGGAAAATTATCAAGATAAACATGGCAATATTCATATTCCTGATGCCTTGAAGCCTTACATGAGAGGTTTGGATAGTATTAAGAAATAAGAATCTGAGCTTGTTATTATCATACTATCATCAAGCTGCGACCTCGTCGCAGTACCAACTCTTGAATCTGCGGAGGAGGGAGTAATTGTGCTAATTGTGACTATACTTTTTTAAAAGATTCAAAAAGGTCATTGTGATGCCAAAACGGTATGTCATTATTCCTAATCTTGCTTTGTACTTACAAAAAGGTGGTGTCCGCTATATTGCAGAGGAGCTGCAAAAGGCAGTTATTTTTGAAGATCTAACCCTTTACGACTCTTGGGAAGATGCCAAACATCCTAAAAAACATGCCTCTAAACATCGTTTTCCTTTCTCAGGAATTGTTGAAATAGAGGTAGAGGATGAATCTCAGTTGAAAGGGCCAGAATTGCAAAAATTTTGTGAAAGTGTTCTGGTATTGCCTTCGGAGGAAGAAAGAGAACAAAGACTTGCAACCCTGGTCAAGACAATCTATGTTAAAGGGTTTTTTCTACCATTTAATCAATTAAATATGCAACATAGAGAAGCTTCACAAGTGGCTTCTTTTAATTTTGGTCCAAATGACGAGGACAAATTACTGCTAAATCAACCTCCTTTGCTCTATTTAAATAATATACCCAGGGATCTTCTTTTTTTGCTGGTTATTGATCACCAGTTTTTTCTTAATTTTGAAAATTGGCGTCAATACAATGCCAGAGAACCAAAAGGCAAAGGATGCGTGCATGATTTGTTTCAGGGAGTGGCGCTACTGGGAGATTTTTTAACAACCTATGCAGAAACAAAAGCCATCACTTTACAGGACATCAAATCCTTACATCGTGTGCTTAGTGACAGTGTTTATTTTAATTCGCAAGACGACAGAAGAGGAGTGTTTAGAGAAAATTATAATGCCTTCCCGTTAAATGCGGATGCGGTGACTGTAGCCGGGATAAAGGAATTACTTCAGCGAATCCAAGCTGATAATGAAGCCAAGGGCTTTAGAATAGGGTATTTTAACCGTAGTAATATTATTGCAGATTTCTGTATGCACCTGTCCTGGTTAATAAGAGAGGAAATGCTTGAGAAGAAATCTTTGATTAATGAGCAATTTACTCCTGATCTGTTGCCACAACTAAAGCGCCTGGAAAGGAAAGTAATCGACCAAATCATCCAAAATAAAAATTCTATTCCTGCAAAAGATATAGAGGGAATTATCAATACCTTTTTAGAAGATTTTGTTCCACATGAGAAAGTGAGGAAAACTAATTTCTGGGTCAATATGTCCTATTACTATGGCGATTTGGTGCGTGCCTTTACAAGAGTTTCTCCTAAAGAAGAATTTTACTATGATCTTTTTCATTCCAGAGCCCATGCTTTGGCAAGTGCAGGTGAAGTAGAGTCAACAACGGTCAATATTCATGACTATAAAGATCTGGAATTAGAAGCTTTGGCAAAAAAAATTTTTCAACTCATCCAAGAAGGTAAAGAGATTTATTTATTTACCCCTAAACGAGAACTGGCTGAAAAATGGGCAGATGAAGCGATCGCTCATTTTAATATCACTATACAAAAGGCAAATGGAGCAAACGAAATCATTGAGATTACTGATACTTTGGTCCACGAGTTAGAAATATTACACCTCTTTCATGATGTCAATTGTCGTACCAATTACTTATTAATGAATTTTTTATTGCTTGCGCATTCTATTAAATGGGCAACTGAATTTAATCCAAATCGTTTGGATGCGTATAGCAGTAGAGAGCGTATCTTACAGCATAAAGAAGCTATTTTTCGCACCGACTATATTATTGCAAATCAGCTACAATTTTTTAAAGATAATGCGAATATGGATCATACTTATCAATGCATGAGAATAGGTATACAAGTATTGGACTATTCAGAAATTGATTTAAGTTCAATGGCACCTGATACTCAATATCAAGAAATTTCTCAACCTTTAGTTGATGTATTGCGTTCATTTGAAGAGAACTTTAAAAAAACCCTCCTCACGAAGATTAAGAAATACGATGTACAGCCAGCGCAGTTAAATTCTAATCTTTTTTCAGTACCTAAAGCGTATATTGAATTTGCAAAAGCATTAAAACAATTTCAAACAGATTATAATGTCCGTCATTTTTTTACCACAGTCGCTTCTTTAAACGAAATACCAGAAATTGCTGAGGATATTCAATCACTACGTGTTTTAACTGGGTTTAACAAGGATTCAGTAAAGACCATGGGGATGAGTCTTAATAAAGTAAGCTGATAACCTAGGTTTAAATTTCATGGGAGTAACTAGGCGTTGAGTGTGCACTTCAGTGCATAAGCTAAGATAAGCATCAGGTTTTTAAGTTATTATGGATTGCTATTTAAAAAATTTTTGATTATCTGAAGTTGCAATTCTGTACTCAACAGACCGTCAATTACTAAAGTGGCATGTTGTTTAAGCGCCTCATCAAAAAACAAAGGCCTTGAATGGTTTAAATAAAAATTAATCTCTTCAAGAAGATTTTCTTTGGTTTTTAATTTATCTGCAAAATCCCTTAAAACGCGGCGGCATTAATAAAATATCAAGCGGTACTTCAATATGCACCCATGTATCAATATATGCGCCTGTCTGTTTATGAAGTCTACCTAAAGGTGCATCAAAAATTATGTATTTTGTGGGTTGGAGGGAAGTGTTTAGTACAGGATGAATAATCTCTCTTTTTGATTTCAGGCTTTCCAAAACCATTTGAAGACTTTCTCTGTGAAATTCACTGTAATTACAACCCTTATGGTGCCACTCGATATAATCTTCAGGTTCTAAAGAAATCTCATCAAAGTCATCCCATGAAATAAGTGTTGCTTTTAAATCCTGGGATAATGCCTTTGCCAAAGTTGATTTTCCAGCGCCTGTTTTGCCACTAATGCCAATAATATGGGGAGTCATAATAATATTTCCATCACAGTGACCGGATAGCCTTGAAATCTAGCAAGCACGAAAAACTATCCCATGTTCCAGTCGACGGGTTCAAACACAGGGCTTTATCTAAAAGGACAAAGCCCCCAATTTCATTATTAACCCTTATTAAAAAAGCGTCCTCATCGGGAGTTTCAAAATAATGCGTTAAAATCAATCCATTCGAATGCACCCAACGGTAAATTCAAAATCCCTTGACTTTATTGGTCGGAGTGACAGGAATTGAACCTGCGACCCCTGCCTCCCGAAGGCAGTGCTCTACCAGGCTGAGCTACACTCCGATGGATGACTTAGGTAATACAACAATATCTTCTTTACATGAGTATATTAACGGCTACATACCTTAAGTTAATGATCACGCTTAACTGCAAACTGTGCAAGTTCTTCAAGGGCTTCTTTATAGATGGATGCAGGCAGGCACTGCAAGGCAGACAGCGCTTTATCCACTTCGAGCTCAGCATAACTACGTGTAAATTCTATTGCTTTGGTTTCTTTAATCGCTGCTACTATTTCGGTTAAGTTTTGCAAACTACCTTCTTGAATACTTCTTTTAATCAATTTTTTTTGAGAAGCTGTCCCATGTTTCAGAGCATGAAGTAACGGTAAGGTGGCTTTACCATCGGCCAAATCATCGCCAATGTTTTTTCCAATGGTTGCAGCATCAGAGCAATAGTCCAAAGCATCGTCAATGAGCTGAAAAGCGTTTCCCAAGTGCAGCCCATAGTCGTACAAGGCTTGTGCTTTTACTTCACCTACTTGACTCAGGTGAGCACCAATTGCTGCAGAGGCGGCAAATAATAAGGCCGTTTTGGCGCGAATGACATCAAGATATTCTTCAACAGTGAGCTCAACGTTATGTCGATTTACCAGTTGCTTTACTTCACCACAACTTATTTCATGGGAAGTATTGGCCAGCAAACGTAGTATTGCAAAATTATTAACATTCACCATCAGTTGTACGGATTGGGTGAATAAATAGTCACCGACTAATATACTCGCCTTGCTGCCCCAGATTTCATTGGCGGTTTCCCGACCACGACGTAAAGTTGATTCATCGACCACATCATCATGTAATAAAGTGGCTGTATGGAAAAATTCCACCATCGCAGCAAGTGCAATATGGTCATTGCCCTGATATCCGCATGCGTGGCTTGCTAAAATCACTAACAAAGGACGTAAGCGCTTGCCACCGCTTTGCACAATATGATGTGCTAAATCATCAATTAACCCAATTTGAGATTGAATTTTATCAATTATCAAAGCATTGACTGCTTCAAAATCTGCATTAACTAATTCACGTAAACGGGCAACCGTCATTACTTATCCTCTAAGATAGAATTCATGCATGCTAAGGGGGGCACAGAATAATGTCAAGCTATGGAGAACGGGGAGGGATTAAACGCAATTTCAAAGTTGTATTCTCACTAATTCTCGACACACCCTGGGCTTGATTGGGATGCAGGCTCTTGAAGATCTTCAATCCGTTCAAGCTGTGAGCCAAGAAACCGCGTTTAAATCGCCGCTAGAGAAAAACACTCACCTACTTGAGTTTCCTTCGCTCCTGTCTTTACTAAACATTAAAGCGAAAATGCATGACATCCCCATCACACACGATATAGTCTTTTCCTTCAAGCCGCAGTTTTCCTGCTTCTTTTGCACCTTGTTCACCACGGTGGGTAATAAATGCGTCGTAAGCTATTACTTCTGCACGGATAAAGCCTTTTTCAAAGTCGGTATGAATCACACCGGCTGCTTGGGGAGCAGTTGCTCCTTTGGGAATAGTCCAGGCACGAACTTCCTTAACACCCGCTGTAAAATAAGTTTGTAAACCTAATAAATCATAGCCTGCGCGAATAACGCGATTTAATCCTGGTTCCTCTAAGCCTAAGTCTGTCATGAATTCTTTACGATCAATGTCATCCAACTCCATTAGCTCAGCTTCTGTAGCGGCACACAAAGCAACAACTTTTGCCTTTTCTTCGATAGCAAGCTTGGTTACTTTCTCTAGAAGAGGATTGTTTTCATAACCATTATCATCGACATTGGCAATATAAAGTACGGGTTTAGCGGTTAGTAAGAACAAACGACGAGCGATGATTTCTTCTTCCTGACTTAAATTGAGGGTGCGAACAGGTTTTCCTGCATCGAGATGCTGCTTAATTTTTTCAAGAGTTTGTTTTTCAAAAAGTGCTTCTTTATTGCCACTTTTACTATTCTTTATGGTTTTCAACAATGCTTTATCAACTGTTTCCATGTCAGCCAAAGCTAATTCTGTATTAATCACCTCGATGTCGTTAATTGGATCCACCTTGCCTTCAACATGAACAATATCTGTGCTTTCAAAGCAACGAACAACATGAGCAATCGCATCGGTTTCACGAATATTTGCTAAAAACTGATTTCCTAGACCCTCTCCGCTCGAAGCGCCTTTAACCAAACCAGCAATATCAACAAATTGCATCGTTGCAGGAATCATTTGTTGCGGCTTTACAATTTCAGCCAAGGCATCAAGTCTTGGATCTGGAACAGTGACAATACCCACATTGGGTTCAATGGTGCAGAAGGGGTAATTGGACGCTTCAATACCTGCTTTGGTTAATGCATTGAATAATGTCGATTTACCCACATTAGGCAAGCCAACAATGCCACACTTAAATCCCATGTTTTTTACCTCGTTTGTAATTCCAAAAGGGCAGTAGAGTTACTATCCGCTAAATTAGCCGTTGATTATATTCATCGCCGCAGCAATAGGAGCTGTTAAAACGGTTGGCATCACAGCAATGCCTCTTTCTATTGCATCAAATATTAGTTGTCTATCTTCTTGAGAAGGTTTACCCAAAACATAATTCAATACCCTATCTTTATGTCCAGGATGACCGATACCTATTCTTAAACGGTGAAAATTAGTGTCTCCTAAATGAGTAATAATATCGCGTAATCCATTATGGCCACCGTGACCCCCTCCTGTTTTTATTTTGATGCGGCCTGCGGGTAAATCGAGTTCATCATGAGCTACCAGAATTTCATGGCTTTCGATACGATAAAATTGGCACACTTCTCTGACGGGCAAGCCACTATGATTCATAAAAGTCAGTGGCAATATTGTTTTACAGGGAGAACCCTTAATTTCAAAATTAGCTAATTCACAATGTAATTTTTTTTCTAGTTTAAATGAAGCGCTGTAATGACGGGTTAATGCTTCAACAAACCATCCACCGGCATTGTGTCTTGTATGCTCATAGGCAGAACCTGGATTGCGTAGCCCAATGATAAGTTTAATTGCCATGATGGTAGTATAACAGAAAGTAATAAGTAATAACGGCACTTAAATAAGGCGGGATTTCCCCGCCCTAACGATTACTCAGCTTGTTCCGGACCTTCTTCGGCAGCAGGAGTTGCTACGGAAGGTGCTTCTTCTTCAACTGCGCTGACTTTAGGTGCATGAATACTAACCACTGGTAAATTATGGCTTTCATCAAGAGCGGTAGCCAATTGAACACCTGTGGGAAGCTTCAAATCAGACAAGTGAATGACATCGTTCAAACCCACATTGGTCATATCAATTTCAATAAATTCCGGTAAGTCTTTCGCTTTACAACGCACTTCAACCTGAGTCATTGTATGGGTGATGATTCCACCAGCTCTCACACCTTTAGAATCTTGCTCATTAGTAAAATGAATAGGAACATTTTTTACCAGAACATCTTTGGCAGAAACTCGCTGCAAATCCATATGCAAAATAACAGGCTTGTAAGGGTGACGTTGTAAATCTTTCAGAATGACATGTTCAACTTTACCATCAACCTTTAAATCAAAAATGCTGGAATAAATACTTTCATTTTCCAAGGCTTTAATAACTTTATTATGCAATAAATGGATTGCCTTGGGCGCTTTTTCGCCACCATAAATAACGGCAGGTACTTTATTTTCGAGACGACGTAGGCGGCGGCTCGCACCTTTCCCTATATCTTCTCTTGATTCTGCTTCTAAAACAATTGTTGACATCTTAAGTCTCCGTAATTAATAAGACCCTTGTTTAGCCCGCGACCAGGATAAACACCTATAATGCAGGGAAGGGTGGCATAGTATATAATATAGTTTGCTCGGGGACAAATCAGTTTTCAGCCAGGGTAGGGCAAAATCATAATTCTGCTCATAAGGAATTGTTGCAAGCAAACTCGATCAGCGGTTTTGGCGCTAGCAAGAAAACAGGGCTCTATTTACTATTATTGGGCGATTAATTGCATTATACTAAGTATAATTAAAAATCAACTTGAAGTCCTTGCGGTTATCCCCTAGAATATGCGACTTTATTGAATTTGTGAAAGCCGTTTAGGCGTTGGAGAATAGCTATGTATGCTGTAATTAAGACGGGCGGTAAGCAATATCGCGTCAAAGAAGGTGACATTCTTAAACTGGAATTGCTGCCTGCTGATGTCGGTAACGAAGTAAATTTCTCTGAAGTTCTTATGATTGCTGACGGTGATAAATTTACTTGTGGTTCACCACTGGTTAAAAATGCTGTTGTAAAGGCTGAAGTTCTCGGTCATGCTCGGCACAAAAAAATTAAAATTATTAAATTCCGTCGTCGTAAGCATCATATGAAACAGATGGGGCATAGACAATATTATACGCAGGTAAAAATTACTGCAATTAGTAAGTAATAAGGGGAGAAGAAATGGCTCATAAGAAAGCAGGTGGTAGTACTCGTAACGGCCGCGACTCGAATCCCAAGTATCTTGGTGTTAAGCGTTATGGTGGTCAGATGGTAAATGCGGGTGAAATTCTTGTACGTCAACGTGGAACGCGTTTTCATGCTGGTGAAGGTGTTGGTTGTGGACGTGATCATACGCTCTATGCTTTAGCTGCAGGGATTGTCCAATTTTCTGTTAAGGGTGCGAAAAATCGCAAGTATGTTAGTATCGAAGCTGTTCAAGAATAAATACAATACTATTTAATTTGCTACGCTCAAGCTTAAAAATTCAAGACATTTTAAAAAAGATGTCTCAAGCGGTGGATAAGAATCATTTATTTTTATAAACTGTCTGTTCTTATCCAATCCAAATACCTTCGCCGTCACGTGAAGTTATCGCCAGTAATGGAAACAGTTTTCATTTTTGATTTTTCGCTTGGAGCAGAGCCTGAATAGTAATAGCCCCGCTTTTGGGGTTTTTTTTTAGGTGATTGAATCATGAAATTCGTCGATGAAGCAGTGATTAAAGTAGAAGCTGGCAACGGCGGCCATGGTTGTTTAAGCTTCAGGCGTGAAAAATATGTTCCTCGTGGAGGCCCAGATGGTGGTGATGGGGGTGATGGGGGAAGCATTTTTCTTGAAGCCAGTTCCGAATTAAACACCCTCGTTGATTTTCGCTATCAGCGCCACTATAAAGCCTCAAATGGTCAGCCTGGTATGGGTGGAAATTGTACAGGTAAAAAGGGCGAAGATCTAATTATCGCGGTGCCAGTTGGCACGATGGTGTTTGATGTCGATACAGGGGAGCTGCTAGGAGATATCAATCAACCTGGAGAGCGTTTGCTGGTTGCCCACGGTGGTTTTCATGGTCTAGGAAATACTCGTTTCAAGAGCAGTACCAATCGTGCTCCCAGACAAACTACGCCTGGAACACCAGGAGAGTCACGGCATTTACGGTTGGAATTGCGTGTATTGGCTGATGTAGGTTTACTTGGTTTGCCAAATGCTGGAAAGTCTACATTAATTAGAGCTGTGTCCAGTGCCAAACCTAAAGTAGCCGATTATCCTTTTACTACCTTGCATCCTTCTCTGGGAGTCGTAGGAGTTTCTTCACATAAAAGCTTTGTTATGGCTGACATTCCTGGGCTTATAGAGGGTGCTGCTGAGGGAGCTGGTCTGGGTCATCGTTTCTTAAAACATTTGTCTCGCACATGCGTGTTGCTGCATGTTATTGATATTGCCCCTCTTGATGAAAGCAATCCGGTGGATTCGGCGAAGGCAATTATTAAAGAACTTGCTGAATATGATTCTGAGCTTCTAAATAAGCCTCGGTGGTTAGTCCTTAATAAAATTGATTTAATTCCTGATGAGGTCGAGCGCAAAAAAACCGTACAAACTATTGTCGAGGGATTGCAGTGGAAGGATAAAGTATTTTGTATTTCTGCTATCCGTGGTGAAGGCACTCAACAATTAGCGCATGCTTTAATGCAATTGATCGATGAGATGAGAGAGGCGGAAGCATAACCATTCTGCAGCAAGGTGCACAACCAATGGACTGCGGTGTGGTAATTCATGCACCTCAGTACCATGTTGTGTACCATTACTATAGTCGATGTATATTGCTGTTTTTCCAGTCAACGGTTTTTGATGCCAATATTCCTCCAACCCCCGTAAATGGAAGCGTATAGAAATATCTGCATTACAGTTATTAAACTGTAATAAATTATAATTTTCTGGTCGCTGAACAAGCGTTTGTAAAAATCCGCCAGTGACTTCATCAATAATTGAAACTGGCGTGTTTAATTGCAGTATTTGCTCTATGAATCGTTCAGATGCCTTTTTATCAGTGGTTGCAATGAGATAGGGTGCTACAAGAGAATTGATACGTTCTTTAATTTGTCCAGCAATGGCTTCTTTACAGCGTACTTTAAACTCCACATAAGGCGTTTCAAGACGATAGCCCGTTTGGCAATCAAATTCGGCTAAGGCGTTATCAAGCTTTTCAGCAATCAGACCTTCCGCAACACCAAAAAGACGCCATTTAAGAAGACATTTATTACTGTGCTCCCTTTTTTGTAGAAGCGGAAAAACATAGTTATCAAACATTGGTAAGCATTCCCGAGGAGGACCCGGCAAAAGAATAAAGAGTTTTTGCTGAGCTTGATAGGTGCATCCTAATGCTGTGCCGTGATCATTAGGAAGTAAATTGGCACCGGGCGGAAAAAGAGCCTGTTGCCGATTACCTGCATTTAATCGCCTGCTGTAAAGACACAAGCGGTTTTCTATATGGGTAATCGCCTCGGGAAATTCAATAAGGTTTTTCTTAAGAAAACGTTGTAGAGCAAAGCGTGTGCGATCATCTGAAGTAGGACCAAGGCCACCAGTAATAATAATGACATCGTGAGTTTTTGCTAAAAAGGCTATAGAATCGTGAATCTCAAACTCTTTGTCGCTGCAAGCAATCTGCAAACCTAAGGATAAACCCTCTGAACTCAGCGCATGGGCGAAGTAATGACTATTCGTATTTAAAATGTCCCCGTGGATAATTTCATCGCCAGTAGCGAGTATGGCTATCGTCATTTTGGTGTTCCAATTCTATAAAATTAAGGCGTTTCACGTGGAGTTGATTGGGATAAAATTGTATCCCCCATAAACTTACAGCCGGATCATCATCTAATAAAAAACGACCATCTGCAATGAGTAATGGCAAAGGATTAGCGCGAATAACATAGCCATCGCAAAACCAATTAAAAACCATCCAATCTCTTAATAACGAAGGAGAGGTTCTTATATACTCAGGAATATCTTCTGCACGAGCCAGAGGATAGTTAGCAACGATAGCCATATTACTCTTTCCTAATACTGGAAGAGCAAGGTCGAAGGCAAAAAATCGATCCCTAGAAAGTCCTATACCTCGCCAATGTGTAGAACTCATCATCTTGGGAAATAGACGCAGCCTTTGTAAAGATAAATGATTAGACTTCACGAAGGTTTGCATGAGCTGCAAACCACGGTGATGTTGGTATGCATTAAACAACAATACCAAAATAGCAAAGATTAAACCATAAAGAACGCCTTTAACATTCGCATTCACTATTGTCCAAACAAGTCCAAGAATTAAGGGAAAAGTAAACCATGGATCAATAATGGAAATTAAATCCCAGCTCACACGGGTATTGGAAAAAGGCCAATAAAGTACGGTTCCATAGTTGGTAAACGCATCAAGTAGACCATGAGTACCATAGCCAATAAAAGCAGCTAGGAAAGTGAGTAAAAAGTGCTTCCGAAACCGTTTAAAAAGCATCAGAACTAGAGAAACAAAGAGTGCTCCTAAAGGAATAAATAATAAAGAATGGGTGAATTGCCGGTGATAAATAAAAAATAAGAGAGGGTCGCTGGAAGAGTGGATGACTATGTCAAGATCAGCTGCCATGCCAGCCAAGCCGCCGACAATCCAGGCATGCTTGTCTTTTTTAAATAAAACTGCCTGAGCACAAACTGCTCCCAAAGCACCTTGGGTAATGGGATCCACATTATACCCGATGAACAGTGACCTGTGGCGGCGGAGCCTCTATACCTTCACGATCAAATTGCTGTTTAATAATTTCCTGCAGCAAGTTTCTTGTTTGCGCTAAATCAGCAGTATTTACCCAAACCATAAATTTAAGCTCTACAGCTGAGTTGGCAAAATTATCGATGGTTACATTAGGAGCCGGATCTCTTAGGACCTTATCACAATGGTCGGCAATAGTTAATAACATTGATTTTACTTGTGTTATGTCACAGTCATAAGCCACAGCAATAATTAAATCAATGCGGCGAGTTAAAAAATAACTCAAATTAGTAATCTCTGATTTAATCAGCGCTTCATTAGGAATCCGCACCAACTTGTTGTCAGGTGTTTTTAATTTGGTTGATAATAAGTCAATGGAATCAACAACTCCAGTTATTCCTTTTACTTCAACAGTATCCCCTACCTTGAAAGGGTGTTCAAAAAGTAGAAAAACTCCACTCACCAAATTGGAAATGGCTGTTTGTGAAGCGAAACTGATAGCAACCGTAAATATACCGGCAGCCCCTAATAAGACGCTTAATTGAAATCCAAGATGCTGTAAGCTCGCGACAAAAAATAGAGTAAATATCAAATAAAAAATGAAGCGTCTTGCCAATAGCGTATGGTGCCGAGTAAAGCGTTTGCTCATAGCTCGCTCGGTAACAACAGCGATTCGCTTTGCTACTAAATAGCCTATGAAGAATATACTGAGTGCGTAAATAATGTTTAATAATTTATCAGGATCAAATAAATGCATCATTTATCTTCCGGTATTTTTATGAAGCAGTATACCGCTAACCAATCATTTTGCGAATAATTCTTCTTATTAATTAGCAATGATTCCCGCCTTAAAATTCAGTGCTACCGCTATCTATGGAAATAGGTGGGATTGCCTGATTAATGAGTATTGTCTGGGGAAGCGTCGCCAGAAAAGGTATGGGTGGTTTTTACTGGCGTTAAGGGAGGCTCTTTTCTAAATAGAGTATTTAAAAAATAATTTGTGCTCAAGAACCCTGATGGGGAAATATCTAAGTTCTGAGGTGGTTTTTTTAGTGAACAATATGGAAAAATAAAATTCTCCATGAAGGAGTGATGAATAGTTACAAACAGGGTCAAATGTTCCTTTAGATTAAAGAACAAATTACTTAGCGCATAATTATTTATAGTTTCGCCATTGTCAGAAAAATTAATTTCTTGAGCTATACGGATAGTAATAACCACATGAAAGCAAGAGGTTAAAACATTTTTAACCTCTTGCCATAAAGAATCCAAAGGTAGATTTAATTTTTCCAACTCCTTCTCATTAAACACTGGGGTACCGTTGGTATTTAACATAAATAAATGGTGCAAATAAATGGCTTCTGGACAGCGGGGTAAACGCAGTGGATATATCTGGTAAGGTAACTTTTTTTTAGGGTTTTTTGTATAAGTGAGTTCAACTTGTTGAAGAAGTTTAGCGAGAAAATCATTAAATTTCAGACTTATTTTCGCTAAATCTATCGTATCAGCGGCAAGAATAGTGGCTTCACTTTTTGTTAATGCTTCCAACCAAACTTCCATCTGCTCGGTAAAAGAAAAATCATCATTGATGCGTAAGGTTAATTTATCAAAGCTTAATGAGCGATAGCGTTTACCTTCATTTGCAGGGACAAGATCATGAAGTGCGCTAATTTTTTTTAAGCGTAAATTGAAAATTTCAACAAGATCCTGGCAAAACTGTTGCCCAACTTGATGAGAACCTAGAGTGGCTTGGTTAAAAGAAGCTATCCCTAAATACTTTGCCAGTTTTTCCCTGGCATTATCGCCAATAAGATCTGCGGGAATTTTTGCTAATACGGTTGCAATAATATCTTCCATTAAGTCATTCTCCAGTTTCCGCTGAAATTCTTTTGCATTTTCAGCAATTGCTGGAAAAAGACCCACAATTTTTTTGTAGTTTAAGAAATAACCTTTGGTTAAAGCAGTAAGATTAAACCATCCCTGGTATTCTACAGGATGTAAAATATTAGTATTGTTTTCTTTGCAACCAAAATTACGAAAAGCTGCACCTAAATCAATGCGGGCAAATTGAGTCACTTTTTCATCAGAATCCAGACACACTACATTGCCACTATGAACGCTGTAATCACCTATGAGAAGGGAAATCATAAGGATTAGGGAAAGACCAACATAATTTTCTATTTCTGTTAGGAATACATAGTAATCAGGACCAAAGAAGATTTCCATTAATGCGTGACGATCGGAGCCTTCTTTATTGCCAGTGCCAATGATTTTATAGAGTTCTTTAAAGGATACTCTCGGCTGTATTAAAGCATAGGTGCCATCCTCAAGACGAATATAATTTGCACAAATAAAAGAAGCATGATAGTGCTTTGTGATAAGGCCGCGTCGTTTAAATTCCTCAATTAAAAGACCTGCAAATAACTCCGCAAAAAGTTCATTAATATTGGCAGGTTTTTTGACAAAGAATTCATTTCCTTCTGAATCACTATAAAAACCATCTATCTCGTCTTTATTTTTCCCTCCCGTCTTTTCTTTAAATTTAATCAGCTCTTTATCGTTATAAATTAACATGGAAGTCCTGAAGGCTGTTTTCCATGGGACTATTGTTAACCTGTAGTGATTAATAAAGCAACATTTTATCAAGTTCTATCTGAATGTATTAGACGCAACAAAATCTGAAATATAGAGGATACTTATTTTTTAGTTGCGAATATTGTACAATGTGTCGAAAAAATATATTTTCGTTATGCTTGGAGCAGATAGTTGGGTGCTTTATGTTCTTAGATGATTTGCTTTTGCCTTCTTCATAACAGGTGGAGTGGTATGTTTAATATGACTGTTGATAAGTCAGATGAATTTTACTTGGCCATTGCCAAAGATGTAGAAGGCCATAGTTTTCTCTTTGCTGGTGTACAAAGTAATGGTAAGAATCATTTATTAGCTCGTGTAGGGAAAGGAAGAGCTAACCATGATAGGGTTTGTCAATTTATTTTTAAGTTTGCTTTTTCCTCCCTTAAGGGGGAGCTATTTGATGAAGGAATTTCCAGAAGAAAGGGCAGACGTCATGCAATAAATTATGTGGCCTACACCATAAACTATCAACAATATTTGGATTTCATTAGTTTACTCCAGCAAATTCAAGGAAAGAAAATTCAAAAATCCTATGAATGTTTTAAGCCTGTAGAAGAAAATGGCACGCAAGTGACCTTAACGTATACTGATGAGACTACAGTATTGACCCGTCCAATTGTTCCCAAGCCTGCTGCTGATGAAATAATAGAACAGATGGAGACTCTACATTGTACGAATACTTGTCGACATTCAGCACTCTCGTTAGTCAATTATGTGCTTGATGACAAACAGGCAACGCAAAATGTTTCCAAACAATTTTTTAATGATTTACCGTACCAGACGACTTTAGTCGCTGATGATGGGGATGAGTTTGAAAAAGTTATCAGAGAAAAAAAAGTGGTGCATCAGTTTGTACGCCCTACTCCCGAGATACCTTTTTATATTCTACCAGCCCCACCCTCCTCATTTAAAAATTTGGCTCCTTTAAAGTTAAAGGTAATGACAGAGCTATATCAGCAATTAGAAAAGATGCTACATATCGCGCCTGAGTCACAAGAAACAGCCTATAAATTTTCTCTGTTAAAAAATCTTTACAATGAAAAAATGGGACTGAATGAGGAGTCATTGAGTGATTTTATAGCGAGTGTGGGTGAGTGGAGAAACAGGTATCGCCAAGAATTAAAAACACTGAGAAAAACTTATTTTTTTGATCGATATTGCACACGCCAAACGGCTACTGAAAAGATGTTTTCTCGCTTTGACGAATATTTTGCAAAGACAGAACCAAAACCCTAAAAATACTCAAAGTTACCATTAGAGACTAAACTAAAATATAGGAAGAAATGTCTTGTATTTTGGAGGTGCATGGATGAAGAATGCTGTTGTTATACTGCTTTGTCTACTTTTTCCTTTTTTAACCTTTGCTAATACTAAAAATTTTGATTTTGGTAGTCCTGTCTTTGACGCAGATTCTTTCATTCCCGAAAAGTATACCTGTGAAGGAGCCAATCTATCTCCGGCATTCTATTGGGGAAATCCGCCTGCTAATACAAAATCTTTCGTAATAATCATAGATGATCTTGAAACGGGAAATGATCCTTGGGTGCACTGGGTTTTATTTAATATCCCGGCGAATATAAGAAATCTTACCGAGGGTGAAATTCCTCATGGGGCTGTCAACGGTAAAAACAGTTGGGGACTGGTTGGCTATAAAGGACCTTGCCCACCCTCAGGAACCAGCCATCGCTATCTTTTTAAACTTTATGCTTT
The DNA here is from genome assembly GCF_002240035.1 of Legionella clemsonensis. Lineage (NCBI taxonomy): Bacteria > Pseudomonadati > Pseudomonadota > Gammaproteobacteria > Legionellales > Legionellaceae > Legionella > Legionella clemsonensis. The sequence goes on along the minus strand of NZ_CP016397.1, from coordinate 2,656,865 downwards.
GGACATTATGCTGCCTTTAACCAGTTCAGCAACCAAAGAAGAAGTAGTCAAGGCGATGGAATATCATGTTGTAGGTATGAGTGAGTTTGCAGGAAATTTTAGTAGAGAATAATTCCATTTTAATAAAAAATATTTGAGTTTTTATATTTTATTTCTTCTCTTATTCTTCATTCAAAATGATATTTATCTTGCATTTTTTTTATATTATTAAATTAATTTAGATAAATTTAATTTAAAAATAAGCTATTAATTTTGTGAAAAATAAGTAATGGACAAATGAAAAATTTTATAACAATATAGGTAAAAAATTTTGTAATAATCTTTAAAAAGGTAATAAAAATGAAAAAATCAACTGTGTTTTTGACTGCGACTATTGTCTCGCTATTTACATTAATTGGGCTGGCAAGTGCGAGCAGTGTAAAACACCAAGATGTTACTATTGGCTCTCCTATGCAAAAACAAATTTTATTTTATGTCAATGAATATCGTGCAAAAAAAGGATTAAAGGCCCTTAAAATGAATCCTTTAATGTCTAAAGAGGCGGAGATCCACAGTCGTGAAATGGCTATGCACAAAATTGGCTTTGGTCATAAGGATTTTAATAAGCGTATCAAGCGATTATTTACAGAAATTCAATATTGTCGAAGCGGTGCTGAAAATGTGGCTTACAATTATAAAGACGCACAAGATGTGGTCAAAAACTGGGTAACCAGTCCTGGTCATCGGCGCAATATCTTAGGCAATTATAATTTAACTGGGATTGGACTTGCCCGTGACAGTCGGGGAAAAATTTATTTCACACAAATTTTCCTGCGTACGGATAATCCTGCTTATATAGGCTAATGGCAATTGCAAATTTGTCAGGGAGGACATAATGGCACTCGATGATTTGAGAAAAAGCAAAAAGTCACAGAATATTCCTCTCATGCTTTATGGAACAGCATGGAAAGAGCAGACTACTGCCAGACTCACCTGTCAAGCACTTGAGGCTGGCTTTGAGGGAATTGATACAGCAAATCAACGCAAACATTATTTTGAGGAAGGAGTAGGGCAAGGCATCCAGGCATTTTTAAAAACTACAGATAAAACCAGGGATGATTTGTTTTTGCAAACGAAATTTACTTTTGCACCAGCTCAGGATGAGCGAAAACCCTTTCATGAAAATGATCCCATTGAAAAACAAGTGCTACAGTCTTTCGCCAGCTCATTGGAGCATTTACAAACTGATTATATTGATTCTTACATTCTCCATGGCCCTTATTTTACTTCAGGACTCTGCTCAGCAGACTGGGAAGCCTGGACTGCGATGGAAGATTTAAGGCAGGCGGGAAAAATTAATTTTTTAGGCATTTCAAATGTGAGTTTGTCTCAATTGCAATTGCTCTGTCAAAAAGCAATGGTTAAACCCAGATTCGTACAAAATCGTTGTTTTGCCAGTCGACAGTGGGACAAAGCAATAAGAGAATTTTGTACAAAGCAGGGGATTATTTATCAAGGATTCTCTTTATTAACAGCAAACTCTCAATATCTACTGACTCCTTTTATGCAGTCTTTGGCAAAAAAATACCGTAAAACAATTCCGCAAATTATTTTTCGCTTTGCTTTGCAAAAAAAGATATTGCCATTAACAGGCACTACCAATCAGCAACATATGCGAGAGGATTTAGAGAGTGCTCAACTTAAGCTGGAAGCTTTTGAGCTTGAGCAAATAGAAACGATTGCTCAGAGATAACATAGCCGATAAAGCTATAATTAAAAAATAAGGAGGTGCCAAATGAATAAAAAAGAGCAGAGTTATAATCCACAAAAATCTGGTCAGACACTGGGGCGCAATGAGCAGCAAAAGATGGGACAAAATCAAGCTCATCCTGATTCGCAGAGAAAAAACTCCAGTAAAATAGGACGTAAGCCAGGTAATCCAACGTGATTATTTACGTTATTTTGATATCAGTTAACTACTGATGGCTACGCTGCTGTATATATTCTGTTAAAGCAATTAAATTATTGGCTTTGTCGCCCAAAGGAGCAAGTGCCTCTCTGGCTTGTTGAAAATAATTATGAATGAGTGCCAATAATGCCGTTTTATCATAAAGTGTGGCAAAAGTTATTTTGTTATTGGCAGCATCTGAAGCTCGTCCTTTGCCTAATTGATTAGTTTCAGTGTAATGATCGAGGTAATCATCCTGCATTTGAAATACGAGACCCAACTGTGTTGCAAAATCACGTAAGGCATCAGTCGTGGTTATAGAGGCTTGACTGGCAGCCAGTACCATATTAAAACAGGCAGAAATTAATTTTCCTGTTTTAAGTGAATGAATAAAACATAATCTTGATTCGGCGATTGTCCTGCTAGATAATTCAGACAGATCAAGGGATTGACCGCTGACCATACCAGAAAAACCGCTGGCTTTCACCAATTCATGGGTAATATTCTTAACTTGTAATGGGGTTAAATATTGTGGCAAATGCGTGAGTAAAATATCCACTGCCAGGGCTTGTAGTCCATCGCCAACCAAAATAGCAGTTGCTTCATCAAATGCTCTATGGCAACTGGGTTTACCCCGTCTGAAATCGTCATTATCCATGGCGGGTAAATCATCATGTATTAATGAGTAACAGTGGATCAGTTCAATCGCCGTTGCTATGATATCAAGCGTCGCTTGTTGAACGTCTGTTACTTCTCCACATAAGTAAACTAACAGTGGTCTTAAGCGTTTTCCTCCGGAGAAAAGGCTATAAAGAGTGGCTTCTTTAAGTCGTGGTGCGGGGATATCTGCTTGCGAAACTATCTGATTAAAAATGATTTCATAATGTGTTAAATACTTATCAATTGCTTGGTTAATCATTAGCTACATCACTGACTTTTGCATCGGATAGGGCAAGCAATTCAATTTTTTGTTCTGCCTGATTTAAAACTTCCTGGCATTTACGCGCTAGAGTAATGCCTTTTTCAAATTGCTTCAGTGAATCCTCCAGGGACAACTCCCCCTTTTCAAGCTGCATTACAATTTCTTCAAGTTCAGCCATGGATTTTTCAAAATGAATAGGTTTGCTCATGGAATCATTGCCTGAATAACAAATCACTCTATTATACTGCTTCAAGCTCACCTTTTAAACTATTATTGCCTGAGGTTAAGGAATTGCCTTCATAGCTTCCCCGCCAATGATTTATAGTTGCATAGTTTCTGAATTCAGGCAGAATCCTTGGAATTTATTTGAGTAGCAATGAAGATGAAAACAAAAACGCAATTTATTTGTAATCAATGTGCGGCCCTATTCTCACAATGGGCAGGGCAGTGTACCCAATGCGGTGCATGGAATTCAGTAAGTGAGGAAGGGATGCCTCTTTCTAGCGGCCGTAGTGCCCGTTTAGGACACTATGCGAATCAACGTTCTACTATTACCTCGGTGGAGGATGTTGTTCTCGATAAAGAAGTGCGGATGGATTGCGGTTTATCAGAGTTAAATCGTGTTTTGGGAGGAGGGTTGGTCGATGGTTCTGTTGTTTTGATTGGAGGCGATCCCGGCATTGGAAAATCCACTTTATTGTTACAAACCTTGGCTAATCTTTCCCAGAATCAGAAGGTGCTTTATGTAACGGGTGAAGAATCTCTCCAGCAAGTTGCCATGCGTGCCAAGCGCTTACAGCTGCCTATGACTGGCTTACGCTTACTCGCTGAAACACAGGTAGAAAGTATTGTGGCACATGCTCAAAAAGAAAAGCCGCGAGTCATGGTTATCGATTCAGTACAAACTATCTTTACAGAAACATTAAGCGCTGCGCCAGGCGGAGTAGGGCAGGTGCGAGAATCGGCAGCTCAATTGGTCCGATTTGCCAAGACAACACAAACAGCGGTTTTTATTGTGGGTCATGTGACTAAAGAAGGTGCATTGGCAGGTCCCCGTGTTTTAGAGCATATGGTGGATAGTGTGTTATATTTTGAAGGTCAAAGTGACAGTCGCTTTCGCGTTATTCGTGCCATTAAAAATCGGTTTGGTGCTGTGAATGAATTGGGTGTCTTTGCCATGACTGATCGAGGTCTAAAGGAAGTCGCTAACCCGTCTGCTATTTTTTTATCGCGTCAACCAGAACCCACTCCTGGGAGTGCAGTCATGGTAACTTGGGAAGGTTCAAGACCAATGCTTGTTGAAGTACAAGCCTTGGTAGATGAAGCACATGGTCAGCAAGCCAAACGCATTACTGCAGGGCTTGAACATAACCGTCTAACTATCCTGCTAGCCGTGTTACATCGACATGGCGGTATTGCCACTTTTGATCAAGACGTTTTTATTAATGTGGTTGGAGGCGTTAAAGTGACTGAAACAGGCAGTGATTTAGCTTTATTAGCCGCGGTTATCTCCAGCCTGCGTAATCACGTATTTGATCGTGAAACTATTATTTTTGGCGAGGTCGGTTTGGCTGGTGAGATTAGACCGGTGCAAAGTGGGCAGGAGCGACTACGTGAAGCAGCAAAGCATGGCTTCAAACGGGCTATTGTTCCTTTTGCCAATGCCCCCAAACAAAATAGGGTGATGGAAATTCAGCCGGTAAAGCATTTACAGGAGGTCTTGGCAAAACTTTAAGAAAAGTTAGGCCAAAGGCATGGATACTTTCTTATGGTGAAAATATTTACAAAGTTGCAATGATTATTAACAGCTTCTATTAAGACTTTATTAAGTAAATTCTGATAAAATATTGCGCAAATATAGCTTTTAATCATCTTCTATGCCAGCAGAAAGCGCTAAAAAACTGTTAGTTAAGTATAACCAGAGACAATATCAAGAGTTTTTAACTGATGAGGCGACAGTACTATATTTACCCGCAGTTTCTGCTGTGCCTTGGATAGGGGCTGCAGACAGGGATAGGGTTGATGTATATGAGAAAGCACCTTATAAATTTGGTGAGCATCAAGTTAATTTTATAAGCAAAAATGGCGAGCCTTATTCATTTCAATGGCAAACAAATGCCCAACGATTAAAACAGGCTGTGCGTTGGGGAATTGTGCGCACTGAATCGATAACAGGTAAAGTTATTGCTGCTCTTGGCAATTATCGTATTACTGCGCACGAACGTGTTGCCAAAGGAATGATAAGTAACACGCAACGATTAAAACTTCAGCTTCTAGATCACTATCAACAGCGTTTTGAAGCCTTGCAGGAATTAGAATCTTTAGTGAATAAAGAGAATTCATTGGCAACTTATAGCGCAGCAATTGAAGGATATATACAACAGTTAGTGACAATCCGTAGTAAGCTTGAAGGGGAGTTTTCTGACACGCAATTATTAGCCCTTACTCCTGAGGCAATCAGGCAGTTACATCAGGATATTGCTGAAGATATTGCCAAGGCAGAGTGCTATTTAAGGGCGATGACGGAAAAGGTTTTAAATAATCCACAAGCCTTACGGGACTATAATCGGGCACGAGGTGAAAATTCAATTTTACATTTTATTAAACAACAGATGTCCGATAACCTGTATCAAATGCAAGGAATTAATCAAGACATCAGCTACAGCAAAAAAAGACATTTTGCACTGACACGTGGTAGTTTAAATGATTGTATTGAGGATGCTCGAAGGGAAATTGAGGAGCATAAAGCCGATCCAAGAAATGCCATTACAGCTGAGCATCATGGATTGTATACCAGTGAAAATGGTAGTGTTACTTATGATTTTGGTCGAGACAATTTAACTCCTGCGCGCCAGCGACAAGTATTGTTGGGGATAAGTTTTATCGAGGGTTGGGATACTGTGGATGATGAGTCCGAGAAACCAATCGTTAAAAATCAATTTGGGAGCGAGCCTTTAAGTGTGATTGCTGCTACCAATTGGCAACTCCATCGTAATTTTGGGAGTGCTATTAAAAGTGCTGCTTTTTTTGTTGTTAACATTTTTAAAGGCATGTTGACCTATACTCATCCCTGGGAAGAAGAGGCTTGGGAAAACCAACAATTTCATCTCATTGCTAAAATTTTACGAGAAAAAGCAAGTCTTAATGAACCCTTATTGCTAAAGCCCATAAAATTTATTAAAGCCCTCATGTATGCGTTAAAGGATTGCTTCAGAGGAATTCGCAATTTAGGGACCGATCTCTTTCATATTCCTGAATTGATTTTCGATGATTGGAAGGCAAGCAAACCTCTAAAAGATTTTGATACTGTAATTAAAGACGCAGAGAAAAGCCTCGCTTGGATTAATGAAAAAGAAGCCGAACGATTGCAGTATATTTTAGGCTCTTTTTCTTCGCTTAAAAATGATGCTAAACCCGTCAGTTTGCTTGCCAAAACAGACTATCCTCTTACAGCCGGCGAGCAAAACGATATTTTAACTGCTATGGTTCGTGGCTTCGATGGATTTGTCTCCGTTTTTACTCATAACATTTATGCCAAAGATCCTGTAGCCGGTCTTATATTTACTACAGCTTATGCTGCTGGCGCGGCAGTAATTTTTTATCCTGCTTTAAGTTCTGTGGTTTTTGGTACGGGTTATGTTAATTGGTTAACCAATTTTTCCTACAGTATGGGCTCAGGCAAATTAGCTGCTGCTTTAGCAGGTGGATCCACTCAGGCTCAAGTATTTGCTACCGGGTGGGATACGGCAATTCATGGACCTAATGGCGCAGGAGTCACGGTAGCAATGCAAATTGCTGAAGACCCGTTAACTTATGGTTCCTATTTCGCGCTGGCTTATGGTTTAGGTTATGTGTTAGTAAATGGTATCAATGGACATAAAATCCCTGTTTTAAGTGATATCTTACACGAAGATTTAGGTTCTACGCCTGAAGCAAGTTATCCTTTTATCGGCGGAAAATTTGCACTCGCAGGTTATGAATTGTTTCATCGGGATTCCAAAGAAGAGCTGCATCCTGTCCACATTAAATTTAATGGGACTGAACATAAGGATTATCCGAAATATCTTATCAAAAGCAACGAACAGGTTATTACTCGATTTCTTTTTGCACGCTGGTTAGCAATACATGCAGAAACGCTGCCTAAATTAGAATCAACTATTTTATTTGAGATAGAAAGACATCTGGATAGGCTCTTCTCCGCAGAGGACGCAGCCTCACTTAAGAAAATTTTATATCCTGAAAAAGAACCGACCATTGCATTTCAATTATTTTCTATCCCATTGACTTATATTCCCGCAATTTGTCGTTTTTGCTTTGCTTTTATATTGAGTCCATTGGCATGGTACATGGGTAATCCAGAACCGGCACAACCTATTAAAAGAGCCTCAAGCGATTTATATGCAAAAATAAGCAAAGATTTAAATCGTCTTCTTATTGCTGGCAGTCAGTTAATGTATGGGTGCTTTAAAGTGTTGGCAAGTCCAATTAAAGCATTAGCATTTACTACAAACATGCTAATTAGTCGAATTGCTGCTTTGGCAGATTGGTTGCCTGCCCACTCTATACATCAATACTTTGCTCGCATCCATTCTTTTTTTAACAATCTTGGCGAATGGATGTATCCAGCCAGAGCAACAAAGAGTGTTATTTTTGCGCATCCAGTTCACACGATTAAAGCGGTCGAACACTCTTATAAGCGAATGTTGGAACAACTTGAAACAACTCCGCTAACTTCTGACCTTACCTTTCAGCAAGAAAAGCTACCCGCCCCTTTGTCATTAAACTCTCCAATTCCTGAGCCACCTCCTAGCGAAACAACAAACTCGCTGGTAGCGTCAATTTGATTTAATTTTGCGCAAAAAATACTGCTCATTTAAAAAAGTTAGAAAAAATTTAAATTTTAATTCGCAAAATTTAAATTTATCAGCTAGGCTGACATAGTGCAACGCAACATAAATGGAGATAATAATGAATCAGGACTATTTTAAAAGTTGGGCTGCCTTAGTGACTGAAATGCATAAACCATTTCAAGCGATGATGGAGCTAAATCTTAAAACGCTTAAGAATTTAAATTACATCAAACCAGAAGATGCTTCCGTTTGGCAACAACCTCACAGGCTTATTGATCGTCATATGAAACTTGCGATGGAAAATAGCCATCAAATGCTTGAGTACATGCGACAATCTTTTCAAATTTTTGACAATGCATTTGCTATGGTGTCAAAAGAAATGCGAAGAAATGCTGAGCTTGCAGTTGAAAGCGCTAAATCCGCTAAAACTATTCCGATAGAATTTGAGACTTCAACTGCCAAAAAATCATCAAAATCTAAAAAGGCATCAGCATCGTCCCATAAAATGACTTCTGCCAAGAGAACGACGACTGCAAAAAAAGCAACTGCTTCTCCTAAAAAGGCGGCGCCTAAATCAGCTAAATCCTCTACTGAAAAAGGGAGAACAGCACCTAAAAAGAGTGCTAGCAGTGCAACCAAAGCCAAAATTGCTAAAAAACCTGCTTCTAGTACCAGTAAAGTCACCAAAGCTGTTACCAGAGCAAATAATCCACCAATGGCTAGTGCAGCTAATAAAATGAGTAGTTCATCAACACAGGGTTCTGCAGCGAATAGAATAACCCCGCACAGTAATGTAGCTGCACCAGCAGCAAGAATGTCAACACCGGCTAACAAAATAACCATGCCGCCTCAGAGCAAACCGGTAATGACAGGTAGTAGCAAACCGATGATGTCAAACAATCCGAATCCAGCAACAATGTTTAGGCATAATGAAAAAATGCCCGAGCCTAAAAAATAGAGTGCCGGCATAGGAAGTCATCATTGGGAAATGACGTCTACCTCCATTATCTAAAGCAATCCAGTATGAATGTGAATGCTATAATCGAACTGGATTGCTTGGTTACAGTTCAAATGGTTCTAGAGTATTTAAGACACGAGTTCTAATAGTATTCGCCACGTTCACGTAATCGTCTTTTTCAGGAATATCCAGGGTCTGTCTGCTATACTGATAATGCCTTCACGTTTTTATTAGCAATTTTAGACAATAGGGAAATCAGGAAGGAGCTATTATGAAAAGATTTCATTATTATCATCTCTTATTCCTATGTGCGTTTTCCTTATTTCCTCTTAAAGGATTAACAGTAACCTATGTCGTTCATCCTAGTTATCCAATCAGTGAAATCAGCGAGTGGACAGAACAAACCTTAATGATAACGCTTACTGCCGGTTTTCATGATGATGCTTCAGAAGCGGCCAATGTCCGCCGCCATTATCTACCAACGGCCTGGAGACCTATGGAGGCTTTTTTTCGTGATAAAGTCCATTATATTAATGAGCAGCATATTGTTCTTCACCCACAACCTGTTGTTCCTTCAGTAGTGACGGTTCAAAATTGTGAGGGGACTAGCTGTTGGCGTGTTCATCAAGCGTTCCTTATTCCTGAATTACGAAACAGGATAGATTTTAATGTCCTTGTTGTTACGGCTCATCCTGCGCATGGCTCTCCGTTTCTTATCCAAAGTTTGGACATTGCGCTGAGTGATTATTAGTCATAGACGTTATTCGTATAAAATTTTTCCATATTGATGCGGTTTTAATGTTTTCTTAATTTTAAGAAGATAAACTGGGGTTATCTGAAACAGAAATTGAGAAGATCATGAAAGTTGCTTTTGTTGATATTGATGGATGTCTGATTACCGGGGGAAAACTTAATTTAGCTTTAGTTGAGAGATTAAAGAGCTATGATGAAGTAATATTGTTTACTCAACGGAGTAAATTTCTGCAAAGATCGCAAATAACTCGCGCCTATTTCTTATCGGATGAACCTCTTGCAGATGACGCAATCATAAATACTTGTGACGTTGTGCATGCATTATCGACAAAATTAAGAAAGCCTGTAAAAGTTTCCACTTCAGTAGACAGTTTTTTTGGTATGCCTACTGAGTATTATGAAAGGGTGCTGGCAAGCTATGAAACACGATTAAAGAATGAAATTAGAGCAAAGGGTGATGCCTACGATGCTAAAACCTTTATCGATGAATGTAATGAAGAAACTAATGCAGTAAGAAGAGCATGTAATATTGAAGATGAGCGAGTAGAAGCAGCAAAATTTTATCCTCAAGGAAAAGTGGAGCAGTATCAAGAACTGTCTGCCCACCTACCTGAGTTGTTCAATACCTTGGAAGAAATTGAAGTGGACTATTTTGACGATAGCCTTGACAACCTTGAGGAGGTATTGGCAAAGAAGGAAGAGTATTCTATAAAGCCAAATTGTATGTTAGTTTCTCAGTTCTACATTGATTCCGTTGAAAACTTCAAAAGAGACTTTGGTAATGATGCAAATCCCCGTGAGAGAGAAATTAAGAAACAGTTAGAACATGCTGCTTCTCCAGTCGCCTTGAATTTAATAGTCAATAGAATTGATAATCATATTAAACTGTTAACTAACTCAAAATACAATATTTTCTTAAGCAGTCCTGAAGCAAAAATAAAAGCATTGGAAATATTAAAAACTGATCTGCAAAACGCCTTGGATTCTGGAGAAGAGGTAAGCGTTGCTAATGCTCTTAAAAATTGGCAAGATTCTTTGAGATTTAAAGATACCTATCAAAATAAAACCGTATCAGTAGCGCAGGTACTTTCTCAACACCGAAATATTTTTCGCTCAGAATTTCGAGAGACTGATACAAGCACCCAAAAGTTTATAAAAGAATTGCAAAAAGATTTTGGCCATGTTTCATTCAATCCAGCTGCTGAAGCCTCAAAAAGGGCTACGATAAATTAAAGAATGGTATTGGGTTAGTCAATTGAGTTTGTTGCTGAGCATTGTATATCAAATAAAACCCTTCGCCCCTGCGTACTGCGGCTTGTCCGCAGCATGCAGATTAACTTTAGGTAAAAACTAATCAGCACTTGCGATGTCATTTAAAATTTGGGGCGCGCGCTAGTGTTGATCAAAATACTCAGAAGTCACGCCATAAATAGAACAGGCCAATTTTTTATCTGATTTCTTTTCCCATTCCGGATTACTTAAAACTTCAATAGCATTTTGATAACCCGTATTTAAACGAACATTAATTGCAGAACGAATAAAGTTATAATCTTTAAACGAATGCGAATAAGGTGTGCCATTATAAATTATATGCACCACACTGAATCGTTTCTCATGACCTAACTCCAGAATCTTTTTTACTTCAGGGTCTTCTTTAACGTCGGAGGGTAATTTGTTCCCTAAATAATTAATTGCTGCCTGTAAATTTTGTCGGCTAGTATACACATTGGTTAAACGTCGTGAGTGACTGGCATAACGGATATCTTTTTGACGCTCTTCGAGTTGATCCATGGTTTTTGGTAAAGGCCCTTTCAAGCTGAAACAGTCTACTACAAAACAGAGGGTATCAAGTTCTGGAAGCGCATCGAGTACGGTCACTAAAGGTGTGTTGGCATAAATACCACCATCCCAAAAATAATCTTCTCCAATTTTAATGGCAGGGAAACCTGGCGGCAACGCGCCACTTGCCATAACATGGTCTGGAGTAATGGTTATGGCCTGGTTGTTGAAAAACTCCATTTCGCCAGTGGTAACATTGACAGCGCCCAGGCAAAGGGTAATTTTTTTATCGTTAATTCGATCAAAATCAATTAATCGCTCTAAAGTATCACGTAACTCAGAGGTATCATAGTAGCTTAACTTGTCAGGGGTCTCTTGAGTAAGGGGTGACGGTGGAATTAATCGGGGTTTAAAAAAACCATCTAAGCCAAAAAAGACAGAATATAAAGCACCCAAGCGATTATGGAGATGATGAGTCCAGTCAAAAGCATCATAATGGGTTTGGAAGTCAAGCCATAATCTGGGGGCAATGGTATCCCAAAATTCAAATAACCTACTCACCTGCTTGTCACGGGGATTACCTGCGATGATAGCACTGTTAATGGCTCCAATAGATACACCTGCGATAAAATTGGGATGATAACCTTGCTCATGAATGGCACGGAAAGCGCCTACTTGATAAGCACCCAGTGCGCCGCCACCCTGAAAGACACAAGCAATTCGATCATAAGTTTGTTTGGCATTTTTTGTTTTTTCAGGTTTATTAAGTAAACCCAGTGCATTTTTATGAACAGGTTTATTGTCTTTTCCCAAGGCACGTTTTACCATTCCATCAGCTCCCAAATTCCTTGTATAAAGAAGAGTATATAACAAATCGACTGTTACAGTAGCAAGCTTTAGGCAAATATGCTAAACATGTACTTATTAGCCCGGAGGGTGGCCTACAGCGCCATCGGCTATTGATATTCTGGTGATAAGGCAAATTATTTTTTAACAAGCGTCTAAAAGAGCATGAATAAAATATAGTTGAATGAAGATTTGGATTGATGGTGATGCCTGCCCTAAGGCAATTAAACAGATTGTATTCCGTGCAGCGGTAAAGCGTGAAGTGATGGTTATCATGGTGGCAAATCGTCTGGTGACGATTCCTCCTTCCCCTCTTATTAAGCGAGTGCAAGTAGAATCCGGGTTTGACAAGGCGGATAAATATATTGTTACGCACATAGAAGCTCTGGATTTAGTGATTACTGCCGATATTATTTTGGCCGATGAAGTCATTACAAAAGCAGGTCGCGCCCTTAGTCCACGAGGTATTCTTTTTTCGCCAAATAATATCAAGCAGACTTTAACGATGCGTCATTTAAATGAATCTCTGCGAGAATGTGGGCTTATAAGAGGGGGATTAGAGGCATTAAGTTCTAAGGAAATTCAAAATTTCTCCAATCATCTGGATAGACTTATTACACTATCTCATTAAGATCAGTTGTTTATAGGTAAATCGCTCAGCTTAAAGGATAATTAAGGTGAATAATTAAAATTTTCGAAGAAATTCTCATCTGCTTGCTCGTCACCCAAATAAATTTCTCCTCTAATAGAGGTGCTAATAAAATCTCTATTTGTTTGGCAATAGTGTTTAAAGGAAGCCAACGTTTTTTCCTCTTTGAGAGAGTTAAGCGCTTTCTCGATTTCTACTGGAGCGGTCATCTTTGCCTCTGCTTGAAAGAAGTTTTCTTGCAGATCTGCATCAGCTTGCAAAAAACCCTCTTCTATCAGTTGAGATATTCGTTTGTGGAGGGCGTCTTTTAATGCAATATCTTCTTCATCGAGGATATCCTTCACCTGAATTAAAAAAATTAGATCATCTGAGTGAAGCGTTTTATTCATTAAAAAATCAATTCGTTGCCGAAGTATCTCGACTTGTTGATGATATTGATCGTCCTGTTTGAAATGATTTCTTGCTTCAATTAAAGGAATAATGTTATCTAAGCAATAAATATATTGATAGAGAGATTGGTTACTACTAAATTGGATTAATTCTCTTAGAATTAGTTTTTGCTCCAGTTCAGATAAGCAAGTGAACGTGTTAGTGATTGACGGGGTATCCTGAAAAAATTCATCAAAGCTCTGATTAGACAACGCTCGATAATAGTTAAAATCTAAGGCAACAGAAAACTCAGGCGTTAGAAATAATTCTTCTTCATGCTGCTGAGAAGTTGCTTCTGGTTGAGGGCTAACAAAGTCTACTACGTGAGCAGGCGTCATTACGCTGATGCTGCTCTCCTGTCGTTCGGATGGATAAGTGATTGTTTGCTTCTCTGCGTGTAATTTATTTAATCGTTTTTCCAAGCTAAAAAAAATCTCTTGCTTGAGTCTATTTTTAGAGGGTTGGGAAAAATAGATCTTATGTATTAGTATCATCTGAGCTTCTTCTATGAGCGCTGTATCAGAAATAAGGTTGATGTATTGCGTTGCAAACCCTGTATTTTCTGTATGGATTAGGGAGGCCAGGATCATTGGTAGAAAATTTTTTGCTGTTTTAAAATCCAGTAAAAGGGCATTTTGTAAAAAATTCCTGCGCCACATGGAATTGGAGATATAGTGAAAGGGGCTTTTTAAGGCAATGAGAAAAACGTCAACCACAGTGTCTAACGAAAGAGAGTACTGCCTATCCTCGAGTGTAACACTACCATCGCACAGCAACTGCTGTAGATTATTATCTCGCCACAACTTGTCAACCACCTGGTTGTCAAATTCAGAGAGTGCGCTTTTAAAAACATCAATTTGATCAGCAAAAAAAGCAGCCTGCTTATCATTGGACGTAATAGAATTCAACATCGTTTATCCTCTAAAATGCCTCCCTCAATCCATGCTTTATATTGGGCGTCTGAGAGAATCAAAAAATGAGTACGTATTGTAGCCTACCATATTACGAGGTTAATTCTATTCACTGAGTTTTCCTACACAGGGATGGATAATTTTTATTGATGAACTATAAAAGCTATTTTAAGTAAGGTCTACCGCTTTAAGCTTAATTAATGCCTGGGCCAAAGGCATCAGTGGTAGACCAAGGATCGTGCTTTCGTTTCCTTGTATGTCAGTAAATAGCCATTTAGCCAAGCCTTCGAAATGATAAGCACCGCAACTGTGGTAGGGTTGTTCTTGCTTTAAATAAGCATCAATGGTGTTATCATTCAGCTCGCGCATGGTAAGGGTTGCAATGTCGTGATCTTGCCAAAGCAGATCCCCGGCTTTGGCAATACAATAAGCCGACAATTGCTGATGTGTTTTACCACGTAACAGACGAAGATGGGTAACTGCTACTGCGTGGCTGAGCGGTTTATCGAGGTATTTATCACCAATGATGCAAAGTTGATCGGCTGCAATGATAAAATGATTAGGATAGCGACTACTGACTTCAAGGGCTTTGTATTGTGCGAGAGTACTTGCTAATTCGAGCATCGATGCGGTTTTTAACGCTTTCTTTATAACTTCTTCATCGCAGACTGCGGGCACGACATCAAAATTAATTCCCAGCGAGGTTAAAAGTTGTATGCGAATTTTAGACGCCGAAGCCAAAATAATAGGGTTTTGCGTTAAAAATTTAGACATAGGCTGCTACCGAGGCCATAAGAAGAAAACCAATGATAACAAAACTGAAATCACGCAAGTTACAGCAACGCTCAACCATTACACAGCGTTCAAGACCATGAAGTGTCCCTAAATAAAGAAAAGTGCCTGCCGATGCGGAAATCAAAATAGGATCAAATAAAGAATCTGTTTCAACACCATGGCCAAAATACCAGCCAATAAAAATTCCCAAAGGCGTCATTAAACAAAAGCTTAAGAAGAATGCCAGACTCTGCCTGCGCGTTAAAGAACTCTTGTTAAGTTGCACGGCTATCGCAAAACTTTCTGCCCACTTATGAGTAATGATGGCAAGAAAGAGCATGATAACCATTGAGTTGCTATGGTTAAAACCCAGAGCTGTTCCCAGCATAATTGAATGAACTGAAAGCATGGACCAGGCTAGAATGGCAAAAGCAGGATGGGAGGCGTCATGATGATGGTACAATTCCTTCCCTAAATGCTCAAACCATAAAAAGATTAAAAACACCGCGCCAGTAATAATAAAGGCAAAGGGGTAATGATAACCCAGTTCTTGAAAAAGCGAACTGGACTCTGGCAGCATGTGTAACAAAGCCGCTCCTAGAAAAACTCCGGTTGCCAATGTTTCACCAATAGGAAAATCGATATGTCCTTCTCCCTGGATCCGCTTTTTAAATGGATACCAGCCCGCCAAAAGGATGACGACAAAAAGTACCAAAGCAAAAATTAGTTTTAAAGTGGCCGTCGCCATACACGCATCCCCTTATGAAGCACGTACTACATTAATGGGTTGTCCATTAAGAAAGTGAATAATATTTTCACAAACTACATTTAGCAAGCGTTTTCGTGCAGCAACGGAAGCCCAGGCAATATGAGGTGTAATAATACAATTGGGTAAACCGATTAAAGGATGACTGGCAGCAGGAGGTTCCTGACTTAGAACATCAACATAGGCGGCGCTGAGCTGTTTGTTTTTCAAGGCCTGGGCCAAATCCAGTTCATTCACTAAACCACCTCGGCTAGTATTAATCAGAATAGCTGTTGGTTTCATCAAGTGAAGCGTCTCTTGATTAATAACATGGTGGGTTGAGTCGGTTAAAGGACAGTGCAAGCTTAGCACATCACTTTGCGTGAATAGATCGGTCAGGGTCACCCAGGTAGCCAGATTACCAGTAAAAATAGAGGGCTTATGGGCAATAACACGCATTCCCAGGGCATTAGCTATCAGGGCCACTTTCTGTGCAACTCTACCATAACCCATTAACCCCAGCGTCATACCTGCCAATTCCGTCACCGGATTCAACCAATAAGCAAAATAAGGTTGACTCTGCCAGTCTCCGCGTTGGATGGAGTGATTATGGGCTTCTACATGATTTGTATGAGTAAGCAATAAAGCGAACACATGTTGGGCTACACTATCCGTGCTGTAATCAGGAACATTGCTAACCACAATATTATGCTGGGCTGCTGCTTTGACATCGATATTGTCGACACCTGTTGCCGTTTCTCCGATATAGCGCAGTTTCGGAAGTTGAGCAAAATGCTCTGCAGTTAATTTCACTTTATTAGTGATTAAGATTTCCGCATCAAGAGCACGCTCAATCACAAGTTCAGCAGGTGTGTTATCATAAAAACTTACCTCGCCGAGCTCATTTAGTACTTCCAGAGATAAACCATCATTAATTAACGGTTTGGAATCTAGAACTGCAATTTTAATTTTTTTCATTATGCAATGTCCCTGCTGCCAAAAAAAAGCGTACCTGTATCGGATATGTCTCGGAATTTAGATCGTTGAAAATACGATCGTTAAGGGCGCTCCAATCGGCATACTCTTGAGAGAAAATGAGGTCAATTGTCAGTGCGCCATCCAGATAATGGATCGTCCAGTTTAACAGCTCTGGGTAATCTTTTTGCCAATGAATAATGAATTGTTGCTGTAAGTCTTCGCGGCTTGGTAAATGAAGTGAAGGACAGGAAATTTCATCGTCCTCCGGATCAACATGAACAGTAACATCTTTGACGCGCTTCATTTGATTCACCAGCGCCTGATGAACATGTTGTGCTATAAAGTGTCCTTCCGAGACAGAGATATAGGGTGAGACAAGAATGTGGACATCAATTAACACATCGCCCCCCATTAAGCGGCTGCGCAACTGGTGAATTCGCTCAACACCATGTACGGCCTGAATAATGGATTCTATTTTTTTTAAGATCTCAGGATCTACGGCAGTATCAATTAACTCCTTAACACTGCCCCAGCCGTAACTCATTCCCATCCTGATAATCATAAAAGCAACGATGACGGCCGCTACTGCATCAAAATAGAGAAACCCCAGCATCGTTCCAATAAGGCCAAGAGAAACGACGATAGAAGAGGCCGCATCTGAACGATGATGCCAGGCATTGGCAATCACCAGTGATGATTGAATGCGTTTTCCTACATGATGAGTCCAATGAAATAACATTTCGTTGGCAAGCACAGAGAGCAAGGCAATAGGGAGAGCAATCCAATCGGGATAATCATGCGAACCACTGATAATTTCATTGATTGAGTCCCAGGCAATACCAATACCAGCAAGAATAAGTAGTAAAGCAAGAAGCATGGTAGCGGCAGTTTCTATACGTTGATGTCCATAAGGGTGTGAAGCATCAGCATCCTGACTGCCATATTTTGAAGCAAACACCACCATCAAATCAGTAAAAAGATCGGAAAAGGAATGAATGCCGTCAGCAACGAGTGCATGCGAGTGAAAAAAGGATCCGCCAACAAGTTTAATTAATCCCAAAATCGCATTCACTACAGCACCAATGAGTGTAACTTTTTTAGCCTGCAGGTAGCGATCTTGTTGAGTCATTCCTTGTCCTTGATTAATTCGAGCGTAATCTGTATTTCACCATTGACTTCTTTGCATTCAATAAGCTTATGGCCATTGATTCGGCACCAACAAGGCAGATCATGCTGAGAACCAGGATCAGTAGCAATGATAGTTAATGTATCGCCATGCGCAAGTTTTTTTGCCATGTTTTGCGTTTTAATGACTGGCATGGGGCATAACAATCGACGAGCATCTAAATCGTAATGAGCCATAACCATCCCTCATAAATACCAGGTCTGAGGAATTTCCTCAGCACGCATCGGTTGTACGGTTAAAATTTGTTGTTGTCCATCCAAATGAGTTAGCGCAACTTCTACAGAGCTTTCTTCACGTCCTGAACAAAAACGTCCTGCAATTCGCGCACAGGTAATCAAATCATCAGGTTGGGGGTCTCCTTCGATAAGAATCATTGGGCCGCGGTGATTACGAATCTGCATATGTAGAAATTGCTTACGGTAGCCAGTTAGAAAATTACTTTCAGCCTCATCACGAGCAATAATCAGCTTATAATGTGGCAAAGGGCGGATATGTCTACCTGCTTTTAGTAAAATAATATCTTCAAGATCATAATCACGTGTTGCTCGATGTTCCCACATGTCTCGCAGACGACGAGTATAATTCTCATCCGTTAGCACGCAGCATCCACCTGCTGGCTGGGCAAACTCCTCAATTGCCATCGACGCAGCAAGCCCTAATTGCGGTTTGCGATTGCGCCCCTTAAAATCATATAAGGCTTCTCGATTAACCCATCCTTCACGTTCTGGCAAAGTGGCAGGAAGCAACTTTGCACACAGTGGTCGTAGAAGGCGATCTTCTGCCCCTGATTTTTCCGCAATCAAGGGCATGGTTGCACTACGTTGCGATTTTGGACGTTGTCCGACTACCTCGCCGGTGATGATGAAGTCAAAGTTATTTTCCAACATCCACTTGTAAGCTTCCTGCACCATAAAAATTTTACAATCCAAACAAGGATTTATATTTTTGCCATAGCCATGTTTAGGATTAAGTAAAATTTCTTTATACGGTTCAACGATATCAATAATATGAAGTTGGATGCCTAATTGTTCGGCCACCCAAAGCGCATCATTACGCAACGGCTTTTCCGTTTTACGATTACGGATAGCCGAAGTATGGCCTGAATGGCAAAAACCGGTATAAAAATTTATTCCTTCAACATGAATGCCTTGCTCCTGGACTACTTTAACCGCCAGCATGGAATCCAGTCCGCCCGAAATCAACGCTACTGCTTTACGCTTTGATGACATGAGAAAGCCTGATAATAAAATGACCAATATTTTAACCGTTCCTGGCTGTGGGTCAAGTTGCGGCATCGAATAGGCTACCGGAAGCAATGCAATGTGATAACTCAGAACAGATTACCAATCATTATTTGTTCTTCAAACTCTTGTTCTTCAAGTCTCAGTTCTTCAAGTCTTTGTTCCTTAATTATCTGTTTTTCAAGTTGTAACTCGAGAAAGATAAAGTCCATTGTTCTTCTTTTACATAACTCCTTCATGGCGGCTAAATCATAGCCTGCGATCTCGTAAGCCCATCCTCGCAAAAGGTTCGGCATCCCGTTCGACTGACCGATATAGCCTTTAAATACTGCAAAATCAATTCCCAATTTAGAGTTTGCACTAAACCAATTTTCATACTTTCTGGTTTTACAGTTGTAATATTTATTTAATGAGTGTGGTCGGGTGGTAAACTTAGGGATAGGATAAAAAGGCACAGGTGAGCAGTATTCATAAACAACATGCATAGGGAGAAGTTGTTGTGCGCCACCCACATCTTTCTCCCATTGCTTATCAATCGCATCCCAATCTTTTGTTTCGGGTGCATTTAAATTCACTCGAGCTTGCAACGCTTTAATGATGGTGGTTTCAAAATTAAAATGTTTCTCTGTGAATTTTTTGCCATGAAGCCAGTAGCTAATACCCTCTGTATCTATTTGATGATATTGCGAGCGTAATTTTGTTAATGCCTCTTTTCTCTTTTCGTTTTGGGGTAAACATTCAAGCATTGTTCTCCACATATGTTTGTCCAGTGCCCAAAGTGCGTATTCAAAACCACTGATATGCTCAAAGGAGCGACCAGAGCAATCTATCACCGATCCTTTTTTAACGAGTATACTAATGTCTTGTTTTAGCATCTCACAAACAACCTCATGTTCGCCGCGGACAACATGATGTAAAAATTTATTTACAGCATCGGCCTTCGTAGGGCTGGCAAAATTTTTAAAAAATATATCTGGGTAAGAGCCTCCAATCGCATAGTTGTTGATATGTTCCATGATTTCAAAGGGGAGGTTTCCTAATGGACAAGTATTCCCAACTTCATCCTGCTCAGCAGTTCTTTGTGCTTGTGCCATTAAACGGGCATTCTTTTGCGTGTTTTTTTGCTGTTTGATGGCATCTAAGTCTTCTCCCTGAAAATCACGAATAATGAGATTATCAAGATCTGGAAAACGCTTTTGGATGGCTCTGCGTTGATCAAAAGTCATATTTATTAATTCATAATGATATAGTTCAATTGATATAATATTTTCCGGGATTGCAGCAAAATCATTTTCAAGATTCTCCTCGAAGGCTGTGTCGATAAAATTCTTGCTCAACACAAGACTTTGTAGAGATGAGTTTTTTGAAACTGCAAAAGCTGATGCCAGGTTTGAATCTGGTTTATACCAAAGCTTGTTACTTGATAAATCAAGGTGGGTTATCTTCGTGTCTCTTATTCCCGTAAAAACACCTTCCAATTGAATTACTAATTTTAAATCATTGTTCCCTAAATCAAGATGTGTAACCTCCGTATTCCTCAAGGCAGGCAAGGCCTTGGCCAGCTTTTGTGCAGGATTTTCTTCTCCAAAAAACTCAGAACCTTGATGAATTCTCCATTTTGCCAGTTGCTCCATTTTTTCCCCAAAACCATTTTGTCTTAAATTTAGGTGAGTAACTTGCGAGCCTTGTAGGGCAGAGAAGAGTCTTATCAACGAAGCACTTGATTTTAAACAAAGCGAAGTGAGTGACAGGTCAAGATGGGTGATCTCTGTATCTTTTAGGGCGCTAATAATTTCAGCTTGCTCATCGTCAGAGTAGTCAGCAAGCATGTAACTCAGTTTTAGATGCTTTATCCCTTTGTTCTTCAATTCGCTAAGAATTGCTATAACATCCTTTGCTGACAGTGACGCAAGTTTATCAGGGAATGATTTAAATTGATGAAGTTCACTCAAACTGAAACTTGTTTCACCGGCTTCAGCCAGAGCGTGTATTTTGTTTATTAATTCTTTTTTTGACATAGTAAATTTCCTCAAGCAATCGATAAAGCCCAAAAGATTCCTTTAACGTTCATAGCAAGTACCCTAGGATTTGATGGCATAGCGTTGAAAACAGAAACGAAGAGCTTGGTGTTTATCTAAATTTGGTTTTGAGGTAAAAAAGAGGCGTCATTGTTCGCTGAACTAAAGATACAATTTACTCGTTCTTTACCTCAGCGACCAACCCGTTTATTAATTAAAACTTGGTGAGAAAACCAGTTCTTCAATTATCCTGGTGAAGAAGACAGGTCGCATTACTGTTACAGTAATTGGCCAATATTAAAAAAACATGATCTTTTTGTCAAATATTCTTTCATATTAAGGGTTTCGTATAGCAACGCGGTGGGTTAATTGTTGTTTGATAATGACACAAATGACAAAATCTACGCATTGTAACCTTGCGCTTATTTTTCAAGGATTTTTTTGTTCTGTGCACAGAATTATCCACAGATTTTGTGGATAATTCAAAGTCGGTTGTGATTAGAGAAAATTCAGAAGAATCTATATAATAAAAGGCTTCTAATAATTAAGTGAGCAAATAATAACGAAATAAGAAATTAAGGGATGGGAAGTTATCCACAGGTAGGGTATGCAAGTGAATATAAGAATGGCCTAGCTATCTTAGCAAAGAAAAAAAGAAAAAACAGCCTTGACTTATAAAATTCCTTTGTACATGACAAAATCTGTCATGTACAGAGATAAAATTCTCAGATAAAAGTGAGGATTAAACCCATTTATTATTATCCTTGCAAAAATTGCTCAAAATCCCCTAACCAACGCTTGGCAATCCGTCGGGCCAATTGCGGTTGTTCTTCAACTAATTGTTTCGCAGTTTTTGCTACCAGGGGTAAAAGAGCCTGATCGCGTTGTAAGTCTGCTATTTTAAATTGGTGATAGCCAGTTTGACGTGTTCCTAATACTTCGCCTGCGCCACGTAATTGGAGATCTTTTTCGGCAATAACAAAACCATCTGTTGTCGAACGCATCACGCGTAAACGTTCAGCACCAAGCTGGGACAGCGGCGCTTGATACAGGAGTAAACAATGTGATTGTGCGCTACCTCTACCCACTCGGCCACGCAATTGATGTAATTGTGACAAACCTAGTCGTTCAGCATTCTCAATAATCATTAGGCTGGCATTGGGGACATCAACTCCCACTTCGATCACTGTAGTTGCCACCAAAAGATCAATTTCACCCTCTTTAAAAGCAATCATCGTCGCTTCTTTTTCGATAGCTTTCATCCGCCCATGTACCAAGCCAATTTTAGCCTCAGGTAACTGCTGCTGAAGAGTTTGTGCCGTTGCTGTAGCTGCCATGCATTGCAGTTTCTCTGACTCTTCAATCAAGGTACAAACCCAGTAAGCCTGACGTCCGCTGGTAATAGCCGCTTTTAGACGTTCAATGACAGGTTCCCTTTTTTCCTGACTCAATACGGCGGTAGCTACTGGTGTGCGCCCGGGAGGCAGTTCATCTATAATCGATAAATCAAGGTGGGCGAATTGGGTCATCGCCAAGGTTCTTGGAATTGGAGTCGCTGTCATTAATAATTGATGAGGAATAATTGCAGCCCTCTGGCCTTTTTGTTGTAACAACAGGCGCTGTTCAACTCCAAAGCGATGTTGTTCATCAATAATGACCAGGCCAAGTTTGGCAAATTGTACTTCCTCTTGGAATAAAGCATGGGTACCAATGAGTAATTGACATTCACCACTTAAGAGTTTTGTTAATGTGTCTCGACGCTCAGAAACTTTCATTTTTCCATTGAGACGACAGCAGATTAGTCCAAGACGGGAAAGCCAGGATTGAAGATTGGTTGCGTGCTGCTCGCTCAGTAACTCAGTTGGTGCCATAAAAGCCACTTGATAGCCGCTGGCTATTGCTTGTAGAGCGGCTAATGCTGCTACCACTGTTTTTCCTGATCCTACATCACCTTGTACGAGACGAAGCATAGGTTGGACTTGAGCTAGATCTTGGGCTATTTCTTCACTAACACGTTGTTGTGCAGCAGTTAAAGTAAAAGGCAACTGTGTAAGAAATTCCTGGCGTAATGGGTGCTCATGCGGGAAAACAGGGGCGATAAGTGTTTTCCGATGTTGTTTTGCAAACTGCAAACTTAAACGTTGTGCTAATAACTCATCAAAAGCAAGACGTTTTAAGGCAGGGTGCTCACCTTCTTCAAGTGCTGCCAGTGAAGTATCAGGAGGTGGGTTATGCAGTAATGCAATGGCTTCTGCTATTGAGTAGAAGTGATTGTCATTTATTTCTTCTGGCTTCATCCATTCAAGGGCGGCCAATTGATCATGATAGTCATGCAAGGCAACTTTAACCAACTGCCGTAAACGGCTTTGACTAAGTCCTTGTGTAGCAGGGTAAATTGGTGTGAGCGTTTCATCAACGATGCATTCTTTGTCATTTGCTAATAGTTGATATTCAGGATGAATCATTTCAAGTACATTGGCGAATTCACGTACCTCACCAAAGGCTCGAATTAAATAAGACTCATTAAGTGCTTTAACTTGCTGCTTGTTAAAATGAAAAAAACGCAGCTTTAAAATCCCTGTTTTATCTTCAACATAACAGTTAAGCATCATGCGTTTACCGTATTTTATTTCGGTTTTACAGACTCTACCCGCAATGACACACCAGTCATTAGGACGTAAATCGCAGATAGCGGTAATTCGGGTTCTATCCTGGTAGCGGTAGGGCAAATGGAATAGCAAATCAGCAATAGTATAAATGCCGCACTTGACCAGTTTATTAGCCAGCGCGGGGCCAACCCCAGCTAAAATTTCACAAGATTGCTGTAACACAGTAGGATTTATTTTAAAAAAAATTGATAATAACAGAAAATAGCTTCCTGTGACTTTATTATGGTAAAAAACGTTGAGGATAAAAAAGGACATCCCATCATCGCATTTACAGCAGGCCTGATTCTTGTTTCCCTCATAGGCTATCTGCTTATTGCTGGGCGTAGTTTATTAATTCCTCTGGTTATTGCTATTTTTATCTGGCATTTGCTCAATACTATTAATAATGCTGTTCAGCGGACCCCATTCATAGGGGGACATTTGCCTAATTGGCTGAGTATGATTCTGGCTTTATTGGTGGTTGCATTATTGGTAAAAATTTTAATTGATATCATTACCAATAATGTGAATGATGTTATTGCTGCCTCATCGCGATACCAGGAAAACTTAACCAGCATTGTTAATAATATGGATCAGCGTTTTCATATTAGAACATTGGCGAATGTAGACAATTTTATTCAAGGTTTGAGTGTACAGCGTCTTTTAGTCAATATTTATGGTGTCTTTACAGTAATTACGGGTTCTGCTGTTCTTATTGCATTGTATGTCATTTTTTTATTTGTGGAGCAGCATTTCTTTCGACAAAAGCTTAATGCGCTTATTTCTCGTGATGGTCATCGCCAATTAGTAAATAATATCATTACGCATATTGTTAAAGATACCCAAACTTACATGGGATTAAAAACGCTGCTCAGCCTCATTACTGCAATGACAAGTTGGATCATCATGAAATCAGTGGGATTGGATTTCGCAGAGTTTTGGGCCTTATTGATATTCTTCCTCAACTTTATACCTAATATAGGCGCTATTATTGCAACGGCCTTTCCAATGCTATTGGCTTTAATACAGTTTCAGACTTGGGTGCCTTTTATTATTATCACTTCAGGAATTGTGGCCATTCAATTTATTATCGGTAATTTAGTAGAGCCCCGCTTTTTAGGAAAATCATTAAATTTAAGTCCCCTGGTTATTTTAATTGCGCTGGCATTATGGGGGGCTATATGGGGGATTTTAGGGATGTTTTTATCGGTTCCTATTACAGTAATGATGATGATTATTTTTGCTCATTTTGATGCAACACGCCCGATAGCTATTATGCTGTCGCAAGATGGCTACATCAAAAAAGCTTATGAAACAGTATAAGTGAGCATCTATACTTAACTATAAGCTCATTAAAATGGATTTATGTATGAAAACTTATCAAAATCCACAGCCCTATGCTGTAGAAGAGGCGAATAAACCCAAAAAGAAACCGAGTAATCTGGCTGGCTCAAAACATCGAGTAAAAAATAAAACCAAAAAAGAGTCCAGCAAAGATATCTTTAAAAATGAAAGTGAGGAGCAAGCCTGGCAAGAAGTTCTTGAAAAGCATAAGTTGTAATTGACAATTTGAATTGGAATTTACAGGGGAGGGGGCACATGCAGTAATATCTGCCGAATTCAATCTTCTGTGCAACCTAATCCTTTATCCGATCGTAAGTATGAATGCACGTGTATTTTTTGCAATTAGTTTTTCAGAAGAGCTTCAGCAGATGTTTAACGACATTTTAACCGTGCTGCGATCTGCTATTCCTGAAAAAGCAGTACGGTGGACTCCAATCCATAACCTTCATATTACCTTAGGTTTTTTGGGAAGCATTCGTGTTAAACATATACCGGAGCTGATAGAGCAGGCAAATCAGGCTCTAAGTAATACGCCAGCCTTTTCTCTGCGGTTTGGAAAATTGGAATTATTCCCCAGTGCTGCAAAGCCACACGTGATTTCTTTGGCCGTCATATCTGAAAAAATATTGCAAGACGTGGTTAACAGTTTACGCCGGGCTATTTTGGCCACGCATTATCCTGTAGAGGAGCGAGCATTTCGTGGTCATTTAACGCTGGGGCGTTTGCAAAACATTCATGGGGATAGGGAGTGGCTTAAAAAGCTTGAATTACCTCCTGTTCCTGAAATTAAAGTGACTCGAGTCGATTTATTGGAAAGTAAACTCGGCAAAGGCCCTGCCAATTATGTTGCTTTAGCGCATTTTCATTTAAATTAAGCGAAGCAATATAGGATAGTGAGCATAAAAACTCACTCATTTACCCTGAAGAAAATTAAATTTTAGAGGCATAAATTTATTGGGTGCATCAATTGATTCATTATTTATAATTGTTATTTTTTATAAAGAGGATGGCGCTTAAAAAATACTTTTTTTTTTGAATAAAAAAGCGAATTCTAATTTGCTACAGCGTTTATTAAATACTATCTTTACTGTGAGTCCAATTAGATTTTTGGATAAGCCATGAACCACCATTATACAGCTAAAATTTATTCAAAGGATGCGGAAATAGAGCGTAAATCAGGCGATGATGTTGAAGAACTTTATCTATGGATGCTGACTTATGTGAATGGAAAAGGTTGTGGGACTCATGGAGAGATTTTTGATAATATAACGGAAGAAGTTGTCAGAACATTTAAAAAAAGTCCTATCGAATAAAAAAATTTTCTGAATGACAAAAAGCACTCCCTGCGTCTCTGTAGCCAGTTATCTGCTTTGTCTTTTCGCGTAAAATCAAAGGGTGCTGGTACCCGCCTCTTTGTCAATATTTTGAACATAAAAGATTTCCTCTTTTGCCTACTTGCAGAACATCCATAGGCTCTTACTATCAGGATCTATGTTTGGATTCTGCGCATGAGCCGTGGAATATAGCTCTAACTGGGGTGCGCCAAATTTAGAGGGGTAATTGGTGCTATTAGAGATGTTTCCCTGCTATACTTTGCATCTGATGTGAAAAAGCGCATAATAGCTGTTTTTTGACGATTGACCTTCAGGCATTATGAAACAAACAGTTGAACATTTACTCGCACAAGCACTGAATACTTTAAAACAATCTGCTGTAATTCCACAAGATTTGGAGGTCGAGTTAAAGGTTGAGCGAGCCAAAGATAGCACTCATGGTGATTTTGCAAGTAATCTGGCGATGGCATTAGCAAAACCCTGTCGCCAAGCCCCACGAAAATTGGCTGAATTAATTGTCGATGCGATACCTGCTCATTCCGCTGTCGAAAAAATTGAAATTGCAGGCCCCGGATTTATTAATTTCTTTATGCATAGTGAAGCCCTTTCGCAAGTAGTCGCTGAAGTATTGAAACAAGGCGATCAGTTTGGTTGCAGTAATTTAGGGCAAGGGCAAAAAGTAATTGTGGAATTTGTTTCCGCAAATCCTACTGGTCCTTTGCATGTAGGTCATGGACGTGGTGCAGCTTTTGGTGCCACACTGGCTAATCTGCTTGCTGCTGCCGGCTTTGATGTCAGTCGTGAATACTATGTCAATGATGCCGGCAGACAAATGAATATTCTCGCTGTCAGCGTATGGTTGCGTTATCTGATTTTGGCAGGACAAGACATTGTTTTTCCAGCCAACGGTTATCGAGGTGATTACGTAATGGATATTGCTCAGGCATTACTGGATGAGCATGGGCATGATTTTGTATATACCTGGGAAACTGTCATTGAAGGTTTGCCACCGGATGAACCACAGGGTGGTGACAAAGAAATTTATATTGACGCTATAATTTCTCGAGCAAAAGCACTCCTTGGGGAGCAGGATTTTAAATTATTTCACCAGCATGCTCTTGATTCAGTACTGACAGATATTAAGGAAGATTTGGCTGAATTTGGTGTTGAATTTGATTGTTGGTTCTCCGAGCAGTCCTTGCTGGATAGAGGGGATATTGAAAAAGGTATTCAAGCCTTGAAAGCAGGCGGACATACTTATGAAAAAGAAGGCGCTTTATGGTTTCGTGCAACTGATTTTGGGGATGAGAAAGACAGAGTCCTCGTGCGTGCAAATGGCCATACCACCTATTTTGCTTCGGATGTTGCCTATCATTGGAATAAATACGATCGAGGATTTGCACGGGTTATAGATATTTTTGGTGCTGATCATCACGGTTATGTAACTCGAGTAAAGGCAGCTGTTAAAGCCTTAGGTCACGATGAGAATGCCGTCGATGTATTATTGGTGCAATTTGCTATTCTTTATCGTGGTGGCGAACGGGTACAAATGTCAACTCGTAGCGGTTCTTTTGTCACTTTGCGTGAATTACGAGAAGAAGTAGGTAACGATGCAGCTCGTTTCTTTTATGTAACGCGAAAGCCAGAACAGCATATGGACTTTGATTTGGACTTGGCCAAATCAGAATCCAGTGATAATCCAGTTTATTATATTCAATATGCTCATGCTCGAATAAGTTCTGTTTTAAGACAATTAAAAGAGCGTGGTCTAAGTTGGGATACAATGGTTGGACTTAATCATATTGAGTTATTAATTGAGCCACAAGAAACAGTGCTTATGACATTAATTAGTCGCTATCCTGAAGTGATCGAAGCTTCTGCCAAGGCTTGCGAACCGCATCAGTTGGCTTACTATTTACGTGAACTGGCGAATGGATTACATAGTTACTACAACGCAATACAATTATTATGTGAACAAGATACATTAAGAAGTGCTCGTCTGTGCTTACTGGCAGCAGTGCAGCAGGTCTTGCGCAATGGTTTAGGTTTACTTGGTGTATCAACTCCCGAGAGCATGTGATGGCAAAGGACTACGGCAAACGAAGACAAGGTAGGCAGAAAAGTAGTGCTCCTAAACAATTTTTATGGATTGTGGCTTCTTTTCTATGCGGTTATCTGACAGCGAATATATTTGATTTTAGCAGTCTGAATAATTGGGTGCATAAAAATGTTTTGGCACAAGATGAGCCAGAACCGCAACCAAAAGCTGTTGCCAAACAAGAAACGCTGCCAAAGCCAAAATTTGAGTTTTATACTTTATTAGCGAAGGATCATAGTCCACCAACTGTCTTGCCACGACCTGCATTGGCAACACCAGCCAAGCCTGCAATGCCACCACAATCTTCACAGATAGCTGCTCCGGTAACGGTGGCAAAAGCTCCTGCTATGACTTCGCAGGTGAAGGCGCCAGTAACGGAAGCAAAGCCTTTGACCGCTACAACTATAACGAACAAGTTAAAAGAATCATATTTGGTGCAGATGGCTTCCTTTAAGAATAAGCAGGAGGCCGAACGTTTAAAGGCTTCCCTGACTTTAAGGGGATTTGATGTTCACATTGTTGCGGCTTCACCACAGCAAGGCGGTTGGTTTAGAGTAATTCTTGGTCCTTATAAGTCCAAAATGGAAGCTGAAAAAATTCAGCTTGCTGTTGCTCATAGTGAACATATTAAGGGGATTGTGCGCAAGTTGGATGCTTAATTGCCGCCTACTGTGCTTTAGTGTTTCCAGGATTTGTGGACTTGGCTATGACGCCGACGTGCCGGATTTTTAATAGGAATTTGTCAATAGCCTCTAATCTTTTATTGTCATTTTCAAATGTGACGTGAGGGTAGCTGCAGCAGCCCTGGTAATGACAAGAGCTTTGATTGAAGAGTATTACTATGTTTGATATTTATGAATTTGATGTGCCTTCGGCCACCTGTGAAAGTTGCATAGCTTCTATTTTACATCCGTTGCAGCAGGAAGAATTTAAGCGTAACTCAGGAATAATTGTTGAAGCACATCAGTTCAATCGATTAAAAAGAACACTCAAACTACAAATAAAACGCAGTAATAAAAAAAGGGAAGAAATAACCGATCTTCTAAAAAAAGAGATAACGGAAGCAGGCTTTCCCTGTATTCCAATACCCTCTAAAACCGCTTTACCTCAGGCTTTACCTAAAATGTCCTGGTATAAGCAGTTGCTCACTTCAAATTGGTTTTTAGGCGGACTTGGAACTGGCAGCGGAATAATCCTGTTAATTCTCTCAACCGTTTTTACAGGTGGTCTGCCTCTAATTGCAATGATTGGTATTGGGACCTTCAGTACAGCCTTAACACTTACTCTGGGAGCTCCTTTTTATTATCAAGCCGCAAACAATTTGTTCAGGGCGAAAAATTTAACCATGGACACTCTGTTCACGGTAAGTACTTTAACGGTGGTTACGGTTTCTCTTCTTTCCTTTGCGCTACCCTGGCTCCCGATGATGTTTGAGGCAGGTTTGCTTATATTTGGCTTTCGTTATTTGGGTTTGGCTATCGAAGAAACCATTACCCAATCCATTGGTGCGGAAAAAAATTTTACAGACAGGCTGCCTGATAAAGTAAAACTGGTTGCCGAAGAAAATGCGAGTGAATTAATTGCTATCCGCGCAGGAGAAGAATTAGAACTGGCGGCAGGAGATATTATTCCTGTTGATGGTGAGTGTCTAACTTCGGGTTTTGTTTACGACACGATCATTACCGGGGCACCTCTGCCACGAGTGGTTAAGGCTGGAGAAAAAGTATTGGCCGGCATGCGTTTGGCAGAGAATGCCTCTCCCATGAAAATTAAAGCAACTCCCATAATTATCGATTTGGAAGAAGGTGAAACGGTTCCAGTTGATGGATTTTGTGAGAACGATTGTTTTATTGAGGATGAAGAGACGAAGAATGCCAGAAAAGTGTGTGAGGGTGAACCACTATTTGCAGGCACACGTTTAAACTCGGCAGCAAAATTAAAAGTAACGGCAGTGGCCACTTATACTTATTTGCACCGGTTGGATAGGAATAACGAACGGGCACAATTTGAAAAAGCACCTATTCAAGAAACAACGGCGCGCGTACTGCAATACTTTGTGCCTGCTGTTATTTTCCTGGCGATGTTCTGCGGAGTAATCATCAGTTTCTTTTTCCCCCTCACATCGGCGTTGCAAAGTGCTATTTCTGTTCTGGTTTCTGCTTGTCCTTGTACTCTGGGCTTGATTACTCCCCTTGCAGTAAAAATTGGTATTAATAAGGCTGCAGAACATGGTGTACAATTCAAGAGTGCAAGAGAACTTGAGGCCGCAGATAGTGTTAATGCCATAGTTTTTGATATTCATGGCACCCTCACTAAAGGCATACCTGAGGTCACTGACTATCGCTATGATCCCCGTTTAAGCAGTAAAAAAGAAGTGTTTAGTTATTTTGCCGCGCTGGAGAAAAACTCTCGACATCCCATCGCCAAAGCGATAGTGAGCTATGTGAATAATGAGGAAATTGAACAATATACCGCGAATGAGCTGGATAACTCAAATCATTCTGGTATCAAAGCAAAAATTATTCGCCAGGTTAATACTGAAGACGCCATGGAAGAAGTAATTATTGGTAATCAGACCATAATGGAAGAAAATGGGATTGATGTCTCCACACAGCAAGAGTATTTACCTGGTAATGGTGGTCAATCAGTGATTTATCTTGCACGTAATAAACAAATATTAGGTTGCATGCTGCTGTCTGATCCTCTACGCGAACACGCCAAAGAAACTATTGCTGCACTCACCCAAATGGGTAAGAAAATATTTATTTGTACGGGTGCAGATAAAAACACAGCTAGGCGCATCACAGCTTTACTTAACATTCCTTTTGAAAATGTCGCTTATGGATGTGTGGGAATTTCCGAGAATTCTCAGGATAATTCTAAAATTGCCTTTATCAAGAAACTTGAGGCAGAAGGTTACCATGTAGCCATGGTTGGCGATGCTGCCAATGATTCAGCGGCTGTGGCTCGTAGTTTTGGCATTGCTATCAAATCTCAAGTAGCAGATGAAATTACCCAACAACAAGCAAGCGCAGTTATACATGGGAATTCTTTAAAACCGATTGTCAATGTTTTTACTGTTGCAAGACAGACTGTTGCCAATATTCGCCAAAATCTTGGGTTTAGTCTGGTATATAACATGGCCTCCATGCTATTAACAGGTGGCTTGTTGGTGGCATTGGGTTTTACGATAAATCCTGCAGTCGGTGTAGTCTTAATGATTTTACAAACCAGCCTTATTTTAATGAATGCTTACCGTTTTAAAATTCAAAGTCTGGAACAATCAACGCAGGAAAAAGTGGTGATGAATAATGTGGAATGCTCCGAATCGTATGGATGCTTTAATAGGCTTTTCGGCAGAAAGCCGGAAGTGCAATCGGCTTACACCCTGCAAACAGAACAAAATAACAGGCTTCCCTTTTCTAAAGTCCTCTCCAAAACTATTGAAGATGATGAAGTTAAATTATCACAGCGCTTTACAATTAGCGGGTTACAGTAACTCGAATGTCGCTGGCATTCTTGATGGCATGAGGTTTACTTACACTAACAGTTAATTGCGGGATAGCAAATTCCTGTTTAATTAAATTCGCAACCTTGTCTGCAACCGTTTCTATAAGACAGAAAGAGTGCGATTCAATATAAGCGGTAACAGTTTGACAAAGTTTGTCGTAATCAATCGTGTTGGTAATATCATCATTGCAGGCAGTGAAGTTGCCTGGTATGGAGATATCTATATATAAACGTTGTAATATTTGTTGTTCCCAAGCGTGAACCCCAATACGAGTTAACACGCACAAACCTTTTATCTGAAGAAGATCCATGATTATCTCCTCCTCATACTTTCAAGCATCCTGGAGTACTTCGCTTACATTAATAAATCGCAGCAGCGTAACAATATTCTTTAATTAGGGCAATCTTTCTTTATAGGAAGTCAGGGCACAATCATATTTTAAATGACTAAACAACAAGACGTCACCCTGAGGAAGTCTGGTAATTTTTTACCGGGTTGCTTGAATCATTTCTCAGCGAAAGTTATCCTCTAATGGATTGAGGTTGATTAATGCTATTGATGGAAATAAAGATCTCCTCATAATCTGCTGCAAGGGCTAAGCAACAAGGATAAGACTATGCCTTTACTCTCCGATATCGATATTTCTGACTATCAAACTGTAATTGCGGAAAAAATTTCTTTACTTATTGATCCAGTCTTACATGAGATCCCTCAAGATCCGGTGTTTGTTAATTATTTTCATCCTGAGAAGTGTGGCGTACGTTTATTTTCCAAAACCCAGATGCAACTTCTGCAGCAGCAGAATGAGGAGTATCGCCGTATTCTGGACGAGCTAAAAGAAGATCGCACTGGTATTTATGTGGCCCTCAAACATGCTGAAAATTTGTCTGTCTCAGAGCAACGTTATAAAGCTTTCTTTCTAAAAATGAAAGATTTAACCAGCCAAAGAATTATGGTCGTTCTGAAGGAACTTTACCAGATGGCTTTATTTATAAATAGCCCGCTGGCTTACGTTCGCAATTTGCTAAAGCTTTCTCAATTTTTATATAAAAATATAGCGGCTTATTTTCAAGAATTTGAGGTGCTTACTGCAGAAGAAGGAGATGCCGAACAAACCATTGTGAGGTTATGGAGGTTTTTTAACGTCATGTTTATGCAGCAAACTGAGATTAGTGCAATGATACATAAGCAACTGACAAGTGATGGCCTGCCATTAACAAAAAATCAAATCTTTTGCCCTTATTCAAAGGAAAGAATACGAGTTGCAGAATCTCTGAGAACTGGCAATCAAGCAAGCAATTTTTTGGCTATTTTTATTGCATTAAGCCAATTCGCCGGATTAAAAGATCTCGAGATACAGAATTTCTTGACCATGCAACCTTCTAATTATTTAGAACAAGCTAATAAAAAATTGTTGCAATATCTGCGTTTGCCTATTTGGTTTAATTTTTCTCCACGGCAACAGTGCTTTCTGGCAGAAGCTGGTGCACGAGCCGTAGCTCAACAGTTGCACTATCGGCATTTGTGGTCTGAGGAGAACAAATTACAAGAAAATGCTTTATCTTTGTTGATTGATTATAATAAACAAGACTGGCAGTCTCCTTCCTTTGGTTTGTTTATTACAGGGCATTGGCGACGCCACCATTATGGGCCAGTTAACGAAGCAATACACTCTCTGAAAAAAGGCGAAGAAGTTCCCGTGGTGCTGGCAAAACTTAAAGAACAGATTCAGCATCATCCACACTATAATCCTGAAGGATCATTAGTGAATCGATTGGAGTTTATTGAGCATAAGCTGGCGTTAAAGGCAAAAAGGCTCCCTGTTGATTCTGCCTTAGTCTTGTCTTAGATGGACCTAGAGTAAACAGCTAATGGCCCTGTCTTTTATGGGCGAGGATGTTAAAATTTAAGATACGCTCACTATTGAAAATTTATTTATGCCTACCAACATTCAGGAATCATTATTTATCCGCGCACTGCAGCGTAAACCTGTATCTCGCACCCCCGTCTGGATAATGCGCCAGGCAGGACGTTATTTACCAGAGTATCGTCGTGTTAGAGAGCAAGCTGGCGATTTTTTAAGTTTATGTAAAAATCCTGATTTGGCGTGCGAAGTGACGCTACAACCCTTGGCACGTTTTCCTCTGGATGCTGCCATTTTATTTTCTGATATTTTAACTATTCCAGATGCAATGGGACTAGAGTTGTATTTTACTGAAGGTGAAGGGCCAGCATTTCATAAACCGGTACGCAGTTTTGCAGCAATTAATACGCTGAATGGTTCCAATCTTTTGGAGGAGTTGGATTACGTATTTCAAGCAGTTCGTTTAATCCGTCAGGAAATGCCTCAACATCTACCTTTAATTGGTTTCGCGGGTAGTCCCTGGACTTTAGCCTGTTATATGGTCGAAGGAGGAAGTAGTCGTGATTTTAAACAAATCTTACGTTTACTCTATACAGAGCCTGCGACTTTACATTTGTTATTAGCTAAATTAACACAGGCTGTCACAATCTATCTTGAAGAGCAAGTGCATTCAGGCGTAAATGCGCTGATGTTATTTGATACCTGGGGTGGTATTTTAACGCCACGTAATTATGAAGAATTTTCCCTGAATTACATGCAGAGGATTGTTAAGGCTTTAAAACAAAAGCATCCTCAGATTCCCATTATTCTTTTTACGAAAGGGGGTGGCCAATGGTTAAAGCAAATGACTGAAAGTGGTTGTGATGCGCTTGGCCTGGATTGGACAACTGATCTTGGTTTAGCGCGTGCACAAGTAGGACATCAAGTTGCCTTGCAAGGAAATCTGGATCCTTCCGTGTTGCTTTCCAACCCTCAATGCATACGCACCCAGGTGAAGCAAGTCCTGGAATCCTATGGTTCCGGAGAGGGGCATGTTTTTAATTTGGGCCATGGCATTACTCCTGATGTGCCACCTGAGCATGTTTCTGCTATGCTTGAAGCAGTACATGAATTTAGTCCTGCTTATCATGGAGGATGAGATGATTATTGACAGTAACTTTAAACCAGCATGGTGGCTGGCAAATCCTCATGCTCAAACACTGTTTCCCACCTTAACCCGTCGAATTCAGGCACCTGTTGACAGGAATGAACGTATTGAACTGCCAGACGGGGATTTTATTGATTTAGCTTGGGCGGTCAATGGATTACCGGCGGATGCACCCGTGGTGGTGTTATTGCATGGTCTGGGAGGGAGTATCGAGTCTGCCTATGTTGCAGGTTTAATGTACGCCCTTAATCGTGGAGGCTGGCGTGCAGTATTGATGCATTTTAGAGGGGCGAGTAAAGAGCCTAACCGTCTACCGCGAGCCTATCACTCTGGTGATACCGGCGATTTGAATTTTTTCCTGCAATTACTGGCAAAGCGTGAGCCACATACTAAAAAGGCAGCGGTGGGAGTGTCGTTGGGAGGCAATGTTTTGCTGAAATGGTTAGGTGAAAACGGCCCGCAAAAAATACTTGAAGTGGCAGTAGCCGTTTCAGTTCCTTTCCAGTTACGTCTTGTGGCAAATAAAATCTGTCAAGGATTTTCTCGTATATATCAAAGTTATTTGTTACGTCGATTAAAAGCTGTTTTTACCCAGAAAATAACGAGCCTGGAAAATAATTTACCTGAGCCATTAAAGAATATTGAGCGATGGCAGTGTTTTTGGACGTTTGATGAATACGTAACCGCCCCCTTACATGGTTTTCCTAATGTCCATACCTACTATCGCGAAGCCAGTTCCCGAAATTATTTGCAGGGTATTGCCACGCCAACATTGATTATCCATGCCCTGGATGATCCTTTTATGACGCCGGAAGTAATACCTTCAGAAAATGAATTATCCCAACATATTATCCTTGAGCTGAGTGATACGGGAGGGCATGTAGGCTTTATCACGGGTAACATACCCGGTGTACCTGTTTATTGGCTGGAGCAGCGCATTCCGGCTTTTTTAAAATCAGAGTTTTCTTAGATAAGAATCCATTATTTTACCTTTATCGCACTACCTAAATCAGGCTCATCCCTATCTTTCTTCTCCTGCATACTGCGTCTAAATTTCATTGTTTGATTGTCTAAGGCATCTATTAAGCCATACCTCGTTTTCAGATTTCGCTCAATTGTTAATAATTGTTCAATTTCACTGTCTTTTTTTTCTAACATGCTGCTTATTTCTTTAAAAATTTCGGGATCATTGGAATCAATGGACTCATCGGAATCAACGGAAATTGCTCTTTTGATTTTTACAATATTATAGCGTTCCTCATGCAACCTTCTTAGAGTAGCCTCTATACTCACTAATGTTGATTTTAAATCCGAGCCTTTATTTAAGTCAGAGCTTTCGATTCCAATGATTGCCAGGGCATTGGGAGATAGCAATGTTTCTTGAGGTTCGCCGTTTTTATGTTCAATTTTCTTTAAGTTACCATTTTCATCAATGTCTATGAGAAGGCTATGCCCACAAATCACATTTTCTGAAGCGAGCAATGATTTACCATTCAAAAAAAGATGTTTAATATACTCCGTCCTTTTTTCCTTATCGTCCTCTTCTAGATGTGATTTATGCAAATTTTTCATAACTTCTTCTTCATGAAATTCTCGCCTTAAATTTTTATGAATAATTCTATTTTGGAATTCAGAGAGTTTTTCTTGTAAATAATTTTTAATTTTATCTAACTTAAAGCTTAACCCTTTAGGTATGATAGTGGATTTAAGTAAATGATAAACTGTGGCTACAGTATGATTTAAATATTTTTTAAGGAATAATTGGGGAGTACCCTCTGGATCTTCAGAGGAACAAAATCGTTTAAGTCCATTTTCCATCGCAACCTGGATTACTTCGATTTGCTTGAGATAGTTCTTTGATAAATTTTTAAAACGTATTGCATCAACTGAGGGATCATCCAATGCTTCCTGAAACTCTTTTTCGAGTTGTTCAATTCTTTTTTGTGCTTCAATAACCGATGGTGAAGATTCTGCAAGGGCTATCTCCTGTATTTTTTTGAAATTACTTACTGTCTTCTTTAAGATAGTGATTCGAGTGGTAATTTCACAACTGTTAATATGTTGCTGACAAAAAACTGAAGGCATAAAATAGCTGAGAGCTGCATCGGCATCTCTTACATGGATAACCCCAAGTTTATTTTTAAGATCATTAAAAAAATTCTCCCGTAAATAACAATGAAAATTTACCCCATTTTTCTCATAATTTTCATGAATTTTACGGAGAAAATCATCGAGTGAAAGCTTGTTATAATCGGGGATTTTTTCACTCAGAAGTTTTTCTATATAGGTGGCTACATCACTATCGCTCAATTTGTTAATGTTTATTATTTTGTCTATCAGATCACCCACAGGAACCGGTTCTATGGTTAGACTATTCAAGTCATAAGAAAAGGCAGATAAATGAGCAAAGAGAACTGCTAGCTTTTTACGATTCATTTCAGCTGGATTAAACTCAATTTTTGATTCTTTTCTGGAAAGAGCCCCACTCTTTTTTTCTCCAAGATAATTTATGAAGGCTACATTGGGGCCCGTAAGCGTTTGATTGTTATTTACACAATATAAAATGAAATCCAATCTTGACTTTTGGACTTTAAGGTTCAAAGGAGAAGCCGCTTTTATCCTTTGCATGTCTTCAAAATGAAACTGGATTTGCTGACTGGGTAAAATATAGGCCATAGCCGCTTTCTCGAAGGTTGGTGTATGTTTATTATATAATTAAATTCTTAAACCAAAATTATGAATTTTACAAATTCAGGGCGCTTAAGTATGATAAATCCATAGGGTCGGACCTATTGCAGCAACTAATTGCTATGGTTGAATAAAAACAGAAAAGAAGATAATTAAAAATTATCTTCATTCAGACAGGCCATTCCTACACCTCTTAAACTGTCTACTCAATTGAATAGCCATCTCCAACGATTGTTCATAATTTAAACGAGGATCTACCAGGCTGCGATAAGCTCTTTTAAGGTCTTCTTCATTTAAACCGCGTGCTCCGCCGATACACTCAGTGACATTATCTCCCGTTAACTCAAAATGAACGCCGCCTAGATAGCCCCCCATTTCACGATGGATAGTAACGGCTTGCTGCAGCTCAGAGAGAATATTGTCAAAATGTCTTGTTTTAATGCCATCTGGTGTGGTTTCTGTATTACCATGCATGGGATCACAAGACCAGGTGACAGGGCAGTTGGTTGCTTTTACTGCTTCAATGAGCGGTGGTAGCAGCTTCTTAATGTCCTTGGTGCCCAAACGAGTTATAAGAAGCAATCGTCCTTCTTCGTGTTGCGGGTTAAGAAGTTTTATGACCTCAACTAACCATTCTTTGGTGGCACTGGGACCTATTTTGATACCTATCGGGTTTTGAATGCCGCGCATGAATTCCAGATGAGCACTTTCAATCTTGGCGGTACGCATACCTATCCAAGGTAAATGAGTGGACAAGTTATACCACAAACCATCGTGCAATTGTCTTGTTAAAGCTTGCTCGTAATGAAGATGCAGCGCTTCATGTGAGGTGTAAAAATCCACCTTATTTAAGGTACTATCACGTAATCCGTCAATGGCCTCAATAAACGCCAAAGCGTCAGAAAGTGAATGTACAATCGCATGGTACTCATCCGCTTGCGGTGAATGTTCTACGAAACGTAAGTCCCAGCGCTGAGGATGATTTAAATCAGCAAAACCGCCATCCAGTAGTGCTCGAATGAAATTAAGGGTCATTGCAGCACAGCTATAGCCCTGCAGCATTAATTTTGGATTAGGAGTGCGCGAATCAGCGTCAAATTGCTGGGAATTCACCAAATCCCCACGATAGCTAGGTAAAGTAACACCATTAATTGTTTCATAATCAGAGGAGCGAGGTTTGGCATATTGACCAGCTATACGTCCAATTCTGATAATAGGCTTTCGCATTCCATGGAGTAAAATCAAACTCATTTGGAGCAGAATTTTCAGTTTATTGGTAATAACATCCGAGCGGCAGTCATTAAATGACTCCGCACAATCCCCTCCTTGTAGAATAAAAGCCTCTCCTCTCCCTGCTTTAGCAATAGCTTGCTTTAAATGTTTTATTTCCCCGCTGGTGACTAAGGGAGGAAGTTGACTTAATTGCTCAACTACTTTAGTTAATTGATTCTTGTCTGGATAATTGGCTGCTTGCTCATAAGAATAATTTTGCCAAGATACTGGCGACCACTGACGCATAAAACGAACCTCTTGATTATCAATAATACCGAGTATGCGATCAATGAACAGTTCAAGCAAGTCATACTTAATCCTGTTCTCGTATAAAGTGGAGAAAATAGAATTAACCTAGATAGGCTAGACTTATAAGACTGCAGTTAATACGCAAATAGGCTATGGTTTGGTAGCGATATCATTAATTTCGGGCAAGGGACTGTGCTTCGCACTTGAATTTTTGCTAAAAGCCCCCAGTTATTGCCATCAATTTATGTGGGAGTGTCTTATGAGCAAAGAAAATAAAAAAAATTGGCATAAAATAAAAGAAGAACATGACTTAGAGGAAGAGCATTCATCAGAAGAGGAAGCGTTTTCGGAGGATGAGGAGGAAAGGCTTGAAGAGCCTGCACTTGAACACCCAAGTTATGACGCGCTTGAGGAGCAATTGACTGCTGCGGAACAAAAAGCGCATGAAAACTGGGAAAAAGCGGCTCGAGCTATGGCTGAGCTAGAAAATGTGCGCCGCCGCGCAGAGCGCGATATTAATAATGCCCACCGTTATGGCGTAGAAAAACTGTTAACGTCCTTTTTACCGGTTGCAGACAGTATTGAACAAGCGTTACAACTTTCTGAAAAAGAGCAAAACAGTAGCATGCATGAAGGTTTGGAATTAACCATGAAGCTTTTTCTCGATATTTTGGAAAAAAATGGTGTTAAGCAGCTAGACCCTTTAGGTGAACCTTTTAATCCCCAAGAACATGAAGCTATGTCAATGCAAGAAGCTAAAGATGCTGCACCTAATACGGTTTTGGCAGTCTTCCAAAAAGGCTACAAACTTCACGACAGGGTCATTCGTCCTGCCAGAGTTGTTGTTACTAAAGCAAAACCCGTGGATGAAAAAGCTTAGTTTTCTTAAGAGAAAAAGATGGCTTGAAATTTATAAATTTCACCCCATATTGAAAAGCATTGCAACTATAAAACTTATCGGAGCACGAATAAATGGCAAAGATTATCGGAATCGACTTAGGTACTACAAACTCCTGCGTAGCGATAATGGAAGGCAATCAACCGCGCGTTATTGAAAATAGTGAGGGGCACCGCACTACCCCTTCAATCGTAGCGTATACTGACGACAATGAAATTTTGGTAGGTGCAGCTGCCAAGCGTCAGGCAGTGACTAATCCTGATAATACTGTTTTTGCAGTAAAACGCTTAATTGGGCGTCGGTTTGATGATCCTATCGTACAAAAAGATATAAAAATGGTCCCCTACAAAATTATTAAAGCAGACAATGGGGATGCGTGGGTACAGGTTAAAGGTCAGGATAAAGCACCACCTCAAATTTCAGCCGAAGTATTACGCAAGATGAAGAAAACGGCTGAGGACTATCTCGGTGAGGAAGTGAAAGAAGCGGTAATTACTGTTCCTGCTTATTTCAATGATTCACAACGTCAAGCTACTAAAGATGCTGGTCGCATTGCAGGTCTTGAAGTCAAACGTATCATTAATGAACCAACGGCTGCAGCACTTGCGTATGGTATGGACAAAAAACGCGGTGATTCTGTTATCGCGGTCTATGACTTAGGCGGTGGTACCTTTGATATTTCAATTATTGAAATTGCCGAAGTTGATGGTGAACATCAATTCGAAGTACTTGCTACCAATGGGGATACTTTCTTAGGTGGTGAGGACTTTGATCTGGCATTAATTGAATATCTGGCTGCCGAATTCAAAAAAGATTCTGGCATTGATTTACATTCAGATCCCCTGGCTTTACAACGTCTGAAAGATGCTGCTGAAAAGGCAAAAATAGAATTGTCTTCTGCACAGCAAACGGATGTAAATTTGCCTTATATTACTGCAGATGCTTCAGGGCCCAAACACTTAAATATCAAGTTAACCCGTGCCAAATTAGAGTCACTGGTAGAGCATTTGGTTGAACGCTCCATTGAGCCTTGCAAGATTGCATTAAAAGATGCAGGCTTGAAGGTTTCTCAGATTAATGAAGTTATCCTTGTGGGTGGTCAAACTCGTATGCCTATGGTGCAAAAGAAAGTACAAGAATTCTTTGGCAAAGAACCCCGTAAGGATGTAAACCCTGATGAAGCGGTTGCAGTTGGTGCGGCTATTCAGGCAGCTGTTTTATCGGGTGATGTAAAAGATATTTTGTTGCTTGATGTAACACCATTATCTTTAGGTATTGAAACGTTGGGTGGTGTAATGACTAAACTCATTGAAAAAAATACTACCATTCCAACAAAAGCAAATCAGGTCTTTTCTACGGCAGATGATAATCAAACAGCGGTTACAGTGCACGTACTGCAAGGTGAGCGTGAGCAGGCTTCTGCGAATAAATCCTTGGGCCGCTTTGATTTGACTGATATTCCACCTGCACCTCGTGGTGTTCCACAAATCGAGGTTATTTTTGATATTGATGCCAATGGGATATTAAATGTTTCTGCAAAAGACAAAGCGACTGGAAAGGCACAATCCATTGTTATTAAAGCTTCCAGTGGATTAAGTGAGGAAGAAGTTGAGGCAATGATTAAAGATGCCAAGTCCCATGCAGATGAAGACAAGAAATTCAAAGAAATGGCAGAGATTCGCAATCAGGCCGATGCGCTTATTCACAGTAGTGAAAAATCCATGAAGGATTTGGAAGGAGAATTATCCGCTGATGAAAAAACCAGTATAGAATCTGCCATTGCTGAATTAAAAGAAGCAATAAAAGGAAATGACAAGGTTCAAATTGAAGAGAAATTAAAAGTTCTGACCAACGTTTCTGGTAAAATGGCAGAGCGAGTTTATGCTAAGAAAACTGCTGAAACTCAATCCCAGCAACCGTCTGATGAAGCGAAACCTTCTGAAGAGGCTAAACAAGCTGATGAAGGAGTGGTTGATGCTGAGTTTGAGGAAGTTCAAGACGATAAGAAGTAAAAGACGACGTTAAGGCAATTAAAGCTGGATCGCAAGCTCGATACAGCTTTAATCCTGTCCAGATGCGTTTATAAGGAGAAATGCGAGTGGGTTACGCTCTGTTTCTTTTTTGTGCTTCTATAATGGTAGAATACGTTTAATCTTTAATTTGGTGTTAGAGTTATGGAAAAGCAGGATTTATATGAACTTCTCGGTGTGAGCCGCAGTGCAAGTGAGGCCGAGATAAAAAAAGCTTATCGTAAGCTGGCAATGAAGTACCATCCCGATCGTAACTCTAATGACAAGGAAGCAGAAGAGAAATTTAAAGACATTCAAAGTGCTTATGCCGTACTCTCTGACCCGCAAAAACGCGCCGCTTATGATCGTTTTGGTCATGCTGGGATTGATCCTTCTATGGGAGGACAGGGTGGTTTTGGCGGGGGCTTTGGTGGTTTCGGTGATGTTTTTGAAGATATATTTGAAAACATTTTCTCTGGAGGTCGTGCACGTGGTCAATCCAGGGCGCAACGAGGTGCGGACTTACAGGTCAACGTGCAGATGACCCTGGAAGAGGCAGCACTCGGCAAACAAGTTGAAATTACAGTCCCCAGACATGTTACTTGTCAGAGCTGTAATGGCTCCGGAGCAAAAAAAGGCTCTACCCCTAAAAATTGTGAAACCTGCAATGGGGTAGGTCAGGTTCGAATTCAGCAAGGCTTTTTTTCGATTCAACAAACCTGTCCAAGCTGTCATGGTGAAGGCAAGGTAATTACTGATCCCTGTAGCAGTTGTCATGGGCAAGGACGAGTAAGAGAAAGCAAAAAATTAACCGTCAAAATTCCTGCCGGTGTGGATAATGGGGATCGTGTCCGTCTTAGTGGAGAAGGTGAAGCTGGTATGAATGGTGGTCCAGCTGGTGATTTATATGTTCAGGTTAACATCAAAGCCCATGCTATTTTTGAGCGCCATGACAGTGATCTTTATTGTGAAGTTCCTATTAGTTTTATTACTGCAGCTTTGGGGGGAGCTATTGAAGTTCCCACTCTGGAGGGACGAGTCACCTTAAAAATACCGGGTGAAACGCAAACGGGTAAAACCTTTCGTTTGCGCGGCAAAGGAATGAAATCAGTACGTGGTCATGCGACGGGTGATTTGCTGTGTAGAGTGGTTGTAGAGACGCCTGTTAACTTA
Source organism: Legionella clemsonensis (assembly GCF_002240035.1). Lineage (NCBI taxonomy): Bacteria > Pseudomonadati > Pseudomonadota > Gammaproteobacteria > Legionellales > Legionellaceae > Legionella > Legionella clemsonensis. The sequence goes on along the minus strand of NZ_CP016397.1, from coordinate 2,613,664 downwards.
TCGAAAGAACAGAAAGAATTGCTTTTAAAACTGCAGGATTCTTTGGATAGCAGCAAAAAAACACATTCACCACGCTCAAGTTCCTGGTTTGACGGTGTAAAAAAATTTTTTGAAGACATGAAATTTTAATAAACCTGCTGTACAATTTAGTATTTTGTGCGGTTTTTAGTACGCCATGCAATGTCTGTAGGGTCGTGCTACTAAAGAGTTCTTTATGTTCAATAAATCAGCAATTTTAGCTCTCTCTGACGGCACTGTCTTTGAAGGCTTTTCCATCGGCGCTAGTGGTGATTGCGTAGGTGAACTAGTTTTTAACACAGCAATGACTGGTTATCAGGAGATGCTTACGGATCCTTCCTATACCAGACAAATCATTACTTTGACCACAGCTCACGTGGGCAATACCGGCTGTAACTCTCAGGATATGGAATCTTCTCGGGTATGGGCCGCAGGTTTGGTTGTCCGTGAATGCTCATTTTATTCAAGTAACTATCGCTCAGAGTATTCCTTACCTGAGTGGCTAAAGAAACAGGGGGTAGTGGCAATTGCTGGTATAGATACGCGTCAATTAACACTCCGACTACGTGAGCATGGAGCGATTGCTGCTTGCATTAGCACTAATGTTCATCAACCTGAATTAGCCATTCAAAAGGCGAAATCATTTTCTGGTCTGGAAGGAATGGATTTAGCCTGTGAAGTATCAAGACAAACGATTGAGCGCTGGCATGAAGGGCGAGGAAGCTGGGGTGATGAGTCCAAACCTAATCAATTTCATGTTGTTGCTTACGATTTTGGTGTAAAGCACAATATTCTTCGGATATTGCATGAAAAGGGTTGTCATATAACCATCGTGCCTGCTAAAACAACAGTATCAGAAGCAATGACATTGAATCCTGATGGTATTTTTTTATCAAATGGCCCAGGAGATCCTTTAGCTTGTGATTATGCGATTGCCGCAACTCGTGAATTTCTGCACGAAAGATTTCCCATTTTAGGGATTTGTCTTGGATTTCAAATTTTAGCACTGGCTTGTGGTGCCAAATCAGTTAAAATGAAGTTTGGACATCATGGAGCGAATCATCCGGTCATCGAAACACATGAACCCCATCGCGTTTTTATTACCAGTCAAAACCATGGATTTACTATTGATGAATCGTCATTACCGGATTGTTTGCAGGTGACGCATCGTTCGTTATTTGATCAGAGCTTGCAAGGAATTCAGCATAAAGAGAGACCTGCTTTAGGTTTCCAGGGGCATCCGGAAGCAAGCCCAGGTCCTCATGACATACTGGGCATTTTTGATCAATTTATTTCAATGATGAAGTCAAACCAATTAAAGAGGACACAGAGTGAGTGATTTTCATGTTTTTACCTCCGAATCTGTTTCAGAGGGACATCCTGATAAAATTGCGGATCAGATTTCTGATGCCATTTTAGATGCCATCTTAACCAAGGATAGAAGAGCGCGTGTTGCTTGTGAAGCTTTTGTAAAGACTGGTATGGTTCTAGTCGGTGGCGAAATTACCACCAGCGCATGGGTGGACGTTGAAGACATTGTCCGGCAAGTCATTAAAGATATTGGCTACAACAGTTCAGAAATGGGATTTGATTGGGCATCTTGCGCTGTTCTAAGTGCAATTGGTAAACAATCCCCTGATATTGCCCGTGGTGTTGATAATAGCGACACCAAAATTCTTGGAGCAGGTGATCAAGGCTTAATGTTTGGCTATGCCAGCAAGGAAACAGATGTTTATATGCCAGCTCCCATTGCCTATTCACACCGGCTTATGGCAAAACAGGCTTTTTTAAGAAAAGAAAACAAGCTCCCCTGGCTTCGTCCTGATGCCAAATGTCAGTTGACCTTAAAGTATGAAGAAGGTAAACCAGTGGGTATTGATACGATAGTTTTCTCAACACAACACTCTCCCGAAATTAGTCACAAAGATCTGGTTGAAGCAGTGCGTGAAGAAATTATTAAACCGGTTTTACCGGCTGAATGGCTTTTCCCGCATACGCGTTACTTCATTAATCCCACAGGTCGTTTTGTCATTGGAGGGCCTCTTGGAGATTGTGGTTTAACGGGTAGAAAAATTATTGTAGATACCTATGGTGGTATGGCACGTCATGGTGGAGGATGCTTTTCCGGTAAGGATCCTTCTAAAGTGGATCGTTCAGCAGCCTATGCTGCTCGCCATGTGGCCAAAAATATTGTCGCTGCAGGCATAGCTGATCGGTGTGAAGTGCAGGTTTCCTATGCGATCGGTGTGGCTGAACCTACATCGATCAGTATCAATACCTATAACACTGCTCGTCTCTCTGATGCAGAAATTATTGATTTAATTAATACTCATTTTGATTTAACACCACAAGGGATTATTGATCATCATGATCTTTTGCGTCCTATTTACCGTCAAACAGCCAGCTATGGTCATTATGGCCGGGAAGAGTTTCCCTGGGAGCGTTTAGACAAGGTCGCTGTTTTGAGTAAAGCCCTCTAACTTGGCGTTTGAAGGAATAAATTATGGAACATGCGAATATGGCGATTAAGCACACAACCGAAACAAACGACTATAAAGTTGCTGATTTATCGTTGGCTGCCTGGGGTCGCAAGGAAATTGCGATTGCTGAGACTGAAATGCCTGGATTAATGGCTCTTCGCGAAGAGTTTGCTCAGCAAAAACCGTTGAAAGGAGCGCGCATTGCCGGATGTTTACACATGACTATCCAGACTGCGGTATTAATAGAAACCCTGCAGGCCCTGGGAGCTGAGGTGAGATGGTCCTCCTGTAATATTTTCTCAACGCAAGATCATGCAGCAGCTGCAATGGCTGCCGCCTCAGTGCCGGTGTTTGCCTGGAAGGGAGAAACCGAAGAAGAGTACTGGTGGTGTGTAGAACAAACTTTGCATGGCCCTAATGGCTGGACTCCCAATTTGCTTCTGGATGATGGCGGCGATTTAACCTTACTCATCCATCAAAAATATCCTGAAATGTTTGCCGACATTAAAGGAGTTTCAGAAGAAACAACCACAGGTGTTGCTAGACTTTATGAGATGGCTAAGAAAGGTCAATTAAAGATACCAGCTATTAATGTTAATGATTCGGTAACCAAATCTAAGTTTGATAACCTCTATGGTTGTCGTGAATCGTTGTTGGATGGATTGAAACGTGCTACTGATGTAATGATAGCGGGTAAGATTGCATTAATTTTAGGTTATGGTGATGTGGGTAAGGGCTGTGCCCAGGCATTGCGAGGGCAGGGGGCAACCGTATGGATTAGTGAAATAGATCCTATTTGTGCCTTGCAAGCCGCTATGGAAGGCTACCGAGTTGTTACTCTTGATGACGTGGCTGAGCAGGTGGATATTGTTGTTACTGCGACTGGAAATTATCATGTGGTTACGCATGATCATATGTTGCGCATGAAGCATCAAGCCATTTTATGTAATATTGGCCATTTCGATTCTGAAATCGATATTCAAAGTTTGCGACAATACACTTGGGAAAATATTAAACCTCAAGTGGATCACGTTATATTTCCCAATGGTAAGCGTTTAATTGTTCTTGCAGAAGGACGCCTTGTCAACTTGGGTTGTGCAACCGGACATCCGAGTTTCGTAATGTCAACCTCGTTTACTAACCAGGTATTGGCGCAAATTGAACTGTTTCAGCACAGTCAGAACTATGATAATCAAGTCTATGTTCTACCCAAACACCTGGATGAAAAAGTTGCCAGATTGCATTTAGCAAGGATAGGAGCCAAACTTACTAAGCTTACTCAGGAGCAAGCAGCGTATCTTGGCGTTTCTATTGATGGTCCTTATAAATCAGATCATTATCGTTACTAAAAAGTAGGTTGGGTCATTTTGACCCAACCTGAAGTCTATGCTTGGTTGCGTTGGGTCGAAACGATCCAACCTATTGTTTGATACTAATGTTTGCCCCTCATGCGCTAGAGCACTCAAGGTACGATAATTTTTTTCAGAACTATCACTTCATCTATCCATTTAATTCCATTGAAACATTTTACTTTTCGTCGATCATTTTCTTCTGCATACTATTCTTGAAATTCATTGCCAAGGAGAGATGCATGGTTTATCAACAAGGATGTGCAGGCCTCACACTGCTTATGTGTGTAGCCACAGCAATAGCCAGTGACAATATACACCTTATTATCAAATATAAAGAAGAACCCCCGGCATTGACTGCCTTAAAAACAGAGCTGGCTAATACGGTTCATCTCCCTGTTCGCGCTTTAACGCCAATGGCGGGAGAAGCTTATTCTCTCGTGTATGACACCAAGCGTTTAAATAACGAAAAGAATAATTTGCTAAAAAAAATTCTGGGCAAGTTAAGGCAAAATCCAAAAATTGCTTATGCGGTAGAAGATAGGGTGGGGCACTTTAAACCTTTACCCGTTTTAAAGCATCAAACTTCCCCTTCCTCTTTGGCTAACAATTTGTTGTCTCATGATTCTCAGTGGGATGAGTTTTCTCCGCCTGCCGGTGTAATGTTAGAATCTGCATCGGGGCGTCGTGATGGAGCTTGGGCCTATACTACAGGACGCGCTTCAAAGCCAATGGTGGTTGCGGTACTTGATACAGGGATAGCTATCAATTCAAGTCTGGCAAATAATCTCGTCAAAGAGCAAGATGGGAAGGTGTGGGGTTGGAACTTTGCAGGGAATAATCGAAACTTAAGCGATGAAACAAAATCTTACCATGGTACTCATGTCGCTGGCACCATTGCGGGGTATGGCGACATCATGATTGGTATGGGAGAAGATTTAAAAATATTACCTCTAAAAATTCCTGATGCTTCTGGGATGTTTTATGAAAGTCAGGTGATTAATGCCATTTATTGGGCTGTTGGTGGTGAAGTACCTGGTGTACCAAAGAATGTGTATCCCGCAAAAGTACTCAACATGAGTTTTGGTGTAGATGCACACCCAGGTAAAGAAATTGATCATTGCGATGAAGCTTTGCAGGAAGCAATTTTTTATGCACGCCAAAAAGGGGCCGTCATAGTGGTCGCTGCAGGCAATGATAATCAGTGGGAACATTATAATGCTCCTGCAGTGTGCAACAGTACCATTAAAGTTGCAGCGACAGGTCCTGCAGGAATTCGATCTTATTATTCCAATTATGGACCCAGCGTTACACTTGCTGCTCCTGGCGGTGATTTACGCTATGGTAGAAAGGGAGGTATCTTATCAACCGTTAATCCAGGTGGAGGTTATCAACATTCAGGTTTTGATTTTTATCAGGGTACTAGCATGGCTTCTCCCCATGTGGCGGGTGTCGCAGGACTTATTTTTGCCATAAGTGATGGAGCTATCCAACCTGAAAAAGTCGAGCAAATTCTTTATGCTACTACACACGATTTTGGCCAAAGCAATGATGAAAATAACTCTTGCAAAGGAAGAAAACCGTGCGGGCATGGAATTTTGGATGCAGACAATGCAATTAAGGCCGCATTGGCTAATTATGATGTCATTCTGTCAACGCCAAAAATAAAAGAACTTAAATTAACTGCCTGTAGTAAAAATACTTACCAACCTAAAGAAGCGATTTTAAAAATAGGCAAAGTAGAATGGCATCGAATTAACGCGAAGTGTTCGCTTAAAACCACTTATTCACAGCCTGTAATAAATCAGACTAAATCAGGAGCAATCAGGGTTAACTATGGAGCAGCTACCTATCAATTGAATCATTCATCATTTAAACAGTGTGAGATCATTGGTTTTGATGGTATTGGCTGCTTTTTTTAATTTAAGCAATGTTGTTCTTAAAAGGGAAATAAGTTTAATGGAGACAGATTTCCCTTTTTATTAGTGTAAATTAATTGATCAAATCGTGTATTATGTGATAATATTGTTGCTTTTCACCTAAAACAAAAATTTTATCATGCGAGAATGGTTGAGACATTTTTTTTACGATAGAGACTCTACTTTAGTAATTAAAGGTAAGACTTATCAATTTTCAGATTGGCAGCGCATTGGTGGTGGCTCTGAAAAACATGTCTATAAAGTTAAAGGCAAAGATTTTTGTTTTTTTATCCCTCATAAATATTCCAGTGAAGAAGATTGGAATTATAGAATTAAACTGGAAAAAGATATTCTCGATGAAATGACCGCATTGGGCTTGAAAACGCAGCAATTTGAATTGGTTGATTTGAAAATTAACTCACCTAATGCGCCTTCTTCTTATACGATAAAGGCGCTTTTAACCAAGGATTTTCACACTCTTTGCCAGAATGAAGCGTTGGTAATTTATAACCATAAAGGGGATAAGCGAATCTGTGGGGAAGCTCCTGATTTTATGGCAATAAGAGCAAAATTTAAAGAAAAAGACTATGTGCAAGAGATGTTTAAAAAAATCATTAAAGAATATGCCATAGCCTATACTTTCTCCTTACCTATTACTGCCCTACAAAGTACCGATGATAGCGAACATATTTGTTTTGAATTATCATCCACTGTACCTGTTGTCCGATACATGTTCTGGGATGTAGTTGCAGACACCAAGACATTCCCTTTCATTCCGTTAGTTCCAAGTCTAGACGAGTTAAGAAAAGGCCCTCCTCGCTCTTACAGTAATAGAGAGAACTATTCTTTACATTGTTTGGCCAATACAGTAGCGTGTTCAATTCTAGAAATTATTTATAGTTCACCGGGTGAGAAGCCTTCCGATTCTTTTGCTTTCGTAAAAGAATTGGAAAAAGATATTTTAAACGCCATTGATGATCAAGTCTTGTTAAATGAGGCATTAGAGCATGCAAGAGAACAAGCAGCGAATTATTTGCCTCAACTCTTGAATAAAATAAACCTTGCTAATGTTAACAATGAAAATTTTACTAAACTGCTGGTTGGCGCAATTTCAACCAATAATCTAGAGTTGGTACAACGATATTATGAGTCGCGCCCAAGGGAACAATTAACGGAGAGATTGATTGATACTATTCTTCATGCCTCTAACCAAGGCCGAAATTCGGATATAATTCAGTTCCTGCATAATAAGTTAGGGCCGGAAAAGGCCGTTTTTGTCGAAGATCGACGAAAGATTGAAGTACAAGAGAAGGTTTCTCAAATAAAACATACTTTTTTTTCACAATACAACAAGCAACTGTCCGCTGATAAAAGGGCCTGGTGTGGTTTGTATTCTGTTTTTGCCAAAAGTTATGTTAAACCTGAAGCCAGTTTGCATGAGTTGTTTAAGCATGCTCAAGGTTTATCAAAAGAAGGTTCTGGTAAACGCAGTCAATTTGTCATGAAGCAACTGGGTTGGCTTGATAAAAATAATCAGATAACAAGGGACTTGGCTTCAGTGTTAAAAGATGAAACTACCCTTACAATGACTTAAATTCATTCCTATCTTCGGGTAAACAACACTGATCTGCATTAGGTAGACCAGTTATCATCTTCCCATGTTGAAAAAGCATCTTCCTCTGTTTGTTGTTCTTTCTGGGTTGCACCAGGAAACGCAATGGCAGGGGCAGGATTTTCAAGAGCCTCTGCTAAGCTTATAAATTTATAGCCATGATCTTTATACATTTGCAAAATATCGCCCAACAAATAGCTGTTAAGAATATTTGCATGAATTAATAGAATTTGCTTCACTGGCTTACCCTTAGCCCTTTTTTCTGCTCGCAGTGTTTGCTTCCAAATAAAGGCCAGGTATTGCGGTTTAAGCTCCTTTATATAATTTTCGCGCTGGCGATAGGGGATCCTGTAAATTTTTTCATTAAACCGAAAATCCAGGCTGTCTACAGTGACCGGTGCAATGATGTAATTATGAGCAGCCAGGTAATCAAGCACTTTTTGCTTTTTCTGATTACTTCCCTCCGCTAAATAAGGATAACGAAAATATTTAGGCTCCGTTAATACAGGAGTCAACTTTTTATCGGCCCGATCAACATCGGTAATGTATTTCTCAGCACTCATTTGGTTTAAATTGTAATGCGAGTAAGTGTGATTACCCAACATAAAGCCAGCCTGCCGAAATTGTTCCAAAAAAGCCATTTGTCCTTTTGCGATAGAACCTGCAATCACAAAACCAGTTGCTGGTACATTGTAGTCGGTGAGTGCTTTCATAATCCTTGCAAAGCGCTCTGTTGCACGTTGTTGATTACCTGGTGTATCCATACGCGCACCTACCAATGGCAAGTCATCAATAGTAATGGCAATTTCGCGTACTTGCTCTGCCAGGCAAAGAGAAGGCAATAACAAGAGGATGAAATATAGAATATTACGCATAGATAGTCCTTTATCTAACGGTTGAACTATTGAGTGTAGCAGATAAATAAGGATGCTGATAAGTCAGAGATTTTTTGTACAGTTAAGATTACAATACAAACGCTGCAATACTGCAGCGTATTCAAGAAAGGATAATTTAGAAGAGGATCACCATGAAGAAATTTCTTATTACCGTACTTGCTATAATAAGCATTGGAAGTTATGCAGGAGAGTTAAGCTCATTCTCAGAGATTGCCAATGCCGTGGTAAATGGAAAACAGTTAACTTTTGTTTGGACAATCAAACACTGCAGTTCAGAAATTAATTTACCCGATATTGTTACAGCCATTAAACCAAATGCCGTGATGCTTATCGGTGGAAAACGCATTACTGCATCAGATAATCATTTCTCGTTAAATGAGCCCTCATTACCTAATAAAGCGACCTCTACCTTTAGCAAATATAATTTACAAGACAATGGGTTGGCATTGCTTGATATCACTGTTATGAAAGCCAAAAATTATAAGAAAGTGAGTAACTATCAAATTCGATGTGAATTGGGTAAAGGTTTAACCGTTTTTGACTAGTTCGCAGACCATTATTTTAGGTAATAGTCTCCTGTCTTTTTACTATTAATTAATGTCATTCCCGCGCAGACGGAATCCATCCAATCATCGAAGTGAAGAAGCCTATTTGACAATAAGTTCTTCTTTCCGCGGGAATGAATATACATTACGCTGCTTCTATTTCAATAATTGGTCTGGCGAAATTTAGTTTGCTACTAAGGGTATGTAAGGTATTTTTATTTAAATTCATCCGCCCAATCATCCCTCGGTGTATACCCTCAACGACGGCCTCCGTAATTGTATGACAATTAAATACTTGCCTGATATTTTTAAGATATTTTTCGACGGTGTAAGGACTAATTTTTAAAGTCTGAGCAATTTGCTTACCGGATTTTCCTTGGGCTGTCAGCCATAAACATTCCTGTTCCCGCATAGACAGTAAGTTATTTTCAGCATACCCGCCCTTAATCACCGCATGCCGAAAGCTTTTATTGGTCAAAATGAAGGAGAGTTTGTACTTAGGGCTACAAAAAGTGATTAATTCCAAAAAGGCATCCACAAAATTAACGCAAAAATTTTCAAAAGCAGCAATTGTTTTCTTGTAAAAAAGATGACTTGCCTCGGTAGGTGTGTCTCGTATCGCACTAAAAATAAAAGTACATTCCGCACAACGTCTTACGAGATTATAATTTGGATGGATGTTATATTTTTCTGCAAGTAACTCTTTAAATTGAGGTGAAATAGATTGCACTTCATTACACAGGTAAAACCCTTCCCGAGCAGCGTCAATAAGCCTTGCTGTGTAGGTGTAGTCTTCTTTATAAAGGGCCTCTTGATAGTAGGAGAGGATGATTGGATAGACATTTGACAGAATTAAGGGAGTGCCATCATTGAAGATTAAATACATCACAAAATGCTTAAGTCCCATCCTTCCCAGTGGTTTGCATACTTCATCAATCTGTTTTTTATAAGCCAGGCTTAAAATATACGGTACATCTTTCATAGATATTATTGCTCCCTTTATGATACTAGTTTTCTTTCCATTAATTCTTAATTGAAGTCGCCAAATTTATTATTGAGATACTTAGTAATATTTGAACGAATGGTTTTGAAAAAACATTTATAAAAAATGGGTTTCAAGTTAATTATAAGATTTTATTCGATGTATTACTTTGTCAAAAAATACTATTTACAAGTTCAATGGTAATTTTATACAATAAAATTTTTATATTTTTTTAATAATTTCTGAGCTGAAAACATTTGAAAAACCTGAGGCTATATATCCCGAAATAAACATAGTAGGGATTCCAATAATTACCCAAAACCAAAGATAATTTCCTTCTTCTCCTAATAATATATATGATGTATAGCCTATAAAAATGCTTAGAAATATACTGATTAGAGAGCCAGATTTAGATATTCTTTCAAAATAAAATATTGCAATTACTGAAAAATAGATACTACATATTTGCATAACAGCTAACACGGCAGCATGTAAAACGCTGTCTATATTATTCATTGCTATATAATAAGTGATAGCACCGAGTATTACCCAAATAATATAGTTAAGCTTAGGGGATTCTTCATTATTTTTTCTAAGGAATCCTGAAGTAATCATTCCTGACATTGCACTCCATACTCCACAAATTGTTGTCGTAGCGATATAAAAAAATGTAAGCACGTAAAAGGAAGTGAATTCTGTAGGAGTAAATGTAGTTATTATCATAGGAAAAGCAAAATCGGAATCTTTTAAAATAACTCCATATTCTTTTAGATAAATTGCCGATAAGATGATGGAGGAATATAATATAAACAATATGAAAGCTGAATAAATGGTTGCTTTGTAAGCAGTTTTTGTACTGTTGGCTGAAAATATCTTTTGCCCCCACCAGGGAGCAATGCTGTACATAATCAATTGTAAAAAGAAAATGGCAATCAAATATTTAACTGGTAAAACTCTTAAATCATTAAAATGTCTAATCTCATTCTCACTGAATGTGAGATGACTATAGTAATAACTGAATATTAAGCAAATCAATAAAAAAATGACTGTGAGTACAAATCCAATTATATCCATGCGAATAATTCCACTTAAGCCTTTTTTTAAAACTGAGAATATACAAAACAATAGTATGGTTGATATTGATATATAAATTGAAAGTTCAGGCAAAATTATTTTTGAAAAGATAATAATGCCTTTAACATAAGTAGCATTCAAAATAATTAATGATATTATAAGAATAAAACGAACAATATTCCCTATTGTATAACCTAAATATCTATCAAATAATGTTGATATACACGTAGAATTAAAATTTTTCCATTTTTTAGATGTGGTAAGTGAAGCGAGTAGTGGAGCTAAAAATGCAATAAACGCCATAGATAAAGCCCAATACCCTGCCATATATCCTAATGCAGACATGGCTATTAACGCCATGGGATTGATTTCTGTCATTACCAAGGTTGCGATTAATGGCAATAATTTAGTTTTTTTCCCGGCAGTAACATATTCAATTTGAGTGTTTGCTTTTTTTGCTTGCGAAATATACACAAAGGCAAATAAAAAGAGAACAGCAGTAATTAAATTAATCATCTATTCCAGACTTATGATCATGACTAAGCATCGCCATACAGTTCACTCCTTTCAGAATGGATAGCTCATGATTTAAGTAGCATTCATAGCTGTCCTTAATAATTGAATTAACTGATTTTTCTAAAATCATTTTACAGGGTGATGTAATTTCGAGCGGTATGATGTCGATGATGTTATTCCTAACGTTTTTCATAAACAGAGAATTTGATTGTTTACTTGAAAATTCAAGATAATTCCCATCCTGATAAATAAGTTTATAGCCATATTCGAATCCATTAGGGTGTGTAATAGGCATTCTACCGATCATTTCTACCTCAAATCCATCATATTGCCATAGCTTATTACAAGAGCGGGCATCCACTTCGTTAACCCGTGTATGCTGCGGAAACTTGAACAATTGTAGACAAAAATCGGTATCATGAGATAGCAAGTCAAATCGAACTGAAACGCTATCCATATAATCTTCTGGTACTGCTCCTATTCTATAGACTTGATAGAGTTTAATTTTCCCTTTTTTATTAACTGATAAGTGTTCTTTTAACTTTATAAAGGCAGGGGTAGCATGTAAGGAAAAACCTATAAATACTTTTTTCTCTAATTGAGAAGATATAGCCTGTATTTTTTTTGCTTCTTCTAAATTCATACATAATGGCTTTTCTGTGAGTACATGACTATTATTCTTCATGGCTAAACAGGAATAAAAGCAATGGCTATCTTTATGCGTTGTTATAATGGTGAGATCCGGATCATATTTCCAAACTAAGTCTAAGTCATCAACAATTCTTATAGTTTCTGTATTTACATTGCATTCGTTTAATCCATCAAATGGATTATGAAAGCTTTGTATCCTGTCTTTAAATGTCGCGCGCTGATTTTCATCGTAATCGAAACAGATGACTTTGTCTGCGATTGTACTGGCATGTCTAGTATAAGAAGTTCCCATCTGTCCTAGTCCAACAACTGCAATGGTTGATATCATTTCTCTTTCCCTAATGGATGATTGTCGGCAATTTAATGATAATGTATGATTTAAAAAACCTGAATGCTACAATATACGTTCATTGATGACTAGAGTAATATCCAAAGGTCACATATCTATTTCTTGTTCTCAAGATATGTTAAAAATTGCTGCTCCCTTGTTAGATAGAGGTCTTTCTTATTTTGAACATGTAAGACTTTATGATTGTGGAAAAATCGCATGGCTTTCTACAGATGATAATCGAGCTAGATCTATATTGGAAAAGGAGATATCTGGAGCCCTCAATTTTGATTTCAGTAAATTGCAATATGAAAGACATTTATTTGCAGAAGATATTGTAAGCACAATAAAAAATCCTGAAATGTATAAAATCGCCTTCAATAAACTTGTTGATTCTAGAGATAATTTTGATATAAGAAATCTATTCCAGATAGTAAGTGTTAAAAATGGAATTTATGAGGCGTTTGTGTTTGGGACAAATGAAAAAAATAACCTCCAAAAGAGTACCTATATAAACCTTATACCATATTTGGAGCATTTCATATTTTACTATTATGAAAAAGCTGAAAAATTGATTATAAGAGCAGAAAAAGAAGCAATTACAATTCAAGGTCTAAGAATAAACAATTGTGATCCTCCAAATTTAAACCCAGTTATGCTCCGGAGCAATAAATACTATTTCGACTTAGTGAAAAGAGATGACTATTTAACAGATCGGGAATATCAAGTATGCTGTTTCTTGATTCAAGGATACTCAAGAAAAGAAATTGCCACATTCCTTAATTTAAAATCCCGAACTATTGATTCATTAATTTTAAATGCAGTGGAAAGAAATGGTACTTACAGTTTAACTCAACTATTAAACAAAATAAAAAATAGCGACATAAGATTTTGTTTAAATACGAGTTACTTTAATGTACCATCCAATAATTTGAAGTAAATTAACCTTTAATCGCAGCCTTAATGGCGCCTGCTTTGCCCACTGCCAGAGTGCCACGGGGATGCCTGCTGGCATTTGGACAATGGAAAGCAGTGCATCCAGACCATCAGTAAACGTGGAGGAAGGCATGGGAACTCCTAATACGGGCAGCAGCGTTTTTGCAGCCACAATGCCTGGTAGATGGGCAGCTGTGATAAAGACTTCAACACCTGCCTCTTGAGCAGCGGTTAAATAGGTAAACAGAGTAATGGCATCTTCAGCAAGTTTTTCAGCTGCAAAAATACTATTTGCTATACCAACATAAGCTGCGGTTCTGGCTCCTGTGGCAATAGCTTTCTCTTCCACCTGATTTTCACTTCAATTACCATAGCACGGGGTCAAAAAGGCAGACTATGGTTACTGTCGCTGTAACTTCTCATTCCTCCTGTATTGGTCCTTGGTCCCCATTATGGGCCCGTTTATGATCCTGACCAAAGGCTGGGAATAAGACGCTCACCATCAGCAAAGCACATGAACGAAAATTCCAGACCAATTAATTTTTCTTCAATAATGAGAGATTGATCCTTCGTAAAAATGTTCTGATAGTAAGCCAAAGCTCCATCGAACGAGTGTAGATGTTCTCTGGCAATTTTCACGCCCTTCCCCCCATGAGACCATCCTCTTTTATCATATAATTATTTTCACCCAATTCTTTAAAAGGAAAGCGGGGATCCAATCATCGAAGTGAAGAAGCCTATTTGACAATAAGTTCTTCTTTCCGCGGGAATGAATATACATTACGCTGCTTCTATTTCAATAATTGGTCTGGCGAAATTTAGTTTGCTACTAAGGGTATGTAAGGTATTTTTATTTAAATTCATCCGCCCAATCATCCCTCGGTGTATACCCTCAACGACGGCCTCCGTGATTGTATGACAATTAAATACTTGCCTGATATTTTTAAGATATTTTTCGACGGTGTAAGGACTAATTTTTAAAGTCTGAGCAATTTGCTTACCGGATTTTCCTTGGGCTGTCAGCCATAAACATTCCTGTTCCCGCATAGACAGTAAGTTATTTTCAGCATACCCGCCCTTAATCACCGCATGCCGAAAGCTTTTATTGGTCAAAATGAAGGAGAGTTTGTACTTAGGGTTACAAAAAGTGATTAATTCCAAAAAGGCATCCACAAAATTAACGCAAAAATTTTCAAAAGCAGCAATTGTTTTCTTGTAAAAAAGATGACTTGCCTCGGTAGGTGTGTCTCGTATCGCACTAAAAATAAAAGTACATTCCGCACAACGTCTTACGAGATTATAATTTGGATGGATGTTATATTTTTCTGCAAGTAACTCTTTAAATTGAGGTGAAATAGATTGCACTTCATTACACAGGTAAAACCCTTCCCGAGCAGCGTCAATAAGCCTTGCTGTGTAGGTGTAGTCTTCTTTATAAAGGGCCTCTTGATAGTAGGAGAGGATGATTGGATAGACATTTGACAGAATTAAGGGAGTGCCATCATTGAAGATTAAATACATCACAAAATGCTTAAGTCCCATCCTTCCCAGTGGTTTGCATACTTCATCAATCTGTTTTTTATAAGCCAGGCTTAAAATATACGGTACATCTTTCATAGATATTATTGCTCCCTTTATGATACTAGTTTTCTTTCCATTAATTCTTAAATTGAGGTCGTCATGAACAACAAATTTTAAAACTCCATTGATCCTTTATTGTTATTGTTTGCTCATATACAGAGCAATCACGCCTCTATTACCGTTATCTGAATCGTGCTGCAGCCTCCTTTGTTCATCATGTAAAATAAAATGTTATTTTAAGTTGCATTAAATATCAACTTAAAGTTGAAAAAATTAAATTTAAAATAACATTGTATTTTCAGTCTTATAAATATGGAATTTATTGAACACAATAAACAATGAAGATATACTGGACGGACTCTATACTGGATAGGAGACTCAGTTGGAAAGAGAACATTTTGTTCGTGGATTTGCTCGAAGGCTGATAGCTTTAATGCAACAAGCAAATTTAGGCTCATCCAAATCCAAAGCGGGCGTCAGAATTAGTAAATTGGCTGAAATTAGCGGTTGCTCTCATCAAATGGCAAGGCGCTATGTCTTAGGCGAAGCATTGCCTGATGTTGATGTTACCTATAAAATAGCAAAATGGCTGAAAGTTTCTCCAGGTTGGCTGCTATATGGCGAAGAAGGAGATATCCCTAATAATATTGGCCATACAAATCTAATCCAAATAGAACCTGGCTTACTCGAATATATTCTTTCAAATTGCGCTACCCTTTTTGATATTACAAAAAACAAACAAGAGCTTATCAGCTATATTATGGACATCATTCATGATGCGACGCACATTGAGGCAGACCCGAAGGAAATTTTAAAAGTTATAGACCTGTCTATAAACTCCATTACACGCTTTCATGGAATTAATGATGATGTACGAGTTAAAACAGTTTGAGTGTTTGCCTCTTAAAAAGCACAATATTAAGTTGCATCCAAAAGTTATAGAGATTCTGTTTGAGAACAGGCGATATATAAAAAATGTCTTCTCAAACCTGAAGGGATTGCATGGGATTACACATATGGGGATGGCTTGTATAGACCCTTCTCATGAATTAGTCGCTTTTTCGACTACACCCAATATTGAATACAACCTCTTCCATCAAAATTTATGGCTTGATGACCATTGTTTTAATTCAAAACTTGAGGATAAAAACTCACTGTTATGGTGGGATTATCAAAACGAAAAAATTGAAAAAGTTAAACTAAAAAACAACCATTTTACAGTGGGAATGACAATTTATAGACCCATTGGTAATTTTGGCTTTATGTATTCCTTCGCAACAGATGAAAAAGTGGAAGGATTGCGTAAATTCTATCGTGACAACCTATTTGGCTTGATTGATATGGGCGATTACTTTTATAAGTCGCTTAGAGAATTATATAGTAGCTATTCTCCAAAGCATTTACCGCCTAATTTAAATGAATTCAACTCTAAAGCAACAGGACTTGGTATTAGACCCTTCCTAAGTCTGGTGCGAGCATGAAAAATAAGGTGATGCATCATGGATAAAAACAACATTATTCTTTTAGGAAACCCACTATTAAGACAGATATCTCAGCCTATTGCGGATGAAGAGTTTGGTACACCTTCACTTCGGCAAATGGAGCAAGTGTTATTTGCAATGTTAGAAGCTGAAAATGGTTTGGGTCTCGCTGCTCCACAAATAGGCATTAGCAAAAGGGCGCTAGTATTTGGCATGAATAAACACCCTGTTCATACGCACCTGCCAGCAATTCCTTTTACAATCTTATTTAACCCTTATTATGAGCCATTATCAGATGAATGTGTTGAAGATTATGAGGGATGTTTGAGTGTAGGTACGCTTCGCGGTAAAGTATCAAGGTATAAACATATCCGTTATCGCGGTTATGATGTGAATGGCCAGCTGATAGAGCGAAAAGCCTCAGATCTCCATGCCCGTGTACTACAACACGAATACGATCATTTAGATGGTGTAATTTTTCTGGATAAAGTTACAAATGTTAACTCACTAGGTTTTCGTGATGAACTGGTTCGATCAGGTGAACTCAAAGCAAGAAAAGACGCATAAAATTACATGTTTAAAACTTCAAAAAAAATTATCATTAGCGGTGCTATTGGTAACGCGCTTGAGATGTATGATTACGTGATATGGGGGTTGTTCTCAGGCTTTCTATCAAAAGAATTTTTGCCGCCACAATCCAAACTATCTGATATTTTCTTTTTATTCTTACTTACCTACATTCTAAGGCCTCTAGGTAGTCTACTTGGCGGTATGCTGGCTGATCAAACCGGTAGAAAAAGAGTTTTGACATTAAGTATTCTGCTAATGGGAATTTGTACGGCCTTGGTCGGCATTCTGCCATCATATGAGCAAATCGGCGTTGTTTCTGTATTTCTTCTATTGTTCATTCGATTAATACAGGTATTTTCTGTTGGAAGCGAGTACATTAGTTCAGTATCTTTACTTATTGAAAGCTGCGAAAAAAATAAGAAAGGATATTTCGGCTCATGGGCTGCGTTTGGTATTAATGCAGGCATGCTTATATCTTCTCTGACTGGCGCTTTGGTCTTATATTTAATTGACATTCATCTACTCCCACCATGGGGCTGGCGGTTAGCCTTTATTCTAGCTTTTCTAACGATGACGTTTGGATTCTGGATACGTCGCTCCATTCCAGAAAGTCAGGAATTTATCTCGAATCATGCGAGAAGCGAACAGAGATCATTAAGCAATGTTTTTGTTGATACAATCGGCCTGTTGAAGCAGCGATTCTTTGATTCTTTTATTGTTTTTTCGCTGGTATTGTTTGGTGTTGCTACAACCGTGCTGATGTTTATTTATGCCCCCATTCACCTAGTAACAGTTAACAGCATTTCAAATACACAAGCATTTTTAATCAACTCCTTCGGCTTAGTGATTGTTACTGTGCTCATTCCATTAATGGGGATCATATCAGATTTATACGGGTGTATCCGTGTCATTTTAATAGGCATCATTACATTATTGCTGTTCATCACACCATATTTCTCCTGTTTAACATTAGGCATATTTTCTCAAGTATTGTTGGTTCATTGTTTAGTTGCTATTCCTTGTGCTGCCATTTTTGCAGTTATTCCTGTGTTTATTACAGATATTTTCCCTCATTCCGTGAGATGCTCAATTGCTAATCTTATCTACTCAATAGCTGCCTGCTTAGGTGGAGGGATCACACCATTGATTGCATTGAAACTGGGTGAGCATCATGATCATTCACCCAGTTATATTTTAATTGTTTTTGGGGGAATTAGTTTGATTACATTATTTATACATATGAAGGTAAACAAACAAAAAAATGCCCAGTTGGTACTTATAAAAGAAACTTAAAGAATTACTGTGGCAAAAATGCATAAAAATGAGTTTGAAATAGGTGAATCACTTATTTGCAAACTGATTGAAAGTCAATGCCTCATTGGGGCTGAATTTCCCTTTAAAATTTATTCCATCCTTGATTTAAAATCCTGAACTATTGATTTATAAATTTTAAATGCAGTCGAAAGAAATGGTACTTACAGTTTAACTCAACTGTTAAACAAAATAAAAAATAGCGACATAAGATTTTGTTTAAATACGAGTTACTTTAATGTACCATCCAATAATTTGAAGTAAATTAACCTTTAATCGCAGCGTTTTCCAAGACCTTTTCCGCTTGCTTGTTGCGATATTTCTGCACCGCCATACGATAGTCAGGATACTTATTACCTAGAATGGTTGCGGCAAGAATCGCAGCGTTAATGGCGCCTGCTTTGCCCACTGCGAGAGTGCCTACGGGGATGCCTGCTGGCATTTGGACAATGGAAAGCAGTGCATCCAAGCCATCAGTAAACGTGGAGGAAGGCATGGGAACTCCT
Organism: Legionella clemsonensis; assembly: GCF_002240035.1. Classification (NCBI taxonomy): domain Bacteria; kingdom Pseudomonadati; phylum Pseudomonadota; class Gammaproteobacteria; order Legionellales; family Legionellaceae; genus Legionella; species Legionella clemsonensis. The sequence goes on along the minus strand of NZ_CP016397.1, from coordinate 2,594,909 downwards.
AATACGGGCAGCAGCGTTTTTGCAGCCACAATGCCTGGTAGATGGGCAGCTCCACCGGCAGCTGCGATAAAAACTTCAACACCTGCCTCTTGAGCAGCGGTTAAATAGGTAAACAGAGCATCGGGTGTGCGATGGGCGGATAATGCACGCACCTGATGCGGGATCTCCAACTCATCAAGAACAAGACTGGCCGCCTCCATAATTGCCCAATCTGATTTTGAACCCATTAGTACAGAAACAAGTGCCTTTGTCATCATTATAACTCCTCTAAGGTAATTTCAAGTGTGGATAATTTATTGATGGCTTCAACGAGGGCTTGTCCTTCCAGCTGTTGAACACGTAATTTCAGAGTTTCAGCGGTATCATTACTCAAAACAGGACATTTTTTTTGTAGAATTAATGGACCTGCATCCACCTCTTCTGTCACAAAATGTACCGAACAGCCCGTTACGGTGGCAGCTGTATCTAATACTGCCTGATGCACTTTTAAATCCATTAATCCTGAGAATGCAGGGAGAAGTGATGGATGGACGTTAATTATTTTATTCTTCCAATTTAGAACAAAATGCGGTGACAAAATACGCATATAACCCATCAGCACCACAAGCTCGACATGGTGTTGCTTTAATAAATTCGATAAATAAAAATCATAGGACTGCCGAGTTAAATCAGCAGGATTGGCAAATAATGCTTTAAGGCCAAAATTGGTTGCACGCTCTAAAATCGGAGCATCCATTTTATTGCTGATGACCACTTCAATCGATGCATCCAATTCCTCGTTGTGAATGGCATCGATGAGGCTAGTGAGATTAGTTCCTCGTGTTGAGCCCAATATTCCTAGACGTAGCATTGACGTATCCTCTCCATGGCATCAATTCGGTGTTGAATTAAAGATGCGGTACCTATATCTTTACGATGAAATAAAGGGCCATCAATAAGCGATATGGCATCTTCAGCAATTTTTTCAGCTGCAAAAATACTCTTTGCTACACCAACATAAGCTGCGGTTCTGGCTCCTGTGGCAATAACTTTCTCTTCCACCTGATTTACAGCTGCTAAATATAAATGGTCAGATTCAATGAGCTTATTAAAATTAATGGGAAAATTTTTTGCGGGTGCGTCAGGATACCCTTCGGGAACTACATATTTGCAGACGGTTGCCTGAGGATAAAAGACCACCTGATTTTCACTTAAATTACCATTGACCATAGCTCTACAAAGTTCGACAAAATCAGACTTTAAAATGGCCAACACATTTAAAGCTTCAGGATCACCAAAACGGGCATTAAATTCTATCACATAAACGCCATTTTTAGTGGCCATAAAGCTTCCATATAAAATACCAATGTATTTTTCACGACATTCCGTAATTAAGGCATGAAAAACAGCCTCATTAATAGCAAAAGCAGCGTTTACGTCAGCACGGGTTAAAAAAGGCAGACTATGGTTACTGTCGCTGTAACTTCCCATTCCTCCCGTATTTGGACCTTGGTCCCCATTATGGGCTCGTTTATGATCTTGAACCAAAGGCATGGGAATAAGACGTTCACCATCTGCAAAGCACATGAACGAAAATTCCTGGCCAATTAGTTTTTCTTCAATAATGAGAGATTGACCCTGCGTAAAAATGTCCTGACAGTAAGCCAAAGCTTCATCGAACGAATGTAGATGTTCTCCGGCAACTTTCACGCCTTTTCCACCCATGAGACCATCCGCTTTTATCACGTAATTATTTTCACCCAATTCTTTAAGTAAGGGGAGGATGTTATCTGTCTCGTCAAATTGCTGCCATTTTGGGGAGCCGGGAATATGGTATTTCTGCATCAATTGGCGTGCAAAATGTTTGCTCGTTTCAATTTTTGCCAGACTTTTTTTAGGGCCTATAGTGGGAATATTTTCTTCCCAGAGCGCATCGGCTAAACCCTTTTCAAGTGGTGCTTCAGGTCCTATAATTGCTAATGCAATTTGCCATTTTTTGGCTTGAGCAACAATTGTCGGACATTGGGTAATATCCCCTTGGACATAATCAAGCGTTAATTGCCTAATACCAGGATTAATAAAATTTCCATAACAATAAAGTTCTACTTTTTGTGATGAGCGTGCCAAAGCGCGTAATAGGGCATGCTCCCGAGCTCCCGAACCAATGACAAGAATTCTCATGATGTCGTCTCACAAGGGTTATCAGTTATAGACTGAGTAAAATGACGTGCTTTCTCTAACTGCTTCATTTTTGTCATTGTCATGGTATGACAGAAATAATCGCCATCCATACAAGACATACAAGGTTTTTTTATGGTCGTTCGACCACGACGCGTAATTGCTTCAATCAAATCCTCTTCAGCCTGATACATTAAAATATCGACACCTAGATAATGGGCAATTTCTTCCTCATCTTTATTGGCTGCGATGAGTTCCTTTCGTGAAGGGATATCAATGCCGTTAAAACAAGGATGCTTTATGGCAGGGCTGGTTGAAACAAAATAAATAGCCTTAGCGCCAAATTCTCTGACCATTTTTATAATTTCCCGAGATGTAGTGCCTCGTACAATGCTGTCATCGACAATTAGCACAGTTTTATTTTTAATTTCAGTGCGCTGGGGGGTAAGTTTATAGCGAATGCTGCGCTTGCGCTCTTTCTGGTTGGGCATGATGAAGGTGCGACCAATAAAGGGATTTTTATATAAGCCTTCAGAATAGCGAACGCCTAATTCATGTGCGAAAGAAAGGGCGGCAGTATTTGCGGTAAAGGGGACTGGAATAACAACGTCTGGTATTAAATCAGGATATTTTGTTTTCCAGGCACGAGCAAGATTCTGCCCCATTCTAAGTCGTGCACGATAAACGCTAATATTATCCAGGGTTGCATCCGGACGAGCAAAATAGACATACTCAAAGACACAGGGTCTGAATTGCCTGGTCTTAACTATGCGACGAAAAAGCTGGCCTGTTTGACCCACATAAGCCACTTCGCCAGGTTGTATGTCACCTTGGGGAACAAAGCCCAATGCATAAAAAGGGGTAGTTTCTGAAGAAAAAATAGTATCCGTTGTGCCATCTGCGTTTTCCCGTGTTCCCCATGCCAGAGGACGAATGCCATAGGGATCACGAAAGGCTACCAATCCTTTTCCAATAACCACGCTAACCACAGAATAGGCACCTTGAATGCAGTTAAAAATGTGTTCAACGGCTTGACAAAGGGCTTCAAAAAATTCACTGTCCGTTTCTTCATAGGAAAATGAAGACAGTTCATCCGCCAGTTTTAATAATAATACTTCAGAATCGAGAGTAGAATTTAAATGGCGATGCTGTTTTATGCGTATCTCATCAGCTAATTCAAGATAATTGAATAAATTGCCATTATGTGCCAGGGCAATTCCCCGTGGACTGCCAATCCACAGGGGCTGAATGTCGGATTCCGTATAACCTCCCGCAGTTGGATAGCGTGTGTGGGCAATCCCTATATTTCCTTTAAGTGTTGCAACCTTATTAGGAGTAAAAATCTCCTGGACCAGCCCTAAACCACCTTTGGAATAGAACCGTTGATTACAGGTAAGTATACCTGCTGCATCCTGTCCACGATGTTGCAGATGAATCAAACTATCGTGAAGTTCCGATGCGACGGGTTGGTGACTATAAATGCCGACAATGCCGCACATAGTGTTCTACCTTAAATAGGTTGCTATATTTCGCAAAATGCGTTCTTCAACGGGTTCTTTGTATTCTAAAAAATGGAAGGCGGTTCCGGTAATCATTTCATAAAGTTGAATATAACGTGAAGCAAGTTCGGTAACTAAAGATTCAGGTGCTTCTGGCAAAATTTCATCATGATAAGGATCACAATTTTTAGAGAACCATAAGCGTAAAAATTCTTTATCAATATTCTCAGGTTCTAATCCTTCGGCCATGCGTGCTGAATAAGTGTCAGCCAACCAGTAGCGACTGGAATCAGGCGTATGAATTTCATCAACCACTATGATGTTGCCGGAGCTGTCTCGACCAAACTCATATTTGGTATCCACCAAAATTAATCCATGTTTTTCAGCAATTTCGACGCCAGTCTGATACAAGTGCAGAGCAAGTGTGCTTGCTTGCAACCAGTCTTCTTCTGTCATCCAGCCTTCGGTAACAATATCCTGTGGAGAAATAGGGCGATCATGAGTTTTTTCTTTAGTGGTGGGTGTGAGCACAGGAGAGGGCAGTTTTTGATTTTTTTTAAGCCCTTCCGGGAAAGATAATCCACAGTAGTCACGAATGCCTTGACTATACTGTGTCCAAAGCGAGGTGCTGGTGGTGCCAGTAATATAGCCTCTGACAACAAATTCGATGGGAAAAACAGTACATTTTTTAGCAATGATGACATTAGGATCAGGGATGGCCACCAAATGATTGGGAACAACTTTTGCAGTTTGTTCAAACCACCAGGCGCTGGTTAAATTTAATACTTGTCCTTTATAAGGAATAAGGGTGAGCGGTCTGTCAAAGGCAGTTAGTCTATCCGTTGTGATAAGCATTACGTGCTCACCTAAATCGTAAAAATCCCTTACTTTTCCTTCAGTTCTATAGTTGATGGGCAAATGGGTTTGTCTTAGACAAAATGGAATTGCTGCCTGAAGTTGCTGATAATAGCTCGTCGTACTGGAAACATTCGTGTGCATATTGATTACCCATAATGTTAGTTGAGAAGATAGTATCTTTGAATTCGGCTATATTGCCGTTATCGCTTTTAAACTGCCAAACAATGCCATGTTTAATTTCTCTAAGTGCAATGGCGTAATGTGTTTTAAGTGTTGCTAAAGCTTGTTGACCGATTAAATCTTCTTTTGCTCTGATAAGATAAGAACAGACTTGTTCTGCAGGTTCAATAAATAATACTTCTTGTTCTTTTCTTTCACAAAATAAAACACCCGTGTGTTTAATTTTCTTAAGGGTTTCTTCGGAATCACACTCGATTTCCCAGTGTTTAAAACGTCTTACCGTTACAGGCAATCCCATGTTTCTTAATGTTTTTTCTACGGTTAACGCATGATTATCTGCAATAATTAACCTCGTTAAACACTCATAACGCTGGGAGGGGAGAGAAAAAGTTTGTGGTATCATGCAGCTGGAGACAGATTTAGAAATATACCTTTGTCCCCTTTTCCCTTCCTTGATGTAATCATGCATGGAGTGAAAGATAGGATCACCATTAGCTGTACGTTCAGGATGAGGCATCATGGCCAATATGTTGCCTGCCTGATTGGATATGGCTGCAATATTACTAACTGAACCATTGGGATTAATAGGGAAATTATCGACAATATCTCCCTTTTCATCACAATACTGGAACAGATTTAACCCTTCTCGTATTAATGCTGTTAAGGTTGTTTCAGGCATAACAAAACGACCTTCACCGTGAGCAATCGGTAACTTAATAATCTGTTGCAGAGAAAGATGACGGGTAAAGGCGTTAACTTGATACTCATCGGATAATCGCAAGTTAACCCAGGAATTATAAAAGCCAGTTCCCAGAATTTTTCCTTCAAATATACGTTTATTTTCGGTAAGAGTTAGTCCTGATTGATGGTTAGCCAGATCAGGAACCAAACCTGCTTCAACAAGGATTTGAGCACCATTACAGATTCCTAAAACAGGTTTTCCCTGTGCGCCTTGTTCTTTGATAGCTTGTATCACCGGATCAAGTGCAGCAATAATACCCGCACGAGAACGATCCTCATAGGAAAAGCCACCCACTAAAATATAGCCATCAAAATTTTGCAGTTTACGAAGTGGTTCATTCCATAAGAATTCTACCGGCTCCATACCTGCGCGTTTTACAGCTAAGGCTGTTTCACGCTCGCAGTTGGAGCCTGGGAATTGAATTAAGCCGATACGGATCATAATAAAATTACCTTTTTACGTTCACTGGCAATCACTCGTCCAATTTCGTATAAGGGAAAATCAGGAAACGGAAGCAGTGCTTCCTGGATGGAAGAAAGTTCATTGGGTGCAAAGAACAACACCAGGCCGGCGCCCATATTAAAGGTTTGATACATTTGCTCATCCTCTAGATTGCCAAGCTTTTGCAGCAAATTAAAAATTGGATACTCTGGCAATTTCCCTTTTTTAATTTCTGCAGCACAACCGGCGGGCAAAATTCGCGGTATGTTATCTATTAAGCCTCCGCCTGTAATATGGGCCATGCCTTTAATGGGAATGTTTTTTTTAAGGAGGCTTGAAACCGGTTTATTATAATTAATATGAGGAAGTAATAATTCTTCACCAATAGTATGTGAAAAATCTTGGAAACGGGAATTTACAGGGTACCCTTCGATATCAAACAGTAACTTACGTGCCAGGGAATATCCGTTGGTATGTAAGCCACTTGATGGAAAAGCGGCAATCAGATCACCCGGCACTATCGTTTGCCCCAGAATTGCTTTTTCTTTTTCAACAACACCGGTAATGACGCCCACTAAATCAAGCTCACCGGGAAAATAAACACCCGGCATTTCTGCCATTTCTCCGCCGACAAGAGAAATACTGTGTTCACGACATGCCAAAACCATTCCTTGAATAATTTGTTCAATCGTTTCAGGTTTGAGACGATCATTGGCAATATAATCCAAAAGAGTAAGGGGTTTGGCACCTAACACCACAATATCATTAGTGGTTGCACTTACCAAATCAATGCCGATGGTGTCAAATTTTTGCATCATATTGGCGATTATCATTTTAGTGCCTACACCATCAATACTTTGAACGAGGACGGGATGCTGGTAATCGGCTATGATAGACTGCAGATCATACATAGCTCCAAAGCCACCAATAGGGGTGAGAACCTGCGATGAAAAGGTGGTTTCCACCGCTTGTTTGATACGACGAACGGTTTCATTGCCAGCCTCAATATTGACTCCTGAAGCTTTGTAATCAATACTCGACATTATAGTAATCTCCCTCGTAACCCATTTTCCCAGGCAGTTTTTGCCGCGTTAATTGCTAAACTTATTACGCTGTTAATAATTAAAATTGGCTCGACTGTTGTTTCTCCAATGACGGTGAAGGGAACTGAATGGGAAATAAAAACCTGCTTAATTCGACTTACATTATCGGGTGAGACTTCAAGGAGGAAACCGCCACTTTCTGAAAATAATTTTTTATCGTCAGCTAGTAAACCGGGAATAACTACATTAACGCCGATATGATTTTTAAAACTCATTTCTGCTAAAGCAACAGCAACTCCTCCTTCAGAAATATCATGGGCTGCAAGCACCAGGTCTTGTTGAATGGCGGTATAGACGGCGGTAATTTCTCTATTAAATGTGGTCAAATCAGGTCTGGGCAGTTGGCTCCCCAATTCATTATGCAGCTGATAATAGACACTGCCGCCACACTCATCTTTACGTTCACCTAGCAGTAACAGAACGGAGTTAGGTTTTTTAAAGTCGTAGGTCATGGCTTTTGAGAAATCAGGCATTGCTCCCAAACAGCTAATAATGGGACTTGGAGGTATTGAGCCTTGGGAGGACTCATTATACAGCGACACATTGCCTGAAATAATGGGCAATGTGGCATCGGTCTCATGCAACATTTTTACTGCCTTGCAAGCATCTACAATGCCTTCAATGGCATCGATAAACGCTGCCATATGAATAGGATTTTCAGGATTGCCAAAACAAAGACAATCCGTTAACGACAGTGGCCATGCTCCTGTGGCGATGACATTGCGTACAGCTTCTATAACAGCATTCACAGCACCCCAATAGGCGTCTATTTTGCAATAGCGAGGATTATGATCAAGAGATAAGGCAACTGCCGTATTGCGAATTTCTGGGGGATATTTTTCTTCATTAAAAGGAGTAAGAAGTCCAGCGTCAGCCCAGCCTGGTTCGATGAGACTACGCCCCTGTACTTGCTTATCAAAGGTTTCATAAACGGGTGCTCGAGAGGCAATATTTTCATGACTTAATAACGACAGTAAAACTTGATTCAAATCCTTGGCAGGAAAAGGAATAGCCGGCTCCTGATGGATTGATTTTTGACGGGATGAGGGGCGTTCATACATGATTCCCTGCGTGATATCCTGGGCTTTGGCCGAAACAATTTGTTTTCCAGAAAAATTGACTACATATAAACCATCTGTTCGTAGTTGGCCAATGACCGTGGCTCCGGCACCTTCACATATCTCAGGCAGAGCAAAGCGTTTATTATAGTGGTCTAAAACAGTATTAACGAGGTCTTCTGGAACTATCCACATAAAGCGTTCTTGAGTTTCGGAACAGAGGATTATGGCGGGAGGGAGGTTAGGGATACTGGTGGGAACTAAATCCAAATCAATCTCAGCGCCGTATCCTCCTCCCTCTGCCAATTCGACGCTGGCGCAGGCAATTCCGCCAGCACCTAAATCCTTAAACCCTACTTTATCGGTTAAATGTTGTTCGCGTAAAAACTCAAAAAAAGCATAATTTGCTTTAAGTAAATGACGTTGCAAAAAAGCATTAGGTTCCTGAACTGCGCCTTTATTTGCTTCCTGGCGTTCTTCACTCAAGCTTAAGCTGGCAAACGCTGCGCCGCCAAATCCACTGTTGTCAGTAGGTTTCCCAATTAAAATAAATTTGTAATTTGTAGCATTGGGAGGCGCATAGGAGTGAATAATGTGATCTTCGCGAAGCACGCCAAGGGTGACTACAGTAACCAGGCAATTTTCATTGTAGTCTTTGTCATAGTAAATATCGCCTGCAAGATTAGGAATGCCTAAAGGATTGGCATAACCGCCTATACCGCGAACTACGCCATCATGAATCCATTTTGTTTTGGCAAGGTTAATATCCCCGAAACGCAATGAATCAGCTACGGCAATGACTTCGGCTCCCATACAACAGACATCACGCACATTACCACCAACGCCTGTTGCAGCACCTTCATAAGGAACAAGCTGTGAAGGGTGATTATGTGATTCATGGCTAACGACAATCCCATAACGCTTGCCTTGATTATCGGTTGCCACAGCAACAATTCCAGCATCTTCTTTGGGACCAAGAATAACGTGTGGTGCTTTGGTATTAAAACGGGCAAGATGTTTACGGCTACTTTTATAAGAACAATGTTCCGACCCTTGAATTGACCATAAGATACATTCTGCATAAGTAGGAGGACGTTTTAACAGTTTATTTTGGATAGTTAGCGCTTCATTAGAGGTCAGGCGGATGGAGTAAGTTTCAAGCAGGCGGGAAATCTCTTCAGGGGATAGTTGAGAGAAATCCAGAAAGTCAGGCGTTTCGTGCATAGAGGATTAACCTTCAAGCTAAAACGAAAGACATAACATAACGATCTTTTGCATTAAAAGCAATGGAAATTTTATAGGGACTTTAGAAGAACCTTATCCTTCAATGTAGCCCCAGTGTCTCAGGGGTATGCCACTTTCGTAACAGCTTGGATTCTTAAATAAGTTCTGACTGACTCTCTTCCAGGGGGGAGTGATTTTGGTGGTTCAATTTTTTTATAAGTTGGTTCACCGCGGCGAATTTAACCCGTCGTCTGGAAATAGTCAGATAAGCAAAAGGGACTACATAAAGCGAAAATAAAGTCCCTACCAGCATGCCGCCAATAATTACCAACCCTAACTGTTGCCGACTTTCACTGCCTGCACCGGTGGCAATCGCTAAGGGAAATGCGCCTAAAATCATGGCTAAAGTTGTCATAAGAATCGGCCTTAAACGAATACGAGCACTTTCAAGAACAGCTGCAAGACGCTCTTTACCCGCGTTGATTTGTTGATTAGCAAATTCAGTAATCATGATGCCGTGTTTGGTTACCAGACCTATAAGGGTGAGCATGCCGATATTACTGTACAGGGATAAGTTTTGATGAAATAAAAACAGCGTCAAAACTGCTCCTACTAAGCTTAAGGGAACACTTAAAAGAACAATCAGTGGATCAATAAAACTTTCAAATTGCGCGGCCAGTACCAAGTAGATAAACAGTAGTGCAAGTAAAAAAGCATAAAGACTACTGCCAGCGGATTCTAAATAATCCTTCACTGCTCCTGTAAAACGGTATTGAATGTCATCAGGAAGTTTTTCGCGAAGTAACTTTTTTACATCTTTTACCACTTTATCCATATGCGCCCCTGGTCCGAGTTCAGCGCTAATAACGGCACTGCGCATTCGATTTAAGTGGGGTAAACTGTCAGGGCCAATGTTATGGGTGATATTGATTAAAGTGGATAAAGGAATCATTCTTCCTCGGCCACTTTGTACATATAACTTATTAAGTACAGCAATATCTCGGCGCTCTGCTTGCTGTACTTGCAAGATAACCTTGTAAGCCTGGCCTTCATAGGTGAAATTTACAGGATTGCTACCGCCTAACATGGTGGATAGTAGCTCAGCAACGTCGGCCAGATTGACATCCAAATCTGCTGCCAATTGACGATTAATTTCAATATCGATTTGTTCACTATCAAGAGCAAGCGTATTCCTTATATGTCTTAAACCAGGATACTCATCCAGGAGTTTTATAATATCGCTGCTGATCTCATTGAGTCTTACGTAAGAAGTATTGCCTAATAGTGCTAAACTAAATTGACTGTTTCCTGTTCGCTGGCCTAGCGGATTTGGACTTACAGGAAACACATTGACTCCTGTAATTTTTTGCATCTTCTCACTCAACTCATTACTGATAGTTTTCTGGCTGCGAGTGCGCTCGCTCCAGGGCGCTAATTTTAATAAGGTAAATGCCGAGGTAGGTCTGACTGAACTAAGATAAGCTATTTTTTCAGGAGTTTTTTCATAAATAGCCTCTAATTCACGGGTATACTGATCGGTATAGTGAGTACTGGCATTGGTTGGGGAGGCAAGGGAGCCAATAATATAGCCCTGATCTTCTCCCGGTGCCAATTCAGCGCCTAATTGTTGATAGCATAGAAAGCCAATCAGACAACAGCTAATCAATCCTAGACTTAAAATTAAAGGATGTTTTAACATCCAATATAGACTCTGAACATAACGTGAACTAAGTTTATTAAATTTCAAATTTAGCCAATGGCTGTAATGCCCTTCCTTTGAGGTTAATAATTTTGAGCACATCATGGGGGAGAGGCTTAACGCAATAAGTCCAGAAATAAGCACACTGACTGCCAGAGTGATACCAAACTGCAGAAACAGCTTTCCTGTAAAACCAGAAACAAACCCCATGGGCGCATAAACAGCAGCCAAAGTAATGGTCATCGCTAAAAGGACAAACACAATTTCATTACTGCCCTTGATAGCTGCTGCTGTCGCGCTTAAGCCATTTTGCATATGACGATGGCAATTTTCTAAAACCACAATGGCATCATCAACTACCAAGCCAATCGCCAATACCATGGCTAATAAAGTAATAATATTGAGTTCAAATCCTAACAAATACATTGGCCAAAAAGCACTGACAAGGCAAATAGGGATAGTAATGATGGGAATTGTGGCCGCACGTAAATTTCCTATAAATAGAAACACGACGAGAGCCACAAATAAAACTGCCTCAAAAAAGGTCTTATACACTTCGTGAATGGAGTGTTTAATAAATAGTGTTGAATCAAAAACCACTTGAATTCTGAAATGAGGTGGCAAAGACTGCTGTAGAGAGGTAATGGCTTTCTTAACCTCGGCTGCGACATCAACGGGATTCGCGGTGGATTGGGCGAGTATGGCGAGCCCTACTGCCGGTTTTCCATTAATCCGCAACAAATTATCTTCATTCTCACTACCAACCGTTACCGTGGCTACTTCACCAAGGTGGATGGGTTGTTTGTTAGGCTGAGCCACTATTAAATTGGCAAAATGTTTGGCATCTTGTAAGCGGGCATGAGTAACTACAGTATAATAGCGGTTACTGCTTTTGATTTGGCCGCTGGGAACATCAATATTTTGTTGAGTCAGTGCTCTTTTTACCTGCGCCACGGTTACCTGATAGGCGGCCATTTTAACTGGGTCTAATGCAATTTTGACTGCATAATCACGACTGCCATGATAGATAACTTCGCCAACCCCCTTAACTTCTTGTAAAACAGGTTTAATAAAGCGATTAACATAATCAGTAATCTCTAATGGTGTTTTAGTGTCATCATGGAATCCCAGCATTAATACTGGATTTGCATCAGCATCGTTCTTACTAACTGTAGGGGGGCGACTTTCCTTCGGAAGTTTAGCCTGTAATGCTGATAACTTATTGCGAATATCATTAATTGTTTCATTAATATCAACCCCGAGCTGAAAATCGATATTAATACGGCTCTTGCCTAACAAACTTGTAGAGCGTAAGGTATCAATGCCGGAGATCCCTGATAAGGCATTTTCTATAGGAATGGTAATCTCTTTTTCAACGAGTTCAGGACTTGCTCCTTCATATTCGGTAGCGATGTGAATCACGGGTTTATCAATATTGGGCAAATGTCTTATGGCTAATTTTTGATAGTGTAAGACACCGGTAATGACCAGCAATAGTGATAAGACAATCGTAAAGACGGGGCGTTTAATACAGAGTTCAGAAAAAATCACAATTAGTTCTACCCTTGATGAATGTCAATAACAAGACTACCTTCTCTCAGTTTGTGCTGACCACGAACGATCACAATATCATCAACACTTAAGCCACTGTTAACTTCTGTCATTGCACCATGATGTGCTCCTGTTTTAACTCGTACGGCCACAGCCTTATCATTACGCAGGACAAAGATTTTTTGACCGTTAATTGTAGGGATTAAACTTTCCTCAGGGACTAAAAGACGCTTCCTCTTGTTAGCAAATTCATGATTCACTCGAACGAACAAACCTGCAGACAGTAAATTATTTGTATTATCAATGAGAGCCTCAATAGCAATAGTTCGGGTTTCCTTATCTACGGCAGGATCAATATAGTTGACATAACCTCTATATATTTGTTTTGGGTAAGCATCGGATACTATAGTAACTTGCTGTCCTTCCTGTACGCGGGGCAAATAACGTTCTGGCAGTGTATATTCAACACGTAATTTTTGATTGGCGATAAGGCGTACCAGAGGCTGCCCAACTCTCACATATTGGCCGACACTGACTTGTCTTGAGCCGAGAGTACCAGTAAAGGGTGCGCGCAAACTAAGTTTTTCAAGCTGAGCTTTTTTGGCTTTTACTGTATTTTGTTTCTCTTGCAAATTAGCTAATGCTTGATCCAGTGCCTGTTCTGAAGCGAGTTTTTTGTTGGCAAGCTCTCGAGTGCGCTCGTAATTGGTTTTACTTAAGGCCAAATTCGCTTCAGCGCTGGCTAGTTCGCTTTTAAAACAGTGGCATCAAGTTGAATAAGTAACGTTCCTTTTTTAACAAGAGTTCCCGGTTTAAAATAAATGGCAGCAATCTGACCCGACAGTTCAGAACTAATATCAATATTATCCATACTGGCAAGGCTTCCTATGGTTTCAAATTCGTCGGCCAGAATTTTCTCAGTAACAGGAGCTGTTTCTACTGCGACAGGTTTAGGTTCAGTGACTCTTTCATGCAGTTTATGGCGAGGGATAAAAACAACATAACCCAAAAAAAGAAAAGTCACGAGAGGAAGTAGCAAGGCAAGTATACGGTATTTCATGGAATGAATGTCAGAATTTAAGAATAAAAAATTATAAGGGAGATTGGCAAAGGATTCAAAAAAAAGCCTTAAAAATACAAATGAGTGAAATAAGGTACTATAATTTTGCTATAAAAATAATTACTCAGGATAACAATTGTCTCAATTGAAATTTGCCATTTTTTTTATACTACTGCTTCTTCCTGAGTTATGGGGCGCAGTTGCTGCTCCACAAGCATTGGGAAATATTTCTACTAATATAACAGACTCTTTTACGAGTGTTGCCAGACTTATCACAGCACTTAGTTATATAGGAGGCTTGGCTTTTTCAATTGTTGCGATTATAAAATTTAAGCAACATAAAGATAATCCAACTCAAATTCCAATTGGGCAGCCGCTTGGACAGGCTTGCATTGCAGCAATATTATTGTTTTTGCCTTCATTTCTGGGGTTTGTGGGAGGGACGCTTTTCGGAACGGATGCGCGTACTTCTGGTCCAACAGGACAAGTTTATTGTTCCAATACCGCTGCAGTTTACAGTGCAGCGAGCTGTAATTGAGGCAATCTCTGCAGGAAGGCATGTTAAACAATAATTTATTTCTCGACACTCAACCACTGAGAGAGAACTTCTATAATTTTACGCGCTTGATCCTCACTGGAAATATTAAATTTCGACTTCATCCAATATTGATTGTTTTTCTTTTGATAGCGGCGTATAGAGTATTTGACGGGCCCAAAATCTTGCCTGGCATTATCCCAATCCTGATAACGAAATAAAATGGTTGTCCAGGCACCTTTTGATAAAACATGTTTATCCAGTTCTTTGACCGTTTCTATGCCATTTTCACTATAGGCAATGGTTAAATCGTCAATTGTTTCACTCATGAATATTTCCCTACAAGAAAATTAATCGATGGATTGTAATTTGCCATTGACAAAAGTCAAGCGGAATGGTGTTTGAAATTTATCGGTCTGGAACACCCAGATCTCAGGTTTCTGGTTACTTTGAATGGGTTGATTGATGTATGTGTTATTAACAATAGAAGGATTGCCGCAGGCACTATACACTTTTGCTACCGGGTCGCCTATCTGCACCATTGAGCCACCACAAATAGAAAAGGCATTGCTTTGTGAGCCATTAATACGCACGGAACTCACTTTGTTATCAATAACATCGACTTCGAGTTGAGCACCACTGTTGACGCCGACGGGTAGTGACCAAACACCATAAAAGGCAGACTGAGAACCTTGATTATTATAAATAAGCTGTAGTACCGGAACCTTTTGCATAACCGGTGTGTCTGACTGTAACTTGCTTAAAGGTTGACCACAGGCGGCGAGTACCTGATCGGGGGACATTCCTATATTAATGTAGCCATGGTTTTGCGGACAATACATGGATTGTACAGCAAAAATATTGCAGGAGAAGCTTACTGAGGCAATACCAAGAAATACAGTCCAATGCTTATTCATAAGGTTTTCCATTGGTTTAGTATTGCTTCAATTATAGCTCTCTCTCATCCGTTTTGCTTTACATATTGAAAGGAAGTATTGCAGCCATAAACAAAGCAATAATTTTTAGAATTATCATGATGATAATTGGTGAAAAATCAAACCCGGAAATATTTGGAATGAGAAATCGTCCCAACTCTAATAAAGGCTCGGTAATCAGATTGATGATATCTAAAGCCGGATGTTGTCGTGCAGGATTAATCCAACTTATAATTACTCGAATAAGAATCATAAAGAATAATAATTCACAGACAAGGGTAACTAGATCAGCGACGGTAAATAATATTAAGTAAAGTAGAGGTAATAAAATACTGTGAAAAAGAAGACCAAGCACGAGAAATTTAAGCAAATCAATAAGAACTATGAGGCCCAAGGTTACCCAATCGTAGCGATTTAAAGAGGTTTTACCGGAGTAAATCAAGCGTTCTATGGGATGAACAATAGGGCTCGTCAACTGATAAATTAATTGTCCTGCTGGATGAAGAGTACTGACTTGAAAATAACGCAGAGCAACCCTTAGCAACAATGCAAAAAGTAATAAATTAAAACTTAATTTAACTAAAAAATAAGCAATAGCGATTAAACCTGACATATTGATTCTCAAAAATTAATTACTCTTAGAATGCTGGCTATTATAAATAAAATCTTCAGATAATAGCCAAGCATTCCTGTTCTTTAACGAAAACTTTGCTTAAAAACTTAAATCTTCGGCACGTTTGACAGCAGCCTTCATTGCCTCATGGATTAAAGCGTGAAAGTCATGATTGTTCAACACGGCGAGTGCTGCTGCTGTTGTACCACCAGGTGAAGTGACTTCCTCTCTTAATGTACTGATATTTTTATTTTTATTGGCCAAACCCAGGGCTCCACGAAAAGTTTGTAAGGTAAAGGCTTGGGCGACCTCTTCATCAAGTCCTGATTTTTTAGCAGCATCAATCATTGCTTCCATTAGAAGAAAAATATAGGCAGGCCCGCTACCTGATAATGCCGTGAAGCAGTTTAAGTCATTTTCATTGGCTGTCCAATGGATAAGCGCCAGGCTTTGAAAAATTTCTTCGGCCCATTGCTTGTGCTGAGAGCTGGAGCTTAAGTTAGCTATCAGCGGCGTTGCTCCTTTAGCGATAGAAATTGCTAAATTGGGCATGCTGCGAATAATGGCTTGCTTTTTTCGACAATATTTTTCCAAAGATGCTATTTTAACCCCAGCTGCAATGGAAATAAGTAAACTGTTGGTTGGTAGTTCTTGGCCAATTTCCTGCAATACTTCTCCAATTTTATCAGGCTTCACGGCTAAGATAATTATCTCTGCGTTTCGTATTATTTCCAGATTGGAAGGAGACGTAATAATCCCTTCCTCATTCACTCCACTTGGAAGCGAAGGAGACGCTGCTAGAATTTGATAACCTTTATTAACCGATAATCCTCTGGCAATGGCTTGAGCCATATTGCCAAAGCCTATAAAACTAATCTTCATAATATCCTCAACAGAGCCTGGTTTTCAGGCATTATCGTTCGCCGAACAATGCTCGGCCAATACGTACAATGGTACTGCCTGCACGAATTGCTGCTATTAAGTCTTCGCTCATACCCATAGAAAGGGTGTCCATGCTCAAATCAAGCCTTCTATTAAGAGTATTTAATAATTGTTTTAACCGTAACAAACTTTGGTACTGTTGTTGTTCCTCATGATGAGGTAGAGGAATAGCCATTAGACCACGTAATTTTAATTTAGGTAATGTATTAACCAATTTAGCAAATTCAATCGCGTGTTCTCCATTGATCCCTGATTTTGTTAGTTCATTATCCAGATTAATTTGTAAGCATACGTTAAGAGGCGGAAGATAATCAGGTCGATATTTATTAAGCAAACAGGCAATTTCTTCTCGACTTAAACTATGAACCCAATCAAAATGCTGAGCAATGCCTTTAGTTTTATTGCTTTGAATTGGCCCTATAAAATGCCAGCAAATTGTCAGAGAGTGAAGGGATTGAATTTTTTTCCATGCCTCCTGATAATAGTTTTCACCAAAATCTCTTAAGCCTGCTTCATAAGCTTCCTGGATTGCTTCTGTCGACTGACCTTTACTGACGGCAAGCAATAAAATTTCTTGTGGGGAGCGCTGATAATGTTGGGCTGTTGAGCTAATTAACTCTTTAAGATAATGCACTCGTTCAGCGATAGTGGTCATAATTAAAGCTGAGAAAAATGCTAAAGATAGCAAATTTATTGCAAAATTTAAACTTCAATATAGTGGTAGCACGGGGCAACAAAGCGCTATTCTCAGCGAAGCGAAGGATGACGGTAACTTGTGCAAGATAATAGTGTGTGAAATTAATTTCAAAGTTATGGCTTGTCCTAGTGGTAGCAGGATAAACGCAGCTAATTTTGAGCCACAAAAGGTACTTCCCTTAATTTTAAATCGTTCTAAGCAATAGGTTGTAAATTGGAGTAATGAAATGAAAAGATATAATTTTAATCCTGAAGGTTATGGTTATTATATAGATAGCGAGATAGAGCTTTCCGAAGAGGAGCTGGATAAGATACAAAAAATAATACGCAGTTTTCCGCATGCCTTAAAATCAAAGGAGTCAATTAATAGATTTTTAGAATTTACTCCTAATGAGACGCCTAAATATATTCTTGCTATTACTGCTAATGCTTTTGATAGCTGTGGTAATACAATGCTGGGAGTAACATGTGAGTATGGTTATTCTGTTGATGCAGTCCAAACATTAATTAACATGGGTGCAAATCTAGATACCCCCGATCATAATATGAATAAGCTTGCGCTTCACTGGGCAATAAATAATAAAAAATCATTTGGAGAGCCGGGCTCTGTTGAGGCAGTAGCAGTAGTTGAGTGCTTACTTCAAAATGGAGCAGAAACTGATATAAGATGTTATCAAAATAAGACTCCTCTTGAATATGCTAGAAGTCGGGGATTTACAGCTGCAGCCGATTTAATTGAGAGATACTCC
This sequence comes from Legionella clemsonensis, assembly GCF_002240035.1. Classification (NCBI taxonomy): domain Bacteria; kingdom Pseudomonadati; phylum Pseudomonadota; class Gammaproteobacteria; order Legionellales; family Legionellaceae; genus Legionella; species Legionella clemsonensis. The sequence goes on along the minus strand of NZ_CP016397.1, from coordinate 2,576,867 downwards.
AATAAGCGGTCTAAAAATAAATCAGAAATTGCGTCCTCTTCCGTATTAGCGACTAACTCTTTGTTTTCTGCTAATATTACAAACGCAAAAGAAATTTACTGCGAATTTAAGCCTGGATTTCTAGGTCCTCATAGGTAAAGTCCTAATCCAGGATACAATGTTGTACGATGTTTTTATATGAGGTGGTTTTATGAATCCAGAAGATCATTTGGTGATAAGATTTTTACGTTATTGGAATTTTAACAATGCAGCAAATTTATTTATAAAATCTTTATTTAACTCAAACATAAAAATTTCTTTTCATGAAGCACTAGAAAATGCAATTACAGAACTTTCAAAGCGCAACAATGAATCCCCTCCTTTAAATGATACTTCAACTGCCGGGCTAATTGTATTTTTCAAGCGCCAAAATGATTTGTTTGAAGAGATAGGTAGGAAATATCAATTGTCTCAATTAAATTCTGCGCTAGTAATCGATGATGAGGTTCAAAGCACCCATAAGTCTAGCGTAATCTAAGTAACCTTTTTTAGGATTCTCCCCCCGTATGAATGTTTTTTGTTTGGAAAACTATAAAATATATGACTAAAAGATATAAAAAAATTATATTCAGTATATAAACAATCAATTTTATTTATGCGAAAGATGTCGCTATTATGGTCAATATAAGCAAATATTAATCATAAATAGTTCTTATACCTTAGCAGGAGACCCTTATGAAGCAAAAATATGAGCAGAGAATAATTTTTTCAGATATTGTAGAAGCAAAAGAAAACGCTGATACTTCTCAATTCACTCCATTACATTCTGACGTTCCTACCTATAGGGAGCCTGATCACACGTTTCGACTATGGGTCGTTGGTGCTCCACAAAGTGGAAAAACATGTTTGTTTAAGAGGTATTTTAAAGGAATTTATATTCAATCCGCTATAGATAATGTTGGCATGGATTTTTTTTTACGCTCTGTATCGGTAAATAATAAAAAAATTATGCTTCATGGCTTAGACAGTGATCACTCTAAGCGCAATAAATATCCTGAAAGAATACAGGCTTTAATAGTTACATTTGACATAAATCAAACCTCTTTGGAGGATTTAAAGGCTCAGTTATCTAATGTAACCAATTTAACTTCTCCTTACAGTTCCGCTAAAGCAATTATTTTAGTAGCTACGAAGATTGATAAAGCTCAAAAACGCCTCATTTCAAAAGACGATGTAAAGGACTTACTAAAGGGATACCCTAATATTGATTATGTAGAAACCAGCGCTAAAAACGATGTAAATGTTAATCTCGTATTTGAAATTGCCGCAAAAAGGGTCCTAAGAGAAATTGAGCCCTTAATTAAAAATGACGCTAAGCAAATTTTTCCTAAAAGCTACGAAACGATGTGGGCAAAAGGACGAGATGAAAAAAAATTCTCCGTACCTGTTGATCAGTCCTTTAAAGATTATCATTCTGCTGTTGCGTTACTGGGCGATTATTGCAAGAGTGTTCCGTACTACTATCCAAATTTTTTCTCATCGTTAAAATTAGCTTGTACAGGACATTGGAATCGCCATCACATTGATGCTGTTAAATTGGTTGTTACTGAATTTACGCACCCTCAGACTGAACCCTCCTTAGAGGAGATGAGCGTAAGAAACCTTCTTAGTAAGTTACAAGATAGTTTATTAGCAGAGGGGAAACCATTAAATCCAAACGGGAGTTTAGCTAGGAGAATTCATTTTATCCAACAAAATTCAGGTATCGAGGTAATAGATATAATGAATTAAATACAGAAATACTTGATAGAAAGACGCAATTGCCAAGAGCGAAAATGTAAGCACCTAGGATGCCGTGAGAATGCTTGGTTTACTAAGATAAATTCCCGCCTGTGACGGGAATAATAATCTAACGAGAAAACGGAAAAGTTAGGCACCTTTCTGCAGCTCAACCAATTGTTGTATTCCCTCTTCGGCCAGAGAAAGCATACTGTTCAGCTGGTCGCGAGTAAAGCTTCGATCTTCCGCAGTGCCTTGTACTTCAATAAAATGTCCTTCTTCATTCATTACCACATTCATGTCGGTTTCAGCTAATACATCTTCTGCATAATCCAGATCCAGTACGGGTTGGCCGCGATAAATTCCTACTGAAATTGCTGCGACATAATTGAAGAGGGGCATTTTACGAAGTTTTTCGCGTCCTGCCATCCACGCTACGGCATCTTTTAAAGCGACACAGGCCCCCGTAATTGCTGCAGTGCGTGTACCTCCATCGGCCTGTATTACATCACAGTCTAATGTAATGGTAGTTTCTCCAAGCAGCTTTAAATCGACACAGGTACGAAGAGAGCGACCAATCAGTCGTTGAATTTCTAGTGTTCTGCCCCCTTGTTTGCCCTTACTGGCCTCGCGCTCAGTGCGACTATGGGTTGCGCGAGGTAACATGCCATATTCCGCAGTAATCCACCCCTGGTTTTTACCTTTCAAAAATCTGGGTACACCTTCAACAACAGAAGCATTACACAATACGCGGGTCTGACCAAATTCGACAAGTACTGAGCCTTCGGCATGTTGGGTGTAGTTGCGGGTTATTTTTATGGGACGTAATTGATTAGGTTCACGATTACTGGGGCGCATGATAAATCCTCGATAAAACCCTAAGTATAAACGTTTTTATTGCAATGGGGAATTAAAGAAGTTTTGCATTTGTACAAATTTGGTATATAGTCGCGCCCACGTTTTCGGATGAATTACTATTTACTATGACATACAGTATGACCGCTTTTGCCAGGGTGCAACGCCAGCTTGATGTTGGGGTTTTCTGCTGGGAAATTAAATCTGTAAACCATCGTTACCTCGATGTAAGCTTTCGTCTTCCTGACTCCTTTCGTTTTTTAGAAACTTCCTTGCGAGCTTTGGTGCGTGACAAAGTGAATCGTGGTAAAGTGGAATGCCAATTGAAATTTCAAGCAACTGTAGGTTGTGAGCAGTCTGTCCTTATTAATGAAAAATTGGTTAGTGAATTGCTTGAGGCAGGGGATAAATTGGCAACTAGCAAGTTGATTGCGAATGATTTATCAGTCAGTACCATTTTAACTTGGCCCGGTGTTATTGATCTGACACAGCCAGATGCTGAGGTGCTGGCACAACAAGCTAGCCAACTGTTTGAAGAGACCTTAACGCAGTTACTTACGGCAAGAAAGGAAGAGGGACAAGCCCTGAAAAATCAGATAGCAATTCGACTGGAAAAGTTAGAGAAGGAAATAAAAACAAGTTTACACTTGGTTGCTAATGCTACCGAGCACACACGGGATAAGTTGTTAACGCGATTGAATGGCATGCAGCTTACTGTAGATAATCCACGCATTGAGCAGGAAATTGCCTTGTTAATAGCTCGTGCTGATGTAAATGAAGAGTTGGAAAGGTTGCAGATTCATGTCAGGGAAGTTGCTAGAATTCTGGAAAAAACAGAAGCATCAGGACGACGTCTTGATTTTTTAATGCAGGAACTCAATCGGGAAGCCAACACGTTAAGTTCAAAATCAGATGCGATTGCTTTGACTCAAAGTGCTGTGGAAATGAAGGTTTTAATTGAGCAAATGCGTGAACAAATTCAAAACATAGAGTAATAATTATGGCTGTTACTACTAGAGGTAATCTAATTATAGTGGCTGCTCCGTCTGGAGGAGGTAAAACCAGTTTGGTTAAAAAACTGGCTGCTAATGTAGAAAACGTCGCTATTTCTGTTTCTCATACGACACGTAATAAACGTCCAGGAGAACAAGATGGGGTGGATTATTTTTTTGTTGATGAACAGCGATTTTTGAAAATGATTAGTGAACACGCGTTTGTTGAATATGCACGTGTTTTTAATCACTACTATGGTACTTCAGTTGCTCAAATTACGACTCGTTTGGAGTCTGGTGTGGATGTGCTTTTGGATATCGATTGGCAAGGTGCGCAGCAAATTCGCCGTCTTTTTCCGGAGGCTGTTTCGGTGTTTATTGTTCCTCCTTCCCTGGATGCTCTCAAGCAGCGCCTTCATGGCAGACGTCAGGACAATGAGGAAATTATTAAAGAGCGTATGAAGCGCGCCCAAGATGAGCTTGCTCATTATACTGAATTTGATTATCTTATAGTCAATGATGATTTTGAAAAAGCAGCCGCAGAATTACAGGCAATCGTGGTTGCAAATCGTTTGAAAACAGAGCGACAATCGCAACATCAACGAAAATTACTTTCTTTCCTGTTATCATCGCAGTAAAATAGACTATTTTTTGGGCCTTTTGTTAACTATCAGTAGCAAGACCTTGATTTTCTAGCTTTATTACCAGCCTATTAGCTATATTATATAGAATAAGATAGAAAATCAGTTACTAGTGAATGACAGAGCCCTTAGCTATCATCGACACATTATTTTGAGTTTCTGGAGGGTAAATGTAATGGCACGTGTAACCGTAGAAGATTGTTTGGAACATGTAGCAAATCGTTTTGAACTGGTAATGGTAGCAACGAAACGTGCTCGTGAAATCGCTGTACGGGGTGAGCAACCTTTGGTTGAATGGGAAAATGATAAACCGACAGTAATTGCATTACGTGAGATTGCAGCGGGTTTGGTTAAACCAGATATTTTGGATAAAGATTAATTGGGTTTTTTTCGTCTCCATGGTTTGAACTACTGGATTTTTCAGAATTTGCTGCTGCCTTTTGCTGTTACAATGCCTGAAAGTCTGGTTTTTGTGCTTGATAACACAAGAACAGTTCAATTTTCCAAGAGAATCAATCAATTTAAGCGGTAGTTTGAGGGACGGGAGTATTTCGTGAGCTACTTTAAGGAGTTAGACGAAGAGCTTAAATGCTACCTAGAGCAGCCGCTTATCGAGAAATGTTATCAAGCTTTTTTGGTGGCAGAAAAAGCTCATCGTGGTCAGATGCGTCGTTCAGGTGAGCCCTATATTACTCATCCGGTTGCTGCTGCCTTAATATTAGCTCGTATGCGTTTGGATTATCAAACCATTATGGCAACACTGCTACACGATGTTGTCGAAGATACTTCCATCAGTAAAGAAGATTTAACGCAGCAATTTGGCGAAGATGTCACTGCCCTGGTAGATGGTGTTACCAAATTAACCAAAATTAAATTTGAGTCACGTGCTGAGGCTCAGGCAGAAAATTTTCGTAAAATGGTTCTGGCGATGGTGAAGGACATCCGTGTCATCATTGTCAAATTGGCTGATCGTTATCACAATATGCGCACTCTAGGTGCTATGCCTGCTGTAAAACGGCGACGCATTGCGATTGAAACGCTGGAGATTTATGCGCCAATTGCCAACCGTTTAGGGATGCATGCCATTTACACAGGTCTTGAAGATTTAGGTTTTCAGGCGCTCTATCCTATGCGCTACCGTGCTATTAAATCCGCAGTGGATAAATCGCGTGGTAATCGTCGTGAGTTAACGCAAAAAATTGAACAAGATTTGGAGCAAGCACTCAAACAATTAAATATTCCTTATGAACATGTTTTTGGCCGACAAAAGCACTTATACAGCATTTATCGAAAAATGCGCCAAAAAAAGGCTTCCTTTGCAGAAATTACTGATGTTTTTGCATTTCGGGTTATTACCGAGGACATTGATTCCTGTTACCGTGTACTCGGTGCACTTCATCGAACTTATAAACCTGTTCCACAACGTTTTAAAGACTACATTGGTATACCCAAAGCCAATGGCTATCAATCACTGCATACGACCCTGTTCGGCCCTTTTGGTGTGCCTTTGGAAGTGCAAATACGCACTCGGGATATGGACAAAGTGGCTGAAAATGGGGTAGCGGCTCATTGGATTTATAAATCTTCCGGTCTGGAAGTCAATGAGGCCCAGTTGCGAGCGCGTGAATGGGTACAAAGACTGCTGGAAATGCAGCGTAGTACCGGAAGTTCACTGGAGTTCATTGAAAATGTTAAAATCGACTTATTCCCGGATGAAGTCTATGTGTTTACTCCTAAGGGGCATATTATGGAGCTTCCTAAAGGAGCGACCCCGGTTGATTTTGCTTACACAGTACATTCTGGTGTAGGTAATAGTTGTGTTGCAGCAAAGGTAAATCGTCGTCTCGTGCCCTTAAGTATTCCTTTAACCAACGGACAAACTGTTGAAATTATTACAGCACCAGGAGCACACCCGAACCCAGCCTGGCTTAATTTTGTGGTTACTGGTAAGGCTCGTAGCAATATTCGCCATTTTCTAAAAAGCCAACAACATGCTGAATCCATCGTTTTAGGAAAGCGCCTGCTGGAGCAATCACTTGCTGAACTATCGGGTGACTATGCCAAAGTTCCTCCAGAAACACTACAGGCTTTACTTCATGATCTAAATTATAAGTCGGCAGATGAATTACTCTATGCAATTGGTATCGGTAATCAAATGCCTATGGTCATTGCCAAGCGATTAATTATTTCTCAGGAAACTCCGGAACTTGAGAAAACCACCAAGAGTCGTCCTCTGGCTATTAAGGGAACTGAAGGAATGGTGGTCCATTTTGCGGATTGTTGTCAACCCATTCCCGGTGATAGTATCGTAGGTCGATTCCAACAAGGAAGAGGAATTATTGTTCATGCTAGTGATTGCGCGAATGTCAATCAAGGGCGTGGTAATCCTGAACAATTAATTTCTTTACGTTGGGATGAGCAAGTACAGGGTGAATATTGGGTCGACATTACTGTGGAAGTGGCCAATCAACGTGGAGTGTTGGCTGCATTGGCCACTGCCATTTCTGAAGCAGAATCTAATATTGGCAATATTAATGTCGATCCACGAGACGGTCGCCATAATGCGGTCACCTTCTCAATCAGTGTACGTGATCGTACGCATTTGGCGCGAGTAATGCGCCGTTTGCGTGCAAATAAAGTGGTCATGCGACTTTATCGCAACAAGCAGGAGACTAATTAATGCAATCTATTCAGAGTAATTTGGCGCCGTCGGCAATTGGGACCTACAGTCAGGCTATTCGTTGTGGCAATACCGTTTATCTCTCAGGCCAAATACCGCTTGATCCTGAAACAATGCAATTATGCAGTGATGAAATTCGCATGCAGATTAACCAAGTATTTGATAATTTGGCAGCCGTATGCGAAGCAGCAGGTGGCAGTCTGGCAAATCTTGTGAAGCTTACCGTGTATTTAACTGATTTAAATCATTTTCCCTTAGTAAACGAAGCAATGGCTCGTTATTTTGCTGAGCCTTATCCTGCGCGTGCAGCTATCGGCGTAAGTGCCCTGCCCCGTGGTGCTCAGGTGGAGATTGAAGGCATTATGGTTTTACCTGCAAACGAGTAAGAATAGCCAGGTGAACAATACGGAATACACTAAAGTCGGACGTTTTATGTTCCTTATCGTCTGGCTAATTTTTTTTGTTTTGCTCTTTGTATTTTTTTATTCTTACGATAATGCAGACCAGGGGGCTTACCAAATTCATCCAGGCGTTATAGCAATTACCCCGGATCGACAAGGTCATTATTACCTTGATGGTGCTATAAATGGACATCCTGTAAAATTTTTGCTGGATACTGGCGCTACATTGGTCGCAATCCCTGAAAATCTGGCTAAAAAAATGGGATTGGCAGGACGTTATGACGTGACGATTAAAACAGCAGGTGGTGAGGTTACTGGCGCTTTAACTCGGCTTGAAACACTATCCTTTGCTGATTTTACGTTGCAGAATGTCAAGGCTGTGATTATTCCTGGTAATGAAAGCATGGTGCTGCTAGGCATGAATGTGCTTGGTAAATTTAATTTATCACAACAAGGCAAGCGTTTGATTGTAAAAATGGAATGAAAATACACTTTAGAGCATTTAAATGTGCACCGCATCATAGAGAGCAACATGCAATTTATGAATAACTGCTACTTCTGCGGTTTGTTTCTATCTCTTGCTCACATCTCTCAGCATCGCTGGATTCTTAAGCTGCAGAACGTTGAGACGAAGAGAAGTGTATATAATTAAATTATTCGACGCTCTACAGTTTACTACTATGACCTGGGAACGTGTTGGCATAAACAAAATTTTGTGATAAGTGAGGCAGTCTGGAATTGAACTCTCTCTGTGGCAGTTCCAACAGTAGTTTTATCAGGATAAATGAAGTAATTAGGTTAATATGAGTATAATTTCCTTTCATAATGTCACCTTAAATTTAGGCGGTAATTGTTTACTGAATCACGTTGACTGGCAAATCCAACCTCAAGATCGGGTTGCACTGGTGGGCAGGAATGGTGTTGGAAAATCGTCATTATTGCGCTTACTACAAGGGGAGCTGGTACCTGACAACGGGCAAATAAGCCGTATCAATGGCTTGCGCGTAGCTGGACTAACCCAGGAAGTACCGATAATTGCCAACGAAACAGTTTATCACTTTTTGGTAAAAAGTTTAGGTGACGTTGGAGAAGTGCTTTCTCAGTTTCATGCATTAACAGCAGCCAATGAGATTACCGGGCTAGTGACCTGTCAACAGAAAATAGATGCTTTACAGGCATGGGATATTTTGCCTCGTGTGGAGATGATGGCCAGTCGCTTAGGCGTTGATCCGCATGCGGAAATGAGCCAATTATCAGGGGGGATGAAGCGTCGTGCCTTGTTGGCTGCAGCCTTAATTGCAGCCCCTGATCTTCTACTGCTTGATGAACCTACTAACCATTTGGATGTGAATGCCATTGAGTGGTTAGAGTCTTATTTAAAATCCTACACGGGCAGCTTATTGCTGGTAACCCACGATCGTACTTTTTTAAATCAGGTTGCAAATCGTATCGTAGAAATAGATCGGGGTAAACTTTATAACTACGATTGTGATTATGAAACCTTTCTTGATAGACGGGAAGCCAGACGTTTAAGTGAGCAGAAGCAGAATGAATTATTCGATAAGCGGTTGGCAGATGAAGAAGTCTGGATAAGAACCGGTATAAAGGCGCGTCGTACTCGTAATGAGGGACGCGTACGTGCCTTAAAAGCCATGCGTGAACAATATAAAGCCCGCCGTGAGCAGCTAGGCAAGGTAAAGTCTATCTCCATGGATGTTTCACGTTCAGGAGCACTGGTTATTGAAGCGAACCAGGTAAGCTACTGTATTGATGGAAAAAAATTGTTAGAGGATTTTTCTTTATTGCTAATGCGTGGTGATAAAGTCGGGATTATTGGGCCCAATGGTTGCGGTAAAACCACCTTAGTGCGTTTGTTATTGGGCGAATTAACTCCAGATTCAGGTTCAATTCGTCATGGAACCTCGTTGCAAGTGGCTTATTTTGATCAACTACGGCGCAAACTTGATGAGCAACAAACGGTAATGGCCAATGTAGCTGACGGTGCTGATCACGTCACCATTAATGGTCAACAAAAGCATGTGGCTACCTATCTTCGAGAATTTTTATTTCCCCCGGAACGATTTAACCAAACTGTTGCAACATTGTCTGGTGGAGAGCGCAACCGTTTATTGTTAGCCAAACTATTTGCCAAACCCGTCAATTTATTGGTCATGGATGAACCCACCAATGATTTGGATATCGAGACACTGGAGTTGCTGGAAACCATGCTGGTTGATTACCCTGGTACTTTGATTCTTATCAGCCATGACAGAGCATTTATTAATCAAGTGGTTACCAGTGTATTAGTTTATGAAGGAGAAGGACAATTCAATGAGTATGTGGGGGGGTATGAGGACTATCAAAATCAAAAGAAACAACAGCGTGAGGTCACTGTAAAGCCTGTAAAATCACGATCCAAAAATGCGAAGAAATTAAGTTTTAATGAGCAACGGGAACTGGCACAATTACCCCAAAAAATTGAAGCTCTGGAAGAAAAAATAAGCCAAGCTCAACTACAAATGACGGCAGCTGATTTTTATCAGCAAGAGGCACAGACGATTGCCGCATTTAATCAACAGCTTGCCGCTGATGAACAAACCCTAATGCAACTTTATGAACGCTGGGAACTTTTGGAGGCTAAGGGATAATCATGCTCTTAACCATAGCTCTGGTAGTTTTTTCTTGTGCAATTCTGGTCTTTTTCTCCCAGGAGTGGTCCAATTTTTTGAAAAAAATGTTTGCCATTCGCGGCATGAAGTTATTATTGCCCTTGTTTGTAGTCTCGCTACTGGTGGCTTATTATGAAGTCTGGGTGTCCTGGGGATTGTTAAGAATCAAATGGGGTTTACATTATGCGGCTGCAATCCTAGAAAATTGGCTTCCTGCTACTTTCGCACCGCTAATTGCCAATTTAATCTTGCTAATGGGATTAGCCGTTTTACCAGTTGCTCTTGCCAATTTCTGGATAAAACACAAGAGGTTTGAGCCTTTTCAATATGCTTTCGTCACCAGCATGGGGATATGGTTATTAGTGGCTATCCTGTTAACAGTAAGTTACAGCTATTCTTAATCAACGCATCTATATTTAATGAGTTTGCATTTCTCCCCAATGATAAGGATAACCCTCACGGCATTTTTTATAGGAATAATACACATAAGAAGGGTTGGCAGAGTAAGCGTAGTGAGTAGCATCGTAAGCGCAGCAAGGAATTTTGCTCATAAAACACCCGCGTTTGGCATGCCATAACAAGCCGCTGCTGGTTTGACTTAACGAGCGACCATCCATGCACACATAACGAGGACGATCTGGCTTGCCTCCCACAATACAGCCTTGTGCAAAAAGTAGTCCTGGCAAAAAAGCAATCATACAATAAATTAGCTTATTCATTCCCTTGTCCAACCCATGTGCCTATACTATATAACATAGAAAAAGTTTCGTCTAAATCAACCGTTTTAATAAATATTGTTAAGAGGTTTTAAGGACTGCTTAATAATTTATGTTTAAAATAAAGTTATAATTCGATTAATTCGAGCCGGAGTTAAGTATGCCTGCCTTAAATGCCAAATTTTTATCTGCTTTAACTGATGAAAAACTTGCTGAGAAACCCAATGCTCTTGCTGCTTTAAATGCAATATTAAAAGTAGGCACTGCTTCTGCAGATAATTTCAGGCAATCAGTTCTGGCTCATCATACAGTTTGGAATGGGTTGGGAAAATCAGCGTTAGATCCTGTAGGGTTTGCTCCTACAGGTCATAACCCTACTGATGATGCTAACTTTTTGAAAGCGGATGGTGATGTAGGACATGGTCCTGATGGTGCGCTAAATTTTTCAGCATTATTTAAACAAACTGCTATCCAACGAATAAAACTAGGTCTTACTCAAATGAATGAGCAATATCTTAAGGCTCTCATTGAGGAGGACGTAGAGGTAGAGGCTCGTAAAAAACTTGTTAGAGACAATGGACAGATACAGGTTGGTCAACCTCCTGTGATTATTCATGATTGGCAAACCAATGGTGTCAATATTCTCGATGTGAATGCAATAGATGATATTCAGTTAGAAGCCCAACGTCTCTTTCTTTCGAAAAAAATTGCAGCAGCAACGGACAAAAATAAAATTGATAGTTTATTGACTGCATGGGATGCTAATGATAACGATAGTTTTCGTACTGCAGCTAGAGCACTGGGTGTTCCTGCCACTACGGTACAAAAGATGGATCTGGCTCAACTAGGCAACCCTATTAAAGTTGAAGCTGCCAAAAAAGGTTATGAATTATTACTCTCTACGCAGCCTATTATTGATTTTGAGCAAGCTCGGGCTAATTTGAGAGAGGCGGATGCAGGCACATTCTTAAACAATCTAGTTCAGCCTCCATACAGAGCTCTTTTGACTGATGCAGATGCTCCCTGGCTTCGAGAGCTTTATGGAAAAAAATACCTCACGGAGCTATTCAGTTCTAAAGAGATCGATAGTGCTAAACTCACTAATATTGCGAGTCAACCTGATGTTAATGCTGTAAGAGCCTTATTAAAAGAGAATGGTGGCGATGATGCTTATCTAACTGCCGCAGTTACTGATAAAAACTTACCCTCGTTACGACAAGTTGCAGCTGTGCAAGCTTTAAATTTAAAGATAGCTGAGCTAACTGATGTGGATACTTTAAGCGCACTAACGAAATTAAATCGGGTGCAGGATATTAAGCGACTCTTGGCGACAAATAATGTGTTAGGGTATAAAAATACTCACCATTTTCAGGAAGCTTTCATTAATGATGCCTGCATTAAGCAAATTGTTGCTGCCGCTTCTGTCAGACAAACGTTATTGAATACGAGTGATCCTAATAAACTGCAGTCATTGCTATTAATTGATCCTCCTGGCCCCACAGCTACAGATTTCCTGACTATTCTTACTGGTGCACCCTCTGCTCCAACAAAGGAAATAGAAAATTATTTTAAAAATCCAGCGAATGTTGACAGAATAAAAAAACAAGCATTAGAAAATTTTGTTAAATTTAAAATTAAAGGGGACGATGCTTCTGTTGCTGATGCAATCGTCACAATTACTGCTACTCCCCTTAATAAAGCTTCATTAAAAGCAGGTGTTAATATTTTGCTAGGGAAGGCACCTAGTCCCACAGATAGTTTAATAGAAAATGCAGATAGGAGCTTTAGAGATAAACTAAGAGCTTATGCTGCTATTGAAGCAACTTTACGAATTACAAAAAATATTGATTTGACTGATGGTAAACTTGATGCCTTTAAAACGAATATTAATCAGCTTAATACTATAGCTAGTCCTACTGCAATTGCTGGTGCTGCAACTGAGTTAAACGGTGATAATTTAAACAGACTGAATGCTGGAACTTTAATAGCTACTCTTCCCGTAAAAGAGCAAGAGGAATTTCGCGGCAAATTGGTTGAAATTTTAATCAACAACTATCCTGCTCTTAATGCCCAGGATAAAAAAGATTTTAAAAGTCTTATAGAAGCAAAAGACTTTTTGCAGTTTAAACAAGCTCTTAGGGCTATAGGCATTACCTCTAATGAGTGGGTAAGCAAAGAAAGCATGGCTGCTGTACAAACTGCAGCCAGTAAGCAGCTAATTAAAGCAAATTTTGCCAGTTATTCTAATTTTACAAACCACAGTGCCTTACTAAACGTGGTTGAAAAATTACCTTTGGTCAAGCAAAAAGCTATTGTAGGCAACCCGGATGTTATCCGCTCTTTAATGGATGCACGCAGCGAAACAGAAATACAACGGGTACTAGGTTCTGATGTCAGAATAAAAGCAGATCCGATAACCAAGGCAAATCCATTAAGTGAATTAGCTAGGGAAAATAGTCGCTATGCTAGTGCTGCAAAAATTGTTAATAGCGAAGTGGCAAGGATTATTGGTAACAGCCCTTCAGTGCCCTCCTTAAACGCTGAGCAGGTAAAAAGTATCAATGCTATTCTACTTGCAACTCCTGATTTATCTGGGGGGGTAGCGAATCATGCTGCCTACAAAGCTGTAGTTGATGAAATAACTAAAGCCTTGGGTCTTCTAGATAATACGTTAGAGGCTGAGTTTGGCTATAATGCAGCTTCGGTGCCACCGGTTGGCGCCAATGGCCCAGTTGATATACAACAACAGCATAATGCTCATCTATTGGCGAAACACAATCAAGATATTAGTCACGATTTTACTAGCGATGATAATGTTACCGAAGCGCGGCGAGCTATTTTGCAATTTGCAATGAGCTTGAAGAAAGAAAATCCTTTTCCAGATGCAGAGATAAATAATTTGTATAAGGCATTTTCTGATTCCGAAACCGTAGCTGAGTTTATTCAAAAAATTAAAGACATAGAAGCTGCACCAACACAGAAGGTATTTAACCTAGACGAGCTACAGAAGCAACTAACACCAGAGATGTTTAATGAGGTAAAGGCAGAGGCAAATAAAGCTGCATTTATTCATTACCCTGAAGACAACGTTGTTGGAAGACTTAATTCTTTAAAAAATCAGCGTAAACCACTCGAAGATTTACATAAAGAAATTGCCTCCTCTGACAAAAAAATTCACAAGCAGTTAAAACAATTAAGTGAAACAAGGGCAATTGATTGGTTAAATCCAGGTTTTCAATCTTCTGCCAAACAAAATGCTCGTGAAATGCTTACTACCTACACAGAGCTGGATAAAGCGTGTGAAACAATGGTGCGTTTTTATGAAAGAGAAAAAGCACTCTTACAAAAACAGCTAGCCAGTTTGCCTGAGGATAGGGAGCTAGCTGAGCGCTGGCGTAAAAATAAAATAGCTGATACGCGAACAGCCCTTAAAAAGCAAATTAAATCAACTGAAGAAGAGCTTGATCGTTATATCAGAGTACAACAGCTTTTACGAGGAAATCCGGATGATCCTGATATAACTAATCCTCTAGTCAAGGAAGGCATTTTGAAAACGCTTGAGGCTGCAAAAAAAGGGGGAGATATTCAATTTATCGGCTGTGACTCTACTTTTCAAGACTATCCAAAAGAACAAAAAAATTCTTTATTGCGTGGCTCAGTGCAAATAGATGCTCCTGTTACAGTTAAAAGTCGAACTGATAACAAGAGATTTATAACCGAAGCTCCTATCCCTGAAGGGCATGTGCGCTTGCATACTCTTGCACTTGTTGACAGTCATCAGAATCGGGATAGTGGCCAATTTTTAGTGGAAAAAGGTCACGATACGGTTAAAACAGAAAATGGGAAAATAGTCTATTTGCCTAATGTTACCGTAACTATTGGCAAGGGAAATCTTCCTAAAGATCCAGCATTACACCCTTCAGTTTATATGGAAGCGGCCAAGAGTTTATTATCAACGCTCAATGGCCCTCCATCTAAGGAAAATCCCATCTGGCTTGATGATGGAAGTGCAGAAATGATTGAAGGAGTTTGGTTAGCTTTAATGGTGATCGGGCAGAAGATTCCTGATATGAAATTTGACAGTAGTGCTGTGAGGGTAGGTGATACCTTTAAATTTAATCCAGCTAAATATGTGAGAAGTTGGGGGCCTTTAGGAGAATCGATTACTCATCCAAAATACAAAGAGTTGGTAACCGCTTATGACGGAAACCTGAGTGGGATGAAGCAGTTCTCCAAAGAGAAATTTGGTGAAGAAACAAGGAAAGCTCAAAAAATTACAGATAGCGCTGCAAAAGCTGCCACTCAACATTACCGTCAGACGGTAAATTATCAAAAAGTAGAAACTGAAGTTAAAAAAGATGAGAAGGAAGCCTCAACGCTTTCCGGGGTTAAAATGGGAAATAGTGGTTAGAAGCTAACTGACTGAATAATATAGGAAATAATGAATAAAAATAATCTGCCTATTGGTGTTTTTGATTCTGGAATGGGGGGCTTGACGGTACTTCGGGCCCTCAAAGCGACCCTGCCCCATGAATCTTTTATTTACTTGGGCGATACGGCGCGTTTGCCTTATGGAACCAAAAGCCCAGATACGGTTCAGCAATATGCCGTGCAAATGAGCCGGGTTTTAATCGAAAGACAAATTAAAGCCTTGGTGATTGCCTGTAACACAGCGACTACCGCAGCGCTTCCTCATTTGCAAACCATGCTTCCAGATATTCCTGTTTTGGGTGTAGTGTCTCCAGGCGCATCGGCAGTAGTTGCGGCCACTAAAAACCATCGTATTGCCGTGTTGGCAACTGAAACAACGATTGCTTCCAAAGCTTATCAGCGCTTGATACAGAAACAATTGCCACAGGCGAAAATCAGTGCTCAAGCTTGCAGCGTTCTGGTGGCATTGGCAGAAGAAGGGATGATTGCTAATGCAGTGGCTCGTGAGGCATTGAAACACTATCTAGCCGAATTTGCAGAAGAAGATACCCTTCTTTTAGGCTGTACGCATTTTCCAGTCTTTAAACCGCTGTTACAAACGCTTTTACCCTCTAGAGTGACGATTGTGGATTCCGCAGAAGCGACTGCCAAAGCGTTACATAAAGTCTTGGTAGCATCCAATTTAGCCAATGAGGCGCTATCTCCAGTCACCATCCGTTATTTGGTCACTGATTCCATTAAACGCTTTCAAAGCGTTGGTGAAATTTTTCTTGGAGAGCCCTTGTGCCAGGCGCATATTGAGTTAGTGGATGCTTGTGCGTTGGTTTGAACATTTAATTTTCGACAGCAATTTTCTTTTTTCTGGCGGATTGGTAGCGTGCCTGCATTTCCACGTCAATGTAACGGTCTGTAGTCGCACTTGAGCTGTGGCCAGCATCGTCACGAACATGCTCACGAGGGCGAGTTTTTACATCTTCTGAAATACCGGTATGCCTTAGCCAATGCACCGTAGCTGCCATTAAATTATCGGCTTCTTCCATACGATTATTGCGGCGTAAATTTTCAACAGCCAAGTCAAAGCAACGTTGTACCAAACGCCTTATTGGTGCAGTATCGCTCATGGGACCTGTTCCGCGAATTTTGGGAATAAGGGGTGTATTGTCCGCTGGAGAGGGTAAAGGGGTTAATCCTAAAAATTGACGCCAACGTATTAAACTTGCCAGCATTGCTTCACTCACAGCAATTTGTCTTTCTTTATTGCCTTTGCCTACAGTAGTAAACCACCAGTGACCATTCGAATCTTTGGCAAAATCATTCATCGTAGGAATCCAGCGCTCACTTGCAGCTAACTCGGAAATTCGTAAATACATGCCAAAAAGCAGACTAAGAATAAAGCGTGTGCGTTCGTGCTTTTCCGGATTTTCCTGCGCCAATTTGTCTGCTGCCTCCAAAACTGCATCCCACTGATTTAAACTTAAGCGGCGAACAGGCGCATTACCCTGGCGCTTACGCACAAATTTACTTTTTTGACGGATTAAAGCCACCGGATTGGCTACCAGATACTCTTCGGCAATTAAAAAATTAAAGAAAGTGCTGAGAATGGCAAATACTTCCTGAATAGCGCCTTGCGATAAACTGAAATTTTCAACGGAAGGAGAGGCCCCTTGTTTTCTTGCCGATTTGCTCACACTGGCTACAAACGGACGCCAATTTTCATTCGGCTGACGTCTCCCTTCTTTTTCAATAAAACGAGGTACTTTTTTTAAACCTATCCAGGTTTGTGGTGGATTTTGGCAAAAATGTACAAATTGCTCAATATCATCACGCTTTAACTCACAAAGGGTTACTTTTTTTATATGCCAGCACCACTGCAGCAAACGTTCGGCTTCTCGACGATAACTGTTAAATGTTCCAAGACTGCCTACATAACTTTTTAAAAAATTTAAGCTTAAGTTGAAGTCTTGTTGAAAGCGTGAATCCGGCAGAATAACATTTTCTGCATTTTTGTGAAGATAATTGATGTTGTCAAAAATAGGTAATAACCGAGACTTCATAGCTCATTAGAAATAAAACAACGAGTTTTTATGCTATCTAAAAAAAAATAAAGCAGCAATAAATAATCGTTGGCTCAGGGCAAGATTAATTATGAATTAGTTAAACATCATTATGTTGCACAAGTTACCATCAGCTTGAGCAAAGAGATCCCCAACAGATAATATCCCGCGCTTTGAACGAAGATTCTTCGCTTTGCTCTGGTGACGCCTTATTGTTTAATTTAGTTAAAATACGATTTGCTTGTCGTTCGGGTAGCATTTAACAAGCCAGATTAATTTATCTGCTATACTAGGCAAGTACGTTATGCTCTGGATATCTATATTTAGATAATAATCTTTGGTGAAAATTAATTGCCTGGGGTTATTGACCTCCAGCACTGCTACGAGTATTATATGCGCTCTGTCCTTGAGGACGGGTTAAAACGGGGTGTAGCGCAGCCTGGTAGCGCGTCTGCTTTGGGAGCAGAATGTCGGGGGTTCGAATCCCTCCACCCCGACCAAGTTTTAATTTGCGCCCGTAGCTCATCTGGATAGAGCATCGGCCTTCTAAGCCGAGGGTAGCAGGTTCGAATCCTGCCGGGCGTGCCAGCCGTGTGCAGAATTCCTTTAGATTAGTGTATAATTATGGTGAGCGTAGCTCAGTTGGTAGAGCCCCGGGTTGTGATCCCGGTTGTCGTGGGTTCGAGTCCCATCGTTCACCCCATATTCATCCTATCCAAAGTACACTTAAGATTCTTACTGATAGAAACAATGTATTTTTAGGATAATAATAGCCATCTACGCTTAAGATTCACTCTGAGTCTTTACAATGATGGCTTACTGTTTGATAATTCCACCCTGTTTTGCGAAAGTGGCGGAACTGGTAGACGCGCTGGATTTAGGTTCCAGTGGGGCAACCCGTGAGAGTTCGAGTCTCTCCTTTCGCACCATTTCATGACAATTTCCAAGAGGTGACTTAGATGCAAGTTTCTGTTGAGACCTTGAAAGGTTTGGAACGTAAAGTAACAGTTTCGGTACCGACCGAAAAAGTAGAGGAAGAGGTGAGCCTGCGTCTCAAAAGTCTTGCTCGCAAAGTAAAGGTTGATGGTTTTCGTCCTGGCAAAGTGCCCATGCATGTGGTTAAAAGTCGTTTTTCTGAGAGTGTTCGCGAAGATGTTGCCAGAGAAATGGTGCAGTCTACGTTATATGAAGCACTGCAAGATAAAAAATTAGTACCAGCTGGCTCACCACGAGTAGAACCCGAGCAAGTTGAATCTGGTAAAGATTTTGTTTATAGCGCTGTCTTTGAAGTATTTCCTGAAATTAATGTCGTTGAACTTGATAATGATGAAGTTGAAGTGATTAAGGCTCAAGTCACTGATAAAGATGTTGATGCGATGATTGAAAAATTACGTGAGCAGGCTAAAGAATGGTCAGAAGTTTCACGTGCTGTGGCTAATGGTGATAAGGCTGTTATTGATTTCCAGGGCTTCCTGGACGACAAGGCTTTTGAAGGTGGTAGCGCTGAAGGGTATGAAATTGTTGTTGGCTCGGGCGCCATGATTCCAGGTTTTGAAGAGGGATTGGTAGGTGCTAAACAGGGCAAGCCTTTTGAAATTAAGGTTACTTTCCCTGAGGATTATGGTCATAAGGATTTAGCTGGCAAAGAAGCAACCTTCAAAATCACTGTACAAAAAGTGTTGGAAGGCAAATTACCCGAATTGGATGATGCTTTTGCGGAAAAATTTAATATTAAGGAAGGTGGCATTGAGGCGTTGAAGAAAGATATCAGGGAAAACATGGAGCGCGAATTAGAACGTCGTGTTAGCGCTATGAATCGCGAGAAAATTTTTGATAAATTGTTGGCTGTGAATCCATTTGATTTGCCGAACTCTCTCGTTGAGCAAGAAATAGGGCATTTGAAGCATGAAATGTATCATCGACTTTTTGGTCATGAACATTCAGATAATGAACAAATCCCTGATTTCCCGCGGGAATTATTTGAAGAACAAGCCAAGCGTCGTGTGCATTTGGGATTACTCTTTTCTGAATACGTTAAGAAGCATGAACTTGTAGCGGATAAAGCCCGAGTGGATGCTATGATTGATAAATTCGCCAGTGCTTACGAAAAACCGGAAGAGCTCCGTTCCTGGTATCAAAGCAGTAAAGAACGTCTCGGTGAAATCGAAGCGTTGGTGATGGAAGAAATGGTTGCTGAGAAAATCAGCGAAAACGCCACACTGGTTGATAAAAAAATGAATTATGAGGATGTAATGAATCCTAAGAAAGAGACCGAAAAAGAGGGAGCGTAGAGTATGGCAGCCTATTCAGAGAACTTGATAAGAAATGCCAGCGGTTTGGTGCCTATGGTTATTGAGCAAACCTCCCGTGGTGAACGCTCTTATGACATTTACTCAAGGCTTTTGAAAGAACGTATCATTTTTTTGCTGGGTGAAGTTGAAGATCACATGGCTAATCTGGTTGTAGCGCAGCTATTATTTTTAGAGTCAGAAAACCCGGATAAGGATATCTCGCTCTACATTAACTCCCCAGGAGGCGTAGTAACAGCAGGCTTGGCTATTTATGATACAATGCAATTTATCAAGCCGGATGTGAGTACCTTATGTATTGGTCAGGCAGCAAGTGCAGCAGCACTTTTGCTTTGTGCTGGCGCAGAAGGTAAGCGTTTCTGCCTGCCAAATTCTCGAGTGATGATTCATCAACCCTTAGGAGGTTATCGAGGGCAGGCTACTGATATTGAGATTCATGCGCGTGAGACTTTGGCGGTTCGTGAACGTCTTAATAACATTATGGCAACTCATACTAAAAAAACGCCTGATCAAATCATGCGCGATACAGAGCGAGATAATTTTATGAGTGCCCAACAGGCTGTTGAATATGGTTTGGTGGATAAGGTTCTTTCCAGCCGCGATACATTAGCTGAATTCAAATAAATTTACCTCGCCAGTTATTTTCTCGATAACTGGCAGTTTTTATTTGGTGTTATTTTTTCAATTGTCTAAAATTTTACTAAGGCTTGTGCTTAAGTTGCAATAACAGGGAAAATGAAAAAATTGGAGCAAGGATAGTCGAAACAAGTAGGCTATACTATTGAGTCAGTTCCTGTTCCAGCTAAATTTTCTCCATTAATATCTTGAAGACTTTAAGGACAAATCTTCCAGATTACCAATTTTTTTGGTAACAGTAAGAAAGGGGTTTGTAGATGAGTAAAACCGGTAACGGCGATGGTGATAAAATCTTGTATTGTTCGTTCTGTGGAAAGAGCCAGCATGAGGTAAAAAAATTAATTGCAGGTCCTTCTGTATTTGTTTGCGATGAATGTGTTGAGCTTTGTAATGACATTATTCGTGAAGAAACTCAGGAAACCCAGGAGGAAGCTGAGACCCGTTTACCTACACCTAAAGAAATCGCCAATTTTTTAGATGAATATGTGATTGGACAGCCTTACGCAAAAAAAGTGTTGTCTGTGGCTGTATATAACCATTATAAACGGTTGCACCATAAAACTGAGGATGGCATCGAACTGGGTAAAAGCAATATTTTACTTATTGGGCCTACAGGTAGTGGTAAAACCTTGCTGGCACAAACACTGGCCAGAATTTTAAATGTACCTTTTGCCATGGCTGATGCCACCACATTAACCGAAGCGGGTTATGTGGGTGAAGACGTCGAAAATATTATCCAGAAATTATTACAAAAATGTGATTACGACGTTGATAAAGCCCAGCAAGGGATCGTTTATATTGACGAAATTGATAAAATTTCGCGTAAATCTGATAATCCCTCTATTACGCGTGATGTGTCTGGTGAAGGAGTACAACAGGCATTGCTTAAATTAATAGAAGGAACCATTGCCTCTGTTCCCCCACAAGGTGGTCGCAAACATCCGCAACAAGAGTTTTTGCAAGTGGATACGTCAAATATTCTATTTATTTGCGGTGGTGCTTTTGCAGGTCTTGATAAGGTTATCCGTGAGCGCAGTGATAAATCGGGGATTGGCTTTTCTGCGCAATTGAAAAATAAGAAAGATGGCCAGGATATGGAGAAGGTATTGAGTGCTCTTGAATCGGAAGATTTGGTTAAATACGGTCTTATTCCTGAGTTTGTAGGACGTTTACCCGTGGTGACTACTCTACATGAACTTAATGAAGATGCCTTAATCGATATTCTCACCAAACCAAAAAATGCTCTGACTAAACAGTTTCACGCGCTATTTAAAATGGAAGGTGTAGAGCTTGAGTTTCGCGAGGAAGCGCTGCACTTAATTGCCAAAAAAGCTCTGGATAGAAAAATTGGTGCTCGTGGTTTACGTGCTATTCTTGAAAATATACTTTTAGACACCATGTATGAATTACCTTCAATGGAAGGTGTTAATAAAGTGGTTATTGATGAAAATGTAATCAACAACACTGGCAAACCTATTCTTATCTATGAAGGTGATGAAAGCAAACAATCTGCTGCTGGTGGACGAGAATAAGACATAATGTGGCAGCACTGTTCTGTAAATTTGGCTACACTTTTGCAGGACAGTTCAGGTTTCTATTTTGTAAGGTGCGGACAAAATTTCAACTAAGGCGGCTGTGCTTTTTCTCATAGGATTATCGTTTAAATAAGGGCTTATTATGTCTAGCGAAAGCGAAAATGAAATCATGCCAAATAAAAATGAAGAAGTGACGTCACTGTTACCTGTTTTACCGCTGCGGGATGTAGTTGTTTATCCGCATATGGTCATTCCTTTATTTGTAGGCCGGGAAAAATCCATTAAAGCTCTGGAAGCATCCATGGTGGATAATAAACAGATTTTTCTGGTTGCTCAAAAAAAATCTTCTCATGATGATCCCGGACCGGAAGATATCTATACAGTTGGTACTGTATCGAGTGTCTTGCAATTACTTAAATTACCTGATGGTACCGTCAAAGTTCTTGTAGAGGGTGAACGACGGGCAAAAGCGAAAGAATATGTTCAGGAAAGAGGTTTTTTGGAAGCTACTCTGGAAGACGTTGAGGAGATTGATGAGCAGATACAGCAGCAGGAAATTGAAATTCTGATGCGCTCTCTTATGTCTCAATTTGAGCAGTATATAAAACTTAATAAAAAAATTCCGCCTGAAGTATTAAGTTCTTTAGCCACTATTGAAGAGCCAGGACGACTGGCAGATACCATCGCTGCTCATTTATCGTTAAAAGTGGAAGATAAGCAAGAATTACTTGAGAGTCTCGATGTTGGCGCACGTCTTGAGCGTTTAATGGCTGCAATAGAAGGAGAAATTGATCTACTTCATGTTGAAAAACGGGTGCGTGGTCGCGTAAAGCGTCAAATGGAGAAGAGCCAGCGCGAATATTATCTTAACGAACAAATGAAGGCGATCCAGAAAGAGCTTGGGGATTTAAGCGAGGAAGGAAATGAGCTCGAGCAACTGGAGGCTTCAATCAATAAGGCAGGAATGCCCAAAGAAGCGAAGGAAAAAGCGCTATCTGAGCTGCATAAATTGAAAATGATGTCACCCATGTCGGCTGAAGCAACCGTTATTCGCAATTATTTGGATTGGATGCTAACAGTCCCCTGGAAAAGAAAAAATAAAATTCAATTTGATTTAAGTAAAGCGGAACGTTTGCTTGATAAAGAACATTATGGTCTGGAAAAAGTCAAGGAACGTATTCTGGAATACTTGGCAGTGCAACAACGGGTAAAACGATTAAAAGGTCCCATTCTATGTTTGGTCGGACCTCCCGGGGTGGGTAAAACCTCATTGGGCCAATCCATTGCCAATGCAACCGGACGTACTTTTATTCGTATCGCTCTAGGTGGTGTGCGGGATGAGGCAGAAATTCGTGGGCATCGACGTACCTATATTGGTTCAATGCCAGGAAAGATAATTCAAAAACTATGTAAAGCGGGTGTTAAAAATCCTCTCATCATGTTGGATGAGGTAGATAAAATGGCAATGGATTTTCGTGGTGATCCTGCTTCAGCGTTACTTGAAGTTCTGGATCCCGAGCAAAATCACACCTTCAGTGATCATTATCTGGAAGTCGATTATGATTTAAGCGATGTGATGTTTATTGCTACAGCGAATTCGTTGGAGATTCCTGCACCGTTGCTTGACCGTATGGAAGTAATACGTTTGCCAGGATATACCGAGGATGAAAAAATACATATAGCAGAAAGTTATTTGATACCAAAGCAGTTAGTATTGAATGGTTTGAAACCTGAGGAAATTAATATCGTTGAAAGTGCTGTTCGTGAAATTATTCGTCACTACACACGCGAGGCAGGTGTACGTAATCTCGAAAGGGATATTGCCAGTATCTGCCGTAAAGTAGTAAAAGAAATTTTAACGGGTAAACGCGTCAAAAAAGTAACAGTAACGCGCAATAATATTGAAAAATATTTGGGTGTTAAAAAATTCCGTTATGGTCTTGCCGAAGAGTTTGATCAGGTAGGGCAGGTTACAGGTCTAGCCTGGACCAGTGTAGGTGGAGAACTTCTGACAATTGAAGCCTCCATGATGCCTGGTAAAGGTAAAACAACCCATACTGGGCAGCTGGGTGAAGTGATGCAAGAATCTATTCATGCAGCAATGACAGTGGTGAGGAGCCGCGCCAAGTCTCTTGAATTGTCTGAAGACTTTTATGATAAGAATGATTTCCATGTGCATGTCCCCGAAGGCGCAACTCCCAAAGATGGTCCCAGTGCTGGTATAGGAATGTGTACAGCTTTAGTTTCTGTATTAACACAAATTCCCGTACGTGCAGATGTGGCTATGACAGGGGAAATTACGCTACGAGGGCAAGTTCTTCCTATTGGTGGACTTAAGGAAAAATTATTGGCAGCACATCGTGGTGGAATTAAACACGTTATCATTCCCGAGGAAAATCGTAAAGACCTTGAAGAGATTCCTGATAACGTCCTAAGGAAGTTGACAATTCATCCAGTTAAGACAATTGAAGAAGTTCTCGAACTGGCCTTGCAGCGTAGTCCGGTCAAAAATGAAGCAACTTCTGGGCACTCTGAAATAATTCCGAGCAAAAATGCAAAAAAAATTAAAAATAAGGATTTACATGCCCATTAATACCGGGTATATTTCACTCCGTTGCCCGCTACTGGCGGGCAATGCAAGGATGTGATTGCTTGACTGGGGCTGATGATTTTGATTTAATCGCCACGGGTAAGGAAAGAATAACTGATAGGGGAAAAGATGAATAAGAGCGAATTGATTGAAGCTATTGCAAATGGTTCAGGCGTAACTAAAGCAGACGCTAGTCGAGTTCTCGATACTTTTATGACTACCGTGACCGACGCTTTAAGAAGTGGTGATCAAGTTGTATTGCCAGGTTTCGGTTCTTTTTCCACTGGTAATCGTTCTGCGCGTACTGGTAGAAATCCGCAGACAGGTGAAACCATCGAAATCAAAGCTTCAAGAGTAGCCAAGTTTAAAGCTGGTAAATCACTGAAAGAGGCTGTACAAGAAGCGTAAGTTTTTTGGGTGCTTAGCTCAGCTGGGAGAGCATCGCCCTTACAAGGCGAGGGTCGCAGGTTCGATCCCTGCAGCACCCACCAAGAATTGGAGTGGTAGTTCAGTTGGTTAGAATACCGGCCTGTCACGCCGGGGGTCGCGGGTTCGAGCCCCGTCCACTCCGCCAGATTAACGCGCCGTATGGCGCGTTTTTTTTACCAGTTATATAACTGGGTCTGAGTTTCTTTTGCGAATTACCCAATTTATGGAACATCAAACATGTTGCAGAAGCTGAACGAACGCATACAAGGGCTTGTAGCCTGGATAGTCATTATTCTTATTGCTGTTACTTTCACACTTTTTGGCGTTGACTATTACATGCAATCGCATCAGGTCTCAAATGGGGTAGTGGAGGTAAACGGGCAATCAATTTCAGCTCAGGCTTTTGAGGTTAATTATCGCAGGGCTCGTCAGCAACGTGATGCTGCCCAAATGACAGCTGCTACTGAAAAAGCACTAAAAAAAGAAGTTCTGGAAGACATGATACTTAATGAAGTTTCTGTTCAGGCTGCCAGAGCCAACGGTTTTGAAGTAAGTGTCGAACAGGCGAATGCGGCAATTCTTAGCATCCCTCAGTTTCAGGAAGATGGTCATTTTTCCGCGGAGCGCTATCAACAAGCTCTTAGTGGTGCCATGTTTACTCCGGAGTCCTTTCAAAAAGAAGTCAGACAAGGAATGTTGCTTAACCAGCAGCGTTTTGCATTTATAGGCAGTGCTTTTGCCTTACCCAATGAAATAAAGCGTTTTGTAAAGCTTTATATGCAAACGCGAGATTATGAGTATTTACAAATCCCAATCTCTTTGTTCATGAAAAATATTCAGGTGTCTGATGAAGCCATTAATACTTACTATCAGAAACACCAGAACGAGTTTATTGCGCCGGAAAAAGTCTCTATAGAATATGTTCGTTTATCCATGCAACAGTTACGAGATCACATTAAAATTAGTGATGATGAGCTGAAGCGTTATTATGATGAAAATCAAAGCAGTTTTTTAACACCTGCTCAGTGGCAAGTGGCTCAAATTCTTTTTGCTGTACCTGAAGATGCCTCTTCTGAAGCAGAAGAACAGATCAAGCAGAAAGCAGATGAAGCTTATCAATATTTACAAAATAATCCTGCTCAATTTGAAGAATGGGCAAGAACAAAATCTGACGACAAATTGGCTGCAATGAATAACGGGGTTCTCCCCTGGATGGTTGCTGGCCATAGCGAATTTGACAAAGCGTTAGCCGGTTTAACCACTAAAGATCAAATTTCACCCCCCATCAAATCATCACATGGTTATGTAATTTTTAAATTGTTGAATTACAAGCCTGCGACTGTAAGACCTCTTGAAGAAGTACAGGCTGAAATAAAAGAACAATTAATGGGTGAACTTGCCCAGGCTAAATATGCGCAAGCACTTGAGCAGCTGAGTGATTTAAGTTATCAATCCCCTGATTCATTGCAGCCTGTAGCAGAGACTTTAAAGTTAACTATTGAAAAAACACCACCATTCTCACGACGAGGTGGTAATGAAGAGTTAACTAGAAATAAAGACGTGGTAAATGCGGCTTTTAGTCATGATGTTTTAGAGTTGGGTAATAACAGTGAACCTATTCAGCTTGATAATGACAGCGTTGTGGTCTTACGTGTAAATCAACATTTCCCTGCTGCACAAAAGCCTTTGGCTGAAGTTAAGGGTTATATTGCCAAGAAACTGGCCACAAGAAACGCGGAACAGCTCGCTAAAAAGTTGGGTACAACGCTCTTATCAACAAAAGCAGATACAGAAGCACAAGAAAAATTATTGCAAGCCAATCAATTGCAATGGCATCAGGTCGAGCAAGCTACAAGAGATACTGATAAAGCGGATGCAGCAGTCAATGATTTGGCTTTTAGTTTGGCCCGCACGAATAGTCAGACGGGGCGCAGTGTAAAAAATGGCGATTTTGTTATCGTTCGTTTGAAAAAAATCAGCAATGGCCAGTTTAAATTGTTGGATAAGGAACAGCAGGCTAGTATTGCTCAGCAAATTGAATCTAGCTACGGAGTGATGGATTACGACCTTTATGTAAATAGTCTATTGAGCAAGGCAACGATCGATAGGCATTAAACCAGGGGGAGTAATGACTAAAAAATTCACCGATAACCTGTTGGCGACGTTATATTTAAAAATTTCCAGCAGATATAGGGAATTGAGTGAAGATAAACTTCACCCGAATACTCAGGAAATTTACTGGTCTATGGTCCACGAATTGAATTACGAACTTAATAGTCCAGTAAGTAGACTGCATGAACTTGCGGAAGAAGAAAAATTTAAAGTATTTGCAGTTTTAAATACCTTTTTTACTTCCCTTAATAGTTATCCCTCTCAAGTCCCATTTAATTATGTATTTGCTCCCCAGCCAATAATTATTCACGAGAGTAGATGGCATCATCATTCTTGTTATTGTCCACATAATGATGTTTTATTTACCTGGTTAATGCTGGACTCAATTTCTCATCGCCATGGACGATGGTCTGGGGTCAGTAATCATCATCGTCACTCCAGTAAGAAAAAGGAAGATCTTGTACTAATACTGTTGGTGGTAGCGATGGTCATCGCTGTGGCGGCAGCTTTTGTTGCAGCTTACTATTTACTAAGAGAGCTTTTGGATAATCTGGAACGTATTTCGTTTAATGAAGGTTGGCTACAAGCGGTTGTGAATTTATCAAGTGCTATTGGTAGTATGGCTGTTACAGGTTTATTTGCGTCCCTATTTGCTTCAGCACCTCTTGCTGCATTTGCGTTAGCTGCTGGTATTACTAATCCTGTAGGTGTTGTCGTGCTTGGCGTGATTTGCTTGTCGCTTTTAGGAGGGGCATTAGGGTGCTTTATTACCAATCAAATTCAAAATTATGTGATTAAAGAGGCTAATAAGGATGCATTGGATCCTTTGGATCCCCATCGTTACGGATTGACACTTGAGCAGGAGCAGCATTTAATTAGAAACAACTTTGATCTGATTAAAGTAAAATGTGCCATTGTTGCCTTACATGAACAAATTGGTAAAGAAATGCCGCCTCGTCTGCATCGCATTTTCTCAGATAGTGACGGAAAACAGGCACTTTTAGATAAAATTAGAAATTTACGCAGTGGTCAGGCCGGGTATTTAATTACTGTAGGTACTGGAGCCAATCAACTACATTTTAACTTGCGACTCCCATCAATACCTGTTCAACCTGTTGAAGAGATCAATCCCTCGGTAAATTCTTCTGAAGGATATCATGATTATCCTGAGCCTTCAGCTCCCCCAGCTTATGATTAATTATTAAACTCCGGATTACTTTGTTTCGCTTATAATAAAGTAATTCAAAGGCAACTCAGTGTGGTGCAAGCAGCAAAATAATTTTTCTAGCAGGATTGTTAATTGAGTGATAAATCGTTTAAAATTTAAGCACTAAAATACAGTACAAGTCATAAAATGAAAACTACCTGCCGCATTGGCTATTTTCTTTTCCTCGCGTTGAGCCTAAGTTTTGTTTGTCAGGCTGGTTGGGGGCACAGGCATTACCATCATCACCGCAATCCCTATGTCTATCCTCCTGGAGGGTATTATGACAGAGGCTGGTATCCTGGTTGGGGTCCTAATGTGATTATCAATGTACCTGCTCCACCTCCAGTTTATGTGCCGCCACCAGTATATGTACCGCAGTATATTCCGCGCTGTGAAGTTGTTGAGGTGTGTAGTCCTGATGAATGCTGGTTACAACAGGAATGTCAGTAACGTGTGTGAGAGGCGTTTCCTCTGCCGTGCTTTAAT
Source organism: Legionella clemsonensis (assembly GCF_002240035.1). Lineage (NCBI taxonomy): Bacteria > Pseudomonadati > Pseudomonadota > Gammaproteobacteria > Legionellales > Legionellaceae > Legionella > Legionella clemsonensis. Next base: position 2,548,366 of record NZ_CP016397.1, on the reverse strand, counting down.
CCTTTGGTTTATTATTTCCTTGTGGTAGGCTTAAGGCCATTAGTCTATCTGACTTTTCTATGAGTTTAAAAACAAATGTTCAAGTTTTCAAATTTGACACCCTCTCAACAAGGGATGGTGTGTTTTGCTTTACTAACAGCTTTTTTTATCCTTGCGCGTTTGTTTTTATGTAATGCCACACTTGGTCTGGATGAGGCAGAACAAATTGTTTTTGCTCAGAAATTATCTGCAGGGTATCCTTCACAGCCTCCGCTCTATACCTGGTTGCAATATATGCTCTTTCAGGGTCTAGGAGTCAGTTTATTAAGTATTGCTCTCTTAAAATACAGTCTTTTGTTTCTTAGTGTCTATATTTATCATCAAATCTGTCATCTCTATATAAAAGATTCATTGCTGACATGGTGCGCTACCCTTTCCTGGACATTAATTCCCAATATCAGCTATGATTTGCTCCCACACCGCACGCATGCCATTTTAGCCTTATTGGCAGCCTGTTTAACCTGGTATTGGCTGATTAAGCCCTCTCAAGCAAGCAAATGGCATTGGTCACTCATTTTTGGTTTTATTGTAAGTATAGGGCTTTTGTCAAAGTTTAATTACTTACTATTTTTGGCAGGGCTTATTTTAACCGCATTATCCGTTAAAGAGTATCGCCATAAATTGTTAGATTGGCCTATTCTCATTACAATTGTTGCAGCATTGTTGCTGACAAGCCCATATTGGTTCTGGTTGGTGAATAATCTAAAAACCGGTTTGTACTCCTCTTATAAATTAGCTATTCCAGGAAAAAGTCAATGGCATGGTATAGTGCGGCTGTTTGAAGTGTCCGCTTGTTTTGCCATACCATTGATTGTAATTCGTCTTTTTTTTCCTGTTGCATACCAGCGTCGCAAAGTTACTTCTCAAAATCAACTCTTATGGCGCTATCACCTAATAGTTCTTCCTTTTCTGCTGGTGGTTGTTATCAGTGCAGGGATTCACAATGTGAAAACCCATTGGGTGCTTCCTCTCTTTTTTCTCACACCACTTTGGCTATTTACGCTGGTTGATCAATATAATTATTCCAGCCTCTATGCCAAGCGTTTTTTAGGATTATGTGTGGTAGTTCAGCTGGCCTTCATAAGCTTATGGATACTTCGCACCCCTTATCTTGCTCAATTTCCCCTAAAAGATGTTGTTAAAGAGATAAAACAAGAGCGTCATTCGATATCAGCCATTGTATCTGATTCTCACTGGTTGCTGGGCAGTTTAATGTTATTGTTACCGAAGAGTGATGGGATTTTAATGCATGCAGCGAAGCCCATTACCTTACCAGGAGGAGATTTATTATTCATTTGGGAAGGAGAGCAAAGGCCATGGTGGATGAGTAATCTCGCTGCAGTAAGCTCTCAACCGATGAGTGAGGCAGTGATTACGCGCAACGATAAAGCCGCCATCAGCCATTTATACCGTGTAGACTTAGCAGTCTGAGAGCATGTATTACTTATGTGGAGAAAATCAAGGAAGCTGGTGTTGTTCTTTTAACGCCTTAATACTGTGACGTATTAAGGCGATTAACCAGGTTACACCTTCATCATATTGGCTCTTGCTATGGGTTACCAGGTAAATGGGAGTAGGCTCCAGATTAAATGGTAAGGGTTGCATGCCTAACGAAAACCTTTCAGAAAAAATATTAATTAGAAATTTTGGTGCAGTAGAAATGACAGTATCTGAATGTGCGACAGCAAAAATAGCGGGTAGGATATTGTTTACAAAAAATACGTCATTACGGATCATCTTTCTTTTTAGCAAATAGTCTGCTGAGTGGCTGAATCGCTCTTCATTAAAACTAAAAGCAATGTGTTTATTGGTTAAATAATCTTTCAGTGATAAAGGTTTTTTAATAATAGCATTCTTCTTGCTGGCAAAGCAGATTATTTCTTCTTCATACAATTTTTCGGTCTGGAGGTGTGGAGACAGGGTATCTTCATCAATAGCGCCTATTGCCACATCCACATTATTCTCAATAAACAACAAGGGATCATCGGCCATTGCTCTGATGGTTGTTTCAACAACCATGTAAGAATATTGTTCAAGGGAAGTCATTAATGCAGGAAGAAGAATTAACTCTACATAATCGGGTAAAGCAATTTTAAATGTTCTTCTAGATGTAAAAGGGTCAAATTTTTCTTTGGGTTGCAGAATGTTACTTAAACTTAACATAACCTCTTCTAATTGAGGCTGTAATTCCTTCGCTTTGGAAGAAAGAAGGTATTGCCCCTTCCCGGGAATTAACAGAGGATCCTGAAACAGATCTCTAAGTTGCTTTAAAGAAGAACTCATTGCAGGCTGACTAATAAAAACCTTGGCGGCAGCAGCACTGACGTTTTTTTCTTTGAGTAAAGCGTCTAAATGCAGCATTAAATTTAAATTGATTTTTTTGAAGGAAGTCACTTTTCTCTCACCCTAAAGTCTGCTTTTTGATTTTAGCATACATTCTTTTTATACCTGGCATACAAATAAAATATTTTATATATAACCATATTGATTAGATAATGACCTGCATGTATTAATTTTAACTGGAGCAAAAATGAAAGAAAAAGGAATGAGCGCACGGAAAAGTCTCTCGGTGCTTGATTCTAATCAATTAAACGCTGCAAGGGCAAATGAGATTTGGCAACGAAGTGAGCCTATTCAGGGTACCCTTGCCGAGACCTACATGGTGAAGACCAGAAAAATTCCTGCAGCGTCTCTTGAACTAATGAATATTCGCAGTTATCAGGGAGAGATTGGGCTAAAAGCTTATGACCAAAACCCTCCTCACAAGGACTACGTATTAATCCCGGTCTATGATTTTAAGAATGCTATGGTTGGTATTCACTTCATTCAGGTGAATAGCCATGGAGAAAAAGCAACTAAAGCGACTAATCCCAAATTCTATGCCAAAGGCTATCTAGGCAGTTATTCAAAATTCCACTCCAAAGATGCGGCTGTCCTGCAAATGACGCATGACTTAAGAATGGTGTTTATCGCCGAAGGAGTTGAAACTGCCGCTAGTATTGCTGCCATACCAGAATTAAGTAACCGTTTTAGTATTTTAGCAGGATTAGGTGTAGACAGGCTCACTCAAACCCTGGGTTATGTGCAAACTCATTTCCCACCCAATTGTATCGTGGTTTTACTCAAGGATAATGATGGTAAACATGCCAAATCTAATCGGGCCTTTAATATCGCGAAGGAGGCTTATGAAAATGCGGGGTATCCAATTAAAATTTTGGAGCCTTCAGCAAGGAATGATTGGAATTATGTTTTGCAGTTTGATGGTTTAGAAGCCTTGCAATCAGAGGTTTTGGAAAAATTGCAACTTGAGAAAGCATTAGCTGGATTAGATTCTGCAGTGTTTGAGAAAAGAAGAGATCAATTTCAAAAAATGTATTATGCCATTTGCAGGGCAGAAAAACTGGCAGAAAAAAAAGCACTTATGTCACTTTTAAAGGCTGCAATTGAAGAAATTCTATTGATTAATGAAAAAATTCCTGCGTTGAAAGATCCACAGGCATTAATAAAAAATATGGATTTGGTATTAACTGCTCTCGGTATTATCGAAAGATGTATTCCATCAACCCCCATTGAAACGGCAACTTTCCCTGAAATTCCCTCTCTGAATCAACAATTAGAGGCGCTGAAACATATTGGGGAAAATAAGAAAGCAGCGCTTATGGAAGAGGAAGATATTCCCTCAGATGTAGAGCCTCAGCATGCTCCCAACGGTGATCTTGCCAAAGCTTATCATTATGCGCTATTGGACTATCGTGGTTATCTGCAAAAACAATCACCAGTGTCCGCTTTAACTTCGGATGCTCTTAAAGAGCATTGTCAACGTCATGCATCTAATGAATTTAATTCTTATTATCAGTCATTCATTGATGAAGCTTCCCAGCTTATCAGCGACAATAGAGAGCAAGAAATCTCACAGAGTTTGCTGAAAAAATACAGGGATTTTCGTATGGAATTAATTAATCATTATGATGAGAAAAAATCATTAATCCTGAAAACTTGTTTGCAACAAATAAGGTATGCCACTACAAAGATTGCTCTTTATCTTGATAATCTGCGTTTAGCGAGCCAGGGACAATGGGATAGGCTGAATGTCAAGCAGGCCGAGGTTCTGCAAGCAGCTCAACAACTTCGTGATTTAATGATGGATAATCTGCAAAGTGATGAGCAGGCCCAACGAGAACTTCAAACCTGGTTAAATCAGTTATCTGGATTTAGAGTGGGTGTGGCATTTCATTTTCATTGTCATCTGCTAAATAATAGAACTTCTACTGCAGAGGAATCAGCGACTAAGAGTTGGGGTAAGAAAGTGCTGGATAATGAATTATCAGACCACTCGGTTGAGGGGCGAGTTGAACTGTTGGATGATGATTCTGATGAAGAAGAAAGTTTACATTCCCTTACAGACTGTTTGCTGCATAACGAAGGCATGCCCCAGGATTTACCAACAAAGGTGCAATCGGAAGCAGGGCAGGTTGATGTAGTGAGTGCTACGGAATCTCAAGAAAAAACTATTGCTGATATTACGCAATTAATACTGGAGCCTACACGCAGTGCCTTAGGCCCTCATAATAAAAATAAACGTGATTTTTGCAAGCTGCTTGCCGTTAGTATCTACAAAGAATTTATAGTAGTCGATCCTGTTAATAATACAAGCCAACAATTTGATGGCATCGTTATACGTAATGGTAAACTAACGGTGATAGAACGAAAAGCCAATGATGGAATGGGATGGGCCAGCCAACAAAAGCGATTCTGTCAGAGTAAAATAGATGCCAAGGAGTTGTTTTTAAAGCGCAGGGTTATTGATCTGATTAATAAGCAGCCCCACCCGGAAGATTATATTCTTATCGCAGTCCCTGACGCTGCAAACTTATTGGGTGCTGATTTTACCATGGCGATGAAAAAAGAATTGGTTAAAAATGCAAAATTACTTATTCTTAAAGCCATGAAGCATCTATCGCTAGAGTTTGTTTTAAATCGGCCCCGTCAATTTTCCTATAAAAATTATACCGAGCTGTTTTTTAATAAAAGTTTAATTGAGCATGTGTCAATGAGATTTTCCAGGCGTGGTAAAGGGGACGAAATAATTGCTCATAAACTGATGGACCTGGTGGTTGAAGAAATGACATCCTCAGAGTGTTCTTCTTCAGAAGAGAGTAAACCTGTTTCTTCGTCGAACTAACAAGAAGAGAGTATCCGGATCCCCGCTTAGCGAACATCCGGATACTAATTATGAATTCCTATTTATTCAAGATCAGTCATAGAAACCGCATGATAACCGGCATCCACGTGCACAACCTCTGCTGTAATTCCTGAAGCAAGGTCAGAGCATAAAAAGGCAGCAGCATTACCCACTTCTTCTGCAGTAATATTACGCTTTAAAGGAGTAGTATTGGCATAGACTGACTGCATTTTGCGAAAATCCTTAATGCCTGCGGCTGCCAGTGTTTTAATAGGACCTGCAGAGATAGCATTTACGCGAGTGCCTTTTGGACCCAGACTCGCTGCCAGATAGCGTACAGAGGCCTCCAGACTAGCTTTGGCAATGCCCATCACATTATAGTTGGGAACTGCCTTTTCAGCGCCATAATAACTTAATGTTAAAATAGCGCCCTGAGTGTCTTGCATCATGGGTTGTGCTGCCTTTGCTAAAGCAATCAAGCTATAGGCACTAATGTCGTGGGCAATGCGAAAACCGTCGCGATTCACATGTTCAACAAAATCACCACTGATTTGATCAGCTGGGGCAAAAGCAACGGAATGTATCAGAATATCCAGTTTATCCCAATGACGATTTAATTGTTCAAATGCTGCCTGGATTTCCACATCATTTGCAACGTCGCAAGGGAAAGTTAATGTTGAACTAAATTCAGCTGCCATGGTTTCGACACGACTTTGCAGCTTTTCATTTTGATAAGTAAAGGCAAGTTCTGCACCTTGTTCGTGGAAGGCTTTGGCAATGCCATAGGCAATGGAGCGATTGCTTGCAAGACCAACGATTAATGCTTTTTTTCCAGTTAAAAATCCCACATTACTCTCCTCTAATTGACGTGTTATGAGCTACACTTTGTCCGCTGTGGTCAAATCATTTTTATGTGTTGCAAGTAATTCACGCATTTTTGCCTGAATCATATCAATAGCAATGCGATTCTCGCCACCACGGGGTACAATAATGTCTGCATAGCGACTGGATGGTTCAATGAATTGAAAATACATGGGTCTTACTGTCGTTTCATACTGGTGCACAACGGATTCAAAGGAGCGATGGCGCTCAACAACATCACGTTTCAAACGGCGTGTCAGGCAGACATCTAAAGGGGTGGACATAAAAATACGAATATCCATTATTTCCCTTAGTGCTTTGTCGCTAAATAGAAGAATTCCCTCCAGAACAATAATGGCATGCTGACCAATGTGACGTGTTTCCGGCAGACGGATGTGTTTGGAGTGTGAGTAGATTGGAATATCAACAGCTCTTCCCTGTTGCAAATTGCGTAAATGCTCACATAATAGTGCATGATCAAAGGCATCAGGATGATCATAATTAATTTTTTCCCGCTCTGCAAAGGGTAAATGACTATTGTCCTTGTAGTAAGCATCCTCTGATATCACTACGACCTGCTCAGAACCTAATTCATTAACAATGGTATTGGCTAAAAGACTTTTGCCCGATGCTGAGGGACCGGAAATGCCGATAATAATCGCTTTTTTACTCATGATTCAATCATTCAAAATTTTGTGCAAATGGTAAGGGTTTATAAGGATAAATTCAATCCAAAAATACAACAATCCCTTATATGCCGTTCTTGTTGCTTATTATTTATCTTCCCTCCGTCGTTTCAATAGTACATACAATGCGCCACTACCTCCATCACGCCCTAATGCGCTGTGAAAGGCTAAAACATGAGGAAATTGACGCAGCCAATGATTTACCAGGTTTTTAAGAACAGGGGTTTCGCCGTTATGACTGCCTTTTCCATGAATAATTAACAAGCAACGATGCGCCAGAGAATGTTGTTTAATAATAAAATTAATTAATGTTTCTCTAGCAGTCTCAGGTTTTAAACCATGCAGATCTAAACGTGAATCCCATTTAATTTGGCCGTTTTTTAGTTCGCGAAATCTTTTACCAGGAATACTGTGACTGCAGTAAGAAAGCAAGGTATCTGCCTGTACTTCATTAATGTAGTAATCCGATAAATAAATGCCATGATCGGTTTTTGTGTCAGCTAATTTTTGCACTTTGGGTGCAGGTATGCGTAGTTTTTCTGCACTGGTATTAATTTTTTTATTCGGTTGCAGCGGTTTTACTATCCCTGCCATTTTACGAAATAGCACTTTATCTTCTTCGGATAAAAAATCATCAGACATAAACAACTTCTACATTTATAATTCAATAAAATTATAGTCCCTCTTTTAGCTTGGATTAAAGAATATTCTCAATCTCGCTTGTGCTCAGATTGTTTCCTGACTTCCACTTACCTATTTATCGCGTTTGAGCATAGGTAAATGGGGTGTGATAATAGAAGAGACCACGGTATTATATTCAGGACAAACATTCTAAACTCAAGTACAATTTGTGATAATTATAGACACTGCTCTTAAAGTGAGCACTCAAAAGGCGAATAATGATTGAAACCTACAAAACAGAAACTGCTTCATTTGAAACCATCATTGATTTTTTGCGCTTCAGTGTAAGTGAAGCAAGTATTAATAATCTTTATTTTGGGCACGGCACCGACAACGCCTGGGATGACCTGCTGTCATTAATTCTGGAAACCTTACACCTCCCATTGAATATTGATCCTGTTGTTTTTCAAGCCCGCTTAAGTCCAAAAGAAAAAGAAGTAGTGATTAAACAACTGGTACGACGTATTCAAGATAAAGTACCGGTCCCTTATTTAACACATACCGCCTATTTCTGCGAGTTACCTTTTTATGTCGATGAACGGGTATTGATTCCACGTTCACCTATCGCAGAACTTATCAAGCAACAGTTTGCTCCCTGGCTGATTGCAGAACGTGTGCATCGCGTTCTGGATTTGTGTACCGGTAGCGGTTGTATCGCTATTGCTTGCAGTTATGCCTTTCCTGAAGCGACTATTGACGCTGTCGATATTTCTAACGATGCATTGGCTGTAGCTGCCATTAATTGTGAACGTCATGGTGTGCAAGATTCAGTGAATCTTATACAGTCTGATTGCTGGGATAAGGTTCCCCGGGTGCACTACGATTTAATTGTATCCAACCCCCCCTACGTTGGCGCTGAAGAAATGCAAACATTGCCAGCAGAATATAATCATGAGCCCAAGCTTGCCCTGGAAACAGAAAATAATGGATTGGCTATTGTTGAAAAAATTCTGGCAAAAGCCCATGATTATTTAACGGAAGAAGGGATTTTAGTGGTTGAAGTGGGTAATAGTGACCAGGCACTTGAAGAGGAATTTCCTCATGTTCCATTTACTTGGTTGGAATTTGAACACGGTGGTCACGGTGTTTTTCTGTTGACGAAGCAAGCGTTGAAAACTTATTTTTCGCCCCAAGGTAATTAATTCATGAGTGGAAACACGTTTGGTAAATTATTTACAGTCACAAGTTTTGGTGAAAGCCACGGGCCTGCTATTGGTTGTATTGTGGATGGTTGTCCTCCCGGTATGGCATTAACAGCGGAGGCCATTCAACCGTTTCTTGATAAGCGCAAACCTGGTCAATCAAAATATACAACACAACGACGTGAGGAAGATAAGGTAGAAATTCTTTCAGGCGTGTTTGAGGGTATAACCACTGGAACTCCTATTGCTCTTTTAATTAAGAACAGTGATCAGCGTTCCAGCGATTATGATGACATTAAAGAATTGTTTCGCCCTGGTCATGCGGATTTTACTTATTATCATAAATACGGGCATCGTGATTACCGGGGAGGAGGGCGTTCGTCAGCACGGGAAACAGCAGCGCGAGTGGCTGCAGGAGCAATTGCCAGGTTGTATCTGCATCAGAATTTGGGAATTGAGATAAGGGGTTATTTGCAGCAAATGGGGACAATTACTATCGATTTTGTTGATGAGGCTTTTATCGATACAAATCCTTTTTTCTGTCCTAATGAGCATCAGGTTCAAGATTTGGCCAGTACTATTGATCAATTACGTCGCCAAGGTGATTCTATCGGTGCGCGCATCAACGTGAAAGCTCGCAATGTGCCTGTAGGATTAGGTGACCCGGTTTTTGATAAGCTTGATGCCACTTTGGCTTATGCGATGATGTCAATTAATGCGGTTAAAGGCGTGGAAATTGGTGCTGGCTTTAATGCAGTACAACAATTCGGTAGTCAACATCGAGATGAAATGAATAAAGCCGGTTTTTTAAGCAATCATGCAGGAGGAGTTCTTGGCGGTATTTCTACGGGGCAAACCATAGAAGTAAGCATGGCGCTTAAACCTACTTCCAGTATTGTTAAACCAGGCAAGACAGTCAATATACAAGGAGAAGAAGTGCCTGTAGTTACAAAAGGACGTCATGATCCTTGCGTAGGTATTCGCGCAGTTCCCATTGCCGAAGCAATGATGGCTTTGGTATTAATGGATCACTATTTAAGACACAAGGCACAAAATATATAACCAATGATGTCTGTAGGGCATCTCAAAGAGGGCAAGCAATGAATAGACGTTTAAATGTCGCTGTCGTTGGCGCTACTGGAGCTGTCGGTGAAACATTATTAACAGTTCTTGAAGAGCGTGATTTTCCAGTCGATAATCTTTATCCATTAGCAAGTTCGCGTTCTGTGGGTAAAACAGTTACCTTTAATAACACGCAGTTTGATGTTGAGGATTTGGCGGAATTTGATTTTACCAGGGCTGATATTGCGCTTTTTTCAGCAGGTGGTTCTGTTTCTAAAGAGTATGCCCCTAAAGCTGCTGCAGCGGGATGTATCGTTGTGGATAATACCTCTTGCTTTCGCTATGAAGAGGATATTCCTTTGATTGTTCCAGAAGTCAACTCACCTCGTATCAGTGAGTATAAAAAGCGTGGCATTATTGCTAATCCCAATTGTTCAACTATTCAAATGGTTGTAGCACTAAAGCCTTTACATGATACTGTAGGCATTAGTCGTATTAATGTGGCCACTTATCAGGCAGTGTCTGGTACCGGTAAAAAGGCGATTAATGAGCTGATTACTCAAGTTGGTGAGTTACTTAATGGCAGACCCGTTAAGCCATCGGTTTATCCCAAACAGATCGCATTTAATGTGCTGCCTCACATCGATGAATTTCAGGAGAATGGCTATAGTCGTGAAGAAATGAAAATGGTATGGGAAACCAGGAAGATTATGGAGGACGATTCAATTTTGGTTAATCCTACCACAGTTCGGGTGCCGGTGCTTTATGGTCATTCCGAAGCGATTCATTTGGAATTAAAAGCACCAATGACTGCAGCTCAGGCACGTAAACTGTTAAGTAAGGCGCCTGGAGTTAAACTAATTGATGATCTCAATAAGTTACAATACCCTACGCCAATTACGCATGCTATAGGACAGGATGAGGTCTTTGTGGGTCGAATTCGCCAAGATATTTCTCATCCTAATGGGTTAAACTTATGGGTAGTGGCCGATAATATTCGTAAAGGGGCGGCTACCAATGCGGTGCAGATTGCTGAAATTCTGCAGAGAGATTATTTATAATTTATACTAGTTGTTATGCCAGATATAAAAAAACCAGACATTGCTACACCTTCCTGGCCTCCCCGTACTACGGGGAGGACGGGCTCCCTATTGTTTGAAGAAACGCGCTCCATGGAGCGGCAAAGGCGTATTGCTGAACAGCAGCAGCATAGTAAATTGGCGAAGGTACATGCGCGCGAGCATGGTGATGAAGATAATAAACCATCTTCACCAGAAGAGGCTATGGAAAATGGTATTTTACAGCATCCTTATCTGGATTCGCAGCGTAACGACGGCATTGATCCAGGTTTAAATCCTGAACCTCCTTTAAATACAGAGGCTCGTCGTGAATTTGATAATGAGCGGCGTGAGCAGGAAATGGAAAAGCAACTGCGTTTAGGCAATATGCCGAAGATGCGAACAGATCCTCAATTTAGGCCATAGGATTTTTAAATGACCATAGCCAATGACATCATCAGTTGCCGTATGCCTGATTTTGACTTTTATCTGCGTCAAGGTGAATCATTGGATGATATTGATGAATATGGTTTTACGCCGCTTATCGAATGTGCGATTACCAAACAGCCAGAAATTGCCAGACAATTACTTGCTCGCGGTGCCGATGTCAATAAAGCCGATGTAACAGGTCGTTCACCACTTCATTGGGCTGTCGATAATAATGATATGGAAATGTCACGATTGCTATTAGAGCACGGGGCAAATCCAAATGCCTATACCACCTCAGGTTTATCCATATTGGTTTATCCCGTGCTGAGAGGACAAGATTCCCTTAAGCATTTGCTGTATCAACATGGCGCAAAATTGGATTTTGCCTTGGATTTTATTAACGGCAAATTAATGGGACACCGTTTTGAACTGACTGGGGATGTTGATATCGTTAACGCGCAGGGTGAGTTTATTGAACTTGATTATGAAGGGTTCATTTTAGAATTTACTGTCGCTGTTGTGAAAGATTCTTTACGCCGGTTTACGAGTAGCTATTCAACCCGTCATTTTCGCAGCCATTTTCCCTATTTATATCTGATAATGGATGCTTTTGGCGTGGCTGCAGAATTGCTACAGTTTCAGCAACACAATTTGCTAACTGATAAGCACAAAGCACGTTTAGCGCAGTTAGTCGCTTCACCTATGTTAATTTTACCAGCAGCCAGCCGGGGACATGCGCTTGGTTTTGTCCGCTATAATCAATGGTGGGCAAAAATTGACAGAGGGGAAAACAGTCTTAAAGAAGGAAGTGTCAATATTTACTACATTACGCGACCTGAAGTTATCAATCTTAATTTTTTACTGGAATTTCTTTATAAAAAGCAAAGTCGCCGTTATTTCCACGAAGTCATCAATCAAAAATTAGGCTTAAAGCCAATTTTGCAGTTACCAATAAGTTCACAAATTGCAGGTAATTGCTCCTGGGCTAATATTCAAGCAATTGTGCCGGCAGCCTATGCATTGCAGGAATTAAGTGCAATACCGATTGAAGAATTTAATCCAGCTCTAGCCGTTAGTTTGTATGATACCTGGGTAGAGTGGGATCAAGATAGGGCCCTGGATGAATGTATCCATCGATTTTATTTGGCTAACCCAGTTCGCAAGGCCAGTTTTGCCTCCATGCTGGCTGCGGTTCTCTTTCAAGCCTGTGATTACGCGAATCCCCATCACCTTGAGCGTGCAGAAAAAATTCTTACTATTCTGACATTGCCTGATTACTATTATATTCTTTATAGTTACCTGGAAGAATATTGTATCAAGCGATTAACGCGCCGTGGCAATAATTTATTAAAATTACTGGATGATTGTGGCTTTAATCCCAATATTGGTGTCACACCCATTGCTACAGGTTTAAAAGACAGAACTTAATCTGAGCTGAGGCAGTGTTGCTTTATCAAGTGCCATGACAATAAGGAAGGAGGCGCACATGACGGCAATGACAACCAATGCATGGACCAATGCGCTTCATGCTCTTTTTCTTTTCTCCTACTTTTTAATTGCAGCGGTTCAGTGGGCAAAAGGCAATCATAAATTTACAATTTATATTGTTACGTTTTTTCTGACCATTTTAATTCTTAAGCTGCTAGGTGTCTGGGTTCATTATGCGTTTGATCGGAGTTATATCCTAAAAATTTGGATTGTTATAAGTCTGGGAGTTATCTTTTTAAACTATTGTCTGATTCATGCCATTAAAATTTCTGATCCTGTTCGTATTATCGTTCTGCTAATTTCCTTGATGTTTACTTTTTTTTATTTAAATCAACATAATTTTTTATATATAGCACTGTCCGTTATTTTTATTTATTCGTTGACGGCCTTTTATTCAAAAGGTCTGGTGCGCACAGGTTTCATTGCTGTCGTTGTATCAAATATTGTCTGGATTGGATTACGAGAAGGAGCCAATGCGATTTTAGGCTATGAATTACCTATTCAATACCGCTATGACAATGACTTGTATCATATTCTGTTAATTGTTTCGACTTATATTATTTTTATAGCCATTATGCGTGGTGACTGGTCTTACCCGTAGGCCGGATAAAGATCCAGCCCACAGAGAAATGTAGTTAGTCATTAACAGCATCACTGTTCTTGGGTATCCCTATTGGACGGCGCTTTTTTTTTTGCCTGTTCAGGCTTCATCTGGACAACTCGGCCGCTTGATTGTCCTCCCTGGCTTTTTTTGCGCTGCTGATTGGGATTGCGTGCTTGATTACCACTTGGACGTCGACGTCTATTTCCCTGGCCCTGCTGGCGTCGCTCGGTCTGAGCCTGTTTTTGTGGATGAGAGCTTCCCCGCGTTACTTTTTCCTGGCGAGTTGCTGAGGATACGGTGGGCTCTCCAGCGCCAAATAAACTATTCCATAATCGCTTGATAAAACCATTGTGCTGTGCCTTCACTGGTGAAGGTAAAGAGAACGCTTTGACCGCTGGCTCATCGAGCTTGGTACCGTCTTCAGCACGAACAATAGCCAATTCAGGCTGCTGAATTAAGGAATAGCTCGGTTTTTTATTTTTGCCGACATTATCTTCTTTTAAGCGAGTAATTTCATAGTGTGGCGGTTGTAAATAGGGATTAGCTATAATTAGTACCTGAACACTATGGCGCTTTTCGATGTGGAAAATAAATTCACGCTTTTCATTCATAATGAATGTGGCCATTTCAGGTGGTAGTTGCACTTGCACTTCAGCAGTTTTTTCTTTAAGTGCTTCTTCCTCAATAAGGCGAATAATGGATAACCCATGCGATTGAATATTTCTTACCGTGCCTCTGCCCTCGCAGCGTGGACAGACTTCCTGAGCATTTTCTCCCAGCGACAGACGAAGACGTTGGCGGGACATTTCAAGCAGGCCAAAGCGAGAGATACGACCGACTTGAATGCGTGCCCGATCGGCCTTTAACGCTTCTTTCAAACGATTTTCAACGTCTCGTTGATTTTTGCTTGAGCTCATGTCAATAAAGTCAATAACGACCAAACCTCCCAAATCGCGCAGGCGCAATTGACGTGCAATTTCATCAGCGGCTTCCAGATTCGTATTTAACGCAGTGGTTTCAATATCTGAACCGCTGGTGGCCTTCGCTGAGTTAATGTCGATAGAAACTAATGCTTCTGTTCGATCGATAACAAGCGCTCCACCGGAAGGGAGAGGCACTTCTCGATGATAGGCCATTTCAATCTGGCTTTCGATTTGATAAAAATTAAATAGAGGGACCGTGCTGCTATACAGTTTAAGATTCGGTAAAAAATCAGGTTTAACTTGCTCAATGTATTGCTTGGCTTTTACATAAGAAACCTGATCATCAATAATAATTTCACCAATTGATTTACGCAGATTGTCACGAATGGAGCGAATAATGACATCGCCTTCCTGATGAATAAGGCAGGGAGCAAGTTGCGTGTTATAAGCCTGTTTAATGGCTTGCCACTGATTGCAAAGCATATCAAGGTCTGCCTGGAGCTCATCCTGGCTTTTGCCTACGCCTGCGGTGCGAATAATTAGTCCCATGTCATCGGGTAACGCCAGTGCATTAAGCGTTTCTTTTAACTCATCCCGGTCATCACCTTCTATGCGCCGAGAAATGCCGCCAGAGTTGGGATTATTCGGCATAAGGACCAAATAACAGCCCGCTAAGGTAATATAGGTTGTTAAGGCTGCACCTTTATTACCCCGCTCTTCTTTATCGACCTGAATAAGTAATTCCTGCCCTTCGCGAATGAGAGAAGTAATTGGAGGTTTCTCATCGCCGAATTCATCTGGATGCCTGCTTAAATACTCAGGAGCAATTTCCTTAAGTGGCAAAAACCCCTGACGTTTCGCGCCATACTCAACGAATACTGCATCGAGACTGGGTTCTCGTCGAGTAACTACTGCTTTATAAATATTTCCTTTTTTCTTAACTTCTGACGGACATTCAATGTCTAAATCATAAAGATGATTGTCTTTAACCAGTGCGACCCTAACTTCTTCAGTTTGAGTTGCATTTATTAACATTTTTTCCATTAATTCACCCCATAAAGGGCGCCACCCAAGTTAGACAGTGCAAGGAATTATTTCTTGTTGTAAAGCAACGTTATGCTTGAACTATATTCGATTTTCATATTTGTGTTCTTCTTTTTCCAAGAAACCAACAAATAACCTTCGCAAGTAAACGTTTCTTAACGCTACAAAAAATACTCTGTTTAAGCATTTCCCAAAACCGTAAGGACAGACCACACGCATGTTGCCTGCAAATAGTGCGACGCATGCTGAAAGAATACATCTGCAAGGACATATTTCGTGAGAAAAAGGCGGTATTGACGGTTTTATTCATAGGAAACCATCCTTTGCCTGACATTCGCGAAACGAACTGAAACTGATGTAAGGCATGTCTGACATGCGTGGGTATCTGATGAGTTCTTTTTCAATTTTGCTCTGGTATTGGGTGCTTCCTTTTATCTTAAACTTAAGGGAGCGCGTTTTCATTTTTAGGACCTATCTTCAATTATACTACAAATAAAGCCTTTAACTATTTGTTGTGCCTGGTAACTCCAGCAAGGAGCCTGTAAAGAGCACAAACCTAGTTGGGCGTATTTGTAAATTGTTAACGGGCCCTGATATAGCCGACTTTCGTATGGCGGCTGATAAACTTTCTGTTTATACGTTATAATTCGGTCGCGCGAGTAATTCACGCGATTTTTAATATTATCAAAAAAAACAGCCACAGCAAATAGGTTTATGCATAAATGAGCGATGTACGTTACACTGAAATTAGTAGTGAAGAAGAAGGACAACGTTTGGATAATTATTTGATAAGAGTCCTGAAAGGTGTTCCTAAAAGCCACATCTACAGAATTATTCGTGCCGGTGAAGTAAGAGTTAATAAAAAAAGGGCGCAGGCTTCCTTACGTTTGGCAAAGGGTGATGTAGTGCGCATTCCTCCCGTACGTATTGCCAAAACTCAAGAAATTTTCGTAGGCACCAGACTTGAACAGCAACTGCAAAATAGTATCTTATTTGAGGACAGTACACTTTTAGTACTTAATAAACCGGCAGGTATCGCCGTACATGGAGGAAGTGGTTTAAGTCTTGGAGTCATTGAGGCATTGCGTAAAACACGTACCGATCTTTCCTATCTGGAACTGGTGCATCGTTTGGATAAAGAAACTTCAGGCTGCCTGGTACTTGCTAAAAAAAGAAGCATGTTACGTGCTATCCAGGCTTTATTGGAGGCACGTCAGGTACAAAAAATTTATTGGGCTTTGTTGCAGGGTTCATGGCAAGATAAAAAAAGGGTTCTGATAGACGTGCCACTGCTAAAAAATATTTTAAAGTCTGGTGAGCGCATTGTCTCTGTACATTCAGAAGGTAAACCGTCTCAAACTGCTTTTAAATTGCTTGAAAATTACCAACAAGCTTGTCTGGTTGAAGCAGTACCAAAGACAGGACGGACTCATCAAATCAGGGTGCACAGTGCTTCTCTTGGACATCCCATCGTTGGTGATGAAAAATATGGTAAAACAGAGCCAATAGCAGGTTTAGAAACAATAAAGTTACGACTTTATTTGCATGCAAGGGCAATTCAATTTAACCTGAACGGAAAAAATTATCGGTTCGAAGCCGATTTGGATGAGCGATTCATTGAGACACTAAAAAAATTAGGTGCGAGGAACTTGTTAACTTATGAGTAAATCATATCGTCTGGTGGTGTTTGATTGGGAAGGGACCTTAGGAGACACGCTGGGACAAATTTTCAATAGTGTTGCAACGGAAGCCAGGCGTTTGAATTTTGGTGAAATTGATGAGCAGCTAGCGCGTCAATCTGTAGAGTTAGGTTTAATAAAGGCGCTGAGAAAAATTTTTCCTCATTTAAATGAGAGCGAGCACGAGCAATTATTGAATGCAGTACAGCATTCACTAATTTCACGCACTACGGAGGTTTATTTAATACCTGGTGCCAGAGAGTTTGTTAATCAACTACACCAGGCGGGGATTGATATAGCAATTGCTACTAATAAAGGGCAGCAATCTTTACAACGTGCTTTACACATCTCTGGTTTGGATGTGTTTTTTAAGGTAACACGCTCAGCTGGCCAGACTGCAGCTAAACCTTCTCCACAAATGCTTGAAGAAATTTTAGATGCTTTTGACATCACGCCAGAAGAGGCCGTTATGGTGGGTGATTCAATTACCGACATGGAAATGGCTGAGAGTGTTGGTGTGGATGCAATTGGTGTTGATTTTTATCATCAACAGAAAGATGCTTTACTTGCTGCTGGAGCAAAGGCAGTTTTCGATGATTATCAGCATTTAGCGGATTATTTACATTTGCCTAAAAAGGGAGGGCTCAAGTGAGTACCTTAACCAGTTTACCCAATTTACTGACATTAATGCGCATAATGCTTATACCAGTGTTTATTATTGCATTTTATTTACCGTTTAGTTGGGCTCATGGGTTGGCTGCAACCATTTTTGCTTTAGCCAGTTTTACTGACTGGCTTGATGGCTATCTGGCACGCAAGCTGAAGCAAATGTCTCCTTTTGGTGCCTTTCTTGATCCGGTGGCGGATAAATTACTGGTTGCTTGTTGTTTGTTGTTACTCGTTGGGGCGAAAGAAATGAATTATATTACCATCCCAGCCATCGTTATTGTGGGACGGGAGATTGTAATTTCAGCATTGCGGGAATGGATGGCGGAGATCGGTAGCCGAGCTAGCGTGACGGTCAGTTACATCGGCAAAATAAAAACTACCTTACAAATGTTTGCTCTTTTCCTATTGGTTGCTTTTACGCCTGCTCAATCAGGTTGGGGCGTGTTGGGATTTATTTTACTTTATGTAGCTGCAATTTTAACCATTTGGTCTATGATAATATATTTGACAATAGCATGGCCGCAGTTAGTCAATAAACAACCCGCAGCTTCCTAGCAATTTTTCATGGAGTAGTCTATTTTTAATCAGGACTGTTCTTGCAGAATTTCGCGTCGGATCATGAAAGTCAGTTATATTCGATTTTACTCCAGGGAAACCATGAACTGTTCTTTAAATGAATGAGAGGAACGGTTGCAAATTTTTGGAGTAATGGCACACCTGAAGGTTGCTAAGTTGGGTTAAATATAAACGTTTTGCATCGTGTTTAGAGTTTAATTAAACAGTAATAAAAAAAATAATTTTAATTTATTGACAGCGTTTTAATTTACGGTAGAATTGCAACCCGTAGACAGGCGGGAATAGCTCAGTTGGTAGAGCACAACCTTGCCAAGGTTGGGGTCGCGAGTTCGAGTCTCGTTTCCCGCTCCAAATTAAAGCGACGCGGCAGTCGCTTTTTTTTTAATAAATTAGTTTTGGCTGTGTGGCAGAGTGGTTATGCAGCGGCCTGCAAAGCCGTGTACGCCGGTTCGATTCCGGCCTCAGCCTCCAAGATAAATGCCCAGGTGGCGAAACAGGTAGACGCAAGGGACTTAAAATCCCTCGGAGCTTAAACTCCGTGCCGGTTCGACTCCGGCCCTGGGCACCAATTACGGTCCATAATAATAAGGGTCTTCCCCAAATCCGGGGGCACTTTACTCATCCACAAAGCACTCTAACTCTTAATCTATAATTTTCAAAATTTCTAAACCCATAAGCCCTGCGTTGAATCAATTTCATCTTTCGATGAAACCCTTCAGTTATTCCATTATTCTTAGTAAAACGAAGCATTCTAACGACTTCCTCTCTCCATTTAAATAGTGTATTTCCTAAAGTTCTAAGCGATTGAAAAGCGCTTTGCTTTAGTTCTTTAACCATTTCCAAGAATTGCGGTAATAAGCGTTTACACTCTTTTGCTGTACAATGCTTCTTAGTTAATAGTTCATGCAACTGTTGTTTAAAATCATAAATCGCAGCAATCGCGGGTTGTTGTTTCAGGTATTGGTCGCGTTTGCTTAAACGTAATGACGTTAGATTCTCTGGCTTTGTCTTCAAAGCCATGAGTGTGCCTCTTTGATACTTCATTGTGGGATCAATTTGATGAAAGGTTTGCATGCTCAGTTGGTTAATTAATCGGATGACATGAAAGCGATCAGCCACAATCTTGGCCTTAGGAAAGTGGCGTTTCACCAAAGCCCGATAGCTGCTACTTAAATCGATACACACGACACGTACACGCTCTTTGCCTTCCAATGTTTTAAAATAAGCCTCTAAATCTCGCCCTGAGCGGCCTTTAACAATATCAAAAACCTTATGCTTACCTAAATCACATAAGGTAGTTACATAGCCCTGCTTCTTTGTAAACGAGTGTTCATCAATACCCAATACACGAGGACATAAGGGTGATGTAATCCTTTTCTCTTGCCGTTCATAACCATAATGATACCAACGTTCTATCGTTGATTTGCCTGTATGGAAATGACGGCTTAAATCCTTTTGACTAACACCCTCTGTATGATGGTGAAACACCTCTTTACGCAAGCTTTCTGTAGCTCGCTGGTATTTACCTATCCCCGGAAAACGCTGATTAAAATAGCGCTTACACCCATAGCACTGAAACTTATGCGACTTAATAAGTAAATAGCTATAACGCAATCCTATCGATTCATGACGTATCTTGCGTTCAAAACTATCTTTCTTCCTTAATCGCTTGCCATTGCAGTAAATACAACGCACAACTCGAGTATATCTTACTTCAATATAAACAGGATTGTTTCCTGTCACCTTGACTATTGTATAGCCAGGTAAATTTAGGATAATATCTTTTCTTGGCACTTTAATCCTCTTTTGATTGCGGAATCAAAGAGTTAGATTACTATAATCTGATTAAAGTGCCCCTACATTTGGGGTAGAGCCTAATTTTTTCTTAATCTTTTTCTGTTAATATTCTCAATAATTTTGTCTTTGCTAATTAATTTGGGGAAAGCTATTAAAAATTCACACCTTATTAAGCCTGCTACTAATCAAAACTGCGCTGAAGCAATGCTTATAAAGGCAGCTCAATTAGTTTTAAAGAAAAATGTCCAGTTTCAGTACTCGAAAGTAACGCAAGATGTTCAGGTAGATATTAGTCCTGCTTTTTTATTTAGTGAAGACGAAGAAAAACAATACTGGGTCAGTGGTGATAAGAGAGAAAATTTAGAACATGACCTGCAAAAACTGGATAAAAGGATGGTCTATTTTTTGCGCACAGGCAGCAATGGTGGTCCCGGTCATTGGCAAATTCTATATTTCAATAGAACGAAAGGCTGGATTATTTATTCAAGTGAAGTCAATAATTTTCAGTTAACCCAGGGTGCTATCCTAACGCAACAAGGATTAGGATTATTATCGCCATTCGCAACATGGGGTTATGCTCAAGGGCAGTATTGTTTTTTAATCGTGCAGGCTTCTCCAAAAAATATAATTAATACTGCCAATTATCTCTATGATTATCGAATGTTAGGCGAAGCAGAAGCTGATAAAAATTTATGGGATGCTAAAGACAATTTCTATAGGGAAATTCGTGTAGATGAAGACATAAAAGAACCATTGCAACTCAATACTAACAAAGATTTAACCACTGAAGCATCAGATATGAATGCAAATACCGTTAAATTGACAACAATCATAACAGCACTTAAAGAAAATATTGCCCATCAAAGGAATGGACGAAAAACAGTACGAAACAGTGACTGGAAAAGAGAGCTGCTAACTACCCTGCAAAACCGTTTAAAGAATAATCCCGATTCCGATGTGGGACAATGTATTCATGAGGTCAGAAAAATTTGCAAAATGAAACGAAATTTCTTTCATTTTTGGTCAGAACCTCATAGTGTTTCTGAGTTTGAGCGGCTTTTAGAACAGGAACTTCCTGAACTCTCTCAAAATCCAGTTTTTTAATGCTAAACAAGTGAATCATTTCTTCAGGAATACATGGTTAGAGGAATTTTTTTTCGCAGAAGTCATAGAATTTGAACAATTTTTTCTTTGTATATGACAAAAAATCTGTCATGTACAGAGCAATTTTTTATTACTCTCTTCTAGTAACTTTTTAAATCGTTTATTATATGCCGTTTGGGTAAAATTTAAACCTCTTAATAGTCAAAACCAATGCGTTGTCTTCAGGTTCAGGTTTGGGCATTATTTATAATTTTATGTATGTAATCCTCGGTAATTTTGGTAATCATTCTTTGGCGGCCATGCAGGCTCTTATTGAAAAAAATTTAGCCGAAGTGCATTTCGTGTATGTAGATACGGGATGGGCTGCTGCTTCCTGGCCAAAGCGAGTTGCTGCTTGTTCAGCGTATGCTAAAGCGCAAGGTGTGGAAGTGCATCAGTTGAGATCGCAAGCTACTTTCATGGAAATGGTAACTGCTCGCAAGCAATTTCCCAATCCGAAATTTCAGTGGTGTGCCAGTTTCTTAAAAGGATTAACGATACTTACCCATCTGGATGAACAGGACCCCTCTTGCGAAGCCTTGATAGTCTCTGGAAAGCGCCGTTGTGATTCACGACGCTATGCGGATTTACAGGAATTTGATTATCAAAATGAGTTGTACCAAGGTCGAACCTTGTGGAATCCCCTATGGCAAGCGACAGACAAAGAATTTGTGCAATTAATAAGGCGTGCTGGTTTTGACCCTTTATCACATGCGAGCCTGGAGTGCAGCCCTTGTATTCATTTGCACTTAAAACAGCTTAATCAGATTGAGTTTTCATCGATAGAGCGTTTAGAGAAGCTCGAAGAAACAATTCATCAATCCATGTTTCAGCAACCTATACGACAATTGTGCGCTTTAAACCAGGAAAAAAAGGAGCAACAACAGCAGTTTGACTTGCAACAATTTGATCTTGGTTGTGGTGCTCCCTGGGGATGTGGAGAATAATTTCACTCTGTTCTGATTCTTACACCTGAGAGCCAGATTAAAAGCGACCATTATTTTTAAAAAGAGCGACAACTAAACACTGAAAGGGCATTATCAGGGAAAAGTCGCACCTTGATTTTTTCCATGGAGAGTCTCACTATCATACTGTTGATCCCAAAGGTGATGTTGATTCAGAATTGCCTTTGCTGTTTCGTCAATTTTTTCTTTTAATGCTTTACAGTTGGGCATTGCAGGAATTTTTAATAAAGCATATTCAATCGCCTTTGCTGCGTTTATTCCATTAATTTCATGTTGTTTTTCATGATTTTCCAAGGCAATTAAATAATGTGCCCACTTATTTTTTAAGTCTGCTGGAGCCGAGGTCTGGTTAATCCAACGAGGGAGCAGAAGGGTGATGGTGGCGGTAACACTATTATGGATAATGTAACAAGGATTTTGTGAGGGGTTATCAATCTGCCAGGTATAATGCCATCCAATATGCCAGATGGTCTGCGCATCAAAATGCGCCTCATTAATCTTAGGTCCTAGCGCATTCATTTGCTGACGTAATTCTTCTTCATTATTTCCTGAAATGGTATAGAATTTTTTCGTTTTAAAAATTGCAGGATTAGCAAAGGCTGGGGCAGTGGTAAAAAGCAGAAGGAGGTATACAATCAATTGTTGCATAGATAAAATCCAGTGATGTAAATGAAAGCGTCATCATTCTCAATACACCTACTCAATTTCTGACTTATTCCTCGCGTGGAGAGCGATTCATTAAATTCTGTGTTGCTTGTTGTGGAGTAATCATTCCTTCTAACACAGCATTCACCTGGGCGCAAATCGGCATTTCAGTGTGAAATTTTGCAGCAAGTGAACAAACCTGAGCAGCATTATGCTTTCCTTCTACAACTTGTCCTATTTGTTGCGTCGCCTCCAAAACACTAATTCCTCGTCCTAAAAAAAGACCAAACCGGCGATTTCGCGACTGATCATCTGTACAGGTTAACACCAGATCCCCCACGCCTGCCAAACCCATAAACGTTTCTTCCTTGGCTCCCATTTTAATTCCCAGGCGAGTCATTTCAGCAAGACCTCGAGTTATTAAAGCTGCTTTTGCGTTAGCGCCATAACCTAAACCATCGCTAATACCACAAGCAATGGCTAAAACATTTTTTACGGCCCCACATAACTGAATACCCACCCCGTCATTACTTAAATAGACCCTGATATTCTCATGGTGCAGTAGTGAACGAATCCTTTTTTGATAATCTTTATTATTGCCGGCTAAGGTTAATGCGGTGGGTAGAAAATTAGCTACTTCTCGTGCGAAAGAGGGCCCAGAGATAATATTAACCGGAAACTCTTCTCCCCAACGCTCAGCAACTAACTGACTCGGTAATTGATTGGTAACGGGATCTATTCCCTTAGTTAACCAGGATAATCCATGAGAAGGTCTGGGAATCTGAGCGAGTAAACTGGCAAAGGCATGAGAAGGAACGGCTATAATCACTTCAGTTGCTTGTTCAAGACATTGTTCCAGGTCGGCCACAGGAACAAGTGAGCCAGGGAAAGAAACATCCGGTAAATAACGTCGATTGCAGTGTTCTGCTAGCATTTCTTGTACATGTTGTGGGTTATGAGCCCACAACATGACAGGATTACCACAATTGGCCAGATGGATTGCAACGGCAGTTCCCCAAGAGCCGGCTCCAAGTATGGCAATCGCTTTTGCTTTCATAATTAATGTGTTTTTTCAACTTGTTCTTTGGCAGCCTTCTGTTTCTCTTCCATTTGTTGCATGTATAAAGCATCAAAATTAATTGGCGCTAATACTAACTGAGGGAAGCTGCCACGAATAACTTGTGATGTAATTGCTTCACGTGCATAAGGGAAAAGAATATTGGGGCAGAAACTATTGAGCAAATGATCGAGTTGATCTTTTGAAGGACCTTGAATAGTAAAGATGCCAGCTTGTTTTACTTCAGCTAAAAAAGCATTAGTGCCCTGATTTTTAACAGTGGCTGTAACAGTAAGGACTACTTCATAGACATCTTGCTCGAGCTGCGTATTCTGCGTATTTAGATCCAAAGATAATTCCGGTTCCCATTTTTGCTGGAAAATGGCTGGTGTATTGGGTGCTTCGAAAGAAGAATCCTTCATGTACACACGTTGAATCATGAATTGGGCTTCTTGCTGTTGTGTATTACTTGTTTGATCTGTCATTGTTTTTTTATCCTCGTAAAAGTTTATCTAAATGCCCTTGTCTTTCCAGCTCATATATATCATCACAACCACCAATATGCTGACCGTTAATAAATATCTGTGGTACTGTGCGTCGACCGCTTTTAGTAATCATTTCATCACGTTTGTCAGGTTCATTATCAATACGAATGTCAGTATAGGTAACTCCCTTTTTATCTAATAGATCTCGAGCCCGCGCACAATAGGGGCAATAGGCAGTACTGTACATAATTACATCAGCCATAGTATCCTTCCTTTTTCTTATTTTCCTTTAACCATGGGAAGATCAGCCGCTTGCCATGCGGCAATACCGCCAGCTAATACTAGCGGCTCTGAGAACCCTTTCTCGCGTAATTTTGTTGCCAGCTGAGCTGATTGCAAACCGCGTGCACAAACAAGAATTATTGGTCTTTCCTTATACTTATCCATGCGTTGCTCATCGAAATCTTTATGGCTGGCACGGATAGCATCAACAATATGACCTTTGCGGAAAGTTTCTACATCACGTAAATCAATAACAACTGCCTCTTTATGATTAATGTAATCAACAGCTGCCTGGGGTGACAATTCTTTAGCCCGCTTTTTTTGAGCTTGTGCTTCGTTAATAAAGATTAAAAGTAAAATAATAATTAACGCAAGCCAAAGTACCCAATGATTTATAATGAATTGCCCGAGCTGCCCCATACGTCTATCCAAATTATAACAACAAATTGGCGAATTATCCTAAGAATACCGATCTAAAGCAAGTAATCAGCCTAAATGATTTGCTTGGTTTATCATAAACAATATTTTTATTCGGTGTATAAGAATGGAGTAAATTATTTGACTAATTTTTCACTTTTAGTACAGATTTTTCAGAAGTTGCCGATAAAAAAATTAGCACAAGGAGGAGGACATGATATTAGAAGCTAACTTGCCGATTTATTGCCAATAAAGTAAATTTTCTACTGGACGCTACTTTAGGATTTATCAATATAGATCAAAGCGCAATCATTAAAATATTTTAATCGCAGCTGTGATTTTGCTGCCACCTACACTTATCGCCAGTATTTATGGATGAATTTTAAATTCATGCCGGAACTATCCTGGAAATGGGGTTATCTCTTTGCCATCGTACTTATGATTTGTTCTGGGTTTTTCTCCTACTTATTTTTTAAATGCAAAAGATGATTATAGATGCCCTATAGTTAGCCTGTATATCCTAAAGAGGATGTGTTACTCTCAGTAGGCCATAGCAATTCCAATTCTGCCATACCTGCTTTCCGTGCTTCAGAATCGGGTTTTGTTTTAGTCATGATGGTCCATTTTGCCAACATTTCCATTGCTTTATTGTCAAATTTTTTAGTGTGGTGTTTCGCTAAATAGGCATAAAGATTAATTTCGGGTATAAAACGATTAACCTCTTGGACATCATAGTCACCGAAGGGGGAGCCTAAATTAAATCCCTTTTGATACCAAAATATAACCAGCGGTAGCATCCTTAAATTATTTGCCATGATTTCTTTTTCGCAAGAGGCAATAAAATTAAAAAAATAGTTTTTAATAAGTTCCTCATCTTCTGCACTTTTGGTAATAACAAGTACTCGTGGTCTATCATCATCCGTTTCCTTCAGCACAATGGTGTTTGGCTCAGTGATACTTTTAATGATTTTATGCATCAAAACCATTTCGCATTTCTCATAGTTTATCCTTTCCATGGAAAGGGCTTTATCAAAATAACCCAGAATAAATTGATAAATGGTTTCATAATCAATGAAATCTGTAGGGTTAGCCCCTTTTAAAAGCGTATAAAATCGATGAGAAGAAAGCAAAGTTGCATCTTGTTTGAGAATTTTTACGGTCACTTCTGCTTTTAGAAAAAAATGTTCCAAAAATTGTTTGACCGCCTCTTGTTGAGGATGCCAAAAAATCAATTTTAATGTAGGACGTAATTCGAGAACCTTGGTTAAAGCCTCTATAAGCTCTTTCGTTAAAGGCAAGAATGATAAATCTATTGATGAATCATGTTGTAAATAAGGTTGCATCGCCAATAATGCTTCTACGGGATTCGGGCAAAGCGCCAGCTCTAGCCTATTGGTTTTTTGTAGTCTGGCCAGTTTTGCTGCGAGAAAGTCTAATCTTTGCTGTTGTTGATAGGAGAAAAAATGATGGCCTTCGCTTACAGGTATAGGATTGCTCTTGTAGCCAACCTGTTTTAGCATCCAGGAAGTAGTCAAAGGTTCACCTACACCGCCCCCTACTAAGTAGTTGACTTGACTTGCAGACGTTTGCATTAATACATGACTGGCATCAAAACCATTTTTTAAAACCAGACGGGTTAATGAACCGGATAACGTTAGGAGGATAGGCCAGTCAGGATTAATCCATCCTTTCGCTTTAGAATCCTGGATGAGCCTCTGAATTTGTAACAAATCACCTTCAATAAAATTGCACTGACCTGCATAGTTCTGACGGCATGCTGCAACATTTTCCTGGTTAAAATCAAATCCCAGCAATTTCATTTTAAATGTTATATTTCCAGAGAATCTCCCTTCTATTTTTTTTAAAAGTTTCCCATCACCACAGCCACCATCGACAATATTCAATCTTTGTAAACTTTCCCGGGCGGCTATCATTTCAATACCGGTTATAATTTTTTCATGTAACTCTGTATAAAATACCTCTGGGTCTTTCGTTTGTTGTTGATAAACACATCGCATTGAATTTTCTTGCCAATTCAGCTGATCTTCATTCATCCTAGAGAAGGTTTGAATTGAATTACCCGAATATTTTCTGAAAGATTTCAATACTTCTTGCACTTTATCCGGGTCGATTGACCTCACTTCTTTTTTGCCATGTTCATAATGGATATAGCATGCTGCAGGAGAGGGAAGAAGGGGATTGTGCTGATTTTGGGATTGATAAAGTAATCTTAATTTCCTGACTGGTTCTCCGTGAATTAAAAATTGGTTCGGGTGATCTATTTTTACATCGTAAAATAAGAATGATTGTGGGAAAGGAAAAAGAAATCCGTCTTTTCTCTCTGGAAGTAAGGTAGCTTCGAGTAGCTTTGCAAATAATTTCATAGATCCTCAAAATTGATATTTTGTGCTTTATATGTTCAATTTGATTACAAATTATATAGAACTAAGATTAAGAAAAAATTAGGTGGGATAAGCTTCTGTTGCACATAAAAATACAATGCTCGAATTTCGGTCATGCCCTTCGTTAAAGTTTGATATAGTTGAATTATAACGTTTGTAAGGCAATGATTATGCTCACTGACACGACTAAAAAAAATTATTATCAGGCTTTACTGGATAAAAATACCGAGTATGATGGCATTTTTTATGTCGCGGTTAAAACGACAGGGATTTTTTGTCGACCAAGCTGTCCCGCGAGAAAGCCAAAATTTAAGCACTGTGAATTTTATCAAACAGCCCAGGAGGCATTGTTGGCTTCCTACCGTCCTTGTAAACGCTGCCGTCCTCTTTCGCATCCCCATCAAGTATCAGCGACAGTTCAATTATTGGTCGAGGCAGTAGAGCTAAATCCAACAAAACGATGGAAAGATAAAGATTTTGATGAATTATCCATTGACGCATCCACAGCCCGCCGACAATTTAAAAAACGATTTGGCATGACCTTTGTGGAATATGCGCGCGCAAGGCGCTTAGGCTTGGCGTTAAAACAAATTCGTCAGGGTGATTCCATTATTGAGGCACAGTTAGAGGTTGGATTTGAATCGGGTAGTGGTTTTCGGGATGCCTTTACAAAAATTATGGGGGGGCCTCCTTCTTTTTCCAGGAAAGAATGTCAAATTTTAAAAGCATCCTGGTTAGATACCCCTTTAGGACCAATGTTGGCTATAGCCGATGAAGAAGTACTTCATCTTTTAGAGTTCGTAGATAGGCGTGGTCTGGAGCGAGAGGTCGAACGAGTAAGGCAACGGCTAAAAGCAGCGGTTATTCCAGGAACGACATTACCAATTAACAGCATTGCACAAGAATTAAAAGCTTACTTTAAAGGTAGTCTGCAATTATTTAAAACACCTATAGCCTTGCTAGGAAGTCCTTTTCAAAAAAAGGTCTGGGAAGCATTACGCCTTATCCCTTATGGAGAAACTCGCAGTTATCGCGAACAGGCGATAGCCTTAAACCGTGCTACCGCTTCTCGGGCAGTAGCCAATGCGAATGGTGCTAATCAACTGGCTATCATTGTCCCTTGTCATCGAATTATTAACAGCAATGGCGATTTAGGCGGTTACGGCGGAGGTTTGGCTCGTAAGCGCTGGCTCATTGAGCATGAGAGGAAATACGCTGTCTAAATTCTTCAGCTGTTGCCTGTAAGATTAATTTTTTTATTGTTCCACAATTCGCGGTCACCCCATAAGTGCAGTCGCCAGGCATTGAACTCGACTATATTTTTAGCATTCATCATTAGATTAATCTCAAGGCTCACATTTTTTAAATACCATTTAAATGTTTGGCGCGCTTCATCATCTTCCGGGGATACTTCAAACATCAATTTCTCGTGCCCAAACCGTTCTATTAAGGAAAAAATAATATCGCTACGCCAATCATTGACGTCTTTTATGCCTTCAGTAATACCTTCTGACTCAACCATTAGCATAAAAGCACCTGCATCAAAAAAACGTTCTGCTTCTTCTAGTAGTTGAGCTTTAGTTTTAATTGCTTTGACTTTTTGTTGATAACCAATTTCCTTAACGCCTCCGCCTACACCGCTCATAATAGTGATTTCAGGTTTCGCTTTTAACCCTGCTTTTTCAATTTTATTTACCAGTTTAATTTGATCAGCAAGCGTGAAATCATCAGCATGTTGAAACATACCGCTTGATATTTCAACCACATCAAATCCTAATTGTTGGGTTTCTTCAAGGTATGCATCAATCAGGGAAACATCTTGAATGAGAATGCGTTCTATAAATCCGCCGGTATTGACATAGACTTGATGTTCATGAGCAAGGTTGGTGAATGATTTAACAGTTTTTTTATCCAATAAGGCTTGCGTCCCTCCGGCAAACTTAAACCCGTCAATATAATAACCCCAAGTGTTTAATAGATCTTTAAGTTGATTGATAGTAAAGGCTTCATAATAAGGTCCTCTAATTTCAATGAGCCCGGTACGGCGGGGTTTGGGTGGCAGTTGCTTTAAATTAACAAAAGCAAATGCTCTTTCATAACGTTTGCTCTCCATGCAAATTCTCCTTGTAACTGGGGTAGTTAACGGTAACCCCCAGCCATTTCCTGTAAACGTTTAATGCGCTCACCTATGGGGGGATGCGTGGCAAATAAGCTGGACAAGTGTTCACTGCTTAAGGGGTTCACGATAAATAGATGGGCGGTTGTTGGATGGGTCTCAGCCTGATGAAATTGACCTTGCTGATTAGCCATTTCCAGCTTACCCAGGGCACTGGCTAACCATAAAGGGTGTCCGCACAATTTGGCCCCTGCTGTATCCGCCTCATATTCTCGTGAACGAGAAACGGCCATTTGTACAAGTGCAGCTGCCAAAGGAGCTAGAATCATCATGAGCAATGCCACGAAACCATTGGGTCTTTCTTCGTCACCATGACTAAACATGGAAGTCCACATAAACATATTGGCAATCCCGCTGATTGCCCCTGCTAACGTGGCAGCAATGACACTAATTAAGGTATCACGATGGGTCACGTGAGAGATTTCATGGGCCAAAACCCCTGTTAATTCTTCTTCTGTTAAGCGGGTTAAAAGACCTGTGGTAACCGCGATACTTGCATGTTCTGGATTGCGGCCCGTTGCAAAGGCATTTGGAGTGGGATTATCCACGACATAAACTTTGGGCATGGGAATTTGCGCGCGTTGTGACAATTCTCTGACAATGCGATAAACGGGATGACTCATATCTAACGGTTGCGCATTGTACATCTTTAAAACAATAGTATCAGAGAACCAATAAGCACTAAAATTCATGATAACGGCAAAGCCTAGAGCCAGTATTAACCCTGCTCTCCCGCCTAATAAATTACCAATAACCAACAATAAGGCCGTTAGCGCCGCCAGTAAGATAAAAGTTTTTACATTGTTCATCGATGAAGTCCATTTAAAAATGCCCTATTAGGTAAAAAATAGGGGCATTTCGAGTGAATTTCAAGCATTCTTTTCGAATGTTTCAATCACCTCTGTTAGGGGTTGCCCTACGGAGGCGGAGGGAGATTTAATTGACAAAATAACCGCTAAAGTAGAGGCAATATCCGTGGTATTGACAGGCCTTGTGATATGTTTTGTTTTAAACTTGCCATTGACAAACAATAAAGGGACATAGCTATCATATTGCCAGGGAGTCCCATGGGCTACACGCTGCTCACTTTTATCGGCCAAGGCTTGATAAGGCGGGGGAACGAGATAAATATCTCCTGAGCGATCAGGAAATGCCATTTTGTCCACTTTCGCACTGAGCCAATCGTGTTCGGTATTTGCCAATGGCATGGGGTAAGCCTGAAAAATGCCCACGTGTTGACGCAACGTTTCTGCCAAATAAGCACTAACCTGACGATTAGACAATTGATGTTCATTAATGATTTCATGATTCAGGTAAATATAGGGTAAGGAGATAGCTTGTAATGCCTTGGCAGGCAGTTGAAAATGTTTAACGAGTGTTTGTTCAATAATCTCCTGCATTTGTGGCAGCTTTAAAGAATGGTTCTCTTTAATATGATGCGCTGCCAAATAAGCGGGAGAATCACTCACGCCATGATCGGCGGTTAACACGATTAAGGTATCATCCAGACCCACCTGTTTGTCGATGGCCGCCAGTAATTTGGCCAAGGTTTTATCCAATCTTAAAAGATTATCCTCCGACTCAAGGCTATTAGGCCCAAATTGATGGCCAATCACATCAACGGCAGAAAAACTAATGCCTAAATAATCTACTTTTCCGTCAGCTCTGCCGAGTTTTTCATTAACCAGCAGATTAATGGCAAAATCAGCAGTTAATTCGTCAGCGTAAGGGGTCATTGAGAAAAACTTGTAATAAGTTTCTGATTGAGGAGAACCTGAATGATGTGGGAAAGTCGTTCCAAACTCCTGAAAACGGTTTTTAAACACAGGTGTTTTGGCATAAGTATAATTGGCCACAGGAGCACTTAATTGCCAAGTTATCTCTTTGGCTTCATAGTGCTTATTCCAATCATTAACCCATACAGGATAGGTTGAATAGTAATATTTACTGGTAATAAATCCACCATTTTCTTTGTCAAACCAAAAGGCTTTTCCAGCATGACCTGCCAAAGTGATGGCAGCGCGATCTTTTAATGACACAGCAAAAGCCTGACCAATTTGTGCCAATACGATTTCATCGCTTAAGGTAGAAGCCATTAAGTTGCGTGGTGAGCGACCCGCTAAGGGTTTTCGTGAGCGGGCAGTCGGTAAGAGGATACTTTGCAAATCTTCCACGCAATTAATCTCTGATTTTGTTTTTCTGTCATACCATTCATTGCTTACAATGCCATGCAAGGCGGGATAACTGCCTGTAGCAATCGTGGCATGTCCTGCACAAGTGACGGTATTGGCGTGTGGGTGGTGAGCGTTCTGGTAATCAAGACCATGGCTTAAGAGGTAATTAAACCCATCGGGACCAAATTTATGCTGATAGCGACTGATTAAATCTCCCCTTAATTGATCAATGACAAGTTGAACAACCAATTTGGGTTTGGTCGCTGCTGAAACCAGAGTAGTTATTAATAACAAAGAGAGAGTTAAGGCTTTTTTCATGGTTTTCTCATAAAAAATAAAATAGTGGCATCCTAAAGCAGATTCATGAATGGGTAAATGGAAATTACTTAAAAATAGTTGGATTTTGTGCAAAAAAACTCTACTTTCTCACGTCCCACGGTTTTGTTCCTGAGAGCTCCTCAAATTTCATATATCTCTACGTAGAGATAAAATTTGTGATATCAGGAACAAAGCCGTGGGTGTAGGCAGAATGTAAGAATATTCAGGCTTTTCCGGGAACCACAATTGCGGGCGAAAGAGGCACCTTACCCAAAACAGGAAAAACGAAATGTCAAAAACTTATTAAGTAAGTAGTAGGCTGCTAGACAGTAATTTTTAAATCAAATCAGTAGATTGTAAATTGATTAAACCGTTTAAAGAAAACACATGACGAAAGGTTTTATTTAGTTTACACTGGTTGGCGGTGAATGATTGCACCAATAATAACCTATTCATGGAGTAAGGAGAGTAAGATGGGTTTTGAATTAGCAGCATATGAAACAATAACAGCCAAATTCGAGCAAGCGGTCATCAAGTATATGGGGTATTATGGCAAGACTAGAATTGAGCAATTAAAAGATACTCGTCGTCCTCATATTGAATTTCTAAAGGCGGTTATCACCGAAGTCAATAAATTGCCGGAAGAAACTCAGGCTCAAAAAAAATCGAAGTCTTGTATCCTTAGTGGCTTCATATATATCGTATCGGAAGGGCTTCCCCCCAATAGCAGTTATCTTCGTGATCTGTTACTTGATGCAATAGGCGTCGTTATGAAGACTAACCAAAATATAGAAAAAAAACTAACCCCAAATGAAATTGATCCTAGAAGTGCTGTAAAAATGACTTCTGAAGCGATGAAATTTTATACGAGTTTGGTTTTTACTCCTGACATGGAAAAAATGCACGAGAATCATCCCTTTTCTAAAATTGAGAAGTTGGACTTAACTGCTTTTGAAGACAGGGGCGATGATATGTGTAGTGCAAACCGTAAGCTGTCTAGGAGAGGGGCTCGGACTACTACGGAGCGTGACATTCAGAAACGTGAACGGGAAGAACGCGAACAAGAAGAGCGTCAACGTAAAGAAGGCAAAAAAAGTACTTCTTCCCCCTACAATCTTTTAGATTGGATTGGTGGTTCTTCCAAAAAAGAAGAAAGAGAGTATGATGATGAGGAAGATTTAAGTAGTGATAATAAAGCGACTGTGTAATCATAACAACACCCTGCCTGATGCAGGGTGTTATTTTTCTTCAACTGGATAACCTGACATTACCCACTCAATAATACCCCCATTTACTGAATAAACGTTTTTATACCCTTTCTCCAATAAACAACCTGCTGCATAAAGTGAGCGAACTCCGCTTTTACAGTGAAGGTAAATAGGCTCATTTAAATCGGCAACAAGCGCTCCAATGCGTTGCAGAAGTTCATCTTTAGGAATATGAATGGCACCAGGAATTCGATTATGTTGCCATTCGTGGAGCTCCCGGACATCAATGAGGCACAAAGAGGGATTTTCATCCCATCGTTGCTTTAATTCTTGTACAGTAACAGTTATATTATTTTCGCTCATAAGCATCCTCTCGAATCATTGGTCTTGTAAGGGTTGAGTGGTGAATAAACCAATAGATAGTCGCTGTAATTACACCACCAAGGAGGGTTGCAAAAGCCCAGGTTGCAGCGGATACCAAAGCAGGACGTTGTCCGAGTTGATATAAATTCCCTGCGTCACGCGCCACAGCTCCTGCGAATAGCACATGCAATAATGCATTAATTAACATTAACAAATACTGCAAGGTGAGTATCTGCCCTTCATACTGATTAATAATTTCCGTGAATGTCACATGGCCTCCTGCAATTGTTTGGATTGTCGCCATGATAACAGAAAAAGGGCAAATACTATCATAAAGATAGCCAGTACTTGTACACGATTAGGAATTTCATGAAAAACAATAAACCCCCAAAATAACCCGGTTAAGGCCACCATGCCACCCGTTAAGCTGTAAAAAACGGGGCCGGCTAAACGAAGAAGGCTAAAAAAGAGCAAATACCCCAAGCTTGATAAGATGATTTCCAATAAAATGACCTGCTTTACCAGGGTAAAGGAGCCTGCCAAAGAATAAAACGACTGTTGCTGAACAATGAGAGGAAAAAGCAACAAGGTTGATGCCAATAGCATCCCCGTTGCTGCTTCAAGGGCTGTCATTGAGGAGGGTTGTTTAGCCGTGATGTAGATTGAGCAAAGAGCGAAGGCAAAAGGACTAAGTAATGCCAACAAAGCCCACCCCGATAAGAGACCATAAAAGGTAGGGCCTATAATTAATAAAATGCCGGAAACACCAATAACTAAAGCCATCATGCGCCAGCTATCAAAATATTCCTGCTTTACAAGTAATGCCATTGGATAAACGAGCAAAGGCACCGTATTGACCAAAACAGCAAGCAGGCCTGCAGGGATATGACTGGCTATGAAGTACATATTAGTGTTGGGAATAGTA
This sequence comes from Legionella clemsonensis, assembly GCF_002240035.1. Classification (NCBI taxonomy): domain Bacteria; kingdom Pseudomonadati; phylum Pseudomonadota; class Gammaproteobacteria; order Legionellales; family Legionellaceae; genus Legionella; species Legionella clemsonensis. The sequence continues at coordinate 2,513,886 of NZ_CP016397.1, read as the reverse complement.
ATACCTACTAATCCGCAAATTAAAAAATAAGACCAATACTTCCACTGAAAAATAGCGGTGTTGCCTGTGAGTAGGCAAAGTAAAGTTAATAATAAAGCAGGGCCTGCAGATTGCCAAAAGGCATAACCTAACGCGGGTACGTCATGAGTCATTGCATATTTCGCCAGTGTGTAGCCGGAACCCCAAATAAATCCTAACAGAATTAGAATCCACAGAGAAAGTAAGGTGTGTTTGTTCACGATAAAAGCTAATTAAATAATTAATTCAGTTAGTCTATCATTTATATGTTAATAGATCGTATTTAATGTAAATTTATCTTTTACCTGTGTGCCGTGCACAAAGCGCAGAACGTAGAGATTTTAAATTATGCACCCAAGAAGTTTCATATTTTGATTCTAACTACACCTTAGGTTACCATCCTTTGATAATTTTTGCTGGAGAGAGAGCATGCAAGCGAGTGATGTACCCGTACCTCATTTGATAACGGCACATTGTGGACCTCTACATCATGTAGAAAAAATTCTATTAAATCAGGTGGCCACTATTGAATCTTGGTTTAGGGAAAAATGGCAGGAAACGCCGCCTTCGATTACTTCTTCAGTCGATTTACGTCATGCTGGTTTTAAACTTGCTCCGGTAGACACCAACCTGTTTCCGGCAGGATTTAATAATCTTAATCGTGATTTTTTACCGTTATGCGTTCAGGCAGTGCAGTCAGTTATGGTTGACGCACTCCCTAATTGCCTGCGCATTTTATTGATTCCTGAAAGTCATACGCGAAACAAGTTTTATTTACATAGCCTGAGTATATTACGCGATATCTTTGTGCACGCAGGTTTTATCGTTCGTATTGGAAGTTTGGATCCTGAAGTAACAGAACCTCAAGAGATTGTGCTGGAGCAAGGTAACAGCTTACGCTTAGAACCTATAAAGCGCTTCGGAAATCGTGTTGGGCTTTCTGATTTTAATCCTTGTATTATCTTGCTCAATAATGATTTGTCTTCTGGTATACCCGATATTTTACAAGATTTGGAGCAACCGATTCGACCCACCGCAAAATTAGGTTGGGCAACAAGATTAAAATCCAGCCATTTTCATTTTTTTAATGAGGTTGCTTCGGAGTTTGCCAAATTAGTGAATATGGACCCTTGGCTCATTAATCCTTATTTTACTGCAGTCGGCGGCATTGATTTTATGGCTCAGGAGGGACTGGATAGTTTGGCAGAGGAAGCCGATAAATTACTGTCTCAAATAAACGATAAATACGTTACCTATGGCATTACGGAAAAACCCTTTATCGTGGTTAAGGCAGATAATGGTACTTACGGCATGAGTGTCATGATGGCCTATAGCGCCGAAGAATTGAAACAGTTAAACCGTAAACAGCGCACGCGTATGTCCGCCAGTAAAGGTAGTCGCAAAGTGGATAGAGTAATGATACAAGAAGGGGTGTATACCTTTGAGACCATGCCTAACGGCGCTGTTGCTGAACCTGTCGTTTATATGATAGGGCAATTTGTTGTGGGAGGTTTCTACCGTGTACATCAGGGACGAGGGACAAGTGAAAATCTTAATGCCCCGGGCATGCACTTTGAGCCTCTGGCTTTCGCACAAGCTTGTAATACACCGCGACGGGATCTTGATGCCATTGATTGTCCAAATCGATTCTATGCCTATGGCGTCATCGCGCGTCTTGCAGCCTTGGCCGCTGCAAGGGAAATTGCAGCTATTTCAATCTGAAAATTTAGGAGTTCGAATGAAGCTTGCGGTATTGATGGATCCTCTGCATCATTTAAAACCTTATAAAGATACAACACTCGCCATGTTAAAGGCAGCACAAGCGCTGGGGTGGTCTTGTTTTTATTTTACGCAAGCTGATTTGTTTTGCCGGCAAGGACGTGCGTTTGCACGATTATCATCCATTCATCTTGGCGACTTATCCAGCAAAAATTGGGCGCAAGTGGCAGAACTTGGAGAACAAGCATTAAGTGAAATGGACATCGTGCTCATGCGAAAAGATCCGCCCTTTGACATGGAATATATCTATTCTACTTATGCCCTGGATTTGGCGGAAAAAGAAGACGTTCTTGTGGCCAATAAACCGCAAAGCTTGCGCGATGCCAATGAAAAATTTTTTACTCTAAATTTTCCGCAATGTTGCCCTCCAACTTTGGTAAGCCGTGATATCGAGCATTTACGCGCCTTTTGGCAAGAACACCGCAATGTCATTTTTAAACCGCTTGAAGGAATGGGCGGTAACTCGGTGTTTCATGTTGATGAAAAAGCCCTGAACCTGTCCGTTATTTTGGAGGTGCTAACCAAGGGCCAAACAGTAAGTATTATGGCCCAGCACTACATTCCTGAAATTGTCCATTCCGGTGATAAGCGAATTTTATTAATTAATGGCAAACCAGTCCCCTATGCTTTGGCCCGTATCCCTGTCAAAGGAGAATTACGCGGTAACCTTGCCGCAGGAGCCAAAGGAGAAGTAGTACCTATTACGGCCAGAGACCGCTGGATTTGTGAACAGATTGGTCCTACATTGCAGGCGAAAGGACTTTATTTTGTAGGGATAGATGTAATTGGAGATTATTTAACAGAAATAAATGTAACCAGTCCGACTTGTTTGCAAGAAATTGCCAAAGAAACGGGGTTGGATATAGCCGGCGATTATTTGCGTTGTCTAGAGAAGTTGATTAGAAACTAAGACTCGTGTCGACTGGGCTATTTGTGTAATGGTAAGTTTTTTGTTAAACTAAGCTAAATAGACTTAGTTTAGTAAGACTATGCATAAAGTAAATATCCATGAAGCTAAAACGAATTTATCCAAACTAATTGAAGAAGCTGTTCGAGGAGAACCCTTTATCATTGCGAAATCAGGTAAACCTCTTGTAAAAGTAACAGCACTATCATCTTCTGCTAGCAATAAAATACGTCGTGTAGGATTCATGAAGGGGCAAATTACCATTCCCAAAGATTTCGATAGAATGGGTAGTAAAGAAATAGAAGATATTTTTGGCTGTAATTCATGAAATTCCTGCTCGATACGCATTTAATTCTATGGGCAGCCAGCTCCCCTGATGATTTGTCTCAAGAGGCATGTCAACTTATCAATGATGAGGCTAATGAGCTTTTTTTTAGCCCTGCAAACCTTTGGGAAATTGCCATTAAAAGTAGTTTACAAAAGGAGAATTTTCAGGTGGATACCAGGGTTCTTCGACGAAATCTACTGGATAACGGCTATTACGAGTTAGCAATAACAAGTGCTCACACTGTATTTATTCAAAGCTTACCCTCAATACACAAAAACCCTTTTGACAGAATATTGGTAGCACAAGCTACCGTGGAAGGCATAACTTTACTTACAGCGGATACCCTAGTAGCCCAGTATCCTGGGCCGATTCGGCAGGTTTAACCTAATAAATTCTACATGTATGGTCTAAGCCTTATCAGGAACGGCGGTATGGGGTGTACCTTGAACGAAAATCCGATTTAATCGGTAACCAGAGAAAACTAGCATTGTAGAGTGAAGACTTTTGAGGAATAAAGTATCATTCGGTCCGTATTAATTTAAACGGACAATTAGAATGCCAACTCAAGAGAAGATTAGAGAAAAAGTAGGAAAAACCTACGCGTCTGCCAAAAAACATCTGAAGAATGTTGTGAAGGTAGATGATCCGGAAACAAAAAAGGCAATTAAGCATTTTCATAAAGTTCTAAATTTGCAAAGTGATCTTGAAAACTATAACGACAATGATTATCAGCTTGCATGTTTGAGTAATGAAGGTTTAGCCAAGGCTTATTGTCAAGTGACTTCTGGAGTCAATGTTGAAGACGTTGAGTATCGCAAGGAGCAGGCCAACCAGCAATTTCAGAAGATTCAATCCCCTTTAATAAGGCATTCAATTTTATGTCAAAGTGTTTTTATTTCCGAGATTGTTGAGCAAAATGCCGAACAGACAAATAATAACCTAATTAATTGTTAATAGCTGGGCAATGGTACTAAACACTGCCATCAAACTGTAGCTGCCTCCAGGCTTCAAACAAAATAATAGCGACAGAGTTTGATAAGTTAAGGCTGCGACTGTGAGGACACATAGGAATGCGAATGGCAGTATACCGCTCCCTTAAATGAGCGGGTAGGCCGCGGGTTTCAGCCCCGAAAAGAAGCATATCTTCATCCTGATAGCTAATTTCATGATAACCTTGAGTTCCTTTCGTGGAGCAAGCATAAATTCTGCGCTGTTGATTTTTTTCCATGAAATGCTGCTCATTTTCATAATGAATGATGTTAGCCCATTCGTGGTAGTCAAGGCCTGCTCGTCGCATGCGTTTATCATCTAAGGTAAACCCTAAAGGATGAATAAGATGCAACTGTGCACCAGTATTGGCGCACAAGCGAATGATGTTCCCAGTATTCGGTGGGATTTCAGGCTGATGCAGGGCTATGTGAAGCATTCGGATTGGTACCAGTCGATTCAGAATTTTTGGCAGGTAGAGGCTCATCATCAATGTAATCGCCAATGTCTTCTTCATTGTCTTCATCATCGATGTACAGTGAACCTGTTTCTTGTTGCTCACCCGTAATACGGAAATTACGATGCTGTAAATAGGCGTCACGGATAAAAGCATATTTATCGAGAGCTTGCGCCATTAACGCTTCTGTTTCAAACATTTGGGAACGCAAGTCTACATACCTTATGGCTGCTAATCCCCAAATTACGCCAGCATGGTCAATATAGGCATAAGGGCTTAACACGGTATAATCAAACACCATTCCCATACCATCACGAATCGTTGCAGGGCCTAACAAAGGAATTACTAAATAGGGTGATTTTTTATCTCCCCATTTGGCAAAAGTCAGGCCCATATCGTTGTAGTGCGGAGGTAGACTAAAATGCTTGTCTGCCATATCAAAAATACCTGCTATACCAAACGTTGAGTTAATCATAAATCGCCAGGCATCTTTAATGGCATAGCGCCATTCTGCTTGCAGGAGATCATTAGCGACCGTTGGTATCATGGCAACGTTATTAAACGCATTATTAATTCCGCTACGAACTGGTGGTGGTAGAATCACTTTATAAAATTTGGCTGTTGGCTTTAAAACAGTGGCGTCAACAGCCATATTAAAATTATAAATCTTGCGATTAATGGATTCGTAAGGGTCGGCTGGATTAGAACCTTTGGTTATGCAAGCAGAGAGCATCAAAGAGCCGATTACTGTTGCAAGCGTGACAATTAAGCGCATGATTCTTTAACTTTTTATTGCTGCATGAAGTGATGTTACACCAGTTTATAGCGGTTGAAAACTAAAACCGAGACATAACAGTGTCATATTCAGGAGTTCCTTCAAGCGACTACGTCGTTTTCAGGATGACGAACCCCAGGGATGACGTACGTCTTGGGGAGCAGCGAAGTTGCTTGAAGGATCCCACAAACAAGGCCCCGATTCATATTGAATTTCACTCCATTCAGGATGGTATGAGTTTGCCTTACTAAAACTGAAGGATAAATGTTACGGGCCCATCATTACAAAGATGGACCTGCATATCGGCTCCAAATTGGCCACTTGCAACCTTATTATGCTGCTGGTGTGCAAGCATGATTAATGCTTCAAACAATGCCTGACCTGCTACAGGGGATGCTCCTGCAGAAAAACTGGGGCGCAATCCTTTTTGTGTGTCTGCTACCAAGGTGAATTGAGGAACCAGCAACAAACCGCCACTTATCTCCTTTAGGCTAAGATTCATCTTGCCCTTTGCATCACTGAAAACTCGGTAATTTAAGGATTTTTCTAACATACGCTTTAGTGTTTGTTGATTATCGTTCTGCTCGAAACCACAAAGGATTAAAAGTCCCTGAGAAATTGCGCCCACAACGTTCTCATCAACCGTTACATGAGCTTCATGTACTCGCTGCATAACGATTAGCATACATCCAAATCCTTACCAGCAATCTCTTTACTGACAGATACCAGAGCATCGATGATTCCTGCTTCACGCTCAGAATGACCGGCATCCCGGATAATCCTTAGATTCGAAGCGGGTAATGACTGATGTAAATCCCAGGCTGCGCCAATAGGAGAGATCATGTTATAACGACCATGGATGATATAAGCAGGAATGTGTCTTATTTTATGGACGTGCTCTAAGATTTGATTTTCTTTGATAAAAAAATGATTGCTGATGTAGTGTGACTCCAATTTAGCCAATGCCAAAGCAAAATGGGGATTACAATATTGATCAATAACGTTTAAATGAGGATGCAGGCTGCTACAACGTGCTTCCCATAATGCCCAATGTTTGGCAGCTGCCATTCGTGCTAATTCATTATCGCCTTGCAAGCATTGTGCATAATATTTTACAGGATTATCCTGTTCCGATTCAGGCACCAAACTAATAAAATCTTGCCAATAGTCAGGAAAAATACAGTTTGCACCATTTTGATAAAACCAATCGATATCCTTTTTTCGCCCTAGAAAAATTTGATGCAGCATCATAGCGCCAATTTGCTGTGGGAATTGCTGTGCATACAGTAACGCTAACAAAGAGCCCCAACCACTACCAAATAAAACAAATCGTGTTATGCCCAAATAGTCCCGAATAGCGTCAATATCATCCAGTAAATCGCGGGTAGTATTGCTTTGCAACTCAACGTGCGGGGTTGAACGGCCACAACCTCGCTGATCAAATAAAACGATGCGATATAGCATTGGATCAAAAAGACGTCGTAGACATTTGTTTCCACCAGCACCAGGCCCTGAATGTAGAACAATGACTGGTTTACCCTGAGGATTACCAATCTCTTCTATGTAAAGCGTGTGAGGTGTGCTTACAGGTAACTCGTGACGTTGGTAAGGTTTAATTGCTGGGTAAAGGGAATGCATAAATTCCTCGTTTTTTCTTAAATCTTATACTGTCAATAATCAGAAGCAAAGACGTTTGAAGGAATAAGTGTGTATTTATCGTCTTCCATGAGTATAGAACATGCCATGTTTATTAATTATTAAATCCAGATAATTGTGCTACATTTGATACTATATCGATTGTGGTGGAGACCGTTGCAAATCAGGCTTTGTTTTTCACTGCTAAATTTAAGATAATAGTTTTTTGTTTTGAGTTATTGGGTTTAATGCATGACAGCACTGCTTAAGGAATTAAATGAGAAACAACGGGAAGCGGTGGCTGCACCGTTAGGGAGTACACTGGTTTTGGCAGGCGCTGGCAGTGGTAAAACTCGCGTGTTAGTCAGTCGTATTGCCTGGCTTATTGAGCAAGAGCATATTTCTCCTCACGCGATTTTAGCAGTGACTTTTACTAATAAAGCAGCCGGGGAGATGAAAGCGCGTCTAACTAGTATGTTGGAAATCCCTTTGACAGGGTTATGGGTTGGAACTTTTCATGGCTTATGTCATCGGTTATTACGCCGCCACTATGACGCTGCAAAATTACCTGAGCAGTTTCATATTCTAGATAGTGAGGATCAGGCAAGAGTCATTAAACGCGTTTTAGCATCGCTGAATCTTGATGAAGATCAATGGCCAGTTAAGCAGGCGCAAGCATTTATTAATGGTCAGAAAGATGAAGGTTTACGACCAGAGCACATTCCTGTTTTGTCCTATGGACCAACCCGTACTTTAGTGCAAATCTATAAAGCTTATGAACAGGCTTGTCAAACAGCCGGCGTCATTGACTTTGCCGAGTTGCTGCTACGTACACACGAGCTGTTACGGGATAATCCAGATATTTTGTTGCATTATCGCCACCGCTTTCAAGCAATTCTGGTTGACGAATTCCAGGACACCAATACGATTCAATATGCGTGGATTCGTTTACTTGCTGGTGAGCATGCTGCTGTAATGGCCGTTGGGGATGATGATCAATCTATTTATGGTTGGCGCGGCGCAAAGGTGGAAAACATCCAACGATTCTCACAGGATTTTAGGAATACTCAACTTATCCGCCTTGAACAGAATTATCGCTCAACCTCCACTATTTTGGATGCCGCAAACGCCCTGATAACTAACAATAATTCCAGGATGGGCAAGAACTTATGGACTGCAGGTAAAGCAGGCGAAAAGATTGTGGTTTATAGCGCTTTTAACGAGCTGGATGAAGCCCGCTTTCTTGGTGAACGCATTGTAATGGAAATTAATAATGGACGCAGTGCAGATGAAATTGCAATTCTTTACCGTTCTAATGCGCAGTCACGCGTCATTGAGGAAGCCTTACTACGCGCAGGTATCGCTTACCGTATTTACGGTGGCGTTCGTTTCTTTGAACGCGCAGAAGTAAAAGATACGCTCGCCTATCTGCGATTAATCGCCAATCCTTATGATGATACTGCTTTTGAACGTATAGTTAATTTTCCTACGCGGGGAATTGGTGAAAAAACACTGGAGGAATTACGCCATCTTGCTAAAGCAGAAGATATTTCTTTATGGCAAGCGGCAAATGCTGTTTTACAAGCAAAGCAACTACCACAGCGTGCAGCAACTGCTCTGACAAAGTTTATTGAATTGATTGAAACCTTACAAAGGCAAACAGTTCATCAAGAATTGGATGAGCAAATTGGTACTGTCATTGAATGTAGTGGTTTGTACGCCCATTTTGCAAAAATCAAAGGGGATAAAGCAGAATCTCGCCTGGATAACCTACAAGAGCTTGTGAATGCTGCCAAACAATTTCGCTATGAGCAGGAAATTGACGAAGAATTACCTTTACTGGTGGCTTTTCTTGCCCATGCCTCTTTGGAGGCGGGCGAAATGCAGGCAGAGGCTCATGAGCGCTCTGTGCACTTGATGACTCTTCATGCTGCGAAAGGTTTGGAGTTCCCATTAGTGTTCCTGGCAGGAATGGAAGAGGGTGTATTTCCAAGCAAGCAAAGTCTGGAAGAGGCTGGTCGCCTTGAAGAGGAACGCAGGCTTTGTTACGTCGGTATGACCCGTGCCATGGAAAAATTAATCATGTCTTATGCGGAAGTGCGAAGACAGTATGGGCGTGAAGAATACCACCGTCGTTCACGTTTTCTTCGTGAACTGCCTGAAGAGTTACTGGATGAGGTTCGGGTTAAAGCACGTTTTCAAGCGCCTCTGTCGCCTAAGACTTTATCCTCAGTTGCCGCTGAAGAAGTGGGCCTGAAGCTTGGTCAAAATGTTAGTCATCCCAAATTTGGTCATGGAGTCATATTGGCTGTGGAAGGCAGTGGTGCCCACACGCGTGTGCAAGTAAAATTTGCTGATCATGGTGCTAAATGGCTGGTATTGGCTTACGCCAATTTAACACCGCATGAAGATTATGTACCTTTTAATTAAGCACGATATGCTGATGATACGATTTGCTTTAAGTCGTCATCGCTACTCTCTAGCGCCCTATGATTTAAATTAGAACAGGATGTTTTAATTTATTGTTCAGGTGTTATTCATTCACTCTTATCCTGCCTATAACTCGTTCGCGATCCTCTGAGAGCACCAGGAAATGGGTATTCTTACCCATACAATTATTCAAATCAATGCTCTATAATTGCTCAAATTTTAAGTTTAATGCCCAATCCTTAAGAAATAATCTTATTGGTTCGAATGTCAATAATGATTCATAGGATTGCATAACCATCCTCTATTGGAGCTTCATAACATGCTTAAGCAATATGCGCTTATTGAACAAAAAAATAAGGTCAGCGCCGAATTAGAAACGCTGGCTCAACGTCTAGAGGTTGAAGAATTATCTGTTATGCAGGTAATTCTGCCTATCGATGATATTGAAAAGCGACTAGTACGTGAAGGTGAAGTTCTTAGTTTGCGTATCGAATTGTTGGAAGAGTATCATAAAAGACCAAGTGAGCAATCCAACAACAATACTGATAATCTTGAAGATCTAAATCAGCGCTATCAACAAGCACTTAAAAAGCAAGAGCAAATCTTCATCGAAGGCTATCATGCACTATTAAAAGCTCGCGATCGGATTTATATCAACAACCAATTTCTTGATATTAAACCAAGACAGACTGAGTTGCTTGAATCGTTTTGCAAAGCGATGCAAGTAGAGATGCAGAGCTATGCAAATTTTATTTATGATTCCAGTCGCAGTTTAGCTGAGCAGTTAGCCACTTTAAAAGCCGCATTAACAGAGAAACAAGAGCAAGCGTTTGCATTATCCCAGCAAAAAGCACAGCTATCTCAACGCTTACAAGACCGTCAGGTAACTTATGGTAAACGTTCGGTAAGCATAAATAATTCTTTTCAAAAACAACGACAGAGTATTGAGCAAAGTCTGCCGGAAGCCGCTGCGCAAGGTAATCTGAATTTAGTGAAATCGTTGATTGAAAAGCAATCCATTTTTCAGAAAAAATCTTATATTAATCAATTAGGTATTAATGGCTATAACGCTTTGCACGCGGCCTGTCGCAATGGCCATTTGTCAGTTGTAGTGTTTTTGCTACAACAGGGTGCCGATTATCGAAAACCAGATGAACAGGGATATTTGCCTTTACACTTTGCGCTAGAGCAATCTCACTCAAATTTGAGCAATCTAGTGAAATTGCTCGTCAAAAAGGAGGGTGATGTTAATCTGGTGGGGCCCTACGGTATCACGCCGTTACATACGGCCGCTTTTTTTGGTAACACAGTCGCAGTGGAATGTTTGCTAAATTTAGGGGCCTATGTCAATGCCCAAGAAACTCAGGAAGGATCTGGCAGGACACCCTTGCATTCAGCAGCTAGCCAGGGACATAACCAGGTGGTAGAGCTTTTGCTCAATGCCAATGCCAATGTAGGAGCTCGGAACAAAGCCAATGAAACGCCTTTATATGAAGCCTTGCGAGCCGGCCATCTATCCACAGCCCAACTATTTTTAGAGCAAGGCTACTGGCTGTCCAGGAAGGATCTGGAGCGATTAATGGAAGAGGGGAAAAAAAGCGGTCATTTAGAGGTTATTGAATTAATCAAACAACTTTTAAATCAACAGCTTTTGTCCCTGGAAACTTGCTTGCCCAGAACAGTGCAACCGGGTGAAGACTCGACGCCTACCTCATTTTCATACCGTGGGGCATATCCTGGCATGACGCATTTTCACTCGCCAGGTACTCGTACTCCAAGTGATGATGCGCAAGATGAAGAACTGCAAGAAGTTATGCTGGCGTCCTTGGAAAAAGCCACGCAAGATGAAGTCAAATTTGAATGGAAATGGTCAAGTTAAAAATGGATTAATTCATTGCTCTAGTATGTTGATTAATAAGAGCAAAAGGGAAGCATGAAAAATTAAACCCTATTGTCATAGAATCAATTAGGTGTGGGATGTTTACTGAGCCAGTGTTATACGAAATTTTTGAGAGTCTAAACGATTTATATTGTAATTTGCTCAAGCAAAAGCAAACTGAAAAAGCGTTACTGATCTGGCAAGCACTTTGGCTCGCGGTGAAAAGGGACTTTCTGCCATTAGAGCTCTCCAAAAGATTTATCACAAAGACCACGCCTCTAGTTAAGAACCTTCTCGACCCCATTATTTTAGGACAGGTTATTGATTGGTGTGAGGCGGTTATTGAACAACAGCCTATTAGTTTGGATACGTCTGAGTTAGAGCTCTATATCGCTGAATTTAAGCAATCTAAATTACGTGTCATTGGCAGCAGTACACCCTTGCAAGAGGAAGCATTCGCGGGGTTTGATTTTAATGTTGATCAATTGCATCATTTCACGAGTAGTTATCAGATTGCACAGCGTCTGAGCAAAATCAATCCCTCGCAGGATAACCAGCAGCAGGTCAAGAAAGCCGCGCAGAAAATCACCAATCTGGAAGTTGATGTATTGAGCCAAGCGGCTTTAATTGCCTGGAAAACTTATTTGCGCGTCATAGAAGAAAATCCTGGGAAAGAAGATTACTTAAATGCTTTAGCGTGGTTAAGGAATTTACTTATTCGGCACGATAATTACGGTCAGGCGATACCCAAAAGTCCGGATTGGCAATGTTATCGTGAAGCATTGCAATCTATTCGTGAAGAGCTTTGTCAAGCCTTACCAGTATTGCCTGCTGTGCATGAGAAAAGTATTGAACAGATAGTAACAGCCCAACGAACTTACAACACTAAATTACGACGCTTTTTGGCTGAAATAGCTGCCGATTGTGAAAAAGTACTAGGTCCTGCCCCTTGTGTTTATGCCGTAGTGGGCGTTGGTTCTATTAGTCGAGATGAGGCCGCTCAATACTCTGATCTTGAATTTATTTTAATGGTAGAACCTTATACAGCAATTAAGCCCTTAGTCCATGCCTATTTTGACGCATGGTTACAACTTTTTGATTTTAAAATTCGAAGCTTGGGAGAAATTGCTCTGCGAGGCAATGGAAAAGGGTTAATGATCGATAGCGGATATTCGCCTAAGTTTAATTTTGATAGAGGAGTCAATCCAAACTTAGCGGCTAGCCCATTCACCTTTGGTACGCCGGCAGAAATTATAAAAAGCAATTTTAAAACACTTGGTAATCAGGACATCGGCTCAGAGTACAAGCGTGCAACCTTGGTCAGTGCTGAACTATTTTCATTTCTACATTCTGCCTATATCGGCGGCAATAGCCTCCCATCGCCCTATATAAGTAGCCCTTGGACAAGCGCAAGTTTATTTAAAGATTTTCAAATACAGCTAGATCAACAGTTGAAAGCGCTTATCACATTGGACAATAAAATTAACAATTTATCCATGCGTAAAGCTGTGGGTATGATGCAGTTAATGTCACATCGTGCGGATCTAGAAAAAAAACTGGTTAACGTTATTGATACGATGTCGGTCGTTGCCATTAAAGAAACTTATTTAAATTTAATCAGCTGTATAGGCTTTGCGCTTGCCTACTATTATGATTTGCCAATGCTCAAAGGGGTTAATGCTATTCAGCATTCCCTGGACATCTGGCAGGCCCTGCAGAAAAACGGCATTATTGATTTGGCCACCTTTCATTTTTTGCGACGCGGTTTTGCTAACTGTTCGGCAATCCGTATTTTGGCACAGAAGCATTATCAGCAACAACTTAAACCGGAACTGGTGGCTACTTCAGCTAAAGCGCGTAAAACTGCCTTGACTTGGGAAGCACCATCCGGATGGTGGGGACATGGACTTGAGGGAGAAAAAGATCACTATTATAAGCCTCCTAGCTTAATCGAGCAGCTTAAATTTATTGTTCCGCATCCTGATATTGATAGCATTTATGATTTGCATCCAGATTGTTATTTTGACTTAGCATCCTTTGAATGGTTATTTCTGCGTCCCTTGTTGCTAGTACTAAAGGGCAAAGAATCGATGCAGCCACTCTTATTACAGCAACTCAATCCTCTTAGGGATACTTTTGACGCCTTATTTAATCAGGTTTTAGCAAATCCAGGTAGCCTTTCTATCGCCGAATTTAGTAAATATCTCATCAGTTATCTTATCTATACTAACGCGACACCTGAAATTTATTATCATTTTTACGAGCGTTTAAATGAAGAGGGTCAACGCCAATTCGCCATGCATCTGCATGAGCTAAATCTTAAAGAGTTGGCACCCATCACACATGAGCTAATACATCGTGCAAAGCCTGACGGCTGGCGGCCACTGCGTGATATTCAACGCAAAGCCTGGTGCAAAGTAGTAAAAACCTTATTTCATCCAGTATATGATGAAGCGGCAGTATTGGAGGCAGGATTGCCTCTCATCAAAACCCGTAATTTAGATAACCCTGCAAGTACTGCTTGCCAAACCTATCAGCTAACGAAAAAAGCTTATAGCCAGTTGTTTGACCAAGGCAATTTTAAGGCTCGTTCCGCCAAGCAACAGGATGGCCGCCATACAGCTCTGACAGTCGTTACTAAAGATGAGCGGCAGCAAGAGCACCGCGTTTTTTGGAAGTTGTCTCCTGAACAGCCCGCTGCTGAAGCCTTGGATGAAGAGCTCACTTGGTTGTTAACTGGTGAGGCCCATCCTAATACCTTGGTCTTAAAGGTGATTCGCAAAGAGGTCACTACAGGAAAGCTGCAGACAGAGATTGTGCAACTGGTTGAAGGCGTCACAGGTATCACCTTGTCTGCGCAGGATATTAAACAACATGCTGCGATGTTAGGACAAATTGATAAGGCTTCCTTTACTCGTCATTTCCTGAGTGTATTGATAAGTAATCCCGAGGACGATAATGGGTGTGATTATTTTTTGACACACGCACCTGGTGGCAATACAACTCAATCACTGTCTTTAAAACGGATTGATCGAGAACGAAAATATTATCAACCCGATGAAACACAAAAAACGTATATTGGCTTCAGTAGTAAAAAAATTTTATTAGTAAAAAGTATCTTATACTGCCTAAATCAGACGCAAGAGCCTCTGGATAACGCTACTTTAATGGCTTTTGCAAAATTGAATACAGAGCAGGTCTTACGCCGCTGGCTTCATTTTGCCAAAACCGAAGAACAATTTTATCGTAATCTGTTTACGCCGGAAGAGGTAAAAGAGCATTTTAATCGCCGAGATGTGGACATGACTTTGCTGGCTGTTTTTCTGCCCCAAGGATTGATTAGGAGCATTTGGAGTCGCATTGAAGCCGCCCAATCTTTAATCAAGCTAGCACAAGCCTCAAGTGGCTCCTCTAAAACGTCAACTAGCCAAATTGAGCCGACGCTTACGGGCATGCAACTACTTAAAGAAATTCAAGGAACGCTTGCCAGCTATTATTTACCTGCCTTTGATCGTTTTCCCTATGATGCTAATCGTCCTGAATTAGCAGAAGAGCGATTCAAGTTTGTGACTGCAGGCACAGGTGCCTATCTATTAACAGCTGATAACCGTCGACAAACTAATACCTTAGCGCTTATAGCCATTACCAAAAACTCCAATTTCTTTAAACAGCGTCCCGCACAAAAACTTACTGTTGATGATGCGTTGGCAATGTACCGAGGAGAACGTGAATCAGCTCAAACTGCTGTCAGTGAACTTAAAACAATGAGGAAAGTTGACTCTCTGCGTCTTGCAGAGATGTTGCTCACGAATGTTCCCAATTCCTTGCAACAGTTTAAATTGTTGGCTGCAAACCAACAAGTTGTCATCATCACGCATTTATTTAAACTGGCCAATCAAGCATCCTATGCCCTAAAACAAGAAACATTGGAAACGGTTTTAGAACTGTTAGCCTCAGGTATTGTTTTTCCTGTGCTTGACTTAAGTGCATTTCGCCATGTGCTGCAAGATTCTCATTTACTCGCATTGTTAAAATCAACAGGCCAAGCACTTGACGCTTTAAATTTAAGTCAGTGTCTGCATGTGACGGAGAAGGGCATTGAGGGGATTGAAAAATACTGCCCTGGACTTAAGGCATTATCTTTAAGCCAGTGTACGCAATTAAAAACGGTTACTCTGCATTTAAAGCAATTAACCTCCTTAAACATCGCTGACTGTCATCAACTCAAGAAAATTAATGCTCAGTTACCGGAATTAACGCACATTAATGTAGAAGAGTGCGTCGAGCTTGAAGAAATTGTCACAGGCGCTAAAAAATCAGCGGAAATTAATATTAAAATTAAAGGGTGCCTTAAACTGCAAAAAATAGAAGGGATACCTGTTGCAAGCGAGCAAGAAGCACAAAAGCAGGAGGTTTTTTTACAGCCCATCACGCTAATTGAAAAAAATCTAAGCTGGCTTTTAGCAGAAATTATCCAGCAGGAGCCGCAGTTTAAGTATGAAATTAAACAAGATGATAATAAATTAACACTTAAATTGAGTAGAAGCAGTTTATTAACGAATGAGTTATTAATTACTGTTTTAGGGAATTTACCGTCCACTCTTATGTCTTTATCTTTGAAGGAATGCACCAATCTTAGTGGCCGCATTATTCCTGATATCGCGCAAAAATGCCCTCAGCTGGAGACCCTTCACTTAAGCCACCTTAACGTTCACTACTTGGTTTTTGCTGAGGCAAGTAATTTATTTCTGGCATCGTTTTTTACCTTATTTCGCAGCCTAAAAACGCTTACGATTACCCATTGCCCGCAAATAAAAGAAATAAGACTTTGTGCGAATGAACTTCGTTCTATTACCATTAGAAATAATCCTAATTTAAGAAAAATATTATTAAAAGCAGCCAGATTGCAATCGCTTGGTATTGCTGATTGCCACATGTTACAAGAGATAATCAGTGACAGCAGAGAACTTACATCTACAACCATTAATCGCTGTAATCAATTAACCAATTTATATTTAAAAGACAATAGATTAAATCAATTAATCATTGAAAACTGTCCTTTAATAAGTATAGAGACAATTAAAACGATTATTGATCACTCACCTGGACTAGAAAATTTTTCTTGCACTAGAAACGCATTTCCTATTCCCCTTCGTCTCTATCGGAAAAATCCAGTGTTATTGACACTCTCCTGGAAAAGAATACCTAAGGATGTCAGTAATATCTTATGCAGGATAATTATGGAAAAGAGTCAACGAATTCCTGTTCACACCACTGATTTTGTCTCATGGTTAGAGAAAGAGTTAAATCTCTATGCTGATTATTTGCATGCTGTCACTAAACAGTTTCAAAAAAATGCTGTCTCATTTTCCCTAGAGGAGAAAGAGGTGCAGTTTGTAAATCCTCCTTCAGTAAAAAAAGAGAGGATTAAGCCAGAGGTTGAAGAAAAATTATGTAGTGATTTGGAAGATTGTGCATTTATAACGACAACGGATTTAAATACAGCGGTGGAGTTTAGTTTGCTTATAAATGCTATCATCAAATTCGAGGAGCAACTACCTTATTCGTTTGAAGCTGCAGTGCATAAGTACATTACAGTTCATTATCATAAGGGAATTCCATTGCTTCACTATAAATATGTGAATTTTCATCAGCCAAGTTTTGAGCAAAGTATGAATTTTTATATAAGCTGTTTCGAGACAATCTGCGAACATGATCAATCATTTTTAAGCAGCAAAAGACAATACATCCAATATAGAGATACTTATAACAAACTAAAAACCAGGGTAGATGCTAGGACTGATCTCATCCTCTCCAATATAATTAAAGATTATGAAAAACACGGATTTGATAGACATCAAGTAGCTCAACAAATTGAAGAAAAGCGATGTACTTTAGCCTATCATAAAATACTGTTTTGGGGTATTCCAACCAAAGAAGATGTTGCTACTCCTAGAATAGTAGGTATATTGGAGAAAAAATTAGCCCTATCTGACAAAGCAACAGTGAGAAGAGTAATCCTTCGGTGTCTTGCTAAAGTCCAGCCTAAAAAAATTAACAACACGACCTATAATTTGGTATTAAATGTGCTAACCAATTCAGGAGAGAACAATTTTGATTTTATAGATGCGGCTAAGATTCTTGTTTCCATCGAAGAATTAAATGTAAACGTTTCCCCTCAGTTAATAGAATCCTTAGTAAAGAAATATGTAAATATTTTATATAGTCGGTTGGGGAGGGACGACTCCGATATAGTGCATCATGCCTTAATTAAAATGGCATTGTCTTCTGTAGGAGCTAAATCTAGCCATACTATGGACCAGCTCCTTCTTGAGTACATCTTGAAAATGCAAACTAGTTGGAGACATAAGAGAGACCCTGTAATTTCATTTTTAGAGGCTACATTGTGCAAATACTTATTAGACCCCTTTAATTATTGGAAGAAAAAATTAGCCACGTTTAATGCTGTTGAAAATAAAAGCAGCTTGCAAACGATTGTCAAAGACTCACGACCGAGTTTGAGTTTTACCCCATAAAAGCAGTGTGTTAATAGAAGCTTATTTAATAATAACAGGTCTTAAAGATTACGCCCTCTTTTAATCACTTAAATATTGAATTTAGCGCATACAGGTGTTACGTTTCTGTGTGCGAAAAATTTAGGGTCGGTAGGCCACTTTCTAGAGCACCGGATGATTAAGATTAAAGCAAATAAGCCTTCTTGTCCCTACGTACTGCGGCTTGTCCCTGTATTTTCTACACAGAACCGCGTCGTCTGTAGGAAGGGTTGAGATGATTGATTTTGATCATTAAATAAGTAGCATTCGGTGCTTCTGGACGCTATCAATACCGATAGATCCCTAATAATTTCATAATACGTTAATTCATAATAAGGGGAAGGGTGTGAAATTTACAAATCTGTTAACAGCCGGGGTATTGGCAACAGCCATAGCATCGCCATTTGCTATTGCAGCAAGTTCATCAACTACTCAGTCTGGTACTATGTCTGAAACGCAAAAGAAAGAAATTGAAAAAGTAATCCATGATTATTTGGTGAATAATCCTGAAGTATTACTGGAAGCGTCTCAGGCATTACAACAAAAACAGCAACAGGCAATGCAACAGCAGGCACAAGCGGCTATTAAAGATAATGCCAATCAATTACTGAATGATAATTTGACTGTCTTGGGGAATCCGAAGGGGAATGTCACCCTGGTTGAATTTTTTGACTATCAATGCATCCACTGTAAGAAGATGGCGCCTGTAATCAGCGAATTGATTAAAAAAGATAAGAACTTACGGGTCGTACTTAAGGAATTTCCTATTTTTGGAAAAAGCTCTGACATGGCTTCCCGTGCCGCATTAGCAGCAGCGATGCAAGGTAAATATAAAGAAATGCACGATGCTCTAATCAAGCAGGACAAGCGCTTGAATGAACAAGTGATTATGGATGCTGCCAAATCCATTGGTTTGGATATGGCCAAACTAAAAACAGATATGGACAGTAAAGCAGTGACTGATGCCCTGGATGCCAATCGGGAGTTAGCGGAAAAACTGCATCTCATGGGTACACCGGCATTTATTATTGCAGCCACACCAGCAGGACACTTAAAAGAAGGTAGTACACCGGCCTTTATACCAGGTGCTGCCAGTGAAGAATCTCTGCAAGAGCTTATCAAAAAAGCATCTAACAATTAAATAGTAAGCGGCGATTGGATGCAATCGCCGCTATTATCCATGTAAGTACGTCCAGAGTTTATTCGCTTTTATGAGCGCAGGAATTATTTTGCAATAAATCTGATATAGAGGAATTAGGGCCTGCTCATCCAGGTTATACTGTATATACTCAAGCTGATTTTCTTCTTTAACAAAGTCAAAAATGTTACTATCGGGACACCTAGCAGTAATGAGACAGATATGACAAAGCCAAGTACATTTCAAGAGATTATTTTAACATTGCA
Source organism: Legionella clemsonensis (assembly GCF_002240035.1). Classification (NCBI taxonomy): domain Bacteria; kingdom Pseudomonadati; phylum Pseudomonadota; class Gammaproteobacteria; order Legionellales; family Legionellaceae; genus Legionella; species Legionella clemsonensis. The sequence goes on along the minus strand of NZ_CP016397.1, from coordinate 2,494,733 downwards.
GCAGTTTTGGGCTGAACAGGGGTGTGTGGTATTGCAGCCTTTGGATATGGAGGTAGGTGCAGGAACATTTCACCCTGCTACTTTCTTGCGAGCAATAGGCCCTGAACCCTGGTATGCGGCTTATGTACAACCCTCCCGTCGTCCTACTGATGGCCGCTACGGTGAAAACCCAAATCGCGTCCAGCATTATTATCAATTTCAGGTGGTATTGAAGCCATCCCCGTTGGATATTCAGGAAAAATATCTTGATTCTTTACGTGCTTTGGGAGTAGACCCTTTGACGGATGATATTCGCTTTGTTGAAGACAATTGGGAGTCTCCCACCTTGGGAGCGTGGGGTTTAGGATGGGAGGTTTGGCAAAATGGTATGGAAGTGTCGCAGTTTACTTACTTTCAGCAGGTTGGTGGTTTGATTTGCAAGCCGGTCACTGGTGAGTTGACTTATGGTCTTGAGCGCATGGCCATGTTTATTTTAGGCGTAGACAATTTATTTGCATTACCCTGGAGTAAGACTGCTAATGGCATTGTGACTTATGGTGATGTATTTCATCAAAACGAAGTTGAAATGTCTGCCTATAATTTTGAACATGCTAATGTTGAAGCGTTATTCAAGCAGTTTGATTATTATGAAGAAGAGGCGCAAAAATTAATTGCCCTGAATCTTGCGCTACCAGCTTATGAAATGGTAATGAAAGCTTCCCATGCATTTAATTTATTAGATGCCAGACGCGCTATTTCAGTTACCGAACGACAACGATATATTCTTCGAGTCCGTCACTTATCAAGAGCAGTGGCACAGGCTTATTATGATGCGCGTGAAGCGCTGGGTTTTCCGATGCTAAAGGTGTGTAATGGTCAATGATTTTTTATTCGAATTAGGATGTGAAGAACTCCCTTCAGGTGCTGTATGGCCTTTAACCGAGGCCTTAACAGCTAATCTTCTTGCAGCGCTTGATAAAGCTCAGATTAATTATGGAATTACTCATTCATTTGCCACACCCCGGCGTTTGGCAATAAGAATCACTGAACTCCAGGATGAGCAACCTAGTCAAACTGTGTCCCGTCGAGGCCCCGCTGTTGCTGCTGCTTATGATGCTAACGGCCAACCTACTCCTGCTCTACTTGGTTTTGCCAAATCTTGTGGTGTGGGAGTGGATGCATTATCGGTGAGTAAAACGGATAAAGGAGAATGGCTGGTTTATGAATCTGTGACTCAGGGCGCTAAAACCAGAAATTTATTGCCTGAGTTAATTACGCAAGCACTTGCCAGTTTACCTATTGCCAAACCTATGCGGTGGGGTGATGGTGATGCTGAATTTGCCCGTCCAGTGCATTGGGCAGTGTTGCTGTATGGGAATGAAGTCATTGCCACCACCATTTTAGGAGTACAAACGGCAAGAGTTACTTATGGACATCGTTTCCATCATCCACAGGCTATTGAAATCCCTGCGCCTAGCCACTATGAATCACTACTGCAGGAAGCCTATGTAATTGCAGACTTTGCTAGCCGTAGAAAAGAAATTGTTAAACAGGTTGAGCAACTTGCGGAAAGACATAATGCCAATGCCATTATGCCAGAGAACTTACTGGATGAAGTCACTTCCATCGTCGAATGGCCCCAGGCACTGCTCGCTAATTTTGAAAAAGAGTTTCTGAGTGTACCTTCAGAGGCGTTGATAGCTTCCATGCAATCTCATCAAAAATGCTTTGCCCTGCGAGATAAGTCAGGTCAACTTTTACCGCATTTCATTACTGTAGCGAATATTACCAGCTTAGAGCCCAAACAAGTGGTATCCGGCAATGAGAAAGTAATGCGTGCTCGTTTAAGTGATGCGGCATTTTTCTTTCATCAAGATAAGAAAGAACCGCTAAGTCAGCGAATTTCAACAACAGAGAAGGTGGTATTTCAAGCTAAACTAGGTAGCTTGCGTGACAAGACTAAACGGATTGAAAAATTAATGATAAGTTTAACTCCTTCTCTGGCACTGGATAAGCAGCAAGCTATTCGTGCAGCCCAATTATCCAAATGTGATTTAATGACGGGTATGGTAGGGGAGTTTCCGGAATTACAAGGGTTGATGGGTTATTATTATGCTTGTCATGATGGGGAAGCAAAGGAAGTGGCCATTGCACTTAATGAGCAATACATGCCACGTTTTGCGGCAGATGAGTTACCATCCACACCCTTAGGTCTTGCAATGTCATTAGCTGATAGACTGGATTCACTGGTTGGTATCTTTGCTATAGGACAGAAACCTTCAGGGGTAAAAGATCCCTTTAAATTAAGACGCCATGCCCTGGCTATTGCTCGGCTCTTAATTTCAACACCGGCAAGACTTGATTTATCAGCCCTTATCACGGAGACAATTCATAGCTATACCAATACATTGTCGATAAATGAGGATCTGATTGAAGAAGTACAGTCTTTTATTTTAGAACGTATGCAATCCTATTATCATAGTCAAAACATTAGCATTGATTTATTCCATGCTGTACGAGCGCGGCAAGAAAATTGGCTTTATGATTTTAATAAGAGAATTCTCGCTCTTTCAGCGTTTGTTTTATTGCCAGAGGCCACGGTATTATCTGCGGCTTGCAAACGGGTGAATAATTTATTACAGCAGGCAGGACAATTAAATGCTGCTGTCATTGATGAAAACTTATTGGAAGAGGGCGCTGAGAAGTCTCTGTTTGCTCATCTTTGTGCCATGGAAAAAACAGTGGAGCCACTTTATGCTGCAGCAGATTATCAGACTATTCTTACTCAGCTTGCCAGTTTGCGCGAGCCTGTTGATGCATTTTTTGAACATGTAATGGTGATGGTTGATGATGAGACAATTAGAAAAAATCGCTTGCAATTATTGACCCGTCTGCAAGCCCTGCTACAGGGGGTTGCTGACATTTCTTTATTGCAGTTAAACTGATGAACAAGGTAATTCTGCTGGATAGAGATGGTGTCATTAATCAAGACTCCTTGCACTACATAAAATCTGCAGAGGAATTTATTTTTTTGCCTGGGAGTATTGCAGCGATTGTACGGCTAACTGAAGCTGGTTACCGCATCGGTGTGGCTACTAACCAGTCAGGTGTGTCTCGCGGGTATTATACAGAAGCAGAATTGGCGACGATACATCAAAAATTAATCAATGAAGTGCATGCGGCTGGAGGAAAGATTGCAGCAATTGAATATTGCATTCATATGCCGAATGAGGGCTGTTCCTGTCGTAAACCTCAACCCGGGATGCTACAGGCGTTAGCCAGGCACCTGAATTGTTCTCTAGATAATATTCCTTATGTGGGAGACAGAGTATCCGATATTCAGGCAGCTGAAGCTGCAGGTGCAAAGCCCATGATTGTGCTTTCACCGATGACAGATCGTATTGGCTTACAACACTATCCGCATGTTCCTGTTTTTACTTCATTAGAAGATTGTGTTGATTTTTTACTGACTGAACATGACTAACGACATCGCAATTGCATACGAGGGAGAGCAGCAGTTAGTCCGGGCAGAAGAGCTATCCAAGCTGCTAAAGTTAAAAATTAATAATGATGCTCGGCAACAGTTGTTAGTGACAGCTGATAAACTTGCTTTAAAAATAGGTGGTTTTTCTCCTTTATATGCAGATTTTACGGCATCAACCTGGCAGAAACGTCGCAATGCTGGTAAGCAGCAAGGGATTGTTCGTGCTTGCAAACCAGGGGCTGGCGTTCGTATTCTTGATGCAACAGCAGGATGGGGACGTGATGCGGCTGTACTGGCGAGTTTTGGAGCACACGTGATTATGCTGGAGCGACAGCCTGTTTTGGCCACTTTATTGGCTGATGCTTTAATGCGTCGTGATGAACATTCAAAGCAGGTTTTGCAACTTGAATTGCATGCGGTTGATGCTTTTAATTATTTGCAGGATTTAACCCAGGAATATTATCCTGATGTAATTTATATTGATCCCATGCATCCTGAACGGCAAAAAACTGCTTTGGTAAAAAAAGACCTGCAAGTGCTGCAGCAGCTTGTTAAGCGCGATGACAAAACTGATGAATTAATACAATTAGCAAAAACAAAAGCAAAAAAACGAGTAGTGGTTAAATGGCCACAACATTCGCCAGCACTTTTAAAGCCGGATACTACTGTAGATGGCAAAACGGTTCGCTTTGATATTTATCTTCCATCCTTGCAAGTTTAAAACTTGTTTCATCCATTTCTCATAAATAAAGTTAATTCTGCTCGCGTCGCGGACTAGCCGCGACTTAAGGCGTTAAAGTAAAAGTGGGTTAATATCCAATGAAATCAAATTCATTTAACTCTTGACGTAGCCGTTTTTCTTCAGAAAGCTCTTCAATACGTCGTCGTCGCTCAAGTTTTGTGCTTATCCCTGATTCAATAATTTCCTGAGAGTCAATGGTGTCTTCCACGTCTGTGTCAAAATCATCTAGGCTCATTGCGTTTCTCCCTGTGCAAAAATAATCCTTTAAAAGCGTTAGTTCTTTGAAAGAAAATAACAGAATTTCACTGTTAAAAACAGTGAAATTCTCGGAAAGTTATTTAAGAGCCCAAGACATGGTGTTGGGTAGCAGTAGGTTCTGGTTGTGGAGTGGGCATTGGAGCGCTGCGCAATTCATCCAGTTTAGCTTTAAATTCAGCGGTATGTTTAGGCGGTTTGGCCTCTTCTTCGCGTATTGCTTTCAACTTATCAGCAATTCTTCTTGTTGCTGATAAACGAGATGTATCCTTATCGAATATACCAGGCGCTTCGTCCTTTTTACCTGGATTAGTAAGTTTTCTCTCAGCCCCGTTTACTTTAATATTAATTTTGTCTGGTTCGAAACCTGCATTAATACAGGCCTCATACATTTTTCGGGCATATTCTTCTGCTTCTTCAGTATTTTTATAATCTACACTAATTGTAACAGTATCGTTACCGGCAGCTTTGAATGCTTCTGCAAGACTTTGTAAGTCATAATCGACGTACTGATCACGTCTATTGTAGTAAATTAAACCAAATTTAGGAAGGGTGATGTTAAAACTGCCATCCTCTTCAATTTTTATTTTTCTTCCTGTAATTGTTTTTAGAGGGAAATCCTCTAAATCCTTAAAATCCTTAACATTGATATTACTTAGCTTAGAACCACTAGGAACAAGACCCATGTTTATCTGATCATCAGTCAGCCCCAGTCTTTTCTTATTCTCATCGGCTAAATGAGCAATGCCCATTTGAACTTCTTTAAGTTCTTTATTATTACTATTACGCATTGCTGCAAGAAAGGCGATACGATCATATTCTTTTTGTAAGGTCTTATGGGTCGAGATAATACTTTCATTAAATGTGGTTTCAAATTCTTTCAGTTTTGCGCTATTAGTTTTTTCTAAAACTTCGGCTAATTCTTTAATTGCTTCATCGACCTCCTCATCAGAGGTCAAACCGGTGCCTTTTTTAAAAGAATCCTTATCTAAATCTTTAATTTTTTCTTTGGCCGCTTCTTGGTGAGCTTTGATGGCATCCATTGCTTCTACTTTAGCGGCATGGAGAATACCAGGCAGATTTTTAATTAAGGAATTGTAGACGTGTTTTTCTTCTGGAGTACCTGGTATGGGAGGATTTTTCACCCTCTCGTTAAGCATCTTCATATCGGAATTGAACTGCTCAAGTGCCTTTTTAAGAGCTGGTGTTTCAGCAAGTGCATCTTTAATTGCATTTTTAACACTCAGTGCATGAGTGTTATCTTTCTCTTGCAGTTTATCCCAATGCTCGCCTGCCAGTGCAGGTTGAGTAATTGGCTTGTTTTTATCATCTTTTTTACCAGTATCGACTTGGAAACCTAGAAGGTCGTGTAATCCTTTTGCACGCTCTTTGTTATAAGCATTAAAACTATCGGTTCCAGAAACACCTTCAGATAGACGAATACTCTCCAAATATTGCTGAATAAGTTCTTTTCGTTTCGATAAACTAAAATATTTGTCAAGTTCTTGTGTCGTGCTAAAACGTCTAAATCCTGGATAATCAAAAAGGCCGGGCATGATCACACCTATTTACTATTTTAATAAAAAAAGTATAACACCAATTTCTTAACTTATGATTAAGTTTTTCTATTGAGGCATCAGGCAATTTTGGGATGACTTTTATAGACGTAGTATGATAGAATGTAAATTTATTACACTATTGGTTGAAATAAAAAACAAATGCGGCCTGTCTTCTTCGCTAGGATGAGAGAAGAACTGGGATTATCTCAAGTTTTAATTAATAAACGGGTTGGTCGCTGAGGAAAAGAACAGGGGATACCTGTATCTTTAATTCAGCGACAATGTCTTCCTGTCTTTTCCTCTAATTAAATAATTTATAACTATTAGAGGAAATTATGAAAAATATAATCAAACTAATTGAAAATTTATCGGATGAAGACGCTGGTTTGTTAGCTAAAATTGGGGCAAAAATAGAGAATCTAGAGATAGAAATTCCAGATACTCGATATATTTACTATAAACGGAATGGTAGAAAATATTACATACATTGCTATGACGATGCGAATCCTGTTGCCTATTTCTTTATTAAAAACTCTTCTTGGGATCCTTATCAAGAAGTTAAGATCTATAAAGATAGAATAGACGCAGCGTTAATTCGAATGGCAAGCCAGCAGGAAAACGCCCACAATCATCGAGAGTATCCTGATTTCGAAGAAAGAAGAAAAATGATTGCGAAGGGAGATTATTTGTTTTTATTTAATATTCCTTTTGCTGAGTTAAGGTTTGATGAACAAGAAATAATTAAAAAGAGAGGATTTCAACGTCGAGGAAGTGAAACATACCATCCTTTATCCAGAGAAGGACAAAAATTGGTAAAACTGATTAAATCAACAAAGGACGAATTAGAATTCGCTCAGAAGGCTAGCCTCTTTTTCAGTGGAAGAGAAGAGGCTAAGAGTGACCATGTTCAATCACGTAAAGCTACATGGAAAAATCTTTTAGATGGCAAACATTCATTAACTAAAGGATTTAGTGAAGAGCAAATAATGGGTTACTTCTCAATCGCTTTAAAAGGTGTGGCTCCTGCTGGATTTCAGGACGCGTATTCTCAGGGGCGGCTTGAAGAAGATGAAGTTAAATCTAAAAGTAGATGCATATTAAGTTAATCTAATTCTGAAGAGCAGGTTTAAAAAATCTATTGATTTCCAAGAATATCGGAAGCTTCTCTTTCGCTATAGCTCAATTCACAATTCATGTGGAATGTGAGCTATAGCAGCATTAATGTCACCAGGCGGGAATTGCTCCGTCACCAAACAGTTCTTTTGCTTTAGCGGCTACTGCAGGTGAATTCATTGCCTTCACAAATTTTTCAAGTTGAGGTTTTTTAATGCTGTTTTGACGAATGACGATTAAATTGGCATAAGGTGAATCTTTGCCTTCTTTGTAGATGGCATCACGAGCAGGACTAAGCCCTGCAGGAATAGCAAAGGTAGTATTAATTACTGCCGCATCGACGTCATTTAAAACACGAGGTAATTGTGCAGCATCAAGTTCTTTGATGACAAAATGTTTAGGATTGGTTGCAATGTCAGCAGTGGTGGCAGTATTACTGTTTTTTAAGGTAATCAAGCCTGCTTTTTGCAAAAGCAACAAGGCTCGAGCTTCATTGCTTGGATCGTTTGGAATAGCAATAATTGCCCTATCTCTTAATTGTTTCAGTGACTTAACTTTATTTGAGTAAAGACCTGCTGGATAAATAAACGTTTTGCCAATTACTTCCAGATTATAGCCATGGGCTTTCATTGCTGCTTGCAAATAAGGGAGATGTTGATAGACATTGGCATCTAGACTTCCATCGTCCAGAGCTTCGTTTGGCAAATTGTAATCATTAAATTCAACAATTTTTACTTCCAGCCCATAATCTTTCATAGCCACGTCTTTGGCTACCTCAACTAACTCTGTTTCAGGACCTGCTATAGTACCAATATTCAAGGTATTAGGAGAGGGCTTATTACAGGCTACCAGACTCACTACAAGCAGGAATAAACTTAAAATACGCATTAACGCTCTCCTTATGAACACTTAAATTAATTGTGAGCAAGGCGACGTGCCAGCCGATCGCCGCCCATTTGCAACAATTGTACGATTACAACTAAGATGACTATTGTAGCCAGCATAATTCCCACATTAAAGCGTTGATAACCATAGCGAATGGCTAAATCACCTAACCCTCCGCCACCAACGGTACCTGCCATGGCAGAATAATTAACTAGTGTAATCGCTGTGACGGTGGTCGCTTGAATTAGAGCAGGAAATGCCTCTGGCAATAAAATAAATCGAATCATTTGCCAGGTAGTTGCACCCATGGAAAAACCGGCCTCAATAAGCCCATTGGGAAGGTTTTGGTAAATGTTATCCACCAGGCGGGCAAAAAAAGGTGTGGCTCCCAAGGTCAGAGGTACCATCGCCGCATGAATACCAATTGACGTCCCAACCAGCAGACGGGTAAAAGGAATTAATGCAACCAATAAAATAATAAAAGGAATAGAGCGACTGAAATTAATCAATCCTGATATCAAACGACTTAAAAGGGCATGTGGTTTGATGTTAGTGCTACTAAAAAGCAATGTTCCTAGCGGTAAACCGAGCAAAATAGCAAACAGGGTACTGACGATTACCATGTAAAGTGTTTCGCCACTGGCGATTAATAAATCATAAAGCATGGTCAGTGACATAGCCTAAAATCTCCACCGTTAAATTGGATTCTTCACAGCGTTTGATAAATAAATCCAATAAATTTTTATCTGCTAGTAATTCAACCACCAATACACCGCAGGTAATCAGGTCAAAACGGTCAATATTGGCCAATAAGATGTTAATATCTAAATTTAATTCACGACTGGTTTTACTGATAAACGGTACAGTAGCATTGTCTCCCTGAAAAAATAAACGCAATAAGGGTTTGTTATTGGGTATGTTGGAGAGCGAATTGCGAAGACAGGCTGGCAGTTGCGGACTTAATTGAGCGTAAAGCATACTACGGGCTATGCTTTCTTTATGATTAAACACATTGGCCAATGCTGTGGTTTCTATGATTGTACCGGCCTCCATCACTGCAAGGCGATGACAGACACGTTTCACTACTTCCATTTCGTGCGTGATTAAAACAATAGTAAGCCCATAAAGGCTGTTGATTTTTTTAAGTAATGCTAAAATGGAATTGGTTGTTTCTGGGTCTAAAGCGGAAGTTGCTTCATCACAAAGTAAAATTTTAGGAGAGCAACTGAGTGCTCGTGCAATAGCCACACGCTGTTTTTGGCCACCACTGAGTTGCTCGGGATAAAAATTTATCTTGTCTTCCAGTTCAACCAAGGGTAGCAACTCCTCAATCCTGGCTTTTATCGCTGCATCAGACCTTCCCTGGATCCTCATGGGGAGTGCAATATTTTCATACACCGTTTTAGAATTTAGCAGGTTAAAGTGTTGAAAAATCATTGCCATCTTATGGCGCGCAATGCGTAGTTGTCGAGCTGAAAGCGTGGTTAAGTCTTCATTGTCAATAATGATCTCACCACTGTCTGGATGTTCCAACAGATTGATGGAACGCAACAGGGTCGACTTGCCTGCACCACTTTTGCCGATGATGCCAAAAATCTCGCCTTCTTGCACGAATAGATCCACATTACGCAAGGCAATAGTATTGGCATAGGATTTATTTAAGCCATTTAATTCAATCATGATTTAACCCAAGAGTAACAGCGCGCAGGGTAAAGAAGGAAGGGAAACCCGCTTTAGCCGTATTTACAATAGTCTTTTCTATTGAGCGCCCGCAAGCTGAATTTTCAAATCGGCGCAAGATCAACATAATAGCTGATCTTTTTCCTTAAGGGAACTCCTAATTTAATTTTTGTTCCCGGTGCACGGGACAAATTTTTATGTTGTCGTTGCGAACAACGTGAAGCCATTGCTACTGTTATTTGTGGGAATAGGGCGGGAGTTGCTGCAATATAAAAGAAGTTAGTGATCTATTTTCTGATTGACGTTATATTTCACCAGTCCTTTTTCTTTTGATGGAAGTAAATAGTCATGACGCAAAAGCAAACAAATAAAACAGCCCAGTTAAAAAAGTTAGAGGCCACTTATAATGTCAGGCTAGAACAAATCCGCAGCGAATATCGCAGGTTACTAGAAGAAGTAAGAGGTTTGAAAACCCATGATAATGAGATAAAGCAAAGTGTTAAATTTGTTTCAGCTTTTGCACAAAAGGTGATTAATCCTTTAAAGGAACTAGAAGCTGATGCTGTCAAGTTAAGTAAGGAAACACAAAAACTCCCTTCTTTTATTAAATCCCGACATCTTAAAGAGTTTTTACAGTATGAATCTGTATTACTGCACTCCTTTATTAAGTCACATGCCTGGCTACGCCGTTTATTGAAGGCTTATGCAATAGAGACATTGAAGGAAATGATAACTTCAAATTCAGCGAACAAAGGTCTTCTGGACTATCTGAATCGCTATGAAAATAAAACGTTTGTAGAATTTAGTAACTACCATACAAAAAAACGCAAAGTTGAATGCTTAATTAGATCGATTGCAACCTATGCCCAGGTGGAAGACGAGGGGCAGTTTAGAACTATCCCCTTTCAGCAACTTGATAATTCTTTGCGAATGCAACAAGCAAAAATTTTAGAGCGTATTCGCAGGGAACTTATCAGTATTGAAACCCGCTTACTTGCTCAAGAATCAAAGATTTTTAAATCAAGCTCAATTTACCTGGAAACCAGTCCGAACAGACAGGAAAGTTTAGTAAAAAATCATTTGCAGGATTATAAAGAGTCGTTATTAAGTTATGAAGAAGCATTAATATTTCTTAAAAATGTTTTGGAAAGTCAACAATCTATTACGCAATGGTATAGACGTCGTCTCATTGAGGATGCGGCGGTGAAGTTTAAAAAAGATAATAAAGACTACTTGGCTGCCAATGAAAATCCTATCAAACAGCAAAAGCTATTAACTAACTACCTGGCTGCATTCACAGCCTCTATCCCTAATGCAGATTTTTTAGACAAAATCATCACTAAAGAAGAGAGAGATCTGTACTTGCAACAGAAAAAGGAATATGCACCTTTATTTAAAAAAAACGTCAATCCCCTGTGTTTATCAAAGATAGAGCAAGCAGATACCTATGCACTACGGCAATTGAAGGAGCTATATTACGCCATGGTTGCAGCGGAAGCTGCCAGAGTTATCCTTATAAAAGCAGATGAGACAGTGGATAAAAAAAATAGTTATAAACGACACAGTTTTTTTAGGAGTTCCAGCGTTACTACTATCACCGCTAATGAATTCCAACTTTCTTCGGAGGTTCAAATAGACCAAAAAGACTTCTCACGAGAAATGAATGCTTCGTTATTTTAATCGCAGGGTTGGGTATTTTTTATAAGCAAAACCAAGGTAGGCATTGGGATATTTTATCGCAAATAGAGAGAATCTGCTCATTTCATTGAGGCATAATCCTAAGTATTTTTAAATCCGCTTTTGCCCAGAACAGGGTTATCGAAAAGCATCCTAACTGTTAATAATCTTTCTTACTGCATTAACTGCTGCTTTAGGATTTCGTGCTTTTCATCGCCCTAATCCTTTAATTCTGGCCTATTTTTAAAATAATCCAGAGCTTCGGGATTGGCTAACGATTGAATGTTGTTAACCGTTTGCCCATGGACTATTTGGCGCACTGCAATTTCTACCACTTTACCACTAATCGTTCGGGGTATATCAGCGACCTGCAAAATTTTTGCGGGTACATGTCGTGGAGAAGCATGATGTCGAATGGTCTGGCGAATGTTTTCTTCAATGTCAGTATTGAGTTGCACGCCTTCTCTAAGCTTTACAAACAAAATTACACGCACATCATCTTGCCAATCTTGTCCAATGACAACGCTATCCAGCACTTCTGAAATTTTTTCCACTTGCCTGTAGATTTCAGCAGTACCAATACGCACCCCGCCAGGATTAAGCACAGCATCAGAACGTCCATAGATAATAAGGCCATGGTGTTTGGTAATTTCTGCAAAATCACCATGAGCCCAGACCTTCGGAAAGCGTTCGAAATAAGCATGCTTATATCGCTTTTTATCAGTGTCTTTCCAAAAACCAACTGGCATTGAAGGAAAAGGTTTAGTGCAAACAAGTTCGCCCCGCTCCTCCCGAACAGGTTGTCCCTGTTCATTAAACACATTGACGGCCATACCAAGACCAAAACACTGTAGTTCGCCTCGATACACGGGTAGTATAGGATTACCTAAAGCGAAACAAGAAACAATGTCAGTCCCTCCCGAGATGGAGCTCAGTTGAATGTCTGGTTTAATTTGCTGATATACGAAATCGTAATTTTTAGGTAGAAGAGGGGAGCCGGTTGATAAAATGGCGCGCAAACTTTTCAGTGAGAATTGGTAACGGGGACTGGCTCCTGCTTTTTCTACACTGGAAATAAATTTAGCACTGGTACCGAACACCGTGATTTTTTCATCGTCCACTAATTTAAATAAACGATTAGCATCGGGGTAAGCGGGGGCTCCATCGTAGAGGGTCAGGGTTGCTCCCAGCGCCAGAGTGCTCACCATCCAATTCCACATCATCCAGCCACACGTTGTGTAATAAAACAGATTATCATGAGAGCGAATGTCCGTATGTAAACCTAATTCTTTTAAATGCTGCAGCAAGGTACCGCCAGCACCATGGACAATGCATTTCGGTTTACCTGTAGTTCCTGAGGAAAATAAAATGTAAACCGGGTGGGCAAAAGGCATTTTTTTAAATTCAATCGTTTCTGCAGGCTTTAGAAATTGTTGCCAATTTACAGACTGGGCTATGTTTGTTGCGCGTTCGCTGTGAATGATCGGACAGATAACGATTTTTTTTATGGAGGGAATGGCATTTGCTATTTCTGAAATTTTTGCAACAGCATCATGTTCTTTACCCATATAAAAATGACCATCACAAGCGAAAAGAATTTTTGGCTCAATTTGTCCTAGGCGATCAATGGCAGCTTGCGCGCCAAAGTCAGGGGAACAAGAAGACCAAATAGCACCTAAAGAAGTTGTAGCAAGCATGGCAATGACAGTAAAGGCAACGTTGGGCATGACGGCGGCCACACGATCCCCGGCAACAATGCCAGCTTTTTTTAATCCCGCCGCACAAGAGGCTACCTCCTGGTGTAGCTGCTTATAGCTGAGTTTTTTGCGCTCCCCGGTTTCCAGAATGCTCACCATAGCGGGATGATTATCATTGCGACTTAACAATTTTTCTGCAAAATTGAAGGTTGCTCCCGAAAACCATTGAGCATTAATCATGTGATCATAGTTATTGAGAATTTCTGTCGCCGGAGTATCAAAACTTAGATTGAAATATTCACAAATAGTTTGCCAAAATGTGGCGGGATTTTGAATCGACCATTCGTGAAACTGCTGATAATGAGTAAATATTTTCTGGTACTTCTCTCCTGCAAAATGCATAAATTCCCACATTCTTGTCTGCTTGGGTTCATTAGGTTGCCATACCAATGTACTCATTTTATTTTTCCTTAAACACATGTTAAAAATAAGCCAGGAGTTTTGATGTTAACTAAATTAGCGGCTGTTGTTGGGTAATACAATGAATGCCTCCACCTCCGGCAAACACATCCAGCGCGTCAATTTGTGAAATATGATAATGTGGGAAAAGTCGAGTAAACAATTCAAGGGCAGCTTTATCCTCTTTGGGATGCCCAAAGGCTGGCATCACAATTCCTTTATTGGCTAAGTAAAAATTAACATAAGAAAGGGTTAATCTTTCACCAGCAAGATAAGTAGCTGGCGGTTGCTCAACGGTAAAGACTTCAAGCCTTCTACCCTTGGCATCAGTTGCTGTTTTTAACAGTTCCAAGTTTTCGTGCAAAATATCGTAGTTAACATCGTTTTTATCATGAGTTATCAGCGCTAATACTCTACCTGGAGCGATAAAACAGGCAATTTCATCAATATGGCCGTCGGTTTCATCACCTACCAGTCCTTTGTTCAACCAGATAATTTTGCTGGTATTGAGATAATTAAAAAGGTAAGTTTCAATTTCCGTTTGTAACAGCTGTGGGTTACGATTGGGATTGAGCAAACATTCCCGAGTAGTGAGTACGGTACCTTCACCATCGACATGAAAGGAACCACCTTCCATTACTAATGGGGCCTTAAAATAGCGGGCTTGCGTTTTTTCAAGAATTGCCGCTGCTATTAAATTATCTAAAGAATAGTCCTGATAATTTCCGCCCCAAGCATTATGTATCCAGTCAACGCCTGCTAATTCATGCTGATCATTAATTAGAAAAGTAGGACCTGTATCTCTTGTCCAGGAATCATTCAATGGCTGATTCATAAGGTGGATTTTTTCGCCGCAGCATTGTTTCGCCGACTCTTCGTCTCCGGGATTTACCAGCATAATTACTGGTTCGTATTGAGCAATTGTTTTTGCCACGAGAGCGTAGGCACGCCTTGCACGTTCAAAACCAATTGCTGCCCAGGTTTTTTCATGACAGGGCCATGCCATCCAACACGCTGCATGTGGGTACCATTCAGCAGGCATTCTAAAACCGGTTTCTTTGGGGGTAGTCATAATTATCCTTTATTACTATCTAGATAAGTTAATTGGCTAAAAATACTTCGTAATTCATTAAGATAACTTTGAATTTGTTCTTTAGGCAGGTCTGCCTCTATTAATTGTTTTTCGTAAGACAGTAAAAGTTTTTTTGTATCGAAGTGAGCATAATTTAATACATTAGTTACTGTATCACCACTGATAAGATCAGTAATTTCAAATTGACCGTCGCCCAGCAGTTTGACATCCAGAGAATTGGTGTCACCAAATAAATTGTGTAAATTCCCTAAAATTTCCTGATAGGCGCCCACTAGAAAGAATGCAAGGGCATAGGGATTTTGTGAATCGTAAGGCGGTAACATCAGCGTGGCACTTATAGCATCACTACCTGTGTATTTTTTAATAGTTCCATCTGAATCACAGGTCAAATCCTGAAGAATGCTGTGAATACCGGGACGCTCATGCAGATGCGAAATAGGTGCAACTGGAAAAATCTGCCCAATGGCCCAGGCATCTGGTAAAGACTGAAAAAATGAAAGATTGCAAAAAATTTTTGCAGCCATGCGTTCGTAGATGGTATTTAATAACTCTTTGTCACCTGGATTATATAGATCCAATTGCTGTTCGATAGCAAAGCAAATGGCCGTAAATAACTGCTCAACTTTTGCTTTTTCTTTAAGGCTTATCACTCCATGTAGAAATAAAGAGCTGGCCTCTTCAAGTGCTAAAACGGCATAATTGTAAATCTCGCTGGGTGAATTTTCTGCCATTGTTTGATAGGTATTCCAAATGTCATGAATGACATGAGATTCATCAGGTTCAATGGAGGGTAGCTCGCGTGTCCTTTTAACCCTCTCTACATCGGTGATATTAGTGACCAAAACGGCATGATGCGCTGTTAATGCTCGTCCTGATTCAGAGATTAAGTGAGGCTCAGGCATACTTGCTTCTTCACAAAGCGGACGAATCGCTAATAAAATATTGGTAGCATATTCTTTTACTGAATAATTCATGGAACAGTCAGTGGTGGAATGAGTGCCTTCATAATCCACCCCTAAGCCACCGCCTACATCAATGGTCGTAATAGGCGCATGCAATCGCCTCAGTTCTATGTAATAGCGGCCAACTTCTTGCATGCAACGACGAATGTCTCCAATGTTCGCAATTTGAGAACCTAGGTGACAATGCATTAGTTGTAAAGAGTCTAATGAGTTGTGGGCTTTTAACTGTTCGATTAAATCAAGGACCTGCTCTGCATTTAAGCCAAATTTGGATTTTGCACCACCAGTGTTTTCCCATTTACCCGCGCCTTTGGTCACCAGACGAATGCGCACACCAATTTTAGGTTTAATATTAAGACGCGCTGCCTCCTTCAGAATAATGTCCAATTCGGAACGTTTTTCTATAACAATGAAAACCTCATGACCCATTTGTTGGGCTATTAGAGCAATGCGAATATAAGAGCTGTCTTTATAACCATTACAAACAATGGTTGAGGGAGTTTGTCCAAGTAGACCAATGACAGCCATCAGCTCAGGTTTACTGCCTGCTTCAAGACCCACGGGATATTGGGGGGCTTTTAAAAGCTCTCTAACGACACTGGATTCCTGATTGACTTTAATAGGATAAACCAGTTTATAGGTTCCACGGTAATCGTTCTCGGCAATGGCTTCTGCAAACGCCTGATTAAGTTTTATTACTCTGTCATGAAGAATATCTGTGAAACGGATTAACAAAGGCAATTGTAATCCTGCACGCGAGGCAGCATTAACGATGGCTTTAAGTTCTACACCCACACTTTCTGAGTTTTTACTAACTTCAATATTACCGCGTGCATTAATAGTGAAATAACCTTCACCCCAATGAGCGATATTGTATAAATTGGCGTCAGACAGTGCTTTATTACTCATGAGGATTTCCCGCATAAGGATTCAAAAGTTCCTTATAGGTTTCAGGTTGACGCTGCTTGGGAAAGGGGAACAATCGTCCCCAAAGCTCACGTTGGCTAAAATCCAATTCTGCTACTAACACTGCAGGTTCATCACGAGGTGCCTGCACTAAAACTTCACCCATAGGCGTGCTAATAAAACTACTGCCATAAAATTCCAGGCCATCTTCACACCCAATACGATTCACGGCCACAATAAACGTATTGCTCATGATACCCTGAGCAACCATTACTTTTTGCCACATGGGTTGACTATCAAAGTCAGGAGCAGTGGGTTCGCCACCAATAGCGGTAGGGTATATTAAAATTTCAGCCCCTTTTAAACCATAAATACGTGACAACTCAGGAAACCATTGATCATAGCAGGTAGGCAGTCCAACCTTATGACCCGCTAAAGTATGTACAGGATAATTGGAGTCACCGGGTTTGAAGTAATAATCTTCGTGGTATTTCTCACCACTGGGAATATGTTGCTTGCGGGTAACTGCCACCAGCTCACCCTGTTCGTTAAAGGCTATCGCCGTGTTATAACCTGCCTTTTCAAAAAGTGATGCGGTAATAGTTATTCTGGCTTTTTTGGCCATAGCACTCACAAAACGCGTTGTTGGCCCCCTAGAAATATCTTCTTTATAAGGGCTGCTGTCTACATCATGGCGGGTGCAAAAATAGGGGGAGAGAGTGAGCTCTTGCAAACAGACGATTTGCGCCCCTTGTTCGGCAGCCGATAAGATGCCTGCAGCAAGACGATTCTGATGTTCTTGTGGATGCTCACTCCATTTTTCCTGCACTAATCCTATTTTTAATCGATTGTTGGCCATCTTTTGATCCTGGCTGATAAAAATGTGGTTAAAGATATCACCATTAGTAACGATCAAGAATAGTCTATGTTGAGAAATCTTGGAATAAATGTAATACCGTTTAAAGTGAGGAACGCCGATTTAAAAAATAGCAGGGAGTATTAGCAGTAAGCGTAACCCAGCTACTTGCAGCTGAATCTTCTACACATCACCTGTGTAATAGCTATCATCTCTCGGCAATGAAGAATCCAAACCCAAACACGATGCTCCCCATAATGACTTGCTCCTGATGTGTGCTTCGAGACGATGCTAGCGCATCTCCTCAGCACGAGCGGTTCTGTGCTCACTTTTCGCGCGCAATTATGAGCGCGAAAATAAACACCTTCCTTGACAGAACCCTGACGTCTCAATAGCGTGCGTTTAGGTAGGGCGGTATTTGAATAACTTATCGAAACCTAACCTTGATTAGCCAATAAAGCATTAGCGACCTTCGATTGATTCTTTTTACCCAGTGCCTTACAAATCATATCGCCTGCGGACACAATTTTAAAAATATCGACACCTGTTTCAATGCCAAGCCCATGCATCAGATACAACACGTCTTCAGTAGCGACATTACCTGTTGCCCCGCGAGCATAAGGACAGCCTCCCAGTCCGGCAACAGCGCTATCAAAGCGCTTAACGCCACATTCCAATGAAGCAAAAATATTGGCAATGGCCTGACCATAGGTATCGTGAAAATGCATAGCCAGTCGAGATAGTGGCAAAAATTTCAAAACCTCCTCGATCACTGCTTTGGTCTGGCGAGGAGTTCCCACGCCAATTGTATCTCCCAGACAAACCTCATCTACTTCCAAAGCGAGTAATTGCTGTGTTACTTTAGCGACTTGTTGCGCTGTTATTTCACCTTCGTAAGGACAGCCAAGGACACAAGACACATAGGCTCTTACTCGAATGTTATTCATTTTTGCCAGTTCAACGACCGGTTCAAAACGCCTAATACTTTCAGCAATAGAACAATTGATATTTCGCTGATTAAACGATTCACTGGCGGCGGTGAAGACTGCAATTTCTTTTACACCTGCTTCAAGCGCTTTTAGCATGCCCCGTTCATTAGGAACCAGTGCGGAAAAATGAACAGTGTCTGGCTTGTCAATTGAAAGAAACACGGTTTCATTATCAGCTAATTGAGGAATAGCTTTCGCCGAAACAAAACTGGTCACCTCAATATGACGCAGACCACTTTGACTGAGTAAGTTAACCAATTCAATTTTAATCTCAGTAGGTACAAAAGAGGTCTCATTTTGCAGGCCATCGCGTGGTCCTACTTCAACTATAGTAACTTTTTGCGGATAGTCCATGGTTATCCCTATCAGTCTTTAAGAGCCAATAATTCAGCACCTTCATTCACCTGAGAGCCGACATTATAAAATAATTCGGCAAGCACTCCATCGCGTGGTGCATGAATAGTATGCTCCATCTTCATGGCTTCTAAAACGATTAAACTATCTCCTTCTTTCACTTTATCGCCGATATTTTTTAAAACGGCAACGACTGTTGCAGGCATTGGGGCGGTAAGCTGTCCTTTTCTTTTTGTTTTTGCGTCAAGGTTTTGCCAGCTGAAACGCTCGACTGGAATAGGACCTTCTTTAAAATAAAATGTCAGCGTCTGCTTTTGATTGTCGAACAGAACCCTCCGAGTTTGGCGACCATCATCAAGAGCCAGCAAATTGCTTTCGAGAATCTTGGGGCGTAAATAAAATTCTCTCCCATGAAGAAATAATGTAAAGGAAGCGCTATCAAGTGGAATAATTTTAATTTCTTCTTGTTTGTCTTCAATCACGTAACGCCAATACCAGTGACTGGATAAATGCATTTGCCAGGCAAAACCTTCGCGGTAAATGACATCTTTTTCTTGTTTTATTAATGATAAATAATCATAGCTGGCTGCCATTAACAGTGCTAACTCCGGGTCTGGTTCTGGCAATTGTAGAACTTCCTGAGATAAAAAATCGGTGCTTAAATCGGCCTGTACAAAACGAGGATGTTGGCAAATAGCCTGTAGGAAGGAAATATTGGTTTTAACCCCGCCAATCGCATAATTCTCTAATGCTTTTTGTAAGCGTTGTAAGGCTTCATTTCGATTTGCTCCCCAGGCAATAAGCTTGGCGATCATCGGGTCATAGTGCATCGTAATGGTGGAATTAACAGTGACGCCACTGTCCACTCGAATACCTGCACCCTCAGGTTCTCGCAAAAAATGTAACTGGCCAATAGACGGGATAAATCCTTGATGGGGATCTTCCGCATAAACACGGCATTCAATCGCATGGCCTTTTGCCAGAATGTTTTTTTGTGAAAAAGGTAAGGGTTCATCGGCCGCAATTTTTAACTGCCAGGCTACCAGGTCAAAACCGGTTATCATTTCTGTTACAGGATGTTCTACTTGCAAACGGGTGTTCATTTCCATGAAATAAAAATGATTGTCGCCATCCACGAGAAACTCGATAGTTCCGGCACCGCGATATTGAATTGAGCGTGCAACCTCACACGCTGCTTCAGCAAGTCCTTGACGCAGGGAGTCTGACAAATTCGGAGCAGGAGCCTCTTCAATTATTTTTTGATGACGACGTTGAATAGAACAATCGCGTTCAAAAAGATGCACCACTTGTCCATGATTGTCTGCCATAATTTGGACTTCAACGTGGCGAGGATTTAAAATCAGTTTTTCGATTAACATTGTATCATCGGCAAAACTGGCCATCGCTTCCCGGCGTGCGCCAGCTAGGGCTTGGGCAAAATCACCTTCTTGATGAACAGCGCGCATGCCTTTTCCACCACCGCCGCTGGCGGCCTTTAATAGTACCGGAAAACCAATACGACGTGCTTCCTCTAAAAGCCGTTCCTCGGTTTGCTCACTACCATGATAACCGGGGGTTAAAGGGACGGCCGTTTTTTCAAGCAATTGTTTAGCAAGCTGTTTGGATGCCATGGCTTCCATAGCACAGATAGAAGGACCAATAAAAACAAGGCCAGCTTCTTCGCAGGCTTTTGCAAAAAGCGGATTCTCAGATAAAAAGCCATAGCCCGGGTGAATAGCTTGGGCACCGCTGGTCAGGGCAGTTTGAATGATTGCTTCAATGTTAAGATAACTTGCTTTTGCAGCAGCATCACCTACACAAAAAGCACTGTCAGCAAGTTGCACATGATAGCTGTCTTTGTCTGCGGTGGAATAGATTGCCACCGCATGAATGCCCATCTGCCGACAGGTTTTTATAATGCGGCAAGCAATTTCTCCGCGATTGGCAATAAGAATTTTGTTAAACATCGAGAGTCCTAATTCCAGTGAGGTGTTTCTTTATTAAGAAAAGCATGTAAACCTTGCTGTCCCTCCGCTGAAACCCGTTTTTTAGCAATAAGGTTTGCTGTGTAGCTTAGTAGTTCTTCGTTAATTGCTTTATTGGCAACGGTATCAACGAGGTTTTTACAATCTCGAACAGCGAGTGGTGCAAGTTTGGTCATTCGTTCAGCAACATTTAAACTAAACTCCCATAGTTCATTTTCTGCAATAGCATAATGCACCAATCCTAATTGTTTGGCCTTTGCTGCATCAAATGCTTCTGCCGTCATAAACAGCCATTTAGCCGCGCGTTCGCCAATGGCTTTGATAACATAAGGACTTATCACTGCAGGAATTAATCCAAGTTTGACTTCTGAGAAGCAAAAGCGAGCGGTGCTTGCAGCAATTGTGATATCACAGGCCGCTGCAAGTCCTGCTCCACCGCCAAAGGCAGCACCCTGTACTACCGCAATGGTGGGTTTAGGACTACTGTTTAAGGTATACATCACCTGTGCCAGAACCATTGCGTCGCGAAGATTTTCTTCTTCATTGAATTCTGCCATGCGTTGCATCCAGCTCAAATCTGCTCCTGCAGAAAAATGCTGTCCATTGGCTTTCAACATAATAATACGCACTTCCGGATTATTGATTGCTTTATCCAGTTGATGTTGTAATGCTGCTAATAAATTCTCATCAAAGGCATTATGTTTATCAGTACGATTTAAAGTAAGAATAAAAATCCGCTGTCGTAATTCGGTTAACAATAAATCATCATTCACGAGTCCTCTCTCCTTTTGAGCTACTCTATTACATGCGAAATACACCAAATTGGGTGGATTCAATAGGCGCATTCAAGGCTGCAGATAGACTTAAGCCAAGAATTCTACGAGTATCCTCAGGTGCAATAACCCCATCATCCCACAGCCTGGCACTTGCATAATAGGGATTGCCTTGAGCTTCATACTGTGCGCGTAATTCCGCTTTAAACGCCTCTTCCTCTTCAACGGGCCAGGTTGTGCCTTGCTTGTTATGTTTATCGCGATTAATTTGTGCGAGTACATTGGCAGCTTGTTCACCTCCCATAACAGAAATGCGAGCATTGGGCCAGGACCATAAAAAACGGGGACTATAAGCGCGCCCGCACATCGCATAATTACCTGCACCAAAACTCCCGCCCACAATGACAGTAAATTTAGGAACATTGGCATTGGCCACGGCGGTTACCATTTTGGCGCCATGTTTAGCGATGCCAGCTGCTTCATACTTGCTACCCACCATAAAGCCGGTGATATTTTGCAGAAATAGCAAGGGTATTTTTCGCTGAGTGCAAAGCTCAATAAAATGGGCTCCTTTAAGGGCGCTTTCGCCAAATAAAATACCGTTATTAGCAATAATGCCAACAGGATAGCCAAAAAGATGAGCGAATCCACAAACCAGCGTCGTGCCATAAAGTGCTTTAAACTCATCCAATTCGGAGGCATCGACAATGCGAGCAATGATTTCACGAATATCATAGGGCTTACGTGGATCCACAGGCACAATACCATTTAACTCTTTTGGATCATACGCCGGTTCCCGACTTAAAATTCTACAAAGTGACTCAGGTTTGCGACGATTTAAATGACTCACTGCAACGCGAGCTAAATGCAAGGCGTGGGCATCATTTTCTGCATAGTGATCTGCGACGCCAGAGTGTCGACAATGAACATCAGCGCCTCCTAACTCTTCGGCGGAAATGACTTCTCCAGTGGCAGCCTTGACCAAAGGAGGGCCTCCTAAGAAAATGGTCGCCTGATTTTGAACCATAATCGATTCATCAGCCATGGCAGGTACATAGGCACCACCTGCTGTACAAGATCCCATGACCACGGCAATTTGCGGAATGTTGGCAGCGGATAAAGTGGCTTGATTATAAAAAATTCGTCCAAAATGATCACGATCCGGGAACACCTCATCTTGTTGAGGCAAAAATGCGCCTCCTGAATCAACGAGATAGA
Organism: Legionella clemsonensis; assembly: GCF_002240035.1. Taxonomy (NCBI): domain Bacteria; kingdom Pseudomonadati; phylum Pseudomonadota; class Gammaproteobacteria; order Legionellales; family Legionellaceae; genus Legionella; species Legionella clemsonensis. Next base: position 2,472,067 of record NZ_CP016397.1, on the reverse strand, counting down.
GGCAAGGAAGATGATTGGCTTTGGCAATTTCTTGCGCACGTAAATGTTTTTTAACCGTTAGAGGGTAATAAGTTCCGCCTTTTACTGTAGCATCATTAACCACAATCATGCATTCCGTACCAGCTACATGACCAATACCGGTAATAATACCTGCTGCAGGGACATGATCCTCATAAACTTGATAGGCAGCCAATTGCGACAGTTCCAGAAATGGGCTTCCTGGATCTAACAATTGTTGTAGTCGTTCCCGTGGTAATAATTTGCCATGTTTTAAATGTCTTTGACGTGCCTTTTCATCACCACCTTGTGCAATTTGTTTGATGGTGGATTGCAACTCGGCAACTAGGGTTTGCATGGCAGTCTCATTGGCTTTGAATTCACTGCTGCCGGAATTAATTTGACTAATAATTTTGCTCATAGCAATCCTTAGCGTATTAAAATATTACTGAGCACAATGACAAGCCATAAACACCAGGTTAATTCAATGAGATGAGGCATCTCCTTACCTTTTACCAATCGATAAGTTAATGCAGGAATTGCTGCAATAATAACGGGAATAAACATGAGTAATAGCGTTTTTCGAATGGTGAGGCCTACACCACTATGACTAAAAACAGGAGTTAATTTAACATTGATGTAAGCATAGAGCATATCGATATAAACAATAAGCAAATGGGCGAATTTCGCAAAGACTACGACCAGAATGCTTAATACCAGGTAAATGAGACTTTGTCTAAGCATGTACATCCTTTGTTAAAATGATTGTATTGGGTAAGGTTGCGATTAAATTACAGTTTTAATTAGCATTTCAATAATTCTCAACGCACCCAAGCTTGCCGCGGGAGCTATGGACTCGTGGTCAAGCCCTAAGAGGTTGGTCCAGGAACTGCACTTTTAATCGCCCCTTACTAGTAAAATAAATTCACTTGTTACACGCGAGCAAGTTACGAGGTAACAAGTGAAACGATCTTATTAATGCGCCAGTATGCATATTTACTTACAGCATTTCAATAGCCATTGCGGTTGCCTCACCACCACCGATACACAAGGCAGCAACACCACGTACTTTTTGACGTTGCTTCAAGGCATGCATGAGAGTAACGAGAATACGGGCACCAGAAGCACCAATTGGATGACCTAAAGCGCAGGCACCACCATGTACGTTGACCACATCGTCATTCAGCTCGAGCTGAGTTATTGCCGCCATGGCCACTACCGCAAAGGCTTCATTGATTTCATATATATCAACATCATTGGGACGCCAATTGGCTTTATTTAATACTTTGCGGATGGCATCAACCGGGGCTGTAGTAAACCATTGGGGTGCCTGAGCATGGCTTGCGTGGGCAACAATACGTGCCAAGGGCTTGATCCCGCGTTTTTGGGCATTAGCTGCTGTCATTAAAATAAGCGTGGCAGCACCGTCTGAAATGGAGCTTGAGTTGGCAGCAGTGACGGTACCATCGGCTTTAAATGCCGGGCGAAGTTGAGAAATTTTCGCCAGTTTACTTTCATCAGGTCCTTCGTCTTTATCAACTATCACATCACCTTTACGACCAGCGATAGTTACAGGCACGATTTCCTCTTCAAAAGCCTGCTCTTGTTGGGCTTTTAAAGCACGTGACAGTGAGCGAATGGCGTATTCATCCTGTTGCTGACGACTGAAATTAAAATGAGTAGCGGTTGCCTCAGCAAAGCAACCCATTAATTGGCCGCGATCGTAGGCATCTTCCAAGCCATCAAGAAACATATGGTCTTTAATTTCACCGTGCCCCAGACGAAAGCCGGCTCGCGCCTTACTTAACAGATAAGGTGCATTACTCATACTTTCCATACCGCTGGCCAGAGCAACATTTGCCGAGCCAACTTTAATTAAATCATGCGCTAACATAACCGCCTTCATGCCTGAACCACACATTTTGTTAACAGTCGTTGCTCCTGCTGAATTGGGGATTCCTGCATAAATTGCTGCTTGTCTGGCTGGAGCCTGGCCTATGCCAGCTTGTAAAACGCAACCGCTAATGACTTCATCAATATCTGCAGGAGAAATGCCTGCTTGTTCAATGGCAGCACGATGCGCAACCGCGCCTAATTCTGGAGCAGATAAGCCAGACAGTGAGCCCAACATGGCGCCCATAGGTGTTCTTTTTGCGGCAACAATTACAATATCATTCTGTTCCATGTTTCTTTTCCTTATGCAGTTTCATTAAAAAGTTCACGTCCAATTAACATACGTCTAATTTCAGAGGTACCTGCTCCGATTTCATACAACTTGGCATCTCGCAGTAAGCGGCCTGTAGGATATTCGTTAATATATCCATTACCACCCAAAATTTGAATGGCTTGCAGAGCCATCTGCGTTGCTCTTTCCGCGGTGTATAAAATTACGCCGGCGGCGTCCTTACGGCTAACCATACCCTTATCACAAGCACGAGCAACTGTATAAAGATAAGCTCTTGAAGCACTCAACTCCGTATACATATCAGCCAATTTACCTTGAATAAACTGAAACTCACCGATTGGCTGATTAAATTGCTTACGTTCATGGACGTAGGGGAGAACTATGTCCATACAGGCCTGCATGATACCAATTGGACCTGCTGCCAGCACAGTGCGCTCGTAATCAAGTCCGCTCATAAGCACTTTTACGCCTTTATTCACTTCGCCTAAAACATTGTCGGCAGGAACTTCACAATGTTCAAATACAAGTTCACAGGTATTCGAACCACGCATACCCAGCTTATCAAGTTTTTGCGCGGTACGAAAACCTTTGAATCCTTTCTCGATAATAAAAGCGGTAATGCCCTTGCTGCCAGCTTGTCTGTCGGTTTTTGCATACACCACCAAAACATCGGCATCGGGGCCATTGGTTATCCACATCTTCGTGCCATCAAGAATAAATTTATCGCCTTCTGCACGAGCGTGTAATTGCATGCTAACAACATCAGAACCTGAATTGGATTCACTCATCGCTAAAGCGCCGATGTGTTCTCCACTAATTAGTTTAGGCAAATAATATTGTTTTTGCCTACTATTGCCATTTAAATAAATTTGATTGACACAAAGATTAGAATGAGCGCCATAACTTAAGCCAACAGAGGCAGAGGCTCTGGAGATTTCCTCCATCGCTATAACATGAGCAAGGTAACCCATATCAGCCCCCCCGTATTCTTCACTCACAGTAATCCCTAATAAACCCATTTCCCCTAACTTGCGCCACAGGTGATTGGGATAGGCGTTCTCAGCATCAATTTGAGCAGCTATCGGAGCAATTTCTTTGGCAGCAAATTGATAAACGCTATCCCTTAGAAGATCGTAAGTTTCACCAAGCTGGTGTTGTAGGCTGGTATACATAGATTGACTTCCTGTTACTTAAGCAAATAGGCTAGACTATACCCAATCGAATTCAAGTTGCAATAGGCTTCGTGCTAAACTGCAACTAAAGAGAAAATATGTTCTATGATATTAAATTTGCCGTTTGCTAATAACAGGAGTATTCATGCGTAAACTTGTGCTTTGGGGACACCATGCTGATGAATACCAGGAAATGTTTCATCTGGCTGACACGGATAACAATGCTCGCATTTTAGAATATGGTTGTGGACCGAGTGCCGTCAATGTTGAACTCACCAAGCAATCTCGGCAGATTATTAGTGCTGATCCTTTATTTATGCTTGATAAAGATACGCTTTATAGCAAGGTAGATTTGATTTTTGCGGATATGGTAGAACGGGTAATTCGTGATCAAGATAAATTTGATTTTAGTTTTTATGGTTCTCCTGAGGCTTTAATTAATAAAAGACGTGAAGGGATGAAGCAATTTTTTGCAGACTATCAGCGAGGTAAAAAAGAAAAACGCTATTGTGGTATTAACGATTATGCTCTGTCTTTCGATAATTTTTCTTTTGATTTCGCTTTGAGTTCACACTACTTGTTTGCAGACTTAGACGATCAAGACGTGGAGTTTCACTTAAAAGTAATTAAAGAATTGGCGCGCGTTGCCAAAGAAGTAAGAATCTTCCCACTTATTGATCGCCACAATCAGCCCTCTCCATTCTTAGGGCCGGTTCTTCTCGGATTACAACAGGAAAATTTTGGAGTAGAAGTCCGAGAGGTTGCTTACCATTTGCAACCAAGTGGGAATGCCATGTTGCGAGTTTGGGCACAGCAATGTGAGATTTAATTAATTAATTTGTCTTCTCACGAAGTCAAAAAACCATTCCTACCCTACTAATTAAACCACTCTGTGAGTGGATTTGCGAAAGTGCCTGATAGAAAAATCAATATTTAATAATGAGAAACCCTTTAAACGGTGGCGACATTAGGTTTTAAATGAAGCAGATAAGTTAAAACTACAGTTATTGCTAAAAATACGCTTATCCAACCCATCAGATAAAAACAGTCATCAAGCGCTAAGGCAGTAGCCTGGCGTGTAAGTTGCAAGTTAAGTTGAGCAAATGCTTTCTTGCCTTCGAGATGAAATTGTTGAGCATGGTTTAAAAAGTTGATGGTTTTTTGCGAAAAATGGGTCAAATTTTCGCCCAAGCGTTCGTAAAAAAAGACTTGTCGACGCTGCCATAAGATAACAAACAAAGAAGCACCCAAGCCAGAGCTGATTAGTCTTACAATATGAAAAAAATTGGCTGATTCACTTGATTTTTTTGGATTCATCTGGACTGAAAGTCTAAAAAGAGGCGGTAAAAATAACATAAGCCCAATCCCTGCCAAAAAACGGGAATAAGCAATACGTTCAAAATTGATTTCCACATTAAAGTAACTGGTATAAAAGCAAGAGATTGCAAAAAATAGTAAGGCTATAGCTAAAGGTAGTCTCGGCTCGTAACGTTTGTGATTCAAAAAAACAGGAACCCAGGCGCCAAATCCCATTGTACCAATAATAATGGCTATCCAGTTAGGGGTGTAATTCACATAAAGTTTAAGCCACAAAGAAAGCAATACCACCATTCCAAAATAAATGGCAAATAGTAAAGCGATATGAAACATGGCGAAGGAGAAATAAAAATTCTTTAATAATGAAAAATCAATGACAGGATGTGATGTCGAGAGGTTGTACAGAATAAAAAAGAGGAGTGTTAAGCTTCCGAAAAACAGTAAGAAACTAATCAGTGGTGAGCGGAACCAATCCAATTCCTGTCCGGTGATTAAGGCACTGCCAATAAAAAGAATGCTAATAAAATAGGAAAAATAACTCACTGTATCAAAGAGCGGTTTTTCCGGAGGTCTATGAAACTCCCTAAATCTAAAACTCATGTAGATAATCAGAAACAAGCAAAGTGGAATGTTAGCAAAAAATAGCAGCCGCCAATGATAGGAATAGGCAATCCAACCACCCCAGCTGGCACCCAGTACCGGAGTGAAGGTAAAAACTACATACAAGAGAGATAATAATTTGGTCTGTTTTTCTGGGGGACAGACATAGGGTATTAAAGTGCCGGTAATGATTAAATACAGAGGGCCTGAAGCGATGCCCTCCAAAAGACGAAATAAGACAAATTGAAAATAATCTTGTGCCGTTGCGCAGAGCCAAGAAAAGAGAAGCATAAGACTCAAACATACGAGGTATAATTGCACGGCACTTAGTTTTGTCATGCAAGGCTTCCCAAGGGGTACACTTAAGGCATTACCCATACAAAAAAAACTAACGCCATAAACACTTAAAAAAGTGCTGCTTCCTAAGTCGCCAACAATATAAATGCCTGCCATTATTGGCAGGGTAAGATTAAAAATAACCCCTGCAAGTGATAGAATTAAAATAGCTAGAGTCATTAAGGCGTCACCCCAGCAATCGAAACTGCCTTTAAATTTAAAGGACTATGAGCATAAGCTTTTAAGTTAGGATCAATGTTTTCAGCAACAATCGTTGCGATGAGTTTTTGATCGCCTGTTTCTTCCTTGTTAAAAATAGTAGTGGTGTAAGAAGGTCCAACAAAAGAAGCAGGGATTAATAATCCGTCCTGCATTGAAATATCTGTGGTTGCTTCCATGGATAAGCCAATTCTTAAAGGATGCTGTTTTAATTCATTGGGATCCAAGGCGACGCGCACAGGAAGTCTCTGCACAATTTTAATCCAGTTTCCAGAGAGATTTTCAGGAGGCAGGAGTGCAAAGGCATTGCCTGCAGCTCCTGGTAAACCTGCAACCTTCCCATGAAATACTACCGATCTGCCGTATAAGTCGGAAGTAATAGTCACCTCTTGTCCGATGCGAACATGTTTTAACTGTGTTTCTTTGTAGTTTGCATTGACCCACATCTGTTCAAGCGGAATAACAGACATCAGAGGTCGATTGGGTTTAACCCACATGCCTACTTGAATGGTACGTTGAGCAACAAGTCCTTCAACAGGCGCATAAATTTTACAGCGATAGAGTTGCACCCAGGCATCTCTGACTTCCTGCGCCGCTTGTTGAATTAAGGGGTGTTCAGTGATGGAACTCCCTTGGATAAAAGCTAATGTTTTTCGATAACTATCTTGAGTACTTTTTAAGGCTGCAAGGCTTGCTTTTAAATCGTCAGCTGCATTTTGATAATCCTCCAGTGAAATGCCCCGGGCTTTAATCACGCCGGCGCGATGCTGATAATTTTGTTTGGCTTTTAAATGTTCGGCGCGTTTAACATCAACTTCCGCTCGAAGACGAAACACATCGTGAAAAGCCTGGCAAACCTCACGAACAGTAAGCGCTAATTTGGCCTTGGCTTTTTCCAGAGCAATTTTCGAATCCGTTTCATCCAGAGCGATGAGCAACTGCCCCTTTTTAACCAGAAAACTATCATCGGTATAAATACCTGTTACAAAGCCACTGCGCAAGGCATTAATGTGAACCTGGTTTCCTTGCACGTAGGCGTCATTGGTGTAAATTTGCCAACGCCAGATGAATAGCCAACCACTAAAAAGGAGCAATACTAAAATTAGAGCAGCAATTAAGAAATAAAAGGCAGGTTTTTTACTTCTCATGATTGCCTCACCAGAGGAACGGGTGTCTGGCAGTAGCCACCACCTAATGCTTTGGTTAATTTGATTGACGCTAAATACTGATTATAAAGTAAGGTAAGATTGACGAGCTTTTTTTCTATTAACTCTTCCTGCAGATGATAGCTATTGAATCCGCTGTCTAAACCCTCACGTTCACGTAATTGGGTCAGTTTATAGCGTTTGTTAGTAGAATTGATAATCCCTACTTGTTCTCTTTTTTGTTGATAGATGGCTTGTGCAAACTCGAGTGCATCAAGAACTTCTTGTGTGCTGCGTAACAATAATTCATTGTAAGCAAAGATTGCAGCATCAAATTCTGCTTTGGTGGCTTTAATATTAGCTTTGATGGCACCCGCTGTAAAAACAGGTAAATGAATGGCAGGTCGAAGTGCTGCAGTAAAACTTGAGGCTTGTAAAAGTTTTTTCCAATGAGTGCTCTCCAATCCAACCAGACCAACAATATTTACATCTGGAAAATAATCAGCCATCGCTGCTCCTGTTTTGTAAGCCAGCGCTTTCGCTCGCCATATTTGTGCCATGAGGTCGGGACGGCGCGCGATAAGATCCAGAGAAATTGTTTGGGGTATTTCCAACTGTCGAGGAAGTCCTGGCAGTGTTGGAGGGTTTGATAAGGGAGCTTCTGGATTACGACCAGCCAGAACATTCACTAAATGCTTGTCAATAGCAATTTCTTCCTGAATATTGCTTAATAATTTTTTTGCTTCCAATAAATTTTCTTCAGAAGCGTAAGCGGGTAACTCATCGGCGAGACCTTTAGTAAGCATGAGATTTTGCAATTTAGCAATGTTGGTTCGTACTGTAACCAATTGCTCATAAAATTGCTTTTTGACTAGATTGACCTGATAAGCGAAATAAGCTTGTGCTAAAGCAGTTGTAATTAGCAAGCGAACTTCGGCTGCTTCAGCTTGCTGTGCTTTTACTTTGCCAATGGCTGCATAGAAAAGATTGCGATTCTGGCCCCAAAAATCAAAATCATAGGTAAAGGATAAGGATAAATCTAAAAGATTAACACTGAGAGGGATGTTGTGATTTAAAGCGCGGTATAAACCGTTTTTACTTAGGTACTGTCGGTTTTCTTTCGCATCAAAAAAGAGCAGTGGGAAAAGCGCAGAGCGAGTAACGAGGGCTTCTTGTCTGGCCACTTGCACGCGACTTCTGATTTCCTGGAGGGAGGGATTACCCAGCAGCGCATTCTCAATTAAACCATTAAGTTCGGGCGAATGATAAGCAAGCCACCATTGCTTGTCAGGCCAGTTCCCTTTTTTGAAGGTTTTCTTTTCATTGAGTTTGGTGTTAACCGCTTGATTAATTTCAGGCGTTGCTTTTAAATGTTCGACTTGTTTATAGGGAGGCAGGGCAATCCGACAGGATACTAAAAGACACAGTCCGAGAAATATACCTGTCTTAAGGCTACTTTGCATGTCCCGAATCCTATGGTTGTAAGTGCTTCTATTCAAATTAAAAATTTAACTTTAACTCAGAATAAGAGGAATGACTATAAGAAATAAGATGGAAATGCACAGCCAGGAGGTATAGGTAGTTGTTGGCGATGACCCGGAATAAGAAAACCCTATCGTTATTCGAGATAGAATTTTGTCATGGGTAAAACATAAGCTATTATTCACTCCCTGAAATTTGCTGCCTTGGATAGTGTACGATGTATTCACTTATTCGCCCTTTTCTGTTTCAGATGGACGCTGAAAAAGCTCATCATCTAACATTGGCATTACTAAAATGGCTGCCAAGATTTTGTTTCAAACAAGGAAAAGCTCACCCTGTAAATGCCTTGGGAATAACGTTTCCTCATGCCATTGGACTTGCCGCCGGTTTGGATAAAAATGGCGACTATATAGATGCTTTAAGTAAATTAGGATTTTCTTTTCTCGAAATTGGTACCGTTACCCCACGTCCACAATCAGGAAATCCCAAACCGCGTTTATTCCGGTTGCCCCAGGCTCAAGCCTTAATTAATCGCATGGGATTTAATAATCAGGGCGTGGATGCGCTGGTGGCTAATGTAAAAAAGGCACAGTATAAAGGAATATTGGGCATTAATATTGGTAAAAATAAGGACACGTCGCTAACCAACGCAGGTGAAGATTATGTGCATTGTCTGCGTAAAATTTACCCCTATGCTTCCTATGTGACGATAAACATTTCTTCGCCGAATACGCCTGATTTACGCTTGTTGCAACAAGATAACTTTTTAAGTCAGTTATTAGGGCAGCTCGTCGAAGAGCAACAGCGATTAGCTGATGAGTATCAGCGGCTTGTGCCTTTAGTAGTAAAACTTTCACCTGATGAAAGTGATGAAACCTTAAAGCGAATGGCTGATATTCTGCTGCAGAAAAAAATTGCAGGAATTATCGCGACAAATACGACTTGTAGACGAGAAAGGGTTGACCACTTACCTCATGGTAATGAACAAGGTGGTTTAAGTGGTGTCCCTCTTGCTGAACGTTCAACTTCCTGTCTTAAGCTTTTAAAAGAAATTGTAGGCAATGAAGTCACCTTAATTGGAGTAGGAGGTATTAATAAACCGGAAGTGGCGAAGCATAAATTACAGGCTGGCGCATCATTATTACAAGTCTATACCGGTTTAATTTACCAAGGCCCTCAGTTAATTCCTCAATTGCTAAGAAGCTTGGATTTATAGCACTCCCAAGCCCTGATTATTGTCATCGTGCCCCTTAGATGGACAAAGGGTTTAAAAATATTTACAATGGTGCAATTTATTTTTACACCTTTTTGTATTTTTCTGCAATTGAGACGCAGTAAACTACACACTGTCCGAATTCACTGGGAGTAATCAATGGGAAAGAAAACAGCAAAAGAGAAAGAATTAGAATATTTTAATAAGCTGAAAAATCCTAAAGTTATTTTTATAAATCACCTTCAAAATAACAAATTTTGTAATTCAATGGCTGCGCTACAAGAAGCTAGCCAAAAATATCAGCAACTTAAAATGAGTATTAAAATAAGGCCAGAAATTGCGCTGACTGACGCTCATAAAAAGGAGCTGGAGGATTTAGACGAAAAGATTCGAAATTTAATTAAGGAAAGATTTGATCAATTTAGGGCTAAACCTGCTCCTGCAGTTGATGTTTTGCAAAATGAAGTTAGCGTTGTAACGAAGGATGAAGCGCTATCCTCTTCAGAGGGCGAAGATACTTCACTCAAAGTTACTCCGCCTAAGGATGAGGTTAACGAGGAAAAGATTTCTACAGACTTGCCTTTTGGTTCAGTAGAGCATCCTATATCCCATCCTGCTACACATGGCGGAAAACCTACGCTAGCGGCCGATCCGATTCGTTTGAAAAAGTTAAAGCAGATCAACGAGAAGTTGAGCGTGCTGGGAGAGAAGGCAGAGGAACTTCGAAATTATGAAGAAGCCTATCGGGAGGTAGAGACCATTATTATTGAACTTAATAAGCTAAACAGACTATATCTTCATACCAATGCACTCTCTGACCAAGACTACAAAGCCCAGGCTGAGCAGATCTTATCTCCGGAAAAGATGATCAAAATTGAAGAGTTTCGCGGCCTTAAAATGAAAAAAGTTGGCGAGCTGCTTTTAAATTTACTTGCGGCTATATCCACTGCATTTATCGGCTATGGAATTGCTGCTGCAGTTAAAGGTGATCTACTTTTATTCAGAGTTAACACGGATACTAAGAATAAAGTTAATAATTTGAATACTGAAATTCAAACCGCCTTTGCACCTGGTGCTTAATTTTTCATCTGGTCTGAAGAATATTCAGACCAGATGCCTTCCTTTTATAATCCCAGTTGGCGTATTAACTATTTAAGAGTACAATTTGCTCTTTCCTATTCCAGCCTTTGCAGACGAATGAAAAAAACGTTCCATGGTAAAACAGGCCCCCTCTATCGACGATTATTGGCCTATGTAAAACCTTTTTGGCCTATTTTGTTATTAGGTATCTTTGCCAACATACTGTATTCAGCCATTGATGCAGGTTTTACTTACATGATGCGTCCTTTTCTGGATAAAGGATTCATTGACGTCGATATGGCATTTGTTCGACAAATTCCCTTAATTGTGCTCGTGGGAATTACCATTCGTGGCCTGGTAAGTTCTAGCGGTAGTTATTGCATGACCTGGGTAGCCAGATCAGTGGTCAAGGTGCTACGACAACGGGTTTTTGCACATATTATTCGACTACCTGCTGATTATTATGATGAGGCGACCTCTGGACAATTATTATCAAAGATTCTTTATGACGTAGAGCAGGTAGCGCAGGTGAGTGCAGATGCATTAACCGATTTTGTGCAAAATACCTGTCTGGTCATTGGCTTACTGATTGTGATGTTAGTCATTAACTGGCAATTATCACTGATGTTTTTATTAACAATACCTTTTGTGGGTATTATCGTTAGCTATACCAACAAACGCGTTCGTCGCAGCAGCCATAAAGTACAAAAGTCAATGGGTGAAGTCACTGAAATCGCAGGCGAGGTGATTGATGGTTATCAGGTCGTGAGAATTTTTGGTGGTGCTCAGTACGAAATTGATAAGTTTAATAAGGCCACGGAAACCTCCCGTAAAAATGACATGAAAGTTGCTGTGAGTAAGGCGATTAATGTTTCAGGTGTGCAAATTGTTATAGCAATTGGCATTGCAGCGATTATTTTTGCAGCCATTCAGCTGGCAACTGTGATTACTATTACTGCTGGATCATTTTTGGCCATTATTGCAGCAATGTTGCAACTCATTAAGCCTATGAAAACATTAACCACGTTAAATGCCACTATCCAACGTGGATTAGCGGGGGCAGAAAGCGTCTTTGAGTTATTGGATAAACCGGTTGAAAATGAACAAGGTAAAATTTTGACGCATAAGGCAGTGGGTGCGATCGAGTTTGATAGAGTCAGTTATGCTTATCGCAAAGGCCAAACAGTTTTACATGAGGTAAGTTTTACAGTTGCTGCGGGAGAAACGGTTGCTTTGGTAGGGCATTCTGGCAGTGGGAAAACTACGATTGCAAGTTTGTTACCGCGCTTTTATGAACTTAATAAAGGCTGTATTAGATTGGATGGTGAATCCATTGCCAATTTGTCTCTTGCCAGTTTGCGCGCCCAAATTGCTTTAGTAAGCCAGCATGTGACTTTATTTAATGATACTCTGGCTAATAACATTGCCTATGGTTGTTTCAATGCCACTCCCGAGCAAATTATTCATGCAGCCAAATTAGCTTTTGCGGATGAGTTTATTCAACGTCTGCCTTTGGGTTATGAGACTAAAATTGGTGAAAATGGGGTGCTACTATCAGGTGGGCAGCGTCAACGTCTGGCTATTGCAAGAGCTATCTTAAAAGACGCGCCTATTTTAATTCTCGATGAGGCAACCTCCGCTTTAGACAGTGAATCCGAGCGCTATATTCAGGCTGCATTAGAGCAAATAATGCACCATCGGACTACCCTGGTTATTGCCCACAGGCTTTCAACCATTAAGCGTGCTAATAAAATTATTGTAATGAACCAGGGAAAAATTGTTGAGCAGGGTAATCATCAACAATTGCTTGATCTGCAAGGCTATTATGCCCAATTATATGGCGCACAGAAACGGAGTATTGAACATGAAGTCTTTGCTTGATAACGATTAGCTGTTCCTACCACTATGAAAACTCATTATCTTTCACTGGCAGTTGATAGATTTTGGTATAGAAGACATCCATTACGCTGGCTATTATGGCCTGTAGCTCAGCTTTATAAACTAATAATCAGTTTACGTCGCGTTTATTTGCTTCGCTTTCGTCAACAGCAATTTCCTGTACCCATTATTGTGGTGGGCAATTTAACTGTTGGGGGTGTTGGTAAAACTCCTTTAGTGATTGCTCTGGCAAAAAAAATGCAGGCTAGAGGATTGCGCGTGGGTATTGTGAGTCGAGGTTATGGTGCTTCGATTAGAAAATTTCCTTATGAAGTTACCCCTCATGATAATGCCTTGTTAGTGGGTGACGAGCCGCTACTCATTGCACAAAAGACCCATTGTCCTGTAGTTATCTCTCCACAACGGACGCAGGCAGTGCATTATCTGCTGGCCAGGCATCAAAGCGAAATTATTATCAGCGATGATGGATTGCAACATTATGCAATGGGGCGCGCCATTGAGATTGTAGTCATTGATGGCGTTCGAGGATTGGGGAATAAGCTGTGCTTGCCAGCAGGCCCTTTACGTGAACCCGCCAAACGTCTGAAAAAAGCGGATTTTATCATTATCAATGGAGGAGAGGATAACCAAAATTATTCCATGCATTTGGATGCTGGTTATTTGACAAACATTTTAACAGGGCAAGAAATTGAAAAGGAAGCGATTACTGCACCAGTTGCTGCTGTAGCGGCTATTGGTCACCCTCAACGTTTTTTTACGACCTTGCATAATCTTGGAATATCATTTAAAAAATATGTTTTTCCAGATCATCACCGTTTTCAGCCGCATGAACTGCAATTTAAGGAAAAGATAGTAGTGATGACAGAAAAGGATGCAGTCAAATGTCAAACTTTTGCCTTGGATTCCTGGTATTTTCTACCCGTCGAGGCGAAGCTAAGTGACTCATTTTGGCAGGCATTATGGTCACATCAACAACTACAAGGCTATGTTTAAGATGAAAGTACGATGGCAGCAGTGGTTTCTATTCGTTATATTATTGGCAGGAAGCATTAACACGATTGCAGAAACAGCAGAGCCTGAAAATAATCCAGTGGAAACTAAAATTAATTCATTAAATGCATCACAGGCAGATTGGGTATTTTCAGGTACAGTGATGAATGAAAGTGGTGAACGCTACAGTTATTATTTTCACATGCATCGTAGAGACACGCAATTTCATGCGGTTGCGGCTCTCATAGATAGTCAAACCAAAAATCTTTTATTGTTTGAAGAAAACAGTGCAGTTATTGAAAAGCCTGAGATTAGTAACTGGCGGGTAGGTGATGCATTTTTACAATTTAATCCAATTACTAACAGTTGGATTTTTGGTATAAAGACAAAACAAAAAAAAGGTTTTAATTTTAAAGCAGATATGTTGAAAACCGACCAAAGCTCTCCCGGCATACAGCACCTTCGTTCTGGTGTTGATTTATTAATTAATCAAACGGGTCGTTTAAATGGTCATTTACAAACAGGTTTAGAGGGTTCAGAACACTTTGTCACTGCACCTAAAGCCTGGTTTAGACAAATCTGGGTTAGTAAAACTCAAGAATCCTCGCATCCTTTTACTGGCATTTTATGTCAATTTAATGATGGAAGTGGTTTCTATGCTGTTAATTTACAGGAAACGGATGCATTGCGAGGTGCTCTTGCTGGATGGCGAGATGCTCAGGGTATTCCCGTATCGATGTCACAATTTGTGACTATCCAGGAAGCAGAAGAAGGTCTGTGGAATATTCAGGTTGCTTCTCCAAAAATCAACCTGACTTTACAGGATATTCTTGCCAGAGAAGATGAGCAACATCATTTGATTGCCGGGCTTACCAATGATTTAATACCAGGTTTTTGTGCGATTAGCAAAGATGAAGTTGGCTCAAAAATAGTGCCTGAAACCTTAAAATTAGGGTAGAACAGCTAAAGATAGGTCTTTTTTTCAGGTAAGAACAGAACTAGACTAGCAGCAATCATTAAACTGAAAGGAATTACCAGCAATGCTGTCTGGTAGGCTTCCAAAGGTGGTCTTGTGCTAAAGTTATCCAGAAGAAAGCCGATCAAAGGCTGCAATAAGGGTGCTGTGATCATTGCCAGGGTGTTAGTAAAACCTGTACAGGTGGATAAAGATTCATTGGAAGCCAGTTCGTTAGCTATGGAAAAGGCAAGCATATAGGCTCCACAACAAAGACCAATCATTAACATTAGAAAAGAGAGAAGGAATGCATTGTACAAGGGTAAATAGAGCATTAATAAAATTAACACAGCAGTTGAAAGACAAGAGCCTAACATTAAAGGCTTTCGTTTAAACTTAATCGCTAAATAGCCGAAGAGAGGGCAACTAAGTGCGGCACCGAGAAAAATCATTGAGTCAATTAAACTGGCCAGTTTTAAAGTACAGGAAAGTTTAATTTGAATAAAGGGAACTGCCCACATTGCACCAAAAACAGTAATCACTGTAAAGCTTAATCCCACAAACCAGCCATTAATCCATGCGCGGCCATTAGCAAATATTTGGTGAACTTTTTTACTAAATTTGCAAGAAGAAGATTCTTTGGGGCAATCGGGGATATACTGCCAACTAAAATAAGCAATAGCAAGACTCACAAGAGCAGCACCATTGAGAAAGCCTCGCCAACCCCATTGATTAATAAACGCCCCAAGACTTATCATGCCCACCATTGTGGCAAGAAAGCCCAGTGTTTCCGATAATCCAATCATAAAACCAAACTGCCTTAAGGGAAAATGCTGCCGCAATAAATGAGATAAACCAACAAAAGCAAAGGCAGATCCTGTACCTATAGCCATTCTTCCTATAATTAAAAAAGGAAGGTTATAACTGTGAGCAAAGAAAAAGCAGCCGGCGCTACACAAGAAGGCGCTTGCAGTTAACAAAACACGTGTATTTTTACTATCAAATAATAAACCAACAGGAATTTGCAAGCTGGTATAGACGTAATAAAAGGCACTGCTCAAAATACCTGCCATCAAGGCAGAAATAGGCATCTCATGCATAATAGCACCGATGATTACACCGGAGGATAACTGCAGGAAAAATTGAAAAAGCACAAAGGAAACACCAATTAACCAAATACCATAACGCCCAATCGTTTTTGCATAGGGAATACTAACTGGAGTCATCAAATTATTACAATAATTAAAAAGAGGGGTGACTATACACAACTTTAATGAGATTGGGTATATACCAGGATACTTCACATGCGACTTTTATGGAGATATTTTGTCCGCTGTTTTTTAGAAAACTTACCCTAGATAGCTATTACTTGTCTTTCTAAACCGGGGGAAAAAAATCATGTAGCCGAAAATCTCGTATTTTAAAGTGTCCTGGGTATATGATAGAAACATTGGATAATCTGCTGGAAGTACCTTAATTAGGTGAGTGAGAATGAATTTACGGGATTTGCAATATTTTGTGGTTCTGGCCGAGGTGATGCATTTTGGAGAGGCAGCAAAACGCTGTCATATCAGTCAACCTACCTTGAGCATGCAAATTAAGAAGTTGGAAGATGAATTAGGAATTTTGCTTTTCGAGCGCAATAACAAACAAGTTATGCTGACAGAAGGTGGTCGTACTGTTCTGGAGTGGGCGCAACAAATATTGACTAAAGTCTCTGAAATGAAAGAGATAGCACGCCAGGCGTCAGACCCCTTTGCGGGTGAACTGCATTTAGGGGTTATTCCTACGTTGGCACCTTATTTATTACCCCATGTCATGCCCGCCATCCAAAGTGCCTTTCCGAAGTTGCGAGTCTGGCTGATAGAAGAAAAAACATATCGTCTGGTTGATAAGTTAGCAAATGGACAACTAGGTGCAGCTCTCATGGCAATGCCTGTCTCTGAAGAGTTTTCCAGCCAAATACTTTTCGAAGAGCCTTTCTATTTTGCCTCCTCAAATAAAGTCAAGGAACGACCTAAGGATGAAATGCAACTTGGTGATTTAATAAATCAGCAATTGATGTTGTTGGAAGAGGGACATTGTTTACGTGAGCAGGCAATTGCAGTTTGTCGACTTGCCAAGGCAGAAGGAAGAGCGGATTTTACTGCCACGAGTTTAGAAACTTTACGTTTTATGGTTGAAGCGGGGCTTGGAGTGACTCTATTACCTGCGTTAGCGGTTTATGATAATAAACGAGGTTTGCAGTTAACCCCTTTTGCCAGGCCTGCTCCATCGCGTACGATTGCCTTGTATTGGCGACCTGGTACAGCAAAAATACGTTGTTTAAAAGCAATTGGGGAAATAATAAGCAGCAAGGCCAATGAATTATTGAAAGGTCTATCCTAACTGATGTACCTTAATTAATATGCCTGCTTGCGGATGGTCCAGATAATAAATGTCGCCCCCTTTAAGTCGCTGTTTCTGAGAAAAAACAAAGGCAGCATTATTGGCTGTAGAAAATAATAAATGCGTATCCAGTAAATAATAATTTGAGCGGCGAACTCTTATCGTGCCTTCCACATTCCATCCATCTCTGCTGAGCTTGGGTAATATTATGGCCTGTTGACTGTTAAAAGGTTGAAGCCAACTGTAGTGCATGAGGACATGAAATTGTGGTTTTCGATTTAAAGCCCAGTATTCCTGTCGTAATTTTGAAGCGGATGGAGGCAATAAATGATAAGGTGTAGTTGCCGAGTTAATTTCAGTTCGCAAAGGAATTCCATGCAGACTGCCGGGAGTAGTCGCATTAAAATCACCCAGCAGGGAAGACGCATTTTGATGGGTAAAAACGATTAAATCCACTTGATAAAGCGATGTTTTCTTTCCTTGAGCAAGGCATGAAAATAAAATCATGGCCACTAATATCACTATTCTACGCATGGGATTATTCTTATTTTTAAATTAAAAATTATGTTGAATCAGAATACTGATTATACACATGTCATTCTAATTCTGTCACGGTTGAAAAGTTTGTAGTAAACAATCAGGGCAAGATCATCCTATTTTGAATTAATTTCACACGATTATCTTGCACAAATTACCGTCATCCTGAGCAAAGCGAAGGATCCCCAGCAGATAAAATCCCGCTCTTTGAACGAAGATCTTCTTCGCTTTGCTCAGGGATGACGGCTTATTGCTTATAATTTAGATAGGATTTTGCCCTGATTAAACAATAGGATTGCTCTTAAGGCTATCTCTTTGTTACATTGAGAAATTTCATTCGGTGAAAAAGTAATATGGCTAATTTGGCCGAGATAAAAAATCTGAGTGTGGCATTTCAATCTGTAGAGCAAACAGTGACGGCAGTGGATAATGTGAGCTTTTCGCTTATACCCGGAGAGACACTGGCTATGTTAGGTGAATCCGGTTGTGGTAAGTCATTAACCTCACTTGCCCTCATGCGGCTATTACCACCTAATGCGGTCTATGGTAAAACAAGTGCGGTAATTGTTGGCGGTGAGGATATTCTTGATTTACCGGAATTCGTGATGCGCAGTCTGCGAGGTAAACGTTTGGCTATGGTATTTCAAGAACCAATGACTGCGTTAAATCCGGTGTTAACTATTGGGCAGCAATTAATTGAAGCCCTGCCTAAACCTCTTAAAGTAACTCGTGCGCAACTAAAAGAGCGTTTGGTTGCACTACTCAATGAGGTTGAAATTCCAAAGCCACATTTACGTTTAAGACAGTACCCGCATCAACTTTCTGGTGGTCAGAAACAACGAATTGTCATTGCCATGGCTTTGGCCAGTAATCCTGAAATTCTAATTGCTGATGAACCAACCACGGCTCTGGATGTGACTATTCAAGCCCAGATTTTAATCTTACTTAAAAGATTACAGCGCCAGTATAATATGAGCATGCTGCTAATCACCCATGACCTGGGCGTGGTAAAGGCTGCGGCCGATAGAGTGTGTGTCATGTATGCCGGACAGGTTGTTGAGCAAGCCTCGGTTGCTGAGTTTTTTACCCAGGTTAAGCACCCTTATTCACAACAATTGATGGCCTCTGTTCCTGATTTTAATAAACGAGGCCAGCGCCTGCAAACAATACCTGGTGCTGTGCCCACATTGGATGCTCTGCCACAGGGATGTCGATTTCATCCTCGCTGCGCGCATGCATTTTCTCCTTGTGCTCAGCTTGAGCCACGATTACAAGCCTTCGATGAGCGTACTGTCCGCTGTCACCTATATCCTGAATTAACAGAGCCGCCATCGTTGGAATTTCAAAAAAAAAATTGGGTGGCAAGGGATAGTGTAGAAAAAGAGCCTATACTTCGGGTAAAAAATTTGGAGGTTCATTTTTATATAAAAAAAGGATTATTTAAACAAAGCGAAGAAATTAAAGCAGTGGATGGTTTATCGCTAGAACTCTATCCAGGTAAAACGCTGGCTCTCGTTGGTGAATCGGGTTGTGGTAAAACAACTGCCAGTCGTGCATTGCTTAAACTACAACCTGTTAGTGGTGGAGAGATTATTTATCGAGGGGAAAATGTTAACGATTTTCGCGGGAAGCGATTGCGCAATTATCGAAAAAAGGTACAAATTATCTTTCAGGACCCATTCTCATCAATGAATCCGCGGATGACGGTTGCAGAAATTTTAGCGGAAGGAATGCTGGCTCAGGGAGCGTCTGCGAACTTTATTAAGAAAAGACAGAAAATCCTGTTAGAACAAGTTAATTTACCACGAAATAGTTTGTATCGTTATCCTCATCAATTTTCAGGAGGACAACGACAACGAATCTGTATTGCCAGAGCTTTGGCAACTGATCCGGAATTACTTATTTGTGATGAACCAACCAGTGCTCTGGATATTTCTGTACAAGCACAAATTTTAAATTTATTAAAAGAGTTGCAGCAAGAAACAGGACTGACGTACTTATTTATCACTCACAACATGGCTGTTGTAGCTTATATAGCTGATGAAGTACTGGTGATGCGTCATGGGCAAGTGGTTGAGCAGGGCACTTGTGAGGAAATTTTCAAATCCCCCAAGCATGCTTATACCCAACAGTTGTTATCCAGTGTTTTAGAAGTTTAACGAAGTAGCTACTGAACTCCGCAGTCAAGCCAGCATTGTCAGGGAAAAATCATACTTTACCTCAATGATAAACAACAAGACGTTATCTTGAGCAAAGGGAAGCATCCCTCAATATGGAGCGGTTTTACTTGCAGAAGATCCTTCATGCGGCTTTGCCGCATTGTGGATGACGAGATGTAAATAGACAAAAGACTCCGACCCACGTCATCCTGAAAGCGACATCGTCGCTTGAAGGATCTTTTCATTCAGAGACAGAGAGTTAGAAGGATTACTTCTTTTCAATAACAGCTTTTAAAGACCGATTGGACTCCTCTAACGCCTCATTAACTTTGGAAATTACCTCATAATTTGTACGAAAAAATCGGCTGGAATGCCCTTTGGGTTTAACAGGTTTGGCGAGTGTCATTGCTTCTTCATTGGTTATTTCTGCTGCTTTTAAATAGGTTTTAATGGAGTGGCGCAAAGTTCTATCTAATGCGGATATGATTTCATAATAATTAGTTGATTCGTCAATGGGTTTGGCGAAGTCGCTGGTGAGTTGTTCGGTAACGGTGCGCAACTGATGTATTTTATTTTGCACAATCTGACATTTTTCATGACTTAAGCCATATTTTTTTTCTAATTTATTGCTTGTGTTAATAAAAGCTCTCTCTAGATTTACTGCTGCTGCGATGATCATTTGTTGTTTTTTTTGAAAAAGCTCATAGACCCCGGCAATATGTTCATTACTATTAAATTTTCTAATATAGTCAGTATTGTAATTTCTGATGGGCTTAAAAGTATGTTTAGAGGGATTAAAATCTTCTATACAATTAATATTATCGTCCAGATCCTTGTCATATTTCTGATAGTAATTTTTTGTTCGAGAAAGGTACTCTGAAGCAGGATATACTTCATTAGACCAAGGATCACAAATATAAGCATTCTGACCCCAGGTCTCTGGTTTTTCCGGATCGCTGCCCTTTAGTCTTCCGACCACAAGTAACACATGATTTCCGCCTAATAGTTGAAAGACTTCTGCATCTACATGAGGAGCATAATGAGCAATGTAATCTAAAGCCAACTCAGCCAGCTCATTACAATTCCCAATGGAGTATTTTTTACTGCATTCAATGGATTGATAGAATTCATAAATATAGTAATCAAATTCCAGCCGTGAGCTGACAATTTCCTGGGATTTTTCCCTTATGGCTTTTGCTGCGTGACTCAGACTTTCTTTCTTTTCGATAGGGTAAAAATTATTAACAAGTTGAGTCGCACCTTCTATTATAAATTCTCTTGCATATTTATTTGCGAGGTGAGCGGCCTCCTTATTGGAGTAAGGGACAATAGCTTTGGGTAATTTCATAGTGATGTTAATTGCTCAATTTAAATTCAATTATAGCCAAAGAAGCTTAAAAATTTTACTGATTAATGCATCTCTGTGAAAAAGCAGGAGATGATTGATTAAAAGGCAATATAAGAGGCTCTTTCTTGGAATAGTTGTAGGCCTTTACAATAGATTAAAAAGAATAAATACTACCAATGGATAACAGATTCTGTTTATCTCATCTTCATCTGTATATCCATCTGATGTTGCAGAATTGTGGAATAAACCTTTTGATTAAGGATAATCGAATGTCACTATTTAAAAGATTAAGTGCAGAGTTTTTAGGTACATTTTGGTTGGTTTTTGGTGGTTGTGGTTGTGCGGTATTAGCAGCAACATTTCCTGAGGTAGGCGTGGGATTTTTGGGCGTAGCCTTCGCTTTCGGTCTTACTGTACTGACTATGGTGTACGCTTTTGGGCATATTTCTGGCGGACATTTGAATCCTGCTGTTTCTGCGGGGCTATGGGCTAGTGGTCGTTTTAGTTTTGCGGATACCATCTCTTATATCATTGTTCAAGTCTTAGGCGGTATTGTTGCTGCTGTAATCCTTTATTTTATTGCAAGTGGTAAAGGGGGTTTTGATTTAGGAAATTTTGCCAGTAATGGTTATGGTGAGCATTCTCCGGGAGGCTATTCCATGCTTGCCTGTTTCATCATGGAATTATTAATGACATTTATGTTTTTAATAATTATTCTCGGTGTAACTGACATAGGTGCTCCTCTTGGATTTGCTCCTCTAACTATCGGCTTGGCTTTAACCCTCATTCATTTAATTAGCATTCCGGTTACCAATACCTCGGTAAATCCTGCCCGAAGTACAGGTCCCGCGCTTATTGTTGGGGATTGGGCTATAGCGCAACTATGGATGTTTTGGCTCGCTCCTCTAGCAGGAGGCATTCTTGCCGGAGTAGTCTATCGCTTGTTTAATTTTAAGCAATCCATCGTGCCAGACACAAAATAAGAACTGTCGACTAGAAGTTTTTTCTTCTAGTCGACATTCCAGCCTTAATTATTTATTAAATGCTTGAAGCAATTATTGAAGTCGTCTAGTAATAAATTTATTTAACTCTGCTAATAAAACCAGTTCAGCCTCATCACTTTGTCGTGCTTTATATTCGACTACATTTTGTTCTAAATTTCGCTCACTGATTACCAAACGATGCGGTATGCCAATGAGATCACTATCTGCAAATAATACTCCTGGTCGTTCATTACGATCATCCAGAAGCACATCGATGCCTTGCTTGCTAAATTGCTGATATAAAGATTCGGCTGTTTCTTTAACGAGGGCAGAACGATGCCCATTAATAGGAATAATTACCAATTCGAAGGGAGCAATACGTTGTGGCCATATGATTCCCTTTTCATCATGATGTTGTTCAATGGCAGCAGCCACTACACGAGTTATTCCCAAACCATAACAACCCATAATCATAGTTTGTAATTGACCTTGTTCATTAATCACAGCAGCATTCATGGCTTTGGCATATTTGTTACCCAGCTGGAAAACATGGCCCACTTCAATCCCTCGACAAGCATGTAATTTACCTTTTCCATCAGGACTTGGATCACCTTCTTTTACATTCCTTAGATCATAAGCATCCTGATAAGTGGCATCTCGTCCCCAGGCTGCATGAAGATAATGTTTATCAGCTTCATTTGCTCCACAAACAAAAGAAATCATAGCCAGAGCATGATGATCCACAATAACAGGAATATCTAAACCTATAGGACCAAGAGACCCCACAGGTGCTTTTAGTTTTTGAACAATAATTTGATCGTCAACAAATTGGAGAGGGCTTTTTACCAGAGGATGTTTCGCTGCTTTAACTTCATTTAACTCATCATTACCACGTAAAACTAATGCAACAAGAGGATGTTCTTCACCAGCTACAATTAATGTTTTAATGGTGTCTGCAGGATTAACTTTTAAAAAGTTGGCCACTTCAATAATGGTTTTCTGCCCAGGTGTATTGACGAGAGTCAGAGTTTCTGCAGGAAGTGAATTTGCTTTTTCTGGAAGTAGAGAGGTGGCCTGCTCAACGTTAGCTGCATAATTACTTTCATCGCTATAGAAAATTATATCTTCTCCTGAATCTGCCAAAACTTGAAATTCATGCGAAGCTGAACCACCGATGGCTCCCGTATCTGCCTCTACAGCACGATAGCGCAATCCTAAGCGGTCAAAAATACGACAGTAGGCCTGATACATTGCATCGTATGTTTCTTGAAGTGATTCCTGGCTTAGGTGAAAAGAGTAAGCATCTTTCATGATAAATTCACGTGCGCGCATGACACCAAAGCGGGGACGAATTTCATCACGAAATTTGGTTTGAATTTGATAAAAATTAGCAGGCAGTTGCTTATAAGATTGCAATTCATTACGCATGAGATCAGTAATAACCTCTTCATGTGTAGGCCCAAAACAGTAATCACGACCATTACTGTCTTGCATTGTTAACAACTGGCCACCAAACGTGTCCCAGCGACCTGTTTCTTGCCATAATTCAGCAGGTTGTACTGCAGGCATAAGCACTTCCATCGCGTAAGTACGATTCATTTCTTCGCGGACAATTTGCTCAACCTTTCGTAATACTTTAAGTCCAAGTGGTAACCACGTGTAAAGACCTGAGCCGAGTTTGCGAATCATCCCGGCTCTCAGCATCAATTGATGAGAAACAATTTCTGCATCATTGGGGGTTTCTTTGAGAGTAGCTAATAACCATTGCGATGTGCGCATGCTTGCTCCTGCTAATACAAAAGCAAATATTATATACTGGAATCCCAGCATGACAATTAAAATTGAATTTATGATCTCACTCAAGTTTTTCATACGCAGGATTTGGATATAGAATGAATACCCTTTCCCTTATCCAAACATTTTGTAAAGTGGTGCAATGTCGCAGTTTCACCGCCGCTGCGAAACAATTAAATGTTTCTCCGGCAGCAGTCAGCAAACAAATTAATTTATTAGAATCAGAGCTGGGTGCTATGTTACTTGAACGTACAACTCGTAAAGTTTCATTGACTTCGGTGGGTGAGGCTTATTACCAAGAGGTGCAAGCTGTTTTACAAGCCTTAGAGCAAGCAAAAACAGTAGTTATTGCTTCACAGGCGGAGCCAAAAGGAATTTTACGCGTGAAAAGTTCACGCTTTTTTGCTGAAGCAGTCATTTTGCCGCGAATGCCTGCTTTAACTGCTCAGTACCCTCAACTTATTTTAGATTTGCAAATTGCTGAGGAAGTTCCTCACTTACTGGAAGAAGATCTCGATATTGTTTTCGGCATGTCCATGCAAGTAGCTTCCAACTCTGTCCAGAAAAAAATCACGACAACCCGTTACGTATTCTGTGCTTCGCCGCAGTACCTCGAGCAGCACAAGTATCCACGAACATTTGCTGATTTAGAGCACCATGCCTATCTCACTCATAGTATGCGCTTGCCGAATGATCGTTGGGTTTTTCCATCAGGCGAGACAATTCAGTTACATCCTTCCATGTACTTGAATGATGCAGCTGCTCTAGCTAATTGTGCGAAACGTGGATTAGGTATAGTTGCTTTACATCATTATCAAGTAGCAGATCATTTAGAGCGCGGAGAGTTAATAGAACTATTTGCTGATAAAATGCCTGTTATCCCTGTTTTTCTTTTTTATCATCCCGCGCGATTTTTGCAACCTAAGATTCATATTTGAATAGAGGCGATGACTAGGGAGTTGCCAGCTTTTATGTGAGATAATTAAGTCACTGGAGTGACTTAATTATCTTTATTGTTAGCTATATGGGTAATGGGATTTTTTCAGCTTCTTCCAGAACTTTCTTAGTTTTTTCTCGTAAGAAGTTAGTAACCTTATTTTTTCCTTCGGGAGTAAGAGAAAAGTCATCAAAGTTTACTTTTCCAGTTGAGACATCATAAATTGCACCAATGATACCAATTTTCTCCTGATTAATCATTTGTCTGATTATTTCACTCTCTTCGTAAATTTGGCGCAAGGTATTGGTTACGTTCAATTCAGTAACGTGTTTCACGAATTGAGTATTTTTGCTGGTACGGTCTGTCCTGGTCTCAGTCTCCGCGTGAACAGCTGGCTGAATTTTTTCCAATAATTGGGTGATATGTCCTTTTTGTACACCATCACAAGCAGCCTGAATGGCGCCACAACGAGTATGACCCAAGACAACAATTAACTTTGCGCCTACCACATTACAAGCATACTCAATACTTGCAAGTACATCATTATTCACTACATTGCCTGCTACTCGAACACAGAATAGATCACCAAAGCTCATATCAAAAATGGTTTCGACAGGAACGCGCGAATCAATACAACCCAAAACTACAGCCATGGGATGTTGAGTCTCAGCGGTATGTTGAATGTCTATTTTAGAGCTTCTATGAATTCTCTGATCGTGTAAGAAGCGTTGATTTCCTTCACGTAGTAAACTTAATACCTGATGCGGTTTTAAGGTAGCTAATACATCGTAGGTGGTGACATTGATGAAATCGATGTAGTTGTGAATATTATATTGCTCTTGAAATCCTATTAGATTAAGAGCAATTTGCTTTAAGGGTGCCTGCTCTTCTTTAAATTCTTTAAGCAGTTCAATAATTTCCTTATCAATATAATCTGAATAGCGGGCATCAATAATTAATTGAGAGTTTTTCGGAATAGAATCAAGTTCAGCGACTAATGAGGCTTTATTTAAAAAAGTTATCTGTTGAGGAAGAATCAGACGATTAGTGATGCCATTAGGATAAATTTCTTTCACAATATCCAGACGAGCCTTGCTGTTGGATTTTAAGATGTAAAAGAGACTAATGGCTAAGCCTATGAGAATACCGGCTAATAAGTTAAAAATCACAATGCTTATCACAGTCGCAACAAAAGGAATAAATCGATCCATTCCTTGGTTATAAATACTTTTATAAATTGATGGTTTCGTTAACTTATAACCTGTAAAGATTAGAATAACTGCCAGAGAAGACAAGGGTATTTTATTAAGCCAATTTGAAATCAGCAAAACAGCAAAGAGGATAAAGATTCCATGCAATATCGCAGATACTTTGGTTTTGTTGCCCGATTGAATGTTCACCGAGGTGCGAACAATAACAGAAGTAACAGGAATTCCACCTATAAGTCCCGCGGCTAGATTACCACAACCCTGAGCAATTAGTTCTCTGTCCTTTGAACAATGGCGACGTTTCTTATCTAGTTTTTCACTTGCTTTAACATTAAGCAAACTTTCCAAAGAAGCTACCGTCGCCATTATAAATCCGTATAAATATACTTTTGGATTAGTCCACGCTTGCCAATTAGGAAGAATGAATTGGTTTAAAAAACCGCTAAAACCATTATGGTCTGGAATATTTACCAATTGGGGATTATTTTGGGCGAAGGGGGAATTAAAAAAGGTGAACACTTCGTTGATTAGTATTCCTGCTATTACCACGACAATAGGAGCAGGAATATTTTGGGTCCATTTGTTTTTTACTTTGTCCCCATAGATCAGAATGGCAAAAGAAATCAGTGATATAATTGCTGCCCCTTCATTGATATGATAGGTCAAGTCGTACAGTGGATTAAAATTTAGACCTTCTGTTGTTTCTAGAAGGTGGGCTTTTAATTCTTTCAAATCAGATGAAAAGGTAAACGCCAAGGGTAATTGTTTAATGATGAGTAAGACGCCAATAGCACATAGCAAGCCTTGTACAACATTGGAAGGGACGTAATCAGCTACAAAACCTGCACGTAGACTGCCCACTATAATTTGTAAAATACCGGCTAAAACCAGAGCCAGTAGAAAAGTTTCGAAGCTCCCTAACTGAGCAATTGCTGCGAGTACTACGGCTGCCATACCTGCAGCAGGACCACTGACGCTGACCTGGGATCCGCTGATTGCTCCAACAACAATGCCGCCTATAATCCCACTTAAAATACCCGAAAATAAGGGGGCTCCGGAAGCTAGAGCAATCCCTAAACATAAGGGAATCGCTACTAGAAAAACTACAATAGCTGCAACGAAGTCAAATTTAAAAGCACGTTGCTTATAGATACGAAACTTACGCAAATTTGTATTTAATGCTGCACTCATGATTCTTATATCCTGATTTGACCAACATAATACTAACGCAGTTTGTTTATTTTGTGAACCTTTTTCTTTACAAAAAAGAAAAACTTCTTAACATAGTTAAAAAAGTATCATTTTAATAGGTAAAAATTAATTTGTCATTATTCAAATTTAAATGATCCGCTCAAATACTGCGTGTCCCAAAGAAACTGAAACCTGAATGATGGTTTTGTAAGATTAGTCAGTTAGTGGTTCTTTATTGTTCTTCTTCCAAAGGCTGTAATTCATCATTAGAAAGAATAGTTTCTCTAGGAGCTAACAAAGGGCTTATTAATTGTTCTTCCAGGTTTTTAAATTGCCAAAGATCCTGGTCCATGAGTTGGCTTGGCTTAATGCTTTGCAGGGCATGAAGGATATTACTGGGAATTTTGGGATTTTCTTCAGCTAATTGATCTATCAATTTGGCAACCCTTTTGCGCATTAAATTTTCCTGAGAGCCACATAAGTTGCAAGGTATAATAGGATAGGCTTGTTCTTGGGCAAAATTGATAATATCCTTTTCCTGAACATAGCAAAGAGGGCGGATGACAATATGTTTTTTGTTATCACTCAGTAACTTAGGCGGCATAGAACGTATATCGCCGTTATAAAGTATAGACATCATTAAAGTGCGAATTAAATCATCACGGTGATGACCTAGAGCAATTTTGGTAAATCCATGTTCTTCAGCGTAACGATAGATTATCCCTCTGCGCAGTCTTGAACATAATGAGCAATAGGTTTTGCCTTCAGGAATTTTCTCTTTAACAATACTGTAGGTATCGCGTGTCAGAATCTCATGAGGAATGTTTCGTTCACTTAGCCATTGACGCAGCTTACTATCATCCCAACCGGGCTGTGCTTGATCCAAAGTAAAAGCAAAAATGTCAAACTTGTTATTTGAGCGACGCCGTAACGTGTGTAAAAGTGTAAGTAAGGTAAATGAATCCTTTCCCCCAGACAAACAAACCATAACCCGATCGCCTCGTTGAATCATATTAAAATCGGCAATGGCTTTACCTGTGTAATGTAAGAGCTTTTTTTCAACAAATGAAG
The DNA here is from genome assembly GCF_002240035.1 of Legionella clemsonensis. Lineage (NCBI taxonomy): Bacteria > Pseudomonadati > Pseudomonadota > Gammaproteobacteria > Legionellales > Legionellaceae > Legionella > Legionella clemsonensis. The sequence goes on along the minus strand of NZ_CP016397.1, from coordinate 2,443,861 downwards.
GAGTAGCGGACATAAAAGAACAACCTGGAACTAAAAGTGTAAAAGTGTAAGTTTATCGCAAAATGCAGCGAATTGACTATAAAATCTGTTTCTAGACTTGTTTTTAAATCCAAAAATTCCAAAATAAGACATAGCAATTTTAATTCTTGTCATTACGAGTATCTGCTGGGTTTGAGACGACAGCAGCTTTAACCGCAGATTTTTTAAAGGGTCCTGTGGTTGCTGGTTTGGCAACGGTTACTTTAACTTTTTTAACGTTGATTTTACGTGGTACTGGGCATGGAAAGGCATTGATTCGCGTTGTTTCCAACCAAGCATTTACTTCTTCTAGATCATTGACGTTTAAAGTACCCGCAAGGTATTTTAAATTTAATAGGGCGTTAATCAAATTATATTGATCACGAGCTAATTGTTCCTGGGCTTCAAACAGACGTCGTTGTGCATTGACAACATCAACCATGGTACGGGTACCCACTTGAAATTGAGCCTCGGTACTCTCTAAAGAATTTTGTTGAGAAACAATAGTTTGTCTATCGGCTTTGACCTTACTAATCCCATCAATAATAGTGTTGAAAGCAATACGGCTATTCACGACGACATCACGGTAGGTTTGCTCCAATTGTTGACTGGACGTTTGAAAATCAAATTGAGCTTGCCTGGTTTGGGATTGAACTAATCCACCTTGGAAAACGGGGAAATTTAGTGCAATAGCAACACTCGCTGAACCCTGTTTTGAGGGAATGAAAAAGGATGTGCTCGACGAATGATTGTGCGTCTGAGCTGCATTTCCTTGAATAGCCAGAGTTGGCCAACCACCTGCTGCCTGAACTTTGATTTTTTCCCGTGCAGCTTCCAGACTATATTTGGAGGCAAAAAGTCTATAGTTTTGCAATAATCCAGTATTTACCCACTCATCCACATTATCAGGTTCAGGTTTAATTAACGGAATAGTACTGTTGCGAAGGGGCGCTAGGTTTTCATAAATATGATTGGTTAATTTGCGTAGATCTTCATTACGATTAATTTGATTATTTCTCGCTGAAATAACCTCAGCAACGGATTGATCATAAGCTGCTTTTGCTTCATAAACGGAAGTAATCGCATCCAAACCGACTTTAAAGCGCTGTTCTGCTTGTTCAAACTGGCGTCTGTTAGCGCGTAATTTTGCTTCTGCGAAATTAAGCGTATCTCTAGCCAAAAGCACATCAAAATAAGCTTTAGCTGTACGTAAGATTAAATCCTGAGCCGCATCATTAAACGTAGCTTGTGCCGCTTTAACCGATGCTTTGGCTTGTTGAACCTGTGCCCAGGCTTGATAATTGAAAATAGCCTGAGAGGTGGTAACTTGCCATTGGTTGCTGTTATAAGTTGCTTCAACACTTCCCCCGCCCGCGCTGACATTTTCAACATTTCGAGCCGCTTGAGTATTGACTGTTAACTGCGGATATAATGCTGCACGAGCTTGTGGAATAGCTTCTGTATTGGACATGTAGGTGCTGTAGGCTTGCTTAAATGTAGGATCATTTTCCAATGCCTGTTGATAAATATCCATTAAATCCGTAGCATGGGACAAGGAAGATAAACCAACAGTTAACATCAAGCATAACAGCGTTTTTTTCATACGAGCTTGTCCTAGAAAACAAATTCTTTCGGTTTCAATTTATCAATTAAAGGAGGTAGATTAGTTTCAAAAAGTATTTTTGTATGCCATTTATTCTCATGATCCAGGCTGTGTAATTGACCTTGCATCACCGGTTCTTTACCTATAATGGCAAATAATCTTCCCCCTGATAGCAGCTGCAGACGATGTGTTTCCTGCAGATTTTCCAGAGAACCGGTGAATACCATCACATCATAAGGTGCCTGTTCCAGCCATCCTCTGGAGGCATCGCCCGTGATTAATTCAACATTGGTACAGTGGTGTTCATGTAATTTCCGTCGAGCTTGATGGGTGAAATCCGAAAAATAATCAATACTGATGACTTTTTTACTAAGTTGACTCAATAGCGCAGTTAAAAACCCTGTACCGGTACCTACTTCCAAAACTACTTCATCTTTTTTAAGGGCCAAGGCTTGTAACAGTTTGCCTTCCTCCAAGGGTGTCATCATTCGTTGTCCGTGTTCTAGCGGAATTTGTAGGTCTGAATAGGCAAAATGCTGCAGATGATTAGGCACAAAATCATGGCGTGGAAATTTCTCGTATAGGGAAAGAATAGTTTCATCAAGAACCTCGCCAGTGCGAAGCTGCTGCTTGACCATATTAATTCGTGCAGTTTGACTAGTCATTGGGAGTTCACCGTTACTTTGATATCTAGGTTAAAACGTTGCGGGCATTTTAGCAAGAATTGATAAAAGGTGCGATTCCTTAACAAGCGATAAAGCAATTTTTTATAATACTTGATTGACTAATCTTAAATATTATAAGGAGTTGCAGGATTTCATAGTGGTGTTGTGTAAAATTTGTTATTATTTGCCGCCTATTTATTACAGGAGATTGATGTGGTTGAGCGATTTACTGAATTTTTGCAGTCTGAAATAGATACACTCAAAAAAGAAGGGTTATATAAAGGAGAGCGTGTCATAACTAGTCAGCAGCAGGCTGCAGTGACAGTAAAAGAGGGAAAAGTTATTAACCTATGTGCAAACAACTATCTGGGGCTTGCCAATCATCCTGCCTTAATCGCTGAAGGACAAAAAGCACTGGAGCAATACGGCTATGGCATGGCTTCTGTGCGATTTATCTGTGGTACTCAAACACCTCATAAGGAATTGGAAAGAAAAATAAGTCAATTTTTAAGTATGGAAGACACTATTCTTTATTCTTCCTGCTTTGATGCAAATACAGGTTTGTTTGAAACTTTACTGGGCCCTGAAGATGCGATTATTAGTGATGCCTTAAATCATGCGAGTATCATTGATGGTGTTCGCTTGTGCAAGGCAGCTCGTTTTCGCTATGCGAATAATGACATGAAGGATTTGGAGGAGCAGCTTAAGGCTGCCAAAGAGGCTCGTTTTCGTTTAATTGCAACAGACGGTGTGTTTTCCATGGATGGGATTATTGCGAATTTACCAGCCATTTGCGAGTTGGCAGAACGCTATGATGCCATGGTAATGGTTGATGATTCTCATGCAGTTGGTTTCATGGGTGAAACAGGACGAGGAACACCGGAATATTGTGGTGTTGCAGACAGAATTGACATTATTACCGGAACGCTTGGTAAGGCATTGGGTGGTGCTTCTGGGGGCTATACTGCAGCAAATGCAACCATCGTCGATTGGCTTCGACAACGCTCAAGACCCTATCTTTTCTCAAATACATTGGCACCTGTGATTGCTCAAAGCTCAATAGCTGTTCTTGATTTATTACAACTTAGTAATGAACTGGCACAAAAATTAAAGCGCAATAGCCAATACTTCAGAAACGGTATGAGTGAACTTGGTTTTGATTTAATTCCAGGTGAACATCCCATTATTCCCGTCATGCTGGGGAATGCCGCACTTGCTGGAAAAATGGCTGCTCGACTTCTTGAGAAAGGCATTTATGTTGTAGGATTTTCTTATCCAGTAGTGCCTAAAGGTAAGGCTCGCATTCGTACGCAAATGTCTGCAGCTCATGAACTGGAACATTTGGATAAAGCATTGGAAGCGTTTGCAAAAGTAGGTAAAGAGCTTGGTGTTATTAGTTAATTTAACAGGCCCTGGAGCGCCAAATGATTTAAATGTGTACAATGTTCTCTGCCTCGACCTTCTGTGGCTTGTCCACAGAATCCAGCGGTGTTACAAGATTTATGGATCCCGCGGACAAGCCTCGGGGACGTAGGAATCGTTTAAAATCAGCAAATCGAAATTATTCGGCGCCCTAGCCTAAGTAGTAATTTTTAGAGGAAAATGCATGAAATCCTTAGTAAAAGCAAAACGTGAACCAGGAATATGGATGCAAGATGTTCCCGTACCGGAATATGGGGTAAATGACGTACTGATTAAAATTCACAAAACGGCCATTTGCGGTACAGATATTCATATTTATTCCTGGGACGAATGGGCTCAGGCTACAATACCGGTACCAATGACTGTAGGTCATGAATTTTATGGTGAAATTGTTGAAATTGGTCGGGAAGTTCAGGGCTTAAAAGTAGGGCAACGTGTGTCGGGAGAAGGGCATATTACTTGTGGTATGTGTCGCAACTGCCGCGCTGGCAAGCGTCATCTTTGTCGTAATACCCAGGGTGTTGGTGTCAATCGTCCTGGCTGTTTTGCCGAATATTTATCCTTGCCAGCCACCAACGTACTGGTTTTACCCGATAATATTTCAGGCGACCAAGCCTCCATTCTTGATCCATTCGGCAATGCAACTCACTGTGCTTTAGCGTTCGATATGGTAGGAGAAGATGTATTAATAACAGGTGCAGGTCCTATTGGCATCATGGCAGTTGCTATTGCCCGTCATGTGGGTGCGCGTCATGTGGTCATTACAGATGTCAATGAATATCGATTGGAATTGGCTCAGAAAATGGGGGCTACCAAAGCGGTTAATGTAAAATATCACTCGATAAAAGAGATAATGAATGAGTTAGGGATGCAGGAAGGTTTTGATGTAGGTTTGGAAATGTCCGGAAATTCGATGGCTTTGAATGATATGGTCAAGGCAATGAACCACGGAGGCCACATTGCAATGCTTGGGATTCCCCCACAAGAAACATCTATTGACTGGAATCAGGTGATTTTTAAAGGTTTGGTGATTAAAGGTATTTATGGTCGCGAAATGTTTGAGACCTGGTATAAAATGATAGCCATGTTACAAAGTGGTTTAAATCTGGAGCCAGTAATTACTCATCATTTCCGGGTAGAGGATTACCAACATGCTTTTAAGATGATGGCTTCTGGTCAATCAGGAAAAGTGATTCTGGATTGGATTTAATCCTTGTAGGAATCATAGTCTTTGATAGGAAATATAGTCGCAGACTTATCAAAGACTCTCTCAGAGAGAGATTATCCTCTTGAGAAATGTAATAGTTTGGTTTACTGTCTGCGCCTGCCTTTATAGATGGAGCATTCTATGTCGTCGCAATATATTTTTACCATGAATAGGGTGAGTAAAGTCGTTGATAATCAACGCTTTATTCTAAAAGATATCTCATTAAGTTTTTTTCCAGGCGCTAAAATTGGTGTTTTGGGGTTAAACGGTTCGGGTAAGTCAACACTATTGCGTATTATGGCAGGCGTTGATACACAGTATGACGGTGAAGCGCGTCCTCAACCAGGGATTAAAATCGGTTATTTGGCACAAGAGCCGCAACTGGATTTAACAAAGACCGTGCGAGAAGTGGTAGAAGAAGGCGTTGCTGAAATTAAGGCAAAGCTTGCGGAGTTTGATGAAATCAGCATGCGCTTCGCTGAACCTATGAGTGATGATGAAATGAATGCATTGCTGGCCAGGCAAGGTGAGTTGCAAAATGATATCGAAGCCTGTGGTGGCTGGGAACTTGATCGCAAATTAGACGTTGCTGCTGATGCACTCCGATTACCTGACTGGAATGCTGTAATAAGTCAACTTTCTGGAGGAGAGCGTCGACGGGTGGCATTATGTCGCTTACTGTTATCCAATCCAGATATGCTCCTGCTTGATGAGCCTACTAATCATCTTGATGCAGAAAGTGTGGCTTGGCTTGAGCGTTACCTCGAGGATTTTCCAGGCACTGTGGTTGCAATTACTCATGATCGCTATTTCCTTGACAATGCTGCAGAGTGGATTTTGGAACTGGATCGAGGTGAAGGTATTCCCTATAAGGGTAATTACACCTCATGGCTGGAGCAGAAAGAAGCTCGTCTGACCATGGAAGATAAACAACAAGCAGCCCATCAGCGTGCTATTAAGGCTGAACTAGAATGGGTACGTACTTCCCCGAAAGGTCGCCACGCTAAAAATAAAGCAAGACTTGCCCGTTTTGAAGAAATGAATTCAAAAGAATTCCAAAAGCGTAATGAAACCAATGAACTTTATATTCCCCCTGGCGAACGCCTAGGAGATTTGGTCATTGAAGCGACGCATTTGCGTAAATCGTTTGGTGATCGTGTATTAATTGATGATTTAAGTTTTCAATTACCCAAAGGGGGAATTCTTGGAATTATCGGGCCTAACGGAGCAGGTAAATCTACTTTTCTAAAAATGATTACTGGTCAGGAAGAACCTGATGGTGGCGAAATTCGTATTGGAGAAACTGTGAATTTAGCGTATGTCGATCAGATGCGAGATCATCTTGATGATAATAAAACCGTCTGGCAAGAAATTTCCGATGGTCATGATATTATGCAAGTTGGCGCTTTCCAAATGCCTTCACGTGCTTATGTGGGTCGTTTTAATTTCAAAGGGGGCGACCAGCAAAAGAAAATGTCACAATTATCCGGCGGAGAGCGAAATCGCGTCCATTTAGCCAAGCTGCTAAAGCGTGGAGCAAATGTCATTCTCCTTGACGAGCCAAGCAATGATTTGGATGTGGAAACCTTGCGAGCACTGGAAGAAGCGTTGTTGAATTTTCCAGGTTGTGCAATTGTTATTTCGCATGATCGCTGGTTCCTTGATCGCATCTGTACTCATTTAATGGCATTTGAAGGAGACTCACAAGTTGTTTTCATTGAGGGCAACTATACCGATTATGAGATTGATAGAAAACGACGTTTGGGGGATGCAGCGGATAAACCGTCACGTATTAAATATCGTCGTTTAGAGGCATAAACATAAACTGTGGCAGGGTTTTACCTATCACATTCTAAGTTATTCATAACTAAAGAGAGAATAATCTACCATGAAGAAGTTGTTGTTGTGGGTTGGCTTACTGTGTCTTGGATTGGCAGGCTGCATGCCCTATTGCGATGAGTCTTGTTATATCACCGATGATGTAGGAATGGTTCATCGCACTATTCATTACACAGAAGATAAGCGAGGTCGTGACTACTTCCCTGTAAAAGCTCCTGCTACCGGTAAAAAACAGTTTATTTTTGATCCAAAAGCGTATGCCTGGGCAGCTTATGATGCAGAGGGTAATCGAGTAATGACTGGTAGTGCTTCTGGTGGTAAGGACGTTTGTGATGAAAATCAAAACCAATCCTGTCGCACTGTTACCGGTACTTTCCACGTTTATCATAAGCGAGGTATTGATTGTCGTTCAGGTGAATATCCTGTCGAGACTACAGGAGGGGCTAAAATGCCTTATTGCATGTATTTCTTCCAAGGGTATACCATTCACGCAGGCTATGAAGTACCTATGGCCAATACCAGTCACGGTTGCGTACGGGTTTTCCCAAGTGCTGCCAAATGGCTAAACGAGCAATTTATAACAGTTGGTACCCAAGTAACCGTACTTCCCTATGCTGATGAAGATAAAGTTAGCTAATAATAGAGGTTGAACATCTGCCGAATCATCTAACAATGAGCCCCTCATTCCTACATACTGCGGCTTGCCCGCAGTATCCATAAGATGCCAGTTCTGGCTTTGAGCTTTGGCTACCGCGAATAGGAGTTTGCAATTTTATTACTTGCGAATAAAAGGTCTGAAGTACTCCTTTACATGAAACAAATCTCTTATTAAAAGTGATAGCCAGTAGATGCCTTTTTTGATAACATTTGGATCATTTTTTAATTAAAAAGAATAAAAATATTCAATTTGAGGTGTTAAAATGATAGAAGAAATCGCAGAAGTTGCAGACATTACAAAAGATCTTTCTATAAAAAAAGCAGTAAAAATAGCTAATCCCCCTTCGTTAAAAGAACTTGCCTACGAAACAATCAAGAGAGAAAAACCTTCTTTATTTTTTAGTTTGCAGGATATGGAAGTTCCCGCAGAAATTAAGAATAATCCTGTAGAAGCATTTATAGCGGATAAAATTAAGCAAGCGGAAAAAAATTATTCATTAAAAGTAGAGGAACGTAAGAAAACGGTAGAAGCTGTAAAAAAAGAACTTATTACAGATCGTTGTTTTGTTAAATCAGTGGCTTTTATGGGTGGTTTATTGGTTACTGGTCTTTATTTAGGCATAACTATACCTGTTTTGAAGGCAGTGGATGCTGATGCAGAAGCCAGGGCTACTTGTTATGCACTAACTATTGTGAGCTTTATAGTAGGAAATTGTGTCGGGATGTGTTTTGCTGGCAAAACTGCTAAAGCGTTAGCAGAATGTACCACTCCCAAAGTAGCTCAAGAGGTTGCTGTAGATTTAGAAGAAATAGCCACCGAGTATCAATCAATGCGTCGATAATTTTTATTTAACGAAAAACTGTGCCTGAATAAGACATCCATTAATAAGATAGTCTTGATGAAGTAATAGCACCTCATTAATGTTGCAGGAATAAGTGGGTTAGGGCAGCTACTACTTCAGACTATAACCTCATAACGTGAAGTTGTTCTGCGTTAATGGCTGATTTATCCAATTATTTTTCTATTAATCCAATCAAGAAGATAACAAGATTAGCGCGCAACCTTCTTTGATAGTCATAATTAAAGTATTTTATTTTTTTATATCAGCTTAAAGTAGATAGTAAAAAATACATTAAAATATATTTATAAGCTGTGAGTCTATTTAAAAGCGAGATTCATAGCCTACTGTCTATATTGTGAGTTTATTCGTCTACAGTTGAATGGTATAATATGGAATCAACAAACAATGTGAAGATTTGAGGCCGCTTGCGACGAGATGACTATTTTTCTTCGCGTAATTTTGCAGCTTCTTTAAGCGCTTCTCTAACTTTTTATACCCTTGTTTCTTTTTCCATGACAAAGGATAGGGTTTTTATAATATTCAAACATGATTGCAAACGATTGCTAATCATTGCTTTGACAGTATCTACGTTTGCTTTATTGATAGGCACTTATATTTTTGTAGGGACGTCAAGCGATCAGAGAAAGGAGTCATAATGAGTAATAATGGATTTCTTAGACGCTCTATTAACAGGCTAGAGCGAGCTGCTTCCTATATAGATATTGATCCGGATGTAATTGAAAAATTAAGACATCCTAAAGCTTGCTTACAAGTCAGTATACCTATTCGGCTAGACAATGGTGAATTAAAAATATTCCAGGGATTCCGTGTTCATTATGAAACCGCGCGGGGCCCTGGAAAAGGTGGTATCCGTTATCATCCCTTAGTGAATATGGAGGAAGTGCAAGCACTAGCCTTATTGATGAGCTTAAAATGTGCCGTTGCAGGGCTTCCTTTTGGTGGTAGTAAAGGCGGAATCAATGTATCAGCTACCGATTTAAACCCAAGGGAGTTAGAGCGATTAACCCGTAAGTACATTGAACTCATTGCCGATTTTATTGGAACTGATCGAGATATTCCTGGCCCGGATCTTTACACCACTCCACGTATCATGAGTTGGATGATGGATGAGTTTTCAAGAATTGTCCGCCAACATAGTCCAGCAATTGTCACAGGTAAACCAATTCCATTAAATGGAAGCCAAGGACGGGACACTGCAACCGGCCGCGGAGCTTATTACTGCATTAAAGAAATAGAAAAGAAACGTAACTGGTCTGCCAAGGACATGACAGTTGCTATACAGGGTTTCGGCAATGCAGCTCAGCCTGTAGCGGAATTGCTGTATCAAGATGGTTATAAAATCATTGCCGTAAGTGAAGCAGACGGCGGAATTTATATGCAGGATGGTATTAATATTCCTGAGTTGATGCATAAGAAAAAACACATGAAATCGGTACATGACGTGTATTGTAAGAAATCCGTTTGTGAGCTTCAGGGAGGTAAAAGTATCTCTAATGAGGCCTTGTTGACTCTGGATGTGGACATTTTGATTCCAGCTGCCATAGAAGATCAAATTACGAAAGAGAATGCAGATAAGATTAAAGCGAATATGATCGTTGAAATTGCGAATGGCCCAATCACATTAGAAGCAGATAAGATTTTGAATAAAAAAAATATTTTGATTATACCGGATATTCTTGCCAATGTGGGTGGAGTTATTGTCAGTTATTTTGAATGGATTCAGAATAAATCCGGTGATTATTGGGATCTTGATACCATTCATAAACGGCTAAAAGATAAGATTATCAAAGAGTTTAATACTATTTATCAATTAACAAAAAAACACAATACAGACATGAGAAATGCTGCTCATATTCATGCCTTAACACGCTACTATAATGCCTTAGCGTGCGAGGATTCTTATTTAGATATTTCACAAAAAGATCAACCCAATTAGTAAGCTACCAGTTGTGTATCTTAAAGACAGTATCTACGCTTGCTGCGGTGTATGTGTATTAACAGCTATAATTTCCTTCCTATGCTCTGTAGCAATAAACTGATTATTCCAAATCTTTCTTTATGAAGAGAAGTTAATGAAGGAAGCGCGCTTAAGTCCATAACTTTTCAAATGCAGTGCGAACTGACGAAGCCTCTCAAGACCGGAGGCTTCTGCTTGTTTGCACCATTGACGTAAGCTGTCAATTAACTGATCTTGTGAGGAGGAAGTCTTTAACCATATATTCTGTAGTGATTGCCGATAACTATGAATTAGTTGAATAGTATGATATTGACTCAACAAAAAATGTAGAGTTGAGGTTGCTTGCGAAGATAACAACTTTTCTTCACGTTGTAATAATTTTGAAGCTTCTTTAAGCGCACGTTTCTCTATACCCTTGTTTCTTTTTTCATGACGAAGAATGGGTTTTGTAACGAGCTTATAGTATTCAGACATAACTTGAAAACGATGACTAATTACTGCTTTTACAGTATCTAGATCTACACAGGTTTTTTCTTTGTTAAAAATAAGTTGTGGGGGTAATTTTTTTACTTGAGCAAGCCCTAATAAAGATAAACATTTGATGTAAAACCATCCCAAATCGATTTCCCACCACTTCATGGAGAATTTTGCCGAAGAAGCGAATGCATGGTGGTTATTGTGCAACTCCTCCCCACCAATAAATAATCCCCAGGGAAAGACATTCGTGGATGCGTCTGAACATTCAAAATTTCGATACCCTCTATAATGTCCAATTCCGTTAATGACTCCGGCGGAGAGCGGGATCCACATCATCTGGATTGCCCAAATGGTGATACCAATACTACCGAAGATTAGAAGATCGAGCAAAAACATAAGAAGGATGCCCATCTTATTATGCGGAGTATACAATTTACGCTCAATTAAATCATCCGGTGTTCCATGAGAATATTTTTGAATCAACTCTTTGTCTTTAGACATTTCCCGATATAACTCGGGCACTTGCCAAAAGACTTTTTTTATCCCAAAGAGTTTAGGACTATGCGGATCGCCCTCTATATCAGTGGTCGCGTGGTGTTTGCGATGAATTGCTACCCATTCAGCTGTGACCATACCAGTAGTGAGCCACAACCAAAAACGAAAGAAATGACTAACAACGGGATGTAATTTTAAAGCTCGGTGTGTTTGACAGCGGTGCAAATAGACAGTTACTGAGGCAATGGTGATTTGCGTAAGAATTAGACATGCCAAGACATAAGACCACCATGAAAAATCTAAGAGACCAAACATAAAAATGCTCCAATGAGGGGACTCAATTGAACGGTTATGTGCCCCGAAAATATACCGTTATGGAAGAAAGGTGAAAGCGTGTGCCTTAAGGATAGCACCAATCTCAAATATCTAAAGTATCTAATCCAAATATTTCTTATATTTATTGATAGAAAGAAAAAATTCAATGTTTATTGATTTTTTGCTAAAGGCTTGCAGAGAACCTCACGTGAAAGAGCAATATACCACTTTTGAATTCATCTAGTTGAAGTATATAACAAAAGACTATCGCGAAGTGCCGAATTTGCTTCACTTATGTTTAACTTAACTAAGCTACAACGATAATATCCAATACATGCTTACTTATTATACATTGACATATCGGAAAATTCCGATATATTTAGATAGGTATGAACATTTTACTCGTTTTAAAAGCGCTCTCTAACGAGAACCGCCTTAAAATTCTTGAATGGCTAAAAGAGCCCGCCAAATACTTCACTTCGTCACACTGTGATGTCAGTACAGAAGGCGTTTGTGTGGGTTTGATTGAGCAAAAAATAGGGTTATCTCAATCAACCGTTTCGCAATATCTGTTGCAGCTTCATCAGGCGGGATTAATCCTCATGGAGCGTCGCGGACAATGGACTTATTGTAAATTGAACAAGCCTTTTATTAGTGAATTTTTAATTCAATTGCAAAAGATACTGTAAAAATTTTTGCATGTATTAATCGGAAATTTGCGATATGTAGATTTCAGGTACTAAAGGAGAATTGCTATGACACAGCTTGACTTACTTTTAACTCCGTTTCAATTAAGCGAAACCCTGCGCTTAAAAAATAAGATTGTTATGGCGCCTATGACTCGCAATATGGCTCATGATGATCTGAGTCCAACTGCACTTATGGCGGAATATTACGCGAGAAGGGCAGATGCAGGTTTAATTATTTCTGAAGGAACAATCATCAGTGAAGACGCTAAAGGATACAGTAATGTGCCGGGTATTTTTACCCAAGAACAAATTGATGGCTGGAAAAGGATAACTGATTCTGTTCATGCTAATAAAGGACATATTTTTTCACAAATCTGGCATGTGGGTAGGGTGTCTCACCCTCATTTTTTAAAGGGCGCGTTACCTATCTCGGCTTCAGAAACGGTAATGACTGGTCGAATATCAAGAAAGGAAGGTTTAACTTACGGGCGATCACGCGCGGCTACTTTAGATGAAATTAAAGAAAAAATTGAAAGTTACGCCATAGCAGCAAGAAACGCGATTGCAGCAGGATTTGATGGAGTTGAGATTCATGGGGCTAATGGATATCTGATCGATCAGTTTTTACATTATTGCACGAACCACAGAACAGATTCTTATGGTGAAACCCCTGAAAACATGGCGCGTTTTGCTCTAGAGGTAGTTAAGGCTTGTGGTGATACAATTGGATATCAAAAAGTAGGTATTCGGTTATCACCTGGTGCTTATCTTAATGAAATCGTTGGTGATAAACGGGACGCGCAAGTATTTCAGTATCTTCTAGAGAAATTAAATCAACTACCAATCGCATATGTTCATACAGGTAACTTTAACGATAAAGTGATTTTCGAATCGTTAAATCAACAAACAATGACTGACTTTATGCGCACCTATTTTGAAGGAGTACTCATTGCCACAGGGAGTTATGATTTTCAAGAAGGGGAGGAAAAAATTAAGAATGAAGAATTTGATTTGTTAGGAATTGGTAGACCATTTATCGCAAATCCTAATTTAATTCGGAAATTACAAAATAATGAAACAATAACTCCATATGATGCATCCATGCTAACTACTTTGTTCTGAAAAATACATTTTACTAAGTTGGACGGCCTACGCCATTCCGCTAAAACATGAGCATAGTGGTATCTTGGACAATACAACAGAAATTATTGTATTAGGGTATTAGCCAGAATCATCCGTAAATGCAACACAAGCTTCATTAGACTTAATTATCGGTACCCACATTTCAAATAAAGCAATTCTTTCCCTTAACGTAAAAATTTTACCCTAGCTCAGGGGCTTGGAGGACGAATCTCATTCGGTGATTTAAATGCAGGTTTTGCTATTAAAGAAAGGTTACTAATAAGATAGTCTTGATGAAGTAATAGCACCTCATCAATGCTGCAGGAAATAAGGGGGTAGGGCGGCTACTACTACTTCCAGATTAGAACCTCATAACATGAAGTTGTTCGGCGTTTTCTTTTTCAAGAGTTGTATTTTGCTCGTGAATTTTTGTTACTTCTTCTCTGAATTGACTCAAGTGAGATTGTAAAGTTTTGTCGTAATCGGTACCACTCTCTTTGCTTCTTGGTTTAAACTGTTTGCCCTCGTCAATTTTTTCACACAATACATCATAGTGCATCGGATCTTTTTGATAATCGGTAAAAACCCTTCTTAAATCTTGCAGATACTCTTGTCTTTCCTGGGCTTCGGTTTTATAGTTAAAACATTGAAAAACGAGGGCGACAAAGGAACTAACAGCATCTTTAAACCAAAAAGTTTTAGCGCGTTCTTCCAGATAGGCTCCAAAAAGACCTCCTACAGGAGCATTATCCTCACTGGCGGTTTTACCAAAGTATAACTCCTCAAGAGAAACTCGAGCTCTCTTAAACTCAACCTTATCTTCATCTTTAAATAATGAGTCTTTGGGTTGAGGTTCATTGGTTTTGACAAGGAGAGCCCATATTGATTGATCATACTCAATGGTCTTCTGTAAAGTCCTTGGTCTCCTTAGTCTTTCACCATCATCCAGCATAGGCTCTTGCTGAAGAGAACCATGTTCTATTAAATTACGCTTAATTTCTGTCCATAATTCATTCAATTCAGCGGCATCTCGATAAAGTTGTCGCTTATCTTTCTGATAAAATTGATGCAAACCTGTATGTAAAACTTGACGTCTTGCATTTAAAGCTTCATAGGCGGCTGCTATTTCTGTCAAGATTTCATCAGGTTTATCCTTATAAACTGTTTCGCATTTTTCCTGAAGGGGGACAAGTTCTGCTTTAACTTTGTCAATAGGTGCCAGTTTTTCACTGATTAAGGGATGATCTCCTTTCAGCAGATGGGCAGTTACCTCAGCAAGTTCCTTCGCTTTTTTCAATAGGGAAAAAGAGGGGAGCAAGGGAAATGGGTCTGTATTGACTAATGCAGTCGCACTTTTTACCAGTTTTTCATAGTTTGCTTGAACAGTATCCAATTGATTCAGTATGGGGATTACCCTGCGAGCCTCCTGCAATTCCTCAACTTTTTTACTCACTGCGTTTAATTTTTCGCCGACTGTCTTATTTGTACTTTCACTACAATGTGTCAGAATAGTGTTTGCTCTGTTTTCAAGTAAGGCAATGCTTTTATCTATTCTCTCTCGGACTTGCGAGTTGCTGGAGGATAATCCTTTGATTTTTTGCAATAGATCCTCGCTTTCAGCTTCCAGACTTGTTAGCAGTTCGATTTGCAGCTCAGTTTTAGAATTGGAAAGATCATTAAACATTCTGGTGGTTGCAGAATATTTTGTTCTAACATCAGCGCTTGCATTTGCGTCAAATACTTTTAGTGAAACGGTAAGTTCGGCTTCTGCGTGATGCATATCGATAAGTAAAGCTTCTTTGGTTTCATTCGTTAGGGCACCGACTCTTCGTTGTTGCAGTTCTTCAATCTTCTTTTGCATTTCAGCTAATCTTACCAAGGAGCTTAAAATGGTTTTTTTTGCTTCAATGTTTTTAATTATAGCCGGTGGTTTTTTATCCAACTTCTCTTTCTGAACTTTCAGCTCTTGAAAATGAGCAAATTCTTTTTCCTTTAACTGTTGCAAGGTTTGAGGAATCTCAGTGATTTCGGCTGCAATTTTTTCTATGATACCTTCTGGCTGCCAGGATTTTTCTTTACTATGAAGAGAATCAGCAATTCTTTTCATAGCGTCAGGACCAGATAGCTCTCTGTGGTTTTCCCGCGTATTAAACGCACGTGCAATATCGATGGCAGCAACGTCACTCTCTTTACGATTCCAATATTCCAAAGCCTCCGCACCATTTAATGCAGTCAATTGCTCGGTGATAGAATCCAAGGTTTGAGTCGCTTTATCCTGCAAATCACTCAGTCTACAGTCAAGCACTAAAATCTGTTCTTCGATTAAGGTTTGTTCATGAGCCATGGCAGCTAATTCTTGATTAAGTGTTGCTAAGATAATTTTTTCCTCATAAGATTCTTTCGCTTCCTCCCACTCGGTAATTTTTTGCTCTTTTTGTTCTTTTAAATTGATTAAACTGACAACGTGCCGGGAAAAATCAAACTGATCACGTAATGCATATAAATTATTCTCAGCCAAAGGTGGGTTGTTAGATTGCACATTCGATTCATGAATATCAATCGCTAATTCATGATCGATCTTTTTAAGCTTTGCCTCAATATGGTCGATAACTTCATCGAGATCCGCATCAAAATCACTTGGCTGCATAACAGTGGTATAATGAGAGGCATAATCATATAAGAGAGTAAAAGTCCCTCGAATACCACTGGCAGCTTTGGCCTTGCTGTATAGACCATCAATCCATTTACCAAGTTCTTGATCCTCGGCAACCCCTAAATAGAATTTCAGTTGCTGCTGAGGGATTTGTTCAGGCATATAAATGCCTTTGTGATTGATCAGTACCTCCTTATATTGGAGTAATGCCTTTTTAGCTTCAGAAAGAGAGTTTTTACGTACCTGAGCAAGCGCTTCCAGTTCTTCAGTGATATCTTTCAAAAGAAAGTCATTACGCTCCTGCAGCGTATTAAATTTCTGATTACTCGTTTGTTTTTGCAAAGCAGCAAATTTTTGATTAATTTCTGTTGATAAACCGTGTTTGCGCTCTTGAGCAAGATGAGCAAATTTCTTCTCAACTTTTCTCAATTGAGCGCTGTAGTTCTCATTAATTTTCTTTAAGGCTGGTTTATAGCGATCTTCAATAAATCGAGTCGCTTGCGCTGCTGCTTGTATTTTTTGACGACTAGCTTCACTTTTGTGCGTAAATAAATTCCCCACGCTATTTCGCAGGGCACGTAATTTTTGATTCCTGAATTCCGACGATAGATTTTGCAGTTGATCTTGTACTTGCTTAATATAATCCCTTATTTCGGCAATTTTCTGTTCTTGTTGTTGCAGCACATTTTTTTTGGCTTCTTTTACGGCTATCTCATACGCTTTTGTATCAAGTGAGTCAAATTCCTCTGGAGGGGGATTATTTGCTGCAAAATCATTGTAGGCCAGAGTCGCCTCTTTTTGATATCTTTCCAGGTAAAGGTTTAACTCCTTAAGCGTCCCTTCGCAAGTATCCGCATCATTGGGTAGTTGTTCTGGGTCATAAAAAGAGGGGGTATTACTGACAGTTACCGCTTTGGTAATTGCTGGCTGCAGTTTTTCTACAAAAGTGGGGACAATTTGAGCAAAGTATTGTTTTTCAGCTTCTGCTTTTTGCTCTTCAAGAAGTTGTTCTCCTACTGTTTCTATAGCTGCTGTCATCTCTAAGCTAAGCTTATATTTACTATCCAAATCACGCCTGATACTCTCAGAGACAAGAATTATTTGCTCTGGGTTATTGAATATTTTTTGCCATTCCGCAACTACCTCTGGAGGGTTCACGTGTTCATCCAGTAAGTTTTTGATGGAAGAAGGTATGCTGATAGTATCTGGTAAGTTGCTGTTTTGATGATGCCACTGTCTCAATGTGGTTATAAATTCCTGGTGAGCCCTTTTAAATTCCTCTAATTTTTGTGCGCTATTCTCAATAATTTCCTTCAATGCTTTCGTGCTATTTGGATTTTGTAACTGAGATTGCATTGCCGATTCATAATGTTTAATTTCATGGAATCTATCCTCAAACTCTTTTTGTTTTGTCACTATAAATTTTCTTTGTTGGTCTCGTAGAGAGGTCAGCCTTTTAGCTTCATCTATTTTCTCGGGAGAATGAGCTTCATAAACAGCTAATCGTTGGTCTAAAACTATTTTTAGGGTCGTTAGTTGTTTCACAGCAGGTTCTCGGATCTCTGTTCCTATCAGGGGTAATTTTTTAGGAACAGTTTCAATTACTTCTTCTTGCAGAACGTCATGCAAAAATATTTGCAGGGCTTTACCGACTCTGTAAGTTTTTTCATCTATAATTTTGGGAACCCAGGTTTTTTTATCTAAAAAATTAAAAGCTCTGTTTAGAGCGAGCGAATTGGCTAACGCTGACGTATAGCCACCGGCAGATTTGGAGGCAATAATCCACACTGCAAACAGAACACCATTTGAGTAATCGCTGAATATCTGCTCATTTTTTTTATAGGCTTCTAATTTCTCCTTCTTCTTTTCTTCATCGTCTAATTGCTCGGCCCTCTCTCTATAGGATGTGGGTATTTTGGAGGCGACAACAACTTCATCGGCAGGGACAGATTCATCATTTAGCTGTTTATCAGCCCTAGCAGATTCTGGTAGTAGTCTATAGTCGACGAAACAATTTTGAGATAAAGTTTGATCATCCAAATCTTTGCTATCTTTAGGAACCTTCCCTTCATTTATTTCGAGAAGTTTTTCCTGGAGTTTTTTAATTTTTTCAAATACATCACTCATTACTACCTCTATGTCAGCACTACTGACTGATTGGATGTCAATAATTTTTATTATAATTGTGCAATATTAATTAAATATTAATTGATTAAAATATAGGCTGTTTGAGTGAAATTTTCCTATTCTAATTTATTCTGCGAAAGTTTCGTTCTTTGCAAAAAGCTGCTATATACTCCCCTTCTATGCTTTGCATGGGCTTCAATAGCCAATAACTTCAACAAGTTATTTATACCTGGGTCGGGTTTTATAAGAAAAAGCAGAAGCAAATATCATTAGTGAGGGAGTAAACGTGCATGAAAGATGAAGTAACTGAAATACAAGACGAAATACCCGAACTACAAATAGAACCTGTTATACAAAAGCCCAGGAAAGTTTATAATCCACCTTCGCTGAAACAGCTTGCTTGTGAAACAATAAAAAGGACTAATCCCATTTTATTTTTTCAATTACGGGATCTGGAGATTTCATCTGATATTAAAAATATCTCTTTAATAGAACCTGTCATCACACAAGCGGAAAAAAATTATCTGGCAAAAGTGAGGGTTCGCACCAAAGAGGTGGAATATAAAACCAATAAGCTCGCTAATAACTGCTGTTTTGTAAAAACAATGGGGTTTCTAGGTGTAGCAGCTTTTAGTAGCGCTTATTTTGGTATTGCAATGCCTGTGCTACGGACAATCGATGCAGATGCAGAAACCATTAAACTTGTTTATGTACTGTCACTGTGCTGCATTATTTTAGGCGGTGTAGCAGGGATAGGTGCTACTGGTAAAATAGCCAAACTCATCACCGAATGTGGTACTCCAAAAGTATCTACTAAGGAAATTGAAGCCTTAAAGGAAATAGTAACAGAGTATCCGGGGGGTAAATTTAAGCTCTAACACTGCCAGCCTTTACTGGCACAAATTTGTTCGTAAGCTTTGCGTATTTTCTGAGTCTTTTCATTGGCCATTTTTATCATTTGCTCTGGTAAACCTTGCGCAATAAGTTTATCAGGATGATTTTTGCTAATTAAACGTCGATAGGCTCGTTTTACTTCTTGTTTATTGGCATTTTTATCGACTTCCAATAAGGCGTAGGCGTAGGCCAAATTGTTAGGTGGAGTTTGATAATGGTATTGTTGCCGCTTTTGACCAGAGGAGCTTTGGGACTGAGAGCGTTGTGAAGATTGTGAGGAACGAAAGCCAAAATCCTCATAAAAGCGATACTGTTGGCGAATAGGAGCAAATCCTAAGCGTCGAAATACCACATCCAATGCACGCATTTTGGGTTCAGAGAAGTTATCCGTTTTCGCTGCTCGGTATTGAATGTCCATGAATAGCTTTAATAACTCAGGATTGTCATAACAGGCCTGATCCAAACGAGTCAGCATCTCTGCTAAATCAAAAGTAAACGCCTTTCCTTGATTAAAAAAATGCTTTGCCAGCGTTTTTTGTTCACGACTTAGTCGCATCTCATCCATTAATGTTTTTGCCATTTGTATTTCTTGTTCGGATACACGCCCATCTGCTTTAGCAATGTGTCCCATGATTGAAAAAGTAGCCTCAAAAAACACTTTTTGTACAGCCTCGCGTCGCTCTCTATAATAATACCAGTGGGGACGGTTAAAATGCTCAATGATACCGCGATCAAAAAAATTGCCGATTAAAATACCAAACAAAGCACCAGCCGGACCTCCTATAAGGTAGCCAAAAAAAGCACCTAATATTTTCCCCCACCAGTGGTAATGGGTAAAAAAATCACGTAAATTCATGAAGCTGATTTTCCAGTCTCACCGTTTATTAATAACTCTTTCATTCTAAGCTTAATTATATGCCTGGAGAGCAAATAATGTTGAAATTAACTTTTTTTTAGCAATAAGATTATATTATCATCATTATAATGAATTATTGTCATAAATCTTTTGCGATAAGTGGAAAACTTTTTGGTATCAGCAGCCTGGGTGCTCCAGAGAAAATCTTAAGCTCATCTTTAGACGATGGAAAAAATTTTAAACGCAAACAGACAAAATAACTATATACTTGCAATTTTTGTGGATTAAGCGATGCGACTAGCCTATTCTTTTTTACTGTATTTGTTGGCGCCTTATTTACTACTGAGACTTTGGTGGAAAGGGCGGCAAATTCCCGCCTATCGGACACGAATTGCAGAACGTTTTTTGCTGAAAAACAACCAGACAGTCACGTTTGATATATGGGTGCATGCGGTTTCTTTAGGCGAAGTCATTGCTGTTACTCCATTGCTGGATGCCTTATTGCAAAAACAGTGGCGAATTCTAGTAACAACAATGACACCTACAGGCGCTGAAAGAGTGCAACAGCACTTTGGGAACAAAGTATCTCATCGCTATGTTCCCTATGATTTACCCGGTGTTGTGCGTCGTTTTTATAATTCAGTGCAACCAAAAGTAGCCGTCTTTGTAGAAACAGAATTATGGCCGAATTTAGGCTATTACGCGCATAAGGCAAACATTCCTCTTTTTTTGGTCAACGCACGTCTTTCAGAGCGCTCCTACCAGGGTTATAGAAAAGTAAAATTTCTTTTTAAGCCATTACTGCAATATTTTGATTACATTTTGACACAAACAGAGGATGATGCTAGACGCTTTAAAGCACTGGGAGCAACAGACACCGCGGTTTCAGTGTTTGGTAATATGAAGTTTGATTTACAAACTCAGAATATAAATCACGAGTTATTTGCAGGATTAAAAGCAAAATGGGGCAATCAGCGTGTTGTAGTCATTATTGCCAGTACTCATGATAATGAGGAAGAACTGATTCTAGCGCGTTTAAGAAAACTTCAAGCAGCAATCCCTGATGTAATTTTACTAATTGCGCCCAGACATCCTGAGCGGTTTCAAAAAGTCTATCAGTTATGTCTGCAAATGGGCTTTAACACAGGGCTGCGTTCGCAGGAAGAAACCTTACACGTAGCAAATGAAGTGGTTGTTCTGGACTCTTTAGGTGAGTTATTAGGCTGGTACCAGATAAGCGATTTTGCGTTTGTCGGAGGAAGCTTTGTACCAGTTGGCGGTCATAATGTACTCGAGCCTATCGCCATGAACGTACCTGTTTTTAGTGGGCCTCATGTCCATAATTTCAAGACAATTTGTCGTGATTTAAAAGATGCTGATGCGATTGAACTGGTCAATGATGCAGAGGATTTAATGACACGCATTGTTAATCTCTATCATGACAAAAATCGCAGCGATCAATTGGTAAAAAATGCGATGCAGGTTCTTCAATGTAATAAGGGGGCAGTCGCCAAATATGCAGATTTAATAGACAATACGCTTAAAAGGTTATGTTAGCGTAGACCGAGTGTGTAAAGATATGCTAGGGTCATTTAGATTGAGATTGAGGTATATTTTCTGTTGGGCCAAATGGCCCAACCAACGACTGCGACTTTAAGAAGAATTAACTTCCTTGATTTTGTCGCTCTTTAATTTCAGACAAGGTCTTGCAATCAATGCACAGAGTAGCGGTAGGTCGAGCTTCCAGACGTCTTAGTCCAATTTCAATACCGCAGGCTTCGCAATAGCCGAAATCTTCATCCCGCAAACGTTCCAGCGCATCTTCGATTTTCTTAATAAGTTTACGCTCTCTATCGCGAGTTCTTAATTCAAGACTAAACTCTTCTTCTTGACTAGCTCGATCGGAAGGATCTGGAAAATTGGCTGCTTCATCCTTCATATGAGTGACTGTCCTGTCAACTTCCTCCATCAATGATTGGCGCCATGCAAGCAAAATCTTCTCAATATGAGCAAGTTGCTTCTCGTTCATGTACTCTTCGCCATCCGTTTCCTGGTATGGTGCTATTCCCATGTTGCTAACGGCGTCATTTTTCACGTTTTTTATACTCTCATTGGTTGAATCGATTATTTGTTCTGGCATCAATGCCTCCTGCGTTACATCCTCTCGCCATACCCTGAGGTATGCGATCGAAAACCGTTAGGTATATCAAAAATTACGTCGGTCATCAACAAATTATTCGTTTGCCACCGGTTATACGGTCATTACCTTGCCAATCTTGCCAACATTGAATCTCCGTATACCCATAATCTTTAAGCATAGACGTTACTGCAGATTTTTGATCAAATCCATGCTCTAATAATAATAGCCCGCCTGGCTTAAGCCTAGCAAGACTATGTTTAATAATATGGTTTAAAGCATTAAGACCATGTTCACCACTCACCAGAGCCAATTGAGGTTCAAACCGAACATCACCTTCTTTTAGATGAGGATCATTAACAGCCACATAAGGAGGGTTGGCTATAATGGCATCAAACAGCGTATCCGTGGAAATATTCTCAAACCAGTCGGAATGATAAAAATAAACATTTGATAACCCTAATCTTGCCGCATTTTCCTCAGCAGTTTGCAAAGCCCCCAAACTACAATCACAGGCTGTTATTGCCCATTGTGGTTTTTCGGAGGCACAGGCTAAAGCAATGGCGCCACTACCAGTACCTAAATCAAGAATCTGTGCTTCTTTTTTATTCGCTAATAATATTAAAGTAAGTTCGACTAGCAATTCAGTTTCAGGTCGGGGAATTAATGTATCCTCGCAGACTTTTAAAGATAGTGACCAAAATTCCCTTGTTCCTGTTAAATAAGCTACAGGTGTGCCCTCTAGCCGTTTGGAAATTAAACGCTGGAACGTTTGCCATTGAACTTGAGTCAGTGTTGCCTCTGGATGGGCATAAAGGTAGCTGCGATTCTTCATTAAAAGATGAGCAAGCAAAATTTCTGCATCCAAACGGGCGCTGTCACTGCATTGCGCCAGCTGCCTGAAAGCTTCCTCTAAAGCTTGCTTAATCTCCATCATGGTGCCCAAGCTCTGCGAGTAATTCGGCATGATGTTCACGCTGCAAGGCATCAATAACGGGTGTCAGATGCCCTTCCATGACATCAGTAAGTTGGTACAACGTAAGATTAATACGATGATCAGTCAGTCGTCCTTGTGGAAAATTATAGGTGCGAATGCGTTCGGAGCGATCGCCTGTACCCACTAAGGATTTTCGCGTTTCAGCCTGTTGTTGACGTTGTTTGCTCTGTTCTGCATCTAAAAGTCTGGCCTTTAGTAGCGCCATAGCTTTAGCACGGTTTTTATGTTGTGAGCGCTCATCTTGACATTCCACCACAAGACCAGTAGGCAAATGGGTAATACGAATCGCCGAATCAGTTTTGTTAACGTGCTGGCCTCCGGCACCAGATGATCGATAGGTATCAATACGTATTTCGTCTGGATTCACTTCAATCGTATCAATTTCTTCAACCTCAGGCAGAATGGCGACAGTACAAGCGGAGGTATGCACGCGGCCTTGAGATTCTGTCTCTGGTACACGCTGCACCCGATGAGCGCCTGATTCAAATTTTAATTGAGAATAGACAGATTGGCCGGTAATCCGGGCAATAATTTCCTTATAACCACCATGTTCGCCATGACTGGCACTAATGATCTCGACTTGCCATCCTTGTGCTTCAGCATAGCGATGATACATGCGGAAGAGGTCACCGGCAAAAATTGCCGCTTCATCGCCGCCGGTGCCTGCTCGTACCTCAAGATAAACATTGCAGGTATCATCGGGATCTTTAGGAATTAAATGCCACTGCAGTTCCTCTTCCAGTTTCTCGATTTCTTCTCTGGCTCTATCGATTTCTTCTTCAGCCATAGCAGCCATCTCTTGATCGTCACTGGCTAATAGCTCTTCGAGCGTGTTCACATTGTCTCGAGCCTTGATAAAAGCGTTATAACAGTTGGCAATGGGCTCTAACTGCGCATACTCTTTCGATAAGTTTTTAAATTGATTTTGATCGGCAATGACAGAGGCTTCAGAAAGTAAACGACTCACTTCTTGAAAACGCTCAAGCATTTGCTCAAGTTTTAATTCAAGCGATTTTTTCATAGGGAAACTGGATCAATAGATGGATTAAATAAATATTGCGCTAAATCAAGTAATTCTTCACGGCCATCCCAAGCAGCCTGGCGTAATCCAACAGTAGGATGGTGTGTTAATTTATTAACCAAACGCTCACAAAATTCCTGCAGTACCATAGTTTGATTATAGCCTGCTGCAAGTTTATCTTGGGCTCGCTGTAATTCCTCCTGTGCCAGGCCCTGCATATAATGACGGTAGTCACAAATTACATTTTTTGCCCGCAATGAACGGTGCCAACGAATAAAATTATCAAGCTCACCCTCAATTAATTGTTCAGCCTGAAGAGCTGCTTCGCGTCTCTCGCCCATACCTTTTTCAATTAACAGCTGTAAATCATCAATGTTATAAAGATGAACAGCGTCTAACTCAGCCACATCCGCTTCTATATCTCGTGGAACAGCAAGATCCAGGAAAAACATCGGTGCTCTTGCACGCTTATTTAAAGCATGTTCAACCAAACTTTTATTAATAAAAGGGAGAGGACAAGCTGTTGCCGAGATAACTACATCTGCTTGAGAAAGGTATTCCGGTATGTCGCCGATGGTTAAAGCTTGACCCTCAAACATCGCGGCAAGTTGCTTTGCATTTTCGGTAGTGCGACTGGCTATTAAAAACTGTCTGACACCTTGTTTATGTAAATATTTAGCTACCAGAGTAGATGTTTCTCCCGAACCTATAATAAACACTTTTAATGTTTTATAGTCGGGGAATAATTTTCCAATTAACTGCACTGCCGCATAGGCAATCGAAACAGGATTGGTACCAATGCCGCTACGATTACGAATGCGTTTGCTTGCACTAAAAATATACTCAAATATAGAGCGCAAATTCGTTTTTACCGTGCCGAGCTTGCAAGCCTGCTGATAAGCTTGCTTCATTTGCCCAAGAATTTGTGGTTCACCAAGCATCATGGAATCAAGACCGCTTGCTACTCTCAAGGTATGGCGAATACCCTGGGGACCGGGGTGAAGGTACAAGTAAGGGGAAAGGAGCTCAGGTGTTAGTTGGTGTTGCCGAGCAAGCCAGGGTGCCAGGCTTTCGGGATCTTCTGTATCGCAATAAATTTCTGTGCGATTACACGTCGATAAAATAGCTGCTTCATTCACTGCGGGTAAATCAACCAGATTGTAGAGCAAAGTCTCTTGCATAGACAAAGGCAGAGCGACTTTTTCACGCACATCTAATGGAGCAGTTTTATGATTTAGTCCACAGGCAACAAACACCATAGATTTTTAAATAGCAGCCTAATAATCCTGAAATTGTAACCTATTAGCATCAGAATTTATAGCCTCTATGCCAACTGAAATGAGCACGTGCGAATAAATAATAAGAGGAGCATAGTGTTCTCAAAAAGCTCAAGTCCTTTTATTTTTTGCCGCTAATACTAATAAGCATGTGAATCAGGAGTTGTTCCTGTTAGGGAAGGCAAATGGACATTATTTTTCAAGGCCAGCACAACAGCGAGGAAGCCGCCGAAAGTTTGTTAACAGTCTTAAAATTGTTTAAAGAACGGTATAATATTGGGCAATTTAGAGAAATGCATCTGAGCGTAACACTAGTGGATGAGAATGGCGACGAGGTTGAGCTTGTGGATAGCGATACCTCTCGCGCCTATCGGACCTTTGAGGTTTATAGGAAAGGTTATGAGTTGGATGGACGACAAGGGCATCCTCTTTTACATCTCGTTGTCGATAATACAAAGCATAAAAGTGAGTGAATGAATGTTATGGGCCATAGTGGCAATTCTTTTAACTCTAATTCTAGTCGTTGGGATTCATGAGGTAGGTCATGCGCTTGCAGCACGCGTGTTTGGCGTCAAAATTCAAAAAATATCCATTGGTTTCGGTAAACCCTTAGTGACATGGACAACTAAATCTGGCCAACAGTGGGTGTGGGCTTTATGGCCGTTAGGGGGGTATGTTCAATTATTGAATTCTCGAATTCAGCCAGTTTCAGCCGAGGAATTTCCCTTGTGTTTTGATAAAAAACCAGTATGGAAACGATGTATTATCCTGCTTTCAGGAGCTCTCGCCAATTTAATCACCGCCTGGTTGGCATTAACCTTACTGTTTATGTTAGGTTATCAACAAATCCCACCACGGGTGCAAATAATAGCTGCAGAAAGCATTGCGAGCACAGCAGGACTTAAATCCGGGGATCGATTTCTTAGTCTGGGGGGGCAACAAGTAAATTCCTGGCAAGAAGCTGGCATGCGCCTAATCATGATGCTTGGCAAAAATGATGTACCTGCAGTAGTAGAAGATGATCAAGGCCAGCATCGTTCAATTCATCTAAATTTAAGCCAGTGGCGTTATCATCGAGGTCAATCTCTGCTACAGACTTTAGGTATTGAGCCTGAATCAGGTACCGCCAGGAAGCAAATCAAAGGGCAGCCCTTTGTTAAAGCGTTTACTCATGCTATTACCAAGTCGATGGAATTGTTATCTTTTTTCCTGGTGATGTTAAAGCAGATTTTAACAGGCGCTATTCCTTTTGCTGTCTTGCTTGGCCCTATTGGATTGTTTACTGCGTCAGTGGGCTCTTTTTTCAGGGCTTCACGGTGTTTCTCTATTTTATTGCAAGTTTAAGTTTGGCTGTAGGACTTGTGAATTTATTTCCCATTCCCGGTCTTGATGGTGGTTTGATTACTTACGCATTCGTGGAAAAAATTCGCGGTAAACCTCTCTCTGTGCCTATGGAAATTTTATTACATCAGCTGGCCACCATTATTTTTGTAGTATTACTGATTCAACTCCTATTGAATGACCTGCAGCGTTATTTTAGTTAAGTGGGTGGTTTTTAGGATTTACTATACTAAAAGTGCAGGTGGGAACGTTATTTTTCCTAATACAATGACTACTTTGATGATTTTTTATTTATCTAATTCTGATAGAAAGGGATGAGCATGTGACCCAGGAACAAGATCATCAACGCGAGACCCTTGATAATGGGCAAAATTCCAAAGAAAAAAAGCGGTTGATTAATAAGCTTCAGCAAAATTGGTTTTTATTAATGCAGGAGCTAGGAGTAGATAAAAAAGTAGGCCAGAAGTGGTGGATAATTTTAAAAAAACACTATACCAGGGACAATCGCTATTATCATAATCTGGAGCATATTGGTTATTTAATTGATTTATACAACCGCTATCATGCTTGCTTAAAACAGCCTCCTCTGGTTTTATTGAGCATTTGGTTTCATGATGTGGTGTATGAGGCAACCCACAAACAAAATGAAGAAAGAAGTCGAGAGTTTTTTTTAGAATTTGCCAAAGAAATTTCACTGAAACAAGAAAACATGGGCTTAATTTCCAGCTATATTCTAGCTACGAAAACTCATCAGGTTCCTTTCTCTCAGCAATACGATAATGATTTACTATTTTTTCTTGATTTTGATCTAGCTATTCTTGGTTCATCCTCAGAGCATTATAAGCGCTATGTGCAACAAATCCGTTTGGAAAACAAACATCTGTCCAGTAACGAGTTTCGTTTGCAAAGAATTCAAATTTTAAATAAATTATTGGACATGCCTCTCTATAAAACGCCCATATTTCGTAAAAAATATTTGCAAAGGGCAAGGTTAAATTTAGCAGCAGAGCTTAAAGAATTAGGTGGTGAGCATGTTTAACAAGCTCTTGCACAACACCAGACATCAACGCGGGTTACGCCCTGTTGCTTAAAAAGTTTTGCCAGTTCATTGACAGTGCTGCCTGTAGTTAATAAATCATCAATCAAAGTAATGTGTTGATAAGCCTGCTTTTTTATCCGAAAGGCATGTTGCAGATTATGGCGGCGTTTTCTGCCGTTTAAGCTAACTTGTGCCGGAGTATGTAACACCTTTTGGGTAAGAGTAAGTTCATAAGGTATTTTTAAACGGTTCGACAGCATCTTGGAAAACTCAGCAGCTTGATTAAACCCTCTTTCACGTAATTTTTTGTAATGCAGGGGAACAGGAATTAAACATTGCGTAGTGAGTTCTTCCTGCGGTAAGGCATCCATCATTAATTTCACCAATAGTCTGCGTAAGTAAAGTGCTCCGTTGTATTTGTATTCATGCAGCAAAGTACGTAAAGGTTCCTCAAAGCGATACAGTACCCACGTTTTATCAAAAGCGGGTTTTTGTTTTGAGCAGCGACCACAAACCAGAAAACCATCATCGGATAAGGGAAGAGCACAATATTGGCAAGCAGGCCCCAGGGGTTGTAAGAGATTTAGACAGTCTGGGCAAACAGCATCAATGTCCTGATGGTACTTACCACAAATGATACAAGCAGATGGCAGGCGTAATAAGTGTGTTATACTTCTTTTTTTGTAGCGCACGAGCGTTGGCTTCCTGTAATTGTTCCATTTCCATGATGAATCTTACTATAGAAATTTGCAATACATTTAATAAACATGCTGCCGATTATGAACAGGCAGCCAAAGTGCAAAATGAGATTGGCAGACGTTTATTCGAGCGCCTGGATTATTTGAAAATTAATCCCCGCTATGTGCTTGATTTAGGATGTGGGCCAGGAATGTTCACGCAGCTATTAAAAAAGAAATACCCGCAAGCGGAGATTATTGGCTTGGATTTGGCCAGAAATATGCTGTTGCAGGCAAAAAAGAAACAAGGCTGGTGGCGTAATAAATGGTCTTTAGTGAATGGTAATATGACTTCACTTCCTTTTGCCGCTGGAACATTCGATTTAATTTTTGCCAATCAAAGTATTCACTGGGGATCTCCTTTAACATTAGTTATCCGTGAATTAAATCGGGTTATGAATACACAGGGCTGTCTGATGTTTTCTACCTTGGGTCCTGATACCTTTAAAGAATTAAAACAAGCGTGGCAGACGGCTAATCATTATGCGCATGCCAATGAGTTTCAAGATATGCATGATATCGGCGATAATCTCTTGCAAGAGAAATTTCTTGATCCGGTAGTTGACATGGAATTACTAACTGTACATTATGACAATTTAAAGAAGTTATTAAGCAATTTAAAAGCACAGGGTGTACGAAATACTAATCCAAAGCGTAATGGGGGATTAACTGGAAAATATGCATGGCATCTTTTTGCAGAGACTTATAAAACCTTGCGCACAGTGGAGGGTAAATATCCCTTGACTTATGAAGTCGTTTACGGCCATGCCTGGAAAGGACATCAACATAGTCATGGCACAGGGACTGAAACATTAATTCCTGTTTCTCAAATTCAGCGACGTCCTGTTTCTGAGTAATTTAAATTAGTAACTTCCTGCTTTCTTTGCCGGCTTTTATAGTGCCTGATTGGTTATGCTGTCTACCTAAAAGCGCTATAATCTAAGTGATCCGGGATAACTGCCATTAGCTTCTAGGAGTTCTTATGGAATTTGTCAGTCGTTATGTTTCTCATCAACCTGATGCCAACGGTATGGTAGATTATAGCAATGAGGAGCATCGTATTTGGCAAGTGCTTTATGAACGCCAAATGAAGATTATTCCTGACAGGGCTTGCGATGAATTTATTCAAGGGTTGAAAAGTCTGGGTTTGTCTGCTGATAAAATTCCGCAGCTACCTGAAGTGAGCTCTCGACTTAAAGCATTAACCGGTTGGGAAGTTGCTCCAGTGGCGGCTCTAATTTCGGCAAGAGAATTTTTTCAATTATTGGCAGAGAGACGTTTTCCTGCAGCCACTTTTATTCGTTGTGAAGAAGAACTTAATTATGTGCAAGAGCCTGATATCTTTCATGAGATCTTCGGTCATTGCCCGATGTTAACTGATCCAGTTTACGCGGATTTTGTCTGTAATTATGCCCGTAAGGTTCTAAGTTTAGACGAAGACCAATGGCCCTTATTGCAAAGACTTTTCTGGTTTACGGTAGAGTTTGGTCTTATCAAAACACCTCAAGGATTGCGTGCTTATGGAGGAGGTATTTTGTCTTCAATTAGTGAAACACCCTATAGTGTGGAAAGTGATGCAGCCATGCGCGTACTTTTTGATCCTGTTGTTGCATTTCGTATGCCCTATCGGATCGATATCTTACAACCCGTTTATTTTGTAATTGATAATTATCAAATGCTTTATAATTTTGTCGAGGCAGATATAATCGCTTTTATTGAGCGGGCCAGGGAATTAGGTGAATATCCTCCTATTTTCCCTGTTGATAAAAATAATCCCAGCGTTCATATTCTGGCGTGCTAAGTGTCTTTTTATAGGATATTAGTTCCCACCAATCGGCTATACTCAGAGTTAAACATAAACTACTTTTGCCATAAAAAAGTAAATAAGTGTTAGGGGCTTGTTTTAGCAAAGTGAGCAGGGATAATGATTAAATTTAGTATCAATTGTAATGCCTGTTTAGTCTTGCTAATATCGATGCATGTTTTGTGTTCATTGGCTAATCTGTCAAGGAGCATCGCTTGATAAAAGTTCTAATTGTTGATGACCATGCCCTGGTAAGAATGGGGATTCGACGATTATTGGAGGATCTGCCGGATGTAGAGGTGGTTGCTGATGCTGAAAGTGGTGAATTAGCTTTGGCATTAGTAAAATCTCATAAGCCCGATGTGGTATTACTTGACATGAAAATGCCTGGAATTGACGGATGGGAGGTAACCCGAAGGCTTAAGAAATCTAATCCACAAGTTAAGGTCATTGCTGTAACAGCCATGTGTGCCGATCCGATCCCTACTCGTGTTCTCCAGCTTGGTGCTATGGGCTATTTGACCAAAGAGTCTGGTGCTGAAGAAATGGCTGCTGCGATTCGCAAAGTAGCTAGAGGCGAAAAATATTTGAGTGCTGAAATCGCGCAACAAATGGCAATTAATAGTTTGGAAGCCCCACAGGATTCACCTTTTGATCTCTTGTCTGAACGTGAAATGCAAGTCATGCTAATGATTACCAGTGGCATGACGGTGCAAGATATCGCTGACAGATTGTTTTTAAGTTCGAAAACCATTAATGGCTATCGTTATCGAATGTTTGAAAAATTAGGCATTAAAAATGATGTGGAGCTCACTTTTCTGGCAATGAAACATCGAGTCATTGAGCAGCCTAATGATGCTTTGCATAATGAGTAGTCAAGACCACCGAGGAATGAACTATAATAGATTTTTACGCCATCTTGTGGTGTTCAGTTGAAGTTGTTGTTCTTGATAAAGAAAAATGCGAGCTAATCATTTAAGTACAGTAATAGCAAAACTCACCAGTGAGCCAGGTGTCTATCGGATGATTGACAATGAAGGTACTGTTTTATATGTGGGGAAGGCCAGAAATCTAAAAAAACGTGTTAGCAGTTATTTTACCAAACAAAATACGGGTGCTAAAACACGTTCTCTCGTTAATCAGATTGCTTCTGTTGAAGTAAGCGTTACTCGTAGTGAAACAGAGGCTTTACTGCTTGAAAGTAATCTAATTAAATCACTGCGTCCTAGGTATAATGTGTTGCTGCGTGATGACAAATCGTATCCCTATATCCATGTCAGCAGCCATGGCTTTCCACGCATGGAGCTTTATCGCAGTAAGAAAAAACCGCAGAAAGGAGAGTTCTATGGGCCCTTTCCAAGTGTAGCGGCAGTACGAGATACCTTAAGTACAATTCAAAAAACCTTTAAAATTAGAAATTGTCGCGACAGCTACTTTAATGCCCGCTCACGCCCCTGCCTGCAATATCAAATTAAACGCTGCAGTGCGCCCTGTACGGGCTATATATCGCAGGAAGCCTACAAACAATCTATCCATGACGCTACGCGATTCTTGCAGGGGAAATGTCAATTAATTATTGATGACTTAGCCAAACGCATGGAAAAGGCAGTGTCTCAACTCAATTTTGAAGAAGCGGCTGTGTTGCGGGATCAAATTAAAAGTTTGCGATTAATTCAAGAGCAGCAAAGTGTTGTGCAATTACGTGGAGATGCGGATGTTATAGCCATTGCAACTCAACCGGGTTTTGCCTGTATTCAATGTGTGACTATTCGCGATGGTCATGTCATCGCCAGTCAAAGCTTCTTTCCTTCAGTGCCTCGACGGTCATTTTTAGAAGAAGAGGTTTCTGAAAACGATTTGTGGCAACAGGTTTTTGAAGCATTTATTGCCTTCTACTATCTAGATACGCCTGAACGCATTCCTGCACTAATTATTACCAATGAAGAGCTTCAGCAAAAACAAACTTTTGCGGGAATGTTGGCAGAGTTGCGTGGGAAGGCGTGTCAGATTCAAACGAAACCACGTGGTGTCAAGTCCCGTTGGCTTGATTTTGCGACTAATAATTTGCGTTTGGCAATAGCAGACTATGTCGCTTCTTCATCCACAATGCAAAAAAGATATGCGGCTTTGGCCGAATTGTTACAACGAGATTCAGCGATTACTCGTATGGAATGCTTTGACATCAGTCATACACAGGGAGAAGAAACCGTTGCTTCTTGCGTGGTGTTTGATGAGCATGGCCCACGCAAGAATGAGTATCGGCGTTTTAATATTCATGGCATTACCAAAGGTGATGACTATGCTGCAATGGAACAGGCAATTACACGTCGTTTCAGGCGCCTGCTACAAGAACAGCGTTTGCCAGATGTACTCATTATTGATGGTGGCAAAGGGCAGGTTGCCGTGGCAAAACGAGTTTTTGCATCACTTGCCATTGAAAATGTAGTCTTACTAGGTATTGCTAAAGGTCCTGACCGAAAAGCCGGTTGGGAGAAACTCATCCTGGTGACTGAGCAGCATGAGGTAAGCTTGCCTGCCGATTCTCCAGCTTTACACCTGTTACAGCACATTCGTGATGAGGCTCACCGATTTGCAATTACTACCCATCGAAAAAAGCGTCAGCATGCAAGTTTTGAATCCTCTCTTGAAAGTATTGAAGGTGTGGGTCCCAAAAGGCGGCAAGCTTTGCTCCGCCGCTTCGGTGGATTGCGTGAACTTGCTCGAGCGCCCATGGATGAAATTGCCAAAGTGAATGGTATTAATGAAGGGCTTGCAGAGCGAATCTATCATCATTTCCATTCCTGACTCAGTCAAATTAATTCTTTTAATAATGATAATTTTATAAAAAATCCAGGGTGTACTTTCCCCGTGTTTCCTTGCAAGTTTATGTGTGGCTAGTTATTAAACTTTTTAAAAAAATAACCGAAATAACATTTATAAGTAATGCATGTAATTTAAGCATGCTTTTTGCATTACAAAAGGAAACTTAAAAATTAGGGGAATCACGATGAAGAAATTATTAGAAGTGATTGCACTCATGGTACCCGCATTTCTTGTTAATGCCTCTAACTATTACGGTACTGCACTGTGCGCATACCCGCAATATGAATGTATTAAAGTGGCAAGTGGACAAAGTTGGGAAAAACTTTTCCCTGATGAACAACAGCGCGATATTGTGCAACGTATTAATCGAACTTATAACCATCTTTGGGCTGGTAAAGAAATTGCTGTGCCGAGAAATTTAGCCAATAAAACCATCTTTGATTTTTCTCCGTTTCCACTAAAGATTGAGGCTGATGGTGAGAAACAAGTCATTGTCGATCAGGACAAGTTAGCCTGGGCAGCCTATGATGCAGACGGGCGATTAGTGAAGTGGGGACCCATCTCCTCAGGTAGTGATAAATGTTCTGACAACAGTTCTCATACCTGCAGAACGATTACTGGTATTTTCCATTTCTTTAGTAAGGAAAACGAGAAATGCCGTTCAGGCGTGTTTCCACTCGGTCGTGGTGGTGCCAAAATGCCTTATTGCATGTATTTCCATAAAGGGTTTGCATTGCATGGGGCCCAGGACATTCCAGGTTATAGAGCGAGTCATGGTTGCGTGCGCATGTTTACTGAAGATGCAAAATGGATGAATCATGATTTTGTTGAATTATCGAATGAGAGAAATCATTTTATGGGTACTAAAGTGATTGTTCGCCCTATTATGGCCACAAGTGAGAAGAAAAAATGAAAACAAACACTAAAACTACTTTAAAAGCTGTCTTTGTACTCTCTTTCTTCTGTATGGCGGCTAATAGTAGTTGGGCTGCCAAGGAAGAAGATGAGACTAAGAACCCTCTCGGATGCTACGATACAGGTTATCAGTTTGATTTAAAAACACTCCGCTTATATCCAGGACATGCTGGAGAAATACAATCCATGTATTTTCTGTTTAATACATTAAATCAAAAAGTTAATCTATACCAGATGCGAGATGAAGAAAGTTCACGAACCATGTATCTTAATCATACAATACAACCCAGACAATGGGCCGTATTATCGACCACTGAAAAGAAAGTTAAATTTATTTGCACCATTCCAGATAGTAAAGAAGCCTATGGAAAAATTGTAGATTGTTCCGATAGTCTTCGCGTTTGTGAATATACCAATGTCCGCTATGGGTTGAATAATCGCGGCAATTATTGGTTAGTAAAAAGTAATACTAGAAGTGGCGCAATAAGGGAAGTTGTTCATTATGGAATTATTCCAGCGCAATAAGCCGCTTTAGCGGTAACAAAATAAAGGGGAATTACCATGAAATCATACATACCATGGTTTTATCTGGTGGCAGCTACTGGTACTCAGTTAGCCTATGCTATGGACGGTTTGGAGGCTTATCGTCAGGGTAATTATCCCTTGGCTGCACAAACACTTGTTAGTCAAACAGACAAGGATCCCATTGCCAATTATTATCTTGGACGCATGCGCTTGTACGGTTATGGAGAACTAAAAAACAATAGACTGGCGCTGCAATATTTTGAACGGGCTGCAGAAAAAGGGGTCTTGCCTGCTCAGTTGCTGCTTGCACGTTATAATCTAATGCAAGTTAAAGATCCTGAAAAAGCACTTTATTGGTTTAAAAAAGCAGCGGCAGCAAATGATCTTAATGCTCAACTTTATTGCGCGGCAGCATATCTACACGGTTTTGGTACTAAAGAAAGTTCAGATATGGGCAGGCGCTATTACATTGAGGCCGCCAAACGGGGTAATGCCATTGCCCAAACTACTTTGGGTGAACATTTTCTGGAAAGTCGCAGTGCAACCAATAAGAAACTAGGTCTCATTTGGTTAAACAAGGCAATAGAGCAGGGTAACCCTCGAGCACAATTAAAATTAGCTGAATTGTATGCAGCAGGAGGGATAGTGGCTCGCGATGAAAATAAAGCCTATGAGTTGCTTAATCAATCGGCGGCACAAGGTTATACCCCCGCGATGCTGAAATTGGGAGCAATGGCTGCCAAACAAAATGATCTGGAAAAAGCAAAAGAATGGTATACCAAAGCGGCAACAGTGAATGACACACAAGCGGAGATGGCACTGGCAAGTCTTTACCTGGATAATAAAAATAGTCTCTATAATCCAAAAACGGGCTTCATGTGGATGTTGCAGGCGGCACAAAGTGGTTCTGCACAGGCTCAGGAAGCATTAGCGCACATGTATCGAGAGGGACTCGGTGTTACTGCAGATGAGCAACTTGCTAATCAATGGCAACAAAAAGCAAAAGAAACTGCTGCTCAAGAAGCAAAAGTGAATCCGGGTATTGAAGCCTCCAAATGGCTAAGTAATGGTCAGTCAACTGATTTTGATATCCAAGGTTTTCGCCTGGGTGGTATTTTTAATGATTGGCAAAATCCACAGGCCTTAAAAGAAAATAATTACAATGCAGCACCGCAAATGGAGGCGGTAACGCGTGCCGAATTGTATAAACCCGAATTTAAAATGATGGAACCGAAAGAAATTGCTATAAGTGACTATTTCGATGTGATCGCTCCGGCATTAAATAATGATGAATTCGATGAATTTTCTTTTCCGCGCTACCCTCTGGATCCTCAAATTGAAGCATTGCTAAAAAATGAGTCCCTTGCTCTGGCTCATTCCCCACGCATTTCAATGGCGGAAGAAGGATTACCTTATTCTGTTTCAGAGGAGCCTGCGCCATTTGATTATTTTGAGCAAATGACAAAAGGCTGGCAGCACCAGGCAAATCTTCAGGCCGTGTTAAGTGAAATGTATGGTAAAGCTATTTTAGGGGAGTCGGCCGCCCAATTTGAATTAGGTCAACTCTATCATTACGGGGTAATAGTCGCCAAAAATATTCCGCAGGCAATAACCTATTATAAATTGGCTGCCCAACAGCAAGATGTGCGTGCTGAATATAATCTTGGAATTATATACCTTGGTGGACTCACTGATCCGGTTGATTATCAACAGGGGATCAATTGGTTAATGGATGCGGCTTTTAAAGGTAATGTGAATGCACAATACCTGTTGGCCCATATTTATGAAAAAGGGTTTAAAGATGCAGACGGGCATATAGTCGTTCAGCCGAATCCTCAACAAGCGACCTCAATGTACTACCTGGCGTCTTCCAATCACTACGGTCCTGCTCAATATCGTTTAGCCGAATACCTGGTAAAACAAAAGCAAGGCGGCTTAAGTGTTGCTGCTAAAAACAACCGTACCAAGTTAATAAAGCGCCTTTATGAGGGTGCGGTTAAAGAAGGGGTGGCTGAAGCAAATTTACCCTTGGCTTTTTATTATGCGATGGATGAAGATAGTAAAAAACAACGTCGTGCCTTAGAAATTGCCAAAAAAGAGGCAAAGGCAGGTAACCGTTATGCAGCACTTCTTTTGGGTATTATGTTTGAAAGAGGAGTTGCAGTACCTACTAACGATGTCGAATCCTTATACTGGTATCAACAGGCTGGTTCAAATCCAGTTAATGATTTCATTTTAGGCACTTATTACACGTTAGGAAAAGGTGTAACTAGAGATGAGCAAAAAGGAAAAGCATTGTTGCAACAATCAGCGAATGCAGGTTTTTCGTATGCCAATCTAAACCTCGCAGTTTTACAACACGACACCGGTGAAAATTTCCTGCCAGAATTGGATAAAGCGCGTCAGTTAGGAAATAGTACTGCAGGATTGTTACTTGCTGATTATTATTTAGCCCAGGCCGCTGATCCTGAGAAACTGCAACAAGCCAGAGATATTTACCAGTATTTTGCAGACAAAGGCGATAAGGATGCACAATTAAAATTGGCCTTCCTGTATGAAAAGGGATTAGGTGGTAAGCCTGATCTCACACTGGCAACGCAATGGTATACCGCTTCTGCCGAACAGGGGCAACCAGTTTCTCAATATTTACTGGGTCGGATGTATCAACTAGGTAAGATAGGAAAAGAGCCTGATTATGCACAGGCGAAAAAATGGTATGCGGCTTCGCAATCCAATTATCCTCGTTCTTCCGTCGCCTTAGGATTCATTTACGATACAGTTGATGATCAGTATCATCAAGCGCTCCAAAATTATGAATTAGCCGCACAAAAAAATGATAAGGTCGGACAGTACAATTTGGCATTACTCTATGAAGATGGCAAAGGCATGCCTGTTGATTATACCAAAGCCAGGGCTCTTTTTGCCAAGGCTGCAGAATTAGGATATAAAAATGCCATGACGCAGCTTGCCCAATTGTATTTCAACGGTTTGGGAGGTCCTAAAGACGAGCAACAAGCTTTACATTGGTATAAGAAAGCGGCTGCTCTTGGTGAAAGTGATGCCTTGTATCAATTGGGTTTATTGTCTGAAACAGGGGTTGCTACAAAGCTTGATTTTGCCAATGCAGTGAATTATTACCAAGAATCAGCAAATAAAGGGAATGCTAAGGCAAAATTGGCGCTTGCACGCATGTATCAATATGGCCTGGGGGTAATGAAAGAGAGTCAAAAAGCTGTTGAGTTATACACCGAGTTAGCTGCTAATAATAATGCCTATGCACAATATCAATTGGCTTTGCTGTACCTTGATAATGATCAAAATGCTAAAGAAGGCAAGAAATTGTTAGAGCAAGCTAGTGCAAATGGTAATCAGCAAGCCCGCAAAACTCTACAATGGCTGGATGCGCAGCAACAGGAGAGGTTAAGTTTCATTGAACCTGTTGTCATGAATGAAACGCCAGTTTTGGCTGGACAATCCGCGAATATGATGTATTTTGATGCGCTGAGCGAATGGAATCGTGGTGATGAAACCTTGTCACGTATGATATTAAACAGAATAATGAAGCAATTTCCACAATACATCCCTGCCAAACGTGCTTATGAACAATTAAATCAGGAAGTCAATTCTCCTTCCCCCGTTAATCTAAGTGCTTCTAACTAGTGGGGTAGAGTGCTACCTCAAATTTTCCGACTTAATTAGGTCATCCTGAAAGCAGCGCAAGCTGCTTGAAGGATCCTGAATGTGTACTGGGAATTTTCTCCAGTAAGTTCTTTTAATCAAAAGAGGTGATCTTGACCCCGAAATTGTTTAAATTTATTTAGCTCTTTAATTAAAAACCATCAATAATTTGTGACATTAGAAAAGGCTTAAACAAAAAATGACTAAAAAATTATTATTCTCGTTCATTACCCTAAGTTTCTGCTTATTGAGCGGCTGCTGGACCGTTAAATCAGGGCAGAAGTCAGGAATTA
This sequence comes from Legionella clemsonensis, assembly GCF_002240035.1. Classification (NCBI taxonomy): domain Bacteria; kingdom Pseudomonadati; phylum Pseudomonadota; class Gammaproteobacteria; order Legionellales; family Legionellaceae; genus Legionella; species Legionella clemsonensis. The sequence continues at coordinate 2,405,415 of NZ_CP016397.1, read as the reverse complement.
TCGTTAAGGTTGCTAAAGAAGGCCGTTATTGGGGAACCTATGAAGCAGAATTAATACGTGGCGGACTTGAGGATGCTTCAGGCGCCACTGGTCGAGAATTTCATTTTACGATAGGACAATTTAGATCTGACTTAGTTGAGCGTGCTGAGTTGGCGATGCAAAACAATAATCACGTGATTGTTTATTATCACTGCGAAGAATTTGTCGCTCCCTGGCGTGGTGAAACAAAGTGCTTTGCGGATGATATTAAAGTTTTGGAAACCAAAAATAAGACTAAATCACGAACACCCAGTAATATTCCTTGAGCCATAACCGCAGGCTGGCTGATAAGCCAGAAGTTGTTGAGTGCGCTCGTCCGCAAACGTGTTCCCTAAGACCTATCCAAAGCAAAAAAATGGAATTCGAGAGACCCGAACTGAATTAATCCAGTTCGGGGTTTACGGACTAGAGCGACGGAAAAGCAGAATTAAGCAGCCATTCCCTTAACTCGGGCAGTGAGGCGGCTTTTAATGCGGGCAGCTTTATTTTTGTGAATTAAACCTTTATTAGCTGCTTTATCAATAATAGGTTGTGCTTTAGCATAGGCAGCACGAGCGGCTTCCAAATCGCCAGCTTCAACGGCTTTAATAACGTTTTTAACGTAAGTGCGATACATAGAACGTGCACTGGCATTATGTTGACGCAGTTTTACGTTTTGACGGGCGCGTTTGATCGCTGATTTAATATTTGCCACTTAAAAATCTCCACTCATTCAGATGTCACAAAAAGATGGTGATCATGCACAATGTATTAGAATTTGTCAATATAGACAGGGACTAATAACAACGATAGCTCACTCTCTAAATCCTAAAAATTATAGCCTGAGAAGAAAAAAAATGCATGAGAAATTTTGCTATCCCATCATATTTTCCAATAATAAAATACTTAAAAAGCCAATAAAAAAACAAGCAGTGACAAAAGGACTCTCAATCTCATGCTCATGCGCTTCAGTGAGTAATTCTTCAGTCACCAGGTAAAGCAAGGCGGCCACACCAAACGCTAAAATCCCTTCAGTAATCACATTGGATAACTGAGACAACAAAAAAGCACCAAGAATGCTTCCCACAGGAATCAATAAGGCAAGTAGCACGGTTAAGGTAAGCCTGGCTTTAACGGTGACTTGTCGTTTCCCCAACGATGCGGTGGTGGAAATGCCTAAAAAAAGAATTTCTATAGCAAGGGCGATAGCGACTAATATTCCTCCGCGCGCGCCTGCCAAAAAGGCAATACCAATTAAAATACCATCGATAAACAAGTCAATGCCTACAGCACTAACCAAACCAGGGGAAACACCAGTCTGAGCGGATTCATTTTCAGACAATTTATCGGCGAGTAACTTAAGAACAAGCATACAGATTACACCCAGAGAGAAGCCTATGATTAGGGCCAGCGTCGATTGATCCGCGCCAAGCTTGGGAAGTAATTCTTTCGCTACGGCTGCAAAAACGACGCCTGCAGCAAAATGTTGTGTGGCGCTAGATAGTTTGTCACCAGGCTGGTACAAACTGGCAATTGCCCCACCAACAATCATACTAAGGCCTGCCAGAAAGGAATACAGGGCAATAGAAGCAATAGAGGCTGTCATGGAAAGTCCTTTTCTTAAGCTGCTTCTGCAAATTTATATTAGCTGATTATAAAAAGCCAGCGACTAAGGTATCATAGAAGGCATTGTCTTTATTTATTTAATATCATGTCTGCGATTGAAACAATGATCCCTAAACGACAAAGTCTTTTACGTTCTACAACACTTGTGTCAGCAATGACATTGTTATCACGCTTGGTAGGTTTTGCCCGTGACATGATTATTGCCCAGTTGTTTGGAGCACAGGCTGGAATGGATGCATTCTATGTCGCTTTTCGAATCCCAAATTTTATGCGACGCTTATTTGCTGAGGGTGCTTTTTCACAAGCGTTTGTTCCAGTATTGGCAGAGTATCAGCAGCAGCGAACTTTTCCAGAGGTCCGGGAGTTTATTGCACGTGTTTCCTGGCAGTTAGGTACTATTTTATCGTTTGTTACTGTCATTGGGATTTTAGGGGCACCAATAATTATTTGGCTTTTTGCCCCAGGCTTTGGTGAACATAGTGCGCGCTCGCTTCTTGCTACAGAAATGTTGCGGCTTACTTTTCCATTTTTAATGTTAGTCTCTTTAACCGCAATGGCGGGTGCTGTGCTCAATACTTATGGTTATTTTGGTGTTCCTGCTTTTACGCCAGTATTACTAAATATCAGCATGATTCTTGCTGCTTTATACTTGTGTCCCCGTCTGGAGGAACCTGTTGTTGGATTAGCATGGGGGGTATTGATAGCAGGAATTGCTCAATTTTTATTTCAACTTCCTTTTTTATATCAACGGAAATTATTGGTACCGCCCAAAGTAGGTTGGCGAGATCCAGGTGTCAGGCGGGTTGTAAAATTAATGGTGCCGGCATTATTCGGTGTTTCCATTGCTCAACTCAATTTAATGGTGGATTCCATCTTTGCCTCTTTCTTAAAAGTAGGCAGTGTAACCTGGTTATATTATACCGACCGCTTAACCGATTTTCCCTTGGGTGTATTTGGGGTGGCTATCGCAACGGTTATTCTGCCGCATCTATCCAGACGCCATGCGGAACAAAGCAGTGAAAAATATTCACGTGCCCTTGATTGGGGTTTACGATTAATATTGCTGATTGGCATTCCCGCTGGATTGGGTTTGGCAATGTTTTCTATGCCATTGATTGCCGCCTGTTTTGCTTATGGCGCATTTACACCCAATGATTTAATTCAAACGCAAAAGAGTCTAATTGCTCTTAGTGCTGGTGTGCCTGCTTTTATGATGGTTAAAGTACTGGCCTCGGGGTTTTATGCATGCCAAGACATTAAAACACCGGTAAAAATAGGTGCCTTGGCCATGATAGTCAATAGTTTGCTATGCTTGGTATTTATTTGGTCTTTAGCGCACGCGGGACTTGCCCTGGCTTCTGCTTTGGCTGGCTACGTTAATTGTGGTGTATTGCTTGTTTTATTGATTCGACGGAAAGTTTATCAACCTTCCACTGGCTGGTTAATCTTCCTATTGCAATTACTGGTGGCAAATTTAGTCATTGCAGCGTATTTATTTATAATGGTGGGTAGTATAAATGACTGGCTAGCCAAGCCTGCTTTTCTGCGTCTATCGTGGCTTTTGGGGCATGTGGCAGTTGTTGTAATTATTTATTTAGGATCCCTGCGGTTAATGGGGATACGTCCGGCGCAGTTCCGTGGTCAAATGAAGGAGTAGTTATGCACGCAAACCTGTTTTATGACACCTGCTCTGACAAAGCAATCTCCCTGTATTTAATTAGTCAGAAACAATTGGAAACGGAATCGGAGATATTGACCACCTCCGACTATAATTTCTTTTCTTTACAACAATTTAAAGCGAAGGCCGGCGAAATTTGTCTGATTACGAATAGTGAGGGCACGTTAATAAAGGCTTATCTTGGCACAGGAAATAATGAAGAAGCGTTGGCCCTTGCGTGTGCCGCCACGAAATTACCCCCATCCTCTTACCAACTGAAAAAAGAGGTTTCTTCACAAGCGCTTGTGGCCTGGGCCTTGGCTCAATACCGCTTTACCACTTATAAACAACAAGAAATCATTCCGAAAATTTTGATAGTCAATGAAGATAATTTATTGGCAATTTTGGCTGAGGTTGAGGCAATATTTCTTGTACGTAATCTTATTAACATGCCCACTAACGACTTGGGGCCTGAAGAACTGGCTGCTGTGGTTGCTGATTTGGCTGAAAAAAATAATGCAGCATTTCAACAATGGGTAGGTGATGAACTGTTGAATGCCAATTTTCCGGCTATCCATGCGGTGGGTCGTGCATCAGCAAATTCCCCTAGACTTATTTCTTTGTCCTGGGGCAATAAGAGTCATCCAAAGGTTGCATTGGTTGGAAAAGGGGTCTGCTTTGACAGTGGTGGATTGGATATCAAGCCGTCAACAGCCATGCGTTTGATGAAGAAAGACATGGGAGGGGCTGCTCATGTCATTGGTTTAGCCCAGTGGATCATGCAACAACAATTACCCATTTATTTGCAAGTGTTTATCCCTGCGGTTGAAAATGCCATTGGCCCGGACGCGTTTAGACCAGGTGATATTTTAACAATGCGTAATGGCTTGACCGTGGAAGTGGATAATACGGATGCAGAAGGGCGGTTAATTCTAGCTGATGCCATTGTAAAAGCTTGTGAAGAGCCTCCAGAATTATTAATTGATTTTTCAACCTTAACAGGGGCTGCTCGAGTCGCTGTGGGCACTGAAATTGCGGCTTTATTCAGTAATGATGATCAGTTGGCGCAATCGTTGGCAGAAGCATCCATCAGTGCCAATGATCCAGTCTGGCGTTTGCCACTATTCGCAGGTTATAACAGTATGCTGGATTCCACCTTGGCTGATATGGCCAATGCAAGTGCATCACCTTATGCAGGTGCCATTACAGCCGCTTTATTCCTGCAACGCTTTATACCAGCGTCTGTCTCCTGGGCTCATTTTGATGTAATGGCTTGGAATATATCGTCCAAACCCGGGAGGCCGGAAGGTGGAGAAGCAATGGGATTGCGGACGGTTGCTTCTTATTTGGCTAAGAAATATAGAACCTGTAAATTTTCTGGTGAGCAACATTAATTATTTACCTGGGTTTAGGATAAGTATTAGCAGGAGGAATCTCTTCAAATCCACCATGGGGTTTTTTGGTATTCTGATCAACTGGTACTCTAATTACATCAATACCACCCTCACCACCAGAAATTTTATTTAAATGTTTTTTTGAAAGTTTGTTTTTACTTTTAAGCGATTTTTTCATGATTTGATTTCCAATAAAAAGGTATACCTTTTAAGAATAGTTCATAAATAATAAGTAACAGCGAGCAAACTTAACATAAAAGCCCAATGCATCGCTTGCGTTGGGTCGAAAACGACCCAACCTACTTGCTTGCTTAGTGTAGGAGAGGGGTATTTCGGGAGTAAATAAATTTAGTTGAAAGGACTTACTTGGTTTCTATTAAAATCGTAGGTTGGGTCGTTTTCGACCCAACGATTAAACCATTGTCAAACAAATTAAAAAACTATATAAAGACTAACTCAAAGGAAAATGTAAAGCAGTAGTTTAATATTATGGAATATCGAAGAATAATAGTATCGGGAGCGATTTATTTTTTCACATTAAATTTAAGAAATAGAAAAAGTAATTATTAATCAAAGAAATTAATAAATTACGAATTGCTTTTCAAAAAACAAAGAGAAAATATCCTTTTAAGATAGAAGGAATCGTTATTTTACCTGATCACATTCACATGATGATCAGATTAGCACCAAATGATGGAAACTTTTCGCTTCGAATTAGATTAATAAAAAGTATTTTTACGAATCAATTTCAAATTAATGAATTTATTAGTCCCTCAAGACAAAAAAAGCGAGAGAGAGGAATCTGGCAGCGTCGCTTCTGGGAACATCTTATTCGTGACGAAAAAGATTATGCACCCCATTTAAATTACATTCATTTTAATCCTGTGAAGCATGGCTATGTAAGACATCCTGCAGATTGGCCTTATTCTAGTATTCATCGAGATATTCAGTTAGGACTTTTACCAAAAAATTGGACTTGTGAATATGATTTTAAAAATAATCAATTTGGTGAGTGAAGATTGACTTTGTTGGGTCGAAAACGACCCAACCTACGATTTTTAATAGAAAACAAATAGTAAGTAGGTTAGGTCGTTTCGACCCAACAGCATTAATCCTCTAAAGAATAGCGTTTCGTATCGGACGAGAATCTGTTTCTGCTTCAGTTACCACTTGTTGCATTACTAAAGACAAGGGCGTGTCTTTCACCTGATAAAGAGGAAGAATGGCTTTCCTGTCTGCCTGTGCCCCTTTTAAAATGCAAGCCCAAAAAAATCCTGTAAATGAATAAAAAGAAATATCTATTCGCCAGTCTTGCAAGCCAGTTATATACAAGGCAGCACTTAGCGAAAGTATTACATTTGAAAACAGCATGTAGTGACTTACTGCTTTATCCATTCTGGAGATGGATTCTCGTTTTTTAAACTGCCTAAGAAAATGATGATAATCTTGTCTGCTAGCGGCATTATTTTCATGAGAAATTAAATCAATAGTTTTGATTAATGCCTCAAGATAGAGTTCGCTTTGGTGGTTATTTGGTGTAACTTCTTTTTTAACCTCGGAAACCATAGTTTTAACATGATTTGCCAATGTTTTGTTTTTGTGGGACTGGGCCCAAAATCCTAACTTGAAACTCGCTAGCTCAAGTTTAAAATCAATTTTTTGGAAAGGAGAAGAGGTATTTTGTAACAGTTGCATCTTAAAGTTTTTGCTGCGATAGAAAGATCTAGAGGTGAGAGGAATGGACCAGGAATAGCAATTGGAAGAGGATAAACACGCATTAGCGTTAATCGCGGCACAGGAATATTAATCTCTGCCAGTTGAAAAGCATAAACAGCGGCATTACTGCAGTTATGAGTAAGAAACCGATAATTTTCCGGTTTGGCATAAGGTGAATCCCAAAAACGTTCACAAAACCATTTAAAGGGTACTTTACTGGAAAAAACAACGTAGTAATCATTAATGTAGTTATCCTGAGAAAAAACAGGTGTCATACTGCCGCTTTTATTATTGTGCCAAATTTTAAATACTCGCCAATTAAGAAAAGATTCATCGTGCGGATCGGCATAGACAAAAATCTGAGCGCATTCCCCATGGGGAAGAATATTTAACTTAATACGCATTAAAACTCCATTACTTCTTTTAAAACAAGGAAAACTACTACTCCATATTGTGAATATGCAGTTGGCATTGATAGGCACGGTATTCTTTGTAATGTTTCCGGCTTAATTCTTTGGCAGCCTCCTCATTAACCACAATTTCCATCACGCGTTTAAAACGTTTATAAAACTCAGGAATGGTGGCATTTAAATTCAACAAGATGTCAGAATAGCCTCGTGGCTCGGCTTGATAGCCAATTTGAATGGGCGGGGGAGGTTCAGGTCCTTCTCCCTGTAAGTTATGAGGAATAAAGCTGTTATCTTTAAATGTCCAAAGTAACTCATCCAACTCATGGGCGTCTTTCTGTGAATCGCAATGGACAAAAACCCGATGACCGCGCAAATAAGCCTTTTCAAGAAGACGGCACGCTAAAAGCCAGCGGGCGGCGTCATCCTGGCTGTTTAATAAGTAGAAATCAACGCGAATTGCTGGCATGGCGTAACAACTGTACTAGTAAAGGCACTGGACGACCTGTGGCATTGCGTTTCTTACCGGAAACCCATGCTGTTCCAGCAATGTCTAAATGTGCCCAACGGTATTTTTTTGTAAAGCGTGCTAAAAAGCACGCAGCAGTAATCGCCCCTGCAGCGCGGTCAAACGATGCATTAATCATATCAGCCATAGGACTTTCCAAAGCTTCCTGATAAGCGTCATCTAAGGGAAAACGCCAGGTTTTGTCTCCACTTTCTTTTGCTGCCTCCAAGATTTGTGTAGCCAATGTTTCATCTTCTGTCATGAAACCGGTAGTTACATAACCCAACGCCACAACCATGGCACCTGTCAATGTGGCTATGTCAATCACAAAACTCGGATTAAAGCGTTCAGCATAAGTTAACGCGTCTGCCAAAACGAGTCTTCCCTCGGCATCGGTGTTTAAAATTTCAATTGTTTGCCCGGACATCGATGTCACAATATCACCCGGTTTAACCGCTGAACCACTGGGCATATTCTCAGCGCTGGCAACCAAACCAATGACATTGATAGGTAATTTCAGTAAAGCACAAGCTTTTAAGGCACCAAAAACACTGGCAGCACCTGACATATCATATTTCATTTCATCCATTGCATTGGCAGGCTTTATTGAAAGACCACCAGAATCAAACGTAATGCCTTTACCGACTAAAACAACGGGGGCAGCATCACCGCCACCACAATAGTTGATTTCGATAAGCCGCGGTGGTTGTATACTTCCTTGAGCTACAGCCAATAAAGCTCCCATACCTAATTGTTTCATTTCTTCAGGGCCGAGAATGGAAGTTGTTAAATGCTCATGTTGTTTGGCTAATTCTGTGGCTTGTTCTCCTAAGTAAGCAGGAGTACAGACATTAGCGGGCATATCTGCTAAAGTACGAGCACATCTAACGCCCTCAGCAATCGCTTTTGCCGTTTTAATCGCTTTAGAAGTAGCACCTGGTAAATGAAAATGAACAGATTCCAGGCGATGTACCTTGTTGTTGCTCGTTTTAAAAGCCAGTGATTGATAGAGTAGAGCATCCATTTGTAAAAGCATTTGCTCAATTTGTCCATCAGGTTGATGAGTGGCTAGTGGTGGTAGGGATATCGTCACTGTAGCAACACGCTGTTTAATGAGTACAGGAACTATTTCGGTTAAATATTTTTTTAAATCCTTGGCATTAAACTCGGATTTTTTGCCACAATTGATCACTAGCAAGCTATGGTGATCAACATCAGTTTGCCAAACCCAGTCGCCTTTCTCTGGCGATTTAGCGAATAAACGGCTCATGAGACCCTGATGCTGTTTATTCAATGTTTCCATAAGGGTAGGAAAATTTTCATCAGAAAAAAGACCTAAAACCAGACATTCACTGGCGTCTAGAGTAGGAGTTTCAATAAGATTGTAGTTCATTTTTACTTCCTATCTTGAGTAAAAACTGTTAGTTTACCGAGGGACATCCTGCTATTCTACCTACAAATTTAAAGTAAGAGTAGGATTTATAGCCAGTACCTACGCATGAAAAATGCTTGACTTCTACGCTCCGCGGTTTATATGCCGGATCCGGTGGTGTTGCAAGCATTCCAGCTCCCGCGAAACAAAGTCGCGGGAATATAGAGATAGAGTAGTTGGTATCAATAACTCAATTTAGCTTTGCCTAGGCTCTGGATTAGCCGTTAACCAGTAGAGAAACGAGTGTTAATTTTTCGTTATTTAGCCAAAGAAGTTTTTGTTACGCTAACAGCTTTGACAGCAATACTATTACTCATCTTCATGAGTAATCAGTTCGTACAATATTTAAATCGTGCGGCTGCGGGAAACATTCCCGGCATGATTATCATGAAGCTAATGATGCTTGAGTTGCCTAATCTCATGGGCGTATTACTTCCACTTGGTTTTTATATCGCGCTATTAATTGCCTATGGTCGCTTATATGCTGAGAGTGAGATGACAGTACTGCAGGCATGTGGTTATGGGCCTTCACAGTTGCTTAAACACACTTTTATTATGTCAATCATCGTAGCGATTATTGTTACTGTGATTATGATCTGGGTGAGTCCTGTGATTGCAACTGAACGTGCTAAGCTCATGAAAACGACAGGGATACAAACGCTTATTCAGACTATTATACCGGGGCGATTTCGACAAGTTTCTAATGGAAAACAAGTATTTTATGTCGAAAATATGAGTCGCAATCATACAAAAGCACAGCACGTCTTTCTGGCGCGTCAGGTTATAAAGGATAAACAGCCGCAATGGGATATTTTATGGGCTGAGCGAGCTTTTGCGGAAACGGATTCAAAAACTTACGAAGATTATATTGTCTTGCAGCAAGGCAGTGAATATGAAGGTTTACCTGGAAACGCCAACTATCAGGTAGCTCAATTTGACCAGTATAAAGTACGTTTACCGCATCCAACAATGGCCATTCAAAATGATGCTCGCACTGCTTCTACTGCCAGTCTGTTGCCTTTCAATAATAAAGATTTGCGCAAAGCAGCCGAATTACAATGGCGTCTATCTATACCTATTATGGTTCTGACGCTAACGATGGTGGCAGTTCCACTTAGTCGAGTGAATCCGCGGTCTGGAAAATATGCTAAATTATTACCCGCAATCGTGCTGTACATTGTCTATGCCAATTTTATGTTTGTTTCGCGTGACTGGATTATTGCTGGCAAAGTACCTCTATGGATTGGTATGTGGTGGCTTCATCTTTTAGTGGCTGCTCTTGGTTTATTTTTAATCTGGCGTAATCGAGTGAAACTGTCATGAAACTTCTCGATCGCTACATTGCTAAAACGGTACTTTCAGCCATTGCTTTAGTCACATTGATGCTGGCTGGCTTGCAAATTTTTATTCTTTTTATCAATCAATTGGATGATCTTGGAAAGGCGGATTTTGGAATTTGGCAAACGGCACTTTATGTATTATTGCAAATGCCTTATCAAGTTTATTTATTCTTTCCTTTGGCGAGTTTATTAGGCTGTTTAATTGGCTTGGGCCTTATGGCCAATAATAGGGAACTGGTGGTAATGCGTGCTGCCGGCATGTCCATCGGACAAATAACGCTTGCGGTTTTAAAAGCGGCATTTATTGTTATTTTATTAGTTACTGTGACTGGAGAGACCATTGTGCCTCGCTTGGCACATTGGGGAAACGATCAAAAGATGCAGGCATTAAGTGGTGGACAAACACTAAGAACTGCTCATGGTGTCTGGGTGCGTAATAATAACGATTTCATAGCAATAGGGACTATTCTGGCTAACAATACCTTGAACAATGTTTTTCAGTTTCGCTTTGATGACCTGCATCGAATGCGCCTTGCACGCAAAATTGACAAAATTGTCTATGTGAATAATCAGTGGCAAGCTTACAATATTAGCGAAACCGTGATTGATGATAATCGAACCCTGGCACGAAAAATTCCACAAATGTCATGGGATGTCGCTGTAAAACCCAGTATTCTGCGAGTAAGCAGTAATGAGCCTGATGAAATGACTCTCCAGGAGTTGCGTCAATTTTTGCGTGCTCAGAAACAAAATCATCAAAGCGCGTTGAATTATCAGCTTGCCTACTGGCAGCGTCTAATGCAGCCATTAACAACAGCCGTCATGATGATGTTGGCCATTCCTTTTATTTTTGGGCCTTTACGCTCTTCCACAATGGGTTCAAAAATCTTAATTGGAGCAACAGCAGGCTTTGGCTTTCATATTGTCAATCGTTTTTTTGGGCCTGTAAGCCAGGTTTTTCAATGGCCAGCAGAAATTGCAGCGATAGGCCCTACTTTTCTTTTTGCTTTGTTGGGACTTTATTTGATGCGTCGAGTTAAATAATGATTATTATTCGTCATCTGCTGGAAATGTTATTAAATCCTTACCTTATCTGCTTACTGTTATTTACTTTATTTTTAATAATATTGTGGTGGCGTGGCAACAATTGGCTGGTGCGATGGGGATTTACCTTAACCCTAGTTTTATTTCTCATTTTTAGCACAGGCTGGCTTCCGCAAATGTTAACGCGTAAGTTAGAAGATCGCTATCCTGCTATCACTCAGGTTAATCCTGCCATTCACTGGGTAGTCGTCCTTAGTGGTGGTCAATCAGAAATCAATGATAAACCCATTAATGCTCAGTTAAATTCGGCGAGTATTAAACGATTAATGGAGGGCATTCGTTTATATCAACAATTACCACAGGCACAATTATTGTTGTCTGGGGAGGTTATGGGTTTGAAACACCAGAGGCTTTTCGCCTGGCAGAACTGGCTTCCTGGTTTTCTATTCCTAAGTCTAAAATTGTTTTGGAAACAACATCCATTAATACGGCAGACCAGGCAAAAGCCATTAAGCAATTTGTTAAGAATGAGCCTTTTTATTTGGTGACCTCAGCAATCCATATGCGTCGATCGATGGCTTTATGTCTTGCACAAGGCTTACATCCTGTTGCAGCACCTACCGATTACACGTTTTTCTGGAATGATGAGCGCATTGGGAAAATTTATTTGCCAAATCCATATAATCTTTTCTATTTGAGCATCGCTATGCATGAGATATTGGGGAGCTGGTGGGCGAGCTTACATCATTATTACAAAGGGTAATAAAGAGGAACTGGAAATTGAGATCACTCAATAACCAGTTCTGAGTCTTAGTAGGAGCGATATAGGTGTGGGGAATTCATTTCTAACGGAGACTCTTTTTTCGCGCTTTGGCTTGTATCCGCTTTAAAAAATCCGTTAGCGGGGTATGTACGTTTACAAACTAAAGTCCATTCTTCCATTTCTGCTTCGGTTACAAGAGGGTTTAAATGACAATCAGTAGTAAATTCTTCTACTACTTTTTGAAACTCTGGAAGTACCTCATAAATCAACTTTATAAACATAGGAGCAGTTAATTTTTGTCGATGATCGGGGTGTCCAAAAATATTTTCAGGTTGGTAAGCCTGATGATCATAGAGTGGATTGCCGTGCTCTAAATAATTTCTAAAACGTCTAAGCTCACCATAACTGTTCAAAATCCGCTGACATTTAGCAGCGGCACTATATTCTCGAATAGTATCTAAATGCTGCAAGAATTGAGCTGCATTGTATTCAATTGCATCATTCAATTCAGGATTAGCTTCCAACCTCTGTGACAGTGACAAGCTTGAGTGGGTTAAATGGTATGCATCCCACTGCTGAATAGTTTGGTAAGGTAAATTGGCAATTATGTACTTATCTTCCACTAAAAATTGCTTAATATTTAATAATGCATCAAATGCTGCCTGTACTCGTTTTTTGGGGTTTAGTAGATGCTGACGTTCAGATGATTTATGCAATCTTGCAGCAAATTCACGAATATGATTTAAGCCTTTAAGTTGTTGCTGTCGCTCCAATTCACGTCTCTCACGGGCTTCTTGTTCTTGCTCTCGTTTCTTAATTCTTTCCTCAGCGGTAGTTGAAGGTTTTTTGATGGCATTAGTCATAATCGCAGCCAATTGCTTATAGCGTTCTTTATTCTCGGCACGCGAAGGTAGATGGCTCAGCAAATGGCCTACCTCTTTTTTATCTGGTATTGCACGAATCCCAGAAAAAATCGCTTGACAGTCTTCTATCACAGATTGAGGTGCTGCTTTTTCACGCAAGGCATTAATAAAAATCATTTCATCGTCTTCACTGACTCGTCGTTCAATTTGAATGACAGTGAGCGTCTGTTCGTGATCTTCATCCGGTTTATTTTCAGCGTCAACTTGTATAATTCGAGACCAAAATTCCTTTACTTGATAGCGGTACGCACCTAATTTCTGTTCGCGAAGCATTAATAAATTAACCAACCTTGTGCAGAATTCACTAAAGTCTTCACCGACAATTTTTTCAAATAAGGGAAGATCATTTAGCAACTTCTTGATTTGGTACATATTATCCCCAGCATCTTGATGAACTATTCCATCGCGGATTGCAATAAAGGCACGCCAATCAATTGTATTATCCAGTTTGCACAAGTACTGAGAAAAGTTCTTTCCCGTAATTAATTCGCCTATTCTTTCTAAAAGACGCAAGGCCGCATGCTGTCCTCTTGTCGTAGTAAGATTAAAACGGCATTCATATTGCCTTTCACGACTTCCTGATAAAGGATTTAAGATAACTTTACTGTTACTAAAAGCACTGTTTCTGGGATTAAATTTTACTGTATAATTTACCAGGTTGAGTAGATTGATTAGATTATCAAGATCAGAGATATAACTGGTAATTGCTTTAATACTAAATAATGAGATAGGTTTGATAATGTTTGGTGTTGGACGTTGAATTTCGGCCGCAACATCCTGAAAAAATTTTGTCAGCAAAGGTAGGTCTCTATCAACGAAATCCCTTATTGCTTCTTCGATAATTTCTTGTTGGTCTTCTAATTCACAAAGAACATGTTCTGCACTTTTGATCGCTGGAAGATAGGGAGTAATATCCGGGGCGGAAAGCAGAAGATCTCCTATAGGAATGATTACAAACTGATCAAGAGGGGGTTCTTTAACTAAACCGCCGAACTGATCAAATGTCATCCAGGTAAATGGAGATGGTCCAAAATGCAAACTATACTTCCGTCTTAACTCATACGACAGATTGTGTATGGTGACACACATTTTTTCCAGTAAAAGGCGGCATTTGGCTATCTGTTCAATCTCCATCACTGAATAGTCGGAGGCTTTTAAATTTCTTGGTGACTGTTGAAGTCTGGTATGAACTTGTTTATATTTGCTAATAAAATTAAGAGACTTAATGATAAAGTCAATGCGATTCAAATCATAGTTGGCATTTAAACTATCAGTGGCAACCTCTTCTCTTTTTGGAAGTTTACTGCTGTCTGCAAAATAATGATTTAACTCCTCGTATTCGCTTAAAAATTCGGATTTATAGAGTGTACGAATTTCTTTTTTTATTTTCTCTAATGTTGTGTTGAATACTAAAGCTGAATTTTTACATTCCTTTGGGTTAGACAAATCAGCACCTGCGAGCTCAAGTGCCATAAATAATTCCATGTTAGCGTTCAGAGCGGCATATCCTAATGCTGACATACCGGCGTGAGTATAGTTAATATTGATGTTAAGTTTATCTTTATAATGGCAGATTAATTTAATTAATCTGAGCATTAATTTATCACCAGCCTTACAATGTTCACAGGCAAGCAATAATGCTTTTTCATACTGCCTTTCTTCAATTTTCTTTATAATTTTGTTTATTTTTTTCAGCTTTGTTTTCTCTAATTTTTCAATTTCAGACAGTAATTCTTTTCTGGCTTGATCGGACATGGCTTTATCTCACGTTGAGCTTAATAAATTCAAAAAAAATCATTCTCGCTCATTGTGGTCATAAATACAACACATTTGTTCGCAAATATGAACAAAGTGATGTTTAATTTTTCAGTTCGATGAGATTAAAGGGTGTGGGTAATATTTTAAGGGTTTGCAACTAAAACAAAATGTGTTTTAGTTGCAAAAGATCATGCGGGATTACAAATAAAATCGTTAGGAAAGACTACTGAAATAGTATCTCCTGAGTAGTTAAAAGTGATATTTCCTGCTTTTAAAAGACATTCACCAATAGGATTTATTCCATTTAGCATAGGGTAGGTTGTAGCGCTCACGGTGTAAGCATTAAAACAGGCAATGTCCAAACGTTGTGGGGCGCTCCCACCTTTGAGTGTGATGGATCTGACAGGTCCTGTATTATCAACAGAAGTCACATTAAAACTCACGTTTTGCGTGAGTTGAATGGGTGGGGTGGCTACAGCGACCTCTACCTTACAGGAAAAGTCATTTTCTGCATACATGGGCGCAGCCGCAGTCACACCGATAGTAAATAAAGATGCTATAACAAATGAGTTAATCATAAAAACCTCTATCCTTTTTGGGGAGGTATAGAGTAGGGTAGATAGGCTATAATTTTCAACATAAAAAATTTATCTTAATGATAGTGACCGGTGGCTTATGATTTACTTTGTTAATTCCCAGTTATGGGTATAATCTTCAGGCAAAAATCGGTAAACTAAGTCACTTTACTCTTTTTTTGTAGTTTCTATGCCAAAACGAACTGACATTCAATCTATTCTGATTCTTGGTGCTGGCCCCATTGTAATTGGTCAAGCTTGTGAATTTGATTATTCAGGTACCCAGGCAGTTCGCGCACTTAAGGAAGAAGGTTATCGTGTTATTCTGGTTAATTCCAATCCGGCAACCATTATGACTGATCCAGAGCTTGCAGATGCGACCTATATCGAACCCATCCAATGGAAAGAAGTAGAACGTATTATTGAGAAGGAGCGTCCCGATGCCTTGTTACCAACCATGGGAGGACAGACAGCGCTTAATTGTGCCCTGGATTTAGTCCGAGAAGGCGTGTTGGCTAAATTTTCAGTTGAGATGATTGGAGCAACGCGCGAAGCCATTGATAAAGCAGAAGACAGGGAAAAATTTCGCCAATTAATGAAAAAGATTGGTTTGGAGATGCCACGCTCAGCCATCGCTCATAGTCTTGAAGAAGCATTCCAGGTGCAAGCGCAACTAGGATTTCCAGCGATTATTCGTCCCTCTTTCACTATGGGGGGCAGTGGTGGTGGTATTGCCTACAATCGTGAAGAGTTTGAAGAAATCTGTACTCGTGGTTTGCAGTTATCGCCCACGCACGAGTTATTGATTGATGAATCGGTACTAGGCTGGAAAGAGTATGAAATGGAAGTAGTACGTGATAAAAAAGATAACTGCATTATTGTATGTACTATCGAAAATTTTGATCCCATGGGCGTCCACACCGGCGACTCCATTACTGTGGCACCAGCCCAAACATTGACTGATAAAGAGTACCAGCGCATGCGGGATGCAGCGATTAAAGTATTAAGAGCAGTGGGTGTAGAGACGGGAGGATCGAATGTCCAGTTTGCTATCAATCCTGAAGATGGACGAATGCTGGTCGTGGAAATGAATCCCCGCGTTTCACGAAGCTCTGCACTGGCTTCTAAAGCAACAGGGTTTCCAATTGCTAAAATTGCAGCCAAATTGGCAATTGGTTATACTCTGGATGAATTAGCTAATGAAATAACAGGTGGTAAAACCCCCGCGTCATTTGAACCGAGTATTGATTATGTCGTCACCAAAATTCCTCGTTTTAATTTTGACAAATTTCCCCAAACCCCAACCACATTGACAACTCAAATGAAATCCGTTGGGGAAGTCATGGCAATTGGAGCCAATTTCCAGGAGTCCTTACAAAAGGCCATTCGTGGCCTGGAAATTGGTCGTTCAGGTTTGGAGCCTCTGTTTCAACAAGAGGGTGATTTAACTCGTTTGCGTGGTCATCTTAGAGAGCCAACACCTGAACGACTATGGTATGTGGCTGATGCATTTCGTCATGACTTGTCGCTAGAAGAGATTCATCTGGAAAGTAAAATCGATCCATGGTTCCTGGCGCAAATTCAGGAACTGGTCTTAATGGAAAATACCCTTATTGGTCAATCTATTCAGCTGATCGACAAAGAAACCATGCGGCAATACAAACGACGTGGCTTTTCTGATGCCTACCTGGCTCGTTTATTGTTAAGCAGCGAAGATCAGGTAAGAGTTCATCGGTTAGAATTAGGGGTGACGCCGGTTTATAAACGAATTGATTCCTGTGCGGGTGAGTTCCCAAGTGATACTGCCTATCTTTATTCCTGTTATGAAACCGCTTGCGAAGCAAAACCTCAAACTGATAAGAGAAAAATTATAATTTTGGGTGGAGGGCCTAATCGTATCGGTCAGGGTATTGAATTTGATTATTGTTGCGTACATGCCGCCATGGCATTGAGAGAGGCCGGTTATCAGACCATCATGGTGAATTGCAATCCTGAAACAGTTTCTACCGATGTCGATACCTCTGATCGTCTCTATTTTGAGCCCGTAACCCTTGAAGATGTTTTATCTATCGTTGCTGTTGAAAAACCTGAGGGTGTTATTGTTCATTACGGCGGACAAACACCCTTAAAATTGGCGCGTGCACTTGAAGAAAATGGCGTTAAAATTATTGGTACATCACCGGATGCCATCGATCAGGCAGAAGACAGAGAACGCTTTCAGCAGTTGGTATCGGAGCTTACTTTGCATCAGCCTGCAAATGGTACCGTTCGCAGTGAAAAGGAAGCGATAGAATTGGCTAAACAGATTGGTTATCCTTTGGTAGTACGCCCTTCCTATGTTCTTGGGGGCAGAGCGATGGAAATTGTTTACCAGGAAGAAGATTTACGTCAATACCTGACCAAAGCAGTTGATGTATCCAATGACTCACCGGTTTTATTGGATAAATTTCTTAATGACGCTATCGAAGTTGATATTGATGCTGTTTGCGACGGAAAGGAGGTCCTAATAGGTGGTATTATGGAGCATATTGAACAAGCTGGAGTGCATTCGGGAGACTCTGCTTGTACGTTACCGCCTTTCAGTTTGAGCGTTGTTGTTCAACAAGACTTAATGGAGCAAATTCGTCAATTGGCTTTGAAATTAGGTGTGGTTGGTTTAATTAATGCTCAATTTGCAATTCAGGCTGATGACATTTATGTGCTCGAGGTAAATCCACGTGCATCCAGAACGGTACCCTTTGTTTCCAAAGCAACAGGACTACCCTTGGCTAAAATTGCTGCACGATGTAAAGTGGGTCAAAGTTTAAAA
This sequence comes from Legionella clemsonensis, assembly GCF_002240035.1. Lineage (NCBI taxonomy): Bacteria > Pseudomonadati > Pseudomonadota > Gammaproteobacteria > Legionellales > Legionellaceae > Legionella > Legionella clemsonensis. The sequence continues at coordinate 2,387,445 of NZ_CP016397.1, read as the reverse complement.
GAACAGGGATTAAGTTTGCATTATCCAATGCCAGCATTTTATTCAATTAAACTCCCTGTCTTTCCCTTTATTAAATTTGCCGGTGTGGATTCCATTTTAGGCCCTGAAATGAAGTCAACCGGTGAAGTGATGGGTATCGCCAGACGTTTCGGGCAAGCTTATGCAAAAGCACAACTAGGTGCTGGTTGCAATATTGTAAGACGTCGTCGAGCTTTTGTATCCGTTCGTGATGCTGATAAAGCTCGCGTGGGTGAAATAGTAAAACGTCTCATCCAACTTGGCTTTGAAATTATTGCAACCAGAGGAACTGCATTGGTTTTACAAGCAGCGGGTATTGATTGCCGGCGTGTTTTTAAAGTGGCTGAGGGAAGACCACATGTGGTAGATTTTATCAAAAACAATGAAATTGATTTCATTGTAAATACTACTGAAGGAAAGCAGGCAATCGCTGATTCCTTTGCTATAAGACGCAATGCATTGCAGCATAAGATTAGCTATACTACGACATTGTCCGGTGCAGAAGCTGCATGCTTGGCGATGAAATATGAAGATCGAGAAACAGTGACTCGATTACAAGATTTACATTAGAGGTGGATATGCAAAAGCATCCAATGACTATTCAAGGCGCCGAGGCGCTTAAAAATGAACTCCATCGATTAAAGATGGTTGAACGGCCAAGAATCATTGAGGCGATTGCTACGGCTCGCGCTCATGGTGACTTAAAAGAAAATGCGGAATATCATGCGGCTCGCGAACAGCAAAGCTTTAATGAGGGACGTATTAAAGAACTTGAGGCCAAGCTTTCCAATGCCCAAATTATTGACCTCAGTAAGGTCCCTAATAATGGCAAAGTTGTTTTTGGTGCTTTAGTTCATGTTTATCATATTCAATCCGATGCTCAAATTAGCTATCGCATTGTAGGTGAAGACGAAGCAGATATTAAAATTAATAAAATCTCCTACAGCTCCCCAATTGGGCGCGCTTTAATTGGCAAACAGGTTGATGATACTGTCACCGTAAAAACCCCAGGGGGAATGGTGGAGTATGAGATTGTTGGTGTAGATTACGAATAATGGTAACTATAACTGTAGTGGGTTCAAACGACCCACTACTTAACTAATATATGAATCTAAGTTATGGCAAATGATAAAAAGGGTTAGGTAACTTAAATCCTTTTTGCATATAACCACCTTTAATATCGCTGTATTGATCGCCAATAGACGCTACAATGGTATAGCCTTGATTAGTGATGGACTCTCTGGCCTGTGTCTTAAAAGGAATAATTGACGATTTATTATAACCATCGGGCCGCAAATATAAACCTGCCCAATTTTTAAAACCAGCCCTTAACAAATTCATTCTTGTAGCGTTAAGCTCAGACATAGCACGGCCAGTAACAAAAAATACTTTAATACCATGCTTCATTGCATCATTGTAAAGTTTTATCATTGGCTCAATAGCAGGGGAATTGGCTGCCAATATGTCTTGGTGAATGAGGTTTTTATCACCAACGAAATCGCGTTTAATCATATTGTTATAGTTGCTTAGACTGGTTTCATCAATATCAAGAACAATGGCCAGCTTTTTGGGATTTCCCTGTCGCTCATTTATTATTGATTGTTTAATAATATAATCATGGGCCTGATGGATCACTTGCTCTAACTCCTTTTCATACAGACCAGAGTCATGATAGGTTTGAATTTCCTTTTTTAAGAGGCTTAGATTGTCAGGTTCGGAGAATAAAGGAGAGGAAAAAATAGAAATAAAACTTGTTATAAGCAGAATTTTGGCAATTGTTTTAATGGATCCTTTCATCATTAACTCAATAATTTAAAAAGGGTTAAAATTATACCTGGAAAAAAATGTATGTCAATTGAGCAGTTTGTTTATGTATTGCATTTGTGCAATAAAACTGATATTTAGTACAACATTAAAATTTGTTACCAATTTTTCCAGGCATAATCATGTCGCAACCTTTAATCAATATCACTCGAAAGCAAGCCTTCTTTTTTGCAGGCTTTTTAGTTCTTTATGAATTTTTAACCTATATCGCCAATGACATGATTATGCCTGGAATGGTTCAAGTGGTGAATTCATTTCATGGTCCAGAGTCAGCGATTGCTACTTCATTAACCGCCTACATTCTGGGTGGTGCGAGTTTACAATTGTTCTTAGGACCTGTTTCCGATCGTTTTGGTCGTCGTCCAGTGATGTTGTTTGGCGCACTATTTTTCTTTTGCTGCACTGTATTAATTGCTTGTTCAAATTCCATTGAGCAGTTTTTATTGGCACGATTTTTTCAAGGCATGGGACTTTGTTTTATTGCCGTGGTTGGCTATGCAACGCTGCAAGAAATTTTTGCAGAAATGGATGCTGTCAGATTAATAGCGATTATGGCAAATGCAGCAATTTTGGCGCCTTTGATAGGACCGCTTTTGGGGGCAGTCTTTGTGCATTATTATCACTGGCGTTATATTTTTGTCATTATTACTCTATTTGCTCTTATAGCATTATGGGGTTTGTGGCGTTTTATGCCAGAATCGGTAGGACAAATCAAACGCAATGGAGAGGAAATTAAACCCATTCCTTTGTCACCGAAAATAATTTTAAAAAATTATAAAAATTTGTTACTCAATCCTTCTGTCGCTTTAGGTTCTGTCGCTTTAGGACTTGCAGGATTACCTTGTATTGTCTGGATAGCTTTAGCCCCTGTCATTTTAATTAAAGACGCTCATTTATCAGTCATTGAATATGGCTTATGGCAAATGCCTTTGTTTGGAGCAAGTATTGCTGGCAATTTTTTCTTGCAAAAATTAACGCATAAAGGTTCGCTTAAAAGTATTTTATGGTTAGGTTCAATTATAGTAGTAGCAAGTTTGCTGGTGGTTGTGATTTTACCTTCGCTGATTGGCGACCATTTTATTTGGTTAATGCCAGGTTTAATTAGTTATTTCTTTGGTTTGGGAGTGGTTGCGGCTCCTTTAAGTCGTCTAATCCTGTTTTCTACCCCTGTCGGCAAAGGCACAACCTCTGCATTGATGAGTCTGCTGAGTATGTGTATTCAGGCGATTGGCATTGAAATAGCCAATTACATCTATGCCACTCATTCGAATGTACTATTTGCCCTTTATTGTGCAGTCTCAGGGATTATATATTTTCTCTTTTTACTGGGCACTTTTGTCTCTATTAAAGAAATTACTGTATTGCCTGCTGAAGAGAGTATCCATAGCTAATTCTTGAAAAATAGAGTATTATTCGTCATTTGCTTCAAATAGAACCATTTTGGTACTATATTAAAAGAGATAAATAAGACTTATTTAGTACTAGATTATTTGGTGTGGGGGTGTTATGCTGCGCATCAGCAAATTGGCTGATTATGGAACAGTTGTTATGGTATATCTCGCCAAGCATTCACAAACATTGTGTAATGCGCGTGATATTGCGCTACATACTCATCTAACTGTTCCCACAGTCAGTAAGATATTAAAACGTTTAACCGCAGCTAAATTACTTTCTTCTGTGCGCGGTGTAACTGGAGGTTATCGTTTGCAACGGTCTGCATCCGAGATTTCTGTGGCACAGATTATTTATGCTCTGGATGAACAACGTGGATTAACTGAGTGTAGTTTGCAACCCAATGAATGTTCTTTACAGGGAGTTTGTCATATTCAAGGAAATTGGCGGTTAATAAGTCAGGCCATAGAGACTGCACTGGATAGTGTAAGTTTGGAAATGCTGGCTAAACCCACACTCCAAGCGTTTGAAATCGATCGCATCAAGCAGTTGGCAAGTGGAGTTACACATGGCTAAAAGCAGTGAACAAATTAATTCTCTTCTTGAAAGGGAGTACCAACACGGATTTGTTACCGATATTGAAGTCGATACATTTGAGCCAGGCTTAAATGAAGAGATTATTCGTCGACTGTCGGCCATAAAAGGGGAACCAGAATTTTTATTGGAGTGGCGTTTAAAGGCATTTAAACATTGGCTAACGATGCCCCACCCTAAATGGGCTTCTGTGCATTATCCGCCGATTGATTATCAAGCGATTTCCTATTATTCAGCGCCAAAGAGCAAAAAAGATGCTCCTAAAAGTCTTGATGAAGTTGATCCGGAATTATTAAAAACTTATGAAAAACTGGGTATTCCTCTGAAAGAGCAGGAAATGTTGGCGGGAGTCGCCGTGGATGCTGTGTTTGACAGTGTGTCTGTAGCAACAACATTCAAAGCCAAATTAGCTGAAGTGGGTGTTATTTTTTGTCCTTTTTCGGAAGCGGTACATAAATACCCTGAGCTGCTTCGCCAGTATTTAGGGTCTGTTGTACCTTATCGCGATAATTTTTACGCGGCACTTAATTCAGCAGTATTTAGCGATGGCTCTTTCGTGTATATACCCAAAGGTGTTCGTTGTCCGATGGAGTTGTCGACTTATTTTCGTATTAATGCAGCCTCTACAGGACAATTTGAGCGCACCCTTATTGTGGCGGATAGTGATAGTTATGTGTCCTATCTTGAGGGGTGTACTGCACCCATGCGGGATGAGAATCAGCTACATGCGGCTGTTGTTGAGTTAGTGGCTTTAGAAGGTGCACAAATTAAATATTCAACAGTACAGAATTGGTATCCAGGAGATAAAGAGGGTAAAGGGGGTATTTATAATTTCGTGACCAAGCGCGGGGCATGTCGTGGTAAACGTTCGAAAATCTCTTGGACTCAAATAGAAACAGGCTCAGCCATCACCTGGAAATACCCTAGTGTAATTTTGCAAGGGGATGATTCCGTAGGTGAATTTTATTCCGTGGCTTTAACCAATAACTTGCAACAAGCTGACACAGGCACAAAAATGATTCATTTGGGTAAAAATACCCGTTCAACCATTATCTCCAAAGGAATAAGTGCAGGTCGAGCACACAATGCTTATCGGGGATTAGTACGTATTGCGCCAACTGCAACAAATGCGCGCAATTATACCCAATGTGATTCAATGCTCATGGGAAGTGAGTGTTCCGCACACACTTTTCCTTACATTGAAGTAAAAAATCCGACAGCACAGGTAGAGCATGAGGCAACCACCTCAAAAATCAGCGAAGAGCAATTATTTTATTGTCAACAGCGTGGTATAGACACGGAAGATGCGGTATCGATGATTGTCAATGGTTTTTGTAAACAAGTTTTGAAAGAGTTACCTATGGAATTTGCAGTGGAGGCCACCAAGTTACTAGGTATTAGTTTGGAAGGGGCAGTAGGTTAATATGTTAACAATTGAGCAATTAAATGTCGCAATTAATGCGCAGCCTATTTTAAAAGGCATAAATCTAAATGTGAAACCGGGTGAAGTTCATGCCATTATGGGACCTAATGGCTCTGGTAAAAGTACTTTATCAAAAGTATTAGCCGGTCATCCTGCCTATGAAGTAATTAGCGGAAAGATAGAGTATCTAGGAGAGAGTTTATTACCCCTGGCACCAGAGGAACGTGCACAGGCTGGTATTTTTATGTCTTTCCAATACCCTGTGGAAATTCCGGGGGTAACCAACATTAATTTTCTTAAAGCTTCTGTCAATGCGGTGCGCAAGGCACAAGGCAAGAAAACCCTAGATGCTATTGAATTTTTAAGTTTTATTCGCGAAAAATGTCAATTACTGGATATGGATGAGAGCTTTTTATACCGCAGTATTAATGAAGGCTTTTCTGGTGGGGAAAAAAAGCGTAATGAAATTTTGCAATTGTTAGCGCTGGAACCGAAGCTTGCAATTCTTGATGAAACGGATTCTGGTTTAGATATTGATGCATTACGCATTATTTCTCAGGGAGTTAATGCCATGCGCTCTCCTGAGCGAGCGATTGTTCTGGTGACTCATTACCAACGTCTTTTAAATTATATTGAACCTGATTTTATCCACGTGTTGGCAAATGGTCGCATTATACGATCAGGTGACAAGTCCTTGGCTCTTGAATTGGAAGAAAAAGGCTATAGTTGGCTTGAGGAGATGGAACAAGCATGAGCGAGGTTCTTGATTTTTATCAAAAGCAGGCTAAAGAAGGATTGTCATCTATTCCCTGGGTTTTAGAGTTGCAAGAAAAAGGCTTGCGCGAATTGTCTTATTATGGTTTTCCTACCCGCCATGATGAAGAGTGGAAATATACGATGGTCGATGCGCTGCTTAAGCAACCGTTCAATAGACCGCAATCTGGGAAAGCCGAGGAAATTAAAGCATCCGACATTCCTGTCAAGCATCAGGTTATTATTCAAAATGGTCAGGTTATAGGCATTGAAGCGCTTGCTAAACAATTACCCTCAACAGTAATCATACAACCTTTGTTTCAGGGATTAATGCAGCATGAGAATAAAATAAAACCTTATTTGGACAAGCTATTAAAGCATGAACATGGTTTTCATGCTCTAAATACAGCATTTTTAAATACCGGTATTGTTATTTATGTCCCTGCAGGACTGGTTCTTGAAGAACCTATCGTCCTCTCCCATTGGCAAGACAGAGAGCAGGCTGTTCATACTCGTCATTTGATAGTTTTAGAAGAGGGTGCCCAGGCTACTGTGATTGAGGATTATCGTGGTGCTGAGCAATCCAGTTATTTCACCAATACAATTACAGAGGTATGGGCGAGTAAGCATGCTAAATTAACCCATTATAAAATTCAGCGTGAGAGTAAGGCTGCTTATCACATTGGGCAAATTTCGGTGCAACAGGAAGAGAATAGCCAGTTTGATAGCCATTCGTTAAGCCTTGGCGGTAAATTGGTTCGTAGTGATCTTAAGCTCTATTTAAATCAAGAAAAGGCAACCTGTTTAATGAACGGTATCTATGCCCCCACTGATGGGCAGCATATTGATCACCACACCGCGGTTTATCATTTAGTGCCAAATTGTCGGAGTGAGCAAGATTATAAAGGTATCTTAACCGGACGTTCCCGGGCAGTATTTAATGGTAAGGTTGTTGTAGCCAAAGATGCTCAACACACAGAAGCCAGACAGCAAAATAAAAATCTGCTGTTATCAGCACAAGCAGAAATTGATACCAAACCCCAGTTAGAAATTTTCGCCGATGATGTGGTATGTACTCACGGAGCAACAGTGGGGCAGCTGGATGAGGATGCGTTATTTTATTTGGCAACTCGAGGAATTAGCAAACAGGAAGCCAGCAGTTATCTAATTCATGCCTTTGCCGCCGATAATTTACGTTGGGTTCCTAATCGACCACTTGCTGAATGGATGGGAACTTTATTAACTCAGCAGTTAAGGTGATAGCTATGAGTAGTGTAACAGCATTGATTGATACATTGGATATTGCTGCAATTCGCAATGATTTTCCAGTGCTTAAACAAACAGTAAATGATTATCCATTAACGTATTTGGACAATGCGGCAACAACGCAGAAGCCACAAGCAGTCATTGATGCTATCTCCCATTATTATAGTCATGACAATGCCAATGTGCATCGCGGAGTGCATGCTTTAAGCGTCCGAGCTACTCAGCAATTTGAGGCGGTTCGCAATAAAGTTCAACGATTTATTAACGCCAAATCGGCGCGTGAATGTATCTTTGTACGTGGCACAACGGAAGGTATTAATTTAGTCGCACAAAGTTTTGTTGCTCCACGTATATTACCAGGCGAAGAAATCTTAATTACTCATCTGGAACATCATTCCAATATTGTGCCCTGGCAAATGGTGTGTAAGAAAACAGGTGCAGGTTTGCAAGTCGCCCCCATTTCCTATGATGGCGATATATTGCTAGACGAGTTCGAAAGAAAGTTAAATGAAAATACTAAATTTGTAGCGATTAATTATGTTTCCAATGCCTTGGGAACCATTAATCCCATAAAAAAAATGATTGAAATGGCTCATGCCTATGGTGCTTTAGTATTACTGGATGGTGCTCAGGCAACAGCTCATCTGCCGATTGATGTGCAGGCTCTGGATTGTGATTTTTACGCCTTTTCAGGTCATAAGATGTACGGTCCGACGGGTATTGGCGTGTTATGGGGGAGAGAAAAATTATTAGATGACATGGCACCCTATCAAGGTGGGGGTGAAATGATCAATTACGTAACCTTTGAAGCCACCGATTATGCACAGCTTCCCCATAAATTTGAGGCAGGTACCCCAAACATTGCAGGTGCTATTGGTTTAGGTGCTGCAATTGATTATTTATCGTCTTTGGATATGGAGGCGATAGCGGCTTATGAAGCACATTTACTCGATTATGCTACACTTGCTGTACAATCGGTTAAAGGTTTTAACATTGTAGGGACGGCAAAGCAGAAAGTACCTATTATTTCTTTTGTCCATGGCAAAATTCATGCGCATGATATTGGAACCATTTTGGATTCTTTAGGTATCGCTACTCGCAGTGGCCACCACTGCACGATGCCACTGATGGATTTCTTAGGTGTTGCCGCTACGAGCCGTATTTCTTTGTCATTCTATAATACAAAAGAAGAAATTGATCGCTGCGTAAAAGCGCTGCATAAAGTAAAAGAGGTGTTTGCATGACAATGGAATTGCGAGAACTTTATCAGGAAATAATTATTGATCATAATCGCAATCCTCGTAATCACTATGCGATGACTGATGCGAGTACTCAAGCCCAAGGGTTTAACCCCTTGTGTGGTGATAAACTGATGGTTTACTTAAAGCTTGACAACGATAAAATTGTTGATATTAGTTTTGTAGGCTCTGGCTGTGCAATTTCTCAAGCGTCTGCCTCGCTTATGACGGAAGCGCTAGTGGGAAAAACCATGGCTGAGGCGCATGAATTGTTTCACCATTTTCATTCCATGATTACGTCTGATGAAGAGCAAACGGTATCACTGGATAAATTGGCAGTGCTCGCTGGTGTGAAAGCTTATCCTGCTCGAGTTAAATGTGCTACTTTGGCGTGGCATACACTGGAAGCCGCACTCAATAAAAGTAAGGGAACTGTGAGTACGGAGTGAGGCAATGTTTGGATTTCGAAAAAAACAGGATAATGAAGCCTTGAAAGAAACTGTGATAGCGGCATTAAAAACGGTTTTTGATCCTGAAATACCCGTTAATATTTACGATTTGGGATTAATTTACGACATTACCATTAATGAAGAGCAACATGTGCATATTCAGATGACATTGACTACCCCAGGCTGTCCCGTGGCGCAAACTTTCCCAGGAACTGTTGAACAAACAGTAAACCAGGTAGAAGGAGTTAATGATTGTACTGTTGAACTGGTTTGGGAGCCGCCATGGACTCAGGAACGGATGACTGAAGCAGCAAGGCTGGAGCTGGGGATTTTCTATTAATTATGAAAGAAATCCTTTGGTCGCCTTCTGCTTCTTTAGAGGTTCTACAACAGCGTGCACAAATTTTAACAAAAATTCGTTCCTTCTTTCAGCAACGCGGCTATCTTGAGGTTGAAACGCCTGTGATGGCGCGTTTTGGTATCACTGACGTCTATCTTTCCAATATTAAGGCGACTTTTCGAGGTGACTCTTATAATTTACAAACTTCGCCTGAATATCATATGAAACGCTTATTGGCTGCGGGCAGTGGACCTATTTTTCAACTTGCTCGTGTTTTTCGTGATGATGAATTAGGACGTTGGCATAATCCTGAATTTACGATGCTGGAGTGGTATCAATTGGATATTGACCATCACCAGCTAATGGATGAAGTAGATGTCTTGCTACAGCTTATTTTGCAATGTAAGTCAATGAGAAGAAAAACGTATCAGCAGGCTTTTCTTGAAATTTGTGCCTTTGATCCCTTCTCAGTTACTCTTCCTGAACTACGGCTTTTTTTAAAACAACATGCGCTGGATAATGTGCTTGCTCCTGACGAGCAAGACCGTGATCAATATTTATTTTTGATCATGAGTCATGTTGTGGAGCCTGCATTTGCTGAAGAGACTGTACCTGTTGCTCTTTATAACTTTCCGTCTTCCCAGGCTGCATTAGCAAGAGTGCATCAAGGAACAGCTGAACGATTTGAAGTCTATTTCAAGGGAGTGGAACTAGCCAATGGTTTTCATGAATTAACTGATGTGCAAGCTCAATGGGAGCGCTTTAATCAGGATTTGACCGTACGGCAACGGAGGAGACTTCCCATGGTTGAACCGGATAAATACCTACTACAAGCTCTGCGTCATGGTTTACCTGCCTGCAGTGGCGTTGCTCTTGGTGTAGATAGACTTATGGCTTTGGCACTCTCTCAAACCAAACTCGCGGATGTTTTAGCGTTTGATTTTTCACGGGCGTGAGAAAGAAATTTTTAGGTGACTGGGCTGGCTAGCTTAATAAGGGGTGAAAAGACTTAAACTCATTACTCAATGTAAATGTCTATTTATTAAAAAATCCAAAGTCGTCGCGACCCCTAAACGCCTGCTTTGTTACGCTCTTCAAAATTATGTGGCACACACCTCAAAATGACAGGTTTAATATTTCCTTAAGAATGACTGTATAAAATATTGCCAATTAGTTAATAGAGGTGATATATGAATTTTAAAGAACAGTTTGAGCATAGGTACAATGCGTATTGGAATAATGTAATTGTTTCAGCTTATAGAGAGGTTAAAGCTTGTCGACAATCCCCCAGTTCAGTTTTTTTCGCTAACGAGGCGACTCCTGTGAATGGCGTAATTAAATATTGCGACGGCGTGCTTACTTTAATCACCAATCTTTCTCGTCAACTGCCTTTTTTTGACGATCAAGAATATGCTTTAAACTACCTACAACAAACAAAAGATGCCGCTGTTGCTGATTTAAATAAATTTCAAACTTATGTAACAAATTCATTTGCCCTTAACAAAATTAAGCAAACCATGGTTGTGCTAGATTCTCTTGCTCAAAAGGAACAGGTTAGAACAGAGATGGACACCACACTCGTTGCATCAGGAGTAATAACAGATATAGAAATGATGAGTGAGTCATCTTTTAGTTTTGAACCATTGAAAGATGAATGGGAAAGCATGATGAGGCAATTCGATCAGACATACACGCTTGAAAATGTATTCGCCTATCCAAATGCACGACATGAGGTACATGATCAGGAAATGCTTGTTGAGATCGGCAGATTTGTAAACAGTTAATTAAAAGTAAAGGCATGGAACGTCAAATTTCATGCCTTTACTGGTTAAATTCTTTCTCCAATGCTCCCTGAAGCTCAGGAAACTGAAACTGATAACCTTCTTCAATTAATCGCTTTGGTATCACCCGTTGCCCATGTAAAAGCAGGGTTTCACCCATCTCCCCAAATAAAGTACGAATAACAAAAGCCGGCATTTTAAGCCATAAGGGTCGATGCATAACACTCGCTAAAGTTTTTGCAAACTCGGCCTGATTCACTGGATAGGGTGAAGTGAGATTAAAAGGACCTGTAAAATTGGAATGCTTAAGTAAAAATAAAAAGGCACCAATGAGATCCTCAATGTGTACCCACGAAATGACTTGTTTGCCATCACCCAGGATGCTGCCTAAGCCGAAGTTGAAGCTGGGTGCTAATTGCTTCAACATGCCTTCTCCTTTTTTTAGTACGACTCCAAAGCGTGTACTAGTTATTTTCATCCCATAGTCAATTCCAGGTTGAAGCGCCTGCTGCCATTTAATACCAATTTCGCTGAGAAAATCGCGCGGTTGCGAAAAATCAATGATAGTATTTTCATCCAGTTCCCGGGGATCGCCATTTTGCTGTAAACCGTAAATTCCTACTGCATTAGCACAATAAAAATGGGGTTGGGCTTTATGCGTAATAATCCAGTTTACCAAGGCTGCGGTAGTGTCTACACGTGAACCAATTAATAACTGTTTTACTTTATCATTCCAACGAGAAGCTGCAATATTATGACCACACAAATTAATAATAACATCGTAATCGGTGGCATCCAGTTGTGGAAGCATTTCCCAAGTGACCTGTGGTATATTTGCACAGAAATGCTGTTGTAATTTTTGTTTAGAACGACCAAGAACGGTAATTTGGTGATTAGAGTGTAAGGCATTCACCAGTTCAGTGCCAATAAATCCTGAAGCTCCTGCAATTAAAATATTCATCTGAGTAATCCTTGCAACTTAAGACTTAAGGTTACAGCATCTGCCAACGGTGTTAAATGAAGGGTTGATTTTAGCCTTGTTTTCAATGCCTGGATAGATAAACGCTTGGACGTGCTGAGAAATTCTTTTTTCATTGAGCTTGCTCTTTCCCAGGCTTGCTCAAATGATTCATAATCGGCAGCTCTTAATCCCAAGGTTTGCGCTATTAATTGCTGTAAGGTACCAACAGGTGTGGGCTGACCATCAGCAATGTTGTAGAGAGAAGTAGTAGATTTTGTCTGGGTAAGCAGATAACTTATTTTAATTAAATCATCAATGTAAATAGAATTTGTATAGGGGGCTAATTCAGGAGTAATAACAGGTGTCTGCTTCATTGCAGCTTGTAGCGGTAAACGATTAACACCATAGATTCCGCCAACACGCAAGATAATTAACGGGATCTGTTGTTGTTGACAATAAGTCAGCCATTGAGCTTCAGCATTCAATCGACGTTTTTGGCGAGAACTGTGGACATAGCAAGTGGACGATTCATCAACCCAGGCGCCTGCATGATTGCCATAGACACCACTGGAGCCAAAATAAATAACCTGAGTAGCCTTTAGCTGACTGTGGTTTAAAAATTGTTTTAATCCCACATCATCGCTCCTATCTCCGATAGGAGGAATGAGATAATAGATAATGGTCTCTTTTTTCTGCCAGTGAAAGGGTTCTTCTATGTTATGTTGGATGTGATTTAATCCTTCTAATTCATAGATGCTATCCAAGTGACGAGAAATGGCAGTAACCGATTCTTTTTTTTTCAACAGATACTGAGCCAGATGATAGCCGCAGTAACCATAACCGATAATTAAATGTTGCATAGTTTTTCCAGAGACTCTTGAGTAATTTAGGGGGATGAGCTGTATCTAGTCTTATTCTGTCAATTAAATGCGTGTGAAACGACATAAATTTTGATAGTCACACTGTTGGCAAACTGTTGGACTACTTGGTGTTGGTGGACAATGTCCCTGCATAAATTCATGGGCCAGTTCATTTAATTGGTTATGCCAATGTTGGCGCAGTTCAGCCCAGGTTTGCCCTTTTTTTAAGAAACTTATGCCTGCCAGAGCCAGATTTTCTTCACTAAGTCCTTTAGGGGTTAACTGACCTGCTTTTAACTGAGTGAATAATAAAGTATTAATATTCTCATCTAATAAGGCATAAATTAATAATTGAGGTTCTTTCGGGCGTTCTTCATTCCACGGTAAATTTTGAGGCAGGCTTGTTTTATAGTCGATAACCCATTTCTGTCCATTTTCCATTTTATCCAGCCTGTCAATGCGGATTCTAAATTCCATATCGGCTAAATGGATAATAAAGTCTTGCTCAATGGCTTCCACGTCGAAGGGAGGGCGCTGTCGCTCCCAATCTAGGCTCGCTTGTACTAATTGTTGGAGGCGTTCTAATTCTACTTCTTGAATGATAGGAGGAAAAGAATGACTTCTTTGCTGAACGATGGGTTGCAGCGCTGTATGGATTGCTAGTTCAATCTGACTCCTTAACTCTTCCTGAGAAAGCTGTAAAAGCTTTCGTTGATTTTTTATCATTTTCCACAGGAGTTCGAGCACTTTATGAATAATTTGTCCTCGTTCTCTAGCGTCAGGTCCATCGGAGACTTCGAATTGTCCCTTCGCATGCAAACGATGGGCAGCAAAGGCGCGAAAAGGGCATTTAGCCTGGTTTGCCAGGATAGTAGTACCCCCGGTAACTTTCTCCAGGGAGATAAAAGGCAAAGAATAGGTTTCAGTGAATGAAATTAATTTTGATTCTAAAGGGGCTTCCGGCAGAATAGCCGTGTAGGGCTCCAAATTGCCAATTAATGGACTTGCCAGGTTCGGTTTGTCGTCAATTAACCGCGGATAACTAAAAACAGCGGAAAGGCTTGCATTTTTTAAACGAGTCATTGTCTTTTCTGCAAGACTAAATTCTCGTGCAGCATCGGCATGTGGCATTAGGTTTTCCTTTTGCAAGGAAATAGGTATAAATGCTGAAAACTTTACTGATTGCGGCAGACATTCATCAGTGAAGCCTGTAGCCCATAGACTATCGAACGTGCAACCGGAAGCCTCTAATAAGCCCAAAATTTGTACTGGTGCTACTGGTTTTTGTGGTTGAAAAATAGTTGATTCTGCTAATTGCTTAAGTGCTGTCAGAGCTTGTGATTTTGTCATGTGTGGCGTAATTAATGCCAATTGTTTGTATTCATCAAATAGCAATAACAAGCGTTGATAACATTGGTAGTTGGCTGAATTAAGAACATTTTCTCCGGGAAAGCCTAATGTTTCAAGTCGTTGTTGAAATAGCATAATCCAGGTTTGAACAGAGGCTTCTTCAGGGTATATAACCACGTCTTGCAACATTTTAGCGAGTTTGGGAGCTTTAATCGTTAATTCACGAACAAATATTGCTTGCGAAAAATTTAATTCACGTAAGCAGGAGCTATTCTCCATCACCTGTGCCCGCGCAATTAATTCCGTCTGCGAAAAGGCAAGATAAGGAGAGCTTAAAAGTAAACGGGCTTGATGAAGATTAAAAGTTTCCTCTAAACCAAGCCAAGCTAGTGCATGAGCCACCAAAGGATAATGGGCTAATGGTTTACCTAGTGAAATATTGAATTGATTTGTGGGGAGATGTTCCTGCAGTTTCCGCTGCAACCAGGAAAATTTCATTTCTAAATCAGGGACAACAACAGCAATACGGGTTTCTCCTTTTGCCAGACGTTTTTTTATCCAGTGAAGCAGTTGCTCATACTCATCACTCTCATTTTTGGCAGCATATTGATAAAGGTTGGCAGTGCGCTCTTCCAAATCAAAATAGTATTGCAGGCAATTTTGTGCAGTAAGATACTGCTGCAGGTGTTTTTGTTGAGGTGTAAAGTCATCAAAACAAACCCAAACGATTGTGTGTGTAGCAAAATTAGTTTGTTGAGCACTTAAATAGGTCGCAAGTTGTGGGTCAGTTATTGCATGAAGCCGGTATAATTCATGAGTAAATTGCTGAGCCCATTGCTGAAATTGACGAGTTTGATGACTATATTCAAAAAGTGGGTGCTGAAAATCCAGCAACCATAAATGGCCTCTTGTCCAAGCGTCCTCCACAGCATTTAGTAAGCCTCGGCTGACAGTGGTCTCAGTGGCTGACAAGATTTTCTGCCACAAATAACTGGCTTGTTGTGTGGTCAGTAAAAGAGGATGAGAGCGATGCGGATGCTGGTGAATTAATTGTTGAAAGGCATTCATCAAAAAAGCATTGTAGGGAAGGCAGTAGGGTTTTTTATGGATTTGGTTGGGAAATGCTCTGGCAAATTCCTGCAATAATTCTCCGCTTAGGCGGTTATTAGGAGTAATTATAGAAGCGCCTTCTCTCATTAACGCCAAAAGTTGCTCTTTATTCATCGGCGCTATCATTGTCATGGTTTACAAGTGCTTGTTTTTTACCGGTAGCCATAAGACCTGGCCAAAACCGCTTATTAAAATAAAGTGAAACAAGCCCTGTTAAAGGGATAAACCAGACGCCCAGGGTTAGAAACAGCGTAGCTATAATAACACCGTAAAAAATAATATGGTCTTGCCAGTATTGAAATTGCTCAAGTACTGGTGAACCTGTATAGTAAAAATGAGCCCATATTGCCAGACTTAAGCAAAGCAGCATAAAGCAGGCAATTAGAATCCCGATTAAAAAGACAGACAACCAGGAGCGCTTTTGGGCCACAATCTTTCCAAATAAGCTACCGGTTAAAATACCAATCACCAGGGTTAAAATAAGTGAAGGCCACAGGGGAATAAGAGCACTGTCTTTCAGAGACAGCAAGGTATACTTGGTGAACAATAAAATTAGCAGGCTGTAAATTGTGAAAAATATTGCCCCCGTAAATCGGGGATTCAGGGACAAATCGCTTTTGCTTAGAGTCATAATGTCTTTTCACTCAACGAGTTAGGTAGCATTGGAACAAGGCATCTGAATTATCGCCTTCTTAAGTATTTCGAGTGTAGTATGTCGTAAACTACATGTCCGCGCAAATACATTGCAGCAAATCCAGCAGCAATTGCTAACCATAGGCCAGCAAATATAAAACTATAAAAAAGAGTAAACAGATAATTCAGTATTTGTTGTGATAGGGTCTCTGTTCGTATCCAGCGGGTATAATCTTCGGACAAATAAAGAAACCCCAGGACATAAAAAGGAAGCGCTACAAGGACCATTAAAAAACCATAGATAAATGCTTTACGTCTATAGGGTTTTTGGCTGTAAACAATGCGCCTGCCAAAAATTGCTCCAAAACAGCCTGCAATAACTACAGCTAAAAGAGTGGCTTTAAACAGCGGTAAGAACTGTTCAGCCCCTACAAAATAGAGAAAACCATCGACAATACAAGTCGCTATCACTGCCAGCAAAGCAAAATAAACGCCGGCGAGTAATCTTGGATTTGAAATGCTCAGGGCCGTATCTTGATGATTCTTCATGATGGCCTCCAAAGCTGGGGTAAATTTTTTGAAAAAATTGCGCCAAAGCCAATAATTTCTATTATAATATTAGCTTATTTTTTATTCTTTTTGACTAAAAAATTCTTTTCCGAGCTGTTTAAGTATTATACGCAATTTGTTAAAATAATAAACATATGGTCTTTTTTTTAATATATGCCTAAATTTTATGACAAAACGGATATAACTACTGGTGCAGCAAGCCACTCAGGCCATATTGTTTATAAAGAAGCATTATTTAAATCGACTAAAAAAGTAGTATTTAAGTTAAATAAGCATAATCAATCTCTGTTGTCTTTGTTTGAAGCCTCTCTTACCCATTTAATTAGTCTTTTTTTAAAATCCAATCTTACACCGAAGCAAAGGGTGGTTAGGAATGAAGAAGGCCAGATAATTGGTTTAGCGGCTGAACATTTTTGCTATACAGCTGCCCGTCGTGAAACATTACTTCCTAACTTTTGCTCGTTAAAAAAAACAGCAGCTGGATACAAACTCAAATCGAAAAAAAGAGAAAAGGCTGAAGATATACCAATCTATTTTTTAAATGAATTTTATAGTGGGTTTTTTGCCGATTTATATCAAGCTTTTCTAAAGGGAAAAGTTATTCTAGATATGGAATCTTTGGCCAGTATTTTATGTAGTGCATATACGCTGGAAGAAGATGATTTGCATAAAGGAAATTTAGGATTTTATATTGTTGAACGAGAAAAAAAGCCACGAGTAGTTTTTTTCAAAATTGATAATGATTTACTGCTCTCTAATAGTTTAATGTCTCGTTATGAAGCTCGTATTGAACATTGGGGACATGGAGAGGACGCATTTAAGATTACTGCCAGAGATCTGCTTGAATTTCCTAAGCTCACTGATTCTAAAAACCATTATTGGCCTACTTGTTTACGTTATTTTGTTAAATATAATGACCCTAAAGTTTATAATTCTGCCGAAACAAATGCCTTTATACAATTAGGCAAAAATGCTGAATTTCAACAAGCGAAATGGCGAACATGGTATAGTCATATTCTTTTACAGTCAGCCATGGTTGAAAATTATCTAGAGCGTTCCTTGAATAAAGCGGATCCTTATGAGCGAGCGCAACTTGCTTTGATTAGTCAAGCGACAATGAGTCGTCTTTCCCAATTGAAAGCTGTTCTTTTTTCAATAGAAGAGTTTCGACATTATGTTGCCACTGTAAACAATGAGACATTGGGTGAAGAAATTTTCACCCATCATCCCAAATTAAATAAAGCAGACTATCAACCTGTTTTAAATCGCCAAATAGAATTTTACAAAGAGCTATGCGTGTCAGAGAATGGCTTCAAAAAAGGAGACACGCCCTTACATGTTGCCATTCGATTGGGTGATTATCGGTATCATGAAACCTGGGGTTATTTTAGAGAATTTGCAAACCAGGTCAATGACAAGGGGGAAAAGCCACTTGATGTGGCTGTAAAAATGGCTCAGACTCACTTGAGCACCAACGCTGATATAGCTATTGAGGATCCCAGAAGCAATCCCTTCTCTATCATGAAGCATTTATTGAATGAGGGAGTAGATAAAACAAAATCCTATAAACGGTTTGGTGATGAAAATAAACAATTAAAAATCCGGTCTTATCATTTACAAGGCAGTCCTTACTTAGAGAGGGCTAAAACTGCTAAAACGGCGGAAGATTTAATTGAAGTGTTACGTGATATAGGTGAAGATTATCGTTTCAGCTTAAAAATGAAGAAAGAAATTTCAGTATATTGCTTAAGGTTTTTTCTAAGAAACAAAGTACCCGATAACGATTTATGTCCACTATTAAACCAACTGGCACAAGCTTTAAATGGTGGTAATGGCAAGCAACCACGCCCAGAACTGCAGTTCATTCGACAGCTGCGAAGTTCATTATGGATAATACGAGTAATTCGTGGTTTATTAGGAGGAACAAGCACACAGCTTGATTTTAACAGATTGATTGGAAAAAAACGAAAAGAGATAATTGCTTCGAAACCTTCTTGCGTTTCAGCATTTTTTACAATACGAGATAGTAGTAATCCCAATGCTGAGGATGGAAAAGACTTCAATAGGACAATCCCCTCTCGCCGTTGATTCAGGGTGAAATTTTTTAAGTGTAGCAGGCATTTTGTGTAAATTATATTTGCCACCTATAATTCTCTATAGAACTTACCAGTAAATCGAGTTATGGAAAAAGCAAATTTAATCGGAATTAATCATATTGCACTTGAAGTAGCTAATGTGGAAAAGGCATTGGAATTTTATAGTAAAATTTTTAATTTTACGCTACGAAGTAAGGACAAAAACCATGCTTTTATTGATTTAGGCGATCAATTTATTGCGCTCATGAAAAGTAATAATACTCATAAAGATAAAAAACGCCATTTTGGTCTTGTGGTCGACGATCGTTCTAAGGTAAAAGAATTGGCGCAAAAGGCTGGAGCAGAATTCATTGGAGATAAGTTTTTAGATTTTCTTGATCCTTGGGGGAATTATATCCAGGTAATTGAGTACGCAAATATTCAATTTACTAAGGCACCTGAAATATTAGCTGGAATGAATTTAAATTTATATAAAAATGAAGAAGCACTGCAAGAGCTACGTGCTAAAGGTATGAGGTCTAACGATTAATTTCTTCATTCTCTCGTTATTTTTCTTAATTTTAGGTTTTAGAAATGGCTTTTCTACAAAATAATAAGAAAAAAAACCTGCCAAGATAGTAAAAAAAATGGCTAATAACATTCCCTTTATAAAATCAGCTGTTATCAGATTGATAGTTATTTGTTGAATAGGGAAAGCATAAATATATATTCCATAAGAAATATCAAATTTTCGCTTAATAAGGCTATCTGGGATAGTAAGAGCAAAAGTAATAGTTAAAAGGGTTAAGTTAATAACTTTCAATACGCAGGGTAAATAAGAAAAAAAGAGCAATGAAGTTACACTAAGAATCAATAAATAGTTTTTATAAACTAGCCAATACTTTTGCAGTGCAGATAAAAGAGCACCTCCACTAAAAGCAAGGCCAAATAAAGTCAAATAATAAAGGTGAAACTTATTGGCGTAATAGAGCTGATTTATCCAGGTGTTGCGTGAAATAAAATGTAAGAGAATAAAACCCGCAACTAAATAAGCAATGGTTCTCCAATGGGTGGATAAAGAAAGCAAAAGACCCAACATAATGTAATAAATAAATTCAATGGGTAATGTCCACAAACTTCCATTAATTGCTTCAGGGTATAAAAAATCAGTAAAGACACCAGGAATTTTAGGGCCATGCATCGATAGAATGTGAGTTAAAGTAGTTACTAAAGTGTTGGGGCTTAGCAGGTAGGAGAGCGCTGAGGACGAGACAAATAAAGAACCAATTAAATAATACATACAGAACATACAAACTGTCAGACCCGGAAAAATTCTACGAATGCGTTTTATCATGTACCTGACAAAATTACCCGCACAAATAAAACTGATTGGCATGAAATAACCTGAAATACTAAAAAATAGCAAGACTGCCAAAGTGCCGTAAGTATCCCAATTCAAGAAAATGGGCTCTGGCTGTTTCAACAGAGCATAATGGTGACTGTATAAAACCAGTAAGGCCGCAAAATGTCTTATCAAATCGAATGAGTTTTTCTTAGTGTGCAATATTGTCTCGTAACAAAAAATTACTTTATAAAGAATTACAATCAAATTTCATTAAAAGGGCAAGTATGACAATTTAATTTTCAATCTGATAGATTTTTAATGGGTTAGATAAATGACTCAGGTGACGCATCTTTGCTCTTTAAGACTTTAAAGTTATATTGCCAGTATAACTTTGGTTCATGAGAGTTGGATGAGAACTTTTTCAAATTTAATTGAGCGCCTGCGCTTCTTGTTTTTATTTTTTGTGTTACTACTATTTTGCTTTACTAAAGCACTCGATGCTCAATTTGGTTTGTGGCGGTTAGGTGATGTTATCTTCTCTGTTCTTATTATTTATAGCTTGATTATTATTGGCGATAGATCGCGACGGCTTCTACAAGTTTTAATTGTTCTTGCCATAATAGAAGGCATATTTTTACTGCTGAGCTTTTTATTTGACTACCCTCTATTAGGAGTCATTAAAGCATTTTTTACTATGCTCTACTTTGCCTTAATGACAGCTGTCTGTTTGCGATATACTTTTGCCGATAAAACAATTGATATAACGACTCTGTTTGGTTCACTTTCAGCCTATTTGTTTATAGGGTTAGCCTATGCTTATCTTTACTTATGCATTGGTTTACTCGATTACAATGCTTTTTCGGGTTTAAATATAAGCTATGAGACGGATTTAATCTATTTTTCTTTTGTCACATTAACCACTGTAGGCTATGGTGATGTCGTACCCAGGACACCTATTGCACAAACCTTTTCCTGGATGGAGTCATTTGCGGGGCAGGCTTATCTCGCTATTATTATGGCTCAGTTAGTAGGACGCTATATGGCTGATAAATTAAGAAGTTAAGGTTTAGTAATGAATGAGGAAACAGTAAGAAAAAAAGAAAAATGTGTCATTGATTTGATTGTTAAAAAGCAAGAAAAGGCTTATATCATTTTTGAAAATGAGCAGTTTATTGCCTTTCTGGATCATCGTCCCTTATTTCCGGGCCATACTTTATTATCGCCAAAGGAGCATTTTAAGACTTTTTATGATTTACCGCCACAATTAATTGCCGATTTCAGCTGTTTAATTCAACTCATGGGTAAAGCAGTTGAGCAAGCCATGGGGGCAACGGGAAGTTTCATTGCCATGAATAATCGAGTGAGCCAAAGTATACCCCATTTACATGCGCATATTGTACCGAGGAATAAGGGGGATGGCTTGAAAGGATTTTTTTGGCCGCGGACAAAATATCAGGATGAGAATCATATTAGGGAAACGCAGCAAAAGATAATTCAACAGCTAAATTCAGGGGTAAACACATCTAAATTTTGAACATAAATGATTCCTGCTGAAGTAAAGGAATTTCATTGCTAAAGAAGTTTAATTACACTACGCTATGTTTTCTCCCTAAATTAATTAAAGGAAAAAAAAAATGACAATGTCAGCCGGTGAGTTTTGTTGGAATGAATTAGCAACACCCGATGTAAAA
Organism: Legionella clemsonensis; assembly: GCF_002240035.1. Classification (NCBI taxonomy): domain Bacteria; kingdom Pseudomonadati; phylum Pseudomonadota; class Gammaproteobacteria; order Legionellales; family Legionellaceae; genus Legionella; species Legionella clemsonensis. The sequence continues at coordinate 2,365,772 of NZ_CP016397.1, read as the reverse complement.
AAAGCCAAAGATTTTTACGGTAAAGTATTTGGATGGCAATTTATGGATCATGAAATGGAGGACATGACTTATACTATCGTTAAGTCTCATGATAAGGACATTGCTGGGATATGGGCTATACCTGCTGAACAACAACAGGAAATTCCACCTCATTGGATGGCTTACATCCTGGTTGCTGATGTGAAAGCAGCGTTGCAAAAAGCCAAAGATCATGGCGCAACCGTAATCAGAGATGTTACTCAAGCAGGTGAAATGGGGCACTTGGCAATTATTACCGATCCAACAGGCGCCCATGTGGCTCTTTGGCAACCTGCAAAGTAAACTTTTATTATGCCTTCGTAAGATTTAATTCCTTACACTGGGTGCAGTAGGGGTTTTGATGGGCGTTAATATATCGGTACGACTCTTGTCAAAACCTCCTGAAATCTCTTTTAATTTCTTCTTCGATACTTTTTTCTTTTCTTTGGTAAAGCTGGATGCTGGTGTTGTTTTCTTTGCCATGATGTCTCCTGCTAATCTGTACTATTAAGTATAGATTTAAAATAAATGATATCGCTGGCAAAAAATTGTAGTAAATTTGAGCTCTCTTCGTGCTGAGAGAGCTCGGAATAACTAGGAACAAAGTTTTTCAGTAGCGGTTACTCAATAATCAACCATGAAACACGCAGCGTGCTGAGCTTGTTTTTTAGAAAAATTTTCTAACTCAGTTTTTCTTTCCAATAGTATGTCTGATAATTTATCATTCATATGTTTTTTTATATCTTTCAATTCTTTCGAACTATCTGCACGGTATGCCTTAATAATTTCAAAAATAGAATTGCCTAAATTTAATCCATAATCATTGTAACTCTTTTCCAGTTTATTAAGTTCAATATTGGCCATTACAAAATTAAAAGCGCCATTTTTTTGAAGAATACTAACCGTCGTAAATCCAGACTGAGAGCTGGGTCTAAAAACAATACCATTTAGTGTTTGATCTTTCTGCAACTTATCTACGATATTGTCTTTGTTGAAATTTTGCCGATAGTTTGGATGAAAATAAATACTTCCGGGGGTAATATCATCACGGTCATAATGAAACCAGGAGCCCAAACCAGTTTTTACTGCTGCCGAAATTTTTTTATCATCATCAAGTTCTATCTTTGTACGCATTTCTTCCCCTTTTTTAATCTAATTGTTCAATTATATTTCTAAATGCTTAAGGGAAAATTAATTTTTTAAGAAAATTTATTTAATTAAACAACAATTTTTTCGCTAGAAACTACATTAATAGTTTTTCATGACCCTTGTTCATTTGCGCTATCACAGATAATATAACCCAGAGCGTGGCTTGCAGATTAAGCATTTTGCCGATGAGATCCTTGCTTAATTAAGGGCTGAATAAATATAGGGAAATAGTAGCGCACATGGTAAAGATTTCTACGGCAATAGTCTGCTTGTTTCTTGCTTCCTGTATGGTTGGCCCAAATTATAAAGAGCCAATTAAACCTGTTGCCAGTCAGTGGTTACAGAAAAGCCCTTCGGTTAAAACAACCCCGCCAAGAGATGCAAACTGGTGGAAAGCGTTTAATGACCCTACCTTAACCTGTTTAATTGAGCAAGGTTATCACAACAATTTGTCTGTCCAGAGTGCCGGTGTACGTGTATTGCAAGCCAGAGCACAACTGGCTCAAACAGTCGGTGAACTTTATCCGCAACAGCAGGCAGTTATAGGTAATTATACTTACAACCGCATTGGTGGTAGCTCATTGCAAAATTTATTACCTTCGAGCTTTGAAACCGCTGCACTAGGTGTTACAGCCAGTTGGGAGATTGATTTTTGGGGTAAATATCGCAGGGCCATCCAATCTGACGATGCTGCTTTTTTAGCATCAGTAGCTGCTTATGATAATGCGCTGGTTATTCTAACTTCAGAGATTGCCAGTGCTTACATCAGTATTCGTACTTATGAAAAACTAATTCAAATCACTAAAGCGAATATCCAATTGCAGTCTATGAGTTTGCGAATCGCTAAATCTCGTTACAAAGGGGGGCAAACGAGCCTCTTGGATGTGGAACAGGCTCAGACAGAGCTGGCAGAAACACAAGCAACACTACCTACTTTGGTGAGCAACTTACAGAAACAAAAAGATAAATTAGCAGTATTGCTTGGCATAGTACCAAATCAAGTTGATGCTTTCCTTACCAAAAGCAAGGGAATTCCTAGGACGCCTCCTACAGTTGCTGTAGGTATTCCTCGAGAAGCTTTGGCTAAGAGACCCGATATACATCAAGCTCGGTTAGAGGCTATCGCGCAATCGGAAGCAATTGGTGCAACGAAAGCAAATTTATTCCCTGCTCTATCATTGGCTGGTACATTTGTGTTTGCGGCCAATAGTGTTGGTAGTAATTCAATCAGCGATATTTTTCGCTGGTCAAACCGACAAATTACCGCAGGGCCTTCAGTGACTTGGCCTATCTTAAATTATGGTCAGATTACCAATGCTGTGCGTATGCAGGACGCCGCTTTTCAACAAGCCTTATTAAAATACATTAATTTGGTGCTGCAGGCGCAACAGGAAGTGCAAGATAATATTACTCGCTACATTGAAGCTAAAAAATCGGAAAATTACCTTGTTAAAGCCAACCAGTCTGCAACTGCCTCTACAAAACTGGCATTAACGCGCTATAGGGAAGGTGAGTCGAATTATACCACTGTGTTAGATGTTGAAAGGCAACAATTGCGAGTACAAACCTCATTAACTAATGTACAGGGGGAAGTTGCTTTGTCATTGGTTGCACTTTATCGGGCATTGGGGGGGGGCTGGCAAATCCGTTGTTGTAATGATGTTGTTCCCAACCATATTAAACAAGAAATGGCAGCGCGCACGAATTGGGGTAATTTACTTAAGCCACAAAATCATTTACCTCCAGCCACAAAAAAGCAGCGCTTGAAACAGCTTTATCTACCAAATTGGTGATGTATGAATTCAGTGAGAAATCGAAAAATAATAAAAATTGCAATAGTTAGTTTTGTTATAGTTTTGCTTCTTTATTTCATTTTCCATCACAAAACAAAAAGTACAACCGATACTTTACCGGTGCCCGTAGTCTTTGTTAAAAATCCGGAAGTAGTGGAAATGGGCGAGTATATTACTCAAACCGGCAATACCGTGGCGTATAATTCAGTGAATTTGGTGGCACGTGTTGAGGGTTATCTTGATGCCGTTAAATTTACCGATGGTAGCTTTGTAAAAGAAGGGCAGGAATTATTCATTATTGAGCCACAGCCTTATTTGGAAAAGCTTTTGGAGGCTGAATCTCAAGTCGCTATAGCCAAAGCCGCCCATGCTTATAACCAAGCCGAATATGAACGTCAGCGGCAGATGTATAAAGAAAATGCGACTTCCTTAAAAAATGTAGAAAAATGGCGAGCTCAGGCTGAAGAAAGTAAGGCAGCCATCGCCAAAAATGTGGCCAATGCCAAGGTCGCTGCCATTAATTACAGCTATACTCATGTGCGGGCTCCTTTTGATGGTCGTATTGGTCGTCATTTGGTGGATCCAGGCAATCTGGTAGGAAATGGCAAGGCAACAAACCTGGCTACGCTTGAACAAATCAATCCAATCTATGTTTATTTTAATTTAAATGAACTGGACTTAATTAAACTTCGTGAGGCAGCAAAGGCCAGAGGCTTTAAACCCTCCGATATTAGTAAAATCCCTGTTTTTGTGGGCATGCAAAATGAAACCAATTTCCCGCATCGGGGTAAACTGGATTTCGTAAATACTGGTCTTAATGCCTCAACGGGTACTATGCAGTTCCGAGCTATCTTATCTAATGAAAATCACGTTTTATTACCAGGCCTTTATGTCCAGGTAAGAATTCCAGTTCGTAAACCACAACCACAACTCACTGTGCCTGATACAGCCATTCAATACGATCAAATTGGCCCTTATTTATATACGGTTGATAACAATAATTATGTGGAAACAAAGCGGGTAGTGCTTGGTAGTATGGAGCAGGGGAAACGGGCAATTCTTAAAGGACTTGAGAAAGACGACAAGGTGATCGTTGATGGTTTACAGAATGCAACACCTGGTAATGGGGTAAACCCAAAAGTGCAAAGCAATTCATTAGGAAATGCATAATGATTTCTAAATTTTTTATCGAACGGCCTGTACTTGCGAATGTCATTGCGCTTTTGTTAGTGTTTCTTGGCATCATTGCCATAGGTATTTTGCCTGTTTCCCAATATCCGGAGATTGTTCCTCCTACCATTCAAGTAACGACCAACTACCCTGGTGCCGATGCGAAAACATTGATAAAAACGGTAGCGCTCCCCATTGAACAGCAGGTTAATGGGGTGGAAGATATGTTGTACATGCAATCCACCAGCACCAATAGTGGTAATTATAATCTCATTGTGACCTTTGCTATTGGTACAGATCTTAACTATGCACAGGTGTTGGTACAAAATCGTGTCCAGGCGGCAATGGCCCAATTACCAGAGTCCGTACAACAGCAAGGGGTTGTGGTTCAACAAAAATCCACCGCTATTTTGCAGTTTATTAACTTGACTTCCGAGCACGGCGAATATGATGGTTTGTTTCTTGACAGTTATGCCGCCATTAATATGCAAGATGAATTATCCAGGTTGCCAGGGGTAGGGAATGTCATTATCTTTGGTTCGGGGACTTATGCCATGCGGGTTTGGCTGGATCCTAAGAAAATGTATGCTTATTCTTTGACCCCCAAAGACGTACTCCTTGCGATTAGCCATCAAAATAAAGAGGTTTCAGCAGGGCAAATTGCTGCTCCCCCCGTGACAGGCAAACCCTCCTATCAATTTACAGTGAATGTGCCCGGACAGCTTGCCAATCCTGATGAATTTGCCGATATCATCGTCAAAACTGTGGCAACGCAGTCGGATGAAGGTGCTAATGCCAGCAGCAGTGCCCAAATTATTCGTATTCGTGATGTAGGACGCGTGGAGCTTGGTTCCTCAAGTTATAGCCAGCTTGCCAAACTCAATGGCAAGCCCACCGCTGCTATCGGTATATTTCAGCTTCCTGGCGCTAACGCATTAGAGGTAGCTCAGGAAGTGCGTAAAACAGTGGCCAAAATGGCAAAGAAATTTCCTCCAGGTATGCAATATTCTATCCCTTTTGATACGACTATCTTCGTGAAGGCTTCGGTGGATGAAGTTTATAAAACCTTATTTGAAGCCGGTCTCTTAGTATTACTAGTTATCGTTGTTTTCTTACAAAACTTTCGCGCCACGTTAGTGCCTGCAACCACTGTACCCGTAACAATTATTGGCACGTTCTTCGCCATGTTTTTATTAGGCTATACCATTAACCTCCTTACCTTGTTTGCCTTGGTATTAGCTATTGGTATCGTGGTTGACGATGCGATTGTTATTGTAGAAGGGGTGACCCAGCATATTGAACGTGGAATAGCACCTAAGGAAGCGTCTATTGAAACCATGCGGGAACTCTTTGGCCCGATTGTGGGTATTACCTTGGTATTGATGGCTGTATTTGTCCCAGCGGGATTTATGCCTGGATTAACGGGTGCAATGTATGCTCAGTTTGCCTTGGTGATTGCTGCAACCGCATTCATTAGTGCAATTAACGCAATGACCTTGAAGCCTACGCAATGTGCTTTATGGCTTCGGCCCATCGATCCCCACAGGCAAAAAAATATCATTTTCCGAACTTTTGATCGCTTTTACAATCCATTGGAAGCAGCTTATGTACGATTTATTGGTCGTCTCGTCAATCGCAGTGCTTATACTTGTTTGGTGGGTATTATCCTGGTTGCGATTGCCATTTTCGGAATTACCCGTATTCCCACTGGATTTATTCCAATCGAAGATCAAGGCTATCTCGTTTTAAATGTCTTGTTGCCGGATGGTGCTACCCTGGATCGAACGGAGGCAGTTCTTGATAAATTAACCAAGGAAGCCTCCAAGGTGGATGGTGTGGAAAATGTAATTGCCATTGATGGGATTTCCTTACTCGATAACAATGCCAGTCTGGCAAATGCTGGAGTTGTATACATCATGTTTAAAGATTGGAGTCTAAGAGGAAAGGGGGAGGATTTAAGATCACTTTATAATAAATTTAATGAGATTGCGGCAAAAACCCTCGATGCCAAAGTGCTGGTAGTCGTTCCGCCCCCTATTCAGGGTTTGGGATTATCAGGTGGGTTTCAAATGCAGGTTGAACTGCAAGATGGATCTTTTGATTACCTAAAATTGCAAAAGGTTACTGACCAGTTGGTGCAATATGGAACACTACAGCCCGCCCTGCAAAAACTTATGACCTCGTTTCGAGCAGCAGTACCTCAAGTTTTGGCGCCATTTAATCGATTAAAAGCTGAATCGTTAGGCGTAACTGTTGGTGATGCGTTTGACACGTTACAAACTTATTTAGGGTCTTCTTATGTGAATCTGTTTACCAAATTTGGACAGGTGTTCCAGGTGTATGTACAAGCGGACGCATCCTCTCGTATGAGCATTGAGGATGTACGTAATTATTACGTTAAAAATCAGGCTGGGGAAATGGTGCCTCTTGGGACACTCACCAATATTACTCAGGCCATCGGTCCTGCCCTTATTTCCCTTTATAATTTATACCCTTCAAGTAGTATCAATGGGATAGCATCCCCTGGATTTAGTTCAGGACAAGCTATTCAAGCAATGGAAGAATTGGCCCGGAAATTGTTGCCTGCTGGCTTATCTTTTGAATGGACCAGCACTGCTTATCAGGAAAAAGTGGCAGGGAATTTAAGCTATTTTATTTTTGCCCTTTCTTTAATATTGGTTTATATGATTTTGGCAGGCCAATATGAAAACTGGTTTACACCGGCAGCAGTTATTCTTAGTGTGCCATTAACGTTAATTGGAACCGTATTGGCTTTGTCCAGTTTAGGTTTAGACAATAATATGTATACCCAAATTGGTTTGTTACTATTAATTGCGCTAGCAGCCAAAAACGCCATTTTAATTGTCGAAGTGGCACGTGAGCAGCAATTACTTCATAACAAGTCCCCTATTGAAGCTGCCGTACTCGGGGCTAAAACGCGATTTCGGCCGATTCTTATGACCTCCTTTGCCTTTATCATGGGAGTAATGCCATTGGTGTTTGCAACAGGAGCTGGTGCGAATGCACGACGCTCCATTGGTATTGCTGTGGCCAGTGGGATGATGGCCTCCACTTGTTTGGCGGTAGTATTCGTACCTGCATTTTATGTGCTTATTCAAACTTGGCAGGATAGAAAGCAAAGTAAAAAAGTGGCTGCAGTTGTAACAAATCCTCAAGAGAAGGCTTAAACAAGGTAGAGATAAGATTATTTCAAAATGGCTTCACTAGCAGCTCGCAACGAACGCGATGCAAAATTTTTGTCCTGCACAGAAAAAAGAGATTTAATATTAATCAAATTTAATATTTACTTAACACTATTCTGTTACTATAGCCTTACTTCAATAGTATGGAAATAGCAATGTTAAATAAAGAGAGATTACTTGAATTAGCTAGGAAAGCAAAGAATACTAATTTTCCAGCCCTTTATTTTGAAAAAGGAAATGGTTGGGTGCAAACTTATATCCCAACGTTTGGGGTAGTTTTTTCGCTTAAGAAAATTCAAGAAGCATTGGATAAAGACAATTTTGACCCCTTGTTTAACTTCGCTAGGAAACTAAATACAGCAATTGATTGTTTAGAACAACGCCAAGCTAAGTTTAATGAAAAATTAAACGCCTATACAAAAGTTTATGAACAGCACCACAAAGTGGGTTCTTTACTCGACCCTTTGCAGTTAAAACAAGATTATTCAAAAGCTATTATCCAATTAAAAGAAGTCAGTGCTGAATTGAGAGAAATGTTACTTCATCCTGCTTTGGAATTTTTAAGGGTCACCCATCCAGAGCAAGCCGCTGATCAATCCAATCTTCATCCAGCTCAGGTAGTTTTTTATAAAGGAGGGAACCGTGATTTGTTGCATTACCTCATGCAATATGCAGGTTTCTTTAATCTTAAACTTCCAAAACGTGAAGCGCTTCAAAGTCCAGTAGTTTCGAGCAACCAGCAGCCCTGAAATGTAGCAAATCTGGTTGACGCATTTGCGGCAACCGGGTCTTCTTGGCTAAATTAAAACTTTGATTACGCTCTTACTTCATTAAAGCTATCCCTTACTTATTCTATAAATTAATAAATTTCCTGTTGCTTTTGCGCAACTTGAAGCATCTGTCGATGGAAAATTAGAAGTTTCGCATTGGGTTAATTAGTAACAGGGTGGTATAACTCCATTGTGTAAGAGCTTCTCCAATTATCCGGGATTAAAGTCCATATTAACCCGTTCGCATTCCTTGGTTAGATAATCTCTTTCAAAATGTTCCAGTTTCTTCGACAGATTAACAAAATGCATTAATTTTATTTGTCCGGCCAGAAGAGTAACTAAATACCTTGTTAATTCTTTTAAGCTCTCTTCCATAAACTGCTGAGTTTGCTTTAAAGAAAGGGCTTGGTGGTGTGTTGCTTTCATAATTACGGAACCAAGTTTGTCCTGCAATTTAAGATAAGCCTTCTTTTGCTCCTCGTTATGGCTACATTTTGAAAACTCAACAAATAATCGGTTGAAATGGCAAACTGTTCTAGATAATTTTTTAAGAGAAGAGGGTATTAATGTCAGGGTAGCATGATTGCTATGTTCTCGTGACCATCTTGCTGCGAACTCTTTAAACCATTCTCCTAATAAATGGTTGCTTGATTTAAGATGGGATGCTGACTCTGTCTTTCTGTTAAGAATTTGTATAGTAATAAGATCCCTCAGGTTCTCGTTGATTGTCATTAATGAGGTAATGATTTCATGTTGGCGTGGATCATTTATAGCAATATGCCAGCCTTGAATGATGTTGTCTTTCCCCATGTGCAAAACATGAGAGGCCGCCTCATTGGGTCGCATGGTGGCTACTTTTTTATAAAGTCGCCAGAAGCAAATTTCGACATTCAACTTTTTTTGAATAATATAGACCATGGGTATTCTTTGTCGGGCCTGATGTGTCCTTAGATCTTCAGGCAAAGCCAAAAAGTTTTTAATCTCAGCTACAAAGCGAGTAGCAAGAGGTTGATACAATTCATCAAAAGAACTTGTCCCAAGAAATTGCATGGCAATATCCATATTCAAAGTAAAAAATTTTTTGACCTCTGGATTATTAGCAAAGATTCTATTTAAATTCAGGTGAAGTCTATGCATTTCCCAAATTTCTCTGGAAGAGACTTCTGCCAATTCATAGGGGCGGCCTCGGTAAAACATGCCATAGATAAAGCAAAAAAATGATTTACTTTCGAGCTGATTCCACCAGGTAAAAGCCTGTTGGAGCAGTTGCCCCTTTTCTAATTTTTCTTTTGCTTCTGTATAACGAAAAATTCCCGATGCGACAGTATAGGGAGTGGTTTTACTGTTCAAATCATTATAAAAAGTTTTATCGTCCCTGTATTGTGGTGTTAGCATTTCCCTTGCCTCAGTTCTTTCGAGAGAATAGATCTGAGCGAAATCCTGCCAATTTCCTCCCAACAATACTTCACTTAAGTCTCTTACACCAATTAAACCTAATTCAATCTGCATGGTATTGGTAAAAAATAGTTGCGGTATCAAAGGATTAAAGGGTGGTTTTTGCCAACTGGTGCCATCAAGGCGCTGTACGGTCGTTTCTTTTCCCTCTATGGTTAATCCTCTCGTACCGCCGGTTAAAAAGAGGTGTTCACAAACGCATTTATCTATACAGATAAAATGCACATATTTTGTGTTGAGCTTCAAGACTTGCTCTAATCCCATGCCACCAGTAAGCATAAAGGTACTTAAATAACCAGAGTCCTCATACAATTTAGCATCGTCTCTGGATAAATTCATATGGTGAGCCGGTGTTACTTGATAAGCATTAAATCGCTTATGCTGGACTTTCTCTTTTCTATCGCTACGAACAAAAATATATTTAGTAAAAGTATGATTATTGACACTAGATTCTGTTTTTTCACGCATAAATTATCTCAAGTTAATCATTTTGCTCAAATTATAATCAAATTGATTGGTGTGCGAAAAAGAATTTTTCTCTTTTTAGTATTCCTTTAGGGAATGTAATTTTAGCCCGATAATATAGGGGTAGGTGTGCCAGCAAGTAGGCAATAAAGACATTGATGAAGGAGTGGACTCCATCTCAAATGATGCAGATAGAGCCAAAGTCTGGGGCGGATGAGCTTAGGTTGGAGAAACTTTTTTTGTACTTTCAGGTTCTTTGGCGGTTAATCTACCAGTTTTATCGAGATCGAAGGATTTTGGATTTTTCAAGTAAGCATCGACCTCTACTTTAGTTCCATGAACGAAAGTGCCTTTACCATCCGAATACATCCGATGGTCCTTTTCCTTATCGTAAGCGTCAAATCCACGATTCTTTTTTGCCTGCTCTTGAAGAAATTTGACAGCATCTTCTTGTGAATCAAAATGAAGAGCAACCAATCCTCCTGGTTGAGCAATGGGTTCTTTACCTGTTTCCTTTTTGTAGTCTTCCAGCAGCTCGGCAACAAACCCTTTCTTTTTACTGTCAAGCTGATATTGGGGTTGTGGTTTATCTTCTTCCAAAAGACGCTTATTTTTAAGAATACTTTCTCGATATGCATCTAAAAGACGCTTATATTCATTCTCTTGGTCACTAGTCCGATTCTTTGTTTGATGAAGTTCTCGTAATCTGGCGATTTCTTGATTTTGCTTTACCTTATCTTCTGGTGTGCTCATTTAAACTCCAATTTCACTGTAATAAGTGCTTCATATCTAAAACTTATGTCTCTGTAGGATTATAATCTATTAGTCATTCTAAATAATTAAGGGCTTTTAATTTTTCAACTTTCTTACATTATGATTGAGATAGAGTCAACTCACCTATCGCAACATCAACTATTTTTGCTCTTTATCTTTATCGCCGAATCTTTCCCAAAAGCCAGTAACCAGGTGCACGTCATAGGTTGATCTTATTCCTCATTTTACTGCCTCCAAAATGGCTGCAACCCCCATTCCACCCGCTGTGCAAATTGAAATTAATCCTCTTCCTTTGCCATGCTGATGCAAAATTTTAGCTAAATTACTTACAATTCGTGTGCCTGTTGCTGCAAAAGGATGTCCTAAAGCAAGACTGCCCCCTTTAATATTCATTTTTTCTCTATCAAGTGAGCCTAAGGGATATTTACGATTTAATACGCGTTGACAATAATCAGCCGATTCCCACGCTTTTAATGTACAAAGAACTTGACCCGCAAATGCCTCATGAATTTCATAAAAATCAAAATCTTGTAGCTCTAATTGGTTTCGTTTTAGTAATTCGCTTACGGCAATGGTAGGTGCCATTAATAAACCTTCACCGTGTACAAAATCAACTGCAGCAACTTGCGCGTCTACAAAGCGTGCAAGCATTGGATAGTGATATTGCTTGGCAACAGCTTCGCTAAGTAAGTAAACCGCCGAGGAACCATCGGTGAGTGGAGTACTATTACCAGCCGTTAAACTACCTTCCTCGCTACGGTCAAATGCCGGTTTTAAGGTGGCTAATTTTTCGATAGTGGTATTGTCTCTTACTATTCCATCCCGTTTAAGTCCGGAATAGTCACAAACCAAATCATCATAAAATCCTTCTTGATAAGCTTTCGCAGCATTTTGATGGCTTCTAAATGCCAACTCGTCTTGTTCGTGACGAGAAATCTGCCACTCTTTAACCATTTTTTCAGTATGCTGTCCCATAGAAAGTCCCGTTCGCGGTTCAACTACAGCAGGAAATTCTGGTTTTAAATCGCCAAGGCGAAAAGAAGCGATAAGCTTTAGTCTTTCTGGGAAGCTTTTTACCTGATTAAACGCTAGTAGTTTACGTGCAAAACTCTTGCGAAACATAAGGGGAATATCACTATTGGTGTCGACACCTCCAGCAATACCGTCTTCAATTTGATAGTTGGCTATTTTAAGAGCAATTTGCAGTGTAGTTTCCAAACTTGTGCCACAGGCGCGTTGCAAAGTATAGGCTGGTGTGTGGGGATTTAGTTTAGTGCCCAATACACATTCTCGAGCTAGATTCCAATTTGAAGAGCTGTTAATAACAGCCCCCAGGCCTACATCACCAAGTAGTCGATCTTCAAGTTTCATTTTTTCTACAAGTGCTTTTAAGGAGACAATCATCAAGTCTTGAGTCGAGGTTTCTTTATAAGAGGTCATGGATTTCACGAAAGGAGTCCGCATGCCTCCAGCAATATAAACTGCTCTGGTTTCCATTATAATAATATCCCTATCTAGCAAGTTATAAGATGATTTTATTACCTTTTCGAATTACAAGCCTAAATCAAAGAGTTATATAATACGCAGTATTTTTATCTCGCTTAATCAAAAAAGAAAGCACGCCTATTTATTTTGAATAATTTTAGCCTCAGCTTCTTTTTTCATGACAATAATCGTAATGCGGCGATTGCCAGGGTTTAGTGGATTTTTTTTATCCAATAAGACAGTGGAAGCATAACCTATCACTTCCATTACCTTATCCTCAGGCATGCCCGCTTTAACCAATGCCCTACGGGCAGTATTGGCGCGTTGGGTAGAGAGTTCCCAGTTACTTTGGTTTAAATCCTCAGGGTTATGATAAGGGTGGGCGTCTGTATGTCCCTGAATACTAATCTTATTAGGGACATTAGTTAATACTTTGGCTATCTTATCAAGCAATTGTTGCACTTCTGGGTCAATTTCATCACTGCCAATACCAAACATGGGCTTGCTTTTATTATCAATCAACTGAATTCGCAAACCTTCAGAGACTACATCCATTAACAGACGATGCTTTAAATCAGCTAAAGCAGGATCACTGGTTATAGTCAACATTAAGGTGTCTTTTAACTGCTCCAGTTTTTGAATTTCCTTTTTTTGTTCCAGTGATTGATTGCCTGCTGCTACCTGACCCTCCTTTTGTTTGAGATCGGTTCCTCCACCATTAATTGTTTTTTTACGTGCCCCCATGCTGTCCCCACCAATCAAGGCAATGCGTAAGGGTTGCTTAAAATATTCAGCTAGTCCATCTTTCTGTGCTTTATTGAGTGAGGCAACTAGCCACATCAACAGGAAAAAGGCCATCATGGCAGTGACAAAATCAGCATAAGCGATTTTCCATGAGCCGCCATGAGGATGTTTTTGATGCTTCCTGGCTCTCTTTAAAATAATTAAATTATCATTTCCGGACATAGTGGATCTCTAGGCTGCTTCTTCTGATGTTTCCTGCTTGCTAGGTTTAATCTCTTCATTCAATTCATTAAAGGAAGGTCTGGTTGTTGAAAATAAAACCTTGCGGCCAAATTCTGTGGCAATAATAGGGGGGTAATTGTGGGCGCTGGCTAATAGGGTAACTTTAATACAATTCAGCATAAGAATCGCATCATTCGTTCTTTGCTCCATAGCTGTAGCAAGGGGTCCAATAAAGCCATAACCTAGCAAAATTCCTAAAAAAGTTCCTACCAGTGCCTGCGCAACAAGCACACCAAGCTCAGAAGGAGGTAAATTAATAGACTCCATGGAATGCACAACCCCTAAAACCGCTGCTACAATACCAAACGCTGGCATACCATCCGCCAGTTTAGCGATAGCATTCGCAGGAATTGAATCTTCTTGATGATAAGTTTCGATTTCACTTTCCATCAATGATTCCAGTTGGTAAGGTTGCATGTTTGACGTAATCATTAAGCGTAAATAATCACAAAGAAATTCAATAATGTGGGGTTTGGCCATTAGACGCGGGTAATTGGTAAAAATAGCGCTACTAGCAGGATCATCGACATCATTTTCCAAAGACATAAAACCCTCTTGTCTTCCTTTGTTCATTAGTGCATACAATAAACTTAAAAGGTCTTTATATAGGGTTTTGCTTGATTTAGCATTGGTAAATAAAACAGGTAATGCGCTACTAATGGATTTTAAAACGCTAAGATTATTACCAACTACTAGAGAACCAAGGGCAGCACCTGCAATAATTAATAATTCCACGGGCTGCATGATAGCAGCCAAATGTCCTCCAGCTAAGGCAAATCCACCAAAAACGGAGAGTAAAATTATAAAATAACCAATTAAAATAAGCATGGTATTTCCTGTATGGGCTAGTTTTGTTTAAGGGATCGCCTAACAATCCCTTTAGCATGAGTTATTTCAAATAATCATAAACAACCCGCCCGTAAGGTAAGGTCAAATCTGAAACAAAATGCATACCGTTAATGACTTTTTTTACAGGTAATCTGGCCACCGGTGCTAACGCATGATGAAAGAGTTCTAGTTGTGCAGGACCTGTCCATGCTCCCTTTATGGTGACATCCTCTAGATGATATTCAACAAGTTCACAAATGCGGGTACTACCATCAACATGAGGAATAATTTTTAATAGATAGGATGGGGTAACCATCGCTTGAGCAACCTTTTTAAGATCAAGTGTCTGATATTTATAGCCCATGGTAGCGGTTGCAATGCGATTATGGCCATAGTCTAAGGTACCTAAAAGTGTTTCCTTTTCAACGGTTAGATGAGGTCGAGCAAGTTTTTTAGGAAAGCCCCAAATTTCCCGTCCTCCTGCAATAGGTGGGTGATCATCGAGATACATAGCATGGGTATATCCGCCTTCCTTTCCCTGATAACGCACGGGGATTACCTGACCTGATTCTGTATAATCGCCAAAACCTGTAGAATCAGGCATGCGGATGACTTCAAATTTTACCAGTGGTTCGGTAACCTCCAGAGGGGCAGGGACAATTTCTCGCAATAAATCCATTTCGGTTTCGTAAGTAATGATGAGATACTCACGGTTAATAAACCGATAAGGGCCGCGGGGATAGGAAGGGCTGGCAAAAGGCATCGCAAAGGCATTTTCCCTAATTTGTGATTCATTCATCGATAACTCCTGTAGTTTTGTAACCTTAATAAAAAAGGAAAGTTATTCCATGCACCAGCCGTGGCTGACAATTAATGATTGTCCTGTTAAGGCATTCGAATCAAAGGAGGCAAAAAACAGAGCCGTTTGAGCAACATCATCGGTGGTGGTAAATTCACCATCTACCGTGTCTTTAAGCATGACTTTTTTAATGACATCTTCTTCACTCATATGAAGCTCTTTGGCTTGTTCAGGAATCTGCTTATCTACCAGGGGGGTACGGACAAAACCGGGACAAATTACATTAGCACGTACGCCATGAGCTGCACCCTCTTTGGCAACCACTTTACACAAACCTATTAAGCCATGTTTAGCAGTTACATAAGGCGCTTTTAACAAGGAAGCTTCTTTAGAGTGAACAGAGCCCATATAAATAATACTGCCGCCTTTCTTTGCGGAGTACATATGTTTTAGGCAGGCTTTCGTTGTTAAAAAGGCGCCGTCCAGATGGATAGCGAGCATTTTTTTCCAGTCAGAAAACGATAATTTATCGACAGCTTCAATGATTTGAATACCAGCGTTGCTAACAAGAATATCCACTCCGCCATAGCTGCTGACTACAGAGTCAACACCATTATTTACCTGTCCTTCATCAGTTACATTCATAGCTACAGCCATGGCCTTTCCGCCCATAGTCTGAATTTCATCTGCAGTTTGTTGTGCCTGACTGAGGTTTAAATCGGCAATGGCTACTTTTGCTCCTTCCTTTGCGTACACAATCGCAATTTCTTTACCAATGCCACTGGCAGCACCCGTGACGATAGCCACTTTGTCTTTTAATCGCATAATTACATTCCTTGTAAATAATATTGTGAATATTAGTATACAGTGAGTATTCCATTTTGCCTTACAATTTTATAGTTTAGCAGGACCTATAAACAAGACAAAATGGAATTATGTGAAATTCTAGAAATTATTACTAGGCAAATTAGTAATAATAATAGTAGCCATTTCTATAATACCAGTTTCTTCTGTCTTGTTCTCGACCAATTGTATTACCGATTAATGCTCCTGCACCTGCACCGATGGCTGTTCCCCATCCGCTTCCACCACTAACAGCATATCCTACTCCTGCTCCGGCGGCAGCTCCAGTTGCTGTGCCTACTTGAGTAGCGGTACAAGAAACTAATCCTGTAGTCGATAACCCCAAGAAAAACATAACATATATTAGTCTTTTCATGGTTAAGCTCCTCTTGTAAGTAGATCCTTCACTAGAGATATTAGTACAAAAAAAGATCATATGCCTAAAAATAAGTCAATTTAAAAAATAAAAGCTTTGCCTGGGGGGAATTTTTTAATGTAAGTCATTAGTGAAAATCTATGGGCACTTACGCAAATTACCGTCAATCCTGAGTATCCCAACCACATTGTGGCAAACATCAAAAAAGACGACGGTCATCCCTGAGTAAAGTGAAGGATCCTTTATTAGGAGATGTCTCACTACGTTCGACATGACGTACGTCTTTTATTAGGAGATGTGTCACTACGTTCGACATGACGTACGTCTTTGGGAGCAAAGCGAAGGACCTCTTCGATATGGAATCGGGTTCTACTTGCAATCCTTCATGCGGCTTTGCCGCATTCTGGATGACGAGATGGAAAAAAATATGCAAAAGATTATAACAGACGTCATCCTGAAAGCGACATTGTCGCTTGAAGGATCTTTCATTCAAAGAGCGGGATTTATCTGCTGGGGCTCCTTCGCTTTGCTCTAGACTGACGCCTTGTTGTTTGTAATTTAAATAAAGGAGGATTTTGCCCGGGGAAGATGCCGTAAATTGCATTAGAGAAAAATAAATTTATAAAAATATAGAAACGTCAAGACTGTATTTTTAGAATTTATTTGTTAATATGTCTGTCCGCAGTTTTATTTTCAGTTTCACCACAATTTGTGGATATTTATTTTAAGCTTTAGTTTTCACTTAGCAATTCTCTCTTTGAATATTACCTAAATTCCTTTGCTGGTAAGGAATCTTGCTGTTTATACAAGAAAATGCTTCAATCATGTTATCCCCAAAATCTGTGGATAACTCTGTGCATACCTTGTCAAACGCCATAAAGATTTGGTAGTTAGAATTATGATTATAAATTCTCCAAAATATTCGAGGAAATACTGGAGCTACAAAAATTCATAAAATTGAAATTGTGTGCATTTTATCTCACATGTAAATCATGTAATCGGATGAATCAAAAAATAATTTTCTTTGGTAAAAGAGCTACCTATGCAAAATGAAGCTGCTCGGATTGATAACTTTAATCTATAATTAAAAGGGACAATACAAGGAAGTAAATCAGCAGTAGGGAAAGCTATGAAAGGAAAACATCACGGAATAGAATTTGAGTGTTCCTCTCAGCCTATTAATGGTAAATATGCAGGCGAATATCTTCTGATCTTTCACCATGAGCAATATACTTATATTATCAAAAAATCAGTAGGTAAGATGTTTACTACACCAAAAGAAGCGGAGATAAAAGCCATGGAGTTTGCAAAAAATCAGATAGAAAGAGGACTCTTTTAATCTTAGCTGTATTATACGAGGGACTTGTCTTCTTAAACAGTAAATCGGAAAGTAAGTTTATGAGGCTTGAGAAATTGTCGCTCCCCCAGTAGTATTGGCAAATCAGTCTTAAGAAAAGAGAGTGCTATGTTTCATGGTAGTATTGTGGCCTTAGCCACCCCGATGACGGATGATGCAGTTGATTTAAATTGTTTACGTGAATTGGTTGAATTTCATATCTCTGCCGGGACTCATGCTATTGTTGCTGCAGGAACTACTGGTGAAGCAGGTACTCTTTCCCATCAAGAAAAGATTTTAGTCATTAAAACAGCGATAGAGCAGGCAAGGGAACGCATTCCTGTTATTGCAGGTACCGCAATGAATGCAACCAAAGAGTGTATTGCATTGACTCAAGAAGCCATGGAGTGCGGTGCTCATGCAGCATTGATAATGACTCCAGCGTATATCAAACCTACTCAGGAAGGACTTTATCAGCATTATAGTGCAATTGCCAAAGCAGTGGCCATGCCAATCATTCTGTACAATGTACCAGGTCGTACTGCCTGTGATTTATTGCCGGAAACAGTCGCAAGACTTGGAAAAATTTCAAATATTATTGGGATCAAAGAGGCAACAGGTCAAATGACTCGCTTGCAGCAAATTTTGCGTTTATGTGAGGGTCTTGATGTTTATAGCGGTGATGACCCTACAGCTGCACAATGGATTTTAGCTGGTGCAAAAGGGGTTATTTCTGTCACAGCGAATGTGGCTGCAAGGCAAATGGCCAAACTAGCTGATGCTGCTTTTGATAATGATCCTGCCGGCTGTCTAAAAATTAACGAACAGTTAATGCCTCTTCATCAGTTATTATTCGTTGAAGCCAATCCCATTCCGGTAAAATGGGCTTTGAGTAAAATGGGTTTAATGAAAGATGAACTACGATTGCCCTTAACGTCTTTGTCTGAAGAACATCATCAAGCACTAGAGCAGGTTCTGCGCAACTTGCAACTTATTTAAGAAGGAAAAATTGTTGTGAAAAAAATTGGTCTTATCGTTCTTTCTGTTTTAGTTTTACCAGCTTGTTCCAATTATGCCAGTAATGGTGAGGCGCTCTATTTACGCAGCAAAAATGGCCAATCACTGGTAGTTCCTCCACCACTAACTGATAATAATATTAGTCACTTTTATGATTTACCTGCACAGAGTAAAAATGCAAAGGTAGGTATTGCACCTCCGTTAGATTCCACGATCGCGGAAGATGCATCTTAATTAAAGGTTAAACCCTATGGCAACTGAATCAGATGAATTACGTGTTATCCAGGAGTTATCTGCTCGTCTTGTAGAGGCACAGCGGACGATACGAATTTTGGATAGCATCAAGTGGGATGATGCGATTAAAAAGGATTTTTTTACCAAAAAAGCACAGGCCCTGCCTAAAATAGATAGAGATTACTACCTAAATAAGCCTTTACCTTTCGATGCTACTGAAAAGCAGGAAGAATTTCGCTTGATTGTCCGCGATGCACAAAATCAATTGGGGCAATACTCACCTGTTACGCGTTTAATTAAACGGCAATGTGAGGAATATGCACGCGCAGTGCAAATGCTGAATGCTCGAGGTACTCCGGCATTTTGTGAACTGGCAATGGAACTTTATGGCAGTCCGGATGATGCATTTTATTCAGGTGGGCCGCGTCTGTCTGAATTAGGCACGCTTTTATTTGATGTATTAACAGCACTTGAGGTACAGCTTAAATCAGAAGCAGATGAAAAGAAGCACACGCCACAAAAGGCACAGGAGTTATTGCAGGAGCGTCTTAGCCACTTTTTTGATCAGCATCCCGGTAAAGTCACTGTTATGGTAAGCGATGACATGGTTGCCGATGCTTCTGCAGGAGCAGATACTATTAAATTAAGTCAACATGCTATGTTTAGTGATCGGGATTTAAAATACCTTGAGGTTCATGAAGGTTGGGTTCATGTGGGAACAACGCTAAATGGGGCAACACAGCCTTACTGTTCCTTTTTAGGAAAAGGCTCTCCTTCATGCAGCGTGATTCAGGAGGGACTTGCCGTCATTACTGAAATTGTCACCTTTTCGTCTTATCCCGGTCGGGTGCGTAAAATTACCAATCGTGTGATTGCACTGGAGAAAGTTCGGCAGGGGGCAAATTTTATTGATATCTA
Source organism: Legionella clemsonensis (assembly GCF_002240035.1). Lineage (NCBI taxonomy): Bacteria > Pseudomonadati > Pseudomonadota > Gammaproteobacteria > Legionellales > Legionellaceae > Legionella > Legionella clemsonensis. Next base: position 2,346,113 of record NZ_CP016397.1, on the reverse strand, counting down.
TCGCTATTTTATTGAATGCGGCTTAACTGAAGATGATAGTTATAATCATACTGTTCGCGTATTTCGCGGCAGTACGCCCGAGGGAGGGCCTTTTACCAAAGATTTATCTTACGCGAAGGGATTTCTTTTAATCTATAATTATATGCGTTTTGCAATCAGTCAGCGGCGAATTGATTCCATTCCTTTGCTTTTCACTGGTAAATTAATTCTTGATGATTTACCTTTGTTGGGGGAATTAAAGGAAAGAGGTATTTTATCTCCCCCTGTGTATTTACCTCCACCTTTTAAGGATTTGGCGGCCCTCAGTGCCTGGATGAGTTTTTCTTTATTTTTAAATAAATTCAGCTTGAATGAGATTCAAAAGAATTTTCGCTTCTTGCTGGTATAAATTGAGTAAAATTTAATTTATTGTAATTTCCTCTATATTCAAGATGCATTCAAGCTTAGGGAGAAGAAGAATGGGCTTATTAATTGATGGGCACTGGCATGACCAGTGGTATGATACTTCCAAAACCGGGGGCACATTTAAACGAGAGCCTACGCAATTTAGGAATGCCATTAAAAATGAAGCAAATACTCCCTTCCCACCGGAAAAAGGACGCTATCATTTGTATGTCTCTTTGGCTTGCCCGTGGGCACACCGAACCTTGATATTTAGAAAACTTAAAAAACTGGAACACTATATCGATATTTCTATTGTGCATCCTCATATGCTTGAAAATGGATGGGAATTTAAAGTGGGTCTGGGGGCGACTGGAGATAATCTTTATGGTCTAAATTATTTGTATGAAATTTATACAAAAGCGGATAGCCAATATACCGGTAGAGTCACTGTGCCTGTGCTGTGGGATAAGAAAGAAAAAACCATTGTCAGTAATGAATCTGCTGAAATTATTCGTCAATTTAACCATGCTTTTAATGATTTAACAGGTGATAAACAAGATTTTTATCCAGAGTTTTTACATACAGAAATTGATACCGTCAATGATAAAATTTATCACACTGTGAATAATGGCGTTTATAAATGTGGATTTGCTACAACACAAGAGGCTTACGAAGAAGCGTACAATGAATTATTTGCCACACTGGATGAGCTTGAACATCATTTGAGCAACCATAAGTATTTAGTAGGAGATGTACTAACCGAAGCCGATTGGCGTTTGTTTACGACCCTTATTCGCTTTGATGCGGTTTACTATAGCCACTTTAAAGCGAACCAGCAGCGTATTAATGATTATCCCGCACTATCCACCTATTTAAAAAAACTCTATCATCATCCTGGTATCAGTGAAACGGTTAATTTTTTACACATTAAGCAGCATTATTATTTTAGCCATAAAACGATTAATCCAACTCAGATTGTACCGGTGGGGCCAAGATTGGCTTTCGATTAAAATGACTCAAGCATCAGGTACAACAAACGCATTAGCCTTGATAATTCAATAGTTATCATGTTGCTAAGGAGTAATTTTGTGCGAGGCACTTCCATATATAAAACGTCGCTTCGCTGATGCCAAACTTCCGACATACCTCCGATGAGCTTGCTCGACCTGCTTTAAACCCAATAATATTTGTTCTTCTGTAAATGGGTTTCATGACAAATATCCCGTTTTTGTTAATTGATATTTGCCAGAGCGATACACATATTAATCACTCCTGCTGTGGAAACCTTGGCATGCAACGAGGTATTGTGATTTAATAGGCTCATTTATAGTTAATTGGACAAGAAGGGGTAACATGACTTTTGTTGTTACTGAAAATTGTATTAAATGTAAATACACTGATTGTGTTGAAGTGTGTCCTGTAGATTGTTTTTATGAAGGGCCAAATTTTTTAGTAATTCACCCTGACGAATGCATTGATTGTGCCCTTTGTGAGCCTGAGTGTCCTGTGGAAGCGATTGTTTCTGAAGATGATCTCACCGAAGATCAAAAACAATTTCAGGCAATAAATGCCGAATTGGCCAATGTGTGGCCCAATATTACCGCCAAGAAAGAAGCACCGGAAGATGCAAAATCCTGGGAAGGTGTTGAGAATAAAATTCAATATCTTGAAAAAGAGTGGAAGAAATAGCTTCGCTTGCTGATGATGCTATTGCGCAGTGTCAGCGTGTGCTAGGCCAGAAAGGACGGCTTTCAACGGCTATTCCTGGCTTTGTTGCACGCGCACCGCAAATTACTTTAGCGACTGCCATTGCCAAAACCATTAGGGAACAAACCAGTTTGGTGGCAGAGGCAGGCACAGGAACAGGCAAAACGTTTGCCTATCTCATTCCCTCACTGTTAAGTAAAAAGAAAACCCTTATTTCAACCGCAACGAAGACCCTGCAAGATCAATTGTTTCAGAAAGATCTTCCTCTGCTTATACGTGCGCTAGGTCTTTCCGTGCGTGTGCAGAATCTTAAAGGGCGGGCTAATTATCTTTGTCGCTATCGTATCGAATTACATGCTAAAGAGGGACGCTTCGTCAATGCCCAGGCAGTGCATGAACTATTATATGTCCGCGAAAAGTTATCCCAGCTTACTGAGGGAGAGCGTTCCGAATTACCAGAAATTCAGGAAGATTCACCTGTTTGGCCCTATGTCACTTCAACAACTGACAATTGTCTTGGCAGTGAGTGTGAGCATCATGACAGTTGCTTTTTAATGAAGGCACGTAAACGCGCGCTAAATGCGGATGTTGTCGTCATTAATCATCATTTATTTTTTGCAGACTCACGTTTAAAAGAAGAGGGTTTTGGTGAGTTATTACCTGATATTAGTACGGTAATTTTTGATGAGGCACATCAATTAGCTGAAATCGCTGCCAATTTCCATGGAGAACGCGTTGGTACACGACAAATTCGTGATTTAATGGATGATTTACTACGAGAATGGCCAGTGCTTGATTTGGCAAATCAACCTTTAAAGGAGCTCAGTTTAAAAGCAGATCGTATTTTTGATCAGTTGTTTTTAGCGCTACCTGCACACCAAGAACGTGTTGGTTGGGATATATTGGAGCGAAACAAGAATTTTATTGATTCCTGGAATGAGTTACTAACGCTAATAGAGAGTCTTTTGAGTTGTATTAAAGAGGCCGATTTTGAAAAAACTCCTGGATTTACGCGTTGTGCAAAACGAGTGGAGGACTTAAAAAAGCGGCTTTTATATTTTACAAAGACAGACAAGGTACAAATTCGATGGTTAGAGCGTTTCAAACACAGTATGATTTTTCAAGCCACACCTTTTGACATTGCCGATTCCTTTAGTGCCATGTTGACTAAACAACAGCGTGCCTATATTTTTACTTCCGCAACTTTAACCATGGCTTCTTCCTTCGACTGCTTTCTTAAACCGCTGGGAATAAAGGATGCGACAACTCTAGCCTTGACAAGTCCTTTTGATTATCAGGAACAGGCTTTGCTGTATTTGCCGCGTGAATTACCTGATCCGAAAGATGCCTGCTATTATGATGTCCTATTAGACAAAGCATTGCCTGTCATTAATGCTTGTGGAGGACGCTGTTTCTTTTTATTTACCAGCCATAAAGCGTTAAAACTAGTTGCTCAAAGACTGGCCAACACATTAAACTATCCTCTCTTAATTCAGGGGGAAGAGGCAAAACCAATTTTATTGGCGCGTTTTCGTCAACTGGGAAATGCTGTACTTTTAGGCACTGCCACTTTTTGGGAAGGTGTCGATGTAAAAGGAGACGCTTTATCCTGTGTTATAATTGATAAATTACCTTTTGCTAACCCGGTAGATCCTGTAGTTCGGGGAAAAATGGCTTATTTTAAATCTCAAGGCTTATCGGGGTTTGATGAACTATCATTACCCAATGCAGTGTTGGCTTTAAAACAAGGGGTAGGGCGTCTTATTCGTGATGTGACTGATCGAGGAGTGTTAATGATTGCTGATCCCCGATTAACCGGAAGGGAATATGGACGCTTGATTTTTGCGAGTTTACCTACACTGCGTAAAACTCGGGAAGAACTTACCGTACTGACTTTCATTAAAGAATTGGCTTTAAAAAATGAATCTGCTAGCCATTGATACATCAACAGCATGTGCTTCCGTTGCTTTAAGCATAAACGGCAACATAAAAAGTCTGGAGCAAGGTGCACAGCGCCAGCATGCTCAATTATTATTGCCAATGATTGAGCAGTTATTGGCTGAAGCGGAGCTGACATTAACTCAGCTCGATGGAATTGTTTATGGCAGGGGGCCTGGCAGTTTTACCGGACTGCGCATTGCTTGTAGCGTCGCAAAAGGTTTAGCTTACGCTCATGATCTTCCCCTTTATCCTGTAAGTAGTCTGGCAGCGATTGCTGAGGAAGTATGTTGTCAACATCAAATGGCTCCAAACACTGAAGTTTTAGCGCTGATTGATGCACGTATGAATCAGGTTTACTGGGCTTGCTATACGTGTACTCAACGTGATGCAAAAGAACATGTTTCAGAACTATCAGCATTAGCATTGGCTTCTGATGCGCCTTTAATAATTGCAGGGATAGGTTTTAAGCCTTACCTAGGGCACTTGCCGGCGTTGGTGCAAACACGTGTGATTAAGCAACTTGAGATTTATCCGCAGGCTAAAACGATGATTCGCCTTACGTTAAATGATACTATACGAGCCATTACCGCTGCCGAGGCAGTACCTGTTTATGTGCGCAATCAAATAACGCAAGGAGATACTCGTGGATAAGCGTTTGCTTGAAATTCTGGTTTGTCCGCTTTGTAAAGGTAAATTAATTTTTAAAGAAAATGAATTAATTTGTCGATTTGACCGTTTAGCTTATCCTGTCCGTGAAGGTATACCTGTCATGCTTGAACAGGAAGCCCGCTTAATTCCACTCGAGGAAAAAGAGCAATTATGAGTCTTGCCTTTCACGTAATTATACCCGCTCGCTACCAGTCCACGCGTCTGCCCGGCAAGTTAATGATGGAGATAGAGGGGCTTACCGTTATTCAACGTGTTTATCAACAGGCACTGAAAGCAAGACCCGCCTCTATTATTATTGCTACGGATAGTTTAATGATTGCTGATCATGCGGAAAGTTTTGGAGCTACGGTAAAAATGACCGCAACACACCATCAGTCGGGAACAGATAGAATAGCAGAAGTAGTCGCGTCTGCTTCTTTTGCTTCCGAAGATATTATCGTCAATGTACAAGGTGATGAACCATTTATTGCTCCACAATTAATTACACAAGTTGCTGCTAATCTCTCTGATTCACAAGCGCCCATGGCCACACTTTGCTGGTCTTTGGATAATTACGAACAACTTCACAACCCGAATGTTGTGAAAGTAGTGCGTGATCGCTGGAATAATGCACTCTATTTTTCCAGAAGCGCTATTCCAGCTAATCGAGATGAACCTGAGAGTATTAAACAGGTTTTTCGCCACATTGGTTTATATGCTTATCGTGCAGCTTTTTTACTCGATGTTGTGAAATGGCCTGCATGTGAATTGGAAGCAGCTGAAGCGCTGGAGCAGTTAAGAGTACTTTGGGCGGGTTATAAAATTAGAGTAGAAGAGGCTTGTACACAACCTTTTCAAGATATCAATACCCAAGAAGATCTTCTTTTGGCACGTAAACTGGCTTCTTGCATTTAAGCAGCAGTAAGTGCCTTAAGGGAATGATAAACTTCATTACCTGTCTCTACCAGTTTATGTTCAGTCTGACAGGCTCCTAAAGTTACAAAAAAGCGATATCGTAGGGATTCATCTTGCTTCCAATAAGTAAGAAGCTGATGACCAATTGCTTGTAATGAGCGCAGAATATAGATGCGTATCCACTGCACCAAGAGCGGCCGTTTTGCATTGGAAAGCGCTTCCATGTGATCATTGTGCAAATGCACTTCTACCTTGTCAATGAGTTCCTGAAGATAGGTTTGATCTGAATGTAAAAATAAATTGGTATTAATATAACGATTATTAATACGATGAAAATCACGATAAATAGAGGACAAAACAAACAAACGAGGATCGATTTTATCCAGAGTCTCTTTTGACCACTCTAAATTAATATCTGAAGTGGCATCGATAATGTCATCAATCGCTTGCAGCTTTTCATCATTGGGATGCAGAGCAATTGCATTGGGAAAATAGGCTCGCATAATACGCCAAAATTCTTCTTGCAATGCTTTAAGAATAACAACAGAGGTGCGGTAAGCTTGAGTTTTTAATCGATGCTCTATTTGCAAAGCATTGGTGCAAGTCTTATTACGTTTTATCACTAGTTCATGGACAATATTACCTTGGTTTTCCAATCTGTTGAACCAGTTTTGCAGGTTGCGTCCAGACGTGATATCCAGTTCATGGTAAATGCTGTTCATTGTTTGTAGCGCTTCACTTGCCTTATTTTCATCTTGTTGGAGTTCAGCATTAAAAGGATTGAAACTAGTAAGCAGGGGAGATTGATAGGATGAGAAACCTAAGTGAATTTGATTGAGAGAGGGTGTTAATTGAATTTTTAATGCCTCTTTTGATTCCGTTACATAACCTCGTAATTTAGATAACAGAGTCTCTTTTCGAAAGAGAAGGCTTTGCAGAGGTGTATTGCTTTTGGGCAGAGTTAAAAGAAAATCATACGTGGTAGCTAGTTTCTCCTGAATTTTAGATTTAATCACCTCCGCACTAAGTGCATCATGTTGATATTGAAAGTTTAAGGCTGCCTTGGTATCGATAAGTGCTTCATGAAGTTCATTTTCTATGGTTGTCTTTTGAGATTCATATTCAATGTTTAGAAAATGAATACTTTCAAGTGTTACCTTTTTTAAATGTTCAAAGCGTTTTTGCAGGTCGTTAAGCGTATCTAAATCTTGTTGCTTTCTTATTTGAATTTTACTTAAATGAATCACCATTTGCTCCAGATTGTCCCAAACTGGTAATCCCTGTTTAGGAGCATTGGTGAATTTTCTTTTAAGTGAGGTAGTTACTTCATACTGTTTCAATTCTTCGTTGTTTACCTGAATAAAAAAACGTTCAAGTTCCTGACTTAATTCTTGTAAGCCTCTTATGGTTTCTTTAGCTTTTATGACTGATGCAGGAGCAGGCAATAGTAAAGCAAATAAAGCCAGATATTCTTGTAGCTCAGGTAATAAGCCTGAGGTTATTTGATCCTGAATGGAATGATATTCTTTATGGAGCTGTCTATTCTTTTTCTCTATTTCATCCTGTAAATTTATATAGTTATTGATTGTCTGAATAGGAAAAGCCTGTACCTTAGCAATCATATGGTGTATGGCTGCAAATTGTCTTTTTAAAATAGCTAAATCTTGAATGGAGTTCTTTGTAAATAAATTTGTCACCAGGTAAATAATCTCATACGACTCTAACGGCTTAATCACAATTCTAAAGTTTAAAAAGCCTGTTCTTTCACCTAAATGTTGTAGACATTTTACCCGAAGTGCTTCGATGACTGAGCTATCAACCAAGGAATGGATGGTATTAAAATCACGTGGTAGCTCACCAATAAACGAAACCAGATTGGCTCTAATTCCTTGTGAGACCACATCCTGTCTACGTTCTATTCGCAGCGCTGAGAAGTTATTCAGAAATCCTTCAAGTGTGTTTTGTAATTTAAGTTGTGAATCAATGAAAAATTCGGTGCACTTTTCAGGATGCGTAGTTGGTAACGTTAAAAAAGCATGGCGATCATGTACTGCGGCCTGGATATTTTTTAAGTCCTCATTAATATATTGGATTTCAGCCGTTAATCCTTCAATATGTTTAACCAAAATTTCATGATAGCCTGTTTCATGAATACAACGGTTGATCTCACCGCGCGCCTGCATAAACAAGTTATGAACGAGAGCAGTTTGTCGTTTAAATGCTGTCAGCAGGGGCTTTAATGTAAAATCCTGTTGTATCTCAATATCCATTTGAGGAATTGGAAATTCTTCTGCTGCCAGTGATTCCAAATTTTTTATTAATAATTCTATTTTTTCAGAATAAGGTGACTCGGTGGATACTAATGGTAAATTTTCAATCACGACCGGCTTCGCTTTTCTCTTTTTCTTCTTAAATTCGGACTGATTATCAAGGGAGGGGGCTTCTTCTAACGTTTGGATGACTACCTTTTGCCGTCTCATCAAGCAACCTCAGCAATACCTGATTTAAAATGCGCTCACATTATCATTGCAAGCTTAAGAAAATCTTAAAGAAATGTATCAATGCTGAAAAATTTTTGCACAGAGCAAAATGTATTGCTGTTATTGCAATAATTAGCCCATGGCTTTAGGATAAGAACCTAGCAGCGTCATCATTACTGATTTACTGGCCAGTTCATTTAAAGCGTGTTGAATATGAGGTTCTGCTTGATGTCCTTCAAAATCAATGAAAAAGAGATAACTCCAGTTTCTATGTCGATAAGGGCGAGAGGCGATAGACGTCATATTTATTTTGTATTTTTCAAATGGGGAGAGTAACTGAGTTAAGCTACCTGGTTTATGTGGCGTAGAGATAACAAGTGACGTTTTATCATAACCGCTGACAGCAGGAAGCTGCTTACCCAAAATAATAAAACGTGTTGTATTATTCGGATAATCCTCGATATGTTGATGTGATTTATGCAGTTTGTAGATTTCAACGGCTTTCTCACCGCATATTGCAGCTGATTTGGGTTCCTGAGAGGCCAGCTGTGCTGCCAAACCATTGCTTGCAACCTCTTTTAAGGCTACTTGTGGGTAATGTACAGCAAGCCAGTGTTGACACTGTGCTAATGCTTGTTGATGGGCATAGATAACTTCTAATGATTCTTCAGGATTAATTCGTGCTAAATGATGGCGAATGCGTAAAGAAATTTCTCCGCAGATTTGCACGTCGCTATTTATCAGATTATCCAGAGTGAGATTAACCATACCCTCTGTACTGTTTTCAATAGGGACTACACCATAATGAACATTGCCACTTTCTACCTGCTTAAACACTTCAGTGATGGAAAGTTCAGGGACTAGGGTAACACTTTCACTAAAATGTTTTTCTACAGCCTGTTGAGTAAAAGTCCCTTCTGGTCCCAAATAAGCAATGGTTAATGGCTGCTGTAAAGCGAGACAAGCACTCATAATGTCGCGGAAAATTCGAGCTACCTCACTGTCAGGCAAGAGACTATCATTGTTGGCTGTAATAGAGCGCAAAATTTGTGCTTCACGCTCTGGACGATAGTAAATAGGAGAGTGCTGTTCCTGTTTAATCTTTGCAACTTCAGAGGCTAAATTTGCTCGCTCCCGCAATAGGTTAAAAAATTTTTTATCAATTGCATCAATTTGATTGCGGATAATTGCAAGTTTTTCATTATCATTCATACCGCTATACTCTTAAGCTGTTGCTCTTTAATGTCAATCTTTTTTTTGCGTAGGTATAACAATAAAGCTGGAAAGATCATGAGCAAAATGCCGCTGACAAAAATCAGACGGAAGTGGCCAGCTCCACCCATGTCCATACTACTTTCTGGAGGAATAAAACCAACGAGTAAAGTAATAAGGCAGCCAGCCAAACCTAAAATACAAGTTATATAATAACCAAAATTGCCACCTGGAATTTTAAAAGCGCGAGACAAATGAGCAAATTTTTCTTTTGAGCGCCAAGCTGCTATAAACATTAGTACATACATCATAATATACAACTCAGTACTTAAATCAGTAAATAACCAGTAGATTGCATTAACGCTTGGAAATAATAAGAAACCACTGCATAGAAGAGTTACCAACACGGCCTGCAAAATTAAAATTCGTGAGGCAATCCCATGCTTGTTTAACCGATAAAGCCAATGAGGAAGGAAACCATTATCTGCCGCTAACAGCAAACCTTTGGCAGGTGAAATAATCCAATTTACCATCCCACCGAGACTGCCTAACAGTAAGAGAATAACAATCACAGGCATCAATGCAGTTAAATGGTAAACTTTAAAAAAATTGGTAAACGCTTGCATGACGCCGTCGACCAGACTAATTTTTTCCTGCGGAAGTACAAAGGCAATGGCTAAAGAACCCAAAATCATTGTGGTTAAAATTAAAAGAACCGAAAAAAACATCGCTCGAGGGAAGTTGCGCTGTGGGTCGCGTACATTGCGCACGTGAACAGCCGCAAGTTCCATTCCCAGGAAAGAAGTCATGATCGCTGTTAGTGAAACCCAGGACTGTGTATCTTTCCAATGAGGAATTAAATTAGGAAAGCTTAAGTCAATTGCCAGCGGATTTCCGGCAACAAACCAGATGACTGCAAGTAAAATAATTAATCCCATTGGCAAAATCATGCCAAATACTGCACAGAAACTGGCAAAGGCTGCAGAGGCGCGTAACCCCGAAAGTCCAAGCAAAGTAAGAGACCAAAAGACAATAAGAATTACACTAATTAAATAATATTTGTTCTGGGCCAAAGCAGGGTTAATTAAATAAGCCAAAGTCCCTGCAATAAACGACAAGATAGTAGGATACCAGACCATGGTATTAATCCATTGCAACCAAATGGTAATAAAAGCCATTCCCTCACCAAAAGCATGTTTTACCCAGCTGTAAACACCACCTTCTTCTTCAGGCCAGATAGAAGCGAGCTCAGCGGAAACCAGGGCGACTGGAATAAGAAAAACGATGGCTGAAAATGCAAAGAAGAAAATTAGTGAGGAGCCAAAAAGGGCTGTAGCCGGTAAATTACGGATACTATCGATGGCTCCGGTAATCAATAATACTAAAGCAAATACAGAAATTTTTTCCGAAGACCATGCTTTCATAACAATCCAATGAAAATAGTTTGGCAAAAAGATAGACATTATAAGGGAAGCATAAGCCTATGAAAACTATTTAATGAGATTTGCAATTTTTGTGAGAAAGATAACCAAAGCAAAAAAAGTTAGAGTCAAGACTTTTTATTTATATTTTTTTTCTATAGAATGGCTAGCCCACGATTTTATTTTTTTTTTTTTTTTTTTTTTTCTTGTGGATAAGTTTTCCCCTCTTGGGCTACAAAGACCTGCTCTATATTTCAGACGCTACAAAATAAGCCCTTTTCATGACAGTTTTCGATTCACTTATCCCCAAAATGTGTGGATAACTCTGTGCACAGTGAATTAAGAGTTATAAAGGAGTCTTTTATTTATATTCAGGAGGGATTTTTTACTGACTCCCTTGTAACTTATTCTATATTTTTGTTTAATGATATCTTTTAGCGAATCATGGACAAATAATGTACAGATGGTTTACAAGTACCTTTAATAGTAAAAATCGTTTCTACGCAGGCTTACAGGTAGTTAATCTGGCTGCACTTGGAGCTGCTGGTTTTACGTTACTTACTAACCCTGAAGCAAGCTTGGCAGAATTTGGTTTAGATGCATTAACCCATGCCCTTAGTTATGTGGCTCTAAGTGACTCTCAGTCCTTGGTAGCTGAATTTGGCTCTACTGCTGTCAATTTAATAAGATTAGGTGCAATTTATGCTGGAATGACTACCGCAGGTTGTTCAGAAGTACCAGTTGCTGTGGCTGCCGTTGATGCACTGGTTCACCTGGTGAATTCTGGCGCATCACTGATTAAATTTGCAGATTCAGCAGCAGAGGCTGCTCCTCCATCTCCGCTACAAACTGCTCCCACCGCGAAGTAAAACTCCCTGCACGGTGATGATAATGCGCCGTGCTGGTGCAGTATTTCTATGCTCGCATAAATAAATTCCTTGCCACTGTCCAAGCGCCAATTTTCCATGAGAAATAGGTATTGTTAATTCTGTACCCAATAGGGCATTTTTTATATGGGCAGGCATATCATCTTCTCCTTCCATCGTGTGCCTGTAGAGACGAGTATCATCAGGTATTGCATGATTAAAATAAGTTTCCAGATCAAGACGTACATCGGCGCAAGTATTTTCACTAATGGTCAGTGAAGCGGAAGTATGTTGCAGAAAAAAATGTGCCAGTCCTGTATGTAAGGATGGCATGGAAGAGAACACCGGTGCCAATTCGGCCATGATGAGGTGAAAGCCACGCGACTTAGGTGTTAATACGCATTCAGTTTGCCAATAACAAGGCTGCTTTTTATCCATGACGATAGCCGTCCCGACAAGCAGGAGAGGTTTGCAGCGTTTGATGTCGTTTGTCCCATTCTTCTGTTGTATACAGATGCAGGCTTAAAGCATGTAGTCCTGTTTGCAGCTCATCGGCTAATAGAGTATTAATTTGGCGGTGGCGATTAATCATCGACAGGCCTTCAAATGCCGGAGATACAAGAAGTATTTTAAAATGGGTTTCAGAGCCTTGAGGCACATGATGTTTATGGGATTCATTTTCAACTTGTAAAAAAATGCTTTTAAAATTATCAGTAATTAATTTCGTAATTCGTGCTTCTCTCGACATGAATTTCTCACATTGCTGGATTAATAAAGATTATAACGAATAAAATGAAATTTGTTATAACTGTCTCAGGGCAAAATCATACTTTATCTAAATTATAAACAACAAAGCGTCATTCTGAGCACTCCAGCCTCTTTGGGGCAAACATTAAAAAAGACGACCGTTATCCCGAACGTAGTGCTGAGGGATCTCCTTTGTATCAGGAGATGTCTCACTACGTTTGATATGACGTATGTCTTTGGGAGCAAAGCAAAGATTCCAACACTCGTCGTCCTGAAAACAGTGGAGCTGCTTGAAGGTTCTCTTCTACTCTGGGAGACGGTGATCACCTTAGGTAGAAAGGTTAGCAGATCTTAATATTTCAATGAATTTCTGAGGTAGCTGTGATATCTTTTCACATTTTAAGCTTCAGGTAGTGTTATGAAAGAAAAAGGGTTTACATTAATTGAATTAATGATCGTGGTAGCTATTCTAGGTATTCTAATTTCTCTTGCCGTACCTGCTTACAGACAGCACATCGTACGAGCGAAAGTGATCGAGGGTTTGAGTTTAGCCTCTACTGCCAAAATTGCAGTCACTGAAGCTGCGGTGGCTAATCAGGCATTACCTGCCTCACAGGAAACCACAGGCTACACTAGCCCGGCTCCTACTGCTAATGTGAAATCAATCACTATTGGTGATAAAGGGGTAATTACTATCACCTACACACCTGAAGCAGGTGATGGAACGCTTCTGTTAACTCCAACATTGAGAACTAATGGCGATATAATCTGGACTTGTGCAGGGGGTACTTTGGAAGAAAAATACCGACCTTATGGCTGCAAGTAACGAGGCACATTCATCTGAGTAAATAATTTACCTCAGCGTGGAGAATGATTTGATAAACTCTGTGGGGCCATTTCCTGCATGTGATCAATTAATAATTGCGCTGTATTTATTGGATATATTCCAGGCAATTTGTAAAAACTCATGGCTGCAGAGAGAAAAGCATCAAAGCTGCCGTAATGCCTATTATTTTGATCAATTAATGTATTTGCCGCAGTTTTTGCGAGTGAATAAAAATGGACTCCTTGCGCATGCCTGAGATAAATCTGCATATTAGAATTATCGTTATGGCCAAGGTACATAGTACCTACAGGCATAGATGACAAGGCATTACAAATAGTTTGGGATTGGCTTAAGTGAAGCAAAGCAGTGGCAAGAAATTTAGGTATAGGTAATGTCACATAGTTATCTATATATTCCAAGGCATTGTTGTTTGTCTGCTGTAAATTTTGCACACACAACTTTAAAATAAACTCATTGCTATTGGAATATACGGTAAGGCCATTGAATTTTAAATTGAAATTATCAATTACTGGCCAATTTAATTGTGGAAATGCAATGGCAAGTTCATTATAGGAGAGATTTAAAGTCTTTCTTAATAAGGAGCATTGTGAGTGTATCTCATTGGCATTACCTCCGCTATTAAAAAAACCTAACGGAGAGTGACTATGGGAGAGTGAGCCTGTTTTTTTGGCTAGATTTTGCTCTTGAAGCTTAAAGTGATTCCTGTAGGCAAGCAGAAAATTGATATCCTCTTTGATTAATTCGCTATTCCTGGAATCGCTCTGTTTGCTTAATTGAAGATCCAGGTATCTGGAATATTGCTCTCTTTCTTTTGGAAAGTGGTGCATGATAAAATGATTAGTCAGAGACAAAATTTCAAGCCTTTTTTCTTTCCTTAATGCATATAATGGGTAAAGAATCCTTTCCTGTTTCTTGTCCGCCATATCAAAATCAAGTTCACTCAGTTCTCTGGGGCTTGCCAGAACACTTTCCAAGGCTTCAACAATAGCAACAGCCCAAACTATGCTAGGGCATTTTTCTGGTTCTTCAATTATCTCAAGAGCAGGTAGTAACCCTGTTTGGCCATACTTATTAAGAGACATTTCTCGCAACTCATAGGATTTTACAAGGTCAATGATGCGATTTATTTCCCGACTATTTTCTCTGGTTTGTAAAGGATTATTTCGTAGGAAATGCTCTATTTTACGAATTTCTTCAAACTCTTCCTTCGTTTGAGTAAGATTTGCTTCCAAAATATGATGTACTTTTGCACGGAGTAATGAATAACTCCTATTGTTGTTTCTTAATATTGGCGGTGATAATTCTAAGGCTCGTTGAACATATTCATCCAGGTTTTTTTCATTAAATTGCTGAATGTCAAATTTGGACAACTGGATCTCGTGATATAAAGCATTTAATGGCTTTCTTGCCTCAAAATTGTCCGGGATTAAAGGGATTAGACTATCCAGATACTGGAAAAGATTGATAATTTGTTGGTATTTGGCTAATTTCTCGGGGCTACAAGAAGCTTCCATGTTTGGTTGAGAATACAGCCAATATCTGTAATCCGGAATAACTAAAGGTGCACGTGATGGCCTACGTTTCAGATCAATTTGCTCCAAAGCAATTCCCGGTACTTTTTGATAATTGGCAACACCTACTGCTTTATTAAATGTATTGGTATGAACCTCCCCCATAAATCCCACAAATTTAAATTTCTGCTCAGGATTGACTGCATTAAAACGCGCTTTTTCTTTTTCAATAGTAATATGCGCCAGATAATTCATCACTTGTGCCCGAGTAGTATTAGCCGGATTATCAGAACTAATGCTATAAGACTGTTCAGTATCAAAAGGTACTATACGGAGTAACTTATCAGGATTTTTTAGATTGTGTAATTTAACTGCAGTAACAAGGTTAGTAAAATTATAAGGACTAGCCTTCAGGCTACGATGATAATCCTGCAGATGTAATTTGGTTTTGAGTGGTTCAGGGATAGGTCCGTCATCTGATGCAGTTAAATACGTCTCTAAAGCCTCTGCACATTCTTCAATTAATAAATGCTCCAGAAAAATAACTTTTACGCCTTGTTCTGCCAGAAAATCAATGTTCTCTATGACAAATCGTTTGGGTGCCTCTGATTCATGACTTTCCCCTAGGATCATCCCCGGATAATGGTCAAACACTGTTTTTATTAATTCTGAAGGAGTGAGTTGATGGTCGATGTTTAATTGAATTTCTTCTTTTGGTGCTGTGTGAAGGAAACTTTGTTCCAGCGTTTTGGCTAACTGCTTTAGCTCTTTGGTTGAGAGAGTACTTAGATCAGAAATCGCTATACCCTCTTGGGTGAGAGTTTTAAAATCATTTACTACAGGAGGTTTTATATCTTTTGGATTCCCCATCAAGTTTATCAGGCTATTGATTTGCTCATACTTTTCAGTAATCCATTCATAATCCTTTACCTGTGTGGCAAATTCAAAATGATGGTGATAATAAAGTTTATCTCTTTTTTTCTCAGCATAATCACGTGCTGTTAAAAATTGGTTATTTTTTATATGCGGGTTGGCGCCTCTTTTAATAAGAAATTCAATCCTATCAACCTCATCATTACTAACAGCAACGTGTAAAGGAGTCCAGCCATTAGAGTTTTGAATATTTATATTTGCACCGAGCTCTAATAATAGATCTGCTAGATCCAAATAGCCTTGAGTACAGGCTATGAAAAATGCACTACAACCATTACCATCCACTTCATCAAGGGTATTATCATTATTGAAATTGAGATTATTCTTGTTAAGATATTCTTTTACAGCATGCAAATTTCTCTGAGACTCTTCATAAATCTTGATTAAAGCTAACATGCCTGCCTCACGATAATATTTTATTTGCTCAATTTGAATACTATAGCATTAATTTATGGTGCTTAAAATTTGAGCACCAAGGTAATTTACGATGAGGTTAAATTGAAAAGGCAAAAAGAGTAGTCGGTTTGCCTGCAATTGCTTAAGGGCTATTTTAAGAAATAGCCCTAATAAATACAGAATTAGAGTTTCTGTGGAACAAGTTTATTTTTAAGACGAACGTATATGGGTAAGCCCTGTTGATAGGGTGGATAAGCTTCACCCTGAATCAGTGGTGCAAGATAGCGACGACAATGTTCAGTAATGCCCATACCATCTTCGCTAATAAAATTAGCAGGCATTTTCTTTTCTTGATTTGCAACGTCAGCTAACGGCACATAATTTATGGACCAACGATAGGGAGTATCTTGTTCACGTTGAATGATAGGCATAATGGCATTATGGCCCTCTAATGCCAACTCAACGGCAGCTTTACCCAGTGCATAGGCTTGTTCGAGATCAACTTGTGAGGCAATATGTCTTGCAGCGCGTTGCAGGTAATCAGCCACTGCCCAATGATACTTATACCCCAGTTCTGTTTTGACTAACTGGGCGATGACGGGCGCAACTCCTCCCAATTGGGAATGACCAAAGGCATCTTTTAAGCCGGCATCACTTAAAAACTGTCCCTCTTCATTACGGATACCCTCTGACACAACAACGACACAATAACCGTATTTTTTAACACACTCATCGACTTTGCTTAAAAAATACTGTTGTTTAAAAGGTACTTCAGGAAACAAAATGATATGTGGAGGCTCTCCTGCTTTTTCACCGGCTAAACCACTGGCAGCAGCAATCCAACCTGCATGACGACCCATCACCTCAAGAATAAAAACCTTTGTTGAAGAAGCAGCCATTGAAGCCACATCAAATCCCGCCTCTAACGTTGAAATAGCTACATACTTGGCAACGGAGCCAAAACCCGGACAGGTATCGGTAAAAGGTAAATCATTATCGACTGTTTTAGGAATTCCGATACAAGTGATTGGATACCCCCTTTCACTGCCTAGTTTGGAAACTTTGTAGGCCGTATCCTGTGAATCGCCGCCGCCGTTATAGAAAAAATAGCCAATGTTATGAGCCTTGAATACTTCAATTAAGCGTTCATACTCGGGGCCGCCGCTGTCTTTCAATTTATAACGGCAAGAACCAAATGCTCCTGATGGGGTATGAAGCAATTGGGCAATATCTTCGTCTGTTTCTAAAGAAGTATCAATTAACAGCTCATTGAGCGCACCAATAATACCATTTTGTGCCGCATAAACTTTCCCTATTTTTTCAGGATGTTTGCGCGCAGTTTGAATAACCCCACAGGCTGAGGCATTAATAACCGCAGTAACGCCACCAGACTGGGCATAGATTGCATTTTTTATAGACATGTTTTCTCCGTGGTATAAACTCAATCAGAAGGACTGGTTTGATATAGATTGTCAAATTCATCAATGACTTCGTCAATACTTTGAATTAGCTCTGCAAAAGTATTTTGCAGGTCATCGATTTTTTTGGCGGCTTTTGCTTGCTTCTCGAGTCGAATTACCTGCGTTTGTAGATGTGGAACACCGCAGAAACAACAGGCACCGTGTAATTTATGAGCAGCACTTTCCAGACCTTTGATGTCTTTATTATGTAGAAGCTGAATAAATTCTTCGCGATTTTTTCGCAATTCTTGCACAAATCGCTCTAGGAATTCTTCAGCCAGTGCTTGATTTCCTGATACTTTTTGCACACAAAGTTGCCAATCAATGGCGGCTGATTTGGATTTTTTTACAATACGTAGCAGATAGGTTAATAATTGCTTTTCATCAATAGGCTTTTGTAAACAAAAATCCACACCGGCTTTTTTTAATTTCTCTTTACTGAGGCTACTACTATCTGCACTGATAACAATAATGGGGGTTTGCTTGTTTAACATGGATTCATGGCGAATAAGGTGAGCTGCATCAAGACCATTGAGCTTGGGCATTTGCAGGTCTAGCAAAATAGCAGTGAAGCGCTTGCTTTGACAGACTTTAACTGCTTCTTCGCCATCATTCACTGTTTCAATACTGCAGTTTTCTTGTAAAAGTGATGTTAATAGCATGCGGTTTACGGGATTGTCTTCAGCAATTAACACCTCAGGTCGGGATACACGAAGTTGTGTACGCAGATTATCCAATTCATGATTAGTACTTGTGGACTGAGAAGCTTCATTAAGTACAGATTCTATAATTTCATGTAATTTTTGAATACTGATTGGTTTAAACAAAAAAGCTTTTGCACCCAAGGCTTGGTGATTATGAATCACCCATTTAGACACTAAAATACAGGGTATCGTCTGTTTGCGTAAAACCTGTGCCACTTGTTTTTCACAACCTTCATTGACATTAACGAAGGCTAATGAACAATCACTATGCTCAATAAATGCTTTTTCCAATTGATTAAATGCAGCAATGCGCACGCATTGGATTCCCCAATAGCCTAAGCCATTACACATGGCTTCTAAATATAATGGGTTATCATCATAACAAAGTACTTTCAGATTATCGAAACGTTGGCTTTGCTCTTTTTCTATTTCATAAGCTGCTAATTTTTCAAGTTTAATTCGAACTAAAAACGTTGAGCCTTTATTTATTTCGCTGGTAAATGAAATGCGGCCATGCATTTGCTCTGTCAGTTTCTTACAAATGACCAAACCCAAACCTGAGCCGCCAAAACGGCGTGTAATACTGGTATCAGCCTGATTAAATGCATTAAACAATTTGGGTTGATCTTCAGGAGAAATACCAATACCTGTATCGATAACAGATAGGCATAGGGTATAATCTTTGTCAGTTTCTTGCTCAATGGAAGTGCGAATTGACACATAACCGTGATCAGTAAATTTAATCGCGTTGCTGACTAAGTTAGTAATAATTTGTTTGAGGCGTATGGGATCGCCAAGTACCTTTCTTGGCACATTAATTTCCGTGGCTGGAATAAGATCAAGTCCTTTTTTATGAGCATTGGGAGCTGCGAGAGCTAATACTTCATCAATACAAGCGCGAATATCCAGCGGTATGCAGTCTAAATGTAATTTACCAGCATCCATTTTGGAATAATCTAGAATATCATTAATGATTGTGAGTAAGTCCTGCGCCGAAGACTTAATTGTTTTTACATAATCCAGTTGCAAGCTATCAAGTTTGGATTCCAGCAAAACATTGGTAAACCCTATGACGCCGTTCATGGGATTACGGATTTCATGGCTCATGTTGGCAATAAATTCTGATTTTTGCCTGCTTTTTTCTTCACATTTCTTTTTTTCCATGGACAACTCAATATTTTTTTCTTCGAGCAGTTCCAAGCTTTGTTGTAAATCTTCAGTTGCCACCTCAATGTGGTGATTTAAGTCTTTAATGGTATTTAAGTAAGCTTTTTGCAAATGGGCACAACCTTTTTCTATGATACCGAGCTCGCCGGTGCTTCTCGTACTGATATGGGTTTCAAATTCATTGCTAAGAATTTGCTTCATGCTACGACGCAATCGTGAAATAGGCAGATAAATACGCCGGGATAAAAAAAAGTGAATGCTTAAACTAATTAACAGGCCCAAAAGAGTAATAAA
This sequence comes from Legionella clemsonensis, assembly GCF_002240035.1. Classification (NCBI taxonomy): domain Bacteria; kingdom Pseudomonadati; phylum Pseudomonadota; class Gammaproteobacteria; order Legionellales; family Legionellaceae; genus Legionella; species Legionella clemsonensis. Next base: position 2,326,480 of record NZ_CP016397.1, on the reverse strand, counting down.
GATGGTTACAATATACATTTGATACCGTTTAATAAGCATGGATTGTGTATCAATATCTAATGACAACCACCCTAGAATATCATCAGCTTGTATTGTAGGATTTGATGATTTTTTTAATGAATTTGTGGAATAAAGATTAAATTTTGGAATCGTGATAGGGGCAGTAAATTTAATGGTATAAGGCTCTATTTGCTTACTTTCAATATAATCTCCTGTATATTGCGGAGGAGTAAAAAGCCTGTTGATGGCATGTTTTCCACCTCGATAGGCTAATAATTGTCCCTGAGCATTGTAAAAAGCGAGTGCTTTAATTTCCGGATTGATGGTGGATGCATTAATTAAACCTTGAAGAGTTCGGCTATCATTGCGCATCATCGCAAATTGCGCTGCAGGTAGAAGTTGGCGAATGTAAGCTTCACCGAAGCCTGGCTATGTGTTGATTTAAATCTTTATTAAGTTGGCCGTTATAAAAAACAGCAAATAAAAGGGCGACCAGAAGAACCGGGATTAAGGTGGTAATGCGGAGTTGATACTTAATGCCAAGCCGTTTCACCTGTGGCACCTCCCGCACGTTATTGTAAATAGTCTTGGCACGCGATTCCCTATGAGATAATTCTGCATTTTACTTCATTCAAGCTAAATTATCCTTTAATAGTAAATGATCCATGGCTCACTATTTTTAATGCATTTGTATAAGCTTAGCAAATTCATAGCAAGCTTTGTAAATGCAGGGGCTCGAGCAAGCCTACACATGAAGTTATCAATCTGCCTTATTTCTACGTCCGCGATTGGTTCGCGGATGAAGAAATCTTGCAACATTACTGGTTCCGGGGATAAACCGCGGAAGGTAGAAGACAAGATTTTTTATGCGCAGGTTCTAACTCTATGGTTTTTGTTAGATAAACTGAGCTATTATAGCTTGATTATTTTCCCGCTTACAACGGAGTTTTTTAATGGTTGTTAGAACACGTTTTGCCCCTAGCCCCACTGGTTTTTTACACGTTGGTGGTGTCCGTACTGCATTATTTTCCTGGCTGTATGCAAGGCATCATCAAGGACAATTCATCCTGCGTATTGAGGATACTGATCAAGAGCGCTCCACACAAGAGTCAGTGCAGGCTATTCTCGAAGGCATGACCTGGTTAGGACTTGATTATGATGAAGGGCCTTTTTATCAAACACAACGTTTTGAACGTTATCAGGAAATTGCACAAAAACTTCTTGATGAGGGTAAAGCTTACCGCTGCGAGTGCAGTAAAGAACGCTTGGAAGCATTACGTGAGGCTCAGCTTGCCGCTAAGGAAAAACCGCGTTATGACGGTTTTTGTCGTGATAAAAATTTACCTGATACGGATATACCTCACGTGATTCGCTTTAAAAATCCCTGTATAGGTATTGTTTCCTTTACGGACCAGGTGTATGGAGAGATACATATCGATAATTCCGAACTTGACGATTTAATCTTGGTTCGTTCAGACGGTCATCCTACCTATAATTTTGCTGTAGTTATTGATGACTGGGATATGAATATTACTCATGTTATTCGAGGTGATGATCATATCAATAACACGCCAAGGCAGATTAATTTATTCAAAGCACTGGGCGCTCCCGTTCCAGTATTTGCTCATTTACCCATGATTCTTGGTGACGATGGTAAACGACTTTCTAAACGTCACGGAGCCGTTAGTGTACTGCAATTTAAAGAGCTAGGTTTTTTGCCGCATGCCTTGCTTAACTATTTAGTGCGCCTGGGGTGGTCTTATGGTGACCAGGAAATTTTCAGCGTCACGGAAATGATTAATTACTTTGATTTAAAAAATGTAAGTCGGGGTGTATCAAGTTTTAATTATGAAAAACTGCATTGGCTCAACCAGCATTATCAAAAGCATGATTCTCCGGCAGAGGTTGCCAAAGCATTGCAATGGCATTTTCAGCAACGTGGTATTGATGTTACCCAAGGGCCTAACCTGGAGGATTTAATCCCCATACAGGCAGAACGTTGTAAAACGCTGGTCGATATCTGTGAAAAAAGTCTTTATTTTTATCAAGATGAGATTGTGTATGACGAAGAAGCTGTAAAAAAACACTTAAGACCTGTCGTCTTGGCACCACTTGAAGCATTACTGCAGAAATTTACAGCAGTACAGCAATGGGACAAAGATAATTTGCAAGAGTGCATCAATGATGTTAGCGCGGAATTTGACATGAATATGAGCAAGATAGCCCAGCCTTTGCGTGTGGCGGTAACCGGTAGCAACATGTCTCCTGCAATTGACATGACATTGACGCTACTTGGTAAAAAACGTACTCTGGCGCGTTTAGAGCAAGGATTAGAACGCATTCGTGCTCGCGCTGCAAATGTCTCCTGATCTTATGACTAAAACGGCAAGTATAATAGCGTAGGCTGGACTGGCAAGCCCAGTCTATGCTTGCTTTAATAAGGAGTGAAGCCTTGGTTTTTAGTTTTTATAAAATCCACTAGCAGGGGGAAATGATCAGAATCCCCATCGTAAATGACTTCACTATTCACAGGCTTAAGTGAAGGTGAGGAGAACATACGATCTAATCGTTCACGAAAGCATAAAATAGCTATCCGCCAATGCCAAGTGTAGCCTTGAAACTGGGTAGCATTCAGAGCATCAATAAAATTCTGGTTGCGCAAATAATTAACAGCACCACCGTTGTCCCCTTCATTAAAATCACCCGCTATAATCGTCGGTATTTCGGGTTGTAAGCATTGTTTAACATGATAAATTTCTTGCAAGCGAATAGGTGGAGAGGTGAATAAAGCGTGAAACATAAACCCCATACTGCTTTCATTCACTAAGGGAGGAGTCAGGTGTAAGTTGGCAAATTGTATAGGCCCTAAAGGGGTTTCTGATTTGAAAATCCAAATGGGGTGCCAACCAATTTGAGGATGGATATATTCAATCGTTTGACAAGGGAATTTAGCCATTACCGCTAAACCCCCTGCATTGTTGTGATGTCGAAAGTAACGGTAAGGGTAGCGTTTGACAAAATTCTTCTCCAACATCTCTTGCCAAAATGGGGTAGTTTCTTGTAAAAGAACAATGTCTGCATTGGTTTTTCTCAATGCATCGATACTGGTAGTGGGGGAGGTAAGTTTCCAGGGTCCTTTTCCCCAATTAATATTGTAAGTACTAATGCGTAAAGTATCTGGCATATTCTTTTAAGTTATTCAAATAATAGTGTCAGTGAGATGCAGGGATAAATGATTGGGTCATGCAGTTCTCCTTAACATCACACGCCAAATTACATTATTAAATATAGTCAAAATTTGAGGATTGGATGAGAACCTCATGGAGGAGCCTGCAGGCAGGGCTCAAATTATTAGGATTTATTTATAAATACCTTTTTCGATTAGAGAATAATGGGCATTTTCAGGATGATAACTTTCACGTATAAGGAAATGACCGTCCAGGATTCGAATAGTGCGAATATCATGAAGCTTTAAATTTCTCCACTGAGGAAGGCCTCCAGATTCGCTCTCTCCGGCATACTGATAACAATGGAGCTGTTCTTCCCCACCTAAAATGCCATAATGGTAGGGCTCAATAAATCGTTTTTTTTCATGATAGCTGCACTCAATTGGATGTCGAGCGGTAATCGCCTGAGACAGCTTATCTTTTATACCCATTGGATTTACTCTTTATTCCGTTACTCTATATTTTAGTTAAAAATGACAATGCTTATAACCTAAAATATAAATAACATTAGCAGTAGTTAATAAGTAGGATTTTTAGTATGGCACAAGATTTAGATCAAGAAATTGAAAATTTTAATCAGAGAGTACTAAGGCATGAGTTAACCTCGGCTTTAATTATAGAGCATCAATTACGTGCCATTACAGATGATTTGATTAGAAAAACTTCTGATGGAAAAACCCAGCAATTACAAAAGCAGATGTTACTTTCCGCTCAAGAATCTATAAAAGGGATGTTACAAGCAAGTTCAAAAGAAGAGTTTCTCTTGCAGCAAAAACGGTTAAATCAGTTAATTGCAAATTTAGAGAGCAAGTTTAATTTAGATGCAGATTTGGAAGCGCCTTTAGAGGACTATCGTTTCTGCAATTATCTTCTTCGTTTCTTGCGTGATGTCACTCCAGAAAATATTGACGCACAATATGAAAAAATGCCGCTTTGGTTTAAAGAGCACACTTGCTTCACCGATTGGCGAATGGAATTGGACTTTTTAAAAGGAGAGTCGGATCCACGATTTTTTGCCGCGCACAAAAATGCAGTCATAAATAACTTATTAGAAAATGAATCTTACCAACAATTGGCCAATTTTTTTTCGATGTCTCTTATTGAACAGAATAACCAACTGTTAGCAGATACGCGATTATCCTATTTAAAGAGTATGGATAACCGTAAAAAATTACTGGCTAATGCAAGTTGGATGGGACTGGGAACTTTGCTTGTGACAACAGCAGCCGTGCTAAGTATTGCTTTTCCTCCCTTAATGATTCCAGGACTAATAATTGGGGGCGCTGTTTTAGCGTATGGGGCAGTTGATTTTATAAAAAAAAGCGCTGATCTTTATAGTGATTTTAAAATGAGACCCTTGGGGGAGCGAAAACTCTCCCCAACAACCCGCGATGAACTTGCTCAGCTAGAGGAAAAATTAAATGTGGGTGAATCTAGTTTTGTGATGCATCAACAATTGGAAAAAAAGCGGTGGTCTAACGAAGGAAAGTTAATAAAAGGATTAGGTTATGCTGCTTCATTTTCAGGCTTTGCTCTGGCCATCGCAGCATTGGCGTTAATTATACCAGGTGTAGGTGCGCCTATCGCTGCGGTAATTGCTATTGCAGCCATCTCCGTAGCAGTGACTGCAGTCGCTGCGAGTCTGTTGGGAGCCAAAATTTTTAGAGAGCAACAACATCAACAAAAAGTTCAAGCGCAAATTGAGACAAAGATTGTCGCTGATGAAAAAATAATGACAGAGATGGAGCAGTTAATTAATAAACCTCTCGTCCAGCCAAATCTTTCAGAGAAGGTAGGGAAGAATAAATTTGCTTTGACCCAGGAACCATTACTAACGACAAAAGCTGAAGAAGAGAAGGAAGAGACTGACGGGGAAAGCTTTAAAGAGGATAGAGACGAAGACAGCACAGACAGTCGGGGCAGGAAACCTTAAGAGTTTCTTAAGCCTCTCCTGTTAAATTATTATAAAATTAAATAACATAGGTAGAAACATGCTTGAATTTTATTTGAACCAGCAAACCCTTCAGGACACACTGTTGCTCTTGATAGAACAATCATTGCAAGGTCAAGAGAAAGAGCGAGAAAAAAATCAGTTGTTGGTACTGCTTCACAACCAGAAAGAGCGATTAAATTTTCTTATTGATGCTGAAAAAAATCGCATTGAGGTTAATCTTTACGAACTGTTAAAGGATTATAGCAATGCTTACAGTGAACAGCAAAAAATTCTTGAAGAGTTATTAGGTACTCTTGCTAAATTATGGCTTCCACCTTTAAATGTTCCAGGGATGGCATTGAATGAACTTACTCCCCCCTCCGCTACTGTTTTTTCTCCTCCTCTAGAGCCTTTATTTCCTGAAATGACTAGTTATCCAGGAACCTTTTTCTCTTTTGCTCCTGTGTTGATAGAACAACCCCAAAATTTGCAAGAAAAAAAACAAAAGGAAAAATCTTCTTTCAGGGTGATTCGGTCAAGTTGCAAAAAAACACAACAGCCCTCGCCAGAAGAAAATCAAAAATTATATGAAGCGTTAAAAGCTAAAAAAATGACAGGTACATTTACTTTAGAAGACGAAAGGGAATTTCAACGCCTTACCAGGTTAATTTCAGCAAAAGAATATAGAGAAAGAAAGAAGCGAAAGCTTCTAATTTTGAAAAATCAACATAAAGCTCTTGAAGCCGAAAATAAAGAACTAGCGTTAGAGTGTATCCAGTTGCAAACGGAAAACCGGGTTCTACAAGAAGAGCTTGATGCTGACCGTATCATGTTAGAATCAATAGCATCTGAAATAATACGGAAAATTTCTACAGGACAAAATATTTCACAAACAGAACTGTTGATGTATCAAAAAATACAAGAGGTGCTGGATAATTTAAACAATAAAACTGCCTTCGAGCAGCCACCGTCATTTTTATTTTAATGTCTCGATAATGCTGTTATCTTTTATTACTGCAGATTATAGAGAGCCATTTATTGCTGCATGCGGACTTGAAATTTTATTTAAACTCACGCTATGCTGATAATCTGGGCCGTGAACCCTATACGGCCCACTATTAATCATCCGCTGCTTATTCAAATATACCAACCAGTTTTTTAAATGAACGACTTGCAGTAAAATTAGAAGCTTAATTTTATACCGGCTTTTAAGACAGGGCAAATCCATTATGAATCATACTATTGAAAATACGCTTGACAATAAAAAAATAAAAAAGCTCCCTTTGCTCATTAGCCAATTAATTTTTTTAGGCCGTTGGCTACAGGCGCCTCTCTATTTGGGATTACTTTTAATTTTAACTGCTTATGCTTATCGGTTCATCACTGAATTATTTCATTTAATGGGCCATATCAATACTGCTGATAATACGCAGATTATGCTGGGAGTACTGGATTTAATTGATGTAGTGATGATTGCCAATTTACTGATTATGGTCATTATGGGCGGGTATGAAACTTTTGTTTCACGATTGAATCTACAGAATCATCCGGATCAGCCAGAGTGGTTAGATCATATTGATGCAGGTGCTATGAAAATTAAATTAGCACTTGCCTTAATTGGCATTTCCTCCATCCACTTGCTAAGAACATTTATTGATCCAAGTAAACAAGCTTTTGATAGTGTGTTGTGGCAAGTGGTTATTCATTTGACGTTGCTAGTATCTGCGCTAGCGATTGCTTACACTAATAAATTATTGTCACAGACCAACTAAAATCTTAAGACCGTTAATTCTTATGGGCTTCCTAATGTCGGCAAGCCATTCTTCATTCGCTTACCAAGAATGTGCACAGGATGAAGTTCAGGTTATACAGGGAAAGTTGAAAAGAAGGCTGTATTTCTCCAGATGAGAAAGAATCTCGTACAACGTATTTTTTTTATTTTACAAGACAACAATTTTTAAATTTCTTTTGACTGCCACAAGGACAAGGAGCATTGCGAGAAGCTTTTACTGGCGTTGATTTCTTTGGTTCAAGACCGGCTGTATAAAACCACCGACCATCTTCATAGGCAAATTCACTGACTTCATGAAGCTTTTTAGGCTGATGATTTTCTCTAAATCGGGCTATAAATTCGACATAGCCTTTATGGGAATTTAATTCATCCTGATAAGCTTTTAGTACTTTTAATCCTAACCAGGTTACACCCTTGGCCCAGATTTTTGCTTCTGTTGCATCAAAATTTGTAAGAGGGCTGCCGCGCATAGTTTTTTTGATGTAATCAATGTTGGCTTGGCTATAGGCTGTGTAACGTGAGCGCATTAAAGCCTCAGGTGTGGCTGGTATAGCAGAGCCGTCGATGTAACTACCGCAGCAAATTGAATACTCTATCATTGAGCCGCAGGGGCATTTATTCATAGTAATCCTTAAAAGTAATTTCGGACTTTACAGAAAAGAGGACAGCGATATAATCGCGCACTCCAGCGATAATACCAAATTTTTTCTGTAGTGAAGGAACTAAGAGAATATGATAATACTGTACCAATTTTATGGAGTTTGGGGATTACCCAATGCTAGTCCATTTTGTTTGAAGATAGAAACTTATTTACGTATGGCAGAAATGCCTTATGAAATTAGATTTATAATGAACCCAGGAAAGGCACCCAAAAAAAAATTACCGTATATTAAAATAGATGACAAAATAATCGCTGACAGCGAATTAATTATTGATTATCTGATATCAAAATTTGGTGATCCTCTCGATCGAAGTTTAACACCAGAACAAAAAGCATTGTCCGTTTTGCTTGATAGTATATTCGCTGAACGTTTGTATTGGATAATGTGTTATTCCCGCTGGCAGAATAAGGATGGTTGGATGCATTTAAAAAAAGATTTTTTTGCTAAATTGCCTCGTCTTGCAAAACTATTTATTCCTAATGCCGCGCGCCACGCAATGCAAAAAGCATTAGCTTTTCAGGGTATGGGACGTCACACGGAGGCAGAGATTAAACAGATGGGATATAAAACTCTTGATGCTATTGCCACAACGCTGGGAGAAAAAAAATATTTTCATGGGGATGAGCTTACCCGTATTGATGCCACAGCGTTTGCTTTTTTAGCGACTATTGCATGGCTACCTTACGCGGATCCATTAAAAATTTATTTGCATAACCATCCTAATTTGCTTGGTTTTTGCGATAGGATCTGGAGTAATTTTTATCCTGAAATTCCCAAGCCATTTCCCATAATATAATTGAGGTTAATAATTTTGCAAGCCTGGTTTTTATTTGTTAAGATTTATTCGTTCAAATAACATTTGAGGTTAAGTATGCCAATAATTAACAGTACTCGTGTACAAAAAAAAGAAAAAATCAAGGCTGAAATAAGCAGCGAAACCTTCGAAATGATTAATGAGTATTGCGCGTGGGCGAATATTGATGACATTGGATTTTTTATTGAAGAAGCTGCAAGTTTTGTTTTCGCTAAAGATCGTGATTGGAAGCAGCATAGAAAAGCAGCAAAAAAACGTACTGAAGCTGCAAACGCTTAAAAAATTCATAAAAGGCGCCTAAACTTTAGCCGCCTTTATTTCCTGCCATAATTTTTACACACTCCCTTGTGAATAAGATTGCCTCACAAACTTTAGAGGGAGTATGAGTATTAAAGCCGAGAATAAAGTGGCTTAGTACCTACATTATTCATCCCAAAGTAGCTAATTTCTCATGTTAAGCGGTAAAAATTCGTTTAGGTGTGCGGTATGCGGTATAAAGTAATTGGCAGTCGAATGGATAGCAATGATAGGTTTCTAATACCTGCCATCAGTGCAATAGCAGATATTAGAAACCATCAATGAGTGAATAGTTTACATCGACAGGTAAATTAATTGTACCGGGAAGAGGGTTCTGCATCTCGTTTTAACGATGATGTGGCTTTATCAAAAGTTTCAGAACAAGTTGTATTAACAGTTTGATAATCTTCCGGTGTGCAGTTGTCGGCGAGCACTTTGAATGTAGCGTTGACCAAATCTTCTGTATTGACATTTAGAGTACGTATAAGAGAAGGTAGTTTACGCAGGTTTTTCTGAATATGCTCAAGGTATTCGTATTCTTCTATGTCTCTCATAGAAGAATGTGGTACAAATGAAGCTAGTAATTCAGCATATTGCTTTGATAAGACCCTCAAATTAATATAGGGATTACTATTTTTGGTGGATAATTGAGCACATCTGTGGAATATTTGTACTGACAAATGAAGCGCCGGGTTTATTTTTTGTTGTCCAAATGAGCTGCTCTTTTGCTGTAACTCTAAAGCTGCCAATAAGAGTGTTTGAGCAAATTTTTCAAGGGTTAATGCAATTTTCTCTTGTTCAGAAACATTTTTATTTAACGAGAGGAAATAATGCCTACTCCAGTCATTGATTTTACTCCAGCATTGCTGACTATCAGAATTTGCATTAGGAGGGGGAGTCCAAAATGTGCTTAGTAAGCTTTTTGACGGTGCTGGGGGAGGTGTCTGCGGCTTCTCAGGTAAATGGGATTCTTTGACAGGTAGAAAGAAACTCATTGCTGCTGTGCTTAAAACAGACAATCCCGATTCTTCTTCCCTGGCTACAGAGACCAGCTCGCCTGGAGAAACAATGGGAGGATCTATGATAACAGGAGAGAAGTTATTTGAAAAATCTGCAGTTTCTGTTGATTCTTGAATCTCTGTAGTTTCCTCTTGTTTCTGCTTTTCTTTCACTCGCCTTCTTTTTACAGTATGTTTAGGTTTAGAAGAAGAAGGGGACTTCTCTTCAAGAACTCTCTTGGCAGGTTTTATTGCAGACAAAAGATTTTCTGCTTCGTCACGTCCTTCTTTAATTGAGGTAAAGAGTGCATCATTTATACCAAAAATTCCATAAGAGTGGTGACGGTATTTCTGGAGAAGCATTTGTTCAAAAGCATCATAAGTTTCAATAATTTCCTTAAGTGCAGAACTAATTTTTTCGGCACTATAGTTTCCTTGCATTGAGTTTTTAACAAAAGATAATCTCATCTTGGCTTTGAAGAAGTCAATCTTGTGAGAGTAAAAAATAACTTCGGTATTTGTACTGGTCAGTTCTCCCAAACTAAAAGGAGGAATCTTAGCCACAGTATTAATAAAAAATTGATAACATTTTTTAGCTTTGGATAAGTATTCTTGAGCTTCTTTTTCTTTGAGAGAAAATTGCTCTTTTGTAATAAAGGCATAATCAATGTAACTTTGTGCAACTAAAATAAGAATTTTACTGTATGTGTCGAGATTAGGGATGGTGGATTTTTGCAGAATTCTTGGAATATTTTCCTCTGAAGAAATTCTTTCAAATTCTTCGATATTTTTTAATAAAAATTGAGGATTTTTTGTTTTCTCAAATTCTTGATAATTATTGTAAATTTTTTTGTGTGATTTTAGTAGTCGGGACATGATAATCCTTAAATAGTCAAAAGTGCCAGGAATTATAAAGACCTTTTCTTAATGGAACATTAACTTCCTGACTAAGATTTAATCATCCGTTAAGTTTGGGCTGTACTTTGCGCTTTTGGCAAGGATAAGATAGAGAAATCTCTAAAAATAAAAGATTTTGTTAAATTTTTCTTGACAGTATTGAGGTGCGTCATTAAACTGCGATTCTTAATTTCGGGGCTATAGCTCAGCTGGGAGAGCGTTTGCATGGCATGCAAGAGGTCGGCGGTTCGATCCCGCCTAGCTCCACCATCATCAACCATTGGTTGTTGATGGAAAATGTTTAAGGTCCCCATCGTCTAGAGGCCTAGGACATCGCCCTTTCACGGCGGTAACAGGGGTTCGAATCCCCTTGGGGACGCCATTATTGGTGTCAAAATAGTATATAATTTAAGTTCCAGGTCCCCATCGTCTAGAGGCCTAGGACATCGCCCTTTCACGGCGGTAACGGGGGTTCGAATCCCCCTGGGGACGCCATCTTTCAGATAACTAACGCGTTAATTACCTATTAGCAAAAAATAATAAAAAATAGCGGCTTATCAGACTTAGTCTACAATTTATTGAAGTAATTCATACTATAAGCTTGGCTCTCCAAGCCCAGCGTTTGTGAGTGGATTTTTTTTCTCCAGAGTCTTTCTATTCTAATCAATACTTCTGTTTAAAGTGAGGACTATTACCCATAGAGTAAGCTGCGAGCCATTCATTAATCGCTTTTTTTGTTTGGAGGAGTACGACATGCAATTGCTGATAAAGCTCTTTCTGACAGCGCGAATGTCCCGCTTTTAGATAGCGCTCCAGATACTGGCAAGCGTATTGTAATTTTGTAGTACCACAGTATAAGGCTCCACTTTTAAGTTTGTGAGCAATTTTTTCAATATCAGTCCAATTTTGCTCTTGATAAGCTTTGGCTAATTGAAATTCTTCCTGCGGTAAATCCACATGAATCATCAAATTAAGTAATTCTTTAAGAGTTTCTTGCGTCCCTAAATTAGCGAGAGCACCTTCTATATCGAAGAGAGGAAAATTGTCAAGCTGAAATAATTCAGTTTCTGTTTTAGGTAAATCCGTTCCTAGACCTTCGCGCTCATTATTTGTCAGTTCCTTCGGTGCTAAAAAAGCTATTAATGTTTCCTGTAGGATTTTAAACGATAGTGGCTTGGACAGAACTTGGTTCATTCCCGCATTAAGACAGCTTTTCTCTATCTTTTCTGCAGCATGGGCTGTTAAGCCAACAATAGGAAGATTGGCGATAGAATTATTCTCATCCAGGCGAATTGCTCTCGCTAATTCTTGTCCAGAAATACCCGGTAAACCAATATCCGTTAAAACCAAATCAAACGATTCTTTCTTAAGCAAACTCAACGCCTCTTCTCCATTGGCTGCAGAGAGATATCGACAACCCGCTTGCTCTAATAGTGACTCAACAATACGAAGCGCAATGGGATTATCTTCTACAATCAGGATGACAGGAAGTTGATCTTGCTCCTCAAAATGAGAGGGAGTAATGTCATCATCTTTTCTAGCAGAGACATTAAACATCACAGGCTGTTGTCCACGTTTAACTTTTAAAGTAAACCTAACTTTAGTGCCAACCCCTACCTCACTTTCAAGTGTTATATTGCTATTTAAAATGTTTAAATAATTTTGCACGATATGCAGTCCAACACCATGACCTTCGTATTTTCCTTTATAGGAGGGATTAATGCGATAAAATCTATCAAATACCTTCTGCTGTAATTCGGGTGGGATGCCAATTCCAGAGTCGGCAATGGTAAATTCAATCTCTTCAAAGGCAGTATCTTCTTTGAGTTTTTTTATCTGAATGGTTATTGTTCCATTATCAGTGAACTTAATTGCATTGCCGATTAAATTTAACAAAATACGCACCAGTTTTGTTCTATCGGTGATAATGGTTTTTATTATCGTGTTGTCATAATCAAGTTTTAACTCAAGGCCCTTAAGTTTTACGGTTGGCAATTCCAGATTAATTAAGTTAGTTAAGGTTTGATATAAATCAAATTCTTCCTCCATCAAATGATTATCAGTACTGTTTGTCGCTGAAACAATATCCAGTACGCTATTTAATAAGCTCAACAATTGCTGACCACTTTCATTAATCCAATGCGCATACTGCTGCTCTTCAGAATGTTCAAGACGTTCTTCCAGAAGCTTGGACATGCCAATGATACCTCCCACGGGGGTACGAATATCATGACTCATGTTGGCAATAAATTCTGTTTTTGCCCGGTTGGAAATTTCAGCCTGCTCCTTTGCTTTAGCCAAGCTTCTTTCCATTTTGATACGATCGGTAATATCGATATAAATTCCCAGAACCCCATAAGCTTCACCGGTCTCATCAAAAAGAGGAACTTTACTAGTGCTCAAAATTCGCTCAGTCCCATCAGTGAGTATTTGAGATTCCTCTATATTAAGTTTTGGTTGTTTGGATTGAATCACTTTGCGATCGTCAGCGCGAAAAGTCGCGCTATTTTTTTCCGAGACTGGTAAATCAAAATCTGATTTTCCAATAATTTCTGTCTTGGATGTTAAGCCTAAGGAGTTTACAAAGGCCATATTACAACCCAAATAACGTAAGTTTTTGTCTTTCCAAAAGATTTGGGCAGGAAGATAATCAATAATAGTATTAGTGAGTTGTTCCTCTATGGTTGATTTTTTGCTTTTTGTGGATGTCATAATCCCCCTCAAAATCCTCTTCTTTTAGGTATAGGATGTTCACCTTTGGAATCACCCGTTGATGCAGGTTCCGTGCTAAAAAAAGTAGGGTGCGGTGTTTTAAAGTAAGTGGGTGGCTGCAAATTGGGAGGGATAGACGTTGTTGAATGGGTTTTATTATTTAATTCAGCAAAAGTATCCAAAGTACACGTGTTGGGTTCGCCTAAAGCGGGTTTTGATGCTATTTCAGTTCTGGCTCGATCAAGAATACCCCCTTTCATAAAACGAATTCCGTTTTCGGATAAACAATTTACATCACGTATAAGTGCTTCAACTTCAGGATCAACATTGATGACATTGTTTATTTTGCCTGGAATGACATGAATGATGCCATCTGTTTCGAAAGTTACAGCACTTCTGAACTCTGTCTTTGTTTTTATTTTGGCAAGTACTGCTTTTTTTACACCAATATATTCAAAGCGATTGGTAAAACCGGGCCAAAAGCGCTCTATCTCATGCTCCGAGAGTCTTTTGATGTTCTCAAGATAATCCTCTGTTAGCTTCTCAAGTAAGTCATAAGCTTTTTCGGGGGTATCATGAGAGGCTTGAATAGTAAAAGCACCATGGGTCAGAATGTATTCATGTTGAAAAGGGTCTTGTTCAATACAAGGCATCACGCAGGGGAACCAGCCATCCATCACGATAAAGGAAAAAGGTTTTTCTCCTGGGGTTAAATCGCGATACTTTAGAGCGAGGCAAGGCTGATAAACGACTTCCATCTTGACAGGGAAGTTTTCTTTTACCTTTGGAGGAACAAAATCCTGGTAACCCGTAGCATTAATAACATTATCAAAGAGATATTCTTCTCCTTTCTCTGTAGTAAGCACAAAGCCATTGGCGGTTGATTTTATGTCTTTAATAGAACAATTGCATTTTACTTCTATATTTGCAGCATTTAGCTTGGCTGAGAATTCTTTTCTCAAACGCTCACCAATGACCACACTGGGTTCATCCAAATTCATGACTGAATCTATTTCTTCCTTATTATAAGGCGTTTGCTCTATATTTAAGGAACGGCAGTCAGGGGTCTCCTTACAAACTTCATCAAATTTCTCCTTGTCAACTTTTGAAAGATTACCTTTCGCATCAATAAGACCATGCGCATAAATAGAATAATCATGCTGGACGACAAGTTCAGGGTATAGGTTACAGAATTGCTCAAACACTTCCTGACAATTTCGCCGGGTCTCGGGTGAAAGTTGATAGTGTGGTCCCCTATGCAACCTTATACCAAAATTACCAGAAACACTGTTTAAAATAGTATCATTTTTTTCAAAAAGCGTAACATCAAAGCCAGCTTTTTTTAAAGCCGATGCTAAATGACAGCCGTACCAACCTGCTCCGATGATAGCAATTTTCTTCGTCGTAATATTATTATCGCCCACAACACTAAAAATATTAATTTTCCAAAATGTAAATATATTATACAGTAAGTTGCTTGATTTGTATGCACTGGATTTTAAAAAAAGTCCTTTATAAAAATTAAAATCCTACGCATATAATTTAAGTTTGCCTTAATTTTTATCAGATACTATTGTCTAAATTCAACTTTTACCGGTTATCGATGGAAACTACTGAGCATAAACAGGCTGGTGATCAAATTCGAATTGAAACATTAGACAATCCTTATCTTAAGGGGAGTAAAAAGCTGCTGCCTATAAAAGGTGATGAATTGATTGTCACGGTAATGCGGCAAATTGATAATGTTCCAGTGCCTTTAGCGCTTGAGCTTACAGCTGGCGACATTGTTGCCTTGGCCGGAGATTATTATACTAAAGCGGGTTGGGGTTTAAAATTAACTATTCCCCAAAGAACCAGTAATCATGTTGCAGATAATGTGCAGTTGTTTAATAAAAGAGTAGGCTCTCGAGAAACGGCTGCTTTCATCAGTGCTTATAATGATTTAGCCTCTCCAGATGTTAAAAAAGCGGATATTGATAAAATTTATAAAATAGAAAAGACAACGTATATTCCTTTTTTTAACTCGCTTAATAGCTATTTTCAGCAACTAGTTTATTCCTTTACGGTTAAAGGGTATGGTGACAAACTCACTCAAAATGAAGCTCATTTTTCTCCCTGGTCTTCAAGAGCCTACATTGTTGGTCATCATTCTGCTTTGCAGATGGCTGAGTTAGCTCTCGCTTGTCAAAAACTCGCTGAAGATGCAACGCTTAAGCAAATTAGGCAACCGGTATGGGATGAACTGCAAGTTATGCTGCGAAAAATTCAGTTAAATCCACAAAAGTATGAATTTAAAGCTGATGCGTCTGCATTAGAAATTTATCGTGAGCTAGCTCATCGTTTTCATGCGTTGGCAATTAGCCAGGATTTATTCGCGATGCATTTTTATTCTGATCATTATGCTGGCGGGCATATGAATCGCATCGGTTTGTTGCGCCAAATTATGCCACAGCGATTTGGTACCTGGGGGAGTATTCTTATTAATAACATGCATAATGAAGATAATACTCGCAGTGTAGAAGTGATTAATCCTCATCAACCTGCAAGCAACGCCAAAGATGCTTTTAAAATGTACTCCCTTGATGATCAAGCTTATGGTGACGGCACTTATTTTAATGAACACAATAATGAAAATAGCAATATGCTTGTCAATGGGATGACAAATTCTCTTGGAGATATTGCTCGCTATATGCAAACGGGGATTAAACCAGCAGCGTCTGATTATGGTGGGCTTTGTTTTCTTCCAGAAGTAGATTATCAAAAACCGCAAACTCAACCCTTACTGATTCATGGTAGTGACGGTAAAGTATATTTTCGTTCTGACGTTAGTCGCATCCAGATGCTGTCTCCGGCAAAATATCAGGCAACTTTACAGAATCCAAAAGCGCATGGGTATGAGGAATTAACCTACTGGAGGGCTTTTGTTTTAGTCTTTAAACTGCGAGTTTTAGGGTATTCTTCAACAGTTGATAATTCTGAAGTGCTCGATTTGCAGATTGAACATAAGGAAATCTCGAATTGTGGAAATTCAGTTAGAGAGCCGTCTGAGGGACTAGTATTAACCACCCCAACTGTTGAAAGACAAATGAGCACGACATGGCGCGACAATCCGCCTGCACAAGATGCTTTGAGGAGCCGAGGATTTCTGTCAACTCCAGTTCAGACACAGACACCCCACTCTCTCATTAATATAGAGATTCCCAATAAGAGCCCACATTGTAATGTTTGATGGTGTACGGCTTGTAATGGTCGTGAGATGACTTTTAATGGTCATATTTGGGTAATCGATAGATGGTAAGTCCTATTTTCCCGCTGCGAAATTGGATTGGCAATGCAATTGTGGGATAATAATTATCAATTTGTGTATTAGGAATGCATTATGCTATTTGTAAAAAATCTTAAGTTTGTATCGTTGCTACTATTACTTTCTGCTTTTTTGCAAGCTAACATTGCGGTGGCTAATACTGCTTCGGGGAAAGAGATGAAAAATTCAGTAATAAAGTTTGCCAGAGTTGCGTATCAAAAAATTAAAGATAATCACTCATTGACTCCGCAGGAACGATTATATCAATTGAGTATGCCTTTATTAGCAGTAGCTGCTCTAAAGGAAGTTAATGATTATAAAAAAATATTGGCTGATATGGAACAAATCTTAAACGACAAATCGGCATTATCTCAGATTGAAAAGCCATGGCAATTATGGATGATGGGACGAATGGCTTTGGCATCAAAATTAATAGGTGATACAGAAAAATTAAAACTTATCCAAGAAATGTTGACTACCCAATTATTTGAAAACGATAAAAAAGATGTAATAACAGGATGGGCATTTGCTTACCTGGCCTCGCTTGATGAAGAATCCTATCAGAAATGCAGGGAAAAACTTTTTGAATACAGTAAGCTCGAACGTATTAACTATCATAATAATCCTGAAAAGGAAGCAAGCAGCTTTGTATGGACGTTAGTGATGAATTTATATGCATCGGCGAATGCTGGAAAAGAAGATTACATCAATTTTTTAACTGAGTTAACTGAACTAACCGATAAGAAGACCTTAAAGGACACTAGCCTGCTCGTTCCTGAGTCTGACTATCGTCAATGGCTGGTAAGTCTTCAGCGTTATTCATTTGTCCTCATGGATGATCAAAACAGCCTGGATGAGCTTAAAGCTATCAATAGCCCTGAAGTAGATAGCTTTGACTCCATGTTGGGATGGGCCAATACGCTGATGATACCCAATATCACGACTATAAAAAATGCCGTAAACCCTAATCGGTTTTATAGTAAAGAATTAGGCGTCAATAAAGATTCACACCTTATAACTTCTATCCAGTTGGGTGATCTTTAACAATAAATTATTAGATTCTGAAATGACTCAATTGAGGTTATGTCAGAATGTCAGGTTGATTTAAAAGGGCTGAAATTTTATGAACTCGCTCTTCTCTGGAGCCCCATAATTCAATAAATTTCGGCCTATTGTGTACAGGCATCACTTCATATCTATTTTCAAAATAAATCTGTTTGAAAAAAGCATCTACTTCTGAGCGGTATGATTCATCAATCGGTCTGATGCCATCATCTTCAATCTCAACAGGGTGCTTTTCATTAATCGACACAAAAATTAAAAGATCAATGAATGTCAGTGATTCCCTAACAGGTTCGATTAAACTTTCTACAAATGCAAGATCCAAATCCGTTTGATGATAGCGTGCTGTGTAGAGAGAATAAGCGATGTAATCGACAGGGCAGCGATCGAAGATGACTTTGTCGGATGAATCATGATAGTGTTTTACACGACTGATATTGTGGTAGAGTTGGATGCCATTGCAATACCGTGTTGATTCTTTCCCAAATTTAATATTGTAATTCGCACGTAAAGCTCTGTAGGGTTCCTCTTCTCTGAGGTAGTCAGGATGAGCTTTTATAAAATCCCACACGAAGGTGCTTTTACCTACAGAATGGGTTCCTGATACTGCTATTCGCATAATTTTTTACCATCAAGTGGAAGTCAGAGTTATTTAACTGTGTAAATAATTATATAATATACCTTTGTACTTATAGTACATGTTTAGGTGTCTCTAGGGTTTTTCAATGAAAACAATTTTATTACTTCTGGGTTCAAATTTATTTATGACGTTTGCCTGGTATGGCCATCTTAAAAATCTTAATCACAAGCCTTTATATCTGGCTATTTTAGTGAGTTGGAGTATTGCTTTTTTTGAATACGTGCTTCAGGTGCCGGCAAACCGAATTGGCTATAAAGACTTTAACTTAGGACAATTAAAAATTATTCAGGAAATAATCACCATGGGTGTTTTTGCTGTTTTTGCCTATTGTTATATGAATAAACCGCTCGGAATTAATTATTTTTATGCAGGTTTATGCATGATAGGAGCCGCTTATTTTATTTTTAAAACTTAGGGAGTGCTGGATAATGTAGAAGTATCAAAGCCGTTCAAAAATAGTCCGAGTGTTAAATCCAAATAAGCGTTCATGCATGCGGTAGGCATATTCATCGGTCATGTTAGCAATGTAATCGCACACCACTCTAAAAGCGGCCATCTCTGTGTCAGCTTTATGGAATAAGTCACGGTTTTTGGTATCCAGTAAACTGCCTGGATTAGAGCTAATGGCTTCAAAAAGACGCAAAACTACCGTTTGTCCACCGTATTCAAAGGTACGGGCTTCTTGAGAATCAATAACAAATTCATAGATGCGATTTTTAAAATAATCCAGTAAAGCGGCGGCCTCAGGAAGAAGCACAACATTATGTTTTAGCAAATTATTTTCAAAATGTTCATTGGTTACAGCAATCTCTGTGGCGGTAATAAAATAGTTAACTATTTCGCCAATACTTTGTTTCCGCTGACAAAGCTCCTGACTAAACAAGGCATTAATTAATTGTTCTTTATGATTGGCCAACGGTGTTGCAGCAAGAAATGAGCGAAAAAGGCTGGTATCCAGTTGCTCACGAGTAATTAAACGCAAATGAATTGCATCTTCTAAATCATGAACTCCATAGGCAATATCATCAGCTACATCCATGATAGAACAATCAAAACTATGGTAGGCTGACTTACCATGTTGTTTAGTCTGGGGTAGTCGGCTTAAAGTCTGAAACAGTGTTCTATCATTTTCACTAAAAGGTGACAAAAGCCAATCGACTTCTGGCTGTTCACTTTCAAAATAAGCTTTAGGTGGTAACCAATCATTGACACGAATAGTTTTATTGATTGATTCCAATCCATCGGGTAATGTTGTGGCTACAACTTGAGCCCTGTTAACAGGATACTTGAGAATTCCTAATAGGGAGCGGCGAGTTAAATCCATACCATAAGCGCCGTAACTGTCTTCCACTTTCGTCAACAAACGTAATGTTTGACCGTTCCCTTCAAAGCCGCCATAGTGACGCATCATATAATTTAAAGCAACTTCGCCACCATGACCAAAAGGAGGATGACCAAGGTCATGAAGCAAGCAAATAACAGAAATTAAATCATCGCTGGGTAGCAAAGCTAGTATAACACTATCTTGTTGATTAATAGCAAGATTGCGAACGATGCTTCGACCGATAGAGGCAACCTCCAGCGAATGTGTCAGACGAGTGCGATGAAAGTCACCTTCATCCGTTCCCAAAATTTGTGTTTTCCGTTGTAATCGACGAAAGGCCGGGCAATGAATAACCCTTGTTCTATCTCTCTCATAAGGATCGCGATGATCCTGTACCCCTCTTTGATGAGTTTGCCCAGAGCGTCGATGAGTCCACATAGTTAGTAGTTACTAAAAAATCTTATACTTTATGCCATTATATGAAGGGAAACAACACAAATTGCTAAAGTTTTTTGGAATTTTGCAGATAAAAGGTAAGAAAAAGTAAGTGCATCAAACGGATGAGCATTTATCCCATAAAAGAATAAAAGTTTGCCCTACCGGAATACGGTAAAACTTCAACAAGGGGAACGGTTATGAGAAAAATAAATGTCTTAACAATTTGCTTAAGCGTTGGCAGTCTTGCTGCTTGCACTAACTATCAAGAGGCCAATTATGCCGTTTACCCAGGTTATCAGCCTTATGTGTATCAACATAGCTATTACCAGACCTACGATGGAGGAGTTGATTATCGCTATGAAAGAGCAGGTGGAGACGTTAACGTTCCAAATTCCTACCATGTAGGTCCTACTCACTCACCAGCGTCTCATAAGGCTGTTGATAGTAATTGGGTTCATAGCCAAAATCCTCAGGGTTATACTATTGAGATTGCTGAAGGCAAAGCATCCCAGGTTGCAGGAAAACTTTATAGGGTGCCAAAAAATAATCGCACCGCACAGGTTAAATCCTATGGGGGCGATGGCAAAGTTTATTACAAGGGCGTCTATGGTAGCTACAGTAGTTATGAAGAGGCACAGCAAGCATTGACCCGTCTCCCGGAAGACATTAAACAAGGAGCAAATATTAAAAACTGGAGTGCAATTCAACAAAATTCTGGGAATTAAATATTAATTATCTCACTGCAATTACGACGGTGAGTTTGACCATGCCGGAAGTATCGGTGCGCTCGGCGCTGAATTGCTTAAGGCTAAGTGCATAATCATTGAATAACTTCCATAACCAGGATAAAAATTGATTAAAGGGTACTTGCTCAAAAGAAAGTTGAATTTCGCCTTGACCGGTTTGTTGTAGTTGATATGTGAAGCGATGCAGTTCGCCTGTGCTCAATTGATTTCCAAGAAGAGCCAGCAGTTTTGAACTGGTTATCGCTTGTGGTGCTCTTCGCTGGGTTGATTGATTTCGTACTTGTTGCATCCAAGCCAATGTTTCCTTTTTCTCTTGTAATTGCTGAGTTTTTGTTTCAACCGAGATGGTTAATGGAGAATAGATAAAGAGATAAAACAGGTAAAAAATAACGCAAAATGCGGCAATTCCTACCATCCATCGCTCACGCTCATTGAGATTATTCCAGTAATTACTCACAAACTTAACTCCAGGGTGCCTACTACTTTTTCATTTTCTGTTGAGGCTTGGGTTTGTCTTACTTTAATATTTGCTTTTTGCAACTGTGTTTGTAAATTTTCCAACTCTTCAAAATTGGTAGTCGTTAGGGTAATCAGCAGCGTTTGATTTTGAAAACGAAGCTGGGATAAGTCCATGAGATTTTTTCTAAATGACTTTGCCAAGGTATTTAATAACAGCCAAAAACTGCTATCTGCATTATTTTGATTGGACTTAAGTAGCTGTGTAATACGAAATTTTGGACTGATTATTTGCTGAGCCTGAGGAAAAAATTGTCGGTAAATCGTTGCAATTTGGGTATCAACAGTCGCTGTATCCTGATTTAGTTGATGAATTTGAATTGTCTTGCTCGCAATTAAAGTCACCAGCCATAAAATACTCATTGCGATGGCGGCTTGATACCACCGTCTGGTTAAATGGTTACCGCCTTCACGTGCCAAACTCCCCTGAGAAAGGTTCATTATTTTTTTATTCTGTAAGCGCTGAGCAAGCCATATATAAGAATTTTCTTTAATGGTTGTTACTTCAGCGTTACTGCCAAGAGCAGATATTAGTTGTGAATTGCTGTTAGAGAAGGCAAAAATTTCATACTGTCCAGGCGCAGCTGAATTTAGCTTATTTTGATAAAAATTCGCAAGATCTTGACTTAAAGCGCCTTCGAATTCCTCTTCATTAATTAACAAACAGGACTCAAGAATAGCTATTTCCTGTTTATTAAGCGCAAACCAATCCAACGTTACATAATCAAATTTAATGTTTTCCTGGTCAAATTTCTCCATGACGCCAGAAAGAAACTGTTTATCACCTACCACTACTAAATACTGCCCATTTTGATAATGATGCTTATCAAAGGCAAAATGTAATGAATTGACATTTTGGGCAAGTTTTTCTTCCAAAGCGAACGGTATTGCCGCTCGTGCTTTTTTTTCGGTCAACCAGGGCAAAGTCAAGCGGTGTAGGCTGAAAATTTGTGTAGGTAAGACAAGAATCGTGCGGCAATTTTTTTGTACAGTTTTGAGCTCATTAACGCTGCGCTTTGCCAAGGGGGCAATGGGTTCACCTTGTTCGTTAAGGCATAAGCTCAGACAGCTGTCTTCATTAAGATCATGAATAAATAGAAAGCATGTAACCACACAGCGTCCTTTGATTAATTACTTTCTGCATGAATCGCCCTGAGTACCGTCTGGCAATTCAACCCTAGTTAAAGATTCAAGCTTACAC
Organism: Legionella clemsonensis; assembly: GCF_002240035.1. Taxonomy (NCBI): domain Bacteria; kingdom Pseudomonadati; phylum Pseudomonadota; class Gammaproteobacteria; order Legionellales; family Legionellaceae; genus Legionella; species Legionella clemsonensis. The sequence continues at coordinate 2,303,917 of NZ_CP016397.1, read as the reverse complement.
GTAGGCGTATTTTTTGCCAACATTCGCTGCAGCCCATTGCAGTTTCAATTGCTGCGACAAGAGGTAAACCACCATGGCATATTGAGGACTTGAATTATAGCGGGTAATCACATAAAAGTTAGGATAGGCGAGCCAATATTCTGAGCCAGATTGAGTGGCTAACTCTATCAAGCCCACTTTTGAAGGGCTGTGCAAGGAGGCGGTAAGCGGTTTTACACCTGCTGCAGCTAATTGTTGCCATTGGTAAGCTGCTGTTTTGTAACTGGTATTAATTTTTTTATAGGCGTTGCCTTGGACCTTTGCGGGTTGAGCAATTCCTTGATTCATTTGCCAACCATGTTTATTAAAATAGTTGGCGACACTGGCAATAACAGCTTCATTATCATTGATTAAATCTTTTTTAGAATTGCCGGAAAAATCAGTTGCATAATAACGGTAACTGCTGGGCATAAATTGGGGTTTTCCTATAGCGCCGGCATAAGATCCCATATATTCAGTAGGAGAGACATGATGCTCTCTGCAAAGGAGTAAATATTCACTCAGTTCCTTGGTAAAAAAGGCCGAACGCTTTGGATAATTAAACGCGAGGGTGGATAAAGCATCAATAACACGGTAGTTGCCTTGATTTTTACCGTAAAGTGTTTCGACACCTATAATTGCAACGATGATGTTGGCGGGTACTCCATACTCTTTTTCTGCCTTTTCGAGAAGCTCACGATTGGCTGTCCAAAATTGAATCCCACCCTGAACACGTTCCGGGGTTAAAAATACTTGCTTATAAACATCCCAGGTTTTCTTTTCATAAGGCTTTTCCATAGACTCGATAATCTGAGGTTGCAATTGGACTTCATTCATGATTTTAGTCAGTTCTGCTTTATTAAAACCATGCTGTTGCACCATCTCATTGATAAAACGCTGAACATCTTTTCGCTGGGTAAATGCGGGCTCAGCTTGCAGAACGCCACAAATTGTAAATGTAATCAAGGCCAAACAGAGCGTGATTAATCGTCGCATTAGTTATCCTCATGTAATTGAAATATTGAGTTTAGTACAAAAAAAAGTCAACGGCAAACCCGCATTTGCAAACAGACGATCATCCGTATTTTTAGCTAATTTGGCAATGAATATCAGCAAAAATTTACTTCAACTTAGCCCCAAATTCTCATAATCCGCTACTGTGGTCAATTCCGTGAAGCGAAGATAGATATTAAATGCTTTATGTGATTTTCTGAATCAGATCAATTTCCTCCGCTCTCAAAAAAGAAAGACCTGGACCTCTACACCTCTTTAGGTAGTCACTAATGTGAAAGCATTATCAAAGCTCCATTTTCTCATCTGTAAAACAGTAGAATTCCATTTATTCAATTATGCTATTATTACATCATATGTATTGCTTTTAACCATCTATGAAAGAGAAGTTATTTGAGAGTGCTCAAGCGAACAATCCCGGCGTATTGGCTGATTTAGATGATTCCAGCTTACTACTAGAAAAAAATCACTCAGGCCTCACCCCTCTTCACATTGCTGCAAACAATAAACATTTTGAATGGCTAAGAGTGCTGGCAAAAAAAAACATGCTTAGTTATGACCACATCATGAATCTTGATGAAGCTGGTGATACGCTTCTTCATAAGATTATTCGCTCTGCAGAACCTGATCTCATTAAGCATTGCATTGGCATTTGTTATCAACATGATAAAACTGGGAAGTTTTGGGAACAGCCTAATAAAACCTATCATGAAACCCCATGGGATGAAGCTATGGCAAGCAAAGCAATTAAAAAAATTTTGTTGGAGTTGGAGACATTTGCCACTAGATATCCCAAAGGACCTTCACCGCTTTATCAAGCGGTTATGCGAGGTGATTATCATTTTATACAGGAAATTAATGCCACAAAAGTAATACCTGTGGAACTGCTCTATAAACCATGCGCTTCAGACTCTTCGGGTGAAAATTTGGATACGCCTTTGTCTCTCGCAGCAAGACAAGGGCATTTCGATATCCTAGCGTTATTCCTTACGCAGATTGACTCTCTCGCAATTAACATAGCCAATCAAGCCAACAGAAATACTTGGCTGCACGAACTTGCCAAGCACCCTGATAGTGTCTCTTTTGTAGAGAAAATGCTTAAAGATGCGCAAACCCGAGAGGTTATCATAGCAAGTGTGGAGAGTCAGAATATGAAGGGCGAGACTCCACTCCACATTGCTGCAGGATGTGGCAATATTAAGTTACTAAGTCTACTCTTATCCTATTCTCCAGAGGTAGCAGGTAGTATTTACAAAAATTAGAGAAGTACCTATGAAGATACACCCGCCAGAGTTTTTCAAAACAATTACTTGGGTTCACTAAGTGCAGCCAAGGAAAGAATAAAAGAATTTAATCGCCAGATGCCTAGAGAATTTCAAATTGATGAAACCTCTTTATGCAATTTTTTAGCCAAAAAACAATTATATTATGTGTTTGGCGGAGAAAAAATTAAAGAGTCAATTCAGAAGCAAGGTGTTGACATTGTATCTCTTGCCGGTGGCTTCGCACAAGATGTCATTCCTTTCCTGCAGCAAACATTAACTCAATTCGCTGCAGGCCGCGGAGAAAGCAAACAAAAAGAGTATAAAAGAATTATCGAGCTGTTGAATAATTACCGGTCGCTCAACGATATTATCGCGAATATTGATGATGTTACTAAAGATTTACTCCATGGTAAACCCTTGTTAACTCACTCAGGCCATAGTAAACATACTGTTGGTGTAACGATCGAGAGACAGGGATCTGACATGGTTCTAAGCATCGCAGAACGTGGTGCCTGGGCTGAGACGATAGGGGATGAAGGAAACATTCCTATTGCTAATCTACGTTTTAAAGCAGATGAAACCCAAATAAAAGCGGTCTTGAGTCTACTGATGAAGGCTCAATGTGCAGAAGCAAAGGAAGCCAAAACTATCATTTTCGAGGAATTACCCAAAACTACTCAATCAAGCTTTAGGAAAGAAAACAATCCCGAAAAATTATTAGTCTGCAAATGTTTCAAAGCACCTATTTGTTTTTATGCGAATATTAAAACGGCGGTTCATGACTGGTTTGTGAGAACAATGGGCTTGAGAGAGGGACAGCGGGAATATAAGCAATATGAGATCTTCTCAAGGCAGCAGGCGGTTGAAGACTACAAGCAATATGTGCCCAAAAATGAACAAGATCCGGAACTTTTAGAACAATGCGATACCATCATTAAGAAGAAGGAAGAAAAAGTTAAGGGCTCCTAAAAGCACCCACAAGAGAAGCGATCACCAATCACAACGATCAGCCGAGTGAATTTGAGACGCCTTAGCTTGAGTAACAACAGCATTCACGAGAGGAGGACTTTATTCCTATAAGGTAAAGGTAGCAAAAATCGTCGATTGATGTTGAGTTGCTTTTGCTATTTGGAAGCTTAAGAGGGGGTATCCCACCACCTATCATGCCATCAGATAATCTGAAATCCTAATCCTCTTCGCTTTAGATATATTTGTACCTTTACGAAAGATACTTTCTGGATGCCAATAATTCAGCTAAAATAGCCTAATTTTTATTACCAGGTTTTTCAGTTGAGCGATTTAACGCAAATTCGTAATTTTTCTATTATTGCCCACATTGACCATGGTAAATCGACTTTAGCTGATCGGTTTATTCAAATTTGTGGAGGATTGTCTGATCGGGAAATGGCTAATCAAGTGCTTGATTCCATGGATATCGAGCGCGAGCGAGGTATTACAATCAAAGCCCAAAGTGTTTCCTTAAAATATAAAGCGCGTGACGGCAAAACTTACTTGCTAAATTTTATTGATACGCCTGGACATGTGGATTTCAGCTATGAAGTTTCACGTTCACTTGCTGCTTGTGAAGGGGCAATTCTTGTGGTTGACGCAGCTCAAGGAGTAGAAGCACAGACGGTTGCAGTCTGTTACACTGCTATTGATCAGTCTTTGGAAATTCTGCCTGTGCTTAATAAAATTGATTTACCTCAGGCAGAGCCAGAGCGAGTCATTGCAGAAATTGAGGATATCATCGGTCTTGAGGCACAAGATGCTATTCGTGTCAGTGCAAAAAGTGGTCTTGGTGTAGAAGATGTGTTGGAAGCACTTGTTGCTCGTATTCCGCCCCCTACAGGTAATATTGATGCACCTTTACAAGCCTTAATCATTGATTCCTGGTTTGATAGTTATTTAGGTGTTGTCTCTCTGGTTCGTATCGCCAATGGCTCACTTAAAAAAGGCGATAAAATGCGAGTAATGTCTACTGGTAAAACGTATGAAGTGGATCAGGTAGGTATTTTTACACCCAAACGAACAAAACTTGATATTTTACAGGCGGGTGAAGTGGGTTATGTCGTTGCTGGTATTAAGGATATTCAAGGTGCTCCTGTTGGAGATACATTAACGCTTGAGAAAAATCAGGCTTCGGCACCTTTGCCAGGTTTTCAAAAAGTTAAACCGCAGGTGTATGCGGGGCTTTTCCCAATTAGTGCGGATGACTTTGAGGCATTTCGTGAAGCACTGGCTAAGCTTAGTTTAAATGATGCTTCTCTGTTTTATGAGCCAGAGTCGTCTGAAGCGTTAGGTTTTGGATTCCGCTGCGGCTTTCTTGGTATGTTGCATATGGAAATTATCCAGGAAAGACTTGAACGTGAATATAATTTGGATTTAATTTCCACAGCGCCTACGGTGGTTTATCAAATAGTGACCACCAAAGGTGATACTTTGATGATTGATAATCCGTCGCAACTACCGCCTCCTCAGCAAATTAAGCAAATGTTTGAGCCTATAGTGCGGGCAAATATTCTGGTGCCACAAGATTATCTAGGCCAAATTATTAGCTTATGTATTGATCGCCGTGGTGTACAAGTCAACATGACCTACAGTGGCCGCCAGGTTTCTGTCACTTATGATTTACCGATGAGTGAAGTGGTTTCTGATTTTTTCGATCGTTTAAAATCAGTAAGTCGTGGTTATGCATCACTTGATTATAATTTCTTGCGTTTTCAGGAAGCTGATTTGGTGAAAATGGATGTATTAATCAATGGCGAACGCGTTGATGCATTAGCTGTCATTGTTCATCGCAGTGATGCTTACAGTCGTGGAAAAGCCCTGGTTGATAAAATGCGAGAATTAATCCCAAGACAAATGTTTGATGTAGCCATTCAGGCGGCATTAGGCAATCACATTATTGCTCGCCAGACCGTAAAAGCATTGCGTAAAAATGTAACCGCAAAATGCTATGGCGGAGATGTGACCCGAAAAAGAAAACTGTTGGAAAAGCAGAAAGCGGGTAAAAAACGAATGAAACAGGTCGGACATGTAGAAATTCCACAGGAAGCATTCATGGCTGTGTTTCAAACGGAGAGAAAAAAATAGTGCCTCATACCATGAAGAACATTGGTTTCTGTTTTTAAGCGGGTATTGAATATAAGTTATCAATAGGAATTTTTAGACTATGAATTTTGCTCTTTTGCTGGTTATTCTTTCCTTGGTCAGTGGTATTATTTACTTATTAGATGTTCTTTTTTTTGCCAAAAGAAGAAAGCCTGGTCAAAAACCTGGACGCATTATTGAATATTCTCGTTCTTTTTTTCCTGTGTTTATTCTTGTCTTGCTCTTGCGTTCCTTTTTAGTTGAACCGTTTCGTATTCCCTCAGGTTCACTTGAACCAACCTTACTCGTTGGTGATTTCGTTGCTGTCAATAAATTTGCCTACGGATTAAGGCTTCCTGTATTGGAAACAAAAATATTGCCCATTTCTAATCCGAAGGTGGGTGATGTAGCCGTATTTCGTTGGCCTCCAGATCCCAGTTATGATTATATTAAGCGTGTCATTGGGGCTCCTGGGGATAAGGTTAGCTACCATAATAAGGTGCTGACTATTAATGGAAAAGAAATGAAGCAGACTTTTATTGAATATACAACGGATGAAAGTTCGGGTCATGCTGTTGCCAAGTATCGGGAAAACTTGAATGGAGTGGAGCATAATATTTACATTCGTCCTGATGTTCCGGCTGATGATTTTGAGGTGGTAGTTCCAGAAGGTCAGTATTTTATGATGGGTGATAATCGTGATGATAGCGCTGACAGTCGCTTCTGGGGATTTACCCCTGATGAATACTTGCGCGGTAAAGCGTTTCTGGTGTGGATGAGTTGGAATGGAAGAACAGACGGTATTCGCTGGTCAAGAATAGGTCATATTATTCATTAATAAGAGCATGGATTTAAGATAAGCCATCTGGCAAATAAGCTATTAAATAGAGGTAAAATTTTGGGTTCAAGTGATTTACAGCGTCTTTGCCGACGCTTGGGATATCAATTTAAAAATCCTGCGCTGTTAAAGCAGGCTTTAACTCATTGTAGTGCCGGGAGTTTAAATAATGAGCGCTATGAATTTTTGGGTGATTCTATATTGAGCTTTATCATAGCTCATGCCTTATTTTTAGAATTTCCTGAACAAACTGAAGGGCAATTGAGCAGACTTCGCGCTTTTCTGGTCAAGGGCGAAACACTGGCAGAGATCGCTACTGAAATTGAATTGGGTGACTATTTATTTCTCGGACAAGGTGAATTGAAAAGTGGTGGATTTCGTCGTGCATCTATCTTGGCTGATGCTTTGGAAGCGGTTATAGCTGCAGTTTTTTTAGACGGAGGAGTTGAAGCTAGTAAAGAGTTGGTAATTCATTTGTATCGTTCTCGTCTCGAAGATGAAACATTGCACGACAATTTAAAAGATGCAAAGACTCAGCTGCAAGAATATCTACAAGCCCATAAAAAACCGCTTCCTGAGTACTCCTTACTTAAAGTTGAAGGTGAAGAGCATGAACAAGTATTTTATGTGAATTGCAAGGTGAGTGGTATTAAAAAACTCACGGTAGGACAGGGCTCAAATCGTCGTAAAGCCGAACAGGACGCAGCAAAACAGTTACTTCAGGAGTTAAAGGGACATTGTAGCCAGTAGTAATTTCATTGTTGCTGAATCTTTCAAGTCCAGCCGCTTTATGCAAATTTTTTTACAATAGTTAATCTATAGTCTCTGTGTAAGTACCCTTAATAGCTGCCTTATTTTCTCAGACTCCCATTCCACGCTTAATTTTGTCTTAATTTTAATCATTTATAATAAAAAAATACTAACTCTAGTCGCTAATGCATGTACAATTCAGAATTGAAGAAAGGCGATATACTCCTTTTTAAAGCCTATAAATCGCCTACTGTTTCGCAACAGCTAATCCGTTTTGGTGAGATTTTTAATAAGGCAGAGCTTGGCCAAAACGATACTGTACATGCAGCCTTGTGTCTCGGACATAATCTGAATGGTAAAATTCTGATTGCACACGTTTCTCCAGCATCGAATGGTTATCTGTGTGAAGAATTGGATGAGATGTTCAACCGTGATAAACAAAAGCCTGATTTTATGGTTTATAGACCCAATAATCCTAATTTTGCCAGTTTCCTTGCTGTAGTCGCAGCGAGCAAAAGTAGCCGAAAAATTGATAATTACTCTTTGGTCGAAGGGTTAAAAACTCTCATTTATTCAGGAAAAAAAGTAAAAAATGATCCCGCATCCAAGTCCAAAGAGTATTCTCAAGATAGTTTTTGCTCAAGATTCGTCATTGAATCGATTACACAGGCAGTGTCACTTGTTGAGCATGAACTTTTTAAACAATACGAATTAGAAATTCATGAAAACTCAACCCCCAAGGCTCTGGAGTCAGCCTTAAACACTAAAGGTAGGTTGTTCAGTTGTTTTTTTTGTGAGCCTGAAAAAAATATTCCTTTGCAATACAAAGAGCAGCCTAATGAAACTTTTACAGAGTTGGATGATATAGAGACTAAATCTAATTTTAACACTCTCTAACAGGTAAGCCCTTAAATTAGTAGCCTCAATACCTTAAGAGTGCCATTTATTATTTCTCGTCATATAAATAGAATTGTTTATTCCAAGGCTTGTTAAATAAAAATAAAAGTTTCATAGTGGAGGAAAAATAAAAAAATTTTGAAAAATGAATAAAACAAAATTAGGTTTATTGCTATTTCTACTAATAATTGTTCTGGCGCTTATTTTCGTGTGGTGGGAGTTTTTAGGAAAACGCATGAATCCATTGCCAAAAGCCAATGGTAGTCGTGCGAATGCAGCACTGCAAACAAATCAACCACTCACTGCCGTTGTTGCAGCCCACCTCAACGTGCCTTGGGCAATTGATTTCCTGCCTGATCAAAACCTATTAATGTCTGAACGAGCAGGGATCGTGTCTCTTATCAATCTGAGAGAACAACATAAAAGAGAATTGCTACGCATTGATGAGGTAGCACCAATAGGTGAAGGTGGCCTGTTAGGTCTTGTAGTTCATCCGAATTTTAAAAGTAATCACTACGTCTATCTTTATTACACTTACCAGACTAATGATGAATATTTTAATAAAGTCGTGCGTTATGAACTTAACGAGGATGTGCTTGGCAATGCGACTGTGATCCTTGATAAAATTCCCGGTGCATCCACTCATGATGGGGGCAGAATACGTTTTGGCCCTGATGGATATCTTTATATTACAACCGGTGATGCACAACGTCCGCAGGACGCTCAAGATTTAAATTCATTGGCCGGAAAAATTTTGCGACTCAAGGATGACGGTTCTATTCCAAAAGACAATCCTTTCAGCAATTCGCCAGTTTATTCTTACGGACACCGGAATCCACAAGGAATCGCCTGGGATGAAACTGGCCAACTCTGGGCGACTGAACATGGCCCCTCGGCTCATGATGAAATTAATTTAATTAAACCAGGAAAAAATTATGGCTGGCCCCTGGTGACTGGTAAGGAAACCAAAGAGGGTATAGAAAAACCCCTATTGGAAAGTGGTAATGCGACATGGGCTCCTTCAGGCGCGGAGGTGTTTCAAAGCACGCTCTATTTTTGTGGTTTACGTGGTAGAACCCTCTATGCCTTTAATCTTAAAACCAGAGAACTGAAAAAATATTTTCAGGGTAAGCTTGGACGGCTAAGAGAAATAAAAGTAGGCCCCGATAAATTATTTTATATAGCCACCAACAATAGGGATGGTCGAGGTGTTCCTAAAGCAGAAGATGATATGATTGTAAGGGTTAATCTTGGGAAATTATAATTATAGCGATACCTTGCTAGAAGTATCCGATTTTTCACCCTTTAAAAAATTAACCATCCACTGGGCAAATACAATATCATCCACGGGTAACTGTAGGGAAATTAATCCTTGGTTTGCTAATTCATCTCCGAAAAGGGCTTTTCTATCCTCAATCAATGCTTGAGAGTAAGCTCTGGTAAATTCAGGATGTCCCTGTATGGTGAGAAGATGGTTATTGATTTGCATCATATAGACAGGACAAAAGTCACTACTGGCGAGAACCTCTGCTTCCAAGGGTAATTCAATCACTTGATCCTGATGGCTAACTATAAGATTAAGAGTATCTAATGCAGGCACCATCCATGATTTTCGTTGAATAACCTTGTTGGTAGAGACGCCAATTCCCCAACCCTTGGGTGCTGAGACAACTGTTCCTCCCAAAAGTTTGGCAATGAGTTGATGACCAAAGCAAATACCTACAATTTTTTTTCGCGCCTGATGCAAACAAAGTACAAATTCCTCCAGCTTACGTATCCATGGTAAATCCTCATGAACGCAATGACGACTACCGCTAATTAAATAAGCATCTGCTGTATGAATACTGTCTGGCAATTGGCCTTGTCGGATATCAAAAATAGAAAATTGAAGTGTGGAATCAATTTGGTGGAGCAGTGTTGCAATCATTTGTGGATATTGTCCATGCGTTTCATGAAATGGCTCTTTAACCAAATCGCACAGCAAAATGCCAATGTTCATTTTAAACCTCTATGCAAAAGTCGCATGTTTAAGATGAAAATGAACCTCACCTTTTAAGGATGCTCTTAAAATATTAGTATAGTCCAGCTCGTTAAAGGGGATGGGGTTACTTTCGGAGGAAGGATCGTCTATAGCCATCTTCGCAATGCGGTCTATTTGGCTATCGTCTATACCTATATCCATTAAACAATGCTCTATTCCCAAATCACTGCGCAATTTTAATACCCAGTCAAAAAAACCATCAAATCCCTTATCAATTTGCAGGTAAGCAGCTAACCTCGCAATTTTATTTTCAATCGCTGGGCGATTAGCTTGAAGCACATAAGGCATCAAAATGGCATTTAACCGTCCATGATGAATGTCATAGATAGCACCAAGTGGATGTGCTAGTGCATGCATGGCACCTAAACCCCGCTGAAAGGCCGTTGCTCCCATTGCAGAGGCTACTAGCATTTGTGTGCGGGCTACAAGATCATGCCCATTAGTTACCGCCGTGTGTAAAAATTGCTTAATCAATCGCATTCCCTCTACGGCGATGCCTTCTGCCATGGGATGGTAATGTGTGGCGCAATAGGCTTCCAGATTATGAGACAAGGCGTCCATTCCTGTGGCGGCGGTAATTGCAGCAGGTAATGCAACGGTTAGCTCTGGATCTAAAATAACAATGGCTGGCAACATTTTTGGATGAAAAATAACTGTCTTGATTTGCTGTTCGGTATCGGTAATTACTGACGCGCGTCCAACTTCTGAGCCTGTTCCGGCTGTAGTGGGTAAAGCGATAATAGGTGCGATTGCAGTACTATTGGCTCGTGTCCAATTGTCATCACAATCCTCAAAATCCCACAATGGCCGATTTTGCCCTGTCATGAGTGCAATTGCTTTTCCTGTATCCAATGCTGAGCCACCACCAAAAGCAATGACGCCATCATGCTGTCCTTGATGATAAGCGGAAACACCATGAGTAATATTTTCACCGGTTGGATTGCCTTTTATGTCGCAGAATAAAGCAATGCGTAATCCAGCTTCTCTGCATTGTTGCAGTGCTTTATCAATCATCGGCAAAGTAGATAAAAAAGGATCGGTGACTAAAAGAGGTGCCTTTATGCCCAATGTGGTGCAAGCCTGTGCCAATTCATCAGCACGTCCAGCTCCCACACGTACTGAGGTAGGGTAATTCCAGTTTGCTTGCAAATGATTAATCATGATATTTTCATTCCTTAAGTAATCGTTTTGATGTGAAAAGATTTAGGTCTGGTTAACATCTCATAGCCAATAGAGGATAAAGTGCAACCACGACCTGAGTCTTTTACCCCGGTCCAGGCAAGCGCTGGGTCAAGATAATCGCAACGGTTAATAAAAAAAGTACCTGTCTCTATTTGTTCACCAATGGCAATACCTGCATCAATATTCTCAGTAAACACTGCCGCAGTTAACCCATAGGTGCTGTCATTCATTAAGTTAATGGCTTCTTCGTCGCTGGCAACTGCCATGACACCTACTACGGGACCAAAGGATTCTTCCCTCATAATGCGCATTCGATGATTAACCTGTGTTAAAAGTTGCGGTGCCATATAAGCTGAGCCAGGTTTATCCATAGCAAAATTTTCCGTATCAATATGGGCAATAGCACCCTGTGAGAGAGCTTCCTTGATTTGTTCGCGAACGAAATCGGCAGAAGAAGCTCGCACCAGTGGGCCTAAGGTGGTTTCTGGATCGTCAGGACGGCCAAGTTTATATTGCTTAATTAATGCAACTGCTTTATTTAAGAAAGGTTGATAAATATCCTCGTGGACGTAAATGCGCTCAATGCCACAACAGGATTGGCCCGAATTAAAAAAAGCACCATCGATCACTGTTTCAACCGCATAATCCAAATCTGCATCAGAGCGTATATAGGCAGGATCTTTGCCGCCTAACTCAAGCCCAACAGGCAGAAAACGTCCTGCTGCTGTTCGCTCAATCATTCTGCCACCTTCTACAGAACCGGTAAAGGCGATAGAGTTAACTTGCGATGATTGTATTACGTTTCCAGTATCTTCGTGAGTTAAGTGCAGGTATTGAAAAACACCCTCTGGTAACCCTGCGGTTTTAAAGGCTTCTGCAAAACGTTCGGCAACGAGCGGTGTTTGTGTAGAATGCTTAAGCAATACAGTATTTCCAGCCATCATTGCAGGAATAATGGCATTCACTGCAGTCAAAAAGGGATAATTCCAAGGTGCAATAACAAAAACCACGCCTATTGGTTCACGTTGAATATACCGTAAAAAGCCCTCTTTAAAGGGTAGGCGAATTGGGTTTAGGGCTTGTGAGGCGGTGGCAATCATATAGCGAGCACGCTCTTCCAAACCTGCTATCTCTCCTTGAGCATATCGAATGGGTCTACCCATTTGCCAACAGATTTCTTCTGCAATTGCCTCTTTGTTGGTAACCAGAGCATCGATGGCGGCAGCGCAAAATTTTTCGCGTTCCGCTAGTTGGGTGAAGCGCCATTGTTGCTGTGCTGTCTTGGCTTTGGATAGCGCAGCTTGAATGTTTGCTTGATTGGCATAAGAGCGCTCCACGTAAATGGAACCATCAATTGGCGAGTAAGTTCTCAATATCCTGTTCATTTTTAATCCACTAAATAATCTCGAAATAACGATCCAATTCCCAATCGGTGATATGACGGCGGAACTCACGTTCTTCCCATTCGCGAGAAGCGGTAAAGTGTTTCACGAAATCGTTACCGAACAATTCGCAGGCTGCTTCTGAGTTTTTAAAACGTTGAGCGGCTTCCCATAAGGTACGTGGCAAGGCAAACTCTTCTTTATGGCGTTGCTCATAGGCATTACCTTTAACAGGGTCTTCAGGTTCCCACTCCTGTTCTATTCCATATAAACCTGCTCCCAAAGCCGCAGCTAAGGCTAAATAGGGATTAGCATCTGCCGCGCCTAATCGATATTCAATGCGCTGTGATTTATCATTGCCAGGTATGAGACGTAATGCAGTAGTCCGGTTCTCCACACCCCAAGTCGCATCCGTAGGTGCCCAAAAGCCTGGAATTAAACGACTATAGCTATTTACTGTGGGGGAAACCATCGCCAGAAATTCCGGCATTAATTTTTGCTGCCCTGCTAAAAAATGTCGCTGAATTTTACTCATGTTGTAAGGCATGGATGAATCATAAAAGGCTGAGCGCGAGTCATTGTTATGACGTAAAGAAAGATGAATATGTCCGCTTTGTCCCGGATAATGAGGCGACCATTTGGCCATAAAGGTGGCCATGATATGATTTCGCTGCGCCAGTATTTTCATAAAGGTTTTAAATAATGCTGCTTTATCACCAGCAGCCTCTGCTTTATCAACAGCAAGAGCTGCCTCAATAACGCCCGGCCCAGTTTCAGCATGTAGCCCTTCCAGGGGAAAATCCATGATCTCTCCCATGCTGAGAATCTGGTGATATAATTCCGCATGTACTGTATTACGGATAATTGAATAGCCAAAAAAATCAGGAGTAAGGGTTTGTAAATCGCGATAGCCCTTATTGCGGATACTCTCTGGTGTTTCATTAAACAGAAAAAATTCATATTCTAAAGCTGCATAGGCATCAAATCCCAGCATCGCCGCTTTTTCAATGGTACGCCGCAACACGGCACGAGGGCATATTGCCTCAGCATGATTGGCAAATTCCGCCAGAAACAAGAGCTGATTATTTTCAAAAATTAATTCACGGCAGGTGTGTGGTAAAATTCGGACGGGTGTATCAGGATACCCGGTATGCCACCCAGTATACTGACTATTGTCATAGAGTTTATCTTTAGAATCCCACCCTAAAATTACATCACAGAAAGCAAAACCTTGTTCCAGAGCCGAAAAAAATTTGTTGCGACTCATGTATTTTCCAAGCATTACACCATCAATATCAAAGATTCCTACCTTGATGTGACTAAGATTTCGCTCTTCAATAATTTGTTTCGCATGATCGATGGTTTTCACATCCCGGGGATTTAGCATTGCATGTCCTTTGCTTAAATTCTTGTTTGAGCATAAATATTATCTCAGATCCGAAAGTTTAATCTACAGGCTAGAAGTTATTAACCGTTTCAAATTAAATCGCAACCGATTGCTTGTTTTAAAAATAATCAAATTGCTCGCAATGTATTATATTTAAGGTATGCTATTGTAATATACCTGCAAAAATGAGAGAGAAATCTGACTCTTCACGAAGTGAAATTATTAGAGCAATCCGACGTACAAATTATAATTTAAATATAATTCCCGAAAGTATTGAGGGAATAGTATGGCCTACATCGGTGATGAAAGTCATTTTGGCTCGCAAAGCTGAAAATCGCTTAAAGAAGCAAATACCCTTTAATTATATGGCTACAGAATTTACGCCAAGTGAAGATTTTAAAGATTATTCACTCGAGCATAATGAAGAATTGGCAATGCTGGTAAAGTTCTTAAAGGAAAATCATAATAAATTACCCGTTGGATTACGTTTCCAATTGGCGGTACTTATTGGAGGACACTGGACCTGTGTAGATAATGTAATTACATCAACAGGCCTAGCTGTTTTTAATCTGGATTCTGTAATGGATTTTAAAGCAAGGCAATTTTTTCAGGTTTATCTGGTGAATTTAGATAAAGAAGGTCTTTTGAATGCTGGATACCTATATTTTGTAAATGTGCCTTCCGCAGGGCCTTTTGCAAAAACACCAAAAGAAAAAGTTGCCAACATGATTCAGACTGATTGGGTCAGCTGTGGTATTTTTGTGGTAGATCATCTCTCCTTTCTTTCACGTAGCAATGTTTTTCACCATTTAAAAACAGCCCTAGGTGAATCAAAATATGTCACCTTAGGCAGAGAGGATATTCCGCCTGCCTTGGCTGCAATCTTCAGATTGAGCCAAAGTGATCTTTTGCTGGAAAATCTAACGAGAAAGCAAAAAGAACCTGCAGTGACTCGAAAGGGCAAAAGATTAAGTGAAGTAAGCTACAGAGATGCCCGGGAAAAGGGTGGAAAATTACTGCAAGAAGCAAAAAACTATGTAGAGAATTGTGGTGAGGAAGAGTTTGCAAAAATTTTTTCACACAATTTGTTAGAGCAATTATCCAAGTATGTGATTCACTATTCGCGCCCTGTTAACGATTTAATTGAATTTGTTTATGATAGTTTGCCTCATTGTAAAAATTTACCGGACGAGGCAGCGATTAAATTAATGGAAAAATTACATGGCGTTGTTTTACTATCTGAACTCAATGATTCACAAAAAATTCTTGCTATTACTGAGTTAACCATATCAGCGTTAGAACACAATAATGAGGTTTCTTCCTATCGGTTACTTGCTGGGGTATTAAGCTATGCGGTATTGAACCTCCATGATAATCAACAATTATTTGATTTTTACATGAAAATTTTGACTGGCCCCTTAGGCCAATCATTAAGTAATATCACCAATTCTTTTTTTAAGACGCCCACCCGATTTACTCCAGCATTGCTTGCGCACTTGGAGAAAGCTGTTAAGACACAATTACTCTTGAATGCAGCAGTGGATTTGGAAAATGGTCATAGTGAGCAATTCAACTTAATTTATAATTTGCCAGGATGCCTGGCATTTATTAATAAGCCACGCACCTTTGATACTTCCGAAACCAAAAGCGGCAAAATTCTTAATGCATTAAACGAGTTGGCAGGAAGACAAGAAACTAATGCTATAGAGCCGATTAAACAGAAACTGGAGGAAAGAAAAATAGAAGTGTTGCGCGAGTTTGAATTTAAAAGACCGGAGTCAGCCTCACCTGTGCCCACAGTGAGGCAATAAAAAGGTTAATTTTCCAAACTCGTCTCCATCGTTATTTCAGCGTTAAAAAGCCTGGATACAGGACAGTTTTCTTTAGCGGTATTGGCTGCAATTTGAAAAGCTTCTGCATTGACGTTAGGTATTTTAGCTTTAACGTGTAAATGAATCGCTGGAATAGAAAAACC
Organism: Legionella clemsonensis; assembly: GCF_002240035.1. NCBI lineage: Bacteria > Pseudomonadati > Pseudomonadota > Gammaproteobacteria > Legionellales > Legionellaceae > Legionella > Legionella clemsonensis. Next base: position 2,288,078 of record NZ_CP016397.1, on the reverse strand, counting down.
AGTAGTCGATTTTTCAAGTGATACTGTAGCCGTTGTATGAATTTTTTCCGCTTTTAAACCTTCTTTTTCCAATTGAGCAGCAAAAGCCATGGAAAAACAACCGGCATGAGCCGCTGCAATTAATTCTTCTGGATTGGTTCCTTTATCCTGTTCAAAGCGAGTTTTAAACGAATATTGGGTGTGGTTCAGGACACCGCTTTCTGTAGAAACTGACCCGTTACCCTCTTTAATACCACCATGCCATTGTGCTGATCCTTGTCGTTTCATCATGTTCTCCTGGAATACCTGTTATATGAGATTAGCTCGAAATAAAGTATTTTGCCTTTCCTGTACTTAATTTTTTGTCATGGAGCTCAACTATAATTAGCTATAGGCCTAGGGAAAAGGAATGTACTCTATGGGGTTAAATGTCTATCATCAAAAAAGAAATTTTAAAAAAACACCGGAGCCTAAGGGAAAAATTCATCAAGAGGAAAATTATCGTTTTGTTATGCAAAAACATGCGGCCAGCCGTCTTCATTATGATTTCCGTCTTGAGCTTGATGGGGTGCTTAAAAGTTGGGCAATACCCAAAGGACCTTGTCTGGATCCAACCGTAAAACGTCTAGCCATGCATGTTGAAGATCATCCCATTGAATATGGTACTTTTGAGGGTATTATTCCCAAAGGTGAATACGGTGGTGGAACCGTAATGCTTTGGGATGAAGGGGAATGGGAGTCCCTGGATGAAAATCCCCGCAAAGCCTATGAAAAGGGGCATTTACGCTTTAAGTTGCATGCAAAAAAGCTACAAGGACGCTGGGACCTCATCCGGTTTAAAAATGAAAATGAAGCCTGGTTTTTAATAAAATACAAGGATGAATTTGCTAAACCACTTGATGAATATGATATTACCCTTGCAAAACCTAATAGTGTGACAACAGAACAATCTCTGGATGAGATTGCCGAAAATTATGAAAATATTTGGAGCAGTAAGGAAGGTTTAAAGACTAGTGAGAAAAAAAAGTAAAGGAGGCAATAAAAAAGTTAATTCCCAGCACTCTCGAGATAAGCCCATTTCCAGAAAGCATTTCACCACAACTGACTACCTTGGTTGATAAACCTCCACAAGGTTCGCAATGGTTGCATGAAGTAAAAATTGATGGTTATCGAATTATTGCCTTTAAAGATGGTCATTCTATTCGCCTGATGTCACGAAATCATATTGATTGGACAAATAAATTTAAAAATGTCATTAAGTCTTTGCAAACCTTACCAGTAGAAAGAGCCGTATTTGATGGCGAGGTGACTTTATTGGATGACAAAAAGCAGTCTAATTTTCAACGTTTACAAAATGCAATGAAAGGAGATAAAGATTATCCCTTCTATTACTATATTTTTGACTTGCTTTACTACGAAAAATTTAACCTTAAAAACTTGTCCTTATTGCAGCGAAAAGAAATACTCGCAAAAGTACTCGCAACCGCTCCTTCAACTTTACGGTATAGCGATCACATCATCAGTAATGGCGAAGAGGTTTTTAAGAAATCTTGTGAATTAGGTTTAGAAGGTATTATCTCTAAACATGCCGAAAGTACCTACCTTGAAAAGCGCTCCAAATCATGGGTAAAAGTCAAATGCAGTCAACGTCAGGAATTTATTATTGGTGGTTATTTGCCCCCTCAACGTTCCCGACAATATTTTCGTTCTCTTTTTCTTGGCGTTTTTAACGAAGAGGGGGACTTAGTTTATTCAGGAAATGTGGGCACGGGTTTTACCCAAGCCTCATTAAAAGAAGTCTATACCGAATTACAGAAAGTGGTCAGTGAGAAAAGCCCTTTTAATTCTATTCCTCCTGAGGCAAAAAAAGCAACCTGGGTTAAGCCAACTTTAGTCGCAGAAATTGAGTTTAGTCAGTGGACGTCTGAAGGGAAGTTAAGACATCCCAGCTTTAAAGGTTTAAGAAAAGATAAACTGGCTTCTACAGTAAAACGTGAGGAAATGCCTATGAAGGCAATTGAAAAAAAATCACTATCCTTCAGGAGGAAGGTGATTATCTCTAATCCTGAAAAAATTTTATACAAAAAAGACAAAATTACCAAGCAGGATCTTTTTGATTATTATAATGAGATCAGTGATTTTATCTTGCCTTATGTGATGAACAGGCCATTAACACTGGTAAGATGTCCTGAAAGTTATGAAGACTGCTTTTTTCAAAAGCACTATTACAAATCCACGCCCAAAGCACTTTATGCAATCCCTATTAAAAATAAATCTGACGATGACATCGACGAATACATTTATTTAAAAGATAAAGAAGGGTTATTAAGTTTAGTGCAAATGGGAGTACTTGAAATTCATCCCTGGGGGAGTCGTATCGATAAGTTGGAATGTCCCGATATGATTACGATTGATTTAGACCCAGGTATCGATGTGTCCTGGAAAGAGATTGTGAAGGCAGCATTTGAAGTGAAAAAACATTTGGATGCATTTAAACTAACTTCTTTTGTTAAAACCACAGGTGGCAAAGGGCTACATGTTGTTGTGCCCATCCGGCCGGAGTATAATTGGGAAAAGGTAAAAAATTTTTCCCATGTGTTCGTTGAGTTCCTGGAACAACTAAATCCAAAAGCCTATGTGACCAATATGGCCAAAGAAAAAAGGAAGGGGAAAATATTTGTTGATTATTTACGTAATCAACGCGGTGCTACAGCCATTAGTGCCTATTCCACCCGCGCGCGCTTACATGCTCCTGTGGCCACCCCTATTCACTGGGATGAGCTAACCGACAACTTTAATGACACCTTTTATACTATTCATACCTTGCCTTTACGACTGAAAAAGCTGAAGGAAGACCCCTGGAAGGAATTCTGGAGAATTAAACAATCTTTACGATTGGATAAGTTATAAATGGATTTGCTTTTTATCTATATTCGGCAGAGCTATTTCTGCCTCGACGAAGTCAAAATCGTCTTTACTGGGATATATGGGTTTTGTTTTTAATGCTTAACGGAAGGAAAGCAGGAGTAAAGCGTTTTTTATAAGCCAGAATATTTATTATAAAAAATAGACACATTGCTATAACAGAAGTCATATAATGTCGAAATATTAATTGGAAAATGATTAATATTAAAAAACTGCGAAAGAGCTCCGTATATTTAATATTGATAATCACTCCACGATTTAGCACTATCCCCACTAAGTAAAGCGTTATTAGGATAAAAAATCCTAATACGCCACTTAATGTTAAGTTTAAATGAAAAAAAAATAAATAGTAAGCAGACATTAAAATAATCAAGGTCAAATTTAAAAGCACGTACATACCCGGGTACTGGATATCGTTTGAATTATTATTTTGCTTGGCGGCTATCGATTTGTTTAGTTGCTCGATTATCCACTCTGGGGGCATAAAGAAGGCTAAAATGCGCTTACTCAAGCTCGGTAAATTTTTACCATAAAGATAGGTGTCATAAAGAACTTTAATATTGGCAAAAAAAGGATTCCAGGAGGCAAGAGGTTCAGTGGTTCCATAATCGGCAGGAATGGTTTCCTTTACAAAAGTGCCAAATAATTTATCCCAAATAATTAAGCTTCCTGCATAATTTTTATCAATATATTCTGGATTTCTGCCATGATGTACCCGGTGGTGAGAGGGTGTATTGAAAATAAATTCAAACCAACCCATGCGCTGTATGAGTTGAGTATGGATCCAAAATTGATAAAGAGTATTGGCAGACACGACGATTAGAAACATCCATGTCGGAAAACCCAGCAATGCCAGGGGTAAATAGACCACCCAGGAACACAGTGTTTGCACAATCCCCTGACGTAAAGCAACCGATAAATTGTAATATTCACTTTGGTGGTGCACGGAATGTCCTGTCCATAAAAAATTGCAGCGATGGCTGGCACGATGAAACCAGTAGTAGCAAAAATCAACACCCAACCATAAGAGAATCCAGGCCATCACCGAGTTAGGATCAATTTTAAAAAAGCCGTAGTGTTGATAGAAATAGTGGTAACTGAAAATCAATAGCCCTCTAAGGGGGAGCATAGCAACCTGCTCAAGAATGCCACAGCTAAGATTATTGGTGAAATCATTCAAACGATAGAGCGGTTTTTTTTTGACAATAGAAAGGACATACTCAATTGCCATTGATAGTAGGAAAACAGGAATCGCGAGGGCAATAAGATCAATTTCCATATTAATAGCTTAGGACAGAATAAAAGAAAACAATAATGGATAAAAAGGGCTAAAGCAACGATAAAAGTTAAAGTTTAAAATGACAAAATTTATTAAGGATTTTGTGCAATACTTGTAATTGATAGGATCTAAGGAGAGAACTGTGACCAATATTAAAATTAAATTACTGGGGATGCTGCTGTTATTTTTCCTTGTTCTACCCATTTTTGCTGCTTCGGATATACTACTCTCTGCTTCTGCAGGTTGCTTAAACGAAAAAAAACTGAAGGCTATTGCCAGAGAAATTGAGACTTCCTTCGAAAAAAATATTTGTGCGAATGGCATTAAGCCGATGCAATTGCAATGGCTTTCCACCACTGCTTTACCTCAACTCATGAATAAATCGTTTTTAGGTGTTGAACCACCACCTAACTGGCAACTATTAACGGAAGAATTGATGCGCGATTGTTTTAAAGAAGGGAATTTATGTACAGAGACAACACAAAAACAGGTTGTTGCCTGTCTGCAAATCAAAGCGCCTACTGTTTTATTGCAATTGGGCCCATGGCTTGCGGAAAACTGTAAAGCAATCAATAACGAAGTCATTGAAAAATGGCCAGATAAAAAACAAAAAGTACTCGAGCTAATAAAAGAATTTCAGGTGCAGTCTACCCAATAGACTCGGGAGCTTTTCCATCCAGTTGAACGCTGTGCCTGGCATCCAACGTAAACCGCTTGCTTGTCCGGGGCACCCACTGGATGAAATTACTTGAGAAGCAGGAGATATTCATGGCTTTTGATGGTTAAGTAGTAGCTCTCCCGGATGCGGGCAGCTGTCTCCTGCTCACATCTCTCCCTACGCCCCGCGGCTTGTCTGGGGGCCAGTGTTTAGCATATTTCTGCATCCCGCGGACAAGCCGGGGAAGTCGGAAACTAGAGCTGGACTGGGTTTCCATAGATGTGTAGAAGATTCAGCCGTGGACAGACGGGGGACAAAGCTGGCGTAGCCGGTTGCTTGAACCCGGCATTAATCAGTAGAGGTGCTTAGCCTGAATGAAGCCCAAAAAGCCACAATCCGAGTTCTTTTAATAGGATCGATTATCGAGACAGGCTGTTTTCATTTACGAACTTATTTGCGCATTCAGCAACATGGTCTATCTCTGCATCGATTTCTTTAAAGAAAAATATTCTATTCGTATAAATTCCAAACCCGCTACCAGCCGCTAAAAATGTTGTGGTACCAGCAATCAGGGCCGTAGCGATAGCGCCTGGACCTGACCATAATCCTAAGCCAAAGCCTATTACTGTCGCAAGCAAGGTTACAAAAGCCACTGCTGCAACACTAAAGACTGCTTTCAATGCATATGGATGTTCCTTCTCCAAATAAGGGGTGCATTTTTTTGTGAACTGTTCAATTGCCTCTTGTTTTTTATCGCTTGAACTATTGCTTAAAAGATTTTCCACCAGTTCAAGGCTAATTGCAGCAACGGCTTGATATTTTTCCTGAGGGATATTCTTAATTTTTTCCTGTAGTTGCTTCAAAGCCACATAAAAACTAGAGTCTGTAGATAATTTAGACAGGGCAAAATCGAATTTATCGCTAAGAGTATTGTTAAATAGTAAATTTTCAAGAAGTTCAAGATTAGTGCGATTTTTTGCAGACACTGCAATACGTGTAGCAAAAGAACCTTCAATATTGTTTAAAATTTCTTGGGCTTTTGCAGTTTGCTCTTCCATAGTATCTGCTAGTAAATCCATTTTAGTACCTACTAAAATGATTTTTTTATCCGGATTATGCGTTTTAAATGATTCTAAATATTCTTTTTTAAAACGCGTTGGATTACTTAAATCTACACAGTAAAGTCCTAAATCAGCATGTCGAAAAAAAGGCAGTGTCATACCGAATGTTTTAGAATCACCACTAATATCCCAAAGGTGTAGGCTATCATTGTTTTTTTTTAGACTACAAAAATCCATACCCATGCTGGGCTTATAAGTCTCACTAAAATTATTAGACACAATGCGACGAAGTAATTGTGTTTTTCCAGTGTTCTCAGCACCTATTGTAATTATTTTATACCCACTCATAATACCCTACTCAAACAGAAAATGATTTATTGTACAGCAAGCTGATTGTTTAAAAAACTTTTTGCTATAACAATAGATATGAAATCTATAATAGGAGTTAGGTGTCTGTTTCAGGGAAACTTATGAGAACAATACTTATTACAGGAAGTAATCGGGGCTTGGGTCTTGAATTTGTTAAACAGCTTAGTCAGCAGAATAATCACATTATAGCAACCTGCCGCAATCCTCAGGAAGCAAAACAATTACAAGATTATACCAGGGTAAAAAAGAATATTTCTATTTACCCATTGAATGTGACTAATGATAGCGAATTATTGGCGTTAGTCGGCGAATTAAATGATATGGCCCTGGATTGGATAATAAATAATGCCGGTATTAGTGGGCAATCAGGCGTAACAGTTGGCAATATTGACCGGAATAATTTTCTAAACGTAATGAATGTAAATTGTCTAAGTCCGCTTAAGATTAGCGATGCCTTTTTACCTCTTTTGCTGAAGGGCAAAGAAAAATTAATTGTTAATATTAGCTCTGCTTTAGGAAGTATCAGTGATAATCAAAGGGGAAAAAGTTACGCTTATCGGGCGAGTAAGGCGGCATTAAATTGCGTTATGCGTTCTTTTGCCCTGGATGTAATGCAAAGCGGTATTAAAGTTATGTTATTAAATCCCGGTTGGGTAAAAACAAGGATAGGCGGTGCTCAAGCGGTGCTTGAAGCGGAAGAAAGCGTGCGACTAATGTTGGAAGTGATTGAAAAATATAAAAATAATAGCCATGCAGAGGTGCTTCGAAATTATAATGATCAAATAATTAATTGGTAGCTGAAACAGTTATTCTATTGATAAACTATCATTGATGCGATTAATATCGTGCCATTTATTTTATCCAAGCCCGGTGATTATGTGGACATCTTAGAGGATGTAGAAGTTGTACAGTTTGAGGGAAAAGAATGAATCAAAAAGTTTTTGTAAACCGTATCCTAAATATGAAAAAAATTAAATACATTGGCTTGGATATGGATCACACGTTAATTCGCTACAATACGAAGAATTTTGAGACACTGGTATATAAACTGGTGGTAGAAAAATTAATTAATGATAAAGGATACCCCGAAGAGATTCGAAAATTTAACTTTAATTTTGACAGCTCAATTCGTGGCCTGATTATTGACAGCAAAAATGGCAATATTTTAAAGCTTAGTCGCTATGCTGCGATTCGCCAAAGTTATCATGGCACTAAAGAAATCAGTTTTACAGAACAAAAGAAAATTTATCGCAGTATTTATGTGGATTTAAAGGATCGCAATTACATTGCTATTGATACCTCATTCTCTATTGCTTTTTGTGTGCTCTATAGCCAGCTTATCGATTTAAAAGATGAAAAGCCTGACGCATTGCCAAGTTACTCAGCCATTGCCTTGGATGTGATAAGCTCAGTTGATAAAGCCCATGCAGATGGAAGCTTAAAAGGCTTTATAACCCAGAATATGGATGAGTATGTTTTAAGAGAAAAAGCGGTTGTAGAAGGACTAAAACGCTATATTCGTTATGGCAAAAAATTTTTTGTGCTAACCAACTCTGAATATTATTACACCAACATTTTACTGGATTATGCTCTTTCTCCTTTTCTGGAAAAAGGTGAGAACTGGCGAGATTTGTTTGAATTTGTCATTACTTTGGCTCATAAACCTCGTTTCTTCTATGATAATTTACGCTTTTTATCCATTAATCCCGAAGATGGTTCAATGACTAATACAGAAGGTGCCATTGTACCTGGGGTTTATCAAGGAGGTAATGCCAGAAAATTTACTGAAGACTTGGCAATCAATGGTGATGAAATTTTATATATTGGTGATCATATCTACGGTGATATCCTGCGTTTGAAAAAAGATTGCAACTGGCGCACTGCCTTGGTTGTTGAAGAATTAGGAGAAGAGATTGAGTCGCAAAGAAAAGCTTTGCCAGTTGAAAAGAAAATTGTTGAAGCAATGAATGTAAAAAAAGCACTGGAACAAAAAAATAGTGAGCTTTACAGTCGGTGCGTTGAGGAAAGTACGACTGAATTTAATGCACAAATTACTGAAATTCAACAGCAAATTTCAGAATTGGATATACAAATCACAAAACTGCTCAAAGAAGAGCAGACCTTTTATAATGCTCATTGGGGGCGTGTTTTTCGTGCTGGTGCAGAGGAGACATATTTTGCCTATCAAGTCGATCGCTATGCCTGTATTTATATGGAAAAATTTTCAGACTTACTCGAACACTCACCCATGACATATTTTCGCGCTAATCGCCGTTTATTAGCGCATGACATGGAAATTTTAACCCAACCGCTGCTGTTTTAGGTGGATTTACTCATCATGTTCTCTAAAAGGCAATGGTAGCTTGGCGCAAATGCACCAACCAGGCTGCTATGAGGTTTTATCCTTGCAAACTGCAGCGAGCGCTACCAGATAACACATCTATTTTTATTTACCATCGGACTGTTTTCATCAAGTGCAAAAGCAAGTTGAAACTGGGGCATGTTCGCCAAAGTTCCATTAACGCGATATACCATGGGAGGATGGGGATCGGTAGTCACTAAATGGCGAGCTTTTTCAGGGCGGATATTGCTGGCCCAGACATGTGCTGAACCGAGAAAGAATTGCTGTTCAGGTGTAAATCCTTCGATTTTTTTTGCATTTTTATAAGCTTGGGAAGATTGAAAAGCTTGATAGGCTAAAGTTAAACCTCCTAGATCTGCGGTTGCTTCACCGACAACCAGATTTCCTTGGACTGACAAATTACCATTCACTTTATACTGAGAAAATTGTTCAGCAATACACTGAGTAGCCGCTTGGAATTTTTTTAAATCTTCAGACGTCCACCAATTTTTCAAATTGCCATGCCCATCAAATAAAGCCCCTTTGTCATCAAATCCATGAGTAATCTCGTGGCCGATAATAAAGCCAATAGCACCATAATTGACGGCAGCAGGCGCATTGGGATCAAAAAAAGGCGGTTGAAGAATGCCGGCAGGAAGGTTAATGTTATTCATAGAGGGATCATAATAAGCATTAATTGTCTGTGGAGTCATATGCCATTCAGTTCTGTCAACAGGTTTACCAATTTTGTCAAGATCACGTTTTATGAGAAACTCATTAGCACGAATGACATTTAACACATAAGGACCACGATCCACCTTTAAGGAAGAGTAATCCCACCATTTTTCAGGATAACCAACCCGCTCCTCCATTAAATTCAATTTTTTAAGAGCAGCCTTACGGGTTTCAGGTGTCATCCAGCTTAGGGTTTTTAAATCCTTTTTCAGCACGGTGCGAATATTTTGCAGGATCTCAAGAACTTGTTGTTTTGCAGCGGGTGAAAAATATTTTTCAACGTAAAGTTTGCCAATTGCGAAACCTAAAGCGCCATTTTCAGTATTAACGACCCGTTTCCATCGAGGCAATATTTTTTCAGCGCCACCAATCGCAGAGATCATCTTAAAATTTTGATCAACAAACGGTTGGGACAAATAGGGTGCAAAGGAATCAATCAAGCGCCAACGAAGGTAAACTTTCCACTCATCCAAAGCAACGGTTGATAGCATATGATTCATTTCCTGGAAAAAGCCAGGTGTTGCCAAATTAATGGATTGAAGTTTTGCTTGACCAATGGCAGTGAAATAACGCGGCCAAGAGAAACCGGGAGTGGTAGTCGCTAATTGCCTACGATTCATTATATGATAAATGGTATAGGGATCACGTAATTCAGTTTGCGATAAAGATGCTTTGGCAAGAGCCGTTTCTATTGCCATAACAGTCTTTGCCTCTTTAGTGGCTTTTGCCGGTTCATCACCAAGTAATACAAACATTTTTTGTAGATGCTCAAGGTAGGCAGCGCGAATTTGCGCGAACTTCTTGTCTTCTTTTAGGTAATAATCTCGATCAGGTAATCCAATACCGCCTTGCATGGCAGCCCCAATCATTTCCTGGCTATTTTTGAAATCCTGCATGCTGCCAAAGCCAAACAGAGCATCAACACCAATCATTTGCAAATGCGCAATGACTGCTTGCAAATCGGCGGTAGTTTTAATTGCTGCAATGCGCGCAAACTCAGGATCTAAAGGCGTTGCGCCTACTTTATTAATAAGCGTTTCATCCATGCCGCTAAAGTAAAAATCACCCACTTTTTGTTCAATGCTGCCTGGTTTTGCTGTTTTATCATTTGCTGCTGTAATCAGCATTTGATGAATCACATCTTGCAGCTTGTCCTGAAGAATATAAAACGTGCCCCAACTTTCATATTCAGGAGGAATGGGATTTTGCTTTTGCCAGTTTCCATTGGCGTAAGCGAAGAAATTCTCGCCAGGCTTTACAGCGTTATCCAACCAGTCAAGATGTAGCGCTGCAGCATTGGCATTGCCTGCCGATATTGCAAGGAAAGGGGTGCACACACTCAATAAAGTAGTAAATATTTTACGCAACCGCATTGCTGTCTCCTTATATTTATCGCTTGAATATAGGAATTATTTTTTATATCCCTTCATTTAAACCACCCATTTTAGTATCGTAGGCTTGTTGCTCGATTAAAATTGTTCAAGTTCACTCATAACACTTAACCATTCTTCTTCCGTGGTAAGCAATTCTTGCTGTAACTTTTTTTGTTGCCCTAACAGGGTGTGTAACTGCTGTTGCCGCCCCTCTTCATAGAGCGATAGATCAGATAATTCATGCTCAATCTGAACTAACTGATTGTTAACCTGCTCAACCAGCAACTCCAGTTTTTTCATACGATTCTGCAGAGTCTTTTTTTCGCGATATTGATTATTATTGGTTGAAGATGACTCTTTTGCAGATTCTCTTGTCTGCAGCCAGTTGTGATAATCGTCTAAGTCCCCCTTAAAGGCTGCTACCTGCTTATGATAAACAAGATAAAAATCATCAACAGTCGTTCGTAGAAGATGACGATCATGTGAAATTAAAATTAGAGCCCCCTCATAGCTTTGCAAGGCTATTTCAATGGCAGCGCGCATTTCTATATCAAGATGGTTAGTGGGTTCATCAAGCAGTAACAGATTTGGTTTTTGCCACACAAGTTTTGCTAAAGCCAATCGAGCTTTTTCTCCGCCTGAAAAGTGTTGAATGGGTTTAACAGCCATATCACCTATAAAATTAAAGCCCCCTAAGTAGTCACGAATGGATTGCTCCCTGGCATCAGGTGAAAGCGCTTGAATGGTAGCCAGTGGACTTAAACTATTGTCAAGTTCATCCAGTTGATGTTGGGCATAATAGCCAATATGTAAGTTAGGTGAATGATAAAGATGACCTTCCAGAGGAGGCAGCGCGCCTGTCAGTGTTTTAATTAACGTTGATTTCCCTTCACCATTGGGCCCGAGTAAAGCAATTCTATCCCCCGGATTAAGTACCAAATTTAGCTTTTTTAGTACGATAGCCTTGTCATTATATCCCGCATTGACTTGTTCACAACGAAGCAGAGGACTACCGGCTCTTGGACAGGGGTAGAAATTAAATGAAAAGGGAGAGTCTACATGAGCCTGTGCAATGATGTCCATTTTGGCAATGGCATTTATACGACTTTGTGCTTGTTTAGCTTTCGTTGCTTTCGCACGAAAACGATTTACAAACATCATCATGTGATTAATTTTTTGCTGTTGCTTTTCATACATCATTTGCTGTAAAGTCAATTGCTGAGCTCGAGTTTGTTCAAAGCAACTATAGTTTCCACTGTATAACGTCATCGTTCGTTGCTCAATGTGCAGAATATGGGTGACCACGGCATCCAAAAATTCCCGATCGTGTGAAATTAACAAAATACTGCTCGGGCATTGCTTTAACCATTTTTCAAGCCAAAAAATGGCTTCCATGTCTAAATGGTTAGTCGGCTCATCCAACAATAATAAATCAGCAGGTTTCATCAAACAGCGTGCCAAACTTAGCCGCATCCGCCAGCCACCTGAAAAACTGTTAACTGGCTTTTTTTGTTCGTCGGTTTTAAAACCTAGACCTGCCATGATAGAGGCTGCGTTCGCTGGCTTGCTATAACCTCCTGTCTGAGTGAGTAATTCATGGCATAGCAAAACCTCCTCATGATCTTCATTTTGTTCGGCGAATGCCAGGCGTTGTTGAAGACTTATATAGTCCTCATCGCCTGCAAGAACAAAATCCAAAGCGGGTTCATCGCTATCAGGTAATTGCTGAGAAAGATGACTGACGCGTAGTTGTGAATTAATAAAACATTCCCCGGCATCAGCAATTAACTCGCCTAAAATTAAGGCAAATAAACTTGATTTACCACACCCGTTATGGCCAATCAAACCAACTTTTTGCTTTTCATACAAGGCAGTGCTTGCCTTTTCAAGAAGAAGCTTATTGCCGCGCGAAAGTGTAATTTGACGCAAAGTTAACATGGTTTAGGAAACGCATACTGATTAAAATCAGTATAGTACCATGAATCCTGTATTTGCCTTACCCGTGCTTCAATTCATTGAGGTATTTTGACAAAAATTCATTACTTTGAATTTTTTTAATCTTTAATTAAGCATGAGCTTGTATAATTACTAGTAAAAGTCAATTTGGAAATACCCATGAGAGAATTCGATAGTAAAACCCATAGCAAGCAACTTCAGGAGGGTTCTGCAGATATTACCCGGACTGATGCAATCTATATAAAACATATGAGTGCTAATGTCAAAGGGAATGGTTTTGGTCGTGCACTTATGCGAGCTGTTGTCACGGAAGCACTGGAACAAAACAAAAAAATCTTCCTGGATGCCTCCTGGTCCTCCCATATCTTTCATCTTTTTATGGGAATGATACCGCGTAATCTAGAACAAAGTTATGTGGAAATGATGTATGGGATAGTGGGTAAATCAGCTTTACAGGCCCTCAAACAATGCAAAACATTAGAAGATTGTACTCGATTAACAAATAGGACGAGGGAAACTCTATTATTTATTCTTGAAAAAGAGATGCCGGAGAGTGAAAATACCCTTGAAAATATTTTTAATAAGCGGGAACAGCTTTTAGAATTATTGAAAAAAAGGGCCTCTTTTATTACCTATCGTTTTATTCCTGATTTATTGGATATCCTTGAGCGTGAGATAACAGAGAAATACCCCAACACTGAGGGGCTTTACTCAGTTCCTATGGAGCTATCCCAGGAGGGCCAGGCGCGTTGGGATGAGGCTATCCATAAAAATATAGAATTTGAGTCCTTTAAAGGATTTGAGCAGCTTTATCCTTTTATGACGGAAGAACAGAAGGAAAGATTAAATCTTATTTTGCATTATCGACCCTTAGTTTTAACCCATTTACCCCTTAATTTTCAGGATAAACACTCTCCGGAATTAATTGATGAACACAAAAATGTGCTGTTGCTTGAATTAAAAAATGTCTTTAATGATGAGAAAGAGAATTCCAATCCGCTGGTCATGGAATTAATTAAAAAGATCACATACAAAATAGAGAATGCTGCAAAAACACAGCAGAAGTTATTGGAAAAATCATTTCAACAAACCTTGCAAGACATCAATAGTATTGATTCATCTTTCGATAAAAAAGTCACTAAGGAGGCCATTCAATCACACAAGGTTTCATTGTTATCTGAACTCGATAAAATTGTAAAAAGAGCGCAAAATCAAGTGGTTTTTAAACATCCAGAATACGCGCGTAAATTTAAGGATGCCATTGCTGAGAAGAGGAAGGAAATCAATAATAATGCTGACAACAGAGTAATAAGTATTGAGGAAAATTTTAAAATGCTTGTTCAGCAGATAGCACAAATTAAAATTGAATTTTCCCAAGAGAGCATGGATGCTTTAGAAGCCTATCGACAAGAATTAATGAAGAAGCTTCAGGAGTTTGAAAAAGAAATAGAAAAAATAAGTGATAAAGAATCTTACAGTGAAATTATCCATAAAAAGCAGCAAGAAATTGAAAGCAGCTATGTGGCTCGAAAGAAGGCTATTGAAGTGGTATCCGTGATTCAACAGATGGAAATTGATTTTACGTCTTGTGACAATAGAGATGCAATAGAGGCCCATAAAGCATCACTACTGGCCCAATTGAATGAAAAGGTGGTAACCGAAAAAGATCAGACATTAACACAGGCCAGTCTTCTTCAAAAGACGGTGAGTGATAGGAAACAACAAATTGAGGAGTCTGCCTTGGCCAGAGGGAAAAGAGTAGACTCCATAGAGAAGAGCGTTAAGGCTATTGACACAATTCTGGCAACTTTACAGGGAAAAATAGGAGAAGTTAAGCAACATCACTCCAAAGAGGCCTTACGAAGAGCGAAAGGATTATTAACCACCTTAAAGGAAAGCCGGGATAACTATTATGAAAATCTTTTGGCAAAAGATGACCAAGACATTCCCGCAGGGGAGGTTTTTCTTACATCATGCAAACAGGCAATCAATGAAGCAAAACCTGTATTGATTGAAGATCTTGGTTGGGGAAGATACCTTCATAATTTGTTGAAAGAGCTAGCGAATGCTGTCATTAAAAGGGTACCTTTCGGAAATTCTCTTTATTTCTTTAAAGTGAGTCCAGCAGAGTCTGCCAGTGCAGTCAGTGAAGCAGAAGACGCTTTACTCAATAGACAGGTGCCTAAATAGGCACCTTTTTATCGCTTGATTTTTAATGAGGTGAAAATTATTTCCACATTACATTACACTGTTTGACACGAGCTGCTTTCAACATATTAATTAAGGGAAGTGCTCGATGTGCCAAGCTCACTTCAGGTTCATCATCGTCATTATTCCTGGTTTCAGGGGCTGAGGGTTGCTGTTTTTCTCTTTCAATACCCTTTTCCAGTCGGGTTAACGCTTCAGGAATATCTTCTGCCATAATCGCTCCGGGAACAGTACCACTATGGCCCATAAGCTTTAACAAATGTTGGGCGATATGGCCAAACATAATAATATTTTCATAAGCATCACTATAGAATGTAACTAGCATTTAATTTCCTTATTTTTTAAAACTAAAATTGTTAAATCCTAGATAGCATACTTTAAGCAAAATGGGTATATAATATCTCAATTAGTTGTCAGGTTGAAAAATGAAGAAGCAAGATTTTTATTTTGATTTGCCGGAAGAATTAATTGCGCAGTATCCGCTTCCTAATCGCAGTGATTCAAGATTACTGGTCTACAATCGCCAAACTGAGAGAAGTAGCCACCATCAATTTAAAGAAATTACTGAATTTTTAGAGGAAGGTGATTTATTGGTCATGAATAACAGTAAAGTTATTCCGGCGCGATTGTATGGTAAGAAGGTCAGCGGTGGTAAAGTGGAGCTGCTCGTTGAGCGTTTGTTGGAAGGAGAATCCTTTCTTGCTCATATTAAGGCAAGCAAAGCGCCGAAAGCGGGTTCTTCTATTCATTTGGATAAAGATTGGATTATTGAGGTCATTGCCAAACTTGATGATTTATATCACTGCAGGGTGGTCGTTGGTGATGTAGAACGCATGTTGCAGGAAATAGGCCACATCCCTTTGCCGCTTTATATTAACCGCCCCGATGAACCCCTGGATTTACAGCGATATCAAACTGTTTATGCGCTGCATAACGGTTCTGTAGCGGCTCCAACTGCTGGCTTACATTTTGATGAAAGGCTTCTTAAGGAGATCAAGAATAAAGGAGTCACCCTCGGTTACTCAACACTGCATGTCGGTGCAGGCACATTTCGACCAGTTCGTTGCGATAATATCAAAGAACATAAAATGCATAGCGAGCAATTCACTATCAGTCGAGAATTGGCAGAGCAGGTTAATGCAACACGTGCATCAGGCAGGCGAGTGATTGCTGTGGGCACAACAGCATTACGCAGCCTGGAAAGTGCCGCTCATGAAGGTAAGTTGCAAGCTTGCCAGCGCGATACGGATATTTTTATTTATCCTGGGTATCAGTTTCAAATTTGTGATGGCTTGCTAACAAACTTCCATCTTCCTGAATCGACATTATTAATGTTAGTTTCCGCATTTATAGGGCATGCTCAAGCAATGGCTCTTTATAAGGAAGCCATCGCTGAGAAATATCGTTTTTTTAGCTATGGGGATGCCAGTTTATTGCTTTAATCAAGGATCTTAATGAATCAGCGAATAGTTATGCCAATGTATATTCCCACATTAACTACAGAAGCGGGCAGCTGTCTTACTTTGGCGAATTGGCAAGAAGTGGGTGTGCGCGCCGTTTCCTATCATCTGGAAGCTTTGCTCTTAAAACCCGGAATTTCTTTACTGAAAAGTCTGCCACATTTAAAAGCTTATATCCCATGGCAAGGTTCTATTGTCCTCAATGCAGCATTACCTCCGGCAAAACAGGGACAATATACGGTTCGTTCGCCTTATGATGGGAGTGTGATGCAGATTAGTCAAGATGAAGTTGCTTGCTTGGTTGAAAAATTGCAGCCAGACATCGTGGTATTACCGATTGATTTTGATCCAGGATTAATGAGATCTTTCACCAAAACAAGCCAGATTTTTACTATACCTGAGCTACATGTTGAACAACAGTTTGGCTGGTATCTCCCTTACGAGCCATCCCTGTCTTTTATAGCCTTGCAAGAGAAAATTAAACGTTATAATACAACACCCATTTATCTTGCGGGAGACTTTGATTTACAACAATTGGCTGCCTTAACTCAATATGACTCTTTAATGATTGAATCCAATTTGCCTGCTCAACATGCTTTTTCCGGAAAAGTGTATTATGAGGGGGGAGTGCTTGATTTATGCGCTGATGAAATAGCGCATCAGCAAGTTGTGATTGACAGGCATTGCAAATGTCCTACCTGTGAACAACAATTGACTCGGGCTTATTTGCATCATCTTATCAATCAAACACCATTGCTATGCCAGCGTCTTCTAATCCAACATAATGCGTATTACTACCAAAATTGCTATTAACCGCTCTTTAATTTAATGAATTTATCGACATTCATTTACGAGCGCTAGAAATCTAGATATGATGTCACGCACCTTGCCTGGCTACAGGCACTTTATTCTGTACGCTCGTATTTTTAGCGTGCAAAATAAATAAAATCTGTTGTAGACAATGACTAAACAGCGAATTTGAGGAGAATGGTATGAGTTTTTTTATAAGTGATGTTATGGCTGCAGCCCCCACAACTCACGCACAAGCTGATGGAACTTTTTCGCTGATCATGATCGTCGCTATTTTTGTGCTCTTTTATTTTATGTTAATAAGACCACAAAATAAACGTGCCAAGGAGCATCGCGAAATGGTTAGTAAGTTAAAAAAGGGGGATGAAATTATTACCTCAGGTGGTATTCTGGCAAAAGTGGTCAATCTTGATGATCAATACATTAAAGTGGCTCTTGCTGAAAATATTGAAATTACTGTCCAGCGCAGTGCTGTAAGCGCCGTTTTGCCTAAGGGCACACTTAAATCCCTTTAAGTTGAGTTAGGGACACACCATGCAGAATAAATACCCTTTGTGGAAAAATCTAATGCTGATCATTATTGCGGTGATTGGCCTTATTTACGCGATACCTAATTTGTACAGTGAAGATCCTGCTGTGCAAATTTCTTCACAATCTCCAGTTGATATGGAGCAATTGAAACAGCAAGTTCATGAAACACTGGATAAGACAAAGATTAAATATAATTCACTGACTATTTCTGGTGAAAGCCTGGAAGTGCGCTTTGCTTCGACAGATACACAATTACTGGCTCGCGATGCAATTAAAAATGCATTGGGTTCAGATTATACAGTAGCTTTAAATCTTATGCCAACGACACCCCGCTGGTTAAGTGCTATTGGGGCAGACCCAATGAAGCAAGGTTTGGATCTGCGTGGAGGTGTGCATTTTCTTCTTGAAGTGGATATTGATAGTGTTGTGAGTCGCCGCTATGAAGGTTTAATGAAAAATATTGGTCAAAACTTACGTGAGGCTGGTATTCGCTACATGGGTATCCGTTATATTGCTGACAAGGGAGTTGATATTCGCTTTCGCGATGTAGCCACAATGGAAAGTGGTTTACAAGAAATTAAGAATAAATTTCCAAACCTGCTTACAACTCAATCCATTGCCACGTATTCCATTTTATCGGCCTTATCCCCCACGGAGCTCAATGAGATTCGTCAAAATACCATTGATCAAACCATGAGTATTCTACGCAATCGAGTGAATGAATTAGGTGTGGGTGAAGCAGTAGTGCAGCAACAGGGAGCTACCCGGGTAGCTGTTGATTTACCAGGTATTCAGGATGCAGCAAGAGCCAAACAAATTCTGGGTGGAACCGCAACATTACAATTTTATCTGGTTGACCAGGAGAACGATGCACAATTGGCTAAACAAACAGGGGTGATTCCGGTTAATAGTAAATTGTACATGATGAATGGTTATCCCATCCTGCTAAAGCGCCAGATTGTATTAAGTGGAGATTCTATTACCAGTGCTGTGTCCAGTTTTGATCAACAAACGGGTACGCCAGCTGTTCAAGTGCAATTGGGCGGTGGTGGAGAAAGCTTGTTTACCAAAATTACTCGCGAAAATATTGGTAAGCGTATGGCTATCGTATTTGTAGAAACCAAAACTAATACTTATACTGTGGACGGTGTTGAAAAGCGTGTGACCCAACGTGAAGAACGAGTAATTAGCGCTCCCGTTATTCAAAATGCCTTAGGGAATAATTTTCAGATTACAGGCTTGTCAGATAGCAAGGAAGCCAGTAACTTGGCACTGTTATTACGTGCAGGAGCCTTGCCTGCTGCGATTTATCCAGTAGAGGAAAGAACCGTAGGACCCTCCCTGGGTAAAGAGAATATTCGTCGAGGATTAATATCTCTTGAAGTTGGGATGGGACTAATTTTGATACTAATGCTTGTTTATTACCGTTTTTTTGGTTTGGTGGCCAACATTGCCCTGTTTTTAAACTTAATTCTCCTTAGTGCGTTGATGTCATTAATTGGTAATACCTTAACTTTACCGGGTATTGCAGCCTTTGTGTTAACTGTAGGGATGGCAGTGGATGCAAACGTCCTTATTTATGAAAGAATTCGTGAAGAACTGCGTAATGGTTTATCTCCGCAGGCTGCAATCCATGCGGGCTATGATCGCGCGTTTGCCACTATCGTGGATGCCAATGTGACCACACTGATTGTTGGTATTGTTCTTTTTGCGATTGGTAGTGGTCCAGTGCGTGGATTTGCCATAATTTTATCATTGGGCTTATTAACCTCAATGATAACCAGTATCACTTACACGCGAGCCATCGTGAACTGGTACTATGGTGGTCGTAATATAAAAAAACTTTCAATTGGTATTTGAGACGAGGCTTAGATGGAATTTTTTAATCCAAATTCAAAGATAGACTTCATGGGTGCACGAAAGTGGACTGCCTTGTTGTCTGTGCTTATTTTTGTGGTATCCATTGGCGCTTTATTGATTAATGGCCTAAAGTGGGGCTTGGATTTTACCGGAGGTACTCAAATTGAGGTCTCCTACCCTCAAGCAGTCAATCTTGAAGCCATTCGTGACAATTTGTATAAAGCTGGCTTTAAAGAGGCGCAAGTAATTAGTTATGGAACCTCTAAAGATGTTCTTATCAGCATTGCTCCACGTGCTGACATTGATCAGACGGTATTAGTTGATAAAGTGATGCAGCAATTACCGGGAGCCACCAAACAGCGCGTTGATTTTGTGGGGCCCCAAGTGGGTCAAGAGTTAGCGACAAAAGGGGCCCTGGCTGTTCTTGTCTCTTTATTGGCAACAATGATATATATTGGAATGCGTTTTGAGTATCGCCTGGCGGTGAGCTCAGCTGTCGCACTCATTCATGATCCTGTTTTGATTCTTGGCGTGTTTGCGATGTTTGGGATAGAGTTTGACCTGAAAGCTTTGGCAGGATTGCTTGCTGTAATTGGTTATTCTTTAAATGATACCATTGTAGTTTTTGATCGTGTACGAGAAAATTTTGTCAAAATTCGCCGAGCATCGTCTTTGGAAATTATGAATATTTCTATTAATCAGACGCTATCGCGAACCATTATGACTTCAATGCTCACCTTGTTTGTAGTAGTTGCTTTATTTGTTTACGGTGGTGAAACAATTCGCGGTTTCTCATTAGCACTGATTATAGGAATTGTCGTCGGAACTTACTCTTCCATTTACGTGGCTGGTGCGTTGGCTGTTGCAATGGGGTTAGATAGAAAAGACTTTCTACCCAGTCAGCGAAGAGAAATTGACGATAGACCTTAATAAAATTTACTATGCTGCTCCTAATTTAGGAGGCGAGCATTACTGAAGTAAACGTAATTTTGTGAGGCGTTACCAAAACAAAGTACAGCATTCACGGTTGAACCTATGTCTCTTAGCAGGCCATTTTTTGAAGGATTAGGAACAGGCGCCGGTGTCGCCTGGCCTTTATTTGGTATTTTATTCTCAACCCTTAGTATGGGCGTTGGTGGAGCCTTTGCTCTAAGCTTAGGAAGCGCATGCAGTGTTCTATTTCTACTTATCAGTATTCCTATCTTTTATTTTTCCTATCAAAAATTTGAAGAAGAAGAAAAAAAACTCAATGACAAGCTTTCAGGGCTTATTGACGAATTGACTGTAAATACAAAAAAAATAGTTGAAGAATCGGAACAGATTATTAGTTATGATTGTGGAGAGAAACAAGAGAAAGTTATTAAAGTTTACTTTGCAAGGCTCATAAGCATCACTAATAATTCTCAATTATCTAAAAAAGAAAGAAATGAAGAAATAATTCGAACCATTCATCACTTTGTTCATTCTACAATAATAAAAAGCCAGCAATCCATTACCCTTGGCTCATTAATTTACCAAGGTTTCCTGGGATTTGTCGGGGCTTTTGGCTCAGTAGCAGGATGCAGTGCTGGGTTGATGGGAATGCTTGCCGGTTTAGGTATTATTTCAGGTTTTTCGGCTGTTCCTGTATTAGGGATAATGATATTAATTCTGGCTGTTGGGTGTGGGGTGTACTCGGCATTCACTGCTGCCGACTCTTTTCGAGAAAAAGTCAGTAAAAAAGACCTCTGTAAAAAAATAAAAATACTTAACAGTTCTCTTAAAGATTATCCAATTCTAAAAAATAGTGAAAATAAATATCGAGACATGGAAAAGCGTCCTGATGATCCGGGTCATACCTGGCGAACTAGTCCTGTTTTTGTAAATCCGGCAGAATCTAGTGGTATATTTAAAGGACCTAAACCTAATTTTGGTATCTCTCAACAGGATGATAAGAAGGAAGACGTACCCTTACTATACCCTCCAAATCAGGGTTGTTAGCATGCTCTTCCATCTGCTTTCAAAGAGAAAAATTAGAGTGATGCGTCCCAAGGGGCCGCATCGCCTATAAATTGGTTAGGTTAGCAGGGCATCAACTTTAGCCGCACAAATAAAATCATTGTGCGATAATCCATTCAGGGCATGCGTCATAAAACGCACATGGCAGTAATTGTAGCCTACTTCAAGATCAGGATGATGATTTTCTGTATTCGCAATCCATGCAATAGCATTAACAAAAGCCATGGTTTCATAAAAATTGGCAAACTTGAAAGCGCGTTTAATTTCTTTGTTGTCGCTTTGTACTTGCCAGCGACTGTCCAGTTGTGACATCAAGTTTTTTATTTGTTCGGCTGTGAGCGCTTCACCAATTCCCTCACATGACTCACAGTGCTTCTGGCTTAAATCGGTTTTCATCAGTACTCTCCGCTATGTTTGAGCTAGACATCCAGCTAACTTGTCAAGAAAACGTGCATTTTGGATAGAAGTCCCAACGGTTACACGCAAGTGATAAGGTAATTGGTAAGAAGCCAATGGCCGTACTATAATCCCTTCTTTCAGTAAATTTTGATAGACTATCAAGGCATCCCTATCGCAGTGAACAGTAATAAAATTACAACGAGATGGCAAGTAATTTAACTTTAACGCGTCGAATCCTTGTTGTAACTGCTGCATACCCTGCTCATTAAGTGTGACTGTTTTATGGAGGAAATCTTCATCATCAATGGCTGCATTCGCTGCCTCGAGTGCAGCCTGATTAACTGCAAAAGGTGGTTGTACACGTAATAGTAGTTCAGTAATTTCAGGGTTAGCAATGGCGTAACCTAATCGTAGTCCCGCAAGACCATAGGCTTTAGAAAAAGTGCGGGTAATAATTAAATTAGGGTGTTGCTGCAACCAATTAATACTGGTTTGGTCATTTTTATCATAGGCGTAGTCATAATAGGCTTCATCTAACACTATTATTGTGGTGCTTGGCACGCTCTCCAATAATAACTTAATTTTTGCAGGCTCAATAAATACTCCGGTGGGATTATTAGGATTAGCTAAAAATAGGACGGCAGTATTAGATTGGCTTGCTGTAATCAGTGCGTCAAGGTCCACTTGCCAGTTTGAGGATAAAGGGATTTTTTGCACAGGGATTCCTAAAGTTTGAGCCTGAATTTCATAAGAGAGAAATGCCTGCTCATGGGTCAGCATTTGTCTCCCTGTATGAAGAGCAAATGTGGTTAAAATTAATGAGAAAAGCAGATCTGACCCATTGCCCAGAGTTAGCATATCCTCACGAATGCCTAATTTTTTGCATAGTCTGAATCGCAATGGATGATTCATAGGAGAAGGGTAGGTGGCTAATTGCAGCCCAGAAAGTTTAGCTAATGCTTCGATGGCTTTAATACTACAACCCAAGGGATTTTCATTACTGGCTAATTTAATAATATCTGTTAAACCCTGTTCCCGCGCCAACTCTTCGGCTGCTTTTCCTGGAATATAAGGTCTTAGTGTTTGAATACCTGAATGAGGTAAAAATTGGTAGTCATAAGACAACGGACTCTCCTTAGAACCGAAAATTTCTAGGTATATTAGCTAAGAGCTAATAAAAAGTGAATTAAATTTAAAACTAACAGGGTGCACCTACTTTTGCCTAAAATATAAATAAATTGGCTACTTGCATTTTCTCTTCCATTTCAGGTAGCCTATGCGAGCAAACAATCTCGGATGAATGGATAATGGAAAATTCTCAAGGCTTTTCTCTGACTGAGTTATTAATCGCTTTAGTATTAGTAACCACTATTTCTCTAACACTTTTGCAACAAAATGAGCAGATGAGTCAATGGTTAAGGTACGTTTTACAACGTTCATTGGCAGTTAGACTAGTGGACAACAATACGGAGCGTATTTTGGCGGGGTTACCGCTTACGACACTATCACAACCGTTCAAACTGCAACAAATTGCATTGCCTCAGGGCAAAATCCTGCGACTTACCTGGGGATTTAAATTGTTGGATAAAAATTGCTGCCAATTAGAACGAAAACTATTCGCCCATGAGTAAGTATAGCGGCTTAAGTTTAATTGAAATGATGCTAAGCCTCTTTCTTGCTACTGTGTTGATAGCTCTACTGACAGGACAGTATTTAATTGTAAAGCAACATTACTATCGCTTGCAGGACTTGTTGGACTATGCACTGGAGCTTGATTGGATAGAGGATTTAATTCGGAATAGTGTGCATGGCGCAGGATTTACCCCTTGTGTTGGCTTGAACTGGTTAAAGACGCTTGACGGTCGTACTGGCAAAAAACTTGCAGTAATTGAGGTAAAGCAATCAGGATCTCTAGCTACCTATCGAATGAGCGAGCAGTTTGATTCAGTACTGCGATATGATACAAATTCAGTGGTTATTACTGGAAATCATCTTTATAAAAAAAATCAGACAGTTCTTATTGCTGATTGCTTTCATGCTGAAGTGAGAACGATTGCAACAATTCAGCGACGAAAAAGCGAAAAAATTATTACCCTGAAAACACCGATAATTTTTGATTATGTAGAGCCCATTTATTTGGGAGAATGGATTGAAGAGCATTTTTTTATTCAAAAAAATAGCGCAGGAAAAGAAGCTTTATATTATCAACGCGGAAGAGCTGAGGAATTAACGCCAATAGTCAAGAATTTATCTGCAACCTTGCACTCGGGACAAAAGCTGATAATGCAACTACTGCTTACTTTAACAAATGGCGAGACTGTAAAAATTGAAGCGGCAACACGGACGCCTTAAGCAACAGGAAGGGATGATTTTGATGGCTACAATGCTTGTATTATCTTTATTATCCCTTCTTATTCTGTCTGGACTACAAACAATATTTTTATATTACCAAAGCTCAAATCAGCGCGCCGCAAAAAAAGAGGCGTTCTATGATTTGGAATTTTACGCGCAACAGCTG
Organism: Legionella clemsonensis; assembly: GCF_002240035.1. Taxonomy (NCBI): domain Bacteria; kingdom Pseudomonadati; phylum Pseudomonadota; class Gammaproteobacteria; order Legionellales; family Legionellaceae; genus Legionella; species Legionella clemsonensis. The sequence goes on along the minus strand of NZ_CP016397.1, from coordinate 2,263,618 downwards.
CTAAGCAAGCAGTTGGCAGGCAAAAAATATTGTCTTGTACCCGGACAAGAGGCGAATAAAATAATTCAGCTAGTAAAGGCTAAAGGTTGTAGTTTTAGAACCAATAGGCAAACTTATCGTTATCTCCTGGAAGAGTTAGAACCGTTCCCCTGTTTGCAAACATTTAAAAATAAAAGACGTTACAGTACTAAACACTGGCGTATTACCCTCTTAACAAAAGCACCGAATAAAATGTTTTTGCAAATACGGATTGCCCGTGCTGTACCTCTAATAACCTGCCCTCTTAATAGGATTAACTATATTCCGCTGGGGGTGCTCAGTTGGCGATACCTCACGGAGTTTTAAAGTCTATTAAATATCAATATCCTGTGAAACAATTTTTATTTCGTTGTCCACATAACGAGCAACAACCAGCGTGTATTCAGGAACTTCAAGCCATGTGGTGGTATCTTCAGTCAAGGGCTCAGAAGCAATGATAATACTGGATTTTACATTACTGCCTTTCATCTTATATTCATTGTCATAAAAACCGTAGCTTTCACCATAGGTGTACCACAACGAATGATAGTCCAGGTGCGCCTTTGACTGTGCATCTGAAAACCAGCCATAATCCAATACGAAACGGGTTGCAGCAATAAATTCACCGTTTGAAATAAAAAGATTGACTGGAGAATTAGTATTAATGTTTCTTTTGGCGCGTACGCGTTGGAGAATTTTTAAAGTTTCCACGATGGCTTTAGTAATTTCTTCTGTTTCGCAATTGTTTACGGGACTTGAAAGCTGGGATAAAAAAACAGCATAAATCCATTCGCTATCGGTAGTTCCTGTAATATATTGCCAATAATCCTGTTTGATAAATTCTAATAAGTCATAGCGCATGAGAGAAAAATCGCTTAATGAGCCATTATGAGCTAAAGCCACATTGGATTGAGGAAAGACAAAAGGGTGGACATTTTGATTTGAAATAATTTGCCTATCATGATAGGAAACACCACGTAAATGAGCAAGAAGGCAGTGGGGTGAAATTTTTGAAGCTAAATTTTTTAAATTTTCATCGTAAAAGGGCAGTTGAGGTGTTTTATAGAGATGTGGAAATTTAGGGTTATAGGAAGTGTCATCCCAGGCGGCAATTCCAAATCCCGCCAAATTTAACAAATGTGACATGTACTTAGGATGATAACTTTGTTTGATAAAGGAATTATCAGGCTTATAAAGCAGTTCTTCTACCAAAATAGGTTTACCTAAATAAGATAATATTCTGCACATAATGTTTACCTGTTATAAGTTTCAATATGAAGCCTGATATCTAGCTTATCAATGGATTTTTCCAGCGCAACCAGAGAAGCACAGATAAGACCAAACAGCTTATACCAAAGCTGAGGATGATTCTCTTGAAAATATTTAAGCGCTGTATCTGATATTTTTAATAAAAGCGCTTGTTCACAGGTTAAAAAAGTGACGGTATAGGATGAATCATTATCAATACAAGCAACACCGGCAAAAAGAGTTTCAGGACCAATAACCGATAATTTTGCTTGTTTATTATCATGTACAATACTGGATTGCACCGCTCCCTTAATCACGATATAGCAAATTGGTTGCTGTTTGCCCTGATAGATTAATTTGCAATTCTTAGAGGCTTCTATCAGTTCCATCCGTTTAAACATTTCATGTAATTCATCTTTGGAAAATAAGGTTAAAGGGGGAATCTTCATAAGTTTTTCTTTATTTTCCTCTTCAAGAGCAATAACTTTAGGTTGGTTAAAGGTATAAGCGACCTTACCAAAAAAAGACAGGCTCACCATATCAGAATTAGTGATGTATTCAGTGACTTTGTCATGCACGCGTTTTAAACGACCACACACCTGGAGCGAAAGCGTATCCAGAATCTTGTACTTTATTTCAGGATAATAGGCTGATAATAATTCAAAATAGGTATCATTGATGAATAAACATTTAACTTGTACACTGGCAATTACAGAGGTAGGGCAGGGTACTTTTTCGATAAAACAGATTTCACCAACAAAGCATCCTGCTCCCAGTGTTTCAATATTAGTCACACCTTGTCCCATCACTCTCGCAGTAATGGCCACCTGACCTTCAACAATAATATAAATGCCATTGGTATGCTTTCCCTGCTTAAGAATAACTTCTCCAGGCAAAAAACTAACAATCTTACTGTGTCTTATCAAAATCTCTAATTCTTGTTGATTAAGGTATTGTCCCAGCCTGCTTGTTTCCAGTTGATCAAGTAGTGGCTTAATTTGGTCGATGGTATTTTTTCCTAAAAACACACTATCCATCACTATGCCCCCTCAAACCCTGTTGTTGTTAATTTAAAGTAAAGTAATGAACGGCTAAAAAATATTAACCTTATTAAAACCATAGTACATTTTTGATAGTTAAGTTAAATCTGGGTGATAGAGGGATAAAAAAGGAAATTGACATCTACCATAGGCAATCCCATTAAATATAAGTATTATCTTTATAAAAATTGGCATGGGCAATTGGAATGGATGCTACTTATGAAATTAAAAAGAACAAAATCAAACAAATTATTGCGTGGGTACTTTATGATTTTGCTAATTCCTCTTACTTCGTCGTCATATTTACCTTTGTTTTTGCCACTTATTTTACCAATGAAATTGCAGACAATGTGATTAAAGGCACGGCATTGTGGGGCTATACCATTTCTGCTTCTGCGCTTTTAGTAGCAATGATGAGTCCATTTGCCGGAGCAATAGCAGATTATGGCGGACATCATAAAGGATGGTTATTTTTTTATACTTATTTGGCTGTAGTTAACATAGCCTGCTTGTGGTTCGCTTATCCCAACGAAACCTCTATTCCACTTGCCCTGACATGTATTTTTATTAGCAGCTTTGCATTGGAGGTTGGCGCTGTTTTTTATAATGCTTTTCTTATAAAGTTGGCGCCCATTGCTTATCTTGGCCGCATTTCAGGTTGGGCCTGGGGTTGTGGTTATTTAGGAGGGCTTTTGTGCCTGATTATTGCCTTGTATCTATGCGTCGATGGCTTTATTGCCCTATGGCTTGGTACGCGAGATGCTGCCAATGTGCGTTCGGTAACCTTATTGGTAGCAATATGGATCGTTATTTTCAGTTTACCCTTCTTTTTAATAGTTAAGCAGCAACCCGGAAAGAAACTTACACCTCGTAAGGCGATAAAAAAAGGCGGAAAAGAATTATTAGGCACCCTAAAAGGCTTATTGTTACAAAAAGATTTACTATTATTCTTAATTGCACGCATTGTGTATATTGATGGGCTGGATGCCTTGTTGGCGCTAGGTGGAATTTATGCTGCTGGAACTTTCAAACTAAGCTTAAGCGAGGTCATGACATTTGGTATTATTATTAACATTACTGCTGGTATTGGTGCTGCGATATTTGCCTGGTGTGATGATTTAATGGGTTCAAAGAAAACTATTTTAATGGCGTTGTCAGGTCTTATCAGTGTGTATTGTTTTCTACTGTTTGTAACAAAAGTTACTTTATTTTGGCTATTTGCACCAGCAATTGGGCTTTTTGTAGGGCCCATACAAGCAGCAAGTCGCACCCTTTTAGCGCGCTTGGCCAAACCTGAGGAAATTACCCAAATGTTTGGTTTATATAATCTCTCAGGCAAGGCAACCAGTTTTTTAGGACCATTGGCTGTAGGGGCTGTGACTGAATTTGCTAATAGTCAACGAATAGGAATGACCATGTTGATTCCTTTTTTTATTGTCGGAGGGATTTTATTATTGCTTGTTCGAGAGCCAAGATCTGTTGACATTGCTACCATCCTGGCCGAAAAGTCCTGATTTCTGCATCTTGTGGTCCTAATACGTCTCTACGGTGCCCCAAATTTTAGGCTCTGCGACTTAAGTGTCGCAGATCTAGGTCACTTATTATAAACAATCTTCAACATAATATACTTCAGGATCCTGACCTGCATATATTCGCGTAATTTTCTTGCCATCTGTTTCAAAACGAATTGCTCTTTCCTGCGGTTTTTTAACCACCGATGTTAAATAATGACCGCTCTCTTCATAACGGTGTGGCTCTACTGTTAATTGATTGTTGTATAAAGTTTGAACTTTAGCTTCCGAATCACCGACGTGTGCACCCTTTGATGTAAAAAACCTGGGTGAACTTATATTGATACGTACAATTTTTCCGTTTGAGATCATGAGAGAGACGTGCTTTATCCCTTTCAATGTTTTTGTATAACAACCTTCACTTTCATGGACGTCGGGTTTATTCCTGGATAACTGTAGTCCCTTAATTTTTGCAGCTTCCGTTAGAGTCATTCCTATTTTTAGGGGGCCAAGGCCTTCTGGTGATAATTTCCATTGATTTACAGTAAGTGCCAAAGCGGTGTTAACGATACCAACCACTAAGAATAGTAAGCTGAGCCTACTTTTTACATTCATGACTTTCTGGAAAATTTGAAATTTAAAATCCCTATTAGACCATCAATTTTTTTCAGAGACAATCTCTACAAATTTTCAATGTTGAAAGCAGCGATAAGCGCCAATAGAGCACCGCTTTAAAGCGAGAGGCCCAATGTTGATATCATGTAATAATTTGCCTACCTGGATGAGGTTTTGTAGTTTTTATACGCTTGCCTAATTAACTCATATTGTTCTAGCCCTGCCTCTGTTTTTGCTGCAGACCAAATTTCATTTTTGCCCAGATTGCAATCGCTACTGGTTTTAGGCCCAGCGGAAATGTAATTTAAGCTGGTTTCAACCGGACATAGACAAGTGGCTTCTATTGTTTTAGTACCATTGACACTTTTCGTTGCCACATCACATCGTACACCAAAGCAATTTGCCCAAGGTGTGGGGGTATTATTGATGCATTGTGCGTGTGGCACTGTTAAATTGTTGCTGGAAGGAGCCAGCGCAAGTGAAAAATTGGAGGTGACTTGTTTGAGTGTTTCACCAGCATAAGTGGGTTTTACATCAGCATAGGGTCGGTCAGAAAGCGAAATAGACTGCCAATTTTTAGACTCTACCCCATAGACTGGACAATGGCAAACCGACATTTTATCATTTACCTCCTCTAGCTTGCAAAGCGCCTGAGCACATAAAGCATAGGGCATATTAGTAATGATATAAGAGGTTGTGGAACCTGTTTTGTACGCACACTGCTCACTATTATCCACTTTTTTACAGTCTATCTTTGCTATTTTTGTGGTGTTTGCAAAAGCACTAAAATTAAAAACGAACAAAACAAAAAGAAAAAGAATTCGATATGAAGTAAGCATGTTCCTTTCCTTGGATAAATAATAATGTAAGGGACGCTATCAAATAACAGTATACTATCCCCGCCCATACTTAAGCTATTTTTACTGAGCTTCATACCTACCGAGGCTTATATCGATAGGGTATGTAGCTCGGAGTCCAGATATGGTTTCGAATACATTTTTCAATGTCTTCATCAGTTAAATAATCTGCTAAATTGGCATTAATAGCTTCCTTCGCTACCGCAAAGGCCACTTGATAGGAGACTTCACGAACCTCTGTTAAAGGCGGCAGCAAATTTCCATTAGGATCATGTTTGGCTGGTGAACAGGCCGCCAACGCTCTTGCCGCAGCCATAAACATTTTATCAGTCACTTGTTTTGCTTTTACAGAAATAAGGCCAAGACCCATGCCAGGAAAAATATACACATTATTGGTTTGATCAACGCGAAACATCTTCCCATCTTTTACAATAGTTCCAAATGGACTTCCTGTTCCAATCACTGCACGATTGTTTGTCCACAGCATTAGATCAGAGGGAATCGCTTCACTATGAGTAATGGGATTTGACAAGGGCATAATAATGGGTTTTTCCACATGAGAAGCCATTTCCCGGATTAAATCTTCGGTAAATAAACCCGCTTGACCCGATACGCCGAGCAAAGCATTTGGATGGAGGTTTTTAATGACGTCTTTTAGGCTGATAATCCCTTCGTGTTCGCTTTGCCAATTTGCAACAAGTTGTCTGGATTTGAGTAATTTTTGCTGGAAAGGCAGTAGATTTTTCATGCCCTCTATCAATAAACCATTGCGATCCACCATATAAATCCGATTACGCGCTTCTTGCTCTGAAAGCCCATCCTCAATCATTGCATGCACGATAAGTTCAGCGATGCCGCAACCGGCTGAGCCTGCTCCGACAATCACAATGGATTGATCTCGTAATTGGATCCCAGTGACTTGAACGGCTGAGAAAAGAGTACCTGTAGCAATAGCTGCAGTTCCTTGCACATCATCATTAAAAGTACAAAGCTCGCCACGGTAACGTTCTAATAGACGGGTGGCATTCTGTAGTGCAAAATCTTCCCACTGCAATAAAACATGTGGAAAACGTTTTTTTAGTGCTGTAATAAATGCATCAATAAAATCATCGTAGTTCTGTCCGCGAATACGCTCATGTCTCCAACCGATGTACAAGGGATCTTTTCTCAGCTCATCATTATTCGTTCCTGTATCCAGCAAGATAGGCAAGGTTGCTGAAGGATGAATCCCAGAGCATGCACAATATAAAGCAAGCTTGCCAATAGGTATGCCCATCCCACCGGCTCCCTGATCTCCCAGACCTAAAATACGTTCTCCATCAGAAACAACAATGGCTTTTACTTGATCAAAACGGGGATTTTCAAGAATTTTATCAATACGATCGCGGTAAGGGTAAGCAATAAAGACGCCGCGTGGTCGACGGTAGATGTGGCTAAAATTCAAACAGGCATCACCTACTACTGGTGTATAAACAATGGGCATGATTTCAGTAATATGTTCACATAGCAAACTGTAATACAATGTTTCATTGGAATCTTGTAAGTCACGCAAATAAATGTATTTTTCTAAATCAGTCGGTTTACTTTTAAAGGCAGCGTAGGAGCGATTTCTCTGCTCCACAATGTTACTTTCTTCTGGAGGCAGCAGACCAAATAGTCTGAACTCCTCGCGCTCTTTATTGGTAAAACTGGTGCCTTTGTTAAGAATGGGATTAGAGATCAAGGAATAATCTTTAACATTTACTTCAAGGTAAGCCTGACCGTTTTCATCGATTTTGCGCGTGTAATCCATAATTTCTCTCCTTGATTTTTCTACAGTATAGTATGATTCAGAAAGATAAAGCATTTTCAATGGGATAGCTCTCAGGCGCTAGATTAGCTATAGTGATGAAAAAGCTTTTTTAGCCCAGGAATGTGGTAATGATTCGAGAACGTTTAACAGCGTTTCAATATTGGCCTCATGTGGTCACGATAATGATTATTGTTGTGGCGTATGCGGGCTATCGTTATTTTGCCTATTATTTTACCTGGTCAGATGATGCCTATGTTTCAGCAAATGTTGTAAATATGGCTTCCTTAGTAGATGGACCTATCAGCAACATCTATGTGATTGAGAATCAGAATGTCAAGAAAGGACAACCATTAATAGAGATAGACCCTAGACCTTATAAATATGCAATGGAAAAGGCATTGGCAGAATGGAACATTGCGAAAATCGATTACGAAAATGACAAATTGGCTATTATTATTGCCAGGGAGAAACTGCAACAGAGTAAGTCCTTCCTCGCATTAAGTCAGGATCATTTCAGGCGTTATCAAAAATTATTAAAAGAAAGAGCCTTACCAGAAATTCAGGTTGTAAATGTCGAAGCCAAGATTAAGGAACAGGAAGCAATGGTTTTAGCCGCGACGCAACAATTGCGAATCGCTGAGCAAAATTTCGATAATAATGCTGTTTTAGCTGCCAAAGCAAAATACGATAAAGCACGCTATTTGTATGAACACACTACTATCGTTGCTCCTGCCGATGGCTATATCACTAACTTTAATTTACGTTATGGTCAATATATAAAAACAGGTGAGGGCTTATTTGCCTTGGTTGAAACCAAACGCTGGTGGGTAGAAACGCGCTATCGAGAGACTGTTATTCGTTTAATTAAACCCGGAGATAAGGCAAAAATTAAAATCGACATGTATCCAGGAAAAGTTTTTTACGGCCATGTAAAAAGTATTGGTTGGGGAATCAATCGTGTTCAGGCGGGGGCAGTGGCACCATCGACCTTGCTTTACATGGAGGCAACCGAAGATTGGATTAAAATCGCACAACGTTTTCCTGTGAGGATATATATAGATGACGTGAGTCCGGAATATCCTCTAAGAATTGGCGCTAGTGCAACCACAATCACTTATCCGGCGGAGAGGTAAGATTTTTACAGCAATTACAGCCAATACCATCGAAAATAGAGCAGCATTGCGCACTGCCATTGCGGCCGTCAGTGCAATACTCGTTGCATTTGCACTGCATTTGGAAAAGCCTTATTGGTCGGGGATGACGGTGGTTATTGTGGCTAATATTTACGTAGGCAGTATTATTGATAAAGCAATATTGCGTATTGTAGGTACAGTCATTGGTGTATGGCTGGGTTTCTTTTTGGCACGAATGGCTGCTGATAGTCTTTTTCTTTACCTATTAATTAATTTGTTACTGATTACAGTCGCTGTTTATTATTACAATTTTAGCACGTATGCCTATGCCTATCTTTTAGGGGCACTGGGAGCGTTCATTGTGATTGCCCAATTAGCAATAAGTCCTGAGGAAGTATTTAATGTAGCTATTTGGCGACCGATTGAAATTGGTCTTGGCGTGGTAATTTCCGCCGCTGCAGCTTTATGCCTGTTCCCCAATAACATTCACGATAATATTCAAAAAAATGTCTCGGAAATTTTCGATACTATAGGACAGCTTTTTGAACAGTTGAAAGGCTCCCTCCTGGCGGAGACTATTTCATTTGCCAAGCTTACGGAGAATAATTTAGCTCTCAAGAGGAAATTAAAAAAAACAACAGAAATGTTGGGTTTTATGCGGCGAGAGTTGGGCATTAAAAAAGAAAAAATTGATCAATTTCGCGTTTTACTGGATTTATTTTATGATTTATCACGTGCTGTTACTTATTTTGTAACCTCTTGTGAGATAAAAAAGCAAGAGGAGTTAAGTGCTTTTGTAACAGTAATTAATAATGTTTTTACTGCGATTTGTCAGGACCTGGATAATTTAAAAAAAGCATTTTTTACAGAAAAAAAAATTGCTATTCAAAAAGCATTGCTTACTGAGAATGCCATAGAAGCTTTAAATAGAATTATTGAGAAGGAGCTTACAGAGACTTCAACGAAAATTTCAATTGATTTAATGACTTTGTTGCATCAAATCAATACTATTTTTACCAGCTTAAATGACACTCTAATCAATCATCAACCCCTGGTTCCCAAAAAATCAGTTATCACTAAGCAACAGCAGTTGAGCAGTGATCCTGATGTTATTAAACATAGTATTAAGGCTGGATTAGCAGCGATTCTTGCACTGAGTTTCTGGCTAGTAAGCAATTGGCCAGGCGGATTAAATGGCATCATCAGCAGTGTGGTTATTTCAATCCGCAAAGATTTATTTGAGATGAAAAACATTAGCCTACACCGGTTTCTAGGTTGTCTTTTGGGCGGGAGCGTTGCATTAGTTCCTTTAGCTTTTTTTTTCCTGAACTTGTATGCCTTCATTCTTCTTGTTTTTTTTGCTGTATGGGGATTTAGTTATTTTTCCTTTAAGTACACTAAATACGCTTATATTGGTTTGCAAGCCAATATTGCTTTGGTAATTTGTTTAGCACAAGCTGGCGGACCACCTACTGAATTGTGGCCTCCACTTGAGCGATTTGGAGGCATTATCATTGGCATAGCTGCCAGTTTTATTGTAGGAAATCTTTTATGGCGTGCGCATCCACTTTCGTTATTAGAAAAAAATATTAAAAAACTACATGGCTTCCTTATTCATAACATGGCTGTGTTATTTTTAAATAAAGGCACGATGTATGATGTAACCCATTTTTTTTGGCTGACTCGAGGAGTAATGGAGTCGCTAGAAGAGGAGCATTTAAATCTAAGAAAGCAGCAACGTTTACAAGATGCTAAAAAACGGTTTGTTCAATTAACGCTGATTCAAGCAACATTAAGTTACATCTCGCGTGGTTTAAATTTGGAAGATGCTCGTAATGTAGCTGAAACGTCGGGTATAGAGCTGCCTTTGGTTGAACAAGAATTACTAAAACTCTATAAAGAAGAAGATAAAAATAAGCGAGCAGAAATTCAGCAAAAAATAACCACTCTTTATGATGAAACCCAGATTGAAAGTTTTGAGCAGCAGCGTACCTCTCGTCAGGCAATTAATTTTTTAAGTTATTTAAAAACATTAAGACGCTTGGCAACATTGCGAGCTGACTTACAGATTTAGAACTTGATTAATTTATATTCTAAAAGTGGAGAAAGGTTCTATTACCTGTTTAATCTGTGTTTAGCCTTTTGAATTCCTTCAAAAATAGGTTCAGAGATATGTATTGGGAAGTTTGCGGGTAATTGTTTGGAGACTTCTTCTATTACTGATTCTGTTTTTTTTAGCATTTCGTCAAGGATACATTCAGCTTTCTCAACTGAGTAACTGACAGCTTTTGCTGTTTCTATAAAATGGCGGCGCTGCAGAGTGTACCAATGGTAATGAGTATTTTTACCCTGTAATGCCATTGCCATTTTTATTTTTTGAGTTTGTAGTTGTTTTTTCTTTATTAGGGGATAGGCTGACATAATATCATATAAGGGTGTTAGCCGATATTTTCCTTCAGGCTCAATAAATAAACTGAAGTTCTTGGCATGACCATCAATGCCGGCAATTAACCAGAAGAAAACCTGAGCCCGGTAAAAACAATCCCTATCTTCCATGGGCATTGTAGAACCTAACAGCAGTTTCATGATCTCTTTTATGCCAGGACCGCCATCTGATTGGTATTTGAGGCTATGAGAGACACCCAATGCTTGACACATATCCTCTTGAGGCAATCGCATTATCCAGCTCTTATCATGAGAGATACGGCGATCAAATCGTTCGACGGATAAAACTTTCACCTCTTCAAAGTGCAAGATTTCACATTCGGCCACTAGAAGTCCAAAACTTTTAGCAATGAGAGAGCATAGCCATTCATTTTCGCAACTATCACTTAAATCTATATTTTGATGAGAAATGAAACCAATTGGTAACTTAAAAATATGGGTGGTTGGTGTGTCTTGCAGTGGTTCGCACCATTGATGTTGATGATATAAAAATGCAGTTTTTTCCTGTGCTCCGGCAATAGAGATCCTAAAATCCTGATCCTTATTACTCATCCCCAATGGATTAACGTGATAATTTTTTAATTTGGCGGCAATGCTTTGTTCCGTTAAGGGTTTAAAATTTATTTTTTTTTTAAATTCGGGTAGTTGGCCATCAATGAGCTGGATTGCCCCTACACAATCCCTGCCAATGCTTGAAAGCAAGTCAAAAGGTTGATTAGTGGGTATTTGAAATTTAGCCTGAATCCTAGTACGTATTTGTTGATTGTCTGGAAGAAGGTTGTCAAAAAAATTATAAACCACATCACCCGTGTAAGTTTGCTGAATGAGTGGAAGTGACAAAGAAATAGGTCGGGCACCTGGGCGGTTTAGCCATTCGTAATAGTAAGTAAACCTTAACCCCCCTTGAAATGTTTTTTCCAAGTCTCCTATTAGAATGCCATTCATTAAGACATGAAGAATTTGCTTTCGTTTTACCATTCATCATTCCATTGTTTGGCTACTATATTGATTTCATTTTTAGGCGAGATATTTATATCTAAATCAAGAGCAGATAATATTCGAAATAAAGTATTCAACCTGATATTTTCTGCATTGTTTTCAATAGCAGAAATTGTTTTTTGTTTTAGACCCACAAGACTACCTACTTGAGCTTGATTTAATTTTAATAATTTGCGTCGATTTTTTAGTAGCATTGCTAGTTCATGCGGTGAATGAATAAGCATAAAATTCCAGATATATTATACCTTATTAGGGATATTTTTAGTATATACCTTTAATTGGATAAATTCAATTTTATACCTTTTAGAGGGTAACATTGAATTTATCCTTTTTCTGCTGCTAACATAGCGTGCAATTCTATAAATAAATAACCTGGTAAGTGATGAATTTCAGTAGTTATTTAACAACTACTGAATTATTAAGCAACCTGATTTACCTCCTGCTCAAAATTTAATTTAAATTTTAACAGGGGAAATAAAACCATGCGGTTTTAGTGCAAGCAATGAGCAATCAAGCTTTTGCAAAATATTTTCTGCCGTATTGCCAATAATAAAGCCGGCTATTCCTGTGCGGGCAACAGTTCCCATCACTAAAATGTCAATTTTTTTGGTAGTGACGGCAGAGGGAATTAATTCTTCAGGCTCTCCTTTTAAATGGGCAATGGAATAGTCATTGGAAACTTGAGACTTCTGAATCAGGGATTGCAAGAGCGATAAATGAGCTTGTTCCTCTTCCTGTAATATCCTGTCAAGCTCTTCTTGTGGCATTTTAAGCCAAACACTATCGCGTAAATAGCTTTCTAAAGCAAAATTCCAGCAGGAAATAATGCTTAGGCTACCTTGGTAATGCTTTGTCAAAGCATTGGCAGTATTGAGCAGGCGAAGCCCTAGATCTTCGGCTGCCTCGCTTTCTGTTTCCGGGTCAATAGCCACACCGACATGAATATTTTTTTGTTTATGCTTAAATGGACGGTAAAGAAATAAAGTACAAGGACATTTACTTAATAACTCCATATCCAGCGCTTTGAATCCTTTGGCCGTTGTTTCCACTTCTTTAATAAGGAGGTCATTATTGTGTCGAATAACGTGCCGGATAATATGGATATCTGGCATGCTGCAACAATGGATTTCAATAGGAATAGACAATAAATTTTTATCCAATTTGTATAATGATTTGGCATTCTTTATAGATTGCTGCATTTTGTCAATCAATGCCTCCTCATAAGAGGCCCTATAATCATTTAGAGAATCGGGAAAGGAAGGACAAATGACCAATATACTTAATTTAGCTTTATTATCATGGGCAAGTTTTATTGTTTGACCAAGCACTTCTGCTTCATCTTTAATGGCATGAGTTACAAATAGAATGTTTGAAAATTGTTGCACCATAAACTCCTTTTTTGCAATCGCATCTAATCTAATAGTAGAATTAAATTACAACGCGCTAGTGTCTATATGTCGACTGCTTGCATACTTTAAGACAAAGAAACCTGCAATCCCGGAAATTAAAGAACCGCAAACCACTCCAATTTTGACCATGGGAATTAAATTTAAACTATGGTAATAAGCCAATGAGCCAATGAACAGGCTCATGGTAAAACCTACCCCACAAATTAAGGCAATCCCGTACAGATGTTTGAAATTAATTTTATCCCGTCGCAAAAGTTGTTTAAATTTAACAAAATAGGCTAAGGGTAAAAAAATCCCAATTTGCTTGCCAATAAATAAACCTAATGCTGTTCCCAAGACAATTGAGTGAACAAACATTGATGGATTAAGACCAATAAAAGTAACGCCAGCATTGGCAAAAGCAAATAAAGGTAAAATAAAAAAGACAACCCAAGGATGAAGACCGTCTTCAAGTCGCGTAAGCATAGATTGTCGACCTTCGTCAGGAATGGCCATGGCAAGCACTATACCTGTCAGTGTGGCATGAACTCCCGATTTAAGTACTGCAATCCATAATGCGATACCGAAGAACACAAATACTGAAACACGCCTGCACTTAAAATAATTCAACGCCCCCAATATTAAAGCAAATAAAAGGGCTAATGATAATGAAAAGAGCGAGAGTTTTTGTGTATAAAAAAGTGCAATAATCACAATAGCTGCAATATCATCAAAAATAGCGATTGCAGTAAGCAAAATTTTTAAAGAAAGGGGCACACGTGATCCTAAAAGTGAGATTATGCCAAGTGTAAAAGCAATATCTGTTGCAGTAGGAATGGCCCAGCCATGCAAATAAACCACATTGTGTCGGTTAAGCATTACAAAAATCAAAGCAGGAAAAATTAAGCCACTTAAGGCGGTAATAGCTGGTACCAATAGATTGGTTTTGCTGCTTAGAATACCTCGTTTAATTTCGCGCTTAATCTCAAGCCCAATCAGCAGAAAATAAATTGCCATTAATCCATCATTAATCCACAAAAGTAATGGCTTATTGATAAAAAGATTACCAATAGTAACACTGGCATGGATATTTAAAAAATGGTCATAAATAATACGGTAAGGCGAATTAGCAATAACAATTGCTAATACGGCGGCAAGGAATAAAAGAAGACCACCAATTGTTTCAAGGTTATAAAATGAATCAGATTTATTCATCAATTTTAAATAGTAAGTAAAAAGGTCAGTGTACACTCTAAATGAATGTGTTCTCAACTTTATGTTCGCAAGAGCAGGTAAATGCATTTAAGTATTTGAGTGCAAAAGCTCTTTTTTGTCTAGGTGCTGTGCTTTATGCAGAACATATAATCTCGTAATCAATAGCTATGCTGGATTTCGCGGGTAATGGGGCATGTTGACTTTAATTTGCGCTATTGGATAGGTTTATTCTGTCCGCAAGAGTTTTAAATTGAATTTTGAAATACTGACAAATCCTAAGAGACTGAAACAAAAAACCGGAAGAGCCAGGCTAAATGGCCCAGGTGCCAGTTGAGCTATCAGCATTCCAATGAAACCTGCAAGACCAAATTGGCAAGCACCTAATAAAGCAGTAGCAATTCCTGCTTGCTGCTCAAAATCCTTTAATGCAAGCGCTGCAGCTGAACCCATACAAGTACCAATGCCTATAGTCAGGCAAAGCATGGGGAGCATAAAAGTTAAAATGCTAGACTGATGTAAGTTACAAATCATCATAAAAAAGCAGGAGGTTATCATGAATGCTAACCCCCAAAATACAATTCTTTCCAAAGAGTAAGAATAGGTAAGTCGTGCAGCAATCATATTGGAAAAACACACAGTGACTGCATTTAATCCAAAAAAAAGACCATAGGCTGTTGCGGATAGATGAAGGTTTGTGATTAGAATTTCCGGTGATAAAGCACAAAATAAATACAAGCCAAGCAAAGAAGAGGAGGCAATAAGCGTGTATTTGCGGAAGGAAGAGTTGGCGATCATTGGTTTGATGGTTTTATATAAATTCGTTTTTGAGTGCTTTGATTTGGGGTAATTGTAATCAGGAATATAGCGCCACACGACTATACTCATTAAAAATCCGAGCAGCGTTAAAAAATAAAATTCACTATGCCAATCCAGGGTTATATCTAGCAGTAATCCGCCTATTACTGGAGCAGCGCTTGCTATTATCGAATTAATTCCATTTAGCATGCTGAATAAGCGAGCACAGGCCGTTGTTGAAAAATTATCCCTAACAATAATAAAAGACAACAAATAAGTACCACAGGCTCCCGCGGCTTGAATGCTTCGCGCGATGATTAGTGTTGGAACAGAGGGCGCCAGTGAAGAGAGTAGGGAGCCTGCAAAAAAAAGTACTGCCGTACCAAGTGCTATACGTCTACGTCCAAAACGATCTGCCAGAGGACCTATCAGCAACTGGCCTATCGCAACAGTGAGCATAAACACATAAAGACTAGCTTGCATGGTAGTGCTGGAGGTATGGAAAAAACGACTCATCTCCGGAATTGCAGGCACAAAAACATCCATAGCAAAAGAAATGCTGATGATTAGCGGAAATAATCGAAAAAGACTTTGCTTTTCTGTCCAGCCAATGGTGTTCAATTACTATTTCCCAGGTGAATATTAATCTAAAGGCTGCAATTATACCAGAGTTAAGGTTGCAGATTAAGGATCATCGATGCACCTTTGGAAACGCTTCAGTTTCCTGCAAAACTTCTCGGATAGAGTTGATTTTGGTTTGTCTTGTTGTTTCAAAGAAAAAATCGCTTCCAGTCATCAGCAATTTACCGATAACCAGGAATAATCCTATTCCTGTTGCAGATATTGCAATATTCGCGAAGAATGGTCTCGCGGGCATGCGATGATTTCCCATCGCTTCATAACTGCTTTTTAGTTGTTGATTAAACTTCTCTTTTAGAGCCTTTATCTCGCTACTTTGATCCTTAGCTTTGAGTGTCAGAAAGGTATCTGTCATTTGTTTGAGATCATCAGCACTACTTATTGCAGCATCGCCATCAGCTGCATAACCTTGTTTTTTCAATGTTGTGCCATACTCTTTAAGTGCCTCAATGCGTTCATAAAGCAGAGCAATTTTTTTAGCATCCTGAAGGTATTGCACCACTTTGGAATCGGAATAAATGTATTGCTTTCTTGCCAGTTTTTGTAATACTTCATCAATCGCTTTACTGCGTAATTTATTACCTCCTGTTATCTGACAAAGAGCTTGAACGGCTTTGAAATTACCTGACTCAAGGGCAAAGTCTAAAGCATCTGCAATTGCTTTTTCATCCGGTTTATTGTCTCCGCTCATTTGGCAAATATATTGCACAACGCCAATTGCATTAGCATCAATAGCTGTATTTAGAGTATCAGTAACATTAGCCTTATTAGGTTTATTGTCTTCAGTCATGGAAAGGAGTGCTTGTACAATATCCCACTTGCCATTAGTATAAGTTGCAGCTTTGTTTAAAATATCGCTAATTACTTTAATGCCTGGTCGATTAGATGTTTTTAAGGTGATTAATTTCTGGACGTCAGCCAATTGATCATCCTCTACGGCCTTTAGAAGCTTTTTTTCAATAAACTCCACAGGAAGAGCAGCAATAAACTCTTGATAACGAGGGGCATTGGCGAGCTGTTGTTCTATAAAAGATGAGGCGTATCGATAAAGATTTTCTTGAGGATCCTTTTCTTTTAAGATTTCCTTTGCACGTTTAATAAACAGCTCTCTGTACTTTGGCCACGAGTGTTGGAATAAAAACTGAAGCTCCTTAAATTCAGTATCCACCTTTTCAAATTCAGTTTGCAGTGTTGCAAACTCAGCTTGCAGTGCTTCAACATAATATTGAATCTCAACCGCATTCGCTAATTTCAACCCTTTTCTTCTCAAATAATCGTTAAAATGAAACTCTTCAGACGCTATCTTCACTGTCGCGGTAAAGGACTGACGATACTCTTTAAGTGTTTTTTCCTTTTTTTGATCAACTTTTCTTGTTGAATGCTCGGTATGTTGTTTTACGAATTTAGAGAGTTGTGAAACCTTCAGTAATTCATCGGGTAATTTAGCCCAGGCAAATCCTTCATAAGGCTTTTCTGAACGTTCTTTAATGGAAGTTAATAAATTAGTTAGCTTGTATTGACCATTTATTTTAGCGGTACAATCTTTTGCAATAGTAAGAGAAGCAGTATGGCAAGAATAGTTATCGCTTTGAAAGACATCACTCACCGCATAAGAGGGAATACCAGTTTTTTTAAAGAAATTTTTTGCCCATATTTTCTGATATTCCTTATCCTCAGACCCCTGAGAATCTACAAGCAATAGAATTTCATCGTTATTTTCTTTGATATAGATCACTGATAAGGAGTGATAGCCTGGGCTGCTTCCTTCATTAACAATAAAAGCTTTGCGATAATCCAGAGTCTCTTTTTTTCTTGATTCCAATATCTCCTTTTCAATGTATAATCCAAAAGGTGAATAGGATAAATCGGATTGATATTTTTCATTGTAATAGTTATTAGCTAACTCAATACCCGCTGGCTTTAATTCAATTCTGTCGCCCACTGCAATAGAATAAATAGATTCAGGTTTTCGTATGTAATAATTTCCAGCGACAAATTTCTTCATTAGTACTGAGTCTTTATAGCACAAATTAATGAAATTATATCGGAGAGAAATTAACAAATTATTAAGAGAAAGTCCTTTTTAACTGACTGATTTGTGACAGACAGGAATTACGTGAGCTGGCTATTGTTTGCATACTAAAAATTTATTCCCTTTCATAAAATAGTGTATCAAGGCCAAGAATTTGATAGCCTCCATCTACCTTAACGACTTTTTGCCCCGTAGCTGTGGTATAGGTAGGCAGACCATACATAGGCTTTTTGTCTTTATCTGGAGCAGTCAGAAGATCTTTAATGCCTCGATATTCCAAAATAAAGATTGACTCTCCCCCCTCACTTCGCGCTTCAAACTTCCTTATTAGTTCTTTCATTCCTGTCTCCAAATGATGAGGATTTAGACATTAGTATAGCAAGCATAGCAACTGTCTGAAAAATAAGAATCCCGCCGTTGCCATCCTTCGTCAATGACCTGTTAGTCCCGGACAACCATTAAAAAGCAGTATTAATCATTATGGTGTTAAAAAATGTCTCACTATAATTCTTGTCGATGGGACGCCTGCGAGAAATAGGGTGGTTTTTAATTGACTTATGGTTTCTTTTGGTCCACAAACATAAACTCGTTAAAGAGTTACTGATTATCAATGAGAGAGTAGAGCGTTAACGCTCTCTGTGCATGAGAGTGTTCAGGTAATTTTAATAAACTGTGTTAGCTCCTCAAAAGCCCAATCACTTTCTTTTGCGGTCTTAATTCTAAAGACGTGTTCTGACTCCGAATTTTAAACAATTCACTTAAATTGTGGTATGATTTTTTATCTCATTTTAAAGCGTGTATCCAGGAAGGAAGATATGAACCATAATGTATTCGCTCACTTAAAAAATGATTTATTTGCTTCCCTGGTTGTTTTTTTAGTTGCATTGCCATTATGTCTAGGGATTGCTCTAGCTTCCAACGCGCCATTGTTTTCAGGAATTATTGCAGGGGTTATT
The DNA here is from genome assembly GCF_002240035.1 of Legionella clemsonensis. Lineage (NCBI taxonomy): Bacteria > Pseudomonadati > Pseudomonadota > Gammaproteobacteria > Legionellales > Legionellaceae > Legionella > Legionella clemsonensis. Next base: position 2,244,935 of record NZ_CP016397.1, on the reverse strand, counting down.
GGTGGAATTGTTGTGGGCATCGCGAGTGGCTCAGCTCTTGGTGTAAGTGGTCCTGCAGCTGGGCTGGTTGCTATTGTAATAAGTTCTCTTGAATTATTAGGTAGTTGGGAAACTTTTTTGCTGGCTGGAGTGATTGCAGGCTTACTTCAATTACTTACCGGTTATTTAAGAGGTGGAATTATTGCTTACTATTTCCCTTCATCAGTCATTAAGGGAATGCTTGCAGGTATAGGTATTATTATTATTTTAAAACAAATACCGCATTTGTTGGGTCACGAAGTTAGTTCTAGCATTTTGATGGAGCCTGATGGCGACTTTAATATTACTCGTCTTAAAGATACCGTAGCGTCTATCAATCCAGGTGTGATTTTAATCAGTGTAATATCTTTATTTCTAATGGTGCTCTGGGAAAAGGTGCTAATGAAGAAATATAAAATTTTTGAAATCCTTCAGGCACCTCTAGTGGTGGTCATTATTGGTATACTGTTAAGCACTTTGTATGAACAGAAATTATTTCCTTTTATGCTTGAACCCTCCGAGCTTGTTCAATTACCTGAATTCTCTGGACCTGGCGAATTGCTAAATCATGTGACTCTACCCGATTTCTCGCAATTGACTAACTGGAATGTGTACAAAGTGGCAATAGTTATCGCGCTGATTGCCAGTCTGGAGACTTTATTATGTGTGGAAGCAACCGATAAACTAGATCCACATAAGCGTGTTACTCCCACAGATCGTGAGTTAAAAGCACAAGGGTTGGGGAACATTCTATCTTCTTTTATCGGTGGACTACCCATTACACAGGTCATTGTGCGTAGTACCGCAAATATTACTTTTGGTGCAAAAACAAAATTATCAACGATCTTACATGGCGTTTTCCTTCTGCTATGCGTCGTTACCATACCTGCAGTGTTAAATAAAATTCCTCTCGCTTCTCTTGCCAGCATTTTGGTGATAATCGGCTACAAATTAGCAACCCCAGTAGTATTTAAACAAATGTATCGCCTGGGTTGGGAGCAATTTTTACCCTTCCTGGTAACAATAGCAGGGATTATAATGCGCGATCTGCTTTTTGGCATCACACTTGGATTTTCGCTGGCCCTTTTCATTATCCTACGGCACCACTATCTAAATTCCCATGATTTTTTTAAAATTCGTACCCAAAAAGATACAAAATATTATCTACATTTGGCAGAGCAAGTTTCCTTTTTAAATAAAGGAAGTATCATTCATGAGCTGAAACAGCTTCCTAAAGGAGTTACTGTGGTGATTGATGGTTCTGATTCAAAAATAGTTGATCCAGATGTAAAGGAAGTTATTCATCATTTTGTTTTAAGTGCAAAAACACGAGATATCAAGGTGGAATTAAGAGGAGTTTAACCAGTGTGGACATTAACTAAAGAACAACAACAAGACATTACCCCAGCACAAGCAATCCAATTACTGAAGGAAGGAAATAAACGCTTTATCAGCAACCTTAAGATAAATCGTAATTTACTGCAGCAAGTCAACGAGACATCTCAAGGGCAGTATCCTTTTGCGGTGGTTTTAAGTTGCATGGATTCTCGAACACCTGCTGAATTAATTTTTGATCAGGGACTTGGGGATATTTTCAGTATTCGAATTGCAGGAAATATTTTAAATGAAGATATATTGGCAAGTATAGAGTTTGCCTGTCATGTTGTTGGAGTAAAATTAATAGCGGTGATTGGGCATACGCAATGCGGAGCTATTAAAGGGGCCTGTGAAGGCGTTCGTCTTGGACATCTTACCTCGCTATTAGAGAAAATAAAGCCAGTAATTCAAAAGGTAGAAATGCCAAATTCCGACCAACAGGTCGAAAACGACCAATTCCTCAATGAGGTTTCACGTCAAAATATAAAGCATACGTTGCAGCAAATAACCCAGCATAGCGAAATTGTACGAAATTTATTGAATAAGAAGCAGATAGCAATGATTGGTGGATTGTATCATCTTCAAACTGGTGCAGTGGAATTTTACGATTAGAATACCAACAAGCGCTCTATCTTTTGTGACTTATTACCCCAATTAATGTAACCTTACATTGATTGGGGGGTTGTGTGAAGTGTTTCATTAGGGCTCTCGGGATTAAATATCTTCATAATGTGTTTAAAAAATAAATCGTGTTTGATTGATGTTTCAAAAGGTTTTAAATAAGTATAAAGGCTCTGTAGGTAAGTCGCTGTTTCGCTATCAAGATCGCTTAATTTTATAGATATTCCTGCTTTTTCAATTATTTTATTAATGTACTGCGTCGCAATATACTCTTTATTGTTTTTGAATTGGTGATATAAATGCTCAATGCCCCTTCTTTTATCATGCAATATTGCTGTTTTAAAGCGTGGGAATTCTTTAAAATTATCGTCGGCTCTTTTCTCAAGGGTGGCAGACATCCCATAAAGTTTCTCTATAGTCTCAAAAATTTCATACTTTATATGGGTTGATTTAAAGAATGACTCAGGCAGTGGCGGCTCATCTGAAGTATCGTATTGTTGGAATACTGTTTTTACAATGTCGAATGGATCTTTATACGAATTTTCCGATTGATTTTTTTCCTCATCGGCAAACATTATCCTACAAAGACAACGGCCAAAATCAATTAAAACAACTTGTAGGTGATTGTATTTTTCAACCAATCCCCAATTCTCGCCGCCTCTATCATCTTTACCAAGTATTGCCAATAAAACAGCGCAAACACCTAATCCGCGTATGCGTTTCCGTTGCGCGGGAAACCCAGCGTGAGATGGAAAATCAATAAATCCAGCTGTATTAATTGCAAAGCCTAATATTGTCTGGTTTTCATAATGATAACTTGATTTCCATGATTGAAAGTTAGTTATAAAATCAGGGCCTATTAGTGGCTTTTGGGTATCTGCTTCGTAGTAGCGGTTATAGTTAGGGGCACAATTGGGATCAACATCCCGAACCAGCTCAGCACAAAATATTTCTCTTGATATGGCAAACTTCTCTTCCTCGCGTTCAATTTCATCCTCAAACCCCTCTTCATCCTTAGCATTATAGATTTCCATTGCGCTAGCACCGGAATAAAGTGTATTCGCAGTATTGCTAAAAAGAGTCTCGTTACCCTCAATATCACCAGTTTTCAGCAAGACCTTTTTCTCCCCATTTTCTTTTATAGCTATACATACCACTGTATTACCTTCAGGGGCATCACTATAGCGAATATAGGCAGTAGTCTTTTGGACAGTTTTTTTTGATACTTTAAAAAACCTCAAAATACACCTCAATGATTACTTTGTGTTTATTGGAATAAGAATATTCCATTCCTACGCATGGAATAAATTAGAGCAGGATAGCAAAATTATTGGCATCGTCAACTAATGAATTGCGACAAATGATAGGCGTTGAAGAGATCTTTGAGGAAGTTGATTAGAGAAAGCGCCTGTTGTCTTAAATCATTCAGAGCAGTTATTTTAAAAATAACCTATTGGCAGAGCATAGAGTTGAACATTATTTTGTGAGAAAGGTAATATCTCTTTGCCAGAATAAAAACAATTCCACATTGAAATTGTGCGGGATGGAATTCTGCTAGTTGATTACTCCTTTAACATCATGTTGCTTTATAGTAGCAGAAGCTTTAACTTCGATTCCGCTAATTTGATCATTATCTCGCCCTAAGACGATATCCACTTCATTCCTATATTCATCTCGAAAGTGGAAAAGCTCTATCTGCTCATTTGACCAATCATTACATAAATGAAGTGTCCCAGATGTAATACAGTCATTTGTTTTCAAGCATTTGATGAAATGAGCTTTTTCTTTTTAGGAACTATGTAGGAAGAGAAATGGCTCAGGCTCTGCCAAACCTTAAGCCATAATTCCTACTGCTTTCTAGATAGTGCAAGGCATAACTGCAATGAATGCGATCATAATTCATCTCAATCATAATCCATAGTTTTGTAGTCTGAGCTACTTTCAAGAGCATTTGTATCACTCTCAAGAAGCCTTCTTCTTTTTTGATTCCCTGAGGTGCCTCCGAAAAAGGAATTCTGCTGGTTTAGTTGAGTTTCAATAGGACTGGAAACAGGTGAAAACTTCTCGATGCATTGATCTTGTAATTGTTCTGCTGCGACTGAGGGATTGCGTTTTTTTTGTATTTGTAAGAAAACTGCTATTAATAAATCTTTTGGTTCAATAGAAGAATCGGAATCTGAGTATTCTGGTTTTAATATATTTGCAAGTGCGGCAAAACTGAACTCTTCTAATTCAGTTTTAATAAGTAGTTTCTTTTCTTTAAAGATATCAAATAAAGCTATTACGAATAATGGTTCATTCGATACAGTACTTTTTTCGTTTATTAAAAATGAACAACACTCAACCAACTCATTTTTTGCTAAATAATAACTTGCTAATTCAAAAACTGCCTTTCCATATTTCTCTTTGAGAGAATCTATTTGTTTTTCATCGATAAAATTTATGTAGGTAGTAAAGAATTGTTTTATTTCGTTGAAATCCAGTTTTATATAATCCACAGTATCAGGAATAATGGCGATAGAGTGCACCTTGTCTATAAAGCTAGATATCTTATTTGAGACTACTTCTGTAAAAGTTTGTTTAACACCTTGTTCATATAAATTTTTTTCGATAACCCTATGGATATACAGTTGAAAAAAAGATTCAACAGGAAAAGAAGTATCAATATCTAACTTATAAGATGTAACTGATTTACCTATGCTGTCTATAAAGCCAGGAAACCCACCTTGTAATACATGATTCTCTATACGTTCGCCAAAATTTAAATCAATATGTTTTATATGGACGGCCCGACGGAAAACAGACTCAAGGAAAGCATCAAGACTCTCATCCAATTCACCGCAAGAGATTTCAAGATTAGTAAACATAGGAAGAGATAAGAGAATATCTAACATCTTATCTTCTGTCTCAGTGACATCTGTAATTGAAAAATTATGAAGTTTATCTAAACAGATCTTGAACAATTGAGGATGTTTACTCAGTTCTTCTTTAAGGGAGTCTAACTCTTTTAAAGTAATAGTGTCACTACCAAAGCAATAGTAGAATGTATTATTTTCTTCAAAAAATTTTATTAATTCGTCCAAAGGAGCTTTCTCTAACGTATTTAAGTATATAAATTATACATATAGTCTTTATTTGGATCAATAGGGGGCGTGTATAGAGTGCCCTAATAAACTAATGTTGCCGAAGAATTAGGGACTCTACCCCAATATAGGGGTACTTTAATCGGATTATAGTAATCTAACTCTTTGATTCCGCAATCAAAAGAGGATTAAAGTGCCGAAGAAAGATATATCCCTAAATTACCTGATTACTCAATAGTCAAGGTGACAGGAAACAATCCTGTCTATATAGAGGTGAGTGCGAAGATACCTTTTATACCATTCTTACGTTACCCCAACGGTAAGCGTTGACCCTTGGAAAGACCTTTTGGGTGGTGGGGAAGAACCAGCGTTTAAGTTTAGAGGAATTACAAGATTTCTTTCAATGACCGGACCATTGCCAGCAATCAACACTAGATTTTCCCTTATCTTCCTCCTTTCCCCTACATGTTATGGTGTTTCTTTCCTTTATTCAGGGTTTTGTTTCATCTCTTTGCTCGGCTTAAATTCTATGCTACCCGTTCGTGCTTTTATTCCCAGGTTATTGAATCGATTGCCGCTGAGGCTTATGATTTTTACTTAACAACTCGTTTTTATTTTGCAAGGAGTGCTCATGAAGTATCGTTTATTTCTTTCTGTTGCAACAGCCGGTGTGTTGGGAAGTACAGCCTTTGCGGGCACCATGGGTCCTATTATGGGCTCCAAAGACTGGACCTGGGTTGGCTCAATAGCCGCAGGCCCGGTTTGGGCTCGTGGTGGTGAGACACAGACTTTTTATTTGGCGCCAGACATTGAAAAGACGTATGCGGCGAGAAAATCCACGAATGCTCTCGCTTCTGGCGAGCTGTTTGTAGGCCTACAAAAATCGTTGACTTCTCAATGGCTGGGGCAATTGGGTCTGGCAGTCGCCACTACCGGTAATGCCAAACTTCAAGGCGTGATATGGGATGATGCCGACCCTCAATTTGATAATTACAGCTACCAATATAAAGTACGAAACACTCGCCTAGCGGTGAAAGGCAAACTGTTGCTTGATAAAGGGTATTGGTTCATGCCCTGGGTGAGCGCAAGTGTAGGCGTTGGGTTTAATCGTGCTCATGAGTTTACTAATACACCGTTGATTTTCGAAGCATTGCCCAATCCTAATTTTACAAACCACACGAAAACCGCTTTTACCTACACCTTAGGCGCTGGCGTGCAAAAAGCGCTCAATGACCACTGGCAGATAGGCGTTGGCTATGAGTTTGCTGATTGGGGGAAAAGTGAACTGGGTCGCGCTTTGGGGCAGACCATGAACTCAGGATTAACTCTCAATCACCTTTATACCAATGGGGTTTTATTTAACCTAACTTATGTCGCTTAAGGACAGATCATGCATAGAAAGGAAAGACATTTTTTTAGCATTGCCATCACAGCCCTTTTCTCTTGTTTAATGCTGTTAAACGTACAAGCAGCCAAGCCCTTATGGACTTTCGCACCCCAAACGCCAACTTCCATTACTGTTGCCAAAGGACAAAGCGCCCAGATTATCTATACCCTACATAATCAATCCTCCAAACCAAAGATTCTATTCATGAAAAGGATTGCGGGGATTAATCAAACTGCACCCTGCCGACTCCCCGCTAAAGGAAGTTGCACATTGATACTTAATGTGAATGGCTCAGCGTTGCAAGGAAATGTCATTGGAGGCCCGGTATTATGTCAGCAGGGTAATGACTTGCAGTGTTACCAGCCGAGTTCAGACAATATGTTACGAATTCGTCTGACACAGCAGCCCCCCGTCCAGCAATTCATTGTCACGCCATCGGCGGGTGCTAACGGCTCTATTTCCCCTGCAACAGCACAGCGAGTTAATGCTGGCAGCAGCCTGACATTTACGGCAACACCCAATACCGGCTTCGGAGTCAATCAATGGTTGCTGGATGGCAATGTGGTACAAAATGGCGGTACCACCTTTCAGTTGAACAATATCCAGGCTAACCATACCGTAGCGGTGACCTTTGGTCAGGCAACATTGTCTCCTCTCAGTCAAAACCTGGCGCTGTCAATTCAAAGCCCTTTTCCTGTGTCTGACCCAGCATTGACTGGCAATCCACGCATCATCCGCATAGAAAATACAGGCTCAATGCCCGCAAGCAACGTACAGGTGAGTACTTCCGGATTTCCAACGGGCACTTTAATTACCAGTAATACCTGTATGGGTACACTCAATGCTGGCGCCACCTGCGACATTACCATCACCCCGGGCAGTACGGCCAGCCCCGATAGCAATGCGAATGCCTGTACCACATCGCCAGGGACTGAACCCGTGCCGACTGTTGTCACGGTCAGTGCTGATAATGCGTTCTCCACAAATATCAATGTGCTGGTATTAGGATACGGTTGTATTTATCAAGGCGGCTTTTTATTTTCTATCGATGACTCCACCTCCAATACCGGAAGTATCAGTGGTAAAGTGGCGGCAATGAGTGACCAATCAGCAGGAGTTCAATGGGGACCGAATGTAGAGGTAGGAGGCATTAATCAAACATCTATGCCCGGTCCAAATTCCTGTGATGGTAAAAATGATGGAGCATGCAACACGAGTCGCATCATTGCCGCGGGCTTAACCCCACCCGTTGCCGCTCAACTCTGTGTAGATTTATCTGACGGCGGCTTTAATGACTGGTACATGCCGGCCATTTGCGAGCTCGGACGATTTATAAGTTTAGGTGATGATGCTGGATGTGGCACTACTAACCCCAACTTATATATAACGCTGCATAGGAATAATTTAGGTGGTTTTGCCGGTGACGGCTACTGGAGTTCTACCGAGTTTTCCGGCAGTCCTACGGGCAGCGCCTGGCTCCAGTACTTCGACGATGGCTTCCAGAACGTCCTCATTAAGAGCAACTTTCTTCGGGTTAGGTGCGTTCGGGCTTTTACCCCTTAACTCCTTTATCCCTTTCTTTTGAGGCAGCGAAGCTGCCTCATGTTTTTAAAAGACGAATGAGTTGGATTTTGTTGAACAAGTACCATTCATGAACTGAAGTTGGTTATCCCTCTGCCACGGCTAGGTTGTTAAAAATTTACCATTAGCCCAACCCCACATAACATTTACCCAATCGTGATTAAAAGGATCCTCACAGTGTGCAGAATTGTTTTCTATCGGGTGAGTTGAACTACTACCGTTGTAATTAGGTTCATCTAATGCTTTGGTAAAAAAACTATCAAATGAAAGAGAACGAGTGATTTGCTTTAATTTTTCTTTTTTAAATTCAGATTTTCTTAAGTGTCGCCCGATAATTGGAGTATCTGCTTTATTATTATTAAAGAAACGGTTTGAAGGCATTTTTTAACAACCTTTGTAAAATTTAAATGTGGGAAGTCTACCACAGGTATACGGAGACAATGGAATAAATCATATTCTTCTTTGATTAAAGAATGTGTTTTGCTACCTTTGTTAATGTCAGCTTTAGCGTTTAAAAGTAATACGAAAATGACAAACCTGTATCAAGTATAGGTATTGCAAACTGAGAAATAATAATGAAGGTGGGAGGATTAGGTTATTAAATGAGGAGTGGCAAAAAAAATAACAATAGACGGTATAATCTAAAAAAATTTATCCTCACACAAAAAAGTTAAAATAAATTATAGTACAAATTATATGTGATTTATAAAGAAAATTTATTAAGGAATCTTGTCATCGAACACGCGAAAATCAAACTGTCCTATTATTAATAATACGCATAGAAATAAAGGAGTGACTCTTTTTTAAAATAATAATAAAAATGTGAAAAAGGAGCCATGACAGGAGGTTTAATGAAAGCGCTTGTTTTTCGCGGCATTGGAGAAATTTGTTTAGAAGATGTAAAAAAACCATCTCTAAACGACCAATACGATGCATTAGTAAAAATTACCACTTCTGCTATATGTGGAACAGATTTACATTTTATCCGAGGCACAATGGGTCCCATGGAATCTGGAACGATTTTAGGACATGAAGCAGTTGGTGTGGTTGATGAAATAGGGAAGGGTGTAAGAAATTTAAGGATAGGGGATAGAGTCGTTGTCCCTTCAACTATCGCTTGTGGAACCTGTTTAAATTGTCGTAGGGCCAACTATTCTCAATGTGACAAAGCCAATCCAAATGGGCCTGATGCAGGAACAGCGTTTTACGGTGGTCCTAAAATGACTGGACCTTTCCATGGATGCCAAGCTGAATATGTTTTGGTCCCTTTCGCTAATAATAATTTGGTAAAATTATCTGACTCGATTTCCGATGATCAAGCTATTCTTGTCTCTGATATTTTTCCCACGGCTTATTTTGCAGTAGACATGGCTCATGTAAAAAAAGGGAACCTAGCGGTGGTTTTAGGTTGCGGTCCTGTTGGACAATTTGCCATAGCAAGTTGCAAGTTAAGAGGGGTGTCAAGAATATTTGCTGTTGATGCAATTCCTTCTCGATTGGAAATGGCAAAAAAACAAGGAGCGGAGTGTATTAATTTTAATGAAGAAGACCCAGTTGAAGTTATTAAAGAGTTAACCAATGGTTCACTCTGTGATATTGTTATTGATGCCGTTGGTATTGATGCATTTGCTCCATCACACGGTCCTGCAGCAAAAAAAGTTAAAGATAATAAAAAGCAATATGAACAAGAAGTTTCTCAGGTCGCCCCTCATGTTGGGAGCCATAATAATGAATGGGTACCGGGCAATGCGCCTAGCTACACACTGAAAGAAGCAGTTAAGTTAGCAGCAAAATGCGGGACCGTTTCTATTGTTGGAGTATATCCTCCAGGCTTTAACGTTTATCCTATTGGGGAAGCCATGAATAAAAATTTAAAAATAGTTATGGGAAATTGCCCACATCGTGCCTATATCCCTAAATTATTGTCTCTTATTGAAGATAATCGTATTAACCCATTAACAATCTTAACTCAAAAGAAACCTTTAGATAACGTGATTGAAGCTTATAACCAATTTGATACACGAAAAGAGGGGTGGGTAAAAGTCGCTCTTATCACGTGAGTTAATGGATTAGCAATCAATTTTGGTGGCTTTTATTAGTTATTAGGATCTAAATAGTTCCAAACATTCTCGACGTTTGCAATTTGATAATAAATTCCGAATCTTAGGAACTGTTCTACTATTTTAAATAGTCGGTCCTGGCATCATAAATGTTTCATGGGGGGGTGATTTCCTGAATTCCCGGCCGCTATAATCACTCTGTAAACGCACAAGTCTTTCTAAATGATAGTTATTTCTCTTTCTAACTTTCTTGTTCAGCTTAGTTATCTCTTTGAATGGCCTCATTTTCTTTAGTGATAAGAGAAATTATCTCCTGTTTTCTTAAAACACTGTAGTTTTTCTGTTCTATACTTGATTTACCCTATCAATAAAAGGAGATAATCATGAACAGGGACGATAAAGAACGTATGAATCAAAACCAACAAGGTCAAGGTGGTCGAAATATGGGACAAAATCCCGATGAACGAAAACAAGCCCCAGGCCAAGGTGGTCAAAAACAAGGTCATAAACCTGGGGAAGGTGAAAAGAAAGATCAACCAGGTCAATACCAACGTTAATTTCTTAAACCACTAGAGGGTTCTTCTAGTGGTTTTTTTGAGTTTTCTTCCCTAAAAGCCAATCCACATTGACCTCTAATTCATCGGCAATGGTTTGCAAGGGATGTTTATCAATTTCGATGCTATGTAAGACCGCTTCGGTTTTAATTTGGGAAGTTTAAATATTTTGGCACAGACAGAAATACGCTCAGGTAAAACAATAGGAACTCCTTTTGAACTATTCTTACAAAGTACCTTATTTGTTATAGGACAAAATTATGAAGAAGTCTTCTTCTAGTGCTTCAAAAAAACAGACTAAATTAAACATTAAAAAAGATGATTTAAAACATATTTCTGGAGGTATTCGTCTAAAAGATGTATTAAATCCACCTGCGGCCCAGGAGAACCCGCTTGATCCTGATGAGATTGATCGTTTAATTCAGATAATCAAACGTAAATAGCATGGATTATTTTAAATAGGCAACAGGAAGTTCTGACCACCGTGTGGTGTAATGAGGCGACTTTAATTGTCTCTTCATTGACCATGCTTTTCGTGTCGTGTAAAAAAAGAATCAATTGAAAGTAACTTCAAAAAAAATGATTAAGTAAAAGGTATAAGTTAAGAGGAAAGATTACACCCATCCAGTTTCCAACAATGAGAATGCATACTAAGCTGGTTTCTAGCCTAACGGATGGGATGATAATTATATCAGAGTCCTTAATTTGATTATTTAAGCTTAGCAAATCAGTTTGACGGAGCCCTTTTTACAGAGTTAAATTGGTTTGAGAGGAGCTTGAATAATTTAACAAAATCTCTACTTTTTTAGCAATATATTCAGTCAGATTCGAAGGAATCTTAGAAGGATCAAACCATGGATCAAACACTGTCCCTATGTAGTATTGATCTATATAACCTCCAAAAAATCCAAAACAAAATGTCTTTAGATCTCGCTCATCGGTCTCAGCGATCACACCTTTATCAGTGATATATGCGATATTACCTAAGTCCTTTATTAAGGAGATGGGACCTTTGACATGTTTACTATATCGTCCTCCGGGTTGGGGACTCATGTTAAACAGACTATTTTTTCTATTTGGCCCAAAATCAGAATCAACTTGACCAAATCCATTTAGCAAGCTTTGCCCATCTACCGCTGTGAGGTATTTTTGCACTAATCCAAAAACTAAACGTGAGTACACACTCCATTTTTCATCGCGTTGATTTGAGTGGTCCCATTCGGTCCGTGTATGATTGTTTTTCCTATACACATCTGCTGCCATCATGAGTATAAATAATGGAAAATGCAGCCCCGTTTGAATAATAACATCGTCGTTAGCTAAGGCTAGTTTTAAATCATTTATAGCCTCTTTTGTGGCCTGAGTGGGTTGGGCATGATCACAATTATCATTTGTAATTTCATTTATAACCTTCGTTAAGGCTTTTTTTATCGTGATAATTTGTCTTATATTTCTTTCATCATAATATGCTGATTCCATGTTAAAAAAATTTTCTTCCTCTCGAGAAAACACTAAATCAGGCTCTTTTTCACGGATGGAGGCTAGAGTAATAGGTTTATTGAACAAAGGAAATTGTGCTTTAAAAAGCTGGGATGCCTTAGTAGTGGCCTCCGTTTCCTCTGTTGGATATAATGGAAAAACTTCGCTATGTAGTTCTTCTAATAACCAAACATCGCCTGTAGCTAATGCTTGTTGATAAAGCGATTGATTAATGCATCGACCAACAGCATCGGTTTGTATGGCCGTTAACTCTGGCTCGAATAGTAGCTCAGGTAACTGCTTATGGAGATGGCGTAAAGATTGAGTAGTTTTTAGCTTGTGCGGGGAGGCTTCACTCGCAGGAGTTGCTTGCAATAAGTCAACACTTATTTTTTTCCAAAACAGTTTCAGTAACAAATTGCCATTGTTCATTTTTGCAATTAAAGTGCTATCTCCTGTGATTTGTAACTTAATCAACTCTTCAATACTTAAGCGATTAGCAACATTTTCCAGTGCTTCTATGGAGAGATGGTTAAGAGAACCTGAAAAAAAGGTATGTGTCTTTAGTGGCATATGAATAAATTATATTCATAATGTATATTAAAATGACATGTTAATCTATTGTTTTATTCTTGTCAATATGTCAAAAAAAGGACATGTACTGCCATTTACAGACTCATGGAGGATAAATTATAAACCAATTACGTTTTGCAAAATATCTGACGGCTTCCTTCAAATTTTGATTAAGGCTCCAATTACTCCGGTCAAGATCTGAGCGATTCACACGAATTTAGTCATATATAACGTGCTCCAGTTGAGTGTTTATTACAATCTGGAGCAATTCCTCTAAAGCAAAAATCAATTCACGCCTAGAAATAGAGAGTTGTTTTTTAATCACCTCTCGCCCAAATAGACAATTGATAAGGACCTGGTGAATTTGGCCGCATGAGCTTGAAAATCAGCAGCTTTGCCGGCATCGTCAATTAGCCTTTATTCTAGACTGGTATTATTTGGAGGAAAAAAGCAATGCTAGAAAGAAAGCCGAAAAGATATCGTTACCCCGTGGAGCTAATAACGGAGCCGATAGACTTTCAAACCATCCTGATTATCGTATTTTAAAACGAATTCCGAATCAATTTAAACGAGAGTCTTATCAAGACCCTAAATTATTTGTAGCGACCATTATCGATCTTAAAACCATGGGTCTGATACCAAAAGCCATGAAATTCTTGAAATAGGACTGTCATTTACCTCTCCACGGGTGAGGGGATAGTTGCAGTCATTGATAGCTACAATGAGTTAAATGATCCTAATAAGTTAATCCCCGAAGAAATTACAAAATAACCGGCATTACCAATGAGGCAAGGTTATTGATTGGGATAAAAGTCTTCGAATGTTGAGGTAATCTCATTAGTCATTTGTCATAACAGTAAATTTGATCGCAATTTTTTAGAGCTACAAACGCCTGAGCATATTGGTCAGTTAGTGGAAAAAAGGCCTTTTGTCTGCACCCATCCAAGACATGGATTGGCGCAATCGGGGGATATGAAAGAGCAAATTAGAATACTTAAACTTTTAGTTGGGTTATTTCTATGAAGGCATCGCGCCATTGTTGATTGTCGGGCTACATTAAACCTTCTCTTGCAGGAGCAAGGGGCTTTTGAAGAGCTTAAATCAAAAGTCAAAGCAAAAGAAACCCTATTGTGCGCTGAAAAATGCGGCTTTTGATAAAAAGGACTTACTCAAGTTAAGAAAGTATCGTTGGTCGGATGGTTCAGGTAGGCTGCCAAAATGTTGGTGGTCGATTATTCCTAATGAACAACTGACCGATGAAAAAGCATGGTTAGATGAACAAATCTATTGTCGAGTCGGTGCTTCAGATACCTTACGACGAAGTGAAATCACCGCCTTTAAAAGGTATTCGTTTCGAGCAGAGCAGGTTTGAATCAATCAGATGGTTCTTTTTTAGACTAGATTGCTTGAGAGAAAAATAAGTTTCTAAAAATACTTAAACGTCAAGACTGTTTTTTTAGAAGTTATTTGTTAGTATGTCTGTTCGCAGTTATGTTTTTCAATCTCAACCCATCTTGTGGATATTTATCTTAATTTTAGCATGAAGTCCTCGATACTTTCTTTCAATATTAAAATAAACTCCTTTGCTGGCAAGGATTTTTATTCTTTATGCAGGAAAAATGCTTCAATTTTTTTATCCACAAAATCTGTGGATAAAGCTGTGCATAGCTTGTCAAACATTATATAAAGTTAATAGTTAGAATTGTGTTTATAAATTATCCAAAGCATGGCGACTCGAACAATTATAATTCCTTATTTGAGCCAATTGTGTATGAAGAGCGACAGGCTCACTATCCATCAAATTTTAAATTTAATATTTGTTTCCGGACAGATCCAATTAACTCAGGAAATTGTGAGAAGTGTAATGGGATTTATCCAAAACTCATTAATTTTTCTGCGAACTAGATGAGTTTTCTGCAAAGAATCTCTTTTAATTTAAAGCCATCAAAGTACTATTCTATATGGCTTTAAATTAGTTCAAACTATTGATAATTACTAAAGTTACCATAAAAAAATTTTATGGTAGCGAAGGGTAGGCTAGAAAGGACGTTGTCCTATATCACAAAGAGAATATTGCATTGCTCGTTCGCATGGAGCATTATCTACGCCATAGTATACTTCTAATTCTCCAATATTTTGAGAAGTTAATACCATTAAATCATTTTGTTTTGCAAATTCATGAATGTCATTAATGCCAGTTTTCCATAAATTCTTCAATACTGAATTAGGATCTAAAGAATCAATAGTTTTTTGTTCAAAATAGTCAAATAGTAAAGAAAACTCAGAGAAAGCCAACTTTAATTTCTGAATAACCAGAAAAATTTGTTCCTTCTCTAAGTACATTGTATTTCCTTCCCAAATAATGAGGGTGGGTAACTGAAAATTAATATTCGAAGAGGTTAACATGTGTATAAAATCTTCTTTAGTATAATCAGCTCTTAAGTAAGTAGCATTTTTGTCGAGTCCATGACTTTTAAATATGTTCTCTTTCTCATCTAAAATTTCAGCTTTATCAATTTCCCAGAATCTTACTTGAGCATATTTAGGAGCATTTTTTTTATCCTTTTGATTTTCTATATTTTTTTTATAAGCTCTTATATCAAATCCGGCTCCTAATATAATAACTTGTTGGTAATTGTTTTCTTTTATATATTTTTCATATTGTTTATTAATCCATCTTTCGCGGGAGCTTACTGTTTTAATCTGCTTAATGTCTGGCCTTTTTTCGGCATTATTTATATCTTCCTCATTTAAAAAGAGTCGAGCGGACTCATTATGTGCAAGAGGTGTTTGGCGATTACCATAACCCATTTTTTGCCAAAATGAAGGCTGAGAAGTAATATATTTAACGGCCATAACAGGCTTCGCTGTTTTACTTACTTCTATCTTAGTTTGCATTGAATCTCCTTTTAAATATTGATTAAAAACCCTCTCATTCAAAGCTCTAAAATTCATTGGATAGTATATGAATTAAGAGTTCAGAATTTGGGTTTTGAACAAGTTCCTCTTTTTGTGTTTTTGAAAGTGTTTTGATGTAACGTTCAATGCGCATAGCTTTTCTTTTATTGCCCTTAATTTCCCAGCTTTGAGCAATTGAGAGAGGTTTGAAGCTTCTCGTATATTTCCCACCTTTGCCTGTGAGGTGGTCTAAAAACCGTTTTTCAAGATTATCTGTATAACCTGTGTAATAGCTTTGATTGCTACAGCGTAAAATATAAACCCAATAGATTTTTTCAGGCATATTGCAGAATAGTTACTTAGATTTAACTTGGATGAATATAGCGTGTTGTATAGTACTAATCAAACCTATGGGAATAATTAGAGCTAGATAACGTACCTTATCCATCACAAACAGGGTATAATGAGGAAAAAAAAGAGACCCTATGAATTTATTGGATGAGCAAAATTCAAAAAATCGAAAGTTTGTGATAGATAAGATTTTCCATCCTTTGGATGTTCATTTTGACACCAATTCACTTTCTGCGTGGTTGTCTTATTATTACTCAGTGCATGTGAAGGGGGCTCCTGAAAAAACCGAACAAGCTAAAATGAAAGACTTGAGTAAATTTATAAATTTCTTTCAAATGGAAGTAGGGCATGACTTGGTTGATAGTTGGACACCGGCGGTTAGCAAACATTTTCAGAAGCATTTATGTAAAACTATCTCTGAAAAAACCGGAAAACCTTACAAAGCCACTTCAATAAATCGAACAATGGCAACCATCCGCCATGTAGGTCGTTGGCTTCATCAACAGCGACCTTTATTAGCAGGCGACCCATTAGCCCAAGTCAAAGATTTGCAAACTGATGCACCGGATTGGAATGGATTAACGTCGCGTCAATTAATGCGATTAAAGTCTGCTTGTGAGCAGCGTATTAAAAGTTGTACCCGTAAAAATCAAAATCCACTGATGGAGACAGCACTCTTTTATTTATTATTAGGTACAGGACTTCGTGAATCAGAAGTTGTTTCATTGAATGTAAATCAATATCGACAAAAAGGACTATGCGATGTACTACGTCATAAATCAAAACGCATTAGTCAAAAAATTCCTTTACCACAAGAGAGTAGGGTGTACTTAGATCAATATTTAGAAAAGAGAGAAGGACAGGAAGATGAACCTTTATTTATTTCACGATATGGGACACGATTACAAACATTAGATGTTTATAGAATATGTCAGAGAGTATTAAAGCAAGCTTTGGCTTTTTTACCCGAGCAGGAGAAATTTGATTTTACACCGCATAAACTCCGGCATACTTTTTTAAAGAGGGTCACAGATAAACATGGAGTACACTTTGCTCAAGAACTAAGTGGCAATGTTTCCATTAAGGAAATCTTTCGTTATGCCAAACCGAGCCAGGAGGAGATGCAAGAAACAATTGAGGAACTCTTCATCTGATATAGTCTATGGGTTCTTTAAATCGTAATTTTGGAGATATATGAATATTATTACACCAAAGCCTTTAATAAAAGGCGATATAATTGGTCTTGTTTCTCCTTCCAGTTCTTTAAGACCAGGTGTGATAGATGCTGGGGTTCATTTTCTAAAGGATTTGGGTTTTAAACTAAAATCAGGTAATCATATTAATTGATAGTAATAGATTTCTAGCAGGCAATGATGAAGATCGTGCCCAAGATGTTATGGATTTTTTTAAAGATCCGGAAATTAAAGGCATTATCGCTACTCGAGGAGGGCAGGGATCTCAGCGACTTTTGCCATTGCTGGATTACCATGCAATTACAGAAAATCCAAAAATTTTAGTTGGTTTTAGTGATACAACTGCTCTGCAATTAGGCATTCTTAAAATGACAGGTCTTGTCTCTTACACTGGATTTACATTAACCACCAAATCTAATCAGTTCATCAAGAAAACATTATTGTCCTGCCTTTTTGATGAGCAGTATTGTATTACTGAAGGTGAAGGTGTTAATCCTGGTATAGTAGAGGCAGCTATTGTGGGAGGGAATTTGTCACTTCTTACCTCCTTAATCGGCACACCCTATCAGCCTGACTTTGAAGGTAATATTTTGTTATTAGAGGATGTAGCTGTAGAGCCATTTAATATAGATAGAATGTTATCTCATCTAGAGCTAGCCGGAGTATTTGGTAAGATTTCTGGGCTTATCTTCGGACAATTTGAGGATTGTGTTTCAAATTTTGATAATCGAGACGGCACTATTGATGAAGTAATTTCTGAATGGTCGATGCGTTCTAAAGTGCCATGTATTAAAAATTTTCCATATGGGCATGGGGACAAAAATTGTGTATTACCTATAGGAAAGAAAGTTACATTGGATGCTGGTGTTAATTCTGTCACTATCTATTAAATTTTTAGATTTTCCCTGTTCTCTTTGAAAATACATTATTGAAAAAGTCTCAAATAATGGTGCGAGACTCTTGTCAGATTGAATTCATATGGCTTTTAAAAAGTATAAGTAAATAGCAATTGAGAATTGTAGGAACTCATTAAATTTAAAGATGTATAGTCTATTTGTATTGGAAATTATAACACTAGGTGATATAATTTAACAAAAAGGGTTCTACGTGGATATTTATAAAATAACTGCATTCTCTGAATGGGCTGACGAATATAAAGTTTCTAATGAGGTCCTTCTTAATGCAATAAATGAAATGAATAATGGATTATTTGATGCCAATTTAGGTGGAAATGTATACAAAAACGTATTCCTTTAGACAATAAGGGAAAAGAGGTGGGGCTAGGACTATAATAGCTTTTAAATACAATGATAAAGCGTTTTTTATATATAGCTTTGCAAAAAATAAACAGGCCAATATCAGCGAAAAGGAACTTAAAGCGTTAAAAAAATTGGCTAAGATTTATTTTTCTTTAACTGATGAAGAAATATCGGATGCTTTGCGTGCTGGTAGTCTGATTAAGGTGGATAAAGAATGAAAAAGTCAATTTTAGATGTCGTGCATGGGGCTGCTAAAGGTCTTTATGATGCAGGGATTGTTGATGCGACAACAATGCATGAGTTTGATGCTTTATGTTTGCCTACCATTAAATCTTTCACGGCACAGGAAATAAAAAGTTTACGTTTAAAAGAACATGTAAGCCAAGTTGTGTTTGCAAAATATCTTAATACATCTCCATCAACAGTTCGCCAATGGGAACAAGGAGAAAAAAATCCAAGAGGAACATCTTTGAAACTGCTGAATTTAGTGGCTGATAAAGGCCTGTCTATACTTAGTTAAATTAGGAATTGACTGTGTGGAATTCTCTTTTTAGTTCAATAATTGGTGGTGTCGTTGTTTTGTATTTTGGGCACTTTTTTAAATCAGCAGATAAGACGTTGCAATACGTTGAAGAAGCATTTTTATTAAGTAATCAAATTAACGATTATGCTTTAAGCATACTTAGTCAAATTACACTGCAAGTAGGGCTTTTAAGTCAAATTCGGATTTATCTTCTTTAAAAGATACAAAGCAAATAGAAAATCCATTTCCTCGATTGCTTATGATAATGGAGTTGCACCTGAATTTGCCCAAAGAATCATTAGTCAAATTATCGGAGATTCATAAAGAACTATTGATATCCTTTAGACCAATAGCGGAAGCAATTAATAAAGGAAAAAATCAAGATGAATTATATAACAAGGCGATCATAAGTGGTACTGAAGGGGTGAATAAGGCACATGAATTAAGTAAAATTTTATTAACTTTTGTTAGAAACAAGAATAGCTCCTTAAAAAATACAACCCAAATCACAAATATTTTTTCATTAGTAAAGAGTTTTACTTATTCTGTTTTTTTGAAATTAAAAATGTTTTTCAAAATACCTACTAAGTCTGATTAATTGTATAATCGAGTTTATATCATGCCAACTATCAGCAAGTTGGCATGTGAAATGGTGATTATATCTAAATACTCATATGTTTTAGTAACTCAAAATAATAAGGAGCAGTAGTTGCTCTATGAAAATCTTTAGGATTATCTTTAATTCCTTTTTCCGTATATTTGTATTTAATCTCTTTTAAGTAATCCATAACTACTTTTTTTGACTCTGGTTCTAATA
The DNA here is from genome assembly GCF_002240035.1 of Legionella clemsonensis. Taxonomy (NCBI): domain Bacteria; kingdom Pseudomonadati; phylum Pseudomonadota; class Gammaproteobacteria; order Legionellales; family Legionellaceae; genus Legionella; species Legionella clemsonensis. The sequence continues at coordinate 2,225,161 of NZ_CP016397.1, read as the reverse complement.
AATTCTTCCCTGTCCCTTGATATCCCATAGACAAGGGGCCAAACAAATAACTATCCAAATCTGAGTTATTGGCTTCACGTAACTCATCTACTATAGATTGTATGTAAATTCTTTGTAACTCTTTGGATTTAAAAAGTAAGGAATATTTCAGCATAATTGAAGGATAATGATTCAAGGTTGAAAGCCATTTATTGATTTGAGGTACATTTGCCAGAATTTCATCAGGGGAGCTTATATCAATGAATCCTCTCAGAGCGTCATCGGTGGTGTGAGGAGTGAGTGATTTAGAATTTAAAAGTTCAGCAAAAAAGACTTTTAATAGAGGTTGATCATCTTTAATATAGTTTCCTAAACTTCTATGTCTTTGATTATATAACATTAAACCTTGTACGATTTTATCTTTAACTTCTGAATTTGTTGTTTCATTATAGAGTTTTATTAGTTTTTGAACTAAATTAGGCTCATTATCTTCTGCTACAAGCCTATCAATCATGATTCCTCTTTTTACTTCATTTAGATTCGAATCATATGCGAACTGCATTTGAACAGCTGAAGGGGATGATACATAGTGTATTGGAGGGGAATCCATTAACATTTGAAACTCCTCATAGGGCATTTCATTAAGTTCAAGAGTTGTTACATTTTCTAAGTTTCTTTCTTCTTGAAGATCAGAAGAGTTTATTGGCTTTATTCTTTCATCATTATAATACGGGAAGAAATTAAATATAACTTTAGGTAACCAAACCTTACCGGGCATTGTGTTTACACCTTGACTGAAGAAAGCCCACCAGGCATAGGTATCGCAGCGCCAAGTTCCACACTCGATAATTGTTCCTGTGTTCGGAATTCCTGAGCCGACATGATAGTTCGTATCATTTGTATATTTTGGACACCACCAACGCTGATGATTCGCCTCTACAAGGACTCTGTAGCCAAATGGTCCTCTATCAGATACTCCATATCGACTGCCCCAATACTTTGATCGGGATTTAAAGTCGCTGATTAAGTTAATTTGGCCTACTGGATATTCATTAAGTACTTCTATGACTTGATCTGCATCATTTAGCATTCCGTCTGGTGACATCATATATGTAGTTGAAATACCTACATGGCCAGCCCAACCTAAACCTGGAATTAGTAAGTCTCTTGCCATAATTTCTGCTGGGTAAATATGTTTTGGGTATGCTGGTAAACTGTGTAGAGAGACTAAGAGAGTTGCTAATAAAATATTATTTTTTTCATCATTCCATTACTCCTTGAAAAACATTAGCAGGATAATGGAAAAAAATAATTTGTACAGCTTCAATTTAAATTGCTGAGAGGGAGGGTATGCGTTTCTCTCCTTGGTCTTCTTGGCGGCGGCGAATTTAACAAGTTAAGTCTGATTACTTCGATAATCAGACTTAACTTATTGATTTATAACGTGTATTCATCTAGTTAATGCAACCACATTTTTCTTATCATTTGTTTGGGACAAAAAATAACATCTACTGATGATACGTTGAGTACTTCAAAATCTTTGTGCTCTAAATTGACTACTGTAGAGACATCGTTGCTTCATTATTGTTGGACACACCCGTCTCTTGATTTATTTTTTTAGATATACTAGTCAATATTTCTTTGAGATTATTTATTGTGCTTTTGGCTGGATCTATAAAAGGATTATCGCAAATTTTATCTTTGATTTCATAAGAAAGACCAATTAATGTATTTAATTTAGTAATATAAATTTTTACTTGCTCATCGGTCTTAAATGCCTCAAAACCACTAAGGTCAGTACGAAGTTTTGATATTTGATTCATATATTGTTTAAACCAAGTGTTTCTAATTCCATTTTTAGATGTATATTTATAACAACTCTCAAGTAAAGAAGCTGCAAGAAGTGCATCTTTCGTTGTTTTTTGAAGCTTTTCATCTCTATTTATTATTGTATTCGGTTTGAATAATTTTAATCGAGTCACCAGTTATTTCCTTTTGTCTTTGAGTGGAAATTAATTATGCAATAAATTTATCTCAACCTATATAGGCAAATATACCCATCTGTTTAGGGGTAGCGACCCCATCTGTGTCAGAATTTAGATACCTCTAACAATTTTCAGCTTTTGGAAGCCACAACTCCATTGCTTTTAATTGAATCAAGTAAATCGGCTGTGCGAGAACTTATAGAACCCAAACGGATTTCGGGGAAATTAATTTCTACTTTGTTAACCGCACTAATAGCATCCATAGTTAAAGAATTTTCAATCAATGCTTCTAATCCTTCTACTTTTTTGGCTTTCCTGTCCTTGTGAGGGTAAGGCCAGAAACTATTAATTTCCTTATTAAGTTTACTTATTAAATTTCGTATTTCTGTAATCTGTTGTGTGGAAAGACTAGATTGTTTTTCTTCAATTGCAGCGGGAGTATTTTCTGATTGATTTTTGCTAAAAAACCCTCTAGTTAACACAGTTGAAGCAAAATTGGTTTTAAGAGCTTTATTTAAATTTGTTATAAAATTTTCCTGAAAGTAAGTGACTGCATAGGTTCCAACACTCTCTACTTCACCGTCAAACAACTCATCTATTCTCTCATTTGTAATCTTATTTGCACTATTAAAAGCCTGCTCTATTATGTCGTGTTCTGCTAATTCCCTTATGAATGTATTATACTCACTAAAAACCTCTTCTTCTCGACGTATAGCTTCTAAAGCTTCGTTTTTTACACGCAGTAAAGTTTCTGAAAGTCCAGATGAGGCATGAGTTAATGCTGGATCATTTAAAGCTATTCCCGTGGCACGTGCTGTTGCAAGAGCAAAACTCTGTGCATCTTCACTTTTATACTTTGCCTTATAAGCTTCCGTAGCTAAAAAAACTACTTGATTAAATTGCTCAATATTCATAATGTTTATGCCTCAAATTAAAATGGAAGTTGACATTATTTTTGTCAGTGAAATTAGAAAACATGTTAAATTTAAACTCCCTGTTTATATATTATACAGAAAGTATAGGTTATCTATATGGGTAAAAGTACCCACATGTAGTAGTAAATAAATGCAGCTGCATACTTTGCAGGGAATATAAGAAAATTTAGACCCTCTACTGAAATAAGCTTTTATGGGAGGGCGGCTCTAAATTAATAGGTACCTAGGAACAAATTACACTCAGCAATTTAAACACATGCTTACGATTTTTACCAATGATGGTGTCAATTTCTCAGTCACTAACTAGAGCTTTTTCATCAATGATTTTAGAGGCTCTCATCAACGAAGCGTCTATTTCCAATAGACCTTGGCGCTTAGGGCTCCCGTAGCTTTTATAATACTTCTTCTATTGTCGATTTATGTACACCGATTCATCGGCTATCTGTTGCTGTGTATAACCTGAATGCACAAAAGCTTGTATTTTACATCGCTTCAGATAGTCCAAACGCACACAACTCATTAAACAACTCCTGTACTAAAACAGTAGAATATATGAATTTTATAACAACAAGGAATCCCTTAATTTACATGAGGTTATAGAAAATTTAATGTCAAATGAAAAAATCAATTTATTGGCTGCAGCCTAGACTGGTAAAGGGTTGTAGGCATGCTCTAGGAAATTTCGTACCTTCCTGAAAAGAACCCCTTGTAGCAAAGAATATTTTGTAAAAGGTGAAAATGTATGTTTGGGCTGCGAATATGAATCTGCTAATTTAGTCTGTCGATATTGTGAAACTGAAACAGATATTGAAGATTTAGATGAGAACTCGATTTGTGGTTATTGCAAACACCGGTTTTCCAAAGACTAGTAGTCAACCCATTAGTAATTAGTTCCATCAAAAATAAAGTTTACTAAATATAGTTAAATTAACTACATTTTTTAACTAATTTCATGTTGAACTACTGTTGGTCATTAAGTAGGACAGAAAAGTAAACAAAACCCCCGTTTATTTAATCTATAATTGCGCGATATAGTAAATCTTGCTATAGTAATGATTACTACACAAGGCGTTATTGATGAAAATAATAAAAACTAAATTTTTTGCCAAGTGGGCTATAAAAAATCAAGTTAGTGATGAATCGCTTAATATCGCTGCTAAAGAAATTGCTATTGAAATTTACGAGGCTAATTATGGTGGTGGTGTAATAAAAAAGCGTGTTGCGAATAAAGGCAGAGGAAAGAGTGGTAGTACAAGAACTATCGTCGCCTTCAAAAAAGGGAAACATTGTTTTTTTGTTTTTGGGTTTGAGAAGAATGCCAAAAGTAATATTTCTTCTAATGAAGAAAAAGCTTTTAAAATTATTGCTAAATCATTGTTGGCTTATTCTGATGTGGAGATTAATAAGCTGATAAAAGAGGGGGCATTAGTGGAGATTGAGAATGAGTAAAATTATTGATGCTATGTTAGAAACTGCCAAAGATCTTCGGTTAGATGCAATTACTATTAAAGAAATAGAAATGCTTAACTTAAGTGAGGTTAAAGAACTTGAGGCACAAGAAATAAAGAACATGCGAATTAAAGAAAAAGTTAGCCAAGCTGTAATGGCTAAAATATTGAATGTTACTCCATCTACCTATCAAAAGTGGGAACGAGGGGAGGTACACCCCAAAGGAGCTAATCTTAAACTACTGCGTTTAGCTCATGATCATGGAATTCAATATATTTTATCTTAGATGGCGGTCGAGTTGTTATTGACTCAAACGGCCTGTTAATTCTGATTGATAGTATTTGAAGTAGTAGAGTTTAGCGAGGTCTGACTAACCCCCTGTGCAACAAAAAAAGGTATAGTTGATGGAAAGAACTTCTAATGATCCGCTGCATGGCATTACGCTAGAGGCTATCTTAAATAGTTTGTTGATTTATTATGGCTGGGAAGGCTTGGCGGAAAGAGTCAAGATCAACTGCTTTTCTTCGAACCCCAGCATCAAATTAAGCCTTAAATTCCTGCGCAAAACGCCATGGGCAAGGACTGAAATAGAAACCCTTTATCTTGCTTCATTAAAAAGTAAAGACTGCGACAACTCATCATTACTGGAGTAATAAATAATATGAAAGATGTTTTAATTAATAAAGAACATGTTGAACTCTTTAAAATTCTTAAATTTGAAGGTATCGCCTCGAGTGGAGCAGAAGCTAAGGATATGATAGCTTCGGGCACCGTGTTGGTAAACGGCATAATAGAAAAACAGAAAAGAAAAAAGATGGTTGCAGGAGATACGATTGAATTGAAAGGTGAGATCTTTCGGTTAAAGTTGGGCACCAATTAACATTTTTATACGCTCAGGTCTGGTAAAAATGGGTGAAAATCAAGAAGGATTACAGTGTTCCAAAGGTATTTTCATATTGATAGTAGGGTGTTTTTGCTGAGAGCTAGAAAAGCATCTAAAGTCTGATTAATCTTAAAACTAGATTTATCTGTTAAAAATTGCTGGAAAGTATGCAATAAAAATATGGGTAAAATTAAGCATACCATAATCTCAAAAATACGTCTAAAATATAGGCGCATTGGATTTTAAATAATCCTTGTTTCCTTTCCAAATGATTAGTCTACCAATTTAGGAGCCTCCAAAATGCCAAATTTTTTCGCAAAATGTCCTGACGACGTCGTTTTGGAGATTATTAGTAAAATTTCTCGTAGAACTCAAGCAAAGTTAGCGCAAGTTGATAAACGATTTAATTTATTAATGAAAAATGAGAAGTTAGAACTAGCTAACTATAAAATTAAAAATCAGAAAAAATTGCCATATGTTAAAACCACTCGCGAAAAAGATATTTTAGACGATTATGCATTACTGTCCTCTAAATCTGAGTTTACTTATGATGAAGTTCAGGAATATATTGCTAACTTTATCAAAAATAGCCATTCTGCAAAGGAACTACAATACCAAGATGTATTATCTGTCCAATCTAGAATTAGCTTAATCCCTAATTTAGAAGGTGTTATTAAAAAGCCCATCATGTTAATGGTAACGATGCATGTCTTATCCTATTTAGAATTGTTTTATGAAGACCAACCTAAGAATCAATTTGTATCTGAAATCATTCAAAAAGATTTATTTCATTTTATTACCTGTCTTATGATAAACGATAGGGCAGATGTTATTCGATTGGAAAATAATGGTTTACTCGCAGTTGGGCGATTTAGTGTGTCTGAGCTAATTTTAAAATATAGTGTGGCTGTTGCACAATTTATGAATAAATTTAAGCTAACAGAAATAAAAGAAGAAGAAATTCTAAAAACCCAAGATGAAAAACTGAAACCTTATAAAAAATTTTTCTGCCGTGAATATGATTCCTCTATTTTTAAGAATGAAGAAGATTATAAAATGATAACTCTAGGACGAAAAGGATGTATTTTTCTCGATGAACAAGGCAAATTAGGGCAATCACGTTATAGATTTATAGACCCAACATTTTTAGATTATTTTGCTGCCTTAACACCTCAGGCAATTTCAGGTCGAAGAAACGACATTGTGTTGTTTGTAAAAAATAATCCAAATGATTTATTGCAACCTTATATGTCAAGTAGGCCTAGCGCTCCGGAACTTGCGCCCTGACGCAAAAGTCTAAAATATTAAGAGCGCGGAAAATCCCCTATAACATTACAATAAATGTCTGTGAAGATCGCTTAAGTGATTATTCCTGATTCCCTTTGAATATAATTTTTTTAAAACATTAATTTCATATAGGGGTGATGGAATGGTTAACCGACGTAAGGAGATTTTTTGATGCTTAGTTTAAAGGGGTGTTAAATTTGAAACCCAAGTAGAGGAGAGAAGAGGAAATACCTCAGCCAGTTGAATCCGCCGTAAATAATATCTGTTAAGTCTGATTACCGTGATAATCAAATCAAACTGAGTTCTTATCATGTCACATGGATAGTTCTTGATGATAATCACTTGCCGATTAAACCGATTACTGAGTTTGTTCGCTATCTAAATAACATAGACAAATCGCCGTGCACGGTGAAAAGCTATGCGTATTGTTTGAAATTATTTTGGGATTACTTAGTTGATAACAATTTGATTGTGATATCGAAGCTTTAAGCACGCTCATCAAGAAAGAAAAACCTCAAGGAACAATTGAGCTCTATGAAGCTAAACTAAACTCTATTAATGATCGAATTCATGAAATTGAACGAGGAGTATCTCCCACAAGGTAAATTATCCTTAATCTAAGGTTTTACTCTGCCTAGATTCTAATTTTCCCGGTTTTGCTTGCTATAATAAACCCAGTCCTGCCCTCGATAGAAATGAATGATCTAATAAGGAAATTCGAAGCCCTAAAGTAGAAAGTAATAGCAAGCGTTTTCTTCCTCAAGAGAGGAAAACATTAAAAAGCATTCCAAAATGGAATCTCATGCCCTCCTTCTATTCGTTTGCCCTTTCAGAAAGAAATCGAATAAAATATCACCGATTAGACAAATATTGGAACTATTTTGAGAGAGGTATCGCCATGAAAATTGAAGTATATAATGAATTAATTCGGTTACATCGCATAGCCAATGACGTAAATCAAACTACTGATGTTCGAAGACAAGCGACTGAAGATTTTGAAAGACTTTTTCAGGCGAGCGATGATACGATGAAACGAATCGTCCAAGATGCCATTGCTCCCGCTTCCTCTACACAAGGTTCACTATTGTATACCTACCGCGCAGCCCTAACAGATTACTCAAGAACCCATTCTATATTTTCTGCGGCGGATACTTTTTTTCGTGCAGCTGGTACAAGATTGACAAATCCCGAAGAGCCCACTCACGGAAGCTCTTTTTCTCCTAATAATTAATAATTCTCTCCTTATAAATTAGGGAGTTTATAAAAATCAGATAGTAGATTTAATTTATAGAATTAGCAAGCGCCTGATTTACTTAAGAATAGAGTAATCCCTTGCTATAATAACATTTAGGGGTTCTTCCACAGGATCCGTATTAATAATCATTTTTTGTGAGAAAAACATACAAATTTCTGCGCTATATGTTTTAGCCTTCACAAGTAACTAACCGAGTCGTAACGACTTATATATCTTCACCAATTTTTTAAATTGTGAAGTGGTCAAGGAAAATGTTACACCCCAGTTAAGCAACTTTTATAAAAAAATCCCTCTGTTTTTCAAATTGATTTGGGCTTAAATATTAAATAAGAATGCAATCTGTGGCTGTTATAGAACATGGTGATGTAATTCAAGATGTCCTGTTGAGCTTCCCATCGAGTTTGATAGTTTCGCCATTGAACTCGTTCTTTTTTTAAACTTCCAAAGAAGCTCTCAATAACCCTATTATCCCAGCAATCTCCCTTTTTACTATGCTACCAATATAACCTTTATTCTTTAATAAATTACGGTATTGGTAACTTGGGAAAAGAACAGGGATTAGCTCCCTTTGCAACCGATAAAGTTGATTGTTTTTTAAACTAAGGGATTTTAAATTCGGGCTTATGTAATCAAATAATTCGATTAGCTTTTTTTGAGGTAAGCTGAATAGATTAGCTTGTACTAGGATTAGTTTTTCTATTTTTTTGTGTAAAAATTTTAATCCTTCAGGCCAGGAGAGGGCTACAGAAAGGACCGTTTCAGGATGCTCTTGAAAAGTTGCCTTCTTTTTAACAGGTATTGCCTGTAAAGTTCTGCATAGTAGGAATGTGAGCTATTGCTAGGCTTAAAATCTAAATATTTGATAAATAAAGGGATTGAATAGTAGATCGAAGTGATTGGACCGCTTTCACTAAACTATCAATTTGAAATTCATGTAAAGGGTAATTGCCGTTATTATGATTCAATTTAATGGTAAGACTTTTGACAGTCAAAGGGAGATTGGCGGTATAAAAGGGCAAATTATTACTAATACGAACTAGGTAAAAGCCAGTGGGTATCTCGACATCAGTATCTGGGCCTGCTTGTATGCGACCTGTTTCCTCTTTATAAATAGCCTCATAAATGAAAGCAACAGTTGCTATGGTTCTCGGGGAGACTTGCTAAGTTCTGTGCAACCGCAGCATTTTCAAAATTTCCAATGAGCGTCAATGTTGAAGAAAGTGGCTGAGGGTATTTTTTAGCAATAACAGGAGCTTGCAGGGGTTTCGGTTCGGAAATCTTAATACGCATTACATGCCTTTAACATAAAATAAAGACATTTTGTGATCGAGGTGCTCGTATAAGTGTCACATTTTAGCTTTTAAAACTAATTTGGTCAAAATTTAATAAAGGAAGAATTAGGTGACTTAACAATTTTATTTGAGCTCTCTGAAAAGAAAAGAGAGGGTAACGGTGGTTGCATGGACTTCAGCACTATCTATCGTTCCCCTTGTAAAAAAACACTTTCCCAATGAAAAATAGTAGAAGCTTTATCTTTTCCCACTCTGCAAATTCAGACGGTTATTGGGCAATCAGCATAAGACAAATACCCTGGGCCGATTGGATTGCGTTGCAGTGATTTGTTATTTTCTTCTTATGGTCTCTATTTTAATCCAGCGTTTTCCTGGAATAGGAAGGTATCAGGAGCCCAGTCGGCAAATTCATATCCTGCACCAATTTGCCAATGATCATTTATTATTTTTGCATCACAGCACCTATAGTGTAAGAAAAAGCCGTTTCAGTTTACCCAAGGGATAAGCCAAAAACCCCTACCCCCCAAAAGTTTTTCCCTTTAAAGCGACATAAGTATGCTGAATTTTATAACTGTAGATGAAGTTATCAAATAGCAGATCGGCGTCATCCAGCATTAAAAAACTCGCACACATCGTACAATTAAATTGCTGGTTTTGTTAAAAACAGTATTATTTTCAACGCCCAGGGGGAAACTTAAAAACCAGGCAAAGTCGGTATCGAACTGCGAGGAACTCCAGTAGAACCCCATCAAAAAATTGCCAAAGTTACAGGGTATTGCGTTATTAGAACATAAGGCATTATGGACCGCAGACCATTCTTTTATTGCAGGAAGATACCACTCTGGACTGATGTCTTGACATTTTTGAGCAGCACAGTTGGCAGTATCACCTGAACAAGCTAGATCATTTACAATGGCCCCGGTATTAGCAAAGCCGTCAGTAAGGCTGGTTGCGTTACTAATATCAGAAGGGAGGATAGTCCATAGGCTATTAAACTGTTGTGCCACATCTATAATTACCTTGCCACTGCCGTTGTTTTCTTGAAAAACCAATCCTCCCAAATGAAAAAAGGCAATCAAAGATTGCGGGCTATTGGCGGTATTGCTGCCACTGACAGTAATCATACAGGGTGCGTAGGGCGTATTGGATGTTAGCTCCAGAAGACAACTCGCTCCAGGGGCTAAGCTAGAGCAGGCACTGTCATCTACAGATAAATTTGGGCAGCCTGCTTTATTACTGACTGTAATTGCCTGTGCATTGACGGCACTGTCCGCATTATTAGTGATTTCTAAAGACAAGGGTGTCATTCCAAATACGGTAACTACCCTGCTTTGCTGTACCGGATTGGTGATGCTAATTTGAGGCTGGTTCGTCACAGTCACAGTGATATTCACCGTATTTGTATTTGTACCATTGATGGCTATAGTCGTAGGATCTACTGGTACAGGAGCCGTAAAACGTATAGTACAGCGTGCACCAATTGCAAGGCTTGTACCGCAGGTTGTGCTTTGCACGCTGATATTGCTTCCTAAAGGAATAGAGGCACCCACATTGTATGCGGGTTCTGGCGACGTCGCACTATTGGTTATAGTCACTAAACCAATTTTTCCCCTGAACAAATTTAAGGAGGTTGGGTTCACCGTTATCACAGCGCCTGCAGAAGGACGGCGAGTAATATTTAAACTGTTAGCCATATTAGGTTGGTAGCATTGGTTTGGATTTGGGCTACCATCTGGGTTAGATTGACACAGTACAGGCCCACCATGAACCCCATTCTTCGGTAGCGCACTACCGGTTATGGCAAGAATTAAGGAACAGCTACTGCCTATCTTTCCTTTGGGTGTCAGTTTGCAGGTTGTGGTTTGAATTATACCAGGTATAGGCTGAATTGTGAGTCTTTTAGATTTGCTGGATTGGTTTTGAACCCTATAATTTACTGTTGCTGTACCATTTTCCGGGACAATTTGGGTTGGATTACTTCCAGGTGCTGGAAAGATGGTCCAAAGAGGCGTTCCCGCATGTGCTGCTGTGCTTAGCAAGGAAAACAAAACAATGTTCATTAAAGTATTTTTTTTGCAATTTCTTTGCATGTCTCTGTCCTTAAGCCACGAAAATGGGATTCAAATAACCCAAAGTAAATAATGGGATTAGCTAAAACAATAAAATTTAAAGAACGGTTGATGAATGCATTACATCTTATTCAATAAGATTCAATAACGGAAGTGAAATTGCGCAATTTTTTAAAGGTTTAGTAAATCAACTTTAACTTATTGATTATGCTTATGTTTTCATGGCAGCCAGAGGGAGAAGGCTCTACCCCAAATGTAGGGGCACTTTAATCAGATTATAGTAATCTAACTCTTTGATTCCGCAATCAAAAGAGGATTAAAGTGCCAAGAAAAGATATTATCCTAAATTTACCTGGCTATACAATAGTCAAGGTGACAGGAAACAATCCTGTTTATATTGAAGTAAGATATACTCGAGTTGTGCGTTGTATTTACTGCAATGGCAAGCGATTAAGGAAGAAAGATAGCTTTAATCGAAAGATACGTCATGAGTCTATCGGATTACGTTATAGCTATTTACTTATTAAATCGCATAAGTTTCAGTGCTATGGGTGTAAGCGCTATTTTAATCAGCGTTTTCCGGGGATAGGTAAATACCAGCGAGCTACAGAAAGCTTGCGTAAAGAGGTGTTTCACCATCATACAGAGGGTGTTAGTCAAAAAGATTTAAGCCGTCATTTCCATACAGGCAAATCAACGATAGAACGTTGGTATCATTATGGTTATGAACGGCAAGAGAAACGGATTACATCACCCTTATGTCCTCGTGTATTGGGTATTGATGAACACTCGTTTACAAAGAAGCAGGGCTATGTAACTACCTTATGTGATTTAGGTAAGCATAAGGTTTTTGATATTGTTAAAGGCCGCTCAGGGCGAGATTTAGAGGCTTATTTTAAAACATTGGAAGGCAAAGAGCGTGTACGTGTCGTGTGTATCGATTTAAGTAGCAGCTATCGGGCTTTGGTGAAACGCCACTTTCCTAAGGCCAAGATTGTGGCTGATCGCTTTCATGTCATCCGATTAATTAACCAACTGAGCATGCAAACCTTTCATCAAATTGATCCCACAATGAAGTATCAAAGAGGCACACTCATGGCTTTGAAGACAAAGCCAGAGAATCTAACGTCATTACGTTTAAGCAAACGCGACCAATACCTGAAACAACAACCCGCGATTGCTGCGATTTATGATTTTAAACAACAGTTGCATGAACTATTAACTAAGAAGCATTGTACAGCAAAAGAGTGTAAACGCTTATTACCGCAATTCTTGGAAATGGTTAAAGAACTAAAGCAAAGCGCTTTTCAATCGCTTAGAACTTTAGGAAATACACTATTTAAATGGAGAGAGGAAGTCGTTAGAATGCTTCGTTTTACTAAGAATAATGGAATAACTGAAGGGTTTCATCGAAAGATGAAATTGATTCAACGCAGGGCTTATGGGTTTAGAAATTTTGAAAATTATAGATTAAGAGTTAGAGTGCTTTGTGGATGAGTAAAGTGCCCCCGGATTTGGGGAAGACCCGAGTTAGAGTGCTTTGTGGATGAGTAAAGTGCCCCCGGATTTGGGGAAGACCCGAAATTTTGAAAATTATAGATTAAGAGTTAGAGTGCTTTGTGGATGAGTAAAGTGCCCCCGGATTTGGGGAAGACCCAGAATAATGGAATAACTGAAGGGTTTCATCGAAAGATGAAATTGATTCAACGCAGGGCTTATGGGTTTAGAAATTTTGAAAATTATAGATTAAGAGTTAGAGTGCTTTGTGGATGAGTAAAGTGCCCCCGGATTTGGGGAAGACCCATTCTAATGGTGGCCAGAGGCAGAATCGAACTGCCGACACGAGGATTTTCAGTCCTCTGCTCTACCGACTGAGCTATCTGGCCGAAGAGGTTGCTATTAAACTCCGAGAATGAATTTGAGTCAAGTAGAGTTTGCTGTTTTTTTTCAAAAAAATCTGTGGGATAAACTCTCTGATTAACTACTTGGCTTAACGATTTAATTTTAGGCTAAAAATTAATCCAAACTGAGTTATTTAAAATCAGTTATTTTCTGTTAGTTGTTGATAAGCAATCGCTATTTCGGTTCCTAAAATAGCGTTATTTTTAATTAACTCAATGTTGGCTTGGATACTTTGCCCAGCTGTTAAGTCGGCAATGCGTTGTAGTAAAAACGGAGTAATGGCTTTGCCTTCAATGTGATTGGCTTCACCCAGTGCTTGTTTGATAACAGGCAGAATTTTTTCGTCAGGAATTTCTACTTCCTTGGGGATAGGGTTAGCGATAACAATGCCATTATTAAGTTTTAATTGGTGTTGGTAATATATTAAGCTAGCGATCTCTTTTGCAGTATCCAGGCGATGCAACAGCGGAATTCCGCTTGAATGGCTATAAAATGCAGGAAATTCATCAGTGCGATAACCAATTACAGGTACACCATGAGTCTCCAGCACTTCTAATGTTTTTGGTAGATCCAGAATAGATTTGGCGCCTGAACAGACGACTGTGATTGGTGTGGCTGCTAACTCGATTAAGTCTGCAGAAATATCAAAATTTTCCTCTACGCGCTGATGGACACCCCCAATACCGCCGGTCACAAAAAGAGGGAGATTGGCTAGATGAGAGCAAAACATGGTAGCAGCCACGGTGGTGCTTGCTGTTTTTTTAGTGCTTAAGACAAAAGCAATATCGCGCCGGGACGCTTTAATGACTTCATCACTGGAAGCCAAATGCTCCATGAGCTCCTGATTAATACCCACATGGATTTTTCCCTGATGAAGGGCAATGGTTGCGGGCACTGCGCCATTCTTACGGATTATCTGCTCGACCATGTGAGCGGTAACCAAATTCTCAGGATAAGACATACCATGAGAAATGATGGTTGATTCCAGAACCACAATAGGTTGCTTATTATGTATGGCAGTTTTAACTTCTTCATTTAGCACGAGCAGCTCATGAAACATAATCAATTCCTTTATTTTTCTGGGACAAAACCTGCGGGTTTTTCTGAACCTTCACCAAAAAAATATTTTTTCATTTCAGCAGTAAGAAACTCGCGAGCTTTCGGATCAATTAAGCTCAAGCGATATTCATTAATTAGCATGGTTTGATGGGCAAGCCACATTTGCCAGGCTTGTTTTGATATATGGTTAAAAATTTTTTCACCTAAAGGGCCTGGAAAAGGAGGAGCCTCCAAACCCTCTGTTTCTTGATGTAATTTTTCACAGTAAATCAGTCTTGTCATCGTTTACCCTAACTTCAAACTATAAATGCTGATTATGCGGCAATAGCCAATGATCAGCAATGATAATCTTGTTGAGTTAATCCGCTCGACATTTGGACTGGGCAAGCATAATATGCTGGGAAAGTAATTGTTCTTGCTCAGTACTTAATTCTTCAAATTGTACTGCAGTACGGTATTGATTTTCATTATGGAACTGGCTGTAGACTACGACAGCATCAAGAACAATAGGTAGCATTTTAGGTTTGGTATAGATGACTATTTTCATGTGCGTCTTTTCTTTAATGCGTTCTTTAGTCTTAAATGACATCCCACCGAGACTGATGTTCACCTTGCGTAAATGAATTTTATCTCCGATCAAAAGATTCCGTGCCAGGTGATCAATTTTTGCATTTAACAGGTTGAGATAGTGTGCCAGAGCAGGTTCGCGTAAGGCGAGTGATTGTGTAAGCTCAGACAATTCATAATCAAGGCTTTGAAAATACTGCGTTGTCTCAAGGTATCTTTTGCCGCTTTGACCCAATAAATCCTCTGTAAGCGCTTTATCAGAACAAAACTCTTCAGTTTGAATTAATTTATAATCAAAATAAATTTGATCCTCAATGCGGAAATGCTGACGTCGTTCGTGTACTGGCATGATCACTCCATAAATTCCATTTTATAAGAAGTTTAGTGCTTAGACATCAAGCCTTTGTTGCTTTTAATGCTTACTGATCCCTTCGCTAACAGCTTCTTATTCATAATATAGACAGAAATTTTATGAATGGGGGAAAAAAAACCTGAAATTGTGGCTTTTTAGGGCCTTTTCAGCTTTTTAAGAAAAAACGACAACACGTGTGACCTGACCGTTAGTGCTTTGCAGCAGATTGTTTCCAAATTGCACATTGTTCGCTGACTACCTTAAGAAGAAAGCCGCGTTCTTTAAAAAGTTGCCTTAACAATGCTGAATCATTTCTCTTCTCAGTCACATCACTGACCAAACGTGCAATATAAGGTTCATTATTAAGACTCACTGTATAGGGCTCAATAATTTTAAGGGTGGTGAGAATATCTTCTACCAGGGTAATCTCTTTAAAAGAGTAAGGATTAACAAATAGGCCTTCAAGACCATATCGACTTGCTTGAAAGCGATTATGAGTATAGAGATAGTATAAATCTTTACTTATGTTCAATGGCCTTTCTTGAAGTAGATAAAGTGCTAGCGCCTGGATATAGGCTGTCAAATCGGCTGCTTTGTTAATTGTTAAAGGAGTATCACAAACCCTAATCTCAACAGTACCGAATTCAGGTTTTGGACGAATATCCCAATAAAAATCCTTCATACTTACAATAATACCCAGTTTGCGCATCTTGTAGTAATATTCGGAAAATTCTGTCCAGTTTAGTAGGTAAGGGATATGGCCACTTTGCGGAAATGAACTAAATACATTAGAGCGCGATGAAGCATAGCCAGTATCAGCACCTTGGTAAAATGGAGAGGAAGCAGCAATAGCAATGAAATGAGGCGTGTAACGGGCCAACGCATGAGTAAGATAAAGCGCATTCTCGGCGCTATCACACCCGACGTGAATATGTTGGCCAAATACAGTAGAGCGTTTCGATAAATATCTGAATTTAGTGGCAATTTTCTTATAACGTGGTGTCGGAAATATTTTTTGTCTACTCCATTTTAGATAAGGATGTGTACCTCCGCCGCAAATCGCAATATTTAATTGCTCCGCCTGTTGCAGCAAGAAAGTCTTAAGACGAAAAAGTTCCTCTAAAAGGTCGGTAATTGAATGATGGATGGAAGAATTAATTTCAATCATACTTTGAGTAATTTCAGGTTTAATAATTTCTTTATAGGCACTTTCTCCAATATTACGAATAAGATCTTTAGAACGCGCAATCAAATAAAATGATTGAGGATCAATGAGCTGTAGTTCAAGCTCAACACCAATGGAGCCAATTTTTGATGTGGCAAATGATAATTTCTTCATCCCATCTCCTGATGTGGTAAGAATCAGGACTCTTCCTGGTACTAATAGTTAGTATAACTGATTGTTTGTGAAGTCGCCGAATGGCTAAATCCATGTGCTGACCAACCAGAATAAGGTTAAGTGCGCCGGGTAATAAATATAAAAAAAATAAGGGATGCGCGGAATGTTTAATTGTAGTTGGGTAGCCAGAATAATAAGTGGCAAGCTAACCAACGCCCAGTGATTTTCATTGAGACTGTCCAGTAAAAAATAAGAAAAAAAGCAAGCGATTACTGCTAAAATGGATGGATTGCGACAAAAAAACCAGCAACTTAGGCAAAAGAGTAAACCTTGCCAACTATATTCAACAAAGGCACCTCCAAAAAGAAATATAAAAATGGCAAGAAAAATCGTAAATGGATTCCTTTTCTCCAACAACAAAAATAAAACTGCGGCTAGAAAAAGCATGAAAAGAATGTTTAAAGGCCATAGATGTTGTAAATGTCGCATAGCCATATAGGCTGGTGTTGCTAATACGCCAAAAAAAATAAGGCGCTTAAATACGCGAGTATAAAGACCACGAGCAAAGGCTTCAGGACGTGCCAAATTATAGGCAAAAATAAATGCAAATAAGGGCATGGCTAATCTGCCGGCGCAGTAGGCTGGATAGCTACTGGCATTCAAGAAAAATCGATTAAAATGATCGATAGTCATTGATACCATTGCCAACCATTTTAATGCTTCAAGGGTGCCGCTACTAATATTAATGGGATAAAGACGATTGAATTTTTCGAATTTTGCAGCACTGTTCAACCCGGATCCCTCTGGTTTTTATAGAAAAGAAATTTTAACAGTAGGTTGAATAATAATAAAAGAACTAACTTTCATAATTTAAATGTTGCTGTTTTTCCCGTGGTTATTTATTTTGCATTTTGATTGCTGAAGGAGATTAGTTCAGAACTAAAAGAGCAGACTTCTATCCACAGATTCTGTGGATAACTGTGTGCATTAGCTGATAATGAATGAAGAGATTTGCTATAACGGCTATCATGCAGCAGCAAATTTCACTACAATAGAGCTATTTAGCAAAATAGATCACTTATGTTCAAGCCACTGGCATTATTTATCGGGTTACGCTATACGCGTGCCAAGAAAAGAAATCATTTTGTCTCTTTTATATCGTTAAGTTCCATGCTTGGGATTGGCTTGGGCGTCATGGTATTAATTACTGTACTGTCGGTAATGAACGGTTTTGATGAAGAAATTCATAAGCGCTTTTTTGGCATGGCGCCAGAAATTACTGTAAGTGGTAAAAATGGTAGAATCAGTGATTGGCAAGCTCTTGAAAAAGATCTGAAGGCGGCACCTGGCATAAAGGCAATTGCTCCTTATGTTGGGGGACAAGGTTTGCTAACGCATGAAGGGCAAGTATTACCTATTGTTTTAACGGGTGTTGACCCCGCACAGGAACAAACGGTCACTCAACTTAATGATAAAATGCTTGCAGGGGATCTATCTGACCTTAAAAATTTTGGCCTCATCCTCGGAAGGGGGCTTGCTGATAGTTTAGGTCTAATGCTGGGAGATAAAGTAACGATTATGATTCCGCAAGCTACCGTTACGCCAGCCGGTATGATTCCTCGTTTCAAGCGCTTCACTGTAGTAGGGGTGTTTTCTGCAGGGGCAGGATTTAATTTTGATACCAAACTTGCCTTTATTAATCTGGGCGATGCACAGAAATTAGTCCAATTAGGTAAAGATGTGACTGGTCTCAAAATGAAAATAGCCAATATCTACAATGCACCTGCTCTGTCTGACCAACTCGCTGCAAAATTAGGTGAAGCCTATGAGGTTGGAAACTGGACGCAACAATTTGGAGCATTTTTCCAGGCTGTCAAAATGGAAAAGACCATGATGTTTCTTATTTTGTTGTTAATTATTGCGGTGGCCGCCTTTAATCTGGTTTCCTCACTGGTGATGGTAGTTAATGACAAACAGGCTGAAATTGCAATTTTACGAACAATTGGTGCAACACCTGCTAAAATCCTTTGGATATTTATCGTGCAGGGTATGATGGTAGGTGTGATTGGTACCTTGTTGGGTCTTATCGGTGGTTTAATTCTTGCTTCTAATGCCACTACTATCGTTAATAAATTACAAGCGCTATTTAATACGCAGATTTTATCATCCAATATTTATTTCGTAGATTACCTACCGTCGAAAATCTTGCTAAGTGATTTGTGGTTAGTGTGTGCAATGGCCTTATTAATGAGCTTCCTGGCGACCATTTACCCGGCATGGCGAGCCTCAAAGACCGTTATTGCGGAGGCCTTACATTATGAGTAATCCGATTTTAAAGTGTGAAAATTTAAGCAAATCTTATCATGACGGAACCAATTCGGTTGAAGTATTGAGGGGGATTAATTTTGTTATTCAACCAGGGGAACGCGTAGCAATAGTGGGTCCTTCTGGCTCTGGGAAGAGCACGCTTTTGCATTTATTAGGTGGATTAGATAAAGCAACAGGAGGAGAGGTATTAATTGACAATGTGAATTGGCAAAGTCTTTCAGAAAAACAGCGCTGTCAATTACGTAACCGTCAGTTAGGTTTTGTTTACCAATTTCATCATTTATTACCTGAATTTACAGCATTGGAGAATGTCTCTATGCCCCTTTTATTGGGCAATCAATCCATTGCCCAAGCACAAGCTAGCGCTGAAAATATCCTGCAACAAGTCGGCCTTGCTCAACGTCTAAATCATAAACCGTCACAGTTGTCTGGCGGAGAAAGACAACGTGTCGCAATTGCGCGAGCCTTGGTGCATCAACCTCAGTGTGTGTTAGCGGATGAGCCAACAGGAAATTTAGATCATGCTACCGCATTAAAAATATTTGAACTCATGTTGGGTTTAAATGAAAATTTAAATACAGCCCTTGTCATTGTGACTCATGATGTACAATTGGCAAGAAAAATGGATAAAATTTTAACTATTCAAGATGGTTTGTTATCCAGCTAAATCCTAATTTTGCGAAATTTAAATTTGTCTACTATGCTTAAAATCCGACCTGCTATCTATCGGGTGGGTAAAATTCATTTATTTTAGGAGATAAATTATGAATAGGGACATTTTCGAGGGCAAATGGGAAGAAACCAAAGGTAAAATGAAACAATTTTGGGGTTGGTTAACTGATGATGATTTAAGAGAATTAGAAGGTAATCAAGAAGAAATATATGGCAAACTTCAGAAACATTACGGTTATTCACGTGAAGAAGCTGAACGTGCTGTAAGGGATTTTCAACGTCAATATTGGCACTAAGAATTAAAAGATTCTGATCTTTGGATCAGAATCTTTTGCGGCTTAGGAAGGTGACTGGTTATTTTTATATTTTTCTATTGCTTCTTGCGATTTTTCAATGTCTTCTTCTGTTTTTGTTTTAACATGTCCCCAAAAGCTGCCGGTTTTTTCCGCATTTTTGGCATGGTAAATAGCAGGTACGATAAACAGGCAACTTAAGACTTTTAAAAATCGGTAAAATTTTTCTTTAATGCCACGATGATGTTCAATACCTTGACCTTTAGCTTCGTCATATGCATTTTTGTAAGCGTTTTCCTCCTCTTCTCCCAGACTCTTTTTTTCAAATATTGTCTGAGTAATATTTAGAAGTTTTTTGCCAAGTTTTATAGCAGCTTCACCGGCTTTTTCGTCTACTTCTTTAATTCGATGCCCATCAAGTTCTATTTCATAAATAGAAGCTAATACCCTATATTGTTCCTCTGAAACAGGTTGGGCTGGGTGATCAGGGTCTGTATATTTTCCTGTAAAAGCTGTTAATACTCCAATAGCATTTATTTGTTGGTTATCGAGGGTATTAATTAAATTTTGCAAATTATCAAGTTTTAATTGAGAAACGCTAATATGTAAAAGTGCCTCATCAATTAAACAAATAAGTTCATTACCAATCTCATCAGCACTTGCTTCCTCATTATTTTTAGCTTTTGCTTTAGCATTTGCTTGCTCGTCGGCTAATTCCATTAACTGCTCGCTTGCTTTAATTAAAGCTTTTCGATTGGATGAGGGGCTAGTCAAATAAGCAAGGAATGAGTGACGAAAGTTAATAACTGCAGGTTCCATAATCAAATGCCCCTCAATAAGTGGTAATATGAGTATAATAAATGTACATTAAGAGATTATTAAATATAAAATGGCTAAATAATTTAACAACACTTGAGGATTGCTTTCTTTTAAAGAAAAAAGGCGGTACTCTGAAGCAACAAAAACACTATGGTTATAGACTTGATAGTGCAATAAAGAGGTTAAATATGACTGTTAAAAAAAGTGAGATAACTATTAGAAGAGTCATTAACAAAAGAATAAGCAGTGTCAAACTGGCAGAAAAAAGAATCCAATTAAGTACAGTTGGAGAAGGGAAGGGTATTGTTGCTTTTGGCTTTTTTAGAGACCGAGGCAATGGTAATTTAAATGAAAGCAAAAGAGCATTATCAGACGCAGGGGTAATTTCCCCTGCTATCAATTAATATTCGGCATGTCCAGGCGTGCGTGGAAAGGGTATTACATCACGCACGTTGTTAACACCAGTTACATAACTGATTAATCGCTCAAAACCTAAGCCAAAGCCAGCGTGTGGAACGGAACCATAGCGACGTAAATCTCGGTACCACTGATAATAATTACGATCCAGATCACATTCTTCAATGCGTTTATCCAAAATTTCCAGCCGCTCTTCGCGCTGACTTCCGCCGATGATTTCACCAATTCCAGGAGCTAGCACATCCATTGCAGCCACCGTGCGTCCATCATCATTCAGCCGCATATAAAATCCTTTAATATCTTTGGGATAATCAGTCAGAATAACTGGTTTTTTACAGAGTTCTTCTGCGAGATAACGCTCATGCTCGGATTGTAAATCAAGTCCCCAGCTCACGGGATATTCAAAATTACGATCCGCTTTCTCGAGTGCTGCAATAGCATCGGTGTAAGACATCACCTCAAAACTGGTTTCGATAATATGTTCCAGACGTTCAATACAACCTGGCGCTACAAACTGATTAAAGAAATTCATATCATCAGCACGTTCTTCAAGTACAGTTTGGCAGAGAAAACGTAACATATCCTGGCTTAGTTGGCAGATATCCTGGAGATTTGCAAAAGCAATTTCAGGCTCTATCATCCAGAATTCTGCCAAATGTCTGCTGGTGTTAGAATTTTCAGCTCTGAAAGTAGGACCAAAGGTATAGACTTTGGACATTGCCAAACAATAGGCTTCCACATTTAGCTGACCGGAAACAGTCAAAAACGCTTCTCGGCCAAAGAAATCTTTAGAAAAGTCAATTTGTCCTTGTGGTGTTTTAGGTAAATTTAAAAGCTCAAGCGTGCTTACCCGAAACATTTCGCCGGCGCCTTCACAGTCACTCGAAGTGATAATAGGCGTATGAACCCAGAAAAAACCACGCTCGTCGAAAAAGCGATGAATTGCCTGTGCCAAGCAATGACGAATGCGAGCCACTGCACTGATCGTATTTGTACGAGGTCGCAAATGAGCTACTTCCCGTAAAAATTCAAGGGTATGTCGTTTGGCTTGAATAGGATAAGTATCAGGATTTTCAACCCAACCTACCACCTCAAGCGCTTCAGCTTGAATTTCAAAGGCTTGACCTTTACCTTGAGAAATAACCAGTTTTCCCTGAGCAATGACAGAACAGCCTGAAGTTAATCTCGTCACTTCGCTGCTATAGTTTTCCAATTTATCGGTGGCTACAATTTGGATAGGTGCAAAACAAGAGCCATCATGCAAGCTAATAAATGATAAACCAGCTTTCGAATCTCTTCTGGTTTTAACCCAGCCTCTTACAATGACTGATTCATCGACACTGATTTCACCTTCCAAACATTGTTTTATTGTATAAACCTCGGTCATATGTACTCCGGAAAACGAATATTTTTAGCGCTCACAAAGCCCTTTCAATCTAAAATGAATGCGGGCAAATAAAATGCGATGATAACACTAAATAATCCTAGTTCAATATAAGCCTGTAATGCCTTACTGGCGTATTATTTAACTCCCCTCTTTTTTATAGGCTAGAACTGCAAAAATATCTGCCGGGGTTTTAAAGGTGTTTACGAATCTTCCTGCAGCTTATGGGACTTCTAGCAGCTTTGCTCTTTTCGGGATAACGGAATTTTAGTGTCATTATCCTGAACGGAATGTGCTTGGTAATAAAACTAAAATGAATGGTTTATTCATGGGATAATGAGGTCATCCTTAGCGTAGCGGAGGAGCTCAACAGATGACGGCAAGGTTATTAAATGATAGGAACTGCCCTAATTGTTTAAGTAAATCAAATATTTAATAGACAGGTAGAGTAGTTTATACTTGCGAAACTTAACTAAACTATAACAAAATGCCATGCCTTTTAATAAACTAAATGAATGGTTTAATCAGGAGAAAGAACTGGGATTAGAAGTTAATACAGTTCTATCGACTATTTCACCCACTGGATTCCCGCATAGTCGTGTTGTGGCTATACGAGAAATTAAAAATGGTTCTTTAATTTTTTTTACGCAACGAAAAACCAGAAAAGTTGCTGATTTGCTTAGTAATCCCGCTGCGTCCATGAATTTTTTTTTGGTGATGCAGCAGCGACAAATTGTTTTGGAGGGTGCTGTAGAATTGCTTACACACGAAGAGAATGAGCAATATTGGAATAAGTTGCCAAGAGAAAGACAACTGCGTTTTTCCGCTTATGCGCCAACCTCTGGGCAGCCTATAATGAGTCTAAAGGTATTGGATGAAAGGAAAAGGGAACTTGCGTTGTGTTTTGCGAATAAACCTATACCCATGAGTGATGATTATTGTGGATTTCGCTTTACTCCTGAAAGCTTTCTTTTTTATACGGTAGGCTCAACTACTTTTTCTGAAGTTATAAGGTTTACGAAAAATAACGATGTTTGGGATGAGAAACTTATTTCTCCATAATTTTGATGATTGATGCCTGCAAATCTTTTATAAGGTCTTTTAAAGTAAGGAAACCTGCTACAGTATTAGATGAACAATATATTTAATAGCAATCTGGATTAGCATAGGAGAGTTAATGCGAATTATAATTGCACTATTGGGTGTATGGGTGGCACCGTGTCTTGCATTTGCTCAGGATACAGAACTTAAACTTTATCGTCCTTTTGGTGAAGTAGTTCAACAGGCACCTGTTGTTATTAAAGAAGAAGTGACTGGTCAATGTTTTCAACAATCTCAACGCATCAAACGAGAAGATGCGTGGCGTTGTATTGCTGCAGGTAAAGTCTATGATCCCTGTTTTATTAAGCCCTATGGCTCTCATACTGAGGCAGTTTGTCCCCCGTCTCCATGGGAGGGCAGGAGTGTCAAAATAAATTTGTCTTCTGCTGTTGATAACAGTCAACATACGCCATTGGATATGGCAGAGACTTATCCTTGGGGCATTGAATTAATAACAGGAGAAAAATGTCAGGCTGTTGATGGGGGTGGTATTTATGACAATTTACCTATACATTATCAATGTGACAGTGATACTGTCTTGTTAGGTCATCTCCAACGTTGTAAAACGGCGTGGAGTATCCTGCAACGTACGCCTAAGGGAATTTCAACTGTATTGGTTGCCAGGGCCTGGTTTTAAATATCGTATTAGGGATAGTAGTACTATACTATTAATATGAAGACAAGTTTTAAGGAGCAAACATGTTTTCAGCATATTTTCATTCTTATTTGTTCGCCCAAATCTTGGGATTTTATTTTCTTATCATGGCGATAATTCTTTTGGCGCGAGTTAATTTTTATAGACGATTTTTTGCATCAATAACCGCTGATTATGGAACAGTACTCGTTTCAGCATCCTTTGGACTGGTAATTGGTTTGCTCATCGTTGTAACTCATAATTTTTGGATTCTTGAGCCACATGTGTTAATTGTTACCATTATTGGCTGGTTAATTTTAATAAAATCGATTTTGTGGCTTTCTATTCCCGATACAATGGCTGCCTATTCAAAGCGAGTGTACCTGGGTGTAGGGTATTATATTGTCGTAGCCATTTTAGCAATTCTGGGGATTATACTGATATCAAAAGGTTTTTACCGTTTTTATCCAGAACTTTCAAGTTTTGACATTCCAGGAGTTTAAAAATTTCATGACGTAATCTCCATGACGCATCCATGTCATGGAGTGTTTTATGTAATTAAAATGCTTACGGCGCAGCCTCTTTAAAGGGAGCTAATGTAAGGCAATGAGCATTAATTTCATTAATCAGAGGATATGCCTCCATCGAAAAACCAAAACGATGGGCATTATATACTTGGGGAATAAGACAAATATCTGCCAAGGTAAGTTTATTTCCATAACAATATAAGTACTTATGGGGTAGGGATTGGAGTGTTTTTTCCAGTGTATCAAATCCCAACCTTAACCAATGGTAATACCAATCCATTACTTGTTCTTCGCTCGCTTGAAATTGATCTCTCAGACGCGTTAGAACCCTTAAATTATTTAAGGGGTGCATGTCACAGGCAATGGTTAAAGCCATACTTCTAACCTGAGCACGACCTAAGGGAGTGGGGGGTAATAGAGGAGGGGCAGGATTAATTTCATCCAAATATTCAATAATCGCTAAAGATTGAGAAAGAATATGGTCATTTTCATCGAGGGTAGGGACTAATCCTTGTGGATTAATTGCTAGATAGGTAGCGCCATGCTGCTCTCCATCATGGCCAACAAGATGCACAGGAATTTTTTCATAACTGATGCCTTTAATATTAAGCGCTAGACGCACGCGGTAGCAGGCAGTGGAACGATAATAGTCATAAAGTTTCATGTTACACCTCATAGGGAGTAACGGTCTGTTCAATAGCACCGAATATAGACTGTCCTTGAGGGGAAAGCATCTCTATGTGAATGGTATCTCCATAACTCATGTAGGGGGTTTTAGGTTTGCCATCGGCAAGAATTTCCAACATGCGTTTTTCTGCAATACAAGAAGATCCTTTACTTCGATCAAGGTTTGAAACGGTGCCTGACCCTATAATTGTTCCTGCTGCCAAAAATCTTGTCTTTGCAGCATGAGCAATTAATTCAGGAAAAGAGAATGTCATGTCTACACCCGCATTAGGTTGGCCAAACAGTTGACCATTTAGATGGCTTAGTAAGGGTAAATGCACACGTTGTCCGTCCCAGGATGAGGCCAATTCATCGGGTGTGACTGCAACCGGTGAAAAACTGCTTGCTGGTTTAGATTGAAAGAAACCAAACCCCTTGGCGAGCTCTGCAGGGATTAAATTACGAAAAGACACATCATTAACCAATAAAATTAGTTTAATATGCCTCATCGCCTGTTGACTGCTAATGGCCATGGGCACATCGTCAGTAATAACGGCTACTTCAGCTTCAAAGTCAACACCATAGGCTTCGTCAGCAACTAAAATGGGTTCTCTTGGTCCTAAAAAACTGTCAGAACCGCCTTGATACATTAAGGGATCAGTCCAAAAATCAGCTGGCATTTCAGCACCACGAGCCTTGCGAACCAACTCCACATGATTGACATAGGCGCTCCCATCAGCCCACTGATAAGCTCTTGGGAGAGGAGAAGTAAATTGAGCGACTTCGAAGGGAAAACTCGCTTTTATCTGTTCCTCATTAAGAGCCAAGTAAACCGCTTTTAATTTATCTTGAACATCTTGCCAATGATCGAGGGCATTTTGTAATGTTTTAGCAATTTGTGGCACTTTAACTGCTCTAGTCAATTGTTGATTGACTACACAAAGCTCACCATCTCGACAATTAGGGGATTTCATAGTCGCAAGTTTCATTGCTATTCCTTTAATAGATTGATTAATGAGTTTCCTGCAGCGTTCCCCGCTTAATCTGATCCCGTTCAATGGCTTCAAATAAAGCCTGGAAGTTTCCTTCGCCGAAACCTTGATTCCCTTTGCGCTGAATAATTTCAAAGAAAACGGGACCAAAAATATTTTCTGTAAAAATCTGCAGTAATAATCCAGCGCTAGGCTCCCGTTCTCCATCAATTAAAATACGTTCTTGTTGCAATTTTGCCAGAGGTTCTTTATGCCAGGGGATACGAGTATCAATCATTTCGTAATAAGTATCAGGAACGTCAAGAAATTTAACGCCATTTTTTCTTAAAGTATTGACTGTGTGATAAATATCTTCTGTGTTAAGAGCAATATGCTGGATACCCTCACCGTGATATTCATGCAAAAATTCTTCAATTTGTGAGACATCATCTTTGGATTCATTCAAAGGAATTTTGATTTTCCCGCACGGGCTTGATAAGGCTCTACTGATTAATCCTGTCATTTGACCTTTAATATTAAAAAATCTGATTTCATGGAAATTAAAAATAGTTTCATAAAATCTGGCCCATTTGTCCATGTTACCTCGATAGACATTGTGAGTCAGATGATCAATAAAGGTTAGGCCGCAATCTGTAGCATTTAAATTTGGTTGACGCTCCCAGTGACCAGCAAAAGGAAGACTATTCTCATCAACAAAATAAATAACACTGCCTCCTATTGCTTGAATAGCGAATAAACCATGATCAGCATGCTTGCAGTCCTGAAAGGCAACAGCACCATGAGCAAGTGCATGCTTGTAAGCTTGTTCGGCATTTTTAACGCGAAAACCCATGCCACAGGCACCTGCACCATGTGCTGCAGCATGTTGCTCAGCTTGACAGTCTTTTGCGGCATTCACAATAAACTGAATAGCCCCCTGTTGATAAAGAACGATATCTTGCTCTTTATGAGTTGCTACGTGTTGAAATCCCATGTTTTTAAACTGTTGGTGCAGAACAGATTTATCAGGGCCTGAAAATTCCAGAAAGGCAAAACCATCCAATCCGCAGGGATTACTATCAGAATGGCTTATAATGTGATTGTTCATTGGTGTACACTCCCTTATCGTTTTTAACTATCAAGACAATGACATCTATTCTTGTCATTCTGCCAAAAGAGAATGACTCGATTTCAATGATGTCATTGTTGCTAATCCTTGTTTGCATAGCTATTGGCATCAAGTACGAGGTCTGATAAGAAATAGTCCGTCGGCGATAGCTAGCAGGCTTACATCCACCCGATTATCTTGTTTTATCGTTTCATTTAAACGTTTTATTTCTCGAGTTTGTCCGCTCGTATCCTGTTCATTAATGACGTTGCCATCCCAAAAAATATTATCAATTGCGATGATCCCGCGAGGAGTAATCAATTGCAAGGCAAACTCGTAATAATTTACATAATTTGTTTTGTCGGCATCAATAAAAATAAAATCAAAACTATGGATGTGACCTTCCGCAAGTAAATCTTGTAAGGTGGTTAAAGCAGGGCCTAAACGTAACTGAATTTTCTTTTCCTGCTTAGCTTCACGCCAAAAAGGATGGGCCTTTGAAGTCCATTCTGTATTGATATCGCAGGTAATTAATTGTCCATCGTCAGGCAGCGCCAGAGCCATAGCCAAGGCACTATACCCTGTGAATGTGCCTAACTCCAATACTTTTTTTGCACCCGTTGCACGAATTAAAAATTGCATAAATTGAGCTTGCTCTGGTGCAACCTGCATGTTGCTGAGAGGCAATGTGGCAGTTTCTTCCCGCAACGCTTGCAGAACAGGATCTTCTCGTAGAGAAATATCCAGCATATAAGAATAGAGTTCTGGCGTTATATTTAAATGCTGTTTCATTCCATCACCACCTTTTTATATTAAGGTTATTTATCATTAGGCCAGTTTTTCTTGGGCCAGAATATCAGCAATCTCACTTGCAGGACGATTTTCTACTTGGGAACGAATAAAAATTTCTAACAGAGAAGTACCAATGCCATCGATTTGCTGGTTAACTTGTGCTTCTGGTGTATTAAAATATTTACTCGCGGCAAAAATTAAACCACCGGCATTAATAATGTAATCAGCTGCATAAAGAATGCCTTTTTCATGAAGCATTGGCCCATGATAAGTGTGAGCCAATTGATTGTTGGCAGCACCTGCAATAATCGTGGTTTGTAGTTGATTGATACTGATATCATTAATCACAGCACCCAAGGCACATGGAGCAAATACATCACAGGGCACCCGATGAATCATATCCGTTGAAACGGCTGTAGCCCCAAATTCTTCAACTGCGCGTTGAACCGCACGAGGATTAATATCGGCCACAGTTAATTTAGCACCTAACTCATGTAAATGAGTTGCTAGCAAATATCCCACGTGGCCCAAGCCTTGAATAGCAATATGAAGACCTTTTAATGTCTCTTTTCCGAGTTTAAATTCGACTGCTGTTTCAATACCTCTTAAAACTCCTTTTGCCGTAAAAGGAGAAGGATCACCATTATGCCGAGACAAACTGGCCACATAAGGAGTATGCTGGGCGATGATGTCCATGTCACTTAGTTGGGTGCCGCTATCTAGTGCCGTGATATATCTGCCACCCAAGTCATTCACAAAGCGGCCAAACGCATGAAGATATCCTTGGCGATCATAGGGTGTATTAGGCTTGATAATAACTGCTTTACCACCACCAAGAGGAAGATTAACGGAGGCTGCTTTATAGCTCATGCCTCTTGCCAGACGCATGGCATCATTAATAGCGCTTGCAGTATTAGGATATTCAATAAATCTGCATCCACCTAAAGCTGGTCCAAGTTTAGTACTGTGTATAGCAATAATTGCTTTCATTCCAGTTTCACAATCTACCTTAAAATGCAGATCGCCAAACCCATGCGAAAGGGCATAATCAAGAAAATCATCTTGAACTAGAATACTGGTTTCATTTTTTTTTATTAGATCAACAGACATCATCGGTAACGCTCCAAGAATTTCTCGTGCCCATGTTATAGACCCATTCAACAAGTAAATCAATGGCAGTAATCCCTTACTTTATAGTCTATATCCTTTTTGTTTATTATTTGTAAAAAGTGCTTTCAAAAAGACTATTTTTTTAAATCAATTTTTAGGATGAATTAAAGGTTGTCTGATTGCATCAGTTAAAAAATTGGAAGCCTGCCTCTCATGGTGTAAACTGACTACAAATGCTATCGGAGGTATTTGAATGAAAAAACTGGCAGCTTTGCTTCTCCTTGGACTCAGTAGTTCATTATCACTTGCCGTTGAGCCTAAGCCAATATTGGATAAGGTGATATTTCAAATTTCTGCAAGACAGTGGGTTACTACGCAAACAGCCTTACTAACGGTCAATGTCAATGCTACTTTAACCAATGCTGATCTGGTAAAAGCGCGTGCTGATATCATGACTACTCTCGCAAAGATAGCACCGGGTGATTGGCATTTGACTCAATTTGATCGTTCTCAGGACAGTTCAGGGTTAGAAAAGTTATTTGTGGCTGCTGAAGCCAGAGTACCCCAGGCCAGTTTAACTAATATTTATCAAAATGCGAAAAATGTCAGTAAACCAGGGGCAACCTATACTATTGATGGTGTGGAATTCAAGCCGAGCTTGGAGGAGGTTCAGCAGGTTAAAGTACAACTGCGGGAGCGGTTATATAAACTTGTTAATGATGAAATTGGTCGATTAAACCAGGTATATCCCACTCAAAATTATAGTTTAAATACATTAATAGTTACTGAAGGTGAGCCTGCACCTATACAACCACAAGCTTATCGTGCAAAAAATACAATGATGTTAGCCACTGAGGTTGCTGCTGCTCCAGCCCCCGCCTTGACAGTTAGTAATGAATTAACGATGAATGCTATTGTTGAAGTAGCTTCAAATCGGGAAGAGGGTAGCAATGCAACAGCCTCAAGCAATTGAAAAAATAATCGGTCATCGCGGCGCTTCAGCCTATGCGCCAGAAAATACTTTGGCTGCCTTTGATAAAGCATTGGCTCTCGGCTGTCGTTATCTTGAATTTGATGTCATGGTAAGTGCTGATGGTGAACCATTTGTGTTTCATGATGAAACACTAAAACGAACAACCAATGGACAAGGTGAAATTGGATTGGTGACTGCTGAGTATTTGCAATCATTGGATGCCGGTCGTTGGTTTTCGCGTCGCTATCGCGGCGAAAAAATTCCTCATTTTCGTGAGGCGTTAGAATGGTTAACCTTCTCCGATGTGCAAGCCAATATTGAAATTAAACCCTATCCAGGAACAACTGAGCAAACTACTGTGGCTGTCTTGTCTTATATTAATCGCTACTGGCCACAAAATAAACCACTGCCACTAATATCCAGTTTTGATCTGGCGGCATTGACTCTATGTCGAAGTCTTGCTCCAGAAATGCCCCTGGGTCTATTACTTGATCAATGGGATAAAAATTGGCTGCAAAAAGCAAAAGATTTGCTGTGCTATTCGATTCACTATAACAAGCGCGCTCTTACGGCAGCACGTGTGCGAGAAATTAAAGAGCAGGGCTATCTGGTACTCGTGTATACGGTGAACCGTAGACGACAGGCGAAAAAGCTTTTTGAATGGGGTGTGGATGCCGTTTTTAGTGATTACCCTGATCTATTGTCATGAAACTTTTCTTATTTTTTATTTCTTTCTTTCTAGCCATTAATCTTCAGGCTAAACCTGTCGAAATTGTTATGTGGCATTCCATGGCTGGTCATTTAGGTAACGAGGTTCGACAGTTGGTTGGGGGATTTAATAAAAGCCAAAATGAATACCTTGTAAAGCTCGTTTATAAAGGTGAGTACACGGAAGCAATGACAAGTTTTGCTGCGGCTTTTCGGGCCCAACAATCTCCTGCCATTGTGCAAATTTTTGAAGTTGGTACGACGACCATGCTTTTTCCCAAAGGCGTTATTAAGCCTGTGGATGAAATTATGAAAGAGCAAGGACTTAATTTACCTAAAGAGAGTTTTCTTCCTGCCGTACGGTCGTTTTATAGCGAGCATGATCAACTAATGGCAATGCCCTTTAATACCTCGGTGCCTGTCATTTTCTATAATGCTGATGCTTTAGCCAAGGCTGGTTATACGCAGGAAACTTTCCCTCGTACCTGGCAGGAAATGGAAATTTTAGCCGCAGATTTGCGAAAAACAGGGTTTACTTGTGTGTATACTACTGCATACCCTGCCTGGATACAAATTGAAGCATTCTCAGCAATTCATGGTTTGCCAATGACAAACTCCAAATTATCTGCGGCAACTTATAACAATGAAGCGATTGTCAGACATTTAACACGGTTAAAAGATTGGCAAATGAAGCGTTATTTCGAGTATGGAGGGCGTGCGAGTGATGCCACAATACTATTTACCAGTGGGCGTTGTCCATTATTTAGCCAATCTTCCGGGAGTTATAACAGTTTATCGGCCCTAGTAAATTTTAAATTAGGGGTAGCTGCACTACCGTTAGATACAGAAGCAAGCGCTACCCGTCATAATAATATTGCCGGTGGGGCTGCTTTGTGGGCTGTGGCTGGACAAACACCAACAACATATCGCGGAATAGCAAAATTTTTCGCTTACCTCGCACAACCTGCGATACAACAGCAATGGCATCATCATACGGGTTATTTACCTCTGGGACTTACAGGAATTTACGATTCACTTGTTAGAGAAAATAAACATCCTGTTGTAAATCTTGCACGCAGCGAATTGGCGCGCCAGCATGTCAGCACCAAATTATATGTAGGGCCACAAAATCTAATAAGAGCCATTAATGATGAGGCATTGGAAGCTATCTTCTCTGGTATGTTAATGCCTAAGGCAGCAATTGATCATGCTGTTAGTCGTGCTAACTACACATTAATGCGATTTAATCGTAATACAGCCGTCAACGATTTCTGAAAATCGCAGTGCTTTATGTAGCAGAAAATACTCATAGGATAAGGATATCTACCATCTGAACTGTGCTCAACATTGTTCAACAATTGCTCAAAAAATATTAATGTGTACTATACTGAACAGTGCTGTATAGAAACAAGACAATTGAATGATTACTTGAGACTGAAGTTAATATCTTTGTGATATTAGTAAGTAATTGTCTATGAGGAAATTTATGCTGGCGACAAATATAATTCACAAAATAGAAGAATTTTGGGATCTTCAACTCAACCAAGACAATTTAAGAAGTCTTACTGGTGGTGACACAAATAAAAGCTACTTTGCAGATACCTCGATAGGAAAATGTGTTATTAAAAATATTAATATTTTGCAATATATCAGAGATTATCAGACTAGTAGAGAAGAGTTATTCCAATCAATCAATTTTGTGGAAAATGTTGCAAAAATTCAAAATGGAAATGTAGTTTGTGCTGTAGAGGGAAAAAAAGGATTTTTCCTGGAAAATAAAGACAATATTTATCTTTTGTACCCTTATAAAAACGGTCAGGCTCTATCCAATAATGAAATTAAAGCAGGAATGATTTCACTTATTGCTGCCAAATTAGGTGACATACATCGTATACAAAAAAACTATGACAAAGTGCTCGCTCAACGTAAGGGAGAGCGTTACTATATGATTGCGGAGCAATTAATAAATAATAAAATATGGACTCTATTCCATAAAGTTTCTCAAATTACTCATTTATTTCCTCGATTAAAAGACATATCAATTTTTTTAGTCAGTCATCAAATTTTATTTCTTCAGGCTCTGCAAGAAGCCTCCTTAAATGCACTATGCCACAATGACTTAAAACCAAAAAATGTTTTATGGACAAAAGAAAATAACCATTTCTGGATTCTTGATTGGGAAACTGCTTCAGAATTTGATTATAGAATTGATTATCTGGATACCTTAATAGCCTGGTCAGTAGAATATTCAAACAATCATTTAACATTAAATCCTGAGAAAGCCTGTGCTTTCCAGGAAGCTTATCCTCTAAGGCGTGAGGAACTGGGATTAAATGTTTATTTGGTGCTCCTAAAATGGTATTTCTGGTTGTGTTTCTGTCTGAGGAAATGTTTACGACATCCTACGTTAGTTTTTACTCAATTATCACTAATTCAAGAAGCAATTGATTATATTGAATGCATCATTACTGAAAAAGAATTAACGATGTTGAAATAGCCTCTAAAAAGTTATTACGGGCAGAGATTGAACTACGCAATGCAGACTTTTTTACCTATTATCTTAGCTAAAATTTAAATATTTGCAGGCTTTAACTAAATTTTTCTCTGCACTAACACTTCTGTAGAGTGAATAATGAGGGTCTAGAGCTTGAATGAAACTCTTTTTTATATCATTTGGGGTATCCGAACTTTTTATGTGTTAAGCATAAAAACTGTTTTGTTTACTGTCTTATTTCTATTTTTTGAGCACAATTTTGCGATTGCTGAATTATCAATTTTGGGAATTTTAATTAATTTACCGATGGTGTTTTCAGCTTTCTTTATCACTCGTCTTATGGATAGGCAAGAAATAAAATCGCTTCTTGTTACTGTTCTTTTAATTCAAGTACTTACTCTTGCTATTCTTGCAGCATTAATCAATGGTTACCACGCCAATTTAATAGGAATTATTCTTAGCATTACGGTTTTATTTATCATGAGTTCGACTGAAGTCAGTCTGTTTGATAAATCTATTGTTTTATTACTGCCTGAAACAAAAAGAGGAACGGGTGTTAGTCTTGGATTAGCGACTACGGCCTTAGGCTATATTGTGTCTCCTCTGATTGCCAGTTTATTATTTAAAGTGATTGCCAGTGAGTGGATTATTGTTTCTGCAATACTGCTAATCTTGCTCTACCTGGTGCCATTAATGCGCTTAAATAAGAAATATATTCGTGCCGAAATTAATTTGGCCAATGCTGTCTTTCGCCTGAAAGAATTTAAAATTCATCCTCTGGCCATGCTGTTATTGCTGACTTTTTCACTAACAACAGTATGGACTAATTTTATTAGTTTTTTAATTATTCCTATTTTAAAATTTACTCATCCCCAATGGTTTGTGGGGATGGTTTTATCTTTAAGTGGTATAGGCGCTTTACTTGGAGGAATATCGGTAGGATGGATGTTTCAAAACAAGGCGAATCGTAAAAGCTTATCAATTTGCTTTAGCCTTACATTACTCAGTATGATGCTTTTTGTACTGTATGCAAGCTCTATTTCTCTATCCATAATTTTAGCGCTTTTAGGCGGTATTACTTCGGCGTGGTCTTATGGTATTTCTCAAATTATTAGCCAGAACTCCCTGGATCATAATAAAATTGCTGGATTCTATATGTTTAGAAATGCTTTTAGCTCCAGTCTGCTAATGGTTTTTTATGCCATTAATGCTTTTTTTGCTCGCAGTATTGATGCCATGGTTTATGCCCTAGTTATTTTTTTATTCATTTTTATTCTACTTTATAGTTTAGTTTTCCCATTTGGAAAGTCTGTAGTGAAAGTTGATAGGAGCTCAAAGGAATAGCTGCTTTGGGTCAGGTAGATGATCAAAGAGAACAACAATTACAACTTGCAAGGCTTTACTTCCTGGCATTCCTCTGTTCAATAACTGCTTGTTTGTTGGACAGAGGAATTATTGCTCAAGAAGAGGAGATCAATTATCAGGGTTGTGCAAGAAAGTCCCAGCTGTCTAATTCCTCAGGCGTTGGTAATACATAAGAATCGTTTAGTAACAACTCTAATAAAGAAGTCTGAGAATTCAACGCGTTATTTTTAGGGTTTGAAGGGCTCTGAGACTCTATAGGTGTCTGATTTAACTCTTTTTACCAAAAGGGGGAAACTAAAGAGCTGTTGTTTTTAGAGGCCTGGGATAGTGGTTTTGACTTAGGCTCAGAGGAAGCAATCTCCTGCTGCGTCACAGTTGTAGATGGTGGAGGAGAGAGAAAAATTATATTAGGTTTCATCGCGATGTCAGAGTAAGTCACCTGAGGTTGTAACACAGCGGGACTTTCTTGCTTTTGAGATAAAGGTAAGGTGGTTACTGCAGGCATCATGGGAGTAGGATTAGAGGATGGAGTTTGTTGTGAAGCATACAATTGTGCTATCCGCCATTGATAGATAAGTGTTCTTTTCGCGAGTAAAGCATGTTCACCGCGTTTCAGGGCCTCTTGATAGGTGTCATAAATTCGTTGCCTATAGCTTGTTTTATATTGTTTTTGTGTTGCGTCCAGTTGTTCATCAGGGATTAAATCATTAATCCATGTAAGTAATAACTCCACTACGCTTTTAAAATGCTCCCATTCCATTTTAATGGAATTAGCATCCTGCAAATTATCAGGATCATAAAAATGTATTATATTGTGTATAAACATTTCAAATACGGGCAGAACTTGTAGATTCCACTGTGCAGTAATGAAATCAAAAGAAGAATTAAACTGTTCTTTGTGCATAACTTATCTCTGAATAAAATCACCATTTTATATAATTAGAGGTCACTATGGAATATTATTTTGCAATTATTTGGTTTCGTATACCATAAAACTCTTTTCGTGCGAATATAGTTTGGCTATGATATTAAAAATGCCTGTCAGAGTAGACTATGAACAGTACAGAATATGCCAATACTATTCTTGTTTGTTCTCAAAAAATTTCTCGTCTTCCTCCTGGTGAAATTAAATACCATTTACTATTACTTATCAATGTTCTTCAAAATACACCTACCGCATTTACGGCAACATTTTTAAAAGAAGTCGAAGTATTCATTGAAAGTTTTAATTGCTTAATTTCGATGGAATTTTCAGCAACCCCAGAGTTACAGAAAGCTTTTGAAAAAGTTCTCAGTCATTATCAGCAATTAATCGTTCTCGCAAAAATAGAGACCTTCAATGCCAGACTCATTCGCGGTTTACTTCATCTAGGTGCAAGTATTTTGGCTTTACTATTGGGAGTGGTCGGTGGGTTAATGGGTGGGATTGCAGGTTTCGCTCGAGGAATGTGGCATTTTCACAACCCCTTTTCCTCTTTTGCCATAGGCTTGGTGACAG
Organism: Legionella clemsonensis; assembly: GCF_002240035.1. Taxonomy (NCBI): domain Bacteria; kingdom Pseudomonadati; phylum Pseudomonadota; class Gammaproteobacteria; order Legionellales; family Legionellaceae; genus Legionella; species Legionella clemsonensis. The sequence goes on along the minus strand of NZ_CP016397.1, from coordinate 2,188,948 downwards.
GCATGCTCTTGGGAGCCACTTTTGGCTTTAGAATACCTAAAAAATTGTTTAAAGATGTATTATTCAGGCAACTAAAATTTTGTTTAGACGGAATTCATGAATGTGTAAAAGAAGCGCAGCAAAATAAACTACTATCTTTTACCAGTTATAAGGAAAAGGTTAAGCAGAGGCTGCTGAATGATCATTTTAAGAATGAGAAGGTTGCATTAAACAATTTCTTGCAGAATCCAAATGTGTCTTATGAGATTAATACGTTACGCGCACGATTCATTAGCCCAAGTTTGGAGGGCTATTTAGGACAACACGCTTTTATAAAAATTAACATAAATGATCAGAGTCCGCCACGCACGATAGAATTTGCAACTGCACCATCTGATTTATTACGCCCAGTGACACAATGCGAGCGTCGGATTGTTTCCGGGGAAAAAATTGTTGAAATGCTTGCTCTTCATGAACAACTGCAAGTTACTCATGCTTGTACCGTTGATTATATCCTTTTAAAAATGAAACCTGGCGAAAATGATTGCCTGAGTTATGTGAATAAAATATTAATTGGCACCTCGCAACAACCTACTACGGTGAAGCGTTTTGATGGTAAGGAAAATTGGCTGGGCAAGTACATTATTGGTTTTTTCATTCAAAAACTGAGTCCTTTTGAGCAGGATATTTTTTCAGAAGAACAGTTAGAGGCAAAGGGAAATTTACATTCTGGGTAGAAGTAAATGATAGATAGTATTTGTGCCATCCAGTTGTTTACTTAAAAAGTGGAAACCTCTCGAGACATTTTAGGCTTAGTTTGCACACCATATCTACAAATCAGGATTCCTTACAAATTCACTGTTAGCTGTGCCACAAATACTATCCATAATCCAAATATAGTTCAAAAAAAGATCAATATCAACGCTAAATTCAACATAACGGACTTCTCTTAATACAGCTAATCCAGGTAAGTTCTTGCTGCCCTTAACAGTAAGAAAGATCGCAAATTGACAAATGATCTTAATATTGTCATTATGGCCAATATTTGGTTAATTGGGTTTATTGTTTCATAACAGTGATATAAGCAAACAGGATTTTTTTATAAAAATGAAATTTAAATTGTTTAATTTGAAAAAAATGGTTTTAATTCTTCTTACCTTAACTATAACCTCTCTTGTCTGGGCTAACAATATCAGACAAATTCATGCAATTAGTCTTGATGGACATCATTTAACAATTGAAGAAGTGGTTAAAATTGCCCGATCAGGTATTTTAGTAAAAATTGATCACCAAGCATTAGAAAAGGTTAAGCGCTCACATCAACTGTTACTGCTGGCTGCAGAAAGAAATATGCCAGTATACGGTTTAAATCGAGGCGTAGGCCTAAATAAAGATAAAACAATTTTTAAAGGGAATGTTTTAACGCCTCAGGCTCGCAAGGAGTCAGAACGATTTAATATGAATGATATTTATGCAACGAGTGCCGCGGTGGGATCTAACGCACCTCGTGAGGTAGTTCGGGCCGCGATGGTGGCAAGGCTTAATACACTGTTGCTCGGAAATGCTGGTGTTCAACCTGCTGTGGTGGAAATGTTTGTCGCGTTGCTAAACAACGATATTACTCCGGTCTTTCCGTCTGGTGGCTCCATTGGAGAAGCGGATATTACCCTACTTGCACATATTGGACTTGCCATGGCCGGTAAGGGTGATGTTTTATATAAGGGAAAACAAATGCCAGCAAGCAAGGCTTTAAAAATGGCAGGCCTTCAACCGTTACATCTTTATGCTAAAGATGCTCTTTCTATTTTTAGTTCTAATGCCTATACGGCAGGCATGGCGGCTCTGGCAACCTATAATGTAGAGAAGCTAATTAATAAATACGAGTTACTCACTGCATTGAGTCTGGAAGGCATCAATGGAAATGTAGCTCCATTTCTTGAGCGGGTACATGCAATTCGTCCTTATCAAGGTCAAGGCGTTGCTGCTCGTCATGTTATTCATGCTTTGCAAGGCAGCTATCTTTTAGAAATTTCGCCCAAAAGAGCACTGCAAGATCCTCTCAGTTTTCGCACAGCGAGTCAGGTTAGCGGGGCAACACGGGATGCATTAAATGATTTAAAAAGTGATCTTACTATTCAGTTAAATTCATCAGATGATAATCCTGCAGTTGTGGTTGATATTATGCCTGATAAAGAGGCCTCTCTTCAGGAAAAAGCGTATTATGTCAGTAACGCTAATTTATCGGGTGCGGTTATTCCTACCGCTAATTTTGAACCGGTTTCGTGGGTTTTGGATATTGAAAAACTCAATATTGCTTTAGGTCATATGTCGGCAAGTAGTACACAACGCATTGTAAAATTAGGCACAGTCTGTATCAATCAAATCTCACGCTTTCTTTCGCCCGATCAGGCAACTATTGCATTTGCAGCCATTCAGAAACCTGTGATGTACCTAAATACAGAAATACAACAGCAAAGTATCCCTGTATCAACAATTTCCTATCCTGTGGCTGGAGAAATTGAAGATACAGCGACCAATTCCCTCTTGGTGGTGCAACATCTTAATAAAATTACTGGTGATCTTTATCAAATTATGGGGTTTGAGTTAATGCATGCCAGTCAGGCTATTGATCTTAAAAAATTAAAAACACCTAGCTTACCCTTCGGTAAGCAAACAATGGATTTATATTTCAACTTTCGTAAAGTGGTGCCCTTTTTAAAGAAAGATCGTCCATTAACACCGGATATCAAAAAAGCATTCCACTTTATACGCAGCTATAATACAACTCCCCTAATAGACAGGAATAAACGCATCTAATAGCGCAAATTAAGTAAATGCCTACATTCGCCCTTATACGCACAGTAGTAGGCAAGGAGAGATTTTATACTTAAAATTAGAGGCGCTTACCTGCTGTAATAGAAAATTAAATAGATAAACATAAGCTAATCAAGGGCTAGCAATAATTAGCATTAAAATTTAACAATAAAAGGAGCCAGAATGCGGCACTTCTTATGGAAAATAAAGAATAAAATTTTATCAATGCTCCCCATAAAAACATTAGGTGTGCGTGCACTGGTTATCAACGATAAAAAAGTACTCCTTGTAAAGCATAGCTATATTAATGGTTGGTACACTATTGGGGGTGGTGTTAAACAAGGTGAAACTCCTTTACAAGCGATTCAACGAGAGCTTTTCGAAGAAGTGGGGATAAAATGTCTGGATAAGCCGCGACTGTTTAATATCTATTATAACCTAAAAGAAAAAAGAGAGGATTACATAGTGTTTTACATTGTGGAAAATTTTATCCAGCAAAAGGTGAACTCCGTTGAAATTTTGGATAAAGCCTGGTTTAATTTAAATGAGCTCCCCTCAAAAATTTCACCAGCAACACAACGACGTCTTGAAGAATATCAAAAAATAAGGCCATTAGAAGAAATTTGGTAGAAAAAGAAGAAAGCAAGAAATTCGTCGCGTTGCCCTAAAGAACTTATTTTGCACGCTTATTGCCATAATGGTTTCAAGAATTTTCCTAGATCGGATTTGGCTTGCATGCGATATTGATAAACTGCATAGAAAGCAATGACATTTTTTAAATAATTACGTGTTTCGCGCCAGGGGAGCGTTTCTATCCAGATATCTATTTGTTTAGGTGGATGATTTTTTAACCAGTAATTCACTTGACGTGGCCCGGCATTATATGCGGCAGCCATTAAAACAGGATGGTTGTAACGGGCTGCTAATTGTTTGAGGTAAGCGACACCAATATTAATATTTTTTTGTGAAGAAAAAAGTTGTTCCTTATCGACATAAGGGATTTTTTCACGCTTTGCCACGGCACTTGCGGTAGCTGGCATCAATTGCATTAACCCCCGGGCCCCAGCAGGGGAAACCACATCATCGCGAAAAGCGCTTTCCTGACGAATAATGGCATAGATAAATTCTTGAGGGATGCTGTAGTTTTTTGCATACTCACTGACCGTGGTGCGATAAGCAAGGGGGAAACGCAATGTTAATTGATTATTTAAATCCTCTGTATTACTTAAATAAACGGATTTTCCATGCCATTGCAAATCGGTTGCAATCCAATAGGCCAAAGCGCTTTTATCTTCTTTGGGCAGTTCGCTCACAAAATCATTCAAAAGACGGGAGGCCTGCAGGGATTGTCTGGTCTGATAAAGTGATTTAATGGTCGTGGTAAACGGCTGATAAGGTTTTAAAATGGATAAATCAGACACCGGTGATTCGTTTTCAAAACTAGGCGCCTTATTTAAACGTAAACTTGCCAGAAAGCCGTAGTAATTGCGGGTTTTGGCCAGTGATTGATAAATTTCATGGGCTTTGGTTTTTTGCCCTTGGGCTTCTAATGCGCGGGCGAGCCAATATTGCCAACAGGGATCCTCTTTTTCTTTGGAGTAATGAATGAGTTTTTCAACTTCAGCCCATCGATGTTGTTTTAGGGCGAAACGAATTTGCCAGTCAAGTAAGACCTCATTGTAATAAGCGGGTTTAATTTTAGAAAACCAGTAAGGAGTATCTTCATGATTGCGCATGGCTTTATATATAACAAGATGAACCAGAAAATTTTGTTGTTGTGGCACGCTTAACATTTTTTTTGTTTTTTCGGTTTGTGACAGCTTGATGGCTTCCTTGATATTGGTAGATACCATGCGCTTTAAACCGAATAAGTAAAGCGCATCCTGTAAGTCGCCAGGTTCGAGTTGACTGATACGGGCAGGATTTTGATAGATGTCGGTCAGTAACTGTGCCTCTTTCAGGCGAGGTGGCTTGTATTGTTTTAATAAATACCGCGCAAGCCCAACATTGCGTTCATCGAGGGCTAAATAGATGCGCTTTGTAAGCAGGTGTTCATCAAACCCTGGATCCTTCAATAACAAATTAAACAGGGCATTGCAGGCAGGAGGTTGGGAGTGGCCTGTAAGCCATAATGGTTTGGCGGCATTCAGCGCTTCGCTTTGCTTTCCTTGTTGGTAATCGGCAATTAAAGCATAGCATTGTAAACTGATGTCCTCTGAGGGTTTATAGTGTTTTGTGTAGTTGGCCCAATCTTTATTCTGGGCAAGGCGATAGAGCCATTTTGCCCGCAGCTTTTGCGCAAGTGGGGTATCGCTATCAATAAAGGCAAAAAAATCCGGACCCGGATTTTCAGGTAGATTTTGACTCCACTCGGTGTAGGCCGCGAAGCGATTCATGTAATCTTCACCGGAGAATGCATGCGCAGCAAACGCCAGGCTTGTAACCAGACAACCTGCAAGTAATATTTTTTTCATAGAGTCTTAGTGGGTTAGAATATCCAATTGCTTACGCATTGCAGTAATCGTTTCTGCATAGTCATTAGTTGAAAATATAGCAGAACCTGCTACAAATTGGGTAGCGCCTGCCTTGGCCAAACCCGCAATATTTTTAATAGTGACCCCACCGTCGACACAAATAGGCAGTTGTGGGTATTTATTTTTAATCCAGCTTATTTTTTCCACCGCCTCTAAAATAAGCGTTTGCCCACCAAAACCCGGATTAACCGTCATGATCAATACAAAATCCAAGCGATGGATACACCACTGTAAACACTCAGGCGGGGTCGACGGATTTAAAACCAACCCTGCTTCACAGCCTTGCTGCCGGATGAGCGCAAGACTTCTGTCCAAATGAATCGTGGCGTCAGGATGAATACTCAAACGATTAGCACCTGCTTTGGCAAAATTAAGAATGAGATCATCGACTGGTTGAGTCATCAAATGAACATCAAGGGGAACCTTTGGAAAACGATCGCGTAATGCTTTGCAAATCGGGGGGCCAAAGGTCAGATTGGGTACATAGTGATTATCCATGACATCAAAATGAATCAGATCAGCACCGGCTTGCATCACCGTGCTGACCTCTTCGCCCAGCCGCGTCATATCGGCTGAAAGTATAGAAGGCGCTATCAGGTACGTCATTCTTTGACCTTTTTAGGTAGTTAATTTAAATTTTCCAAGAAGCATGAGGCCTACTTCCTGCTCTACTCGCTATGGATTAAAAGTTGTTCTTTCTACAAAGTAGAGTCCATTTTGCTTATCATCTCCCCGCGCAGGGGTAGTGCCTTTTTTGTCATTCCCGCGTAGGCGGGAAGCCACTTCATTATACGTCCAAGCCCATCAGAAGGGGATCCCCGCCTGCGCGAGGATGACATTAAATAAATCACTTGGCTTAATTTTTCAGTGTAGCCTGTTATGCATCCATCCAGTAGTTAAAGTTAAAATTGAGCGTGTGGAAAGTAAGCCTATCACTGGAGTTACTAAGCTGTTTTGAAGCTAGATAGCGGTAATCTACCCCCACTGAAAAATAATCATCCATTTGGTAATCAACACCCACAATTGCCTGGGCGATTGGTGTGGTTTCACTATCACTAATATTCAATACAGAAGTATAACCGTAAGTTCCTGTATTGGGATTAACTTGATTAATGTTAATAACCCATTTGTTTTGAATATTGGCATAACCAATACCCGCACCTACATAAGGTATCCAGCTAACATCCCGGCCTTCATGGTTATAGAATTGATAAATTACATTAAAAAGCCCGCCAAAGAGCTGAGAATGCCCACTCATGCTGTAGGGATTTGTTACGACGGTAACGGTTGTTGCTGTCGTCCCACTGGATGAGGTAGTAGTGATTGTTTGCTGATTTTTACCAAATCTTATGCCATCAATCGTGATGCTTTTATAGGTGTTGTAATTAAAGAGCACCTCACCTTCAAAACGGAAACCACACCAACGATAGCCGAATTGTCCGCCTAAACCACCACCAAATTGATATTTAATTTCGCCATTACCGAATAGAGGTACAGGCACATCAGGCAAAGTACCATTATTCAAATTGTAGTTAATAATATTCGCTTGAAGTACAGCAAGTCGATTTGCTGAAAGAGTAAAATTCTGCGTCGGCACATAACTCCCAACCAAAAATAACCCGAAATATTTCCCATCCGCAGGGTAATAGGCAAAGGATGTGGTCGTTGTCGCAGTGAGGAATCCTGCCAAGGTAAGTTTAAAAAAACGCTTCATTCTTAGTCCTTATTTAAACCGGGTACTTTTATCCATAAGACTGGCTGTTATAGCCAGCAAAATTAATTTTCACCGAACCAGTAATTAAAATTTAAATTCAGGGTATGGAGGCTATAGCGCTCATTAAAGCCGGTAATTTCTTTTGTAGTGACATACCGATAATCCAGCCCCATGGAAAAGTTGTCATTGAATAGATAGCTGATCCCTAAAATAGCCTGACCAACGGGTGTAGACGTATTTTCTTTGAAATCAACTTTCACAATAACGGGGTTAGCAACTCCAGGGGCACTGGTGTTGAAATCAAGTTCTAGCTTATTTTGAATATAGCCATAACCAATCCCCAAGCCTACATAGGGTACCCAGCTGATGTCATCCCAATCATCGCTGTAAAAATCATAATAGACATTAAAAAGAGCCGCCCCAAGAGAGGTATTTCCGCTCATGCTGAGTCTTGAAAAGGGAAAGGGCAATGAGGTGTTTTGATTTTTGCCAATAGTGATGCCACCGATTTTTAACTTATCGTAAGGACTGTAATTAAACAGTAACTGGCCTTCAAATCGAAAACCACAGTAGCGATAGCCTATCTGACCACCACCGCCGCCACCGACTGAATAATCAATCTCGCCTGCAGGACTTAACAGGGGTGGGTATCCTAAGAAGAGTAACCCAGTGTTCAGGGCGTTAAAGCTTGTCGTAGAGAGCGTGAAATCCAAACTGGGGGTATAACTTAATGTTCCCATTAACCCGGCATACCATCCCTCTGCGGGTGTGGCAGAAAAAGCACAGTGACTGGCAATGACTAAACCTACCAGTCCACACTTAAATCTATTTTTCATAGCACATCCTTACTTATAACTGGCGCCATCAAAGCGATAAATTGCACCAACGCTTGCTAAATGCGCCTGAAAAACTTTACCAAACCCATCCGCACGCTCGGTGCCAATGTAACGATAGGCAAGATTAACCGCATAGTTTTCAGCGAAATTATAAGTAAAACCACCGGTGGCTTGATAAGCAAAAACGCCGTCATCCACTTTGAAACGTGTTGCTACGGCAGGGCCGCCTAAGATTAGTGGGCCACTGCTATTAAGTCGAGCTGTTACATAGCCATAGCCAAGCCCTACTCCAAGGAATGGCGCAATACAGGGAACCGTTTCCGGGAAATCATAATACACATTTGCCATGGCAAAGGTACCTGTCGTTTCACCTTCAACTCCCCTCTGGTTAATGTTATTAATTTTAAAGCCACTAAGGTTGGCATAGACATAAGTCACTTCTGCTTCATAACGCAGGGGCATACTCTGATAGCCAATGCGTCCACCACCATTCCAACCACCGTTATAGGAGGGATGGGCACGTAAAAAAGGAAAAGAGTAGTAACTATAGTTAGTAGTATTCGTTAGATTGTCGGGTATGTAGGTATAACCCCCAAAGACGCTGGCATACCAGCCATCAATAGGCACGGCGGCTGATGCCATGCTGGAAGCAAGCATCGCTGCAGATAAAAATGCAATTCTCATGAGATCCCTTTTTATTATTATTTTACAGCATCCAATGTTAGCGATTTGACTTTATTTTGCAAGGGCATTTTTACAGAGTAAGTGCATCTAATAGCAAGAAATGCAACAACCTGTTTACCTTCCATGCTAGGCATGGATTTTTATAAAGACTCTTACCTAAGGCAATGGTTCTGGGCGCTCTTTTAAATTCTGCAGGCAGCTCTATTTTCAAAAAGCATAGGTGAACACGGACGAAGCATCTTAAGCGAAGAATAATCAAAAAAAATAGTAGTTTTACATAATGTAGTTGTATTAAGCTAGTAGTTGGTTAAGATAATAATCAGGTTTGCAATAACCTGATCAGGAACAAGGAGCAAAGGAAGATGCCTGAAAAAATTGAAGATGATCTAAAAACGTTTGCCGATAAATTACTCACTGCTATTTCTGATGAGACTGAAGAGGGACAAACAAGGCTGGTTGAAATTTTTGAGCAAGCAAAAAAAGTATATACTAATGAAGATTCTCCTTTTTGGTCCTGGATTTTTAGCTTTAGTCGTAAACGTGGGAATGATTTTAGCCAAACCATTGAAACGTTAAAAATTTTCCCTAAACCCACCATTCGGCTGCAAGAGTTTCAAAAGTTTTTAAAAGCAGGGGAATGGAAAACAACCTCAGCCAATACCGATTTATTCCTGCTCTTGATCAAAGCAGTACCAGGTTATGAACCAGAGACAGATGACCACCTTTATTCACAAATTATTTTCCCGCTAAAAAGAATTCTTTTAGGCAAAATAAAACTGCTTTTACAGCAATATGAAGTCAGTGAACGACAGGCTGCAGAACGAGAGAAAGAACTGCAACTTGTGCGCGACACTAAAAATAAAGAAGCTGAAACCATTCATCTATCCAATAATGTCGAGGAAGCGAGGTTTATCGCAATTAAAAATAAAGATCTCTTAGTCTTTAGTTTGACGGCAACCAATATAACTGCTGCTGACGTGACGTGGCAATTGACCTGGCACGATTTTAATTCTAAAGCAACGGTACTTTCCATTAGTGAAGGTCTTGCAAAAGTGATTAAAAACATGGAGGTAGATCTGAAAAAGGTATTGATTACTAAGAAATGTTCTGAAAACAATCAGGCTGAGGAAGAGAAATTACTTGGCGAATTCTTACAAAAATCAGGTTTTACGCGGGAGCTTAGAGCAGAAGCCAAAAAAATTCTTGATGAGCTATTAAATAAAACGCAAGTTTTATTTTGTCCCGAAGAGAAAGCACTCAATAATTTGGTTTCCACTTATGTGATTGCGAAAGAAGAAAGTCCCACTAAAAACAGTAGCGTTACCAAACTTTATTGGTATGACAGCCTGGGGCATAAAAATTTACTAAAACTTGAGGATTATTCCGATTTTTTTGCCTGGATAGACCCTAAAACTAAATTGGCAGAGAATGAGATTTTTCGACTTAAAGTGTATTTAAGAAATGTTAATATTCGGTATAGCATTGATAGGAAGAGGCATCATGATGTGCAAAATTTTCTAAGAGCAGAACATGGTGTTGCACTGATTACCACGGATGATTGGACAAAAATACCACCTTATAAATTGATTAAAGAGACCTATATTTTGACTCGTGAACCTGATGCGAAAACAGGGGATTGGGTTTTATACCAAAGACAAAGAGGTGGAGTTAATGCCAAAATTGACATTAGCACATGGGTAAATGCCAATGCCATTGCTGATTTTGAAAGAATTTTGGAAAAAAATAAGGGACTCTCTGCAGCCAACTTGAGCGTAGCAGACAGAGAACAGCTTCGCAAAGCTATCAAAGAATCAACAGTGATTGAGGAAGCTTCTCAAAACGCTTCTGTAGGCAAGCTAGACTTAAGTGACTACGCAGCAATTAACAGGCTTTTTGCTCATAAGGCTTCTCAATTAACTCCTAAACAATCCGCTGCTGAACAAGAAAGTCAACTCACTGTAACAATCCGTTCTTAAACGAGAATCTCCTGCCGCGGCAGCATTGTCCGCGGTATGTTTTTCTTATTTTTATCACCAGCATTTGCTTTCCTTCTTTGATTAGAAGGTAAATCCTGACGTAATGGGAAAGCGCCAATCTCGTCCAAAAGCGCGCGGTGAAACTTTAATACCAGGGGCTGCCTGACGGCGCTTATATTCATTACGTTTAAGTAGACAAATCACACGTTGTACATCTTTCGCGGAATAACCTGTTTTAATAATGTCTTCAGCAGCAACATTATTTTCCATATAAGCATGAATAATCGCATCCAGGGTTTCATAATCGGGTAAAGAGTCTTGGTCTGTCTGATTTTCTGCCAACTCAGCAGAAGGGGCCCTTGTCAGCACTCGCTCAGGAATAACCGGTGATATCTGGTTGCGGTAACGCGCCAACGCATAGACTTGTGTTTTTAACACATCTTTTAACACAGCAAAGCCGCCTGCCATGTCACCATATAAGGTGGCATATCCAACAGCAGTTTCACTTTTATTACTGGTTGTCAGCACCATTTTGCCAGTCTTGTTGGAAAGAGCCATTAAGAGAACACCACGGATTCTTGCCTGAATATTCTCTTCTGTCGTATCAGGTTTAAAATCTGCAAAAGCGGGCGCAAGCGTTTCAAGAAAACTGTTAAATACCGGTTCGATAGAAAGGGTGGTACTGGACACGTTTAAATACTCCAGTTGCTGTCTGGCATCAATAAGACTAATATCAGCTGTGTAACGAGAAGGCATCATCACTGCCTGAACGCGAGAGGAACCTAATGCATCCACTGCAATGGCTAACGTTAATGCCGAATCAATGCCGCCTGATAAACCTAAGAGCACCCCGGGGAAACCATTTTTTTCCACGTAATCGCGCGTTCCACAAACAAGTGCCTTATAAAGCAACGCTTCTCTGTCTAGTAAAGGCGTAACTTCTCCTGTAATTTTTTTATGATTTAAGGTTAAAGGCAGTAATACTTCCTCAAACGCGCTTGCTCGCGCACGAAGAATTCCCTTTGCGTCAAATGCCATTGATTGACCATCAAAAACCAGTTCATCTTGTCCACCAACCTGATTAACATAAATCATGGCCGTGCCGTGTAAGGCATAATTGCGAAGCAGTTCTTCGCGCAGAGCTTGTTTCTGATAATCAAATGGGGAGGCGTTCAAACAAAAAATCCCATCAACGTTTGCTTGTAAAAGCTGTTCAACAGGACCTTCAAACCATAGATCTTCACAAATACAAACGCCTAAGCGATAGCCTTTAATTGAAAGAATGCAGGATTTTTCCTCCCCTGAAACAAAATAACGAGCCTCATCAAACACGCCATAATTGGGTAAATGGTGTTTATGGTAAAGGGCAATCCGCTCTCCATTGTGAAAGATACTGGCCGAATTAAAACAATCCTCGCCTTCTAAACTAGGATGCCCCACAATAAGATAACAATCCCTGCTACTCTGCTTAATTGTTTCCAGCGCATTTTCAACTTGCTGATGAAAATCAGGGCGCAACAATAAATCCTCAGGGGGATAGCCTGTAATCACTAATTCTGGAAATAGAATGACATCCTGTTGCGATTGATGGGAATTCACAATAGAACAAATTTTTTCGGTATTTGCCTGAATGGCTCCTACAGTGGGATTAATTTGTGCTAATAAAATGTGCAGAGCGTGTGACATGTAATCCTATAACTTTTTTTATATTTCCTAATTCTATAACAAACTCCGTCGAAAGTTACCGCGTAATGGCATATTTCACTGAAAAAGTATTTTTTTTATGAAATTTGTGCATATTTTAAGTTTTCCTTAAGCATTATGCGGTAAAAATACCCATTAATCTAAGCAACAGAGTGTAATTCATGAGACGTTCCTTAACGCAATTAATCATTGATGACCTTGCAGGATTGGCACAACTAGAAACCGATATTATTGCCAGTGAGGAGGCTATTCGGTTTCTAATAGCGATGTTTAAGGATAAAAAAGCACTCAAAAATATTGAGTTCGTGCATAAAGATCAGTTTTTTTCATACTTGCAAAAAAGAGTCATGGAAGATTCGTCGTTTTTAACAAAAGCGGGACATTATCAATTTTTTATTGAAGTAGGTGCACGTAGTAAAGCGAAGCAAAGAGATCCGGCTACTATTCACTATTGCGCATTGGATTTATTTATTCGTCCAGGTTTGCCTCCTTTAGCGTTTGTGGCGGATCATTATCGCTTATCTAGTGGTTACTACATGGAATTCCAAACCATTTCCGAAAAGTTGGGTATTCAATTCGTAGTAGCGGGTGATGAGTATTATCAAACAGATAGTGTGCATTGTCCGGTTTTTACATTGATGCATTTGTTGTTAACGGCGAAGGATGAAAAATTACTTACTCTCCTTGAAAAGAAAGTAGGACATCGCAAAACAGTCGACGTTGTTAATCTTCCCTGGGACAATCTGCCACCTGAGTATGTGATGTACCCTCAAAGTCTGACCACTATCTTAAACTTCGTGGACAGAATTAAAGGCAGAGAGGGTTTGGAGAAACATATGCCGAGCCCTATATTGTCCAGTTTTGGCTATGAAGAAAAGGTGACTGGATTCTTGTTTCCAGTTAAGAGCAACAAAGCTGAGCTAAATAATAAAATCCGAAGCAAAGGGATAAAATACCTTGCTGCTGAGTATGCAGGATTAGCAGTATTGGAGCTTGAGCAAACTCCTGCTCTCTATACTGACAAAATGCTTGTTGCTCTCTGCTATAAAGAACGCTATCCCGCTGTATATAAAATTCTTTGTAAAGCGCTTGCTATAGAGGAGGCAGTTCCATTTACTGATAAATATGGTCCACAAGCCCATCCAATATTTGAGCTGGCTTTTGCTCACGCGACAGTATTGGAGATTTGTTTAAAAAATTCAGAATTTAAAAGAATTTTTACTAATGAATCTATTTTATTACTCATGCAAAAAGGTTTTCTTGATCCTTTTAATTTATTCAAAAAGCTGACTACAATAGCTTCAAGTATTGAACTAAATCAGCAAACTATAAACCAGCTGGCAAATAATTTACAAGCTTGTAGTATTCTTGCTGAAGTGGTAGGAAGTCAAAGAACAGTTGATAAGGAATTACTACTTGGTTTGATGTTTTCGTCAAAAACAAAATCATTTTTTCAAAATGGACTATTGGTTGACTTGTTCAAGAAAGGAGAGATTTCCTTAGCAATGATAGATAAAATTTTACCTTATAAAATTAATAAAAAGGAATTTTCGGCACTCAACGATAATGAAAAGATGGAATATCTTACCAAGCTTTTCTCATTGGAAGAGGCTCCAGGGAATCTTTTAGAGGATGCTAACTTTGCAGTAAGCACGCCAATTCCAGTTAAAAATGCTTTAGTGAGTAATGGCTTGAAGACTGCCTTGGACATTTTTGATATGCCCCATGATGAGAGTGCGCCAGAAGTAGAAGAATTATTTTTAATTCCAGAGAGTAGTGCAGTTACTGTCGTCACAACGGAGGCCACCCAAAAGCCTGGGATCAATGTGGGGTTGCTTGTCCAGTCTATGACGAAAGGGGGCATTTTAAACACTGTGAAACCTTCTGAACAGCCAAAAAATTCTGCAGAAGAGGTAAAAGTAACACTGTGATTAGTAATCAATGCTTGAAGTCACATTTCTCAGGATAAAAGAGTGTTTGACTCATGGTGGAAATATAGGTGCTTATGTTTTCAAAATTATCCAGGTGCAGCGAGTTACTCGCTGCCATACCTCGACCGAAACTTGCATTAAAAATAGCTGTATCAGTTTCAACATAACTGTTTTTAGCTTGTATAGCTGCTTCCTGAGCAGCATGAAAGGCTTTGTTAGCTAACAGTTTTTGATCCTGCTTCTGTAGGATAATCCCATATTGTAAATAAGCTTCAGCTAGCATGAGGTAAGCGTAGCTCCCATAATTAGGAATGAGTTTCTTTATACAGGGAAAGAGCTGTTTTTTAAAAGCATCCTCGATAGCCTTGGATGGCGTATCATTTTGACACTTCTCAAATAAATAATGAGCAAATTGTTGGCAAGCATGCACAGAATCGTAATGCATTGCCTTTAGAAGATAGTTTTGTTCTGATTTGCTGTTGCTTTCTGCCAGATGTTCTTTAATGCGTACTGCCCTGTAGTAAAAGTAAACTCCAAGAAATAAACCAAACTTATTAGAACAGCGCTGATCATAGAATGCTTTGGCGGGGTCTTTTGAAATAATTATGCCATAAGTACTCCATAATTTGATCCAATCCTGGTCAAAAATTGGAGAAAGGCAAACTTTATGAAACTCGGGAGTAGTGCATGCAAATTTAACAATTAAATCAAAATTACACTGGTCTAACATGAGACGTATAATATTTTCTTTTTCTGCGTCTGGAGCACCCAAAAACTTATCGCGCACAATGATATTTACGCCCTGAATTTTTAAAAAATCATTTAACGACTCGTGAAATTGATTAAACATAATTATACTTAATGAGGAGTTGTCTTGATTTCAACAAAATGATTAATTTTTAATCATACCCTTAACTAGTTTACATTTAATGTCAAAAATAAGTCAAATTAGGTTATAATTTTTTGTTTAATATCCCCATCAAGGTTGTATGCTTAAAGATGCCTTATTACGAATGGCTGATGTTTTTTCTCCTGCTGCCTTGCTGAATGGCCAAGAATACCAGCAAAAGGGGTATGTATTAACGATTCGCCTTAGTGATGGTTTACTGAAAGCACGCGTTAAAGGTCGCTCCAGTCAAATTTATGATGTACACATTGATCTAAAATCGTGGCCAACTACACCGGCTCACTGTAGTTGCCAATATCGTATCAATTGCGAACATGCCGCAGCAAGTTTATTTTCTTTACAGGTCAGAGAAAATTATGACATACCGGCACCCCAAAATTACCATAGAGAGGAATCGTTAGGTACCTGGTTAGCCTCTCTGCGGGAAAAGGAAGAGAAGAAAGTTAAAAAAGATAACACGCATGAGCTTGTGTATCTTATTGAACTGCAATTGACTGAATATGAACACCGTGTCCTGATAAAACTTGCCCTCGCAAAACGACGTAAGCGAGGTGGGCTAGGTAAAAAAATTTTTTTTAACACCGTCACAGATTCTCGCCGGCAGTATTTCACTGATGAAGATGAGCACATTGTGACTCTTTTAATAGAAAGGAATAATAGCAGAGGCTGGTTTGAGAGATTTGCCCTCCGTAACAGTGAATTATTGAAAGAAATTTTAAATACAGGGAGAGCTTATTTATCGCAACATGTTGAATCTAAATTGCAATTAGGAGAACCTGTAAATGCAAAGCTGGTCTGGCGTTTAACTCCGAATGGAAATCAAACAGCAATTTTGGAAAATGAGGATGATGCAGAAGCTATCTTGCCTGTTTTTTTAGATAAACCCTGGTATTTTGATGAAGCACTTAATACGCTGGGCTTGTTAGCTATGCCCTATCCTGTAGGGACTATTAAAAAAGTTTTAAAGGCTCCTCCTGTCGGATTGGAAAATGTTTCTAATATCATTCAGCAGATGACGGTAATGTGTCCAGATTTGCCACCTCCTAAGATTTTTGAAAAGAAAGAGACCTATCATATTGAACCGTCCATACTCATTCGCTTCGATGCGATTGAATTAAAGAAACGTTTTTTAATGCCGACAGAAATACCTCATTTTCTTTTTGTAGCGGATATATTTTTTAATTATGACGGGGTAAAAGTAAAAATAGAGGATGCCCCCAAAAAGCTAGTAAAAGATGCCGGAAAAAAACTGATAGAAATCCCGCGTAATATTCCTCTTGAAAAGAAAATACATGCTGAAATTACTCAAGTTCTTGCACTTCGAAGTCCTAATCTCGGGGAAAAAATAGAATGTGAATATGATATAAGTCATGAAAAAGTTTTGGCAAATCTTCATAATGAAGACGATTTAGCCAAACTCTATAAGAATATTCTTCCTTTATTTGAGAAAAGAGACTGGAAAGTCGAATTTACTCATCCCGTTTATCAAGAAATTATTGACGCAGATGAGGTAGAGTGGTTTTCCGAGGTGGAAGAGCGAGGTAATGATTTTTTTTCTTATCAATTAGGAATTTTAATTGATGGAAAGCAAGTCAGTATTGTGCCTTTAGTGGCAGAATTAATTGCTCGTCTTGATAAAAATAAAATCGATAATTTACCTGATCACACCGTGGTTAAAATGCCACTTCCTGAAGGCAAAACCTTGCAGGTAACGCTAGGACGCGTTAAACCATTGATACGCTTTCTCTTGCAGTACGGGACGCGCCATTTAAAAGACGAAACTCGTCTGCGTATAAGTCGCTATCAATTAATTCTAATGCGTGAGACGGAGCAAGCGATGCTTGCTATTTCTGCACGCTGGCTCGGTGCAGAAACAATACGTCGACAATTAAACCAGCTAACTTCCCTGACCAGCTTGCCCAATATTGAGGTTCCGTCAGGTTTAGAGACGAGCCTACGGGATTATCAGCAGGAGGGCCTTAACTGGCTACAATTTTTGCGTTTAAGTCAGTTTGGGGGGTGCTGGCAGATGACATGGGCCTAGGAAAAACTGTACAAACATTGGCACATTTGCAGGTTGAAAAAGAAGCAGGACGTTTGACAAAAGCAAGCCTGATTGTTGCACCAACTAGTCTTGTTTGGAACTGGTTTGCAGAAGCGAAACGATTTACACCTGCGTTAAAAGTATTGGTTTTTCATGGGGCATTACGACACCAGGACAGCTTTGATGAGTATGATATTGTAGTTTCCACGTATGGACTTATTCAGCGCGATAAATCCCGTTTTATGGATTATGCTTTCTATTATCTCATTTTGGATGAGTCACAATCCATAAAAAATGCACGAACCAAAACCACACAAATTATTCAGCAGATACAGGCAAAACATCGTCTTTGCTTATCAGGAACACCCCTTGAAAATCATCTGGGTGAATTATGGTCCTTATTTCATTTCTTAATGCCGGGTTTATTAGGTGATGCGAAACAATTTAGTCGTTTTTTTAAAAACCCCATTGAAAAGCAAGGGGATACAGAAAGAAGGAGGTTATTGGCAAAGCGTGTCCAACCTTTCATATTGCGACGAACGAAAAATCAAGTGGCGCAGGAATTACCTGATAAAACGGAAATGACTTTAACGATAGAACTAACCGGCACACAGCGGGATCTTTATGAGGCAATACGCATGAGTATGGAAAAGAAGGTAAGGGATGCGATTGCCAAACGGGGAATAGGGAAAAGCCATATTGTGCTACTGGATGCTTTATTAAAATTAAGGCAAGTGTGCTGTGATCCCAGATTACTCTCAATGCCCGAGGCAGAAATGGCTTATGCCACTTCTGCCAAATTGAATGCCTTAATGGAGTTAGTGGATAGTTTAATTGACGAGGGACGAAGGATGCTAATTTTTTCTCAATTCACCTCGATGCTTCAATTAATAGAAGACCAATTGAATCAGCGAAATTATCCTTACTTAAAACTAACTGGTCAAACACAAAATAGACAAGCTTTGGTTTCTCAATTTCAAGAAGGTCAGATCCCTATTTTTTTAATTAGTTTAAAAGCAGGAGGTACTGGCTTAAATTTAACCCGTGCAGATACGGTAATTCACTATGATCCCTGGTGGAATCCAGCAGTCGAGGATCAAGCGACAGATCGCAGCCACCGGATAGGTCAGACAAGCCCCGTTTTTGTCTATAAATTGATTACATCGGGGACGGTTGAAGAGGCTATTTTGGCGATGCAAGACAGAAAAAGACAATTATTTGATGGAATATTATCGGACAATATTCGAGGAATAACAGGATTAACCAAGCAGGATGTCGAACAATTTTTTATGCCTTTGCCTGCGGAATAGGAACTGTTTGATATTGAATAGCTTAAATGTGCACAGTTAAACCGATCCGACATCGCGCTTTAATCAAAAAAAGTTATTCTTTTGATTGCAAACCAAAAAATCATAGCCTATTCTTTTTATGGGAAAAATCACGGAGAAATCTCATGAGACAATGGAAGGCGTTTGTAGCATTCGTAGTAATGGTAGTGTTCTTACCTGTCGCTTTAGCTGCGTCACCAGCAGGTACCTGGACTACCATTGATGATAAAACAGGTCAAAAAAGAGCGGTTGTTCGTTTGACAGTATCAGGTGGCACTCTCAATGGAACCATTGTAAAGGTATATCCACAACCTGGTGATACAGGTATTTGCTCCAAATGCCCAGGTGGTTTTAAAGATAAACCTATTCAAGGCTTGCGGTTTGTTTGGGGTCTAAAAGATAAAGGCAACGGTGAGTGGGATGGTGGTCAAATTCTTGATCCCAAAACAGGTAAAATTTATCGGGCTAAAATGACTTTAAAGGGTAACAAGCTTTATGTACGTGGTTATATGGGGGTTTCTGCACTCGGTCGTACTCAGGTTTGGGTTCGTTAAGCTGCATTTTATAAAAAATTGCCAAAAGACACACGTTAAGTGTGTCTTTTTTTATATTCAGCATTACAATGAGCACACAATTTGCTTTCTTACCTGATTATGGCTGCAGAACTAAAAACCCGAAAAAATGCTGTTGATTCTCTCAGAGCGCCACCCCATTCAGCTGAGGCTGAGCAAGCAATTATTGGGGGGTTAATGCTTGATAATCAAGCTTGGGACACGATAAACACCAAACTATGTGAAACTGATTTTTACCGGATTGAGCATCGTATCCTTTATCAAGCTATTAGTGAGCTTGCCAAAAAAGATCAACCTTTTGATGTAGTTACTTTATTAGATATTTTGAAATCTACGAACCAATTGGATGATGCTGGCGGAGAAACCTATCTCTTTGAATTAGCCAATAATACTCCCAGTGTGGCTAATGTTTCCGCTTATGCCGATATTGTTCGGGAAAAATCAGTTCAACGGCAATTGATTACCGTAGCCAATGACATTGCCGATTCTGCCTATAATCCTTTGGGGAGAGAGGTAACAGAGCTTCTGGATTTTGCTGAAACAAAAGTGTTTGCTATTGCGGAACAGACTGGAGGAGATGGAGGGCCTGAGAGCATCAAAAAAATTCTGGTGAAGGCAGTAGAAAGAATCGACGCATTGTACAACAATGGTGACGCCTTAACCGGCTTACCTACAGGGTTAAGTGATTTTGATGAAAGAACCTCAGGTTTACAGCCCTCCGATTTAATCATTGTAGCGGGTCGTCCGTCCATGGGGAAAACCACCTTGGTGATGAATATGGCAGAGCATGCAGCGATTCATGCTAAAAAACCAGTATTAGTATTTTCCATGGAAATGCCTGCCGATTCATTGGCAATGCGGATGATGTCTTCCCTCGGAAGAATTGATCAACATCGACTGCGTACAGGTAAATTGGAAGAGGAAGATTGGCCTCGTGTGACTTCGGCCGTACATTTGTTATCTGAAGCCCCTCTTTTTATCGATGATACTGCGGCTCTAACGCCAGCAGAAATGCGTGCTCGTGCTCGTCGCCTGGCGAAAGAGCAGGGACAGTTAGGCTTGATTGTTGTCGATTACCTTCAATTAATGAAAGTGCCAGGATTTAAAGCGGATAATCGCACGGCAGAGATTTCAGAAATTTCACGTAGCTTAAAGGCATTGGCGAAAGAACTGGAGGTACCGGTGATTGCCTTATCTCAGTTAAATCGCAGCCTGGAGCAACGTCAGGATAAACGACCGGTCATGTCTGATTTACGAGAATCAGGAGCAATTGAACAGGATGCCGATCTGATCTGCTTTATTTATCGAGATGAAGTCTATAATGAAGACAGTCCTGACAAGGGAGTCGCGGAATTAATTATTGCAAAACAACGCAATGGCCCTATTGGTAAGGTTAGAGTCGCTTTCTTGGGTAAATATACTCGTTTTGAAGATTTAGCATTTAACGGTTACCAGGGAATTGACTAGTATGGCAAGACCTACTCGAGTACAAATTGATGCTACAGCGCTTTTGCATAATTTAAATTTTATTAAACGTCGCGCTCCGAATTCTGAAATTATTGCTATGGTTAAAGCCAATGCTTACGGCTGCGGGTTATCTTCAGTGGCGCCCGTACTGGAAGGACGAGTTAGAGCATTCGGTGTGGCCTGTCTGGAAGAAGCAATGGCTATTCGTGATTTAGGTATTCGTAGCGATTGTGTATTGTTTCAGGGAATATTTAATCCTGAAGAGTTGCAGGTTGTAGCCACACAGCAATTTCAGTGCGTGATTCATCAGCCGCATCAGTTACAGTGGCTATTGGCCAAGCCTTTACCTAATAAAATTAAAGTGTGGGTTAAGGTAAATACAGGGATGCATCGACTGGGTTTTGCACCTCAAAATGTCCACGAAATTATCAGTACATTGAAAGCTTGTCCCTGGGTGCATCCTGAAATTGGTTTAATGACGCATTTGGCTTGCGCTGATGAACCCGATAATCCAAGTAATCAACATCAATTAAAAATTTTTAAAGAACTTGATTTACCTGCGGGAAAAATAATTAAAAGTATTAGCAACTCAGCAGCAATCCTTGCTTTGCCAGAAACACATGCGGATGTAGTGCGTCCAGGTATTATGCTTTACGGTGTTTCTCCCTTTGCAAATCAGACAGGTCAAGAATTAGGGTTAATGCCGGTGATGCGCTTTGTTTCTGCCATCAGTGCTATTCACCATTACCCAGCTCAAGTTCGTATTGGCTATGGCGGAACATGGCAAACCAATCGTCCTTCTGTAATAGGCGTGGTGGCGGTAGGGTATGGAGATGGTTATCCGCGCCATATTGCGCAAAATACGCCTGTCTGGGTTAATGGTATGCAGGTGCCAATCGTTGGAAGGGTTTCGATGGACATGCTAACTGTCGATTTAACGCATTGTTCAGAGGTGAAAATAGGCGATCCGGTCGAATTATGGGGACAACATATTCCTGTAGAATCAATTGCTTTGTCTGCTGGAACAATTGCTTATGAGTTGCTGTGTCAATTTTCGCCTCGAGTAAGACAAGAATAAAGATTTAAAATTACACATTTTGTGGATAATATCTAACCGTGATGCTAGAATACCAGCCGATTTTACAACGATACTTATGGTGAATTCATGAAAAAAATAGCGTTAGTATCTCTGTCCCTTTCAATTTTTCTTGCCAGTTGTGCGCAAGTTACCAATGAAGGAGTAGGTACTGTCACAGGTGGTGTTGTGGGTGGATTATTAGGCAGCCAGTTCGGTGGTGGTTCTGGTAAAGTGGCTGCAGCTGCGGGTGGCGCTTTATTAGGCGCTTTTCTGGGAGGAAACATTGGTCGTACCATGGATCGACTCGATCGTTTGGAAATGCAAAAAGCATTAGAAACGGCTCCAACAGGACGTGCTGTTGCCTGGAGAAACCCCGACAATGGTAACCGCTATACTGTGCAACCCACACGAACCTACTATGTGAATAGCCAACCTTGCCGTGAGTACATCACCAGAGCAATGATTGGTGGTAAATCACAGCAGATTTATGGTAAAGCATGCCGCCAAGCGGATGGTTCCTGGAAAGTTGCGAACTAATTGTCACTGGTAACCTGTTGCTTTAAGCGGCAACAGGTTTTATTCCCTTCTCTCCCGGACATTCCACTGTCTCTTAATGACTTGCTGTCTATGCCCCGAAACTAGAGAACCTCCTGCGCTTTATTCTCAAATTTGACGAAAATCATTTCTTATGAAACTATAGAAAAGCATAATAGTCTTACCCTCATTTAGCTTTGATTTTAAAAAGGAATTTAAATCATGAAAACACTTATTAAAATTAGTTCCCTTCTTTTACTTTTATGTTCCTCGCAAGTGTTTGCGGATAATGAAATAGATCAAGGAGTAGAAAATAATCAACCTGAAAATTCACTCCTCGAATATTGGACACCTGAACGCTTAATGAATGCGAAGGAAATGCCTTACCCAAGAATTGCTCCAAATCAGGTTCAGGAAATGGATAAGGGTACATTGAATCTGGAAGAGTCACAGCAGGAGGAAGGGGCTCCTCCTGAGGAAGAGATAGAGCCTGATTTGATGCCTCTGATTCCTGAAAGTATGCTTAATATTAAACCAGAAGATGATTCTCAAGCTTTCTTTAATCGAGGACTCTCTGGCGCCAACTTTTCCAGCTCTCGTTTAGTACCTGTAACTGCTGATTTAGTTTATCCCTATAGAACGGTGGGAAGACTATTTTTTACCGTTCCTGGACAAGGAAATTTTACTTGTTCAGCTGCTGTTATTAAGCAGCGAATTATTCTAACTGCTGGGCATTGTGTGCACTCAGGGACCAGCTCTGGTTATTTTACCAATTTTTTATTCATTCCAGCCTATCGAAGTGGAAAGGCTCCTCTTAGAAGTTGGTCCTGGAATTATGTGTTAACCACTTCGACTTGGGCAAGAGGGGGAGGAGTAGTCCCAAACTCTGCTGATTATGCCGTGATTGAAGTTAAAGACAATGTAATTGGAAGTTCGACCAGACGTCTTGGGTCTGTTACCGGCGTATTAGGTTGGAAGACTTATTCATTAATTCCCAATCATGTCCATTTACTGGGTTACCCGTGCAATCTGGATTCTTGTCAATTAATGCATCAAGTGAGTGCTGAAAGTTACCGTGCAGTTGTTCCCAATAATGTGGAATATGGTTCTGATATGCAGGGAGGCTCCAGTGGTGGACCATGGGTACAAAATTTTGGTATGCCTGCAAGAGGGCAAACAGGAGGACTCAATCCTGCACGCAATGCGGTTGTTGGGGTGACATCCTATGGTTATGTTGATACGCGTTATATGTTGCAAGGCAGCTCAGTCTTAGACAATCGTTTTATTGCACTGCTTAATACAATCTGCGCACGTCGATCTGGTAATTGTTAGCATTTACAACTGTAAGGTATGAGACTTCAAACTAAGTCACTGTAATCATTATTATAATAAGAAAGGTGCTGTAGTCGCTCAACAACTTGCGAAGCACCTTTTTTGTCGCCATTTTTATAGCGAAGCTTTGCCAGATAATTTAAATAAATTTCTGCCTGTTCTGGTACAATAGGATAGTGCAAACCTTGTTCAAGAATACGTTGTGCCTGAAGGAAGTCTTGTTGTTCAATTAAAAATTGGCAAAATGTAAGGCGACCCAAACTATAATGGGGGTCTTTCGCTAGTGACTCGCTGAAGAAATGTCTGGCTTGTGTTTGATGATTTAACAGAAGCGATTGCACTAAAGCCATTTGAAAATAGGGACGCGCGAAATAAGGATTAGCCGCAATCGCTTTATTAATTTCTTGCTTTGTTTGCACGGTAAATGTCTGTTGTTCATCCCTTGCTGTTGCGTTACTGGCTAATTGCAAATAGAGATCGGCTCTGCGGCTATGTAATTCGGCAAGATCTAGCCAGTGCAAGGCTTGCCTGCTGTAATGAAGGGCCGTTTGAAAATATTGTTGTTTAGCAGCAATATCAGCTTTAGTAATATAGTAATTGAGCATGAATAATCGCAAGGCACTAACACTGATAAGCAAACCTAAAAGTAAGCCAAGAAAGATTAAAAAACGTTGATGTCGGAATGATAATCCTATTGTCCAAACTTGAATGAAGCCTCTTTTCTTTAGCCTATTATGAACATAACCAAGAAAACAGCCTAATAATAAATTCATTATCAAAACATAAAAGTTAAAATCCACAACACTATGGAATGCCATGCTCATTGCTGCTGCAAAACAGGCGACTGAGGTGATTTGTTCCTGATTGAAATTTTGTTGTTGCAGGTATCGCCAAAATGACAAACCACTGACCCCTGTTATCCCAAGCAAAATAAGACCGCCAGGAATTCCTGTTTCGATTAATAATTGTAAGAAATCATTGTGGGCATATTGGAGTACAGAACCATCGCCCGGCAAGCTAAAGGCTGGATAATAGTGCATAAAGTTAAAAATACCGCGCCCGTACCAAGGGGTGTTTTGCCATAAATGCCAAGCTCCTTGCCACAGAACAAGGCGAGATTTTTCTCGCTGAAGTAGTGCCAAGCGATGTGCAATGGCAGGTTGTGCCAGGAGTAGTAATATAGTGCAAGTAAGGAGTAAGAGTATCAGGAGCTCAAAAAGGTGTTTCTTTGATACAGCGTGACGCAGCAAAATTAATTCTATAGCAAAACCACATGCAAAACTGATTATGACGCCACGACTTAAAGCAGCAAACATGGCTAACGCGATGATAAAAATGCTAAGCCGCAAAAATGGTAGATAAAATGAATGCAATAATTTTGCAGTTTCATTGCGTGTTGGATTTAGAAACTCACCGATTAAAATTAAAAGCGTTACCATTAAAAAAGCAGCGGCAGTATTTTTACTTGCGAAAAAGCCACAGGGCATTTCATGAAGAATAAAGAATTGAAAAAGTGCAAGCACTGCACAACTTAGGCTTAATAGCCACAACACTTGAGAAAGCACTGACCATAAACGTTTTGTTGAACTACTCAGGTCGAAAATAAAAAACACAATAACCCATGGACTGCATTGAAAAAATCCAAATAAAGCAGTATTAGAAACCCATCCGAAACTAAAAGGCAGAGAAATCCAAAGTAGCCAAGCTATCAATAATAAACTTAACGGGGTAAGTTTTAAGCTCGCCTGACTTTTTAGATGTAAATAAGCCATTAAAATTAAGAGTAAGACAAGCCCATAACTAATAAATAAAACTGAAAGATCAGTAACTCCTTGAAAAATAAGAGAGGCTAATAACAGTAAACTAAGTATGCTTGCCTGCCAGTGAAAACTGTTCTTGAACCTTAAAAAATGTGACAGCATACTCTATCTTGCATTAGACGTCTGCAACCCATTTTCCTTGAATAAAGGGACCATTTAGGGAAAGCTCATGACTCACAGGCTCATTGAAGCGCTGTGGGAATTCCCCAGAAGCTAATGAAAACAGGTTAAAGTAGTGTTGAAACAACCATCCCGCCAAAAGAGTAACTTGTCCCATACCAGCATTGAACTCATAACTTGCCCCAAGCTTCGTCTCAAGTTCTGGCACTAAACTGGTTTGCTTCACGTAACGACTGAAGGGGGTTATTCTTGGACCACTTAAGTTATTGCCAGATAGCTTAGTTTTCGCTTCGCCAACTAAAAGAGCCATGGCACTTTTGGCAAATACGGCAAAACCATGAGGCAGTTGACGAGAAATATCACCGCCCAAACGAGGGCCGAGACCGCGGTATGTTGCTTCTAATGAAGCAGTGTGGAATAAAGACGTTGGAAAGGTTAATATTTGTTCATATTGCTGGATGTCTCTATCAATATTGCCATTTGCGTATTGCAAGCCCCCGTGGAGGCGCAAATTAGTTTTGCTTCCCAAGTGACTGTTTTGCGCAAATTCAACATTCACCACATCTAGCCTGGTTTTAAAATTTAAATAGGCGGTTTGAGTTCTAGGTATAGATGCTTCAGGAAAAAAAGCACTCACACTGTCATTATACTTGTCGTTAAAGTGCAGCCAATTGACATTGACATCATTACCCGTATTGAAATGATAACTTCCTTCTGCCATAAATCCCCAATCCCAGGGAGATTTTACGCTATGATAATGCAAGTCATTTATTAAAATTCCACTGCGTAAATAAGGATTTAGCAAGGGGGAAGTAGGCTTCAGGTATAAAGCGCCGATACCGATATCCCATGCACGATTTTCACAAGGCACAGTTACTCCCTCGGTTTGACAGCCCATGGTGCCGCTGTAACTTGTGTTCGCTATGAGTAACAATCCTGAGAATAAATAGGGTTTAAACATCCTGTTTTTCCTAGTGTAAATTGTTTTGGTAATTTATCCTAAATAAATCTTTTCTAAAAGCAAGAAAAATATTTATAAAGCCTGTAAATGGTGATTATAAAAAAACAGTTTATTCGGTTGCGCTGGAAAATGGAGTTGTTGTGCTATATTTGATCAATATAGAATTATTATTCTTGACTATAAGTCCAGAATTTCGAGGGAGTGAGACATGGCGCACCCAATTTTTTCTGCTTTACCCCAACCAAGACGTCCCATTATTTATATAAAGCCTGATATTACTGTTGATGAATGCGTTAGAATTATGACCGATAAAGATATCGGGGCGTTAGTTGTAAAAGATGACTTAGATATTGTAGGAATAGTGAGTGAGCGGGATATTATTCGCTCTTGTCTAAATCGTGATTTGAATCCACACACGACAACCGCTAAACAAGTTGCTTATTTGAATGTAAGTATTTTGGATTTATTTGATCCTGTTGAGAAAGCAATGGAAGTAATAACACAAACTAAACGACGTCATCTGCTCATCAGGGAACAGGGTGAGCTGGTTGCTATTTTATCGATTGGAGACTTATTATTCCATTTACTTGAAGATAAAACCCGGGTCATTGAGCAGCTAGAAAATTATATTCATACTTACTAAAGCATCGAACTTCTACGTATGATCTTGCTCTAATATACAAATGGCAGAAAAGCACTGTATAGTAAACTGTGAGTAGTTTTGCTATTACAAGGACATTAAAATGAAGTTGCTGTTTAAGTGGTTTGTCGTTAGTTGTTTGTGTATTTCCCTACTATGGGCAAGCTCCAAACCCTCTGAGTGGTTTATACAAGAAAATCAGACAGTTAAACTGCAGGTCAGCTTGTTTTTATCTTCAACTTGTCCTCATTGCCATAAGGCAGATAAATTTTTTCAGCGCCTTGAAGCAACTATCCCCTGGCTTAAGGTTAAACGCTATACGATAAATAAAGATAAACAGGCGCTTGAGACCTTTAATCAATTTTTACAACAACAGAAGTCAACCGATTTTAGTGTACCTGCTATCTTCTTTTGTAACTCTCACTGGATAGGTTTTGCTGATGCTGAAACCAGCGGAAGAGAATTATTGCGTGGATTAGCTTATTGTCATGATCAAGTGATTAAAACAGGACAATTAAATAGCAAAACGACTACCGTGTTACAGCAATGGGCCAATGCCAACTGGTATGGCAATGTACTCATTTCCAAACCCTCTGTCGCTTCTTTAATCCCCATGATGGCCATTTCTGATGCTCTAAACCCCTGTTCATTATTTGTAATGTTTACTTTGGTGGCATTTCTGTGGCTCGCCAAGACACGCCAGTTACGATTGGCTGTCGGATTTTTATTTATTATTACCGTTGGTATTGTTCATTACCTGCAACAAGTTTTCAGTGCACTGTTTTTTCAGTGGAGCCCTGCTTTTCGTATTCCGGTGCTATTAATTGGATTAGCGCTGTTGGCTTATACGTTGGGGTATTTTAAAAGATTAGATGAGAAGAAATCCTCTCTATTTCTCGCCTTGGGAATTTTAAGTGCCTTAGGTGCTCAGATATATATGCAAACTTGCACGCCCAACTTTGCCCTGGTATTTGAACAATGGCTTCTAACACAGCAATATTCTACGTTTACAACCATTGTTTTCCTGATTGTTTATCAATTTATCTACATCATTCCCTTATTGTTGCTAATGTTAATAGCAATTTGGTTAAGCAAGGCTGCTCGCTTTACGCAATACCAGAGTATATTCAAAAAAATTGCTCATCTCTTTCTGATAATCATTGCAATCCTTTTTATTATTTACCCGTCAGCCTTTGCGCAGTTGGCATTGTCTCTTTTAATAGTGGCTGTTGTAGTAATCATGGCAATTTTACTGAGAAAAAAAACGCTACCATTACTATAGAGGGACTAATCCAGGATGCAGCATGATAAAGGATGATGATAGACCTCCTTTTTTCCCTATTCCTTACGAGGTAGAGGAGGGAACAACTTATTATTGGTGCGGTTGTGGCAAAAGTCAAACCCAGCCACTCTGTGACCGAAAGGATTGTGGCGCACAATGTGTGCCATATAAAGCTATAATTACAGAGACAGTCTATTTTTGTGGCTGTAAAGAAACGAAGGATCCACCGCTGTGTGACGGATCACACGCTAAAGTGATGCTTGAATTTCTTAAAAAAAGGAAAAATTAAAACGATAAGCATAATGATTCGAAAGGGAATTTAATAATGGAACAACAATTAAAGCAAAAAATTGTTAATACGATTAGTCATTATGAGGAACAATGTAACAAGCTTCAGGGTGAAGTGGATGTACTTAGAAAAGCAATTGATAAGTTAACAACTTTACCGAGTGGAATTCATATTGATTTAGACAAGCATGTTTTAGATTTAAAAGATGCCCTTAAAGAAAATGAGGATCCTCTGTCTATTCAGCATCGTGTTGCTTCCCTGGTTGATGTCATGTCCAATCTTCAACAAAAAAGACAAGAAAATAAAATTATTATTACTGATTTTATTAAACAGGGAGCTGATCTTCTCAGTCAGAGGCTCATTGAGTTAAAGGATAAACATGCTTTCGAACGTATGGAGCAGTTGTTGAAAACTGATACGGATGAAAGAAAATTAATTGGACAGTTTAATCAATTATTAAAAGAATGTGTCAATACTGTGGCGCAACAAATTCAATTTTGTGAACAACATCATCCTGCAGTAACTGGAGTAATGGATACTCAAATTAACTCGCAGCTTTTGCAAATTATGGAACATCTTCCTGTTCCCGATGATCTGCTCAAGAAGCAGGAAATAATTAAAACGGAATTAAATAAAGACTTGACGGAAGAAAAGCTGCTTAAGGTAATGGAAGATTTAACGGATTTGGTCGTGAAATCATTTAACTTCGAGCAAAATCGCTTCAAGGGAATTTTATATGAATTAGCCACCCACTTGCGGGATTTTGGTAAGTATCTACAATTATCAAGGGACGATACTATTTTAACTAGAAATAGCACGGAGCAATTGGAAGCAGGCGTACAATCAAGTATCGAAGACATTAGAAATCATCTTGATAGTTCGCAATCACTTGAGGAGTTATCTCAACGCATTGAAACAAATTTAACTGCTATAGGATCTCATATTGAAACATTTAAAAAATGTCAGGAAGAACGATTGGAAGTCTATGAAAATAGGTTATTGATTTTACGGGATAATTTAATGGAAACAGAGCGTGGGGCAAACGAAATAAAAAATATGTTGTCCTTCGAAAAACTAAAGAATAATCAGGACAGTTTGACTGGCTTACCTAACAGAGCCTCTTATGAAGAGCACCTGATGGATGCTTACCAGCGCTGGAAGCGAGGATGTGGTGATTTATCGATTGCCATCGCCGACATTGACAACTTTAAACAGATTAATGATACCTACGGCCATTTGGCAGGAGACAAACTCTTAAAGAAAATTGCTGCACTGTTTAAATCATCGATTCGAGCAGTTGATTTTATTGCCCGTTATGGCGGTGAAAAATTTATTTTTATTTTTGAACGTACTCATTTAAATAATGCAGCCAAGGTCGCTGAAGAATTGCGAAATCTGATTGAAGAATATGAGTTTTATTATCGCGATAAGCGAGTCTATGTGACTGTTTCTTTTGGTTTAACTAATTTTCAGCATGGGGATACCCTCGAAACCTTATTTACCCGTGCTGATGAGGCAATGTATGAAGCCAAACATCGTGGTAAAAATCGGGTGGTAACTTTATAATCACCCTTGGAATCTTAACAAAGCACTTGATCTGCACTTTCTGATTTGGGATCATCAGAACATTCAAATTTGTTGGTGCTAGTATGAGCAAGTTAAAAAACATCCCGATTGTGGTTGAAAGTGGGCAAAAATACCGCACCCAGCAAGGGATTATAGCCATCAAGGATGGTGTCAAATCAAGTGAGGTTGCCTCTGAGCGGCTCTCTAAACCAAAATGGTTACGCATTATCAATCATACTACCCCAGCTTATCATCAGGTTAAAGAGCAAGTTGTAAAACACCAATTGGCTACAGTGTGTGAGGAAGCAAAATGTCCTAACATTGGAGAGTGCTGGTCTCACGGTACAGCGACTATTATGCTTATGGGGGCAGTGTGCACCAGAGCTTGCCGCTTTTGCGCCGTAGACACTGGTAATCCTCATGGATGGCTCGATGTCAATGAACCTGCCAATACCGCCAATACGGTCGCTCTCATGAAACTTGACTATGTCGTTTTAACCTCTGTTAATCGTGATGATTTGCCGGATGGTGGCGCTAAACATTATGCAGATACCATTCGCGCTATTAAGGCCCGTTGCCCACAGACCAAAATTGAGGCGTTAACACCTGACTTTCAGGGTGTAGAAGCAAGCCTCATGACTTTATTAGACAGTGGTGTGGATGTGTTCGCTCAGAATGTTGAAACTGTGGAACGGTTGACACACCCTGTGCGTGATAATCGTGCAGGTTATTGGCAAACTCTGAATTTGTTGGCTTTTGCCAAGCGTTATCGCCCTGATGTGCTTACAAAAACCAGTTTAATGCTTGGTTTAGGTGAGACGGATGAGGAAATTATCCATACTATGGATGAATTGCGCGCACAGAATGTAGATATTTTAACCTTGGGCCAATACCTGCAACCCACAAAAAATCATTTACCTGTTGTACGTTATGTAACACCTGAAAAATTTCTAGAATTTCGGGAAATTGGCTTGCAGAAGGGATTTTTTGAAGTGGCTTCAGGTCCTTTAGTACGCTCAAGCTACCGAGCAGATCGCATCTTTAAGCAGGATAATTTGGGATTATCCCGTCGTCCCTCAGATGCAGAATGAAGGATAAATCTCTAAAACTTACAGCACGTTATCCTAAAAGTCACATAGTCACTTCAAGGGATCTCCTGAATGTGGCTTAAGAACTATTCCTGCAAGTTCTTTTGCGATGTGCCCCCCAAAGTGACTGTGGCGCTTGAGTGACATCGTTGTTTTATTTTTACTGACTTATTATCAAATAATCTTGACTGCCTCTTAATCACCGTTTTAGAATGGTTAATTTCTATTCTATGGCCTTCTATTAAATCAGAGAATAGAGCTTAACCGACAAAAGCAGGAAGGAAAAAATTGTCAGTACCTCTTATACCGACCATTCTGTGCGGTGGGGCCGGGTCGCGCTTGTGGCCAGTCTCTCGTGAATTGCATCCCAAACCCTTTATTCGTCTTGCTGATGGCCAAAGTTTATTGCAAAAAACGTTTTTGCGCGCAGTATCTCTTGCAGATGTACAAGAAGTCTTGACGGTTACCAACCGTGACCTTTTTTTTAAAACAGAGGATGAATTTCGTGAAACTCAGAAAGACACAATAAATTTATCTTTTATTCTTGAGCCCTTCGGCCGTAATACAGCAGCAGCAGTTGCAGCGGCAACACTTCGTGTTGCAGAACAATATGGTGAAGAGGCGTTAATGTTGGCATTGCCGGCTGATCATCTAATTTCGGCTCAACAAGCATTTGTGGACGCAGTAACTAAGGCGAAAGAGTTGGCTCTGGCAGGTAATATAGTTACTTTTGGTATTGAACCACAAACACCTGAAACGGGTTATGGCTACATTGAAACCAAGGGCAACGCAGTCGTTCGCTTTATTGAAAAGCCGTCTTTAGAGAGGGCAAAACATTATTTGGAAAGTGGAAATTTCTTATGGAACTCAGGCATGTTTTGTTTTACGGCCGGCACAATGTTACAAGAAATGGAACGCTATTGCTCCGAGGTTTTGCTGGCAACCAAAACATGCATTGAATTATCACGTATAGCCACTGGCAAAGGCTTTTCTCAGATCGAGCTCGAAACGCAAACCTTTCATCACGTTCCTGAAATTTCACTGGACTATGCAGTGATTGAGAAATCAGCAAAGATTGCAGTTGTGCCTTGCAATATAGGCTGGAGCGACATAGGCTCCTGGAGTGCTTTAGGTGATTTATCTACTCCGGATCAAATGGGAAATCGGATTGAAGGAGAAGCTCTTTTACATGATGTTTCTAATTGCTATATACGAAGCCAAGAGCGACTGGTTGGGGCAATTGGCGTTAATAATCTTTTTATCATTGATACCCCCGATGCATTATTAGTGGCTGATAAAACACGAGCCCAGGATGTAAAAGCTATCTATACTCAGCTAAAAGCACAAGGACATGAAGCTCATAAAGTGCATCGCACAGTGCATCGTCCCTGGGGGTCCTACACGGTATTGGAAGAAGGGTCTCGTTTTAAAATTAAACGCATTGAAGTACGACCTAACGCAAGCCTCAGCCTACAAATGCATTATCACCGCAGTGAACATTGGATTGTGGTAAGTGGTATGGCCAAGGTCATTAATGGTGATCAGGAAATGTATATTAATACCAATGAGTCAACCTACATTCCTGCTGGTCATAAGCATCGTTTGGAAAACCCCGGTGTAATTCCACTTGTCATGATTGAGGTGCAAAGTGGGGAATACATGGGTGAGGATGATATTGTTCGTTTTGAAGATCAGTATGGGCGTAGTTAATCTAAGACTATCTCATAGAGGCAAAACTATAGGAGTAATGATAAACGAAGCAACAGGCTAAATGATACATCAAGACAGGGTATTACCAAGTTTGGCGTTAAGGTTTATTTTCTCTTCCTGCTAACCACTGCTGTTTTGTCTACTATCCTGTTACCT
Source organism: Legionella clemsonensis (assembly GCF_002240035.1). Classification (NCBI taxonomy): domain Bacteria; kingdom Pseudomonadati; phylum Pseudomonadota; class Gammaproteobacteria; order Legionellales; family Legionellaceae; genus Legionella; species Legionella clemsonensis. The sequence continues at coordinate 2,155,882 of NZ_CP016397.1, read as the reverse complement.
TCGTATCTAAAGCATCTCGTTATTTAAAACTAAAGGAATTTCCCATGCCTTGTTTAACTTTGGTTTTTCGACATTAATTAATAAATTATTTTTTTCAGAATAACTTTCTAGGCTACCTGTTATCCCATATCGATAATTCAAAACTAAATTGTCTTTTAAAACGCTAAAGGCTGTTTCAGAAGCTAACCAGACCGCTATAGATTTAAATAAGGGAGTTTGGAAATTGGAGAAAATATTATTTTGGATATAACAATTCTGCGATGGATTTAATAAAATTAAACCAACATATTCTAAGCGATAGTCAAGTTCTTTTGTTGGTAATTGAGGTGCTAAAATAACATTGTTTAAAATTTTACATCCTGAAGTATCCCGAATATTTATGCCGACTAAATAAAAATTCACTTTATCTTTAGGCTGAAAAAAATTCATATTATTAATAAAATTTCCACTAACATTTACATTGGATCCCGAGAGATTAACTGCAACATATCTAGTATTGGTAAAACTCATATTTATTATGTTTAAGTTTCTCCCCCCAGAGCCGGATATAGCAAACCAAAAACCATTCAAATATCCATTTTTAATAGTGATATTACTGTGGTTTCCTAATTTTATACCAATATTTTGAGAGCCTGGTTCTGGATCACTTAATCCTTTTCCATTTAAGTCAAGAGTAACAGAATCTGAATTAATGGTAAGGAATCCTCTTATATTACGATCTAAATAATAGCATCCTGGCGTAGAGATTGTATTATTGTTAAGCAAATGACAATTTGCTGAAAGTGCAAACAATAGGTTACAAGTTAATAATAAAAATACAGCTAAAATTAACTTGGCTATTAATTCCTGTTGATATTTAAAAAACATTGTAATCCTGTGGCCGAGATGCTTATTTAATCCTACCAACAGGTTTTCCATTGTGCAATCCGCTGGTCGATTATATTTGGATGAAAAGGTATAATGCTTCTTGATACCAGTTAGGCCACAAAGAGTTATGCTGATTCTTGATAGTTTCTATAGCTGATAAATTAGGTGTGACTCCTGTCATTTTTCTGGAAATTTGTAGTAGACGAGCAGAAAGAATTAGTAAATAATTTCCTCTCCCTCGGGAGTTTAATTTAAGCAATCATTGTAAATAATTTGTAGTGGCAGGTAATTTTGATATGAGTAAATTCCTTAGTGAAATTGATAAAAAACGTTTTGGTTTTAATATTGCAAAAATTAATGAATGGGATACTTCTCCTGCCAAACTTATTCAACAACTCCGTAATGACAATATAAAATTAGTCATAAGCCGACTACCGACAGAAAATGTCACTCTCATAAATGAATTAGAAAGTTTGGGTTTTCAATTAAAGGATACTCAATTAACCTATCGGTTTGACCTAAGTCGTATTTTTTTTGATTCAGTAGAAATTCCTGATAAGCTTGAAATGCGTGAAATAGTAGAAGCTGATTTGCCGCTGGCAGCAAAACTGGCAAAAAATTCTTTCAAAGGCTATGGTCATTATGCAAATAATAAACAACTTGATCAGTCAAAAATTGAGGAAATTTATGAGGATTGGGTTGTCAATAGTTTTAATAATCCTGATTTTGCAGACAAATTTCTTGTAATCGCTTCAGGCGAAGATATTGCAGGGTTTTTAACATTCAAATTAATTAACCAGAACGGTAAAAAATATGCTAAAGGAGGAATTGGTGCTGTTTCTGAAGTTTATCGTAATCAAGGGATTTTTAAATTATTAAATAAAGGTGGTCTGTTATGGGGTAAAACTTTAGGGTTGGATTGGATTGAACATAATGCTCTTAGCACCAACTACTCAGTAGGTAGAGTATTCACATCGCTCGGTTTTTATAATGCGGCTTCCTATGTTACATTACACTGCTGGCTTGAGTAAGGTCTATTCCATTAATAAAACAGTTCATGTCACACTTAAAATTGATAAGAGCAAGCAACTGTTTCAGAACGAGTCTTACCGTAATTATCTTAATACCTCTAAGGAGTTATGTATATGAAAGGTATTATCTTAGCAGGTGGAACTGGAAGCCGGTTATACCCGATTACTAAAGGTATTTCAAAGCAATTACTACCAGTATACGACAAGCCAATGATTTACTACCCACTTTCTGTGTTGATGCTATCAGGAATTCGTGACATTTTGATCATCACTACACCTGAAGATAAGAGTGCTTTCATGCGTCTTCTGGGAGACGGTGAGCAGTTTGGAATTAATCTGAGTTATGAAGTACAGACTAAACCTGAAGGTTTAGCGCAGGCCTTTATAATTGGTGAATCCTTTATTGCTAAGAATTCTGTATGTTTAGTGTTGGGCGATAATATTTTTTATGGGCAGGGATTTAGGCCTAAGTTAAAAGAAGTAGCAAACCGAACAATGGGTGCTACAGTATTTGGTTATCAAGTTAAAGATCCTGAACGCTTCGGTGTGGTTGAATTTGATGATAAATTGCGTGCTATTTCTATTGAAGAAAAACCTAGTAAACCTCGTTCGAATTTTGCAGTTACTGGTTTGTATTTTTATGACAATCAGGTTATTGATATCGCTAAACAAATTAAACCCTCTTATAGAAATGAACTCGAAATAACTTGTGTTAATCAGGTTTATCTCGAGGCGGGTCAATTAAATGTTGAATTATTAGGTCGAGGATTTGCCTGGTTAGACACGGGTAACCACGAAAGTCTTTTAGAGGCTGGTATGTTTGTACAAACTATTGAACATCGACAAGGATTAAAAATTGCTTGTCTAGAAGAAATCGCCTACAACAATGGATGGTTAAATAATAGTCAGATTTATGAGATAGGAATGTCTTTAAATAAGAGTAATTATGGTAATTACCTGCTCTCTCTACTGGAAAAAAATCAAGTCAATGCTCTTTTATATAGCTCAAAAAATAAATCAGAATTGATTGCAGGATAAGCGTATGATTTGCTTTAATAAACCTCCACTACTGGGCACTGAACTTACTTATATTTCTGAAATTATTAATGCCAACGCGAAACTATGTGGTGGTGGTAGCTATTCCAAGCGTTGTGAGGCATGGCTAGAACAACCTGCCACTGTAAGAAAAGTACTACTTACTCCTTCTTGTACGGCTGCTTTGGAAATGGCGGCTTTATTAATTAATATTCAGCCAGGTGATGAAGTTATTATGCCTAGCTATACCTTTGTTAGTACTGCCAATGCCTTTGTTTTACGTGGAGCAAAAATCGTCTTTGTTGATATTCGACCAGACACGATGAATATTGATGAACAAAAAATAGAGGCGGCGATTACTGAGAAAACAAGAGCGATTGTTCCTGTGCATTACGCGGGCATTGCTTGCGAAATGGATAGTATCATGGCATTAGCCCACCGCTATAATTTATATGTTATTGAAGATGCTGCTCAAGGAGTGATGGCTACTTATAATGAAAAGCCTCTTGGTTCTATAGGTCACTTAGGGTGTTACAGCTTCCATGAAACTAAAAATTACACCTCAGGTGGTGAGGGTGGTGCCTTATTAATTAATGATGAGCGTTTTGTTGAGCGTGCAGAGGTTATCCGCGAAAAAGGAACGAACCGTTCACAATTCCTAAAAGGACAGATAGATAAATATACATGGAGAGATATTGGTTCTAGCTTTTTACCAAGTGAACTTCAGGCAGCATACTTGCTGGCGCAGTTAGAAGCTGCTGAGCAAATTAATGAAAAGCGCTTGGCACTCTGGCATCAATATCATGAAGCGTTTGCGTCAATAAAAGAAGAGGAGCTTATTGGTCGTCCACACGCGCCTTCCGCATGTAAACATAATGCGCATATGTATTACTTGAAGCTAAATACACTGGCAAAAAGAGATGCATTTATCAATAAAATGCAAGCTTACAATATTCAAACTCCCTTTCATTATGTGCCACTGCACTCAAGTCCGGCAGGCTTAAAATATGGTAGATTCTCAGGAAAAGATGAGTACACAACTGTAGAAAGTGAAAAACTTGTGCGTTTGCCACTTTGGTATAACTTATCGCATACTGATGCTGAGGTAGTTATCTATCGAGCTATTACCTGTCTTAAGGAACTATAGTGCAGCAGTTTAAAGTTGCCATGCTCACCGCTGTTTCCCATTTAAGTCGTCTCTTGGTTAGTTTATATATCATAAAACAAATCGCAATAACTCAGGGGCCTGAGGGATTAGGCTTGTTGGGTAATTTTATGACCTTGGTAACGATTGCTGCGACACTGGCAGGAGGCGGTATTAGTGCTGGTATTATTAAATACATTTCCGAATACACAGGTTCTCTTTACAGACAATTTCGTTTCGCAGGAAGTGCTTTTTTTTACACTGGATCCTGTGCATTATTTACCTTGGCGGTTGGGTTATTGTTCAGTGAGCAACTGGCTGCTTATGTTTTTCTGAATCAAGATTATCGTATTTATATTTATTTTTTCTTGATAGCGCAAATATTCATCGCGTTTAATAATTATGCTTATGGTCTTGCGAATGGTTTTCGCAATAATACGGCCTATGCTGTTTTAGTGATTATAGGAAATTTTCTTGCAGCTGCACTTGCCAGTTATTTAATACCTAACCATGGTTTTTGGGGGGCAACGATCGCTGTGACTGCCCCTATACTTTGTCCTTTCTTCCCAGCAATTTATTATGCGTTGTCAAAACGTTTATGGCGCTATTTACGTTTTGATTCCGTTAAGCAAGATACTGTTTTACTTAGTAAGTTTAGCCTGATGCTACTCTTTAGCACGGTCTGTTTTCCTATTGTCGAAATGTTTATTAGGAATAAGATTATTGCTCTAATGGGTATAGAGGCGGCCGGATTTTGGCAGGCAATTACCAAACTGTCGGCTGCTTATCTGAGTTTTTATTCGCTTTTTTTATCATTTTATTTTGTGCCTATTATCTCACCGAAACAAGATAATCGAAGCATTATGAATGAAGTAAACAAAATGGTTTTTTTTATTGGTGGGTTATTTCTTGGAATGATGCTTTTCTTTTTCTTCTACAGAAATACCATCATTACATTAGTTTACACTGACAAGTTTTTAGCAATAAATCATTTATTTTTGTTGCAAATGCTGGGTGATTTTTTCCGAGTAATTGGATGGGTGGTGGGTTTTGTGGTTGTGGCAAAAGCAGCAACCAAGCTCTATATCCTAGGTGAAATTTTACAGGGAGCACTTTTTATTCTGTTATGTTCTATCGAGCTCCATTATTCTGTTTCTTTATCTGCCGTCATACTAGCCTATATAGGCACCGCTTTTATATATTGCCTAATAGTATTGACGCTGTTTTATTATTTTTTTAGAACTAAACGCGACACATGGGTAATGGAAGTATAGATTATGTTAAATGCTACGGTTGTTGTATCTTGTTACAATCAAAAAAATTACATTGGCGAAGCACTGGAAAGTGTTTTAACTCAACAAACGGATTTTGATTTTAATATTTTAATTTCTGATGATTGTTCCACTGATGGCACGCAGCAAATTATTGCTCACTACCAATCACTGTATCCTGAAAAAATTACAACACTATCACGTGATAAGAACATTGGTGCAGGAAGAAATTACATAGAATCTCATAAAAGGGCTACAGGGGATATAGTATTTCATCTGGATGGTGACGATATCATGTTAGCTGGTAAGTTACAGAAACAATTTGATTTATTTAAAGACGAATCGGTGAATTTAACTTTTCATCGTGCTCTGTATTTTTCGGATGATTTGAGCTACCAAGCGGAAACCGGTGCACCAGTGCCTAACTCCGATATTTTGTATTTTGATGTAAAGGACTTAGCGCTCTGGGGTACAGTCGCGGTACACAGTTCTTATGCCTATCGCCGTTCCGCACGCAAAGTAATGGATCCAAAACGTGATTTTATGGAGTGGTTTTTTGCCATGGACTCTCTGATTCCAAAAGGAAAAGGGGCTTATATCAATGAAATATTAGTTAAGTACCGTTGCAATCCCACCGGTGGGGCTTATCTGGCAAGCAAAGCAGGAAGACAGAAGGCGTATAATATTTATTTTAATGATTTATCGCAATATTTTGATGCCTATCCAGCGTTACGAAAAGAGCTATATACTAATTGCCTTGTAACGACATTGGCTATGATCAAAGGGGGGTGTGGCTATCCTAAACACATTATTGCTTTCCTTTTTAGAAAATTTTATTACTTACGACTTTCCAATTTTAAGAAGACACTAAAAATGCGCTCCTCAGTGGCACCCGCCAAGAAAATTAGATGAGGAACTATGCATATTCTGAGTGAAACTTGGGTTTGTCCCAGCGAGGACTGTACTCAGGCTACAGAAATATAGTCATCCTGAAGTAGCGAAGAAGTTCATGAGGACTTTAGAAAATCAACTTTGTTAAAAAAATATTTTTTAGACATAGTTGATCTCCAAGTGATAAATTCCAGTGAAGCTTGTCAGTTCAGAGTGACGCTAAGCCCTTTGATTTTAAAATTGTCTCTTTCTGCTTTTGAAATGTTTTAATGTAATTTTGCATGGGTTTTTCAATAAAAGAATAACTAAGATAAGAAACAGCCAAGATAAGAGGAAATCCAAGACAGAGGGTAAAAAAATGAGGTAGATGTAAAGACAATGAAATCGGCCGCAAAAGGGCTAATGCCAATAAATGACATAAATAAGTAGAGTAAGACCAATTGCCGATAGTTATTATCCATGTACTATTAAGTCGCTGATTTAGCGAAAGAACTGCAATAAAAATAAACGCACAAGGTACGCCACTTCGTAGACAGTGATGCCCAATGGGTTGTTCAATAATAAATAGAAGGGTGGCAAATATCATTAAAATGATCGACATGGAGTAATGAATTTTTTGTACCCAACCTCGTTTCCATAAGCAATAAATCTCCATGCCAAGGGAGAACTCAAGAATAATTTTATTGGAATAAAATAAAAAATCATGACCCGCTTTGTGTGTCACAAAGATTAATAACAAAAGACCAACAGTTGTGGCAACTAAACGAAATTTAAAAGGAAACAATAGGGTAAATGCAAAAATTAAATAAAAAACCATTTCGTAATTTAATGTCCATCCTACAGTTAGCAACGGAAAAAATCCTATACCGGAAGGATTTTTCGCGGGTAAAAATAGAAGACTTTTTAAAAGAAACACGGGTTCAAAAGCCGTTAGTGGAATCAAGTTCTCATAATTAACCACTAGAGCAGTAATGAGAAGGGTATAGAACCAGTAAGCAGGGGCGAGACGAGCCATTCGTTGCACCATAAATTGTTTAAAATGAACTGTCTTTCCAGAAGTAGAATGATAAATAACAAAGCCGCTAATTATAAAAAAAAGGTCTACTCCGTAGGCACCATAATGTAGAAAGAATGAAGCTATTCGGCCTGATACTTCAGGTGTACAATAAAGTTGCACGAAATGATGTAAAACAACCATCCAGGCTGCCAAGGCTCTAAGATATTGAATGGCATTAATCATACTACGACAGAAGGAAATCCCTGTTTTTTTGCACTTTCAACACCAGGCTGGTCAAAGGCATTAATGTTCCAAATGACACTTTGAGTGTAAATTTTATGCTCATAAAGTGCAACGAGTTGTCCAAGGGTAAAAGGAGAGCAATCGACTAATTGAATGTGAGTTAGAGGTTTATTGCCAGGAATATACCCACTGGGATTTTCAGGTTCATGAACTCCATGCGCTAATATATGTCTTTTGGCTTCAGACATCGCATTAATTAATTCATTATTAAAGGATTTAATAGTAATAAAATCTAAGGCAACTTGATGAGTGCCTTGGCAAAGCAACTGGTAATAGCTGTGCTGTGCCTGATTGCCTAAACCACCCCAAACAATAGGACCTGTTGCATAGTTAACTGCTCGTCCAAGTTTGTCGATAGATTTCCCATTACTTTCCATATCCAGCTGTTGAATATAAGGAACAAAATAGTCAAGCTGTTGAGTGTACACAAGGATTAATAAATTATGAATATGCAAAAAATTATTATTCCAAATACCTGTTAATCCTAAAAGAACCGGTAAATTGCTGGAAAAAGCAGTCTCTTGAAAATGCTGGTCCATGCTGTGAGCACCGGCTAACATCTGTGAAAATTGTTCATAACCAATCGCAATAGCAGTAATTAAACTGATTGCTGAGCAAAGCGAGTAGCGGCCACCCACCCATTCCCATATTGGTAATACATTATTAAATCCACTGTTTTTTGCCTTTGCTACATTAGCAGTAATTGCAATAAAATGCTTATCAACTTGAGTTGGATTATTGAGCCAAGCCAATGCTTTTTTAGCATTATGCAATGTTTCTTTAGTAGTAAATGATTTGGATGAGACAATAAATAAGGTGGTTTCTGGTTTTAGGTGTTGAACGACATTATCTAAAGCATGAGGGTCAACATCTGATACAAAGTGATAGCGTAAGCGCTTGTTAGTAAGATTAGCTAAGGCACGAATGGTAAAACGAGGACCTAAATCCGAACCTCCCATGCCAATGTTTACGATATCAGTGATTGGTTTTCCTGAAAAACCAACCCATTCTCCATTTCTCAAAGCATCTGAAATGATTTTAATTTTTTCACGTGTTGCAAAAATATCAGGAATTATATTCTGATTATTGACATAAATAGGGGTACTATCTAAGATCCGCAAGGCGGTATGGAGTGCTGGTCTTTTCTCGCTATTATTGACCAACTCTCCTTGCATTAGTGCTGCAATTTTATTTTTTAAATCGCATTCTTCAGCCAACTGAATCAATAACTCAAATGTGGTGGAGTTTAAGCGTTGATTACTAAAATCAAGCTGAATATGAGATGTTGATGCTAAAAGAGCATTACTCCTTGCTGCGGATTGTTTTAAATCGCCAATAGTTTTCAAGCGTAAAGACTGAAGGTGATTTTCTAAGTCAACCCACGAATTGAGTTCTGTTAGTTGCTTCATGCGAGATTATTTAAGTTTTTCTCATAAAAATACCACTAATGGCGTTGCAAATAAATAGGAAGATGATGCAATTGATATTTAGATATAGGGATGGATTAAAAATTGACCATTTTCCTCTTGTTCATTATCTAAAGGAAAAAATTTAAAAAATAATCTCATTTTTCTTGTTTTTTTAGTATAATGCTCGGCTGTTTTTTCAGACTTATATAAATGTTCTTAAAGGATTATAAGTTAATCAATATGGTAAGTCATTTTTTATCAAAATATATAATTTATTATCCTCTGAAGAACACTGAGAAATGCAAAAAAATTAATTTTATTTCTTTTTAAGATTTAAAAGCGGACTTTCTTAAGATTTTGTTAAGAATCATTGTGTAAACTTACGATCGAACAGCCTAAAATTGTTCATAATTAAATCAAGTTGTAGTCACCGAGATCACCATGGAAGTTCATGGAATAGGTGGTGGCTGCCATCTAAGGGAGAATTTAGTCATGCTAATTTTGACTCGGCGTATTGGTGAAACCTTAATCATCGGTGATGATGTAAACATTACCGTATTGGGTGTAAAAGGAAATCAGGTGCGATTAGGTATTAATGCACCAAAAGATGTTTCTGTGCACCGTGAAGAAATCTATTTACGTATACAACAAGAAAAAGAAGCAACTGATAGCGAAGAGGCTGTATAAATCCGGATTTCATTGCAGTCCTCCAGTCCCGAGTACAAAAGGAGTTGGTCGCTCGGGACAAATTTCATTATTGAAAATGAAAAATTTTTTCTTTTAATATTCAAACGAATTATTCTACTGACAATGACCTCACGATTACCAGTCGATAGTCTCCTGTGCAATTATCCTGTCGTTTACCATATCGAATTCCTCAGAAGTTAAAGCTGTCTGACAAGCTACTTTGCCTTTTTTGTTAAAGGTAGAAACAGTAGGACTATTAACAGCATATTTGCAAGATGTATGCATTATTTAATTATTACCATACCACCCTGTAGTTGGAGTTGAAAATGTAAACCCGTAATTCATACCTTTAATACTGTTATTACGAATATAAGCATTTGTTCTTAAATTAGGATTGCCGCCAATCCAAATGCCAAAACTACGTCCTTGAAAAGTGCAGCGAGTGGAGAATTTTTTTGTATTATAAATGCTATTAAAGCTTGCTTCTGCACACTGCAATTATTACTAAAGAAATACCAACACTTTCTCCTTTACCACAAGCATAGGTTTCTGTAACTGTATTATTTTCAATGATAACACCAGGACCAATCGCTTCAATTCCTATAGCAAAAGAATTTGCAAATAATTGTGTTCCTCCCGTGTTATTTATAAAGCAATTTTTGACAATATTATGAGCTCCCTCGATTCTAATTCCACGGAAAAGACAGTTTCTAATAGTCATTTTTTCAATCAGATGTCCACCTGAAACCGTATTAGAATCTGCGGATGAGTCTTTAGAGTCGGTAAGGTAGATACCATACAAAAATCCGCGGATATTTCCATTTTTAATAGTAATGTCTCTGATTTAAAGCATAAATACCAAAATCAATATTATTGTCTGGTGAACTGGAGCTAATAGTAAATTTGTGTAAATCTAACGTGACCCCTGACGTGGTAATTGTTATTGCATGATTACTAGCTGAATTAATGATTGTTCATTAAGCAGTATAATTTTCCGGCTTATTGATAGCGGTTGGCAGTTGCAATATAGGAGTACAATCAGTTTGTGCAGTGGCTAATGGAAGATATCCAAAAGTGAGAAGAAAAAAGAAAATTATTTTCCGGGCTCTTTGTTGAATTTTATAACTCATGGGTACCCTCCTTTCCGTTATTCTTAGTGCTTTATTTAATTCAAACTATATATTTAAACCCTGTAAGCGTATGCAATTACATGGCAAAATAGATTTTTACATATAGGCAGCAATGAAGACTACGCTACTTGAAAAGAGATTGCATTAGAATCAAAAAATCGTAGCGCTTATCTTGAAGAAAATGAACTAACTGTCAGAGTATGAGTGCTTCAGACGTTTAATTCTTTTAAATGAGCGAACGGTCTTTTATTTTTTAGCTAAAATTATATCGATTATGTGAGTATCGTGATATGGAAAGGTAAACATCTGACCGAAAAGACGCTTCAAGCGCTTTAGTAAAAAATTTTTAGGCAGCATTCTGATAGCAAGGTTATTTAAAAACCATGTTCCTTCGATACCAAATTTTATTAATTCTTCAATATTATCCAACATAATGGGTATATATAATCGCTCGTGGCGCACCATTTTAAATTGATGCTGGGTAAAAATATGCATAAGTTCATCAAGACCAGACACGACTGTGGTGTTTTTTATTAACGTCTTATAGTAATGTCCAATCACAGTGCTCAACAACGTTCCTCGGGCAATAAAATTAGCTAGGTAATGTTGAGCCACAGGAAATGATTCGTAGGTTGTGGTAATGAGAGAGAAATAACCATTTGCTCGTGTTAGCAAATCGGCTTCATTAAATAATGTGTGGATAGGAATATAGGCATTAATAAAATGAGCTAATACCAAATCTTGGCTGTGATGGGGAAGATAATTGCTCGCTTCAGTGGCACTAGCCTCAATTGTTGTTAAAGGTAAAGCGCGGCGCGCAAGAGATAACATTTCAGGTGAAATATCAATACCCGTAAAATCTGCCTCGGGCATAATTTCTTTGAGCTTTTTCAGGAAAACTCCATTACCGACACCGAAATCCAGTACTTTATAATGAGATCTTAACCCTAAATGCTCCCGTTTAATTTGCGCTATCGCGGCACGATGACTTTGGCTTATTGAGCCAAATCGATCCGCGGTAGCATAATTGGCCGCAATTTGATCATACATGGCCTTTAGCGACACCTAAATTTCCAATTAATTAACATTCAAATAGTATATCTAATTATTGGTATTATGCGACTACTCTTTTTTCACGTTGATGAATAGGACACTACAGACACTATCTACTGCGTATAGTGGTGGGTTGATTGCCAGCTCAATAATAACTCCATGAAAAGATAGAGTAAATATTAGCCGTTTAATTTCTTATTGTTTTAAAATTTATTTTATGAGGTAGGGAGGTTATGATACAGTACGCATCTTACATCGTAAGTTTTAAATTAAGGGTGACAGCAATGGACAGAATTTTATATCCCCGGCCAATCGAGCTTAATAATTTTATGCAAAGCCCTGACGAATTGGATACTAAATATGGTTTGCCCAGGAAGGTAGAGTTTTGTAAAAGCTGCGTTATATCAAATCAAAGACCTAACTCTGCTGTTGAATATGAGCACAAAAAGGGATCAGCAAAAACAACGATTCACTTTAATGAGCAAGGTATTTGTGATGCTTGCAAAGCCGCAGAGCGCAAGAGAAAAATAATTAACTGGACGGAAAGAGAGCAACAATTAAAAGAATTATGTGATCGCTATAGAAGCAAGAATGGTTCTTATGATTGTGTGGTTCCTGGATCCGGAGGCAAGGATAGTTTTTATGCAGCCCATATTTTAAAATATAAGTATGGAATGAATCCTTTAACGGTTACTTGGGCTCCTCACATGTATACCTCATGGGGGTGGCGTAATTTTCAGTCCTGGATTCATGCTGGTTTTGATAATCACTTATTTACCCCGAATGGTCGTGTGCATCGGCTACTAACACGGTTAGCCGTAGAAAATTTGTTTCATCCATTCCAACCTTTTATGATTGGCCAAAAAGCCTATGCTCCAAAAATGGCTCTGCTTCATAATATTAAACTGGTTATTTATGGTGAAAACGAAGCTGAGTACGGCAATCCTATTGTCGATAACGAATCAGCTAAAAGAGACTGGCGTTATTTTACTGCAGAAGATAAAAGTAAAATATTTTTAGGTGGAACTTCTGTCGAAGATTTAAAAAATAGTTTTGGGTTGACTGGTACAGATTTGGATGCGTATATTCCAGCTGATCCTGCACAATTAGAAGAAAAGGAAGTAGAAGTGCATTATCTTGGATATTATTTAAAATGGCATCCCCAAAGCTGTTATTATTATGCAGTTGAACATGGGGGGTTTGAAGCATCCCCAGAGAGAACACCCGGCACTTATAGTAAATATAACAGTATTGATGACAAAATTGACGATTTTCATTATTTTACTACCTTAACAAAATTCGGTATTGGCCGGGCGACCTACGATGCTTCCCAGGAAATTCGTTCTGGTGATATCACTCGCGAGGAAGGTGTCGCTCTCGTTAAACGATTTGACACGGAGTTTCCGGAAAGGTTTGCTGAGGAAATTTTTAACTATTTAAGTATCCCTCCCAAAGAATATCCTGTTGCAGCTAAAATGTTCGAACAACCCATTATGGATAGAGCTTATTTTATGGCACTTGCAGATACATTCCGCTCTCCACATCTATGGAAATATGAAAATGGTCGTTGGGAACTGCGTCATCAAGTAACAAATCTCACTACAACAGAAGCTGATTATTTGGAGAAGATTTGATGAGTAATGTCCGCTTGATAGCGCGTTTGGATATCAAAGGGCCTAACTTAATCAAAGGAGTTCACCTGGAAGGATTAAGGGTTTTAGGAAATCCAAATGAGTTTGCCATGTCATATTATACTGGTGGCGCCGATGAACTTATTTATATGGATACAGTCGCAAGTTTATACGGTCGTAATAACTTGTCTGACATAGTCAAAAAAACAGCTGAAAATGTTTTTATCCCTATTACTGTGGGTGGTGGTATTCGCAGTGTGGATGATGTAAAACAGCTACTGCGATGTGGCGCGGACAAAGTGGCAGTAAATACAGCTGCTACTAAAAATCCGCTGCTGATTACGGAAATTTCACGTCGATTTGGTTCACAATGTATGGTCCTATCTATTGAAGCGAAGCGTTTGTCTAATGGTCGCTGGGAAGTAATGACAGACAATGGTCGAGAGCATACAGGAATGGATGTTGTTGATTGGGCAAGAAATGGACAAGAATTTGGGGCAGGTGAAATATTGTTAACCTCTATAGATCAGGAAGGAACTCGTAAAGGGTTTGATATTGAATTAATCCGTGCAGTTTCTGATGCTGTAACGATTCCTGTCATAGCAAGTGGTGGTATGGGGAAACCAGAGGATTTGCTTTCTGCAGTTCACTTGGGGCACGCAGATGCTATTGCTATGGCTGATTTGCTTCATTACAAAAGGAACACTCTTGCAGAAGTAAGAAAGATGGCATTGGACAATAATATTCATGTGAGAAGGTTATGAGCTCAGTTTCCATTATAGATTATGGTGTTGGCAACTTACTTAGTGTTGCTAGAGCATTTGATCATTTTAATATACACGTTCAATTCGCCCAGACCACTGAAGATATCTTATCTGCCAAAAGATTAATTTTACCCGGAGTAGGGGCTTTTGCTGACGGGGTGCAGGGGTTACGTGAGCGTGGCTTTATTGAAGCGATTGAAAGTTTTACTCATCAAGGGAAACCTCTTTTAGGGATTTGTTTAGGGATGCAAATGCTTATGACAACCAGTAGTGAATTTGGTACTCATGCTGGTTTAGATTTAATAAAAGGGAATGTAGTTTCTATACCACAGCAGGGACTGGATGGCACGCCTCATAAGATTCCGCATATTGGTTGGAACGAATTACACCCAACTGAACATGGTCCTTCTTGGTCTCATACGATTTTATGCGATTTGCCTCAAGCTTCGTCTGTTTATTTTGTTCACTCTTATATGGTTGTTCCAGACTCTCCAACTGCCCGAGTCGCTGATACTTTTTATAATGGACAACCTATTAGTGCAGTGATTCAACATGAGAATATTTATGGCTGTCAATTTCATCCTGAAAAAAGTGGTGAAATTGGGTTAAGGATAATCCAGCAATTTATGAAACTCTAGGATGAATCCATGAAAATTTTAGCAATCATTCCAGCTCGTTCTGGCTCTAAGAGATTGCCCGGCAAGAATATAAAATCTCTGGCAGGAATGCCATTGATTGCATACAGTATTATTGCAGCACAGAAAGCAAATGTTTGTAGTGAAATTCTTGTTTCTACGGATTGTCATGATATCGCTGAAGTTGCTTTACACTATGGTGCATCAGTTCCCTGGTTACGATCAGCAAATTTAGCACATGATTTATCTGATGTTATTCATACAGTGATTGATACAATTAAGCGTTGCCAGTCAGGAAAAAAAGATTTCGATAGCGTCCTTTTGTTACAACCTACATCTCCCTTTCGATCTAGTTCATTTATAAAGGAGGCAGTTAAGCTTCATAAACAAACTGGTGAGAGCGTGGTTTCTGTCAGTACACCTACGATAAAGCCTGCCTGGTTTAGAACAGTTGATGAAGAGGGCAATTTAATTTCAAGTCGAATTATGTCTGAGTATGAAAATGATTTAGCTTCTGCCAAATTTTATCAGCTCAATGGCTCAATTTATTTGGCGACAGTGAAGCAGATACTCAAACATAATAGTTTCTATAGCCAGCCTACTAAAGCCCTGCTCATTGAAAATCCTCATGAAGCGATTGATATAGATACATCACTGGATTGGATATTAGCTGAAAAATTAATGGAATCTAAGGAAGAAGAGGTAATAACATGAGTTGTTTTGTAATTGCTGAAGCTGGGGTCAACCATAATGGTGATGTCCATTTAGCAAAGGAGTTAATTCACGCAGCAAAGGAAACTGGTGCGAATGCTGTGAAATTCCAAACATTTAAAGCAGATCATTTAGTTAATAAAACAGCAGAACAGGCACAATACCAGAAGAAAAATGCAGCGCACTCTAGTCAATATGAGATGCTTAAGGCGCTAGAAATTTCTGAAGATGATCATCACTCGCTCGCCCAACTGGCAAATTCACTGGGTATTGAATTCATGTCTACAGGTTTCGATGAAGAATCTGTGGATTTTTTAATTTCGTTAGGTGTACGTCGTCTGAAAATTCCATCGGGCGAAATTACCAATCTACCTTTTCTAAAGTACCTTGCAAAAACAGGTTTACCTCTTATTATGTCTACTGGCATGAGTGACTTGCTGGAGGTCAAAGAAGCAATAGATACCATTGAGCCATTTTATAAAAATGATTTAAAAGACAATTTGGTTTTGCTTCATTGTACTTCTAATTATCCAGCTGCTTATAGTGATGTGAATCTAATGGCTATGCAGACGCTTGCCAGGGAATTTGATTTGCCTATAGGTTATTCCGATCATACTCTGGGTGTGTTAGTTCCTACTTTGGCAGTTGCTATCGGAGCAAAAGTAATTGAAAAACATTTTACCCTGGATAATTCTTTACCTGGGCCGGATCATACCGCATCGATGATGCCAAAGGAATTTTCAGAGATGGTTAAGATGATTCGAGATGCTGAAATTGTATTGGGTAATGGAGACAAACAGCCTACGCAGAGTGAACTCCCTATTCGTGATCTGGTTCGACGAAGCGTCACTTTAAAACATGAGTTGCCTCGGGGAGCATTGTTGACGAGAGATGATCTTGTGTTGCTCCGACCAGGGACAGGTATTAAACCTGCAAAACTTCATGAGGTAATCGGCAAAAGATTGACAGTTAATTTAAATGCTGGCAGTACCTTACAATGGGAACATATCGAGCTGTGATAAGGAAAATTTGTTATATATCGGGCACCCGTGCGGATTATGGATTAATGCGCAGCGTATTAAAATGTTTGAATGCAGCACCTGATATCGATTTGTCAATTTGTGTAACAGGTATGCATCTTTCTGCCTTGTATGGCAGTACTGTCAATGAAATTATTGCTGATGGTTTTAAAATATGTGCTCAGATTCCTGTTGATGTAAATACAGCAGTTCACGCTACTATGGCGAAATCTATTGGTTTTGAAATTATTGCGATGACTGAATTATTTGAGCAACAGAAACCGGATATTGTCCTATTATTAGGGGACAGAGGGGAGATGTTAGCCGGTGCCTTGGCTGCCGTTCATTTAAATATTCCTGTTGTACATCTTCATGGTGGAGAGCGTTCTGGTACAGTTGATGAAATGATTCGACATGCTATTTCAAAATTAGCTCATTATCATTTTGTTGCTACCAAAGCTGCTTATGAACGTCTGGTGAAAATGGGCGAGAGAGAAAACTCTATTTTTTTGGTTGGTGCTCCTGGATTGGATGAAATTGTTACTTATAATCCTTGCAATCGAGAGCAGTGTTGTAAGCAATATGGTCTTGATCCCAGCAGACCATTTGCTTTATTGATATTTCATCCTGTAGTTCAAGAATATAATGAAATTCGATTTCAATTTGAAAATATTATTCTTGCGGCGCTACAAATGAAACTACAAATCCTAATACTTGAACCTAATTCTGATGCTGGTGGACATTTTATTCGTGAAATTCTGGAAAAATATAAGAATCATGAGGATGTTCGTGTGATTAAGCACATGCTTCGACAAAGCTATTTAGATTGCTTGGCTAATGCGGATGTAATGCTTGGAAATTCCAGTAGTGGAATCATTGAGGCTGCCTCTTATAATCTTATAGTGATTAACGTAGGTAGTCGTCAGCAATTCAGAGAAAGGGGTGATAATGTAATTGATGTAGGAACTGATATTCCTTCTATTCTATCAGGACTTCATCAGGTTTTACCGGCAAAAAAAAATACGTTCAATAATTTTTATGGTGATGGTCGAACAGCTGAGCGATGTTGTGAATTATTAAGAACTATTTCTTTAAACCCAGATATTTTGAATAAATGCAATGCGTACTAAACGATTAACAATAATAGGTGCTGGTGGCCATAGCAAAGTAGTACTTGATGCACTTGAACTAAGTTCAGAGCAGTACACGATCACCCTATGCGATGATAATCCTGTATTAGCAGATAGAATCATGGCTGGTTATAAAATTAATGCTACAGGTCCTTTATCAAAGATCACTGCTAATGTTCATGTGGCGATTGGAAACAATGTGATTCGTGAAAAAATTTACCGCGACTTATCAAAAGATGCTGCACTATTGACGATAATTCATCCAGCAGCCATTATTTCTAGAACTGCCGAAATAGCTGGTGGATCTTTTATCGCAGCAAAAGCAATTTTAGCTCCAGGAAGTAATATTGGTGAAGGTAGTATTGTCAATCACGGTGCTATTGTGGATCATGATGTAAAAATTGGTTCATATTCTCATATTGCGCCCAATAGCACGCTAGGAGGCAATGTGTTAATAGGAGCAGGAGTATTGATTGGTGCGGGAGCTGTAATTCTCCCGGGAATTAAAATAGGAAATGGGGCTACTGTTGGTGCGGGTGCAGTTGTGACCCGAAATGTGGAAGAAAACAGTGTGGTTAAAGGCGTTCCTGCAGGATGAAGGGTTATTATGTTTAATATAGAAACACTATTTGTTAAAAAGAATTATACGCTAAAACAAACTCTTGAGAAATTAGATGAAACCGCACAAGGTGTTGTACTTTTAGTGGATGATAATAACTGTTTGATTAGAACAGTTACCGATGGTGATCTTCGGCGATTATTGCTAAAAGGCTGTACCCTGGAGACAACGTTATCGGAATTGCCCTCGTTATCATCAAAATCGCTTCCGCAGTCAAGTAGTATTCAAGAGGCATTTCATTTAATGGAGGAGTACGAGTTAAATCATATTCCTCTAGTTGATAAAGCTGGTAAACCAACTCGTCTTATTCATCGCCGCGAATTATCTTCCAACATTCTTTTATCCACGCCTCATATTGGAGAACATGAACAACAATACGTACAAGAAGCCTTTACCACAAATTGGGTAGCACCTTTAGGACCCAATGTAGATGCGTTTGAACAAGAAGTTGCTGAATATGTAAATATTAAGGCTGCTGTGGCTTTAAGTTCTGGTACAGCTGCAATTCATCTAGCGCTAGTCTTGCTTGATGTCAAGGCTGGTGACACGGTATTTGTCTCCAGTTTTACTTTTGTAGCTACAGTAAACCCAGTGCTTTATCAAGGTGCAACTCCAGTTTTTATTGATTCTGAACCGGAAACTTGGAACATGTCGCCGCAAGCTCTGCAACGCGCCTTAAAAGAAGCCGCAGCAGCAAAGCAACTTCCCAAAGCAGTAATTATTGTGAATTTATATGGGCAGAGTGCCAACTATAAAGAACTTTGCAAATTGTGTGACGAGTATCAAGTTCCAATTATTGAGGATGCAGCTGAATCATTAGGAGCAACTTATAACAAAAAATTCAGTGGTACTTTTGGTAAACTGGGTGTTTTTTCCTTCAATGGTAATAAAATTATTACGACCTCTGGTGGAGGCATGCTGGTTTCCAATGATGAAACACTAATTGAACGTGCAAGGTTTTTGTCGACTCAAGCTCGTGATCCAGCTTATCACTATGAACACAGTGTGGTTGGTTATAACTATCGCATGAGCAATGTGCTGGCAGGAATAGGTCGAGGGCAATTGCGTGTGTTGGAAAAAAGAATTGCCTCACGGATAGCAATTTATAATCATTACAAGGAAGGACTGCAACAGCATAAAATTGTGAGCATGATGCCAGAAATTAAAGAGGGAAGAAGTACCCATTGGCTTTCTACGATGCTAATCGATGCTCAACAAAGCTCTGTAGACCCAGTCACTGTTATTAAAAACTTGAGCCAATATCGAATTGAAGCAAGGCGCACATGGAAGCCCATGCATAGACAGCCTTTATTTGCTGGTACCAAATATTATCCTCACACGGAGTCATTGAGTGTTTCTGATTATCTCTTTAATCAGGGATTATGTTTACCCTCTGGCTCAAATCTTAGTACCATCGATATTGATCGGGTCATTCAATGCCTTATTACCATTCTTGAAAATAACCATGAAGTGATTGAGGCTCTTTAACTATAGAAGGCTGTCTTGCGCAGCCACTATGAGGCAACTTTAATTTCTTTTAATAAATTTTGTTTGAGCTCGATTACTTGTTCTACATTATGTTCTTCCCACTGTTTAAGAGCACTTGAGTTTTGTTTCAATTCAGCCAAAAGATTTATTGGATCTAATTTTGTTGAGAAACTAGATATATCAGATTGATTAGACTGATTAAGGATCACTGCCAATATCAAATTTCCCAGTTCATTTTTAAAGTGATATGGATCCCAAAACCATTTCATCATCACTCTGCTGTCATTACTGGCCGGCAAACTTCGGTAGTGTATTGGTTTAACTTGTTGAAACCCCAGAGTGTATAGGGTAGTTGAGGGTGATTGTCATTGTGTTGCTGAATTAAATTAAGCAGGGCTTGCTGCCATTCCTCATAACGGGGCCATAGACCCAGTAATTTATAAGTTTCTAAAAGACGTACATGTTCTGGGGCTAAAATAACAATGAGTTCAGTCTTATTCTTAGTGCAAATGTTAATAATCTGTTGCATGTAGTCTAAAGTATTAATTTGATGTGTAGGATCAATAAATGCATATTCTTTTATTGGGACAGGAAAAAAGGTCGGTGGATTAAACTGCTCAGTATGAAGGAAGTTATTTTTATATACGCGTCGTTGTCGAATTTGTTCCTCGCGATAGTCATGCACGAGTTGTCCGTTGCTTAAAAAAGCATTATTTTGATGTTGTGATTGAACAGTGGCAATACTTGCTGTTAATGCATCATAAGACAATAAGGTGGCAAAAAAGCTGTTTATTTTAAAGGTCTTACTTTTGCCATCTTTATCTACATTCAGAATAGACTCATCAAAATCATCCCGATTTTTAACATAAGCATTAAACATGAAAAAGTTAACGACCAAAACAGCACGCTAAGGGGACGATTTGCTTGAGTATGTTGTAAATAGCGTAAGACCTCGTAAATATTTGCACCACTTAAACCTAAACTATAGATATTCTTGTTACTCCAACCCGGAAAAGCCGGATCTAGCCAGTTTCTGCGGTAGACGAGCCTAAAACAATAGTTTCTGGTTTTTTCCACTCAATGGCTATTGCCTTTGCCAAACGAAGGTGACCAGCCAATTAAATGAAATAATAGCTGAACAAAGCAAAACAATAGTGAGTAAGTAATACAGCGTAAATTTTTTATACATGTTCAATTGTTTTTTTCCTAAAATTGATAATATAAAAAATCACTTACATGACCAAAAGTAAGCAAAGAAGACAAATCCCATGTAAGGCGCCCCATAGTATAAAGTCCACGACGCACCGTGCCAGATACAATAAATATTTTCGCCTTTCCAGATAGTCACTGATGATAAAATTAAAGCTGAGTGATAACAGCAATAAAGGTGTAAAAGCTGTACTCCAATAGCTGTAGAAATAAGTGAGACTATAAATAAATAGCCAATGACGCTCCTGGAGGAGTAATAGCATTGTAGAAAATAAAAAAAATAAATGCTAACGGTAAAAAGAAAAAGATAAACGCATAAGAATTAAAAGCACGACTTATCAACCTTTCATGCTATCTTTTGTAAGGACGTCATTGGATAAGCTCGCTCAATTAAAACATAAATGCCAGACAGTCCCACAAGCTCGAGTGCTACAATAGCTAAGGTATATTGCGGGTAAAAATAGATGCAGGCAACTAAACCAACAATGACCGCATTAATAACCACTTGCCCTGAAAGAATTAGCTCAGAGTTAACTCCCAATTGCTTAATTCTCTGATAAGCATGTTTTTTATGTGGCGCATACCAAGTTTCTCGATTAACTATTCGACGAAGAAGAGTAATGGTGGCATCGAAAAGAAAAAGACCATTGAGCATAAACCAATAAATAATGGGCACACTGTAATATTTTTGTGCTACTAATCCCATTAAAAAAGTAGATAGGCCTAATGTGGCGCTTCCCACATCGCCCATGAAAACTTTGGCTGGAGGGAAATTAAAAATTAGAAAACCAACTAGACTTGCTACGAGCATCAAACATACATACTCATAGAAAATAGCTTGATGATGGTTAAAGATAAGACTATAAATGGAAAGCAGGAAAAAGGCTTGAATAGCAGCAAAGCCATCTAAACCATCCATAAAATTAAAATGGTTGATAGCCCAAATAAAAGCAGCAACTACAAATACTGAGGCAACGATTCCCTCAGGAACAGTAAAGAGTAAAAAATTTAAGGGAAGAGGGAATAAATAGAAAGTAAGGCTAAAAGATACTAAAGCTTGTACTAGCAAACGAATTTTAACAGACAAATTCATTAAATCATCTAAAAAACTTATTGCGCTTAGTAGTAATCCACTAAGAATAAGCATCATTTGTTGCGAAAAGGGAGTGTCTATCACTAAACCAAGAAAGGAAACACTTAATAACCATAGTCCAATAAATACAATGCCTGATCCACGAACCGTAGGTTTAGCGTGAAGAGTTCTTTCATTGGGTTGTACAAGCAACCTGGTGTTATTAGCTAAAGAACAGAATAGTTTTACAAACGTTGCTGATAGCAGTACCATGCAAAGGCTAGCAATTATTTTCATCTTGATACCATTGAACCGTATGTCGTATTCCTTCATTCGCTCGGATTGGAGGTTCCCAGCCAAGTTCTGTTTTAATTTTATTATTACTCACCAATAATGAATCTAAAAGACGAGTATTCATTCCCTTTAAGCCAAGAAGAGAAAAAACTCCTGTCAATAGTTTAATAGGGAAGGGAAATAGACGCGATTTAATCTTCATCTCAGTAGAGAGTATCCTTAAAAGTTCAGATAATGACCAATTTTCATTGTCTGCCACTAAAAAAGTTTTGTTTGCAGCCGCAGGATGAGAAAGGACAGTGCATATTGCAGAGATTAAGTTATCGATATATAAAAAACTTCGCTTATTATTAACTCTCCCAAAAGGTAAAGGCCAACCTTTGGCTATCAGCATCATCATTCGGAGAAAATTAGCTTTTACACCTGGGCCATAAACTAAGGGTGGACGTAAAATAATGATTTCCATGGGTGTTTTTTGACAGATATCTTGCAAATACTGTTCAGCAAGTAACTTACTTTTGGCATAGGGATTCTCTGGATTTTCTTGGCATTCTTCTGTAAAGAAGACATCTTTAGCTGTGCGTTCTCCTATCACTTTAATGGAGCTTAAAAAGATAAATCGCTTTACTTGGTGTTGAGCAGCCTGTTCTGCAAACTCTTTGGTTGCGATACTATTGATTCGGCAATATTCCTCAAGGGAAGTAGATTGTTGATGTTTTCCTTCGAGTACATGTACCTTCGCTGCTAGATGGATAACAAAATCGATATCTTTGAGTGGAGCACTCCAATCAGTTTGAGATTCGATTTTATTAATTTTTACTTGTTCAGCTTTAAGCCATGGTGCAGGCTTCCAAACTGCACACCTAACTTCATGTCCCATTGCTCGTAGTTGAGGTACTAAGTTCATTCCTATAAATCCAGTAGCACCTGTTAGCAAAATTTTCGCCAAATTTTATCTCCCTTTCATTTAGCATTTGTAATATGCCACTCAATAGTTTGGCTGATGTCCCTAATGTTAAGAGCTCGAGGCCATTAAGTCACTATTTCTTAATTTCAGATTTTGATTTAAATAAAATTTAATCGTTTCAACTAAGTGCTCGGTAAAGTTACCTGTTGGACTCCAACCTAATTCCTTATAAATTTTCTCATTATTAATCGCATAGCGTTTATCATGTCCCTTTCTATCCTGGACAAAAGAAATCAATTTTTCATGAGGTGCTTTTTGGGGCAGAAATTGGTCCATAATCTGACAAATGTGCTTAATAAGCGTTAAATTATCTAACTCATTATTACCCCCTATATTATACACCTCGCCTACATGTCCTTTTCGCAAAATGAGATCAATTGCATCACAATGATCTTTAACAAAAAGCCAATCACGAGCATTCAAACCATCCCCGTAAACAGGAATGGGACGCTGATTAATACAACAATCAATTACAGTGGGAATTAATTTTTCTTTATGTTGATAAGGGCCGTAATTATTGGAGCAATTTGAAGTGGTAACAGGTAGTTGATAAGTATGAAAGTAGGCCCTGACTAAATGATCAGAGCTTGCTTTTGAGGCAGAATAAGGTGAATTAGGCTGATAACGATTCATTTCGGTAAAAGCTGGTTCATCATGATCTAAAGAACCATAAACTTCGTCAGTTGAAATATGATGGAAACGACAAGAATGGTTATCCCAATGTTTTTTATCAAGCCAATAATGACGTGCTGCTTCTAACAAGGTAAAGGTGCCCAAAACATTTGTTTGTAAAAAAACCAAGGGATTTTTAATGGAATTATCGACATGTGATTCTGCGGCAAAATGAACGATAGTGTCTATTTCATATTGGTTGAGAAGACTGGTCACAAGTTCTTTATCTCCAATATCACCTTCGATAAATAGGTGACTATCGAATTCTCTTACTTTATCCAAATTTGCTTTATTTCCTGCATAAGTTAATTTATCTAAACTAATAATTCGTAGTCTGGAGTAGCGTTCGCTCATCATGTGGACAAAATTACTGCCAATGAAGCCAGCAGCACCAGTAACTAAAAGATTGCGACATTGATAACTCATGTTTCTTTCGCCTCCTGATTTGCGAATTCTTCAATCACTTCTGGTAAATAGTCAGCCCAGAATCCGCGAGAGATATTAAAAACCCTCTCAATTTTATCAGTAATAAGAACAGAATTTTGAGGACGTTTGGCTTTAGTCGGATAGCCTCCCGTATCGATAGGAATAAGACGACTCAACAAGAAATGATGCCCCTTATTTTTTGCAAGTTTAAGAAAGCTATTAGCAAATTCATACCAGTTCGTAGGGTCAAAACTGGCATAATGATAAATACCCCAATCTTGAAACGTATCACAACTTAATTTATCGATGATAGTTACAATGACTCGAGCAATATCTTTTGCAGCAGTAGGACATCCCCACTGGTCAGCAACAATCTTTATTTCTTCCCTAGTTGCTGCGAGACGTAATATTGTTCTCACAAAATTTTGACTATTTTTGCTGAATACCCAGCTTATTCTAAATATAAGGTATTTACCTAGAGTAGCTTGAATAAGTTGTTCACCCAGTAATTTTGAATTGCCATAGGTATTTATAGGGGACGTTAGATCGTCCTCAACATAACCTTCTGCCTTGGTGCCATCAAAGACATAGTCAGTAGAGAAATGAATAAGTGGAATATTTTGTGATTGGCAGTAACTTGCTATCGCTCCAACAGAAAAACCATTGATTTGGTAAGCAAGGTGATTTTCTTCTTCGGCCATATCAACTGCAGTGTAAGCGGCAGCGTTAATGACCAAATCAACGTTAAACTGAGACAAAATACCCTTAACGGAATCCGGTTTGGATAAATCGCATTCCTTTCTCGATACAGGCAACACTTTGTGGGTGGAGTTTGCCAGTTGAGCCATAAGCTCAATCCCGACCTGCCCAGTACTCCCTAGTAATAAAATTTTCATAGATTAGGTATTGTTATTGATAAATCAGCGGCCTTTTAAATAGTTTTACCTGTTAAGTTGATTGACCTTACTATTCGGCTGAATGTCTTGTCTTTTTTATATATTCCAATGTTCACAACTTAAGTCAAGCAGGCTCTAATAATGCTTTGCTACTTAAGCTAGCGAAATGTCAACAGACCTAAACAGGGATTTACAAGGTCAAATTCAAAAATCATTTCCATCATAACAGATAGCTGAACTCTCTTAAAAGAAATTTCAGATTATAAGGGATTAGGAGGGGTCTATTAGTGAGCAGAATTAAAGTTAATTCTGCTCATATTAATTACTTATAAGCTTTACAACAGAGTGAATATATGGAAATATGCCTCAACTTATGGATTTAATAACCTTATTGCCATGACGGACACCGTGCTATCCTCATCGAACATTCTCTTCGTCACCCAACGTTTGTCTGATTTTATGGAAATGCAGCGTACTGCTGTAGGTTTAAGAAATTATGGACATCGCTGTATCATTCTATTTTGTGGAGTAGGATCTCAAATTCATGATGATTTGGTTATTGAGAAAATTGATCAATCCATAGAGTCTCGTGAAATTGATGGCAAAATTGTTTTTTCGCAACCTCAGGTTGTGATTAGTACACCTATTCATAAAATAGCGGCTTATTTTCTAAAAAAACAAGAAAAGAAGATCAAGAAGAGAGTACAAAGCTTAGAAAACTCTCAGGAATGTGAGCAAACAGACAGCACATTTGAAAGTGTAGAAATTATAAAGATAAATTCATTAAAAAAGCGATTGATTAGAGCGCTTATAAAGGCGAGAGTAGTTCACTACTTTAAAAGAAAATGCATAGCCTTGATTAACATATGTCGGGTAATTATTAAAAAAATCTTAATATCCTTTCTTAGAAACAGGTTTATATCATTTAACAATTTAGTAACTTCGAAGCTAATTATCGTGCCTTTAATATATAAAAAAAGTTTAAAACAGTATAAAGAAATTTTAAAAGCTCATAATATTAAACTAATTATTCTCCCCGAGGATATTGTTGGTTACGTTTCTCCTTTATTGATTAAGGCGGGCCATAAGCTGCGTATTCCAAGTATGATTATTCCCTATACAATTGCTAACCAAACTGAGGCATTTCAAGCCCTAAAAACTCGCCCTGAATTCAGTTTAAAGGAGCATTTCAGCCATCGAATTATTGGCGCTTTGTTTCCCTCTTGGGTTATGAAAGATGAATCTCATGCTGTTTTAAGACTTCCCGCAGGTCATGTTCTTGGTCATATAATTACTCGAAGTTCACCTCCTAACCCCTGGATGATGAATAGTACCTACGCCAATATTATTGCTGTCGAGAATGAGCAAATGCTCAAATATTACAAACAAAATGGCATTCCGCCCTCAAAGATGAAAATCACAGGTGCTTGCTATGATGATAATTTGGCAGCATTTCTTTTAAATAAATTTGAGGAAAGAAAGAAGCTATACAATGAGTTAAATATTAATAGTGATAAACCGTTTCTCTTAATCGGTGGCTTCCCTAATCAATTAACTGGTGGAACTCCACCTGGTTTTGATTTTGCTGATGCTGAAGAGGCTGTCGATTTTATTGGGAATTGTCTGCGTGAGCTTCGCAACGATTATGAAATTATTTTTAGACCTCATCCTAATTATTTGGAGTTGGGAGAACTGTTTGCTAAGAAAAATTTTTTAGTCACTCATATTGATACTGCAAGATTGGTTGCATTGTCTGATATCTATATTGCTTTTGCCTCTGCAACTATACGCTGGGCCATTTCTTGTGGTATTCCAACGATTAACTATGATATTTTTTATTATGATTTTTCAGACTATAAACATGTCCAAGGTGTATTAAATGTTTGCGCAAAAGATGATTTCAGAAAAGCTACGCAAATGATTTCTGAGCCGGAACAATTATTGTCCTTAAAGACTTATCTTGAAACTGAAAAATTAGAGTGGGGCTATATGGATGGTGGTTCTACTGGTCGAATTCAGTCTCTTGTGCAAGAGCTGCTGCAAACGAAAAAAATCCGGCGTAAAGCTTCTTAAATAATAGTAATAAGGTAATTATCAATGAATGGTTTAAATGTTGCTGTAATTGGTGCTGGTAAGATGGGAAGGGAGCATATTAAAGCTTTCCAGGCAATTGATGGTGTTAAAGTTACAGGACTGTTTAGCCGGACAAAGACGACTGCAGAACAAATGGCAAAAGAATTTAATATTCCATGCGTAACAGATTCTGTGGCGGACTTATACGAAAAAAGTGCAGCTCATTTAGTTGTGGTTGCAGTTCCTGAGCTTCAGGCCAATTCTATTGCTAAGGCTTGTTTCCAGCACAATTGGAATGTCTTACTTGAAAAGCCCGCTGGTTATGATTTAAGGGATGCAAACGATATTGCTGAGGCAGCGTTACAAGCGAGAGGACAGGTTTTTGTTGCTTTAAACCGTCGATTTTATTCAAGTGCTTTAACTATTCTTAGTGATTTAAATGCAAATAATGACGCCAAACGTTATATTCATATTCAAGACCAGCAAAGTTTTGCTGAGGCAAGAGGTTGTCATCATCCTGAAGAAGTCGTGCAAAAATTTATGTATGCCAACTCGATTCACGTCATCGATCTAATAAGATATTTTGCACGAGGTGAAGTGACTCATGTTCAACAAATTTCCCCCTGGCAGCAGGAAAAGTCTCAAATGGTGATTAGCTATATTGAATTTGATAGTGGAGATAAAGCACTTTATGAGTGTATTTGGCAGGGACCGGGTCCTTGGGCCTGTGCAGTTAGTACAGCGTATCGCCGTTGGAGCATGCAGCCACTTGAGAAGGCATGTTTCCAGAATGCTAATGAGAGAATCGCTCATGAGGTAGAGATGGATATAAAAGATCAACAATTTAAAGCAGGTTTTTATCGCCAGGCCCAAGAGGTTTGTAAGGCAGTACTTGGTGAAAAAAGTCAGGTCATTACCATTAAGGAAAGTTTAAAAACAATGGGACTAATTAATAAAATTTATGGGGTTTAGCTAATTAACGTAATTTCTTGATAAGCGTGGTAGATGAATAAGCTATGTTCTGTTACAGGCCAGTGAGGGGCAATTTGCCCTTCTGCGGGCTTGTCCGCAGAGTCCAGAATTCGTGAACATGATTGAATCAAAGCATGTTGACTTGTCGCAGTGCTAGTGGTTGAGTATTTACTGGCTTATTGAAAGGCTACAGCTACCTTTATTTTTGTTAATGGTCTTGTGCCTCTTCAAGAGTGAATATTAAAATTAAATTTTCTGTAAGCAGCGGCGTTTTTAAGGAGGCTACAATGATTACCTATCCAGGTAAAGTCGATTTGGATAAATATAAACTGGATACTCCGACTAAGGAAGCATTCTATGGATTACCCTCTGAGGTAGAATTTTGTACCAAATGTACTTATAGCAATCAGAAACCTAATTCTGAAAAAGAGTACAAACATACCATCAATGTGAAGAAACCTACCATCAATTTTGATGAAGAAGGTATATGCTCAGCATGTCGCATTGCAGAAAAGAAAAGAAACATTAATTGGGATGAGCGCAAAACGCAATTAAAAGAATTGTGCGATAGATACCGCAGCAAAACAGGTCACTATGACTGTTTAATTCCAGGTTCAGGTGGTAAAGACAGTTTCTATACGGCTTATATTTTAAAATATGAATACAACATGAATCCTTTAACTGTGACTTGGGCGCCTCATATTTATACTTCTTGGGGATGGAACAATTTCCAGGCATGGATTCATGCGGGATTTGATAACTATCTTTTTACGCCTAATGGACAGGTGCATCGATTATTGACTCGTTTAGCATTAGAAAATCTATATCATCCATTTCAGCCTTTTATTTTGGGACAAATGTATTTTCCTCCTAAATTGGCCGCAAGCTTAGATATTCCTCTAGTATTTTATGGGGAGAATCCTGCTGAGTATGGAAATAATGCGAAAGAAGATGATAAAGCTACTAAAGATTTATCTTATTTTACCACCAAAAATTCAGCTGAAATTTATCTTTCAGGAATTTCAGCTCTGGAATTAAAAGAAGAGTTTGGTTTAACCGAAGTGGAATTACAACCTTATATTCCGCCTGATCCAGATCAGCTGGCTGCGAAGAAAATTGAAGTTCAATATCTAGGTTACTATCTTCCTTGGCATCCACAGGAATGTTATTACTTTGCCGTTAATAATGGTGGATTTACTCCTTCTCCAGAGCGTACTGCGGGTACATACAGTAAATATAGCGGTATCGATGATAAAATTGATGATCTTCATTACTACACAACATTTATTAAATTTGGAATCGGTAGAGCGACGTATGACAGCTCACAAGAAATACGAAATGGTGAGCTAGTTAGAGAGGAAGGTGTCGCCCTCGTTAATCGTTTCGACGGAGAGTATCCTGCACGCTTTGAGAAAGAAAATTTTGACTATCTCAGTATCGATAAGAATAAATTGCCAATAGCAGCAAGGCAGTTTGAGGAAATCAGAATGGATAAAGCGTATTTCGATAGATTAACTGATAACTTTAGGTCGCCTCATCTTTGGGCCTATCACAATGGTGAGTGGATATTAAGACATCGCGTGCGGTAACCCTTACTCTACAAGGAAAGGTTGTGAAAAGTAGTGATATTAATGATTACGTGCCTAAAATATTAGCAGTTATTCCTGCTCGTGGTGGCTCCAAAAGGCTACCACGCAAGAATATTTTGACGCTAGCAAATAAACCTTTATTAGCGTATTCGATCATTGCTGCAAAGCAATGTTCACTCATCACAGAGACTGTGGTCACAAGTGATGATGAAGAAATCTGTGAGTTAGCAAAAAAAATGGGTGTTGACGTCATTAATCGGCCAATAGAACTGGCGACTGATACAGTTTCGAATGAATATGTGGTGGAGCATGCCTTGAAATTATTTATTGAGAATAATTATTTTCCAGATTATGTCGTTTTATTGCAGCCTACTTCACCCTTAAGAACAGCCAAACATTTGCAAGAATGCTTACAAAATTTTCTGTCTTCGGAGATGAAAAGTGTAATGAGTGTCTGTCCAGTAGAACATCATCCAGGAAAATGTATGAGAATAATAGGTAGAGAAGTCAAACCTTATACAAGCCCTGAAGATGTTGAAAAAAGAACGCAGGAACTAGAAACAGTGTATCGACAAAATGGCGCTATCTATGCACTGAAAACTAAAGATTTTTTAAAGCAACTAAAATTTTACCAGTTACCTTGCCTTCCTTACGTGATGCAATCTGAGGATAGCGTCGATGTAGATTCAAAAGTTGATTTACTGCTTTGTGAACTGTTGTTGGCCAGTAGAACTATAAATCCTATGGATATGGAATATGTCAGCTAATTATCAAAACTTCAGCCACTATATCACCGAAGGTTGGTCTAAAGAGCCAAAAGAAATTTTTAAATTTCTTGAATTTTATTTGTCACAAGAAGAGCGAAGTGAGAAATCTAATTTGTTAGATGTGGGTTGTGCGACAGGAGAATTAATTTATTTCTTATCCAGATGTTATCCTGAATTTCAATTCACTGGGATAGATATTTTCGATGATTTAATACATCAATGTCGAGAACTACAACCTGAGAAGAGATTTTTAAAAGCATCAATTTTAGAACTCCCGATAGAACTTGAACAACAATTTGATGTGGTGACAGTGGTAGGTGTTTTAACTATTTTTAATGACGATGAGTTGCCTGTATTCTTTAATAACCTTTTTAAAGCCTGTCGTTCGAATGCTTCAATTTATATTTTGTCCCCCTTTAATGAATACGGGGTAGATTGTGAGATTAAGCATCGAAAACGTCATCAAGGTAAAAAAGGAAATTGGGAAAAAGGTTGGAACATTTTTAGCAAGGAAACTATTGTTGAACATATAGGAAGTCGCGCTCAAAGTTTGAGTTTCCATCCCTTTAAAATTCCCTTTGACTTAAAACAAAAAAAGGATCCTATTCGTACATGGACGATAGAAACAGAATTTAATAATAGGCAATTAACAAATGGATTGAAGCTATTAGTCGATCATTATCTGTTACAAATATCTCTTTAATTATTTTAAGGATCTTAAAGTGAAAAGACAATTCAACCTTGGACCCTATCAAGTAGGCACCAGCCATGCCCCGATTTTTTTAGCTGAAGTAGGGAGCTATTTTAATGGAGATTATCAGCTAGCAAAGAATATGATCGAAATGATCATCAAAGCTCGTTCTATGATGCCTTATCAACCAGTAATTCTTAAAACAGAAATTTTAAACGACCCAGAAATATGCTTACCGAGTGAATTATTGGAAACTTATACCAATAAAGATGGCCAGGTTAAGAAAGAAAATTACCGCGAGTTGATAGAGCGAAAGGTAATGTCTTTAGAGAATTATGGCAAATTGTTTTCTCTGGTAAGACAGGCACAAATGCCTTTTATTGTATCAGTTTACGATTTTACTGCTGTAGATTTTGCGACAGATCATGGGGCTTGTGCTCTGAAAATTGCCTCTGCCAATATTGTCCATATCCCTTTAATTCGTTATGCCGCTGAAAAAGGGTTGCCTCTATTGATTGATACAGGACGATCTACAATTGCTGAGGTATTTAATGCTGTCAATACAGCAAGACTTGCGGGTTGTGAAGATATCATTATTCAACACAGTCCTGATGGACATCCTGCATTGCCGGAAGCTCATAATTTAAGATTGTTACAGACTTATTCTCAAGCATTTAATTTACCTGTAGGTTTATCCGATCATCGAAATGGTACGGATATGCTCTATGTTTCAATAGCTCTTGGTGCCTCTGTTTTAGAAAAAGGAGTATACGTATACCCAGATGAACTTGATCAAGATATTTCCCATAGTATGGGTATTGATGAATTACCCCAAGTATTGCAATCTGTTTATGATTGTTGGCTGGCCTTAGGAAATACCGAGCGAAACTTGCGTACCCCAATCAAAGGGGTTATTGGCAGCTCGCAGCGTCAATGTGTGGTCGCAAAAAAAGATTTACGCCCGGGAGATATAATTTCTCTGGATGCTGTGCGTTTTGCGTTTCCTTGTTTAGGTGTTCCTGTTCAACATTGGGATTTGATTAATGGGAATAAGGTAATAGCACCTATTACTGCAAATACTCCTATTCAGTGGCATGATATTCAAAAATGATTCTTAAAAATCCCAGCTGGCAAACTCTATTTCCTGGCTTGCCAGCCTATCATCCACTAGCTCCAGAACAGTCCTATCAATTGCAGCAATTGACGAATTTATTTGGCATTGTCTATCAGGTGAGATTCAACGATTTGCCTTCTAATTTCTACATGATTGATGATTATCGCAATAAAAAAAAATATTTTGTCAAAGAAATGGAAGAGCGACATGTTGATCACTATAAGCAGGCAGAAGAGATAGCTGCATGGCTCTTTGATAGAAAAGTTAATGTTAATGCTGCGCTTGATTTAAAACATCACTATTATATTTATTCTTTATTAGAGGGTATACGAATTCCTTCCACTGCGGAATCATTAAATCGTTTAGGTACAGCCCTTGCCGCATTACATAGTGCATTAAAAGTCTATCCTTGGCAGGAGGAAATACAAACAAATACGGTAAGACGAATTTCACTGCTTAATGAGATTAGAGAGGATATAACCCGAGGCAAACTAGCGATTGGTCCTTTTCCTGATTACATTAAAAAACTTGCTCAAAACAGGGATTTAGACTTCACACAAGGAGCAAGTGCTCAGGTTTTACATGGTGATTTGCACCCAGGAAATATGTTATTGGTCAATGATTCTATCTATTTTTTTGATTTTGAGGACGTGCTATACAGTTATTTACCCCTGGTTTATGAATTAGCGTATATTCTAGAGCGCCAGGTATTCGTATGTCATTCTGCGCCAAACGAAATTCTTAATCTTGGTCGAACTTTTATGAAAGCTTATTTAGCTAATGGTGGCTCCTATCAATTTCAGAAAAGCGATAGTTATGCTTCATTGACTTTGGCGTTGCGTTCATTGTGCGTGTTAACTTTATGTGAAATCGAAGGTAACAGAATTCATGAGGGTGAATGGTTTAAATTCCGAGATTTAGCTGAATTAGCACAAAAAAATCAAGGTCTCTTACGAGAAATTTTACAGGGTTGATTGTGATGATAAAGAGAAAAATTCTTATAACAGCCAGGGATGTAGGGGCAGCAATCAATATTATTGAGATTATTAAATCTATTTCTTCTCGTTCTGATTGTGAGATGTATATCTACACACAACCTCCTGCATCTCGTTATTTTGCTAATTTTAATATTCCTCATCATTTAATTCCTCAGGCTATTGCTAAAACAGCAGATGACGAAGATGCTAATTTTTTGATTAAGCATGCTCAGCAACTTATTGATGAGAGTCAACCTGATATCATTCTTTGTGGTTTATCTACACCAGGCGATGCAGGTATTGATGAAGCATTAATCAAGGTGGCTAAAAATAAAATGCCAACAATCGTTATGCAAGATTTTTGGGGAGAGGTAAACGATTTTTTTGGAGTATGTGCTGATTACTATTTTTGTTTAGATGATGATGCTAAGAATTTAACGGAAAAACGCTATCCTTGCCAAGGGATTGTTATTGGTTCTCCACGCCACTCATGGTATGAGACTCTTGATCTGCTAAAACTACGAGAACAATTAAGAGAAGAAATTAATGTATCATCTTCAGAAATAGTGGTAGGTCTTTTTGGACAATCCTTACATCAATTAGTAGGCTATCAAGAAACGTTAGCTGAGTTTTTACAAACTCTTTATCAAGTACATCCTGGTGTTACCATTGTATACAGGCAACACCCTCGTGAGAGTCAAGAGCAAGCACAACGTACGCTAAGGTTGTTAAAACAGTCTCAATTAAAAATTATCAAGCATGAGCACAATAAGGTTGAATATTCATTAATACTTTGTGATGTAGTAAGCAGTATTCTTTCGAATTGCCTTTATGACAGTTGTTATCTCAATTTCTTTTCTTCCATCCCGTTAATTACCCCTGTTGCATTATGTTATAAAACAGATATCCGGCAACATTTAAATAATTTTAACATGATTGAAGCGTCGCCTTATAAGGCTAAAAATCTAGCTCTTATTTGTGATGAACAAAAGCCGGATGGCAAAACAGTAGAAAATATGTTGTCTGCGCATTACCAAGAAAATTATTGGTTTGCTAGTAAAAAATTGGAAAATCCTCAACATGCAGCGGAAAGGGCTTTAGAAAATATTATTAATATAATTGATCTTAATTTGGCTTAATGATTTATGCTAGTAAAAATAGGTTTCTTTGTCCTGCTAGAACTGAAATAATGGTGTATTCATCTTTCTTGGAGTAATTGTCTGCACATGTGAATCAATATGACCATTGGTGCAGCATAATGTATAAATATTCTTCATTTGACATCGAATTCAGTATTTATTGATGTGAACAGTAAGGAGAGAGCGATAGAATGTCTCTAAATTTTATTAAAAAAATAATAAATTCGACTAAGAAGAATGCAAAACCAATAATGATTTTTATTTCTTCCTATACAAACGTTCATGTGTTATCTATGCTTGCCAAGGATTTAATTGCTGAACAAGAAAATATATTATTCATCATGCAAACGTATGATGAGAATTTATTAAATAAAATTAAATTCTTTATTCCTAATTTTACCAATCAGTATCTAGTGATTGATGACGAGGCAAACGAGGTTCCTTATATTAATGAAGAGCAAATTTCGTTTGAAAATATCCAACAAAAGTATCAAGATTTTGATGTGTGCTTTAATACGTTTAAAGCCTTGTATGTAATTCAATATAATTTACTAAATGTAGCTAATTATATTATTCGTAAAAACCAACCGAAGATTCTTATTGTTCCGGAGGATGGAATATCTTCCAATTTATGTTTAATTGAGGCTGCTACTAAGGCTGAAATCCCAGTATTGGATGTACCTTATGGCTATGGTAGTTATTACGATCTTGAAAATGCCTTAGCTCAGAAGCAACTAATTGAAGAGTTATATTCTGAGAAAGAGGGTGCAGGTCAAGCAGTCAAAGAATATTATCCCCACTGGGTTAAATCAGGTAAATTTGCTGGGTCTATATTACTCAATCCACATTTCATTTTAGCCTTGGAAGAATTAAACCTATCAGTTCAAAATCCATGGACAGTACACGGTGGAGCCGCCACTAAAATCACTGTAGAAAGTCAAGCTATGTATGATCACTATTTAAATGAAGGAATAATTGAGAATAAGTTGTGCCTGACTGGTACACCCTATTGTGATTATTTAAGAGCAGAAATTGATTCTAATAAATTATACAAAGAAGCTTTTTTAAGTTCTAAAAAGATCCATAAAGAAAAAACATCTGTTCTTATTTGCTGGCCTCCGAGCTATCATGCCGAGCGAGCTAATTTATGTGAATATGCTACTTATGAGGAGTTAACAAAATCGGTTCTAGATGAGCTGACTAAACTAATAAATGTTTCAATTACACTTAGTGTCCATCCTGCTGTGCAACGCGAGTTCATGGAGCTTCTAAAAAATTTTAATGTCAGGATAAGTACTGATTATATACTCAGTGAGTTGCCTAAACATGATATCTATATTAGTTGCTACTCGAGTACAATAAGATGGGCAATTGCAGTAGCTAAGCCTGTTATAAATTATGATTTTTATAAATTTAGATTACGCGATTACCAAGGCGTCCCAGGTGTATTAAACGTTGAAACAGCATCTGCTTTTCAGCAAACTGTTAACAAGCTTATAACTGATGAAGACTATTACCATAAAATTGCTTTATCACAAAAAGCACAGGCTGAGAGATGGGGGCTTCTAGACGGATTAAATTTTAAAAGAATTTACTCGCTAATAATGGAGTTAACTTAAATATTCAGCGTAAAACCACAGTGGGTGCGGACGTTTAATAAACATCAAATATGTCCACTCCCCCTCATTAAATTTTAAGCAATTTAATGAGGGGGAGTGGACTTCTAAAATCTAAGCTTCCATTTCTATTCCCTTTTTTTGAGCAGCTAATGTTAATCGGTCTTTTGCTATTATCTTTTGAGTAGTTCCTGATTCGAGCGATTCTTGATGTTGTTGGGCACTAAGGTAATCTCCCAATTTTTAACCGAAGCTAAAAGTAGAGGATTAGGCCACTAGAGCCAGTTTTTGCGTTGGAGGAATCCCTCCGATAGCAGTATTAGGCCGCTCATTGTTGTATATCCATAGTCATTGTGTCGCATGATGTTGTACTTCGGCAATCGATTCAAATCAATATTGGCTTAACCAATCATAACGAACAGTGCGATTATAGCACTCAATAAAGGCATTCTGCTGAGGATTTCCTGGTTGAATAAAAATCAGCTGTATCTGATTTTTATCAGTCCATTGTTTAAACAGCTTGGAAATATATTCAGGACCATTGTCAATGCGTATGGATTTCGGCTTTTTGTTTTCCAGCACTCTAAGCCCCTCAAGAACGCCCACAACCTCTTCACCTCGGATGGCCTGTCCACATGAATGGTAAGGCATTCACGACTAAAATTATCCACTATAGTTAATGCCCGTATTCTCTTGCCGTTGAACAAGTTATCAGAAACAAAATCCATACTCCAGCATTCATTCAAACTAGAGGCCAGTTGCCGCCCTTCTCGGTGAGCACCTGCCACGTGTCGCCGAGGGCGATTCCTGCGAAGATTAAGTCCTTCTTCACAATAAAATACGGTGATTAATCAACCAGCCTTCGCGCTTAAGAAGCACATGAATACGTTGATAGCCATAACGAACCCGTGTTTCAGCTATCTCCTGATACGGTGTCTTATGACCCTATCTTCGCCACGGCGTGAGCGGTATTGGTATACGCTACGGCTAATCGTTAAAACTTCACAGCTTCTGCGGATACTTACCCGATAACTATCCTGAAGAACAACCGCCAATTCCCGCTTCTTACGTGACTTTAAAGCTTTTTTGACAGAACATCCTGCAACATCTGCTTATCCAGGCTTAAATCAGCAACCAGCTGTTTCAGGCGCTTGTTTTCATCTTCCAGCTGACGCAGCTTCCTAAGCTCCGATGCACCAAGACCTCCGTATTTCTTCTTTCAGATATAGAATGTCGCTTCGCTTATCCCAAGCTTTCGGCAAATCTCCGAGACGCTCGTTCCTAATTCCGCCTGCTTAAGACCGAATAATATTTATTCTTATGTAAATTTACTCCGTTTCATGGCAAATATCTCTTTTTTATTAATTCATATTTTGCCAGATATTCTAGTTTAGCGTGGATCTATTTATAGGGAGGAGATCACTTGTTGATAAGCATTTTCTGTCATTTTTCAAAATGACCAGGTATCTATAATGAAACAATTGTCCTATTGTGCTTGGGTAGAACTGATATTAAACTCAAAGTTTCCAGTAGTGACATAGATGGATAACTTACCAATGATACTTTCACAGATTTATTTAATTTTTTAGATAATACTGCTTCCAGCAGTTCATCATTGATGGAATGGTAAGCGCTCGACCCCCCAAATATAATAAAATATAAAGAATTTTTTATCTTCATTTGGAGCGTATGCAAATAAGACTTTGTTCATTGTGCTTACAAATGTTTCCCGCTTCGTTGCGAATTTCAACACTAAAACCTGGCATCGGCATACCAACTGCTTCTTCTATACTAATCAAATGACTGGGCATAATACAAAAACGGCCACTCACTTCAGCTAGACTATAAATTTTATGGATCTTTGTCTCGGGGAATCTATTTTGAATTTTTGTTAACATGTTGGGTGTTAAAAATCACCAGATATCATAAGATGTTTAGGTGAAAATTTGTTTTCAATTTCGTCGACCAGGCGAAACGCTTGGATTGGTGCACCACCATAGCCAGCATTCTTATGAAAAAAGAACTAATTTTTTTCATCAAGAGTTGCATGACGTAAATAGTGTAGGGGAAGCCTTAACCCAAGCCATTAGTAAATGACAAAGCCCAGAGGTCAGTGCCAAATCCGTTTCTATTCCCCATGGCTTCCTTTTTATAATCCAAATGTTGTATTTTTCATCATTGATTATTTGAAAAGTTCCATTTGGAATATATTTTTCGTAAGTATTAGAGGACGCATCATTCATTTCCTGTCGTTTAGGAATGACGGTAATAATGCATTTGCCAGCAAGTGATTAGTGCCGACAAGAAAAGAGCTGGATTATCAACTGGAACTAAGATTCTTGGATTAATGTAACTAGTAAAACTGGAAAGTTTTTCACAAATTTCTTTTGCCTTGTTAAAGATGTCATTGACCAGAAAGATTTTGTGCTTGTAAACCAAAGCAATCTCATCTTTTGGACGTGATAAAAGTAAGTTTAACATTGCTTGATCTGCTATTGTCGTTGACTAATTTTTTTATTAATTGGGCAATGGATTGAGGAGTTTGAAAATCTTCGATAGTAGCATCCATTATGCCAATTGAAACATTGAAAGTCCTTTCAATATTAACAATGATATTAAAAACACTAAGGGAGTCTATAAAACCCTGTTGAATTATTTCAGTGTATGGGGCAATGTGAGATCCTGATGGAGATAAAGAGGAAACAATTTCTATTATTCCTTTAAGCAACTGTTCATCTGAGAGAACAGAAGGTGCTGAGACACTTATTAGAGTAAAATCAGTTGAGGGTATTTTAAAACAAGTTATTTTAATCTCAAAAATGACGATTCCAAGAAGTTGAAATCCAGTGGATTAGTAACAGAGCGAGTAAAACCTTAACTTGCTAATTACTCACTATTCCAAACTTGTAATTTTGAGCAGGTTAAATTTGCAATGATGAAGCCTTGGAATATTGTGCTGTTCTTTCTTTTAATTAAGCGATTCATTTGCTACCAACAAGTAAAACCACCATCGACAATAATATTTTGACCTGTGACATAGGTTGATGCATCCGATGCCAAAAAAAGAAGAGCACCTAAAAGTTCATGAAATTTGCCCATTCGACCTAAAGGAACCTTATTTGAGTAGTTATCAACAAAGGTTTTATTTTGTCCGCTTTCAATTCCTCCTGGTGTTAATGTATTAACCCGAATATTGTATTTAGCCCAATAAGTAGCCAAATATTTTGTGAGGCTTAAGACGGCACCCTTGGAGGCTGAATAGACGGCGGGGGTATTAATTTCAACACCTAAAAACTCTGATCCTTCATAAATTCTCTGATCGGGCGCAACCACACCATAAATGGAGCTGGTTTGGATAATACTACCACCTTTATTTTGTCTTACCATTTCTTTACCAACAGCTTGAGCAACCAGGAACATTCCATTTAAATTAACAGACATCACTTTTTGCCAGGTATCAAGCTCATATTCTTCAAAAGAGGCAAAAAATTTTTTCAAATCATCGGTTTTGGTGGCAGCATTATTTAATAAAATATCAATGGAATTAAAGTGATTCTTAACAACATCTACCATATCCTCAATATTTACTTTGTCAGTAACATCACAACGCAAGGGAAGTAATTCTGCATTGGGATTTTCTTCTTGAATAGTATGGCAAATCTGTTCTGCGCGCTCATAAGAAAGATCAAGAAGAGCTACGCGGCATCCTGCTTGTGCTAATGCTCGACAAAATCCTTGCCCCAAAATTCCCGCCCCGCCAGTGACGATCGCGGTTTTATTAGTTAGATCAAACAAGACATTCTCCTTATTTGAATGAAATCGTTTCCATTGGTTTAAGTGACTTTGCCTGGTTGATTAGTTTCATACAGTTGATAGTTTCTTCAGGTTGTATAACAGGCAATTTTTGTTTCACCATAGTGAACATGTTCTGTAATGTACGTTTAAAGGCTGAGAAATTATCATGCAAATCAAAATGAAAATGATTTTTAGTTCCATAGAAGGAAAGATGAAGTGTTTTACCTACGGCGCCTAAGCAAGATAAGTTAAAGATTACATTATTTTCAAGAGTGATTGTATAGGCTTCAAATGGAGTAGGCAGGCGCATTATCGAACTAATTTTGCTAAGTTCAAGACCATGAATGGCATCAATTAAGTGAATGCCGTATTTTTCCAGGTTATTTAAAATGACACCTTCAATGAGTTTCAGTTCTCCAAGTTCTGAGGGATCATGTCTTAGTGAATCTAATTCCTTGGCGTATCTCATGCCGGAAGTGCTCATCAGCAGCCCATTATGTAGATATTTTTCAAAATAATTTAACTCATTGTTATCAAGAGTTAGAGGCTTATCGACAAATACTGGAATGCCATGCTCCAGAAAAGGTTTAGCCATGGGATAGTGAGTGTGATAGTCATCCCTTGCAATAAAAACCACATCCACTTTGTTCAACATATCCGTATAATTCTCTACTGCATGAGAAATTTTGCTAGCCGAACATAATTTTTTAGTCAGCGTTGAATCTTGTGTCCATGCATGAGTAACTTCAATGTCGTCAAAATCAAAAGCATCTTTAGGCTGTTTTTCAAGGTAATCGAGAATTACTTGCCATCCGGCAGATTTAAAAGCTTCTGGTTCATAACCATTAATAATGGCCGAAAAAGAGAAGGGATGGCCATTTCCTTCGCTATACCCCAGCATTCCTGCTTTCATTACCATATCCCCCAGCCTCCGTCTACACAAATATTTTGACCAGTGATGTAAGATCCGGCATCGGAACATAGAAGAACGGCTGCTCCTTTTAACTCAAAGGGTTTCCCAATTCGATTTAAAGGATTTTTATTACAGAGACGCTGAATAAAATCAGGGTTTTCCTTTTGCGTACTTTCAAAGGGAAAGGGGCCAGGGCTAATAGCATTAACTCTTATCTTGTCAGGCGATAAAAAACTCGCTAGATATTTCGTTAGCTGGAGTAAACCTGCTTTAGCAGCACCATAACTCGGTGGATTAGCAAAACGCTCACTATCGTAGAGACGATAATCAGGTGCAACATGGCCATACATTGAAGCAATATTAAGAATATTGCCTTGTCGTTTTTTCAATAAGGGGTAGCTGCGTTTTATAGTCCTAAAAACACCATTTAAACAGACCTCTATATCTAGATTCCAATCCTCGTCAGAAATTGAGTCGAAAGTATTTTTACGTCCTGACCAGCCACAATTGACTAATATGTCCAAACCCTCTGGCACGAACTCTTCTACTGAATGTAGACAAAGATCAATTGATTTAGGCTCTGAAATATCAATCGCTAAGGAGGTAAAATGCCCCTGCGGGTAGTTATTTTTTAGAGATGAAGTAAATGCCTCGCATTTTTTTATATCACGACTAGCGATGATGAGATGAGCACCAAGCTCAGCGAATGCATAAGAGATTTCGCTACCTAGTAATCCTGCTCCTCCAATAACCAGGGCAGTTTTACTTCTTAACGAAAAAAGCTCAGATAACTTCGGCGCTGTCTCTGGTTTTGAGTAATACATTTGCAATCACCAAATCCCTTTTTGTATCAATATCAATAGCAGAATTTCTGTCAAGAATTTCTGCACCCATTTTCCCAAAGAGAACGTTAGGACCCTCATGAGGGAAAGTTTTTAAATTAAAAGCGTACACAACACCATTTAATTGATAGGCTTTAGGTAGCTTTTGCCTGGATAACCAGGGAATAGCATCTTTAATAAAAGGCTCAGGAAACCCATCTTTAATTGACCAGGTTCGGTGAGGATTAATGTCCGCTTCATGAAACGTGGCAATAGAATCCAGATTTTCATTCACTAGGCGGTGAAGACATCGCTGTATGATTTCTGTGGTTCGAAAAGGTGAGGTGGCCTCAAGCAAAATCATATAGTCAGGTAATTCATTACGGCTTTTTAAAACGTTTCGGCAATAGCGAATTGCATCAGCAACGAGTGCTGTATCGGTGGCAAGGTAATCTGGCCGCTCCTGAATTTCAGCACCATAATGTCTGGCGGCATCAGCAATATCTTGACTATCCGTAGAGACAATAATTTTATCTATTTCTGGAACTTGACTTGCTGCTTCAATTGGCCAGGCTAATAATGGTTTCTCACCTAATAAAGCCAGATTTTTATTAATTATTGATTTGCTACCACCACGCAAGGGAATGAAAGCAAAAATCCTTTTATTGTCTATCACTATGAATTCATCAAATAGGATAAAGAGGATCTGGATTATAATGCTGGAAAATCACTAAAGCAAGAAATCGGCTGATTTAAACTTGTTTATTTTTTATCAAAAAATCAAAAAATTATATCTTCTTCAGATATAAAATAGACAGCCTTAGAAGCAGAAGCTGTTCCTTGTAGTAGATGCAGCTTACACAGCCGAGGCTAAATAGAGTTAGTGAATTTGTCTTCTACGGCTTACTGAAATAAAAACTCTTTTCGAGAATAAAATGCTACCCAAAGCAATCAGTCTCAAGATAATTCCTGCTCTAATCAAGAGAGTACTTAGTTGATGTGAGTTTGTTTTAAAAAATTTATCGTGATACCGCCACATGCCTCTTGCTTTGTAAAGCAAGACCCTAAATGGAATTTGTTGAGCACTGAAACTTTTAATATGAGCGACTTTTGTGTTGGGAGTAAAAAGTAATTTCCACTGACTTTGAGTAAATCGATAAAACCAATCGTAATCTTCACAGTAAAGGAAATAATTTTCATCTAACAAACCGATCTCATCAATGGCTTGCTTTCTAACGAACATACAGGAACCAGAAA
Organism: Legionella clemsonensis; assembly: GCF_002240035.1. Taxonomy (NCBI): domain Bacteria; kingdom Pseudomonadati; phylum Pseudomonadota; class Gammaproteobacteria; order Legionellales; family Legionellaceae; genus Legionella; species Legionella clemsonensis. The sequence goes on along the minus strand of NZ_CP016397.1, from coordinate 2,112,807 downwards.
TAAGTTCAACTGGCGTAGGTGCATTCGGTAGAGGCTGATCTGAGAGTAAATAACCAGCAAATTTAGGGTTGCGAGGAAATAATTTAAATAATTTAAACAATTGGTTAATAATACGTCTGGGAGTAGGGGTTAATCCTCTACAACCTGTTTGTTCTGTACCATCCATGTTAGTTACCAGACACCCAGCCATTCCAGCACCTGGATACTCATTCATGAGTTTTAAAAAATGTTCGATAGTGTCTTTTTCTAGAAAACAATCGGGATTGAGGTAAAGAATAAACGGTGTCGTGACTAAAGGATAAACTGCGTTATTTGCTGTTGAAAAGCCAAAGTTTTTCCTATTGCGGTGCACATGAATCGCTGGATGATTTTTAAAATTTTCTTCTAAAAATTGTAGGCTGTTATCAGTAGAGGCATTATCAGACACAAGAATTTTAACGGGCCGTGTACTTTCTAGTATTTTTGCAATACAGCGAGTAAGCATTTCACCAGAATTATAATTAACAATTATTACTGTAACTTGTTCTACCATGGCAAACCTTTTTCTAGGATTTTTAAAAGATCTCTTGTTGAGAGTGTTCTAGAGCGTTGAATAGCACGTCTTTGTTTCAATATTGTTTTAAGCCCTTTTACTGCATCCTTTTTAGATTTAAAAATGGTTACAGTCTGTCCTCTGACGGTAAATAAAAAAAGGGTTGTAATGTTTAAGAGAAGATGAAGGGGAAGTGTCATAATCAGAAGAAGCAAGGGCATATTTTTGAAATAAGTCCATACTAGATTTCGATGTCCATGATAGGTATAAAAGTTACTATGTCTTTGAGTCGTTGCAGAACCAGTATGGTCTGCAACAGATTTAGGAACATAACAGCCCTTATATCCTAAAAGTCTTAAGCGAAAGGCAAGATCAATGTCTTCATAGTAACAGAAAAAATTTTCATCAAAACCTTGTACCGCCATAATGGCATCACGCCGATAAACTGCAGCTGCCGCACAGGGAGAAAATATTTCCTTTATTTCATTTTGATCATTGGTCAGCGGCTTGCGGTGATTCTTCCGCCAGGCTTTCCCACTAATATGATAGACATCACCTGTCCCATCTAAAAGATGAGGTTCTTTTTCACAGATTAATTTAGATCCCATAAAGGCATATTCAGGGTATCTGTGGATAGTTTTCACTATTTCTAAGAGCCAGTCCGCATGAGGATAAGCATCTGGATTAAGAAGAGCTATCCAATTGATTTGAGGGGCAAGGTATTTCATTGCCTTATTGTTGCCAGCAGCAAAACCTAAATTAATAGGTGACATCACTATTTTTAGGGGTAGCTCTAACCTCTTAATTTCTTCTGGCAGCGGAGTACTGCTGGCATTATCCAAGATAATCACTTGAGAAGGTTTAAAATTCTGCTTCGCGAGCGCTTGCATGGCTTTTAAAAGGTACTCTGAGGAGTTGTAATTGACAATTACAACGGCAATATTAATTGGATTACAGGGGCTATCATTATATTGATAAGACATTTTTTTGATCCCAATCTTGGAGAGCTGTAATCATCCTTAGATAAAGATTATTGCTTTCGGTAAACCAATATTTTTTTTCTCTGGAGAAATATTTATCTATCATTTCTTGAGTCAGCACGTGCTTCACTGGTTTATTATAAATATAAGGAATAGAAATAGAAGAGTAGGAGACTGATAATACTTCACACCCTTGAATTAAACTTTCTGCCAGCTCTATTGGTAAGTGATGGTACTGATTATCAACTAAATAAATTTCATAATTCTTTTTTAAGACTTCAATAATCGCTTGTAAAAAAATGGGATTATGAGCTGGATGAGGTTTGATAATAATTTGGCTCCCTTTTGGGGTATGAGTATTTAAAATTTCCTGGTAAAGGGCGATTTCATTTTCTAGTGTGGTTAATTTTGATTCTGTAAAATTACTCGGCATAAGAAGAAAACATGGTACAGCACTTTGAAGAGTAAGTTCTTTCAAATGCGTTTTAAAGTCAGGTAAGGCATCCGCTAAATTCTTTACGCAGTCTCGAAGTTCCTGCTGACTAATTATGGAAAGTTCACATTGTGTTAAAAAATCATTTCCGGGATCGCAAGGGATCGTTAAAATAGCCTGATGTGCTAGTAATTGCTTTTTCTTACTTGGGTAAAAAAATTTTCGCTTTAAACGCGCCAATATATTAGTCAATATAATTTTATTGCTCTGCTTAAGTCTGTACATTAATTGTGTAAAATGGTGGTGGCTATACACTAATCCAAGTGCGTCACCATAGCAAACTCTTGTTGCCTTAGGAAAGGCATGCATTAGGGTTTGATTCCAAAAATCACTACTAATATCATGCGAGAAAAAAATTTCAGTGAGGGGATAGTTTTTCAATTTTTTGTATAAAAATTTAGCGCGAAAAATAACGGGAATATTGTTTATTACTTTAGTATTTTTAAATAAAGTACTTCCCAAAATAAGGGTGTAGGAAGTTTCCTTCTGTAATAAGGTATTGAGGTGGGCAATGGTTGTGGCGCTGAAATGTAGATGTGGTTTGGTAAAGATAAGGATATGCTTGCCTAAGACATTCCTCCGCGCATTAAAATGCCTTAGGGCTGCAAGCGCAGGTATTAATTGATTTATATGATCAATACTTATCAAAGAGTAAGTTGACATATTCACTACTGTTCAGGACTCAAAGGTCTAGGTTTAAGTAAAGGGGTAGCTAACCTCACTCTGAAAACCACATTCAGCTAAGAACGACCTCAGCGGATTTAACAACTGCAAGTGGATTTGCATCGATGTTTCATAGTCGGTAAGAGAGCACTGGTTATGTTGGATTAAAGAATCAACTAATTCAGCAGTCAAAGTACTTTGATAAGGAATAGCTGCTTCCACCTCTTCCCATTTCCAATCATTATTAAGACTTGTTTGCCAAGCTTGCTGTTCCCATTCTCTGGAAATAATGCGGTACTTTTCATTAAAAATTTCAATTTGAATGGGTGCCATCCCTGCCTTGTCACTATATAAGAATGCCAGACTACCGTTTTCAAATCGTGCGATAAGAGTCCCCGTGACTTCATAATAGCCTGGTCTTTTACTCTCAATTATTTGCTTATCTAAATAGCGCGTATCTAATTCAAAGCGATTTACGCCGGTAATATATGCTAAATGATCCAGGTAATGGATGGCATTAGTAATTAAGCCATATTGACTACCCGTTACATGGTATTGAATAACTTGTTTATGAAATAAATTAGGTAGATTTTGATAGTAGGGCATCATTCGCATGGTGCAATTAACCCAGGTTTTAGTGGGATATTTAGCTAGCAAATGAGAGATAGCGTAGTAGTCTTGCTCTTGCGTAAACAGTAACTTCTCAAGAACCAAATGATTAACAGAAGCAGATTGGTTAAATAATTTTTCAACAATTGTTCTTCTGCTTTGGGCAGTACTTGCGACTATAGCCACATCAATATCGCCATGAAGACTTATTTCTTTTTGATAATTGATACGGTGATTTATATTTTTTATGGTTGCTTCAAACCTGGAGCGTGCAGTCTCCAACGAGCTAATATTCGGATCGATAACTGTAATATCAACTTCCTCATTCAGCAGATTAAGGGACTGCAAATGTCTACTGCCTAACTGACCGGCACCAATAATTATTATTTTTGTCATGATTTGAAAGAAAATCAGAAAGTTTGAAATGCATTTTAGCTGAGCTTAATATTTAAATCCACTGATAGAATTGGTGTTCTATTTTAGTACTCAATGTATTGAAAATACAATAATATCTGTAATTTGTGATGAATTGATTTATTTGTTAGGATGCCTGAAAAGGATTGAAGAGTCGTCAGAGAAATTTTTTAATGAAGATGAAACGTAATCAGCTGTATTTTTTATTTATTTTCTTATTTTTATTAGTTTCTATCTTAACAATGATTCTAAAGTGGAAAGTATTGCCAGGATGTCAACCTTTATTAGAAAACACGATTTCAAAGCCAGGATGTTATTTTTTAACGAAAGATATGACTGGCCCAATAGAGATTAACGCTGACTCAGTTATTGTTGATCTTAATGAAAAGACCTTATCTGATCCTTTACCTAGCACAAGAAACTTTGGTGTTAAACTCGGCTCACGTAATAATGTGACAATTAAAAATGGTTATTTCAAAGGATTTTGGTTTGCTATTACTGGCTCAGATGTTGAAAACATTCGCATTCTTAATAATACGTTTAAAGATACGAAAGATATTGCTATAAATCTTTCTGGGAAAAATATTGAAGTTACGGGTAATCATATTACTGATATGGATTTTTATTATCCGAAAGAAGATAAAGATTTTTATCTGGTTGGCATTAACATTCGGGATTATGCTGGTTGTAGAATATCTAATAATGTTATATCCGCTACAAACGTGCCAACGTCTAAATTAAATTACAGGTTAGAGTATGTGGGGGTGCTTATTTTAAGTGGTACAAACTCTTGTCAAGTTTATAGCAATGTCTTTACAAACTTTAATTCGACACCCTTTGAGTCTATTGCAGCTTGGGTAGTTGGAGAAAAAGAAAATGTTTTTTACAACAATACAATTATCAATTATCAACGAGGATTGGCGACCAATCCAGGGCGTTGTACAGAAAAAAATAATTTAATGTTTAGTGGAAGTACTGTAGCGACTACTTAGACAAATTAAGTAAAGTCTCAAGCTTTTATTTTATTATTTTAAAATGGAATGTAATACGTGAAAATTTTAGCGTTTATACCGGCAAGAGCAGGATCAAAAAGGTTACCGGGCAAAAATGTGAGATTGCTTGCTGGTAAACCCTTAATTGCATATACCATCATTGCAGCGCAAAAAGCCGCTTGCTGTGACCAAATTGTAGTTTCGACTGATTCACAGGAAATTGCAGGCATTTCTTCACATTATGGTGCCAGTGTGCCTTGGTTAAGACCAGAAAATTTAGCTGAGGATTCATCGAATGTGATTGATGCAGTTATAGATATGCTTGAGCGCTATCAGACCATTGATATTTATTTTGATAGCGTGTTATTACTTCAGCCAACTTCTCCTTTTCGTAAGCCAGAAACGATAAAGCAAGCTGTTGAAATGCATATTGCTTCAGGTCATAGCGTAGTGTCTGTGAATAGCGTTATGATGAAACCCTCCTGGTATACAACAATTGATGCAAATGGCAATTTATGCTCAAGTGAAATTTTTAACAATCATTTGCAATCCGCAGAACTGTCTCCACTCTACAAGCTCAATGGTTCAATTTATATAGCGAGTACAGAACAAATAATCACGAATAAATCATTCTACAGTTCGCCTACCAGAGCACTGCTTATCGATAAACCCAGTGAGGGAATTGATGTGGATACCACACTTGACTGGGCACTGGTTGAAAAATTAGTTGAAACAAAGGAAGAGACCCTTCCCTGATTTATATCCTATAAAATCAACAGGTAAAAAATGTTAACAACAGAGGTTGGTATAAATTTTTTTAATAAATTTTAGACTTGTGATTAAAAATTTAAAACCATACAATACATCGAACTAAAAGTGGCAAAGAGTTTCTCAAGGAATCCATGTTGTTGAAGAGTCCAGTACTTTTGAAAGCTTTTATTTTTTATGCTCAAGTGAAATAGGAGTCATTCATGGTTGAAAGGGATTTTGATGTCATCAAAGATATTCTAGGATTTATCATATGAGTGAAGAAAAGGTGCTAAAGGAAACAGTCATTAAAGCTGGTGATATTCAACCCTTAAAAACATATCTTAAGGATCTTTGGCAGTATCGAATGCTTCTTTGGGTGTTTACAGCTCGAGATATTAAAGTTCGCTATTCACAAACTGTACTAGGTTTTGGATGGCTAATATTATCCCCACTTATTACCGTCGGTGTATTTACCTTTGTTTTTGGTTTTATGATTAAAATCCCGACAGATGGTTTACCTTATTTATTGTTTTATCTCGTAGCCATCATTCCCTGGTATGCATTCATGGCAATGATTAACTTAAGTATGGGCGCAGTGGAAGGGAACGCAGGTTTAGTTAATAAGATTTATTTTCCTAGGCTTCTACTCAGTGGAACATATACCTTGTCCGCCGCAATTGATTATTTAATCGGATTTGGACTCATCGTACTTTGCTCTTTAATCTACGGTCTTTTCAATTATCATCTATTTATCCTTTTCCCACTTCTGTTGCTCATCCAATGCATGTATGCCATGGGTTTAGGATTACTTTTGGCTCCATTTAGCGCTCGTTATCGAGATATTAAATTATTTATTCCTCTCGCATTACAATTCTATTATTTTGCTAACCCCGTTTTATATCCTATTTCAGCTGCCCCACCTTGGTTGCGTTTGTGGTATGAGTTTAATCCAATGAGTATGATTATTTGTGCTTATCGGGATGCGTTAAAAGGAAGTTGGCCGAACCCTGAGCAATTTGTCTTTGGATTTTCAGCGGCCATTTTGATTTTTGTGATGGGCTTCACTTTTTTCAGAAAACATGAACAATCTATAGTAGACGCATTATGAACTGGATATTAAAAGTCGATAATTTAAGTAAAGTGTACCGATTAGGTGCTGGTGCTACGCAGCATGGCACAATCTATGAACAATTGTCGAAGAAAGTTAAGACTATTATTAGAAAGACAAAGGGACAATCTCCATTAAATGAAGAAGTTTCCAACAAGTCTGAAAAAGCTGTGGTCTCAGACGCACAAACGGAAGGACTACCCCCAGGATTTTTCTGGGCGTTAAAAGATATCAATCTTGAAATAAAGCCTGGAGAAAGAGTAGGCCTTATAGGGCAAAATGGCTCTGGAAAAAGTACTCTTTTAAAGATTTTATCTCGTATTACCTCTCCTACTTATGGTGAATTTCGTTACAGGGGACATCTAATTAGTTTATTGGAAGTAGGTACGGGGTTTCATCCAGAATTAACAGGGAGAGAAAATATTTATTTAAATGCCGCTATTAATGGTTTAACAAGAAAACAAATAAATACTCGTTTTAAAGATATTCTGGAATTTTCTGAGTTAGGCGCGCAAATAGATACACCAGTAAAACGCTATTCATCTGGAATGTATATGCGTCTGGCCTTTTCTGTTGCAGCATTTCTTGAATCAGAAATTCTGTTAATTGATGAGGTCTTAGCGGTAGGGGATGCAGATTTTCAGAAAAAATGCAAAGAAAAGATGTTAGAAGTAGCCAATGATGGCCGTTCGGTGATCTTTGTAAGTCATGACATGAAAGCGATTGAGTCTATTTGTAAAAAAACGATCGAAGTTTCTCATGGCAAGATAATTAGTATTAAAGATATTATTATTAATAATGAGTCGAAATTAGCAGAAAGTAACTTGATCAATACTCCTGTCCCTATTGCTGAAGAATTAACACCTGTCCCAGTGCTTCCTGAGAAAAATGAAGAATTATCAGCGAAATGTAGTCTTTGTGCCGAACAAATCTGGAATGAACTAGATTCACCACAAATACCTAATGTAGTTAAGCTATTGTCTTGTCGATTAATGACTGAGGAGCGCACGACACAGGCTAAATTTACTGTTAATGAAGATATAAAGCTACAACTTAAACTTGATGTATTGAATAAACTGGCGAAATTTAATGTTAGGGTCGATCTCACATCAGCGGATGGTACAAAATTATTTTCCTGTATCGATAATCAATATTTAATTTCAAATAATATAGAACGCCAATCAGGGCCGTGTTATGAAGAGGTTACCATTCCTAAAGAATTTTTGAATGAAGGTCAATTTAATGTTTCAATTTATATTATAGAGGCAGAAAGAACAGAACCCGGCATTGTCAAAATAAATTGTCTGTCTTTGAAGATTATTGACGATCATTTACCCATTGGTGTTCGTTCCAACTGGGAAGGCTCTTGGCCTGAGGGCATGTTGCGTCCTAGGTTGGCGTGGGAGGTTACTTCCGAGAGCGGAAGCGAAAGTAAGAAACCAGCGGAGTCTCTGTTTGAAGAAACGATTAAATAGCAATTAAGGACGATTTATTGTTGTGATAACCACACCTAAAAATACACTATTATTTGTTCATATTGCCACCCATTTTAAAGAAATAATTAGAGTAGCTCGCCTACTGAAATCGCATAGTGGTTATGAGCCCATTATTTTTTTTAATGCAGGATACGATGGAGTTAAAAGAGATATCGCTGTTTGTGAATCAGAAGGGATAGCGATTGTTCCTTTTTTTGCAAAAAATCAAATTACACCTAAACAAAAGTTATGGTTAAGAATTCTTCGATTCGGCATAAGAAAATTTCTAGCCTTTTTAGAAATTGTTAAATATTTATTTAGATTTATAAGTCCAATAAAGAGATTGTTCGATGTTTTGCCTAGATTTGATAAAAAGGCAGCAAACGAGGAGTTGAAACTTCAGGAAAAATGGGAGAGAGCTAGTGAGAATAATTCTCAACCTTCTATACGCTCTACGAAAAAAATATCGAAATATCTTCTAGGTTGCTATCGATTTATATGGAATAACATTCCCCAGTTATTACCAACTATTTCACGTTCTGCTTATGAGTATTATCACTCAATACCAAAAGTGCTGTTAAAGCATAATGTAAAACTAATGGTTTTTCCTGAGCATAACCTTTTTTATTTTACCCAAATTTTTGTATATTTGGGTAGAAAAAGCAACATTCCGTCTATTATTGTTCCATTTACAATCGCAAATACGTTGGAATGGTCTGAGGCTTTTTATAATGATCCTGGCCGCTCACTAACTAAAATGTACAACAAATTCTGCGCGAATGCCTTCCCACATTGGGTTCACGTTTATAAAGGAAGATCATTACTTTTACCTGTAGAAATTGTATTGATTCATGAAATGTTGAATATAACCCCGGAAAATCCCTGGTTATTAAACAGTGGTGATATTGATTTTTTAGCATTAGAAAGTGATGCCATGAAAGAATATTATCTCACAGCAGGAATTGATGGAAGGCATTTACGTGCTACTGGCGCTCTCTGCAATGATGAGTTGTACTCGAGAGTACAACAAGCAGCAGCTTTTCGTAGACAATTGTATCAATCGCTTCATTTTAATGAAGACAAGCCGATGATTTTGTGTGCTTTACCTCCTGATCAATGCAGCAGCCGAAAAGAATTTATTGAATTTAGGGATTTTGAAGAAACAGTTCGTTTCATTATGAAAGAACTATCAGAATACAGTACTCAATATCATATTGTGATTAATTTGCACCCAAGAACTAATCCATCCAGTGTTGAATTTATTAACACATATCCTGTAAAAATATTTTATGGCGATATTGCAGAAGTTATTCCTTTAAGTGCTATCTTTATCGCTGTTGGTTCCGCTACTATTCGTATGGCTATTACATGTGGTGTGCCAGTAATCAATTATGATCTTTATCGTTATCGATATGATGATTATGATAATTTAAAGGGTGTTCTCACTATATTTGATAAAAATGAATTTGTTTTAACGCTGGAAAAATTAGCGAATCAAATTGAGTTTTATGAAGAAATTAAAATGGCTCAAATTGAGAAAAGTGATGTATGGGGAAGGTTAGATGGTCAGGCAGGTAAAAATTTATTGTCTGAAATTGACCTGTTATTTGCAAATTAAAGATAGCCTGAGTTGAGGGAACAATGAAAGTACTCAATACCAAAATTGATGAAATTAAAATAATTGAGCCTCAAATTTATGGGGATGAAAGAGGTTTTTTTTACGAGTCTTTTCAGCTGATACGCTATCAGGAAATGCTGGGAATTAACGATAGCTTTGTACAGGATAACCTTTCGCGCTCACGGCAAGGAGTTCTGCGGGGATTGCATTTCCAAAGTCAGCATACTCAGGGAAAGTTAATTTCAGTACTCGCGGGGGAGGTCTTTGATGTGGCAGTGGATGTTCGACTAGGTTCACCAACTTTTGGCCAGTGGGTTAGCGCAATTCTTTCTGCTGAAAATCGACGGCAACTTTGGATACCCAAAGGTTTTGCCCATGGCTTTTATGTCCTGAGCCCTTCGGCTGATTTCTTCTATAAATGTACGGATTATTACTACCCGGAATTTGAGTTGGCAATTAGTTATCAAGATCCAGCATTATCTATTGCCTGGCCTTGCGAAGGGGAGGTGCAGCTTTCTGCAAAGGATTTGATTGCTAAAAATTTAAGTGATATCGACCATAAGTTATTGCCACAGTACAACTAATATAAGAAGGACTCCTATGCTTTTTCGTCAATTATTTGATTGTGAATCCTGCACTTATACCTATCTTTTAGCCTGTGAAGTCAGTAAGGAAGCTGTTCTAATAGATCCTGTGAAAGAGCATGTAAATCGTTATCTCCAGCTAATTCATCAGCTAGAATTAAAATTAGTAATTACCATGGATACTCATTTGCACGCCGATCATATTACTGGTACAGGTGAATTGAATCAATTAACGAGTTGTCAAATTGGCATGGGAATACAAACTAAGGCAGAGTTTGTATCATTTAAATTTTCAGATAATGAGGTAATTGATTTCAACAGTTTTATCCTAAAGACAATGTATACACCAGGTCATACTGATGATTCTTACTGTTTTTTGGTGGATAATAAATTATTTACAGGGGATACTTTATTAATTCGAGGAACGGGTCGTACTGATATTCAAGGAGGCTCTGCCAAGGCTCAATATGAAAGCTTAAGTCGCTTGCTCAGTTTACCTGAATCTACTTTTGTATACCCTGCTCATGATTATAATGGGATGACAGTAAGTACGATTGGCGAAGAGAAACGTTTCAATCCCCGATTACAAGTTAATTCCTGCGAAGAGTATATTGCCTTAATGGAGGGATTAAATTTACCAAAACCTAAAAAGATGAGTCTTGCTATTCCTGCCAATCTTAGAAATGGGATAACTGATTGTAGAATTATGATTTAATTTTTCTCACTGTTAATAAAAATGACTGTTATATAACAAATTGTGGTCTTAAAGAAATTTTACTATCCTAGCCATACGACTTGCTCTGGTACTTGAGAGATGTTTGTCAACTTCTCTGGAAACGTTATAATAATACTCTTTAACTCGCGTGTTGGCATCTCTGGCAATAAATACCGGACAAGCTTGTGAGCTGCTTAGAGTAGAGGTAATTATTTTAAATTTTGTACCTTTTCAAAGCGAATAATAGAAAAAGAGAAGATTTTGGTTAAACGTATTTTTGATATTTTATTTTCTGGCGCAGTGTTGTTAATAATGTCCCCACTAATTTTAATAATTGGATTCTTAATTCGTTATAATTTAGGGACACCCATATTCTTTTATCAGAGTAGACCAGGTCAACATAGTAAAATCTTTAAAATTATTAAATTTCGTACGATGAAAGACGCTACTAATGTTCAGGGGGAATTGCTGCCTGATGAGCAACGACTCACGCGTTTGGGGCGCTTTCTAAGATCAACCAGTCTTGATGAGTTACCTCAACTATGGAATGTATTGATGGGGCAAATGAGTTTAGTTGGTCCTCGGCCGTTATTGGTTGAATATCTTCCACTTTATAATTCGGAGCAAAGAAGACGTCACGAAGTAAAGCCTGGAATTACGGGGCTGGCTCAGGTGAGTGGACGTAATGCTTTAAAATGGGAAGATAAATTTAAGTTGGATGTTTGGTATGTTGATAATCAAACTTTTTGGCTGGATATTAAAATATTATTTTTAACACTTAAAAAAGTACTAATTCGAGACGGCATTACGAGTGAAGGCAACGCAACTGCTAAAAAATTTGAGGGATCAGAACAATAATGGAGGCTTACTGCCAAATGGTGTTAGGAAAATTGTTATGAATACACATTCGGTCATTGAGAATAGCGAGATAGATTTAATAAAAGTGCTCCAGGCATTATGGAGCGGGAAATGGTTTATTTTAAGCCTGACACTAATGGTTACATTATGCACTTTTTTCGGATCACAACAAATTAAGAATGTTTATCAGGCACACTTAATATTAACGCCACCTATTAATAATGATTTATTCAGTCTTAACAATCATTTATCAACCTTTATAAAGAAAAATTATAAATTCAACTTTCCGATTTTTAAGACGGAAGAGGTGTATAGAATGTTTCTAGGCATTCTTATGGCTGAATCTACTAAACGAGACTTTTTAAAAGAATTAGCAAGCCAAAATAAGCATGACAAAGAGAAGATGCCAATCTCAATTGAAGTATACAGAAATGATATTGATAGGTTTAGTGTTATTGTTAATGCTTATAGTCCTGAAGCCGCTTTATCAATTACAAATCAATTAATTAATAGGGTGCGTGCTAAAGTCCAAGCGAAATTAAATGCTAGTATTCAAAGGCAACTCCACTATCCCACAGTAGCCTTTGAAAGGCTGGAGAGGAGAATTGCGTTGTTTCACATGGCTGCTAGTAATGAGCGAAAAAAACAAATTGCTCAACAACTAGAAAAAATAAAGTCTGCTCAACTAGAGTTTAACGCAGATTCACTATTTTATAAGGCAGGAAAGCGAAAAGTACAGCAATTATTTGATGAACTGAACAAAATTAAGCGCGCTCCCGATGCTTACTTTGTTCCTGGATTAACACGGTTAGAACTCGTAAGAGCAAAACGACCCCCTCAATACACACCGGATTTTACAAACGCAGTTTTTGCAAGAAGCAGTGGTCCTATCGAGGTATCGGAAACATATATACGTTACAAAAGTAAAATTTTTCTTGTTTTTTCCATAGGATTTGGTTTTATTCTCGGATGTATCTTGATAATTTTGCGAAACTTTAGCTCTCTTCTAATCACACCAAAGATTACTGAATACACTTACATGCCAAATAAATAGTATTTCCAGTGAGGGACGGAGAAGTATTTGAAAATCAGATTTAGGACATTACAACTATTTTTTGCTTTACTGCCGGTAATATTATTTTTAACTTTTGTAGTTGGTTTTAGGGCAAAAGAGGTTGGTAGCGATACTTGTAATTACTTGTTCTTTTATCACGAGCTAAGCCATAATTATTTATTATTGTGGCCATTAGAATATTGTTTCAAGGGAATTTTATATCTCTTTTCTATTTTTTCAGCACCCTTCCAACTCTACCTATCTGCAATAGCGCTTATTAATATAATTTTAATTATTTTCTTAGTTAGAAAATTATCAAATCTATTAGAAGGAAAAATTGATGGATACCGATTATTTTTTCTAGTAGCGACGTTCTTATTTATTTCACCCTTTTTTTTCGCAGGTATGGTTAATGTTATTAGGCAAGGGACTGCTATTCTAGCGTTGTTTATTTTTTATATAACTCTGACAACCAGAGCCCGTCTATGGAGTCTCATTCCAGTAGCAGTACTGGCGTTTGGCTTTCATAAAGTAACGCTTATGATGATTATATTTTCGCCATTAGTCGTTTTACCGTACAGAATTATTCTTGGTACTGTTCTAACAGCTAGTATCTGTTATTTTAGTGGAAGTTCAATTAAATTGATCTATCTGCTCTCTACAATTTCTGGTTTTGACCTATATTCAAAAATTGTTAATTACGCGGCCACCTCCTCTCCTGGTACTCATTACCTAACTGGAGTCCGTTATGATTTTGCATTATTTACAATTACCATGGGGGTCATGTTTCATATTCTAAACAAATATTTTCTAGCGATTGATGATAGAGCAGTTTTTCGCGAGCTATTAAAAATCTACTGGGTGTTAATTCTACCTTTCTTCTTATTGGGTTTTGGTCCATATTCTGATCGTTATCTTTTGACAGGATGGTTGTATCTTTCCATTGCAGGCGCAGTATTGTTAGGATTAATCGTCCGTAAATATCCTATTCGTATTGGTTGGGATTGTCTTATTTTTCTATGCTCATTACTGTATTTTTCAGTAAAAGTACAAGTTTTATAATTTTTTATAGAGCAACAAGAGAGATCAATTTATAATAAGGTTTTTAATTTTTTATTGTTAGCTCAAGTACCATGCTTTGCAGAGATGAAGAATAATGGCTAAAAAAATTGAATCAGCGCGGATAGCGAGAGTTTCTACTGTTCCATTGTTTGTTTATACCTTATTGCGTACTCAAGTAGAAGCTATTGCTAATACCGGAGCTGAAGTTACCATTATTACAAGTCCCGGTGATTTACATCATTCCATACAACCTATTTGTAACTGCCAATACGAACATGTGAAAATTGCACGAGAAATCAGCATAATTTCTGACTTAAAAACTTTGATTAAATTAGTAATGCTTTTTCATGTAAAAAAATTTGATATTGTGCATTCTAATACACCTAAAGCAGGGTTGCTTTGTGCAATTGCAGCAAAGTTAACAGGTACTCCAATTCGTTTACATACTTTTACAGGACAAACCTGGGCTACTGCAAGCGGAATAAAACGAGCAATATTAAAGTTTTGCGATAAGGTAATTAGTAGATTAAACACCCATTGCTATGCTGATAGTCCTAGTCAACAAGATTACTTAATCAAGAATAAAGTCATTCATGAAAAAAAGATTTCTGTATTGGGGAAAGGATCACTAGCAGGAGTAAACTTATCGCGATTTAGTCAGAGTAACTTTTCTGAAGTTGATAAAAAAGCTGTCTGCGACTCTCTCAATATTAAGAAAGATCAGCTTGTTGTATTGTTTGTAGGTAGGGTTACTAGAGACAAAGGTATTTTTGAATTAATTGAATCCTTTGGTCAACTACTCGAAAACAACGTCGATGCTGTACTTTTAATTGTGGGGCCTTTTGAACAGGATATTGAACAAAAAGCTAGAATGCATGCTCAAAAACATTGTAAAAAGAATGTCATTTTTGTTGGTTTTTGTCCTCAACCTGAAAAATTTATGGCAATTGCAGATATTTTATGTTTACCAAGCTATCGTGAAGGATTTGGGACAGTTGTAATTGAAGCAGCAGCAATGGAAGTTCCTGCGATTGGCACAAAAATTTATGGTCTTACAGATGCTATTGTTGATGGAGAAACTGGTCTTTTAGTTGAGCCAAAAAATGTTGAACAGCTGACAGTCGCATTGAAAACCTTAGCATCGAATCCTGAATTACGTCAAAAGATGGCGAAAAATGCCAAAGCCAGAGCGATTAGAGAATTTGATAGTGGGGCATTCGGTGATCTTGTCATAAATGATTATAAAAATCTTTTAAACAATGAAGATTTGGCTTCGTAAATTACGCTTAGTGCTGTGATAATACACTTCTAACGACTTCGACTCAAAGATGTATCACCAGAAGATAAAGAATAGCGCTTACCCCTTTTATCAATTAAATTTAACTGTCCAAACTCACTTACGCCATCAGCAATTCCCTGTAGCACACCGGTCGGCTGCATCACTGTAATTAATTTTCCATATAAATAATCAACCTTTCGCCACTCATCAATAAAACCTGGAAAGCCCAACTTTAAGAATTTTTCTACATACCGCTGTAATTGAAAGAGTAAATTTGCTAGAAGTGTATTGCGATCGTAATGTTGCCTCGTAATCTCAAACAATGAACACCAAGGTTTTTCTGGTAAAGGATGCATTTGTGTTGCTGTATTAACATTCAGGCCAATGCCAATGATGACTTGCGAATTCCCATGCGTTTCAGCAATGATTTCTATCAAAATTCCACATAATTTTTTATCTTGCCATAAGAGATCATTTGGCCATTTTAGTAATACTTCCTCATGAATCCCGCTATCTTTTAAGCTCATTAAAATTGCTAATCCTACAATTAAACTTAAACCAGATAGTTGAGACAAATCACAATTTACTTCCCAACGACTTGAGCAATAAATATTCTCACCAAAAGGAGAAATCCAGTGACGTCCAAAACGCCCTCGGCCTTGAGTTTGCATTTCAGCGCAGCAAATCTCTAATTGTGAGCTACTTGGTAAATTTTTTAGAAATTGATTGGTTGAGTTAACTGTAGAAAATAAATGAAAATTAATTGATTTTTTAAAACCTCTGGAATTAAGCTGTTCCAGGATAGTTTGAGCATTCAGTAACAGCATAGGAACTATTAATTGATACCCTTGCTGCGGTAGGCGTTTAATCGGTACCCCAAAATCAATCAGTTGGCGAATATGTTTCCATACAGCAGTGCGGGAAATACCAAGCTGCTCGCCCAGAAAATTTCCGCTATAGCAGGCTCCATCGGCCAGTAACTTTATCAATTCTAACTGTATGGGACTTAATTGTTTCATAGGAAAAATTTAAAAATAATAACGAGGAGCTATTATACACTCATGTTGTATTTGCAGAATAATGAGGGTCGAGTGATCTCGACCCTGTCAGAAGTAATGCATTAAGCACGACGCATTGATAATGCAAGAAAAATGTAAGTCCAGCCATCAACAATTAATTCAACGGCAATAAATAATCCAATGATCCATAATCCGCTTAAAGGCCAATGCATTAAAATCATAACACCCAGTGCTATTGCAATAATACCTGCTAATAATAGCCAACCCCAGCCTTTAGAGTCTTTAAGCGTAATAGCCATAATAAAACGACTTAAGCCAATAATAATCAGCACTGTCGCTAACAGGGCGGTTATTAATGCGGAAGCAAGAAATGGATCATAGATAATCAGTGCGCCGCCAATGAGGTAGAGAATAGCAATAAAGGCGTGCCAGGCTACTGCTTTCCATCGACGAGCCTTAAAGACATCCACGATTTGTAAAAAGCCACCGATAATTAATAAAATACCTAAAAAAAGCATGCTGACTAAGGTTAGACCCACTACCATGCCTAAGCCAAGTCCCCCCAAAATAACGAACAATATCCCCAAGGTTAACAACCAGCCCCAATTGCGTTTTAACTCACGTGGCTCTTCTAATAGCACTGTTCCCATAACCATATCCTTATTAAGTGACTCTCAATAAATCATAAACAAAATTTAAGACTACCGCATCTTATTCCATAAATTGAGCAGTTAACTGAGGTTTATACCCCACCCGGATTTCTGCACTATCCCTAACTGATGAATATCAGCAATAGGTGTTGCTTCAGGAATTTTATCTTTCCACCAACGTTGGCAATCCCAATGATCATAATCATAGACGGTATAGTTTAAATCCTTTAATAAGGGTACTCCTTTTTCTTGTAATCTTGCTCTTTCTTTTTCTGATTCTGTAATTTCACTGCAGCGTAATACATAAAAAGGATTAGTTGGCACTGTTTTCATTGCTGCTTCAAAATAAGGATGAAAATTTTCAGATAAGCCAAAAAATTTAATAGTGTCACCCAGTAGGAAATAAGCTTTACCTAAAATTACTTTTAATTTTTCATCGTTAGTTTTCTCAAGTAGCGCAATTAATTCTTTTAATCGTACAGTTACATTATTAATCGCTGTACTATGCTCCTTCGTGTACTGCTCAAAATGGTAATGGATTTCATAAGAAAAAGGTAATAGAGAATGAATTTGATAGTCTATTTGTCGCATTAATCCTTTGGCTAAAAGGAATAGATGTGTTTTTTGTTGCATTGAATTTGTGAAATAACATTTTCTCAGGAGATTGATAGACTTATTAATATCGCCAATGTTACAATTTTCAACAGCATGGTTGCTGTCATTTTCAATTAATGCCTCAGCATATAAACATCGGTGAATTGCCCGCAGTTCCTGGCGTCTCTCTCTATTATCCAATAATAACGCCATTTTTATGAATTCTATTCCCTCAAGCGCTAGACTTTTAACCTGCTCCCAGTTTTTTTGCTTTTTGAAGAGCTTTGCTTCCTTCTCTTTTGCAATACTTTGTGTTTCAAAATATTCGGCAAGCTTTTCAATGTCCGCAATAAAAAATGCGCTGTTTTTCTCAGCATTGATGTAGAGCTGGTAAGCTTCCTTATAACGTTTTTCGGCTACTAACAATAAAAAACCCTGAGCAGTGAATTCTTTCTCCAGATTTGAATTAAACTGGGCAGCAAATCGAATAATGTCCAGCTCATCTGTATCTTCAGCCAAATAGTGTCTAGAAAGAGCAATGGCTAAAGAAGAATCTTTTTTAATGTATTTTAAAAGTTGTGCCTTTGAAAACTGAGTAGTTAACAAAGTTATTGCCTCAGAAATATCCTCAAGCGTTTCAATTAAATTAAAGGCAGCATCAAAATCTTTTTTTTCTAAATAAAAATTTATGAAAAAATTTTTATCCTGCTTGTGAATGTCAGGTGCAAAATGGAGTGCTTTCTCGACTATCTCTTTGGCATCTTTTGATAAATTAAAGAGTTTCCTTATAAAGTTTGTAACTCGATAGGAGCGTCTGGAAGATTTAATTTCCTCAAGCCACAGGGTAGCAACGGCTAAGGCATATTGACTATTTTGTAGAAATACATAGCGTGAGGGATGATTTTTTAATTGTTGTGCTGTTTCAGCAATTAAGGCGTTATTCTGAGGATCCAGTTTAGGAATTTCTGTCCAACAGGCCAAATTTGCCCAGGTTCTTCCAAAGCTGTAGGTGTCCGAAGAAATGAGAGGTTCTCCCTCAGTGGCCACATGCGGTTGTACATGACTGACATAAAAGCGTATTAAGCTATTCTGAAGTATTTCAGTGATTTGATTAGTTCGCGGTGCACATAAGTAGGTAAAAAGTGATGCTGAAATTTGCTGAAAGGGCAATAGAGATAATCGCTCTTGAGAAAACCCTTTGAGATACCCATAGTAGGCAAACTTGAGCAAGCCCAGCTGTATCTTTTCTTGCTGACAATGATTACCCAGCCCCAGCCAACCTTTAAAGGTTTCAAAGGCATACCTTAAGAAGCTGGCCGGTCTTATATCAAAACCATCGGTATAGAGGTACCTGGCTGCGGCCAAACGTAAAATTTCTGCTTGATACTCTTTTTCATCATCTAGATAAAGCAAGACATCAGGATAAAATCCCATGAAATGCCTTTTTTCTTCGGGGATGCGTGCTATTGTGGAAGAGTTGATGCGGGGCATACTATTTTGTTGCTCTAAAAATGCACTAATGTATCACGTAACAGGTAAAAATAAAATTAATTAAAGAACTCCAGAGGATGAACACAAATGTAACGGATATGCTGAATATTGATGTCACAACATAAGGCTGCATTACAACGGATTTTGGGCATAAATGAAATCATTTGCCAGTTCTTTCGATGCAGGATGTCTTCCACACTGGTTTTTGCAGGAGGAATTACAGTGACCTCAAAATTTTTCGTGGGATAGGAAAGTCCTAATCCACAAGCTTTAATTAATGCTTCTTTTTGCGACCAAACATGAAAAAAACCTAAAGGTTGCATCCACGGAGGAAGTGCCGAAAGCTGAGCCACCTCTAAGGCGGAAAATACCGTTTTTGCCAATCCAAGGTAAGGACGGGCTGAAAAAAATTCAATATCGATACCTAAAGGAAATTGTTGTCCTATTGCCAGAAGTGCCAATTCACCAGAATGCGTTAAATTAAACTCCAGATTACAGAGGCTCTTAACACTTGGTTTACCATGGGAACCATAGGTAAATAGCAATTCCGAGGGGGGATGCTTAAGATAACGTCCAAGAATAGCCCGCAGCATGGCATGGGAGACAGCAAAACGACGCTGATGATGGGGAAAATGAAAACGCTGCGCACGATGACGTTCTTCTTCATCAATTATGGACATGGCCCAATCAGGCAAATTTTCTAGAGAAAATTCCCAAATATCAATCCGATCCTGTCGCAGGCTACAGTCGTCAGCAGTCATTGGCAAAAATAAAGACATCGAGAAAAACTCTCCTGATATGAGTTAAGGGGTTAGCAAAATCTGCAACAATGCAGACTTGTTCGCGCAATCCAGGGATCTCGACATCTCTCTCCGACTCCTTGGCCTCACGAGTGTTCTATTTTAGGCCTGGCGCGTAGAAACTATAGGTTAAGCCAATTTATTTTTCTCACTTTTTTTGATCTAAAATTAGGCAAAAATACAACTTTTGTTCCCGTATCGTACGTAGAACGGTGGCGTCAAAAAGCAGTTACGGGTATCATAACGCATGAAGATAAATTCGTAAAATGAGTAACCAATGAGTCGACAATTTTTAGATTTTGAACAACCGATTGAAGAGCTAAATCAAAAAATTCAAGCATTACGCATGGTTGGCAACGATAATGAAGTCAATCTGAGTGAAGAAATTGCCCGTCTTGAAGCAAAGTGTGAGGAATTAACCGCCAATATTTTTTCAAATCTGGAACCGTGGCAAATTGCGCAAATGGCCCGTCATCCGCTGCGTCCTCAGACCACGGACTATATTGAAAATATTTTTACCGATTTTCAGGAATTGCATGGTGATAGGCATTACTCCTCTGCGCCGGCTATTATCGGTGGATTAGCTCGATTAAATGGTGAGCCTGTTATGGTGTTAGGTCATCAAAAAGGCAAAAAAACCAAAGAAAAAGTGTATCGAAATTTTGGAATGGCTCGTCCTGAGGAATATCGTAAAGCATTGCGATTAATGAAGCTGGCAGAAAAATTCCAATTGCCGATTTTTACTTTTATTGATACTGCTGGCGCTTATCCTGGTATCGGGGCAGAAGAGCGCAATCAGTCTGAGGCGATTGCAAGAAATCTATTGGAAATGGCCAAGTTAAAAACCATCGTAATTTGTACGGTAACTGGTGAGGCAGGTTCAGGTGGGGCTCTGGCTATTGGGGTAGGAGACAGAGTTTTAATGCTTCAATATGGAATATATTCCGTTATTTCACCGGAAGGTTGTGCTTCCATTCTTTGGAAGGATGCTGCAAAGGCAAGTGAAGCAGCGCGCGCAATGGGCATTACTGCTGATCGGATTGTGGCGTCAGGATTGGTCGATGAAGTGATTCCTGAGCCTCTTGGGGGTGCTCACCGTAATGTTGAGGAAATGTGTAAGCGATTAAAAGAAGCCTTGATTGAGGAGTTACGCACCCTAAAAACTTTTCCGCTCACTGATCTGTTACAACAACGGTATGAGAAATTTATGGCAATGGGGGCATGTGACTAAGGGACTACTTGATACCGCATTTTTAAATTGTTTACTACGGTATAACCATCTGTTTATTGGCTACAGTGGGGGTTTGGACTCCACTGTTCTTCTTCATTCGCTATCAACCAATCCGCAACTCTCATCAAAACTTACCGCAGTGCATGTCAATCATGGTCTTAGCCCCAATGCACAACAATGGCAGCAGCATTGTCAGGAATTTTGTAGCAAGCTTGGCATACCGTTTATTGTAAGGCAGGTGGATTTTAAGCGTGACGCAAATATTGAAGAGGCTGCGCGACGGGCAAGGTATACTGTATTTAGTAATTTAATCGACAACAAGGATTGCCTCATTCTTGGGCATCATTTAAACGATCAGGCTGAGACCCTGCTGTTGCACCTTTTAAGAGGAACAGGCATTGATGGTTTAGCGGGTATGTCCTCAAAAAAGAGATTTTCTCGAGGGGAGTTGCTGCGTCCCTTCTTATCTGTTTCACGTGCTATTCTGGAAGAGTATGCCAGTGCTCATCAATTGCAGTGGATTAATGATGAGAGTAATGAAAATATAGCTTTTTCTCGTAATTTTTTAAGGCATCAAGTTATACCTGTACTTGCTTCTCGCTGGCCACAAGTCGTTAATAATCTTGTGCGTACGAGTAAGCATTGTCGACAAGCTCAAGAAAATCTTGATGATTTGGCTAAAATTGATTGCCCCGACCTTGAGAAAACATCGACTCACTTATCGCTTGAGAGCCTTTTTACGTTAAATCAGACTCGATTAGCTAATGTATTGCGAGTTTGGCTAAAGGGTAATCAAGTGAAATTGCCACCTACAGTAACTTTTGAACGATTAATCTCTGAAGTCATTCAGGCGAAACCCGATGCAAATCCCGAAGTTAGCTGGGAGGATAATTGCGTCAGACGCTATCAAAATACCTTGTATCTCGTAAGAGAGGTAAGTGGCCCTCTCTCGCCAGTGTCATGGACTTCCTTTCCTGAGCCTCTGGATTTAGGGCCGGATTTAGGTACTCTGCAGGCCCATATCACCAGCAAGGGATTAGCTGTTCCACCTAAAAGTACGATTGAAGTACGGTTTCGTCAGGGTGGAGAAACATTAAATTGGCATGGTCAAACCAAAACACTGAAAAAATTGTTCCAGGAATGGCAAGTTCCTCCCTGGCTGCGCAATCGTATTCCTTTAGTGTATATTAATCAACAGCTTGCCTGTGTAGTAGGGTATGCTGTAAGCGATCAATTTTACAAGACCAAGGCAAAACTTGCTTATGAAATAGTGATTATCTAATTTATTATTAACTATTTGTTAACTATTGTTAACAAAATTCTGTCTTTATTAAATAAATTTCATAAACTAAAATGACCTCATTAAAGCGTGGATATGAGGTAATGATGATTTCTAAATTTCGCATCACATGGTTATTGAATTACATTTCAATTGCTTCCTTTTCAGCAGCCATCATTACACCAGGATTGCCTCAAATCCAATTGCAGTTTGGTCTGGCCAAGGGAGACGTGGAATGGTTAGTTTCTGCTTTCCTGTTAGGCTATGTCATAGGACAACTCATTTATGGTCCTTTAGCTAATCGTTGGGGACGGCTCGGTGCTTTACGCATCGGATTAAGCATTAATCTTTTTGGTCTTTTGCTTTGTCTTTTCGGATTGGAGCAATCCAGTTTCCTGTTGTTAATTATTGGACGCCTGGTGAGCGCCTTAGGGGCTGCCAGTGGTTTAGCATGCACCTACATGCTTATCAATGAATGGTTACATGAATCGCAACGAGCAACGGCCATGGCTTATAGTATTCTATCCTTCACCATTGGTATTGGTTTGGCAGTGGCTTTGGGCAGTATTTTAGCTGAATATTGGCAATGGTCTTTCTGTTTTTTAGTGTTGCTGGTGCATGGCATTATTATGTTGTGGGGGACGTGTGTGTTTCGCGAAACTTTAACAAAGGCGCAGGCAATTCACTGGCGTAACATACTGACCAATTATTATCAAGCCATTTCCTCTGGCAGATTAATTGTATTTTCGCTGGTCATCGGTTTCTGTTCGGCCATGGGCTATTGTTTCTCTGCAGCAGGACCGCAAATAGCCAATGACGTCTTACACCTCAGGATAATTGATTATGGCTATTGGAATCTTCTTAATATGTTTGGGATGTTAATAGGAGGATTATGGGCTAAGAGGCTGGTAAATTATTTCTCAGCAGGAAAGGTAGTTGTTATGGGACTCACTGGCAGTTTAGCTGGCATCATCAGCCTTATAATAATGCTACTGCTTCACGCGTCGTCACCAGGTTGGTTCTTTTCTAGCACGATGAGTTTTTATATTTTCGGAGGACTCTTATTTTCCGGTGGATCCATACTGGCTTCAACGGCGATTAATGATAAGGCGAATGGTTCCGCAATGATGAGCTTTATCAATATGTCCAGCGCTACGATAGCTGTCATTGCTATGGGCTATCTTAGCGCAAATCCTCTTAAGGCTTATATCGATGTTCTACTAGGGATGTGGTTTTTAGTGGTGGTCTTGCTACTCGTGCATCACTACTGCTCTTTTAAAATGAGAGCATTGCAAAAAGCATAACCGTCGCTGTAGTCTGGTTGACACTTTAGTGACAACCAGTGCCCTACGGAGCGTAATGCCGGCTAAATCAGCACTCAGGATGGTTAACTGCTAATCCACCCATGGAGGTTTCTTTATAAATACTTTGCATGTCCTTACCGGTCTCTCTCATGGTTCGAATTACCTTATCCAGCGAAATTTGATGTTGCCCATCACCTATTAAAGCCATACGAGACGCATTCACAGCCTTTACTGCACCCATGGCGTTGCGCTCAATACAGGGAATTTGCACCAATCCCAATACCGGATCACAAGTCATTCCTAAATGATGCTCCATTGCAATTTCAGCGGCGTTTTCAATTTGATCGATTGTTCCGCCCAATACTGCGGTAAGACCTGCCGCAGCCATTGAGGATGCGACACCAACCTCACCCTGACAACCGACTTCAGCACCAGAAATCGAAGCACCTTCTTTATACAGAATGCCAATGGCGGCGGCGGTTAAAAAATAAGTATAAATATCTTCTTTATTCCAGCGATCATGTGCTTCCTGACAATAGCGAAGAACAGCGGGAATAATACCGGCAGCACCGTTGGTCGGTGCGGTAACAATGCGACCGCCAGCGGCATTTTCTTCGTTGACTGCCATGGCGAATAAATTAAGTTTGTTCATAATGTCAGATTGCTCAAAAACACTGGGTATGCCTTTATGTTCAATTAATTTTTTATATAAATCGGGCGCTCTTCGTTTAAGATTTAAGCCTCCAGGCAAGTTACCCGAATGTTTGCAACCATTTTCAATACACTCATCCATGACGTTGGCAATGGCTAGAATACCGGCGTGAATTTGTTCAGTAGTTCGCCATGTTAATTCATTAGCCATCATTAATTCAGCAATAGTCATCTTGTTTTCGCGACATAACGCCAAGAGTTGGCGAGCGGTTTTAAAGGGGTAGGGAGGAGGACTATTTTCACTTACAGCATTGTCAAACGCTTCTTCTGTTGTAATGAAGCCACCACCTATTGAATAATACACTTGTGCCAGTAGTGTAGAGCCTGCTTTATCGTAGGCTGTAAAGCGCATACCGTTGCTATGCTTCGGTAGTAATTCCTTCTGCAAAAATAAAAAATCAGTATTTTCTATAAAAGGAATAGCTTTCTCACCCGCCAGAGAAAGTGATTTCGAAGCAATGATTTCCTGCATTCGAGGAACCATACTTTCGGGAGTAACTGTTTCAGGCGCTTTACCTTCTAAACCATTGAGAATTGCTTTATCAGTACCATGACCTTTGCCAGTCAGTGCTAATGAGCCATAAAGTTCAATTTTTACACGTTCTGTGTCATCGAATTTTTTTTCTTTAATGAGTAAATCCAAAAAAGCATTAGCTGCAAGCATGGGGCCAACCGTATGAGAACTTGATGGGCCTATACCTATGGAAAACAAGTCAAACAAACTAATACTCATTTTAGGGACTCAGTGATTTAAATTATGTCAATTTTAGAAGGAAACTTGCCTGTAAACAATATAAATATGGCTTCATACTAAAGAATAGTTGAAAATTACCAGTCTTAAAGGGAATTTACGCGGGGGCTGTTGATAATTGGAGCTCTCTTGTCGAGTGCCGTGGTTTATCCAGACATTCATGGTCGCAACAAGGACGTGGCGCGGGTTTTAATACGAATTATCAACAGCCCCTAGTAATTTTAATTAATTTTAGGCAGAATGATTGGGCATTTTTGCACGTTCTATTCTGAACCAAAAGACAAAAGGGGAATTGTTTATGAAGATGAGACTGGTTGCTGCAGCTGTCATAGGTTTGACAATGTCAACGGCAATTGTTGCCGCTGATGCATCAACAACGACTACTACACCTGCAACATCTGCCACACCTGCAACATCATTAAATAGTGACATGGATAAGCTGTCTTACAGTATTGGTGCTGATTTAGGTAAAAATTTTAAAAAGCAGGGTATTGATATTAATCCGGCAGCGATGGCTAAAGGTTTGCAAGACGGTATGACTGGTGGGCAACTGCTGCTGACTGAACAGCAAATGAAAGATGTATTGAATAAATTTCAAAAAGATTTAATGGCTAAACGTAATGCTGAATTCAATAAAAAAGCTGAAGAGAATAAAGCAAAAGGTGAAGCCTTTTTAAATCAAAATAAAGCGAAAGATGGCGTAGTTAGTCTACCCAGTGGTTTACAATACAAGATTCTTCAGAAAGGAGATGGTGCCAAACCTTCTAAAGAAGATACCGTTACTGTTGAATACACGGGTAAATTAATTGATGGTCAGGTTTTTGATAGCACTGACAGAACTGGCAAACCTGCAACTTTCAAAGTATCACAGGTTATTCCTGGATGGACTGAGGCTTTACAATTAATGCCTGCTGGTTCAACTTGGGAAGTTTATGTTCCCGCTGATTTGGCCTATGGTCCCCGCAGTGTTGGTGGCCCCATCGGTCCAAATGAGACTTTAATTTTCAAAATCCATTTAATTTCTGTAAAAAAATCTGACGCTTAAAGAGTTAGGCTCCTGGCTCTGGTCAGGAGCACTTTGGATTCTTAATCTTGCTTGTTTCTGCTATTTTTTCATACCCTTCATAAATTTAGCTTAATTAATCCTTATTCAAATTGGTTCAGTAAGTAACATTAAGAATTTAATCAATAGCATTTACAGCTGAGTATTCTATGAATAAACGATTGCTAATTATTTTTTTGTTAGGATTTTCCTCAGGACTACCGCTTGCTTTAATTACTGGGACCTTGCAAGCCTGGTATGCAGATGTTGGCATGTCTGTATTAGCAACAGGCATGTTAAGTTTGATTAGCTTACCCTATGCTTATCGCATTGCCTGGGGGCCATTGTTAGATCGCTACTCACTTTTACCCATCGGTAGAAGAAGAAGCTGGATGTTAATTATGCAGCTGGGTTTATTAATTGGTTTTAATGCCCTTGCCTGGTTATCACCGCGAACCTCTCCTGAAATAATGGCTGTCTTAGCTTTTTTATTGGCATGTTTTTCAGCCACACAGGATGTGGCTATCGATGCACATCGTGTGGAATACTTATCTCCCGTTGAGCATGGTTTAGGTGCCTCCATGGCTGTTTTTGGCTATCGTCTCGCTCTCCTTATTGCAGGAGGATTAGCTTTGGTTATTGCCAAACATCTGGGGTGGGCATTTACTTACCGCCTTATAGGATGCTTCATGTTCATTGGCATTTTTGCAACGCTGTGGAGTGCAGAACCTTCGCAAAAAACGGCGGGCAATACCAGCTTTGTTAATGCCTTTATTGCACCAGTTAAGGATTTATTAACTCGACGCGGGATTATTCCTTTACTATTTTTTATTTTATTCTACAAGCTGGGTGAAGCTTTTACAGCTACAACAAGTGGAATCGTCATGCCTTTTTTAATCCAAGGAGTTGGTTTTTCTTTGGATACCATTGGTTATGTTAATAAAATGATAGGCATTAGCTCTATTCTCTTGGGAGGGTTAGCAGCAGGAGTTATTCTGTTGCGCTGTTCGCTTTTTAATGCCTTGCTCCTCTTTGGTTTAGTGCAAGCGGCAACTAATATTCTATTTATCTTATTAGCAATTGTGGGTAAGAATTTAGGGTTATTTGCCACAGCAGTTGTTTGTGATAATTTTGCAGCGGGATTGGGGTCAACCGCGTTGGTAGCTTTATTTATGCGTTTGGTTAATAAGTCTTTTACTGGAACCCAATTTTCAATTCTGGTGGCTGTTTCTACTTTACCGCGAATTTTTTCAGGTCCGCTTGCTGCAATATTGCAAATGTGGCTTGGCTGGATAGGATTGTATCAATTATCTTTTGTTCTTGCTTTAGGTTTTGTTCCCTTTCTCTTTATGATCAAAGAACAAACCAAACTTGATAATGAAATTAACTTTGCGAAAAGAGAAGCAGTAAGAGTAGTTCATTAGATATGATATCGCTAATATCGATGGGATGATATTAGGGCGTATCGTGATTTGCGAGATTAACTGTAGGTAAAATTATGCGTCTAATGGTACCGAGGGTGGGACTCGAACCCACACGGTGTCACCACCACCGGATTTTGAATCCGGCGCGTCTACCAATTCCGCCACCCCGGCATAGGCGGCCATTATAACAAAGAAATGGTTTGTTACAATGGGAAAGTTTAAAATTATTTAGGAAATATCGATTATACGGCATACAGAAAACTATTGGTTTAAGTGCACAAGAGGAAAATTTTATAGATCAATTCAAAAAGGGGTAAAAGCATGAAAAAAGTAATGGCTAAAATTTTAGTATCGATCGCTCTTCTAGTTACTTTGAACTGCAAAGCGGCGAATTGTCCTGATCCTGATAATAGCTCACTGAAATGGGGTATTATCCCAAAGCCCTGGATTGAGAATCCGTTTTCTCCTAATCGCGTTCAAGCTGATGCTACAACTCGCTTCAGCCGGGCGAATATTATGGTTGCTGGCATAGGTCGAGGTGTGGTATGCACTTATAAGAATTCAACAGGATTCTACTCAATTTGGTGGCCAGTTAATGTTAAGATTCCCGCTCGTAATGATTACAACTGGATTGAGACATTAGGAGGATTTGTTTGTGCGCAGTCATTTAATGATTGTCTTTTTATAACAGCTAATGCTATGGGCCAAGAGAAGTTTCGTACTGCGTAATAAAAATTAACAACTTAGGCTATTTTGGAAAATTAATGAGCAGTAGGTGAAACGGATGTCAAAAAAATTACAAAGAAATTTAGCGAATGTTTTACTTATTCTGCTTGCAAGTCTGACAAACAGTTTCGCGCAGAGCAATGACAATCCTTGTACCTCCGGCTCGTTTGTTTTAGCCGCAACCAATCGAGGAGGTTTAGCCTATAGTCCTTGTGTGCTTCCTTTTAAAACAGCTTTTTTAGAGGGAGGTTATCAATACGAGGCATTTCAGCCTGGCTGGCAACAAAACTCTCCTCAGGGTGAATTTCGTATAGGCTTACCAGGAAATACAGAAGTTGGATTTATTCTCCCTAACTATAATTGGGGTGAAGCAACTATATCAGGGTATAGTTCTTTCAAGTTGAATCTAAAACATGCATTGGTTTATAGTCAAAACTGGATTATTACAGGAAATGCCCTCTTAATTACTCCAGGTGGAAGTGCTGCCTATGGCAGCGCAGACTTGGGGACAGCATTAACTCCTATTGTTACTTACAACTTAAATGAGCAATGGAGCCTGACAGGAATGCTTGAGGTTGCCTCTGTTACTACTTCAACGCTTGCGGGAGGGGAGCGTTATACCTCGTTTATACCTGATATATTGGTGAGCTATAGCCCTACAGAAAACCTTAATCTGTATGCTGAACTGTATAGTCTATCCAAAACTGGCCCTCATGAAGCCAGTGCTACCGTAGTTGACTATGGTTTGCTTTATATGCTTACCTCAAGAATAGCTATAGATTTAGAGTTTTATAAGCAGTTTGGCAATAATCCAAATCTATTTCACCATAGTTTTGTGGGCGGCATTACTGTGAGTTTAGGATAACACATCGACACACTTATTTCAGCTCAAGGGTTATGGAAGGGGTACCTGCGGCCCTTGAAATTTCTTGCAATAAACTTTCTGTAGTACTATGGCTTTTGAAACCTGAGGCAAAGAAATGAAATCCTGTCCCTCTGTTTAGCATAAGGCTGTGCTCTTTGGTGGCAAGAATACCATCCACGCGTTGTTTAACTGCATTCGCTGGCAAAGCGTTCAACTCCTTCACTAAATGCTGAAGTTCGTTTGCTTTGATTTTTCCTTTCACATTCTGCCTTTCCAAGGTGTCCGTATAAGACTGCAAAGCCTTAATTGCACTCTTCAATTCAGGAGAATGTCCAACGGTTTCTTCTGATTCAACTGACTTTTGTTCTTTAGCCACCTGGGCTATCGTTAAGTCGGTAAACATATCTTGCTTCGGATCATTTGAATAAGGAAGCTTGTAAACGGTAATAAAATTGAGGGTGCTGTTTTCAGCTTCATGAAGTAGATGGCCTGTTATAAAATTAACAGCCGCTTCACGAGTATCAAATTTGACCACACCATAATTATTTTCATAATACTCAATACCCTTCCCTACCATTCTCAAACTGGTGGAATGAAAACCGTTACCAATAAGGAAATTAAAATTAAACGTGGATTTATCATCCAGATCTTTTAAAGCATTCCAAATCGCTGAGCGCATTTGCTGTTCAAGACTGACACGGAAATACCAGCCTATTCGTCTAAAAAGAATGTCTGTAATGGTCCAATTCCGTTTATAATCTCTATAGACTTGCTTATTGGAGGCTTCCGACAAATTGTCAAGCAACCCTTTTGATACGAGTTTTCCATATTGGTGAGTATGCCCCCAGCAATAGCCCGCAAAATCTGGTCCTTTGAATGGATCATTAGACTGATTAAAGGGAATATAGTGCGTGGCAAATTTTTTGGCCAATTCATAATAATGGTCATAATTTACATAAATGTCATAATTCGATTTATGATTGCTAGCCGTCTTTTTAATATCTTTTAGAACCGTTTGGATCTCACTGAGAGTTTTACGATCAGCTGCATTGACTGGATTCTTACTAGCTTCTTGAATTGCTGTTGTTATATGCTCAATCCCTTCAACTACTTTTTGCAACTGCATCAAATCATACTTTTTACGCAACGCGAAAATATCTGGGTGTGGATCGTGTTGTTTTTCTTTTAGGTAATTAATAAAACTGGGATTATTGGCCCGTGTTTCTAACTCTTTTAGTTTTTTCTTAAAATCAGCCGCAAGTGGTTTGTTCTTCATTTTTTTGAGGAGGGTATAAGTATCCGAGTAATGCATATTTATTAACCTATCTGCTTTAATAATGAAAAATTATAGCAGCTTTATCTTAGCTGAAACTTAACATCCCAAATTAAATCAACTTTTATAAGCTCATCAAATATTTGAAAATTCTCACCAGAGAGGAATTACTGTGCCTGGTGTCACAATTTTCTGCAATAGATTATTGGGGCAATAAAGCCTCAATATCCTGACGGATTTTTTTAAAAGAAGCCATTGGTAAATATTGCTTTAATACATTTCCCTGAGTATCCACCAGAAATTTTGTAAAATTCCAGGGGACAAATTTCAAAGGTTTTTTTTGAATGTTTTTGGAAAGGTAATCGTAAAGAGGGGCCTGCTTTGGACCTTTTACATTAATTTTGGCAAATAAGGGAAAAGAAATGTTATAACAACTGTCTGCAAATGCTTTGATTTCCTGATGACTGCCTGGCTCCTGATGAAAAAATTGATTGCAAGGAAATCCTAAGACACTAAATCCTCTTTGCTGATAATCTCTCTGCAGTGCCTCCAATTCAGCATATTGCGGGGTAAAACCACAGCGACTGGCAACATTCACAATGAGCATGACCTGATGTTGGTAAGGTTTTAAGTCAGCTCGAGCACCCTCCATTGTTTCTATTGGCACTTCATAAATTGAATGATATTCATCTTCCATTGGCAAAACTCCTATTTAATCCATGTAGGTTTACAAGCGATTTTCAGTAATTGTTATCATCATTTCCAATGCTTTTTTTGCATTTTTAATAACCCATTGTTGATCTTTTTCCTTTAGACGCTGACGAGAGCCAGTAAATTCATTGACTAAATCGCCAGCTTTTACCTCGTTATAACTCATAGTTTTTCCCTGACGCAAAAGATCGAGTAACGCCACTAAATGGGGAGGATCATTACGTGACATGGTAGCACAACCGCATCCCATGCCTTTTTCATGATCTTTTTTAGGTGCTTCGGCTAAATTGACCACGTCAATGCCAAGAGCTTTACAATGCTGCTTCACGTTTTCCACCATATGATTTTCTGTACCAATGGCATATTTCTTACTTCCAGCCCTATCATTGACGACATAATCCCAGATAAAAGCGGTTGAACCTGCATGCTCTGCAACACGAATGACCTCATTGCGGCATTCAGGATGCACGACTGTCGTATATCCCAGATTATGCCAATACTCACACATATAAGGCTGATAGTGTGTATGAACGGCACACTCGCTGGAAAATAAAATTAACTCCGCCTCATCAAACTGTGCTAGTGTTTTGTTATCTTGGGCAAGTAGAGAATATTGAGCCCCGGCTGTGCCGCCTGGCCAATAAGCAAGATTTTTAATGCCCAACCAATAGGCAATGTTTTCCCCCATATGGCGATCAGGAATAAATAGGATTTTTTTATGTTGTTGACGAGCCCATTCGAATATTTTTTTAACATTGGAACTGGTACATACTGCACCTCCCTGAGCACCAGTCATGGCTTTGACGCGGCCCGAGGTATTCATGTAGCAAACTGGCAAGATATTTTCAGCACCATATCGTTCATTAAGATCTAAAAAAGCAGGCTCCACCATAAAATCTTTGGCTAAAATTTCCATGGTACACCCTGACTTGGGATTGGTAATGTAAACTTGTTGATGTGGGTTGGCCAAAATAGCAATGGATTCCGCCATAAAATGGACAGCCGACTCAATAATGACAGATTTCTCAGGGTGATTAGCCGCCATCAGTGCTAATTGATAAGAATCACCAATTTGTCCCCCGAATTGTTCTACCAGTCGTACAATGTCACCACCCATGTAGTAATGGGCGAGCAAGAGAAGTTTATCACCAAAATGATTTTGTGCCTTTTTTACATAAGGTGTCATCCAGGATAGAACTGTAGTTAATTTGCGATCTGGTAGAGCAAGATATTCCTCAGCATAAGGGATAAAGTCTTCCTGATACCAATCCAGTGGATAATCACTTTGACAAATTGTCATGTCATTGGTAACGCGCATTAATGTTTTTTCAGGTTGAAAAGTGGAATGGCTTTCAAACATCCAGGTACCTCAAATTAAATAAAAGCATTTTGCGGCGAAGTTAGTCTGGCAATACTTTCCTCGGCTTTGGTATTTTTGTGAGGAAAATCTTCGCGATAATGACCCCCACGGGATTCCCTTCTTGACAGTGCTGCCCGAACAATCAATTCCGCATTGAGCACGATATTACGTAGTTCAATAAAATCACGAGTGATACAATGTTTCCAATAATATTCCTCAATAATTTTTTTACGTTTCATGATTAATTGTAGTAGATCTTCTAATCCTGCTTCAGTGCGCACGATGCCTGCATAGGAGGTCATTTCTCCGCGAAGCCCTCGCCAATGGGCATTAATCTGACTGGCTCGTCTTGGATTCACTTCACCGGGTGAACTCCAGTCGGCAATGTTGTCCGTTGTTTTAGATGGGGTTGTAATATCTTTCAGGGTGCATCGGGCTGCATTGCTGGCCATTACCAGCGCTTCTAACAAGGAATTACTGGCTAATCGATTTGCCCCATGCAAGCCGGTAAAGGCAACTTCTCCAATCGCATACAAACGCTTTAAATCAGTACGCCCATCAACATCGGTCAATACGCCACCACATTGATAATGTGCTGCAGGAACAACAGGTATCATATCCTGGCTCATATCTATACCAATTGATAGCAGGGTATTATAGATTTGAGGAAAGCGTTTTTTAAGAAATGCTTTAGGTTGATGGGTAATATCTAAATAAACAAATCCATGCTGCCCCTGTTCTATCTCACTAAAAATAGAGCGGGCAACCACATCCCGAGTGGCAAGCTCCATTGCCTCCGGTGCGTAACGTTTCATAAACCGATCATGAGTCTCTGGATTTTTTAATAAAGCCCCTTCACCGCGCACTGCCTCAGAAATTAAAAAATTATTGAGTGAGTGATGGTGCAGTAATGTAGGATGAAATTGATAAAATTCCATATTGCCCACACGGGCACCGGCGCGATAAGCCATTGCAACGCCGTCACCGGTTGCTATCATGGGATTTGTGGTGTAACGATAAGTTTTACCAGCCCCACCGGTGGCAAGAATCACACAGCGTGCTGCAAACGTATGAATACGATTTTGCTGGCAATCCAGAATATAAGCGCCAAGTACTTCGCCTTGAATATCAGTCCGATGAGGGTGATAATGAGTAATCAGATTAACAGCCACATGATGCTCAAAAAAATGAATCTGAGGGTGCTGTTTAGTAATTTCCAGTAAAGCCTGCGTTACAGTGAGGCCCGTTTGGTCGCCACTATTAAAAATACGTCGATGGGAATGGCCACCTTCCTGGGCGAGGGCAAAATCGCCATCAGACTGGCGGGTAAAATTAACCTGATAGTTAATTAAATCTTCAATGGCCTGAGGAGCTTGGCGAATGATAAATTCAACAGCCGACTGGTAGCATAAACCATCTCCTGCTCGCAAGGTATCTGCAATATGAGATTCGAGGGAGTCACCCTTAGCCACAGCGGCAGCAATCCCCCCTTGAGCATAACGGCTATTGCATTCAGAACTTTCAGCTTTGCTAATCAGGGCAATTTTTACATGCGGCTGCAATTTTAGTAACTGAAGGCAGTAGTTGAGTCCCGCCAATCCTGTACCTAATACTAAAACATCAAACTCTAGCGCATGCCCCTGTTGTGATAATTGACTCATGAAAATGCTTTTACCAGTTGCGCTGCCAAACCGGTGTATTTTTCTGGTGTTAAATCCAGTAATTGCTTTTTAACATCTTCTGGAATGGCAAGTGATTTAATAAACTGTTTTAAATTGTCCTTCTCAATTCCCTGTCCACGAGTTAAATTTTTTAATTGCTCATAGGCATTAGGTAAATTATAGCGCCTCATTACCGTTTGAATAGCTTCGGCTAAGACTTCCCAATTAGAATCCAAATCGGCTCTTAAAGCTGCTTTATTAATTTGAAGTTTGTCATTGCCTTTGGCAATCGCTTGAAAGGCAATCAGGGTATAAGCAAAAGCGACCCCTATATTTCTTAACACGGTAGAGTCAGATAAGTCGCGTTGCAGTCGCGATTGGGTAAGCTTATTGGCAAAATGATTGAAAAGAGCGTTGGCCAAGCCAAGATTACCCTCTGCATTTTCGAAATCGATTGGATTAACCTTATGCGGCATGGTGGATGAGCCAACTTCATCCGCTACGGTTTTTTGCTTGAAATAGTTTAACGAAATGTAGGTCCAGATGTCTCGGGTATAATCCAGCAAAATGTTATTAATACGAATCATGATATGGGAGACTTCCGCAAGCCCATCATGAGGTTCAATCTGCGTTGTATAGGCACTAAAGGAGAGTCCCAGGGAACTGACAAAATTTGCACAGTGTTTTCGCCAGTTGACATCCGGATAAGCCACGATATGGGCATTATAATTACCAACAGCACCGTTGCACTTGGCAGGAATGAGGACTTCTGCCAGTTGTTGTTGTGGTCGCTTTAATCGCGCGACAAAATTAACTAATTCTTTTCCTACGGTTGTAGGCGTTGCCGGTTGCCCATGAGTTCTCGATAACATGGCGATGTCAGCATGCTGTTTTCCAAGCATGGTAATACTGCCCATAATTTCAGCCAGGGTAGGTTGAATGACCTGAGCGATAGCTTCTTTCACCATCAAGGCATACGCCAAATTATTAATGTCCTCTGAGGTACAGGCAAAATGGATAAAGGGAGTATATTTTCGCAAGCTTTCGAATTGCTCCAGTTTTTCCTGCAAATAATATTCAACGGCCTTAACATCGTGATTGGTTTTCTTCTCGTACTCCTTAACCTTTTCTGCTTCAGCCTCATTAAAATTGACTAAAATCTCCGCCAGATAAACTTTTGCTGCATTGTCTAATTGCGGCACTTCAGTGATGGCCTTATTGGCAGCCAGGGCCTCAAGCCAACGAATCTCAACCATGAGTCGATAGTAGGTGAGGGCAAATTCACTAAAATAGGGGCTCAGCACAGTCGTCTTTTTTAAATAACGACCATCAATCGGTCCAATAGCATTTAAAGGAGATAGGCTCATGGTATACATCGTCACAATCGTAAAGCGCATATAATATTAGATGCAGCGCCAGATGTGAATTAAAACTGATACTAAATATAATTTAATACCATTTTTGAGAACAGGTTGCTGAATCATTTCTGTTGAGATTTTGCTCCTGTTCTGTAGTGGGCTCGGGGGCTGGTACTGAAGTTGAAAACGCACCAAAAAATCGATTAGCCATGGTATATAGGACGTCTGGAAAACCATGAGAAGTGGATTCCCTATTTTTTGAAGTAGTTTTAAGAACATCAGAATGTGTTGTGGATTGGTTGCTTATGGCACTGAGTGAGTTACGAATCTGTACAATCAGTGCCTTAAGCTCATAGCTGCTATTTAAACCCTCATAAGGGAATATACGATAAATTGTTTCGTATGCCTTCTCATTTACCACATGATTTATAGCGGCATTCATTGGTTCTCTGGTAAGAGGATGACTGTTATGCGCTTTGAGCCATGCTTCATGGTGAGCTAAATCAATAATTTGTGTTCTATTGGGAATCGGTCGCCATTTTCCAGATTCAGCTTGATAGAGTTTTATTATCAAGGAAGGATTTTCAATAGGTAAGAGCAGAATTTCATCGGTAACCTCATCAAGATGATTGGCTCTAATCATTTCTACAATTTTGCTGAACCTTCTAGGCTCAATACAATTGAACCAAGCGTATGCTTTTTCCAAATCCTTAGACGATGTCTCAGCAATGAGAAGGTTTACCAAATTAAACTCAAAGGAATTCAGATCCTCTTGCTCTCCTGGACGTGCAAAATTGCTGTCGGAAAGGTCTAGATGGAGAAGAAATTCATCGACGCGTTTAGAAAAAGCTTCAAAGTCACTCTCATGCTGCTCTTTAACGTAAATAGCAAGCCTCTCGAGATTAGCTTTAGAGTGGCCGATATTCTGAGCTATAATCTGTGGTCTATTTTTAATGGCCTCATCAAGATTTTTTAAGCGCGTAAGTAAATCTTGATAGGCTTTGGCAATTTCCTTAAGTTCTGGAATCGTTTTTGCCCTATCAAGTTCTTCTTCACTTAATAACTGGTTCGCATCAACGATATTGTACTCGGTATTTTCAATTTCAACGTTCTCTTGCAGTAATGCCAATTCTCTAGTACTTAATTCATTCGGTTTCAAAGTGTCAGCAAGTATGCGTGACAGCGTGCTAAAGATAAGCACTCGGCCGAATGCCTGCTTAAGGACATGATTAAATAATCCATTTTCATAGCCTTCTTTTGCACCCAAACGCATACTCTTAACAAGATCATATAAAGTTATAAAACCTTCAAGGACAAGTGTTACACCAGTTATGAATGGCACTGCTATGAGTACCAAGGCGGCTATGTTAACTCCTGCTAGGATGGCGGAAATAAATTTTCTTTCTGTAGCTGTATTATAAGCAACTGAGGCCTGATGAATGGGTAAACCTATCAAAATCAACATTGCTATTGAAACTGTTGCGGTAGCTATAAGACAATTAATAAACAGCGAATTTAGTGGATATAATATAGCGCCTGCAATATAGCCACTGGCCTTGTTGAGAGTTCGCAACATAAATCGGAATCCTTTTTCAAAAAAAGCGCTTTATGTTAACAAAGCAATCAAAAAAGGCCAAGCTTAATCCTCTAATAGAGATGCGGTAAGGGTATCTTATAACAGGTTCTAATTTCAGTAGTCTATACTCCGATAGTACTCAGATATACCTATCAATAGTATTCTCACATACTTTCATTCACATCATCCTCTATTTTAAGTAGAATGATGGGCATTTTAAGGAGTAGGGGATAGGGTTATGGCAGTCAGCGTACATACAATCGATTTTAAGCATTTAGGCATGCGTGATCTGGAGCAAGTGGGTGGTAAAAATGCGTCATTAGGAGAAATGATAGGTCATCTATCTTCGGCTGGTGTTCTTGTACCCACTGGATTTGCTACTACGGCTGATTCTTTTCGTGAGTTTCTCGGTCAAAACAAACTGGACCAAAAAATTTATGACATGCTGTCTTCATTGGATACAGAAGACATTACAGCGTTAACGACTGTTGGCAAACGAATTCGCCAGATGATACTAGCTGCCCCTTTCTCCGAAGCATTTGAAAAGGCTGTTCGTGCCTCCTACGATGATTTAATTAAACGCATTGGCCATAACGATTTTAGTGTTGCTGTTCGCTCCTCAGCAACTGCCGAAGATTTGCCCGATGCTTCGTTTGCCGGTCAACAAGAAACCTATCTTAATGTGCGTGGCATAGACGCCATTTTTACTGCCATTAAACAAGTTTTTGCCTCTTTATTTAATGATCGTGCCATTGCCTATCGCGTTCATCACGGCTTTGCTCACAATCATGTTGCCTTGTCGGTGGGTATTCAACAAATGATTCGCAGTGATTTGGCTGTAAGTGGTGTCATGTTCACTATGGATACAGAATCAGGTTTTAATGAGGTGGTTTTTATAACTTCCTCTTACGGACTTGGAGAAATGGTAGTGCAGGGTGCTGTTAATCCTGATGAATTTTATGTACATAAGCCCAGCCTGCGAGCAGGGAAACCTGCTGTGATTCGTCGTATTCTAGGCAGTAAAGCCATGAAAATGATTTATGCAGAGGGTTCAGATGCTGATAAAAATGTCACCACGACGGAGGTTGAACCTTCACTGCGCCGTCTATTTTCCCTGACAACGGAAGAAATTGAACAGTTGGCCCGCCATGCCCTTATTATTGAGCAACATTATGGGCGTCCGATGGATATAGAATGGGCCAAGGATGGTAAAGATGGTAAGTTGTATATTCTCCAGGCTCGACCAGAAACTGTAAAAAGTCGTGCAAATACTCAGGTGCTGGAGCGCTATAGTTTGCAAGCCAAAGGGAAAGTGCTTGCTGAAGGGCGTAGTATAGGTCAAAAAATAGGGCAGGGCCGCGCAAAAATTATTACCGACATTAGTGAAATGCATCGTGTTGAGCCAGGTGATGTTTTAATTTCTGATATGACAGATCCCGATTGGGAACCGATAATGAAGCGTGCTTCGGCAATTGTAACCAATCGTGGTGGTAGAACTTGTCATGCTGCTATTATTGCTCGTGAATTGGGAATTCCCGCCGTTGTAGGGTGCGGTGATGCTACCAAAACTATAAAAGATGAGACTGAAGTAACGGTGAGTTGTGCCGAAGGCGATACCGGCTATGTTTACCAAGGATTACTCCCGTTCGAACAGGTTAGCCTTGATGTAGATACCATGCCTGAACTGCCGCTTAAAGTGATGCTTAATGTAGGGAATCCAGAACGTGCATTTGCTTTTCAGTCGATTCCCAATGCTGGGGTAGGGCTTGCACGATTAGAATTTTTAATTTCAAACACTATAGGGATCCATCCAAAGGCCTTATTAGATTATGACAAACTTGAAGATAAAAAGCTGAAAGAGTATATCGATGAGAAGACAGCGGCTTATGCTTCTCCAGTAGAATATTATGTTGAGCGGCTAAAAGAGGGAATTGCCACGATTGCAGCTGCTTTTTACCCCAAACCGGTTATCGTCAGGCTTTCTGATTTCAAATCTAATGAATATGCCAATTTAACAGGTGGGCAGCTTTATGAGCCACACGAAGAAAATCCCATGATTGGCTTTCGTGGTGCCTCACGCTACGTCTCAGCTGATTTTGCCGAATGTTTTGCACTTGAATGCCAAGCCGTTCGCCGGGTTCGTGAAGACATGGGTCTTAGTAATGTTGAAGTGATGATTCCGTTTGTAAGAACGGTGACTGAAGCAAAAGAGGTCATTGAGGTACTAAAAAAGCATGGTCTTGAACGAGGTAAGGCTGATTTACGTATTATCATGATGTGTGAACTCCCTTCAAATGCGCTATTGGCCAGTGATTTTCTGGAATATTTTGATGGCTTTTCTATTGGCTCCAATGATTTAACCCAGCTGACTCTTGGCCTGGATAGGGACTCGGGGTTGGTGGCTTCACAATTTGATGAACGAGATCCCGCAGTCAAGGCTTTATTGCATATGGCTATCTCTACCTGCAAAAAAGCAGGAAAATATGTGGGAATTTGTGGTCAAGGTCCTTCTGATCATCAGGATTTTGCCCAATGGCTAATGAAAGAAGGGATTGATAGTGTCTCACTTAATCCTGATTCGGTGCTGGAAACCTGCCTCTTCCTTGCGGGCCATAAATGAAGCGTTATTTCTATCTGTTGATGGTATTCGCAGGATCATATCCTGCTTTATTGCATGCAAGCGTGCAAAAAGATGCTCATCATGATCCAATTGCTCCCATTTTACTGTGGGTGACGCTGATTTTATTTTTTGCACTGGTCGGTCGTTATTTGGCGCGGTGCTTGGGGCAACCCGGTGTACTTGGGGAATTGTTAATGGGGGTGCTATTAGGCAATCTCAGTTATTACTTGGGTTCAGATTTAATGGTAATTTTGCGGGAAGGTCCTGAAATTTTTAACATTATGGGATCCATTTTAAGAGGAGAGGCCCTGCCACAAGCTGTTGCAGCCAACATCAGAAATCCTGTCTATTCCCAACAAATTTTGGATGCTCTAATTGGTCCTCAGGGGCTTGACTTGATAAAAATAGGTTATGTATTGGATGTTTTCTCGCGTTACGGTGTTATTTTTTTGTTATTTATGGTGGGTCTGGAAAGCTCGATGGAGGAGTTAAAACATACGGGTCGCGAGTCAATTCAAGTGGCAGTGCTTGGTGTTTTGGCACCTATTTTTTTAGGCTTTATCATTGCTCATATTATACTCCCAACTGCCTCCTATAAAGTTGATTTGTTTGTAGCAGCAACGTTATCAGCAACAAGTGTGGGCATCACTGCGCGTGTGCTTGCAGAAATGAAAAAATTACGAACTCGGGAAGCGCGAACTATTCTCGGTGCAGCGATGATTGATGACATTTTAGGACTAATCATTTTAGCGATAGTAAGTTCATTGGTAATCAATGATGCTGTTGATTTCTCAGTTGTTGTTCGTATTGTTCTTTCTGCCCTAATGTTTTTCGCAGTAGCATTAACAGTTGGTCCATTTATTTTACGTAAAGTAGTTGCTTTCTTTGATCATTTCCTTGAGTTCTGGGAAGTAAAATTACTTGCTTCATTTATTTTTGTAATGATTTTGGCGTGGTTAGCTACTTTGGTTGATCTTGCAGCTATTATTGGAGCTTTTGCAGCCGGATTAATTCTTCACGATGGATTTTTCACGTCTAAAAACGGCGATCACTATCAGGAGTCTCGTAGCATTAAAAGTCTGGTTGGTCCGCTTGAATCAATCCTTGCTCCTTTATTTTTTATTTTAATTGGTATTCAAGTGAAACTTGAAACCTTTGCTGATTGGTCTGTTTTATTTATGTCTGCGGGCCTTATAATCGCTGCCATTGTAGGTAAATTAATAAGTGGTTTGGGTGGTAGTAAGAAAGATGATCGCTTATTAATTGGCATAGGCATGTTACCTCGAGGGGAAGTTGGTTTGGTGTTTGCGTCAATTGGTCGTACACTTGGAGTGATTTCTGATCAGCTTTTTGCCGCTGTGATTTTAATGGTTGTTGTAACAACATTTCTTGCTCCCCCATTACTTAAATCAAGGTATGCTAAAAATCATCGGGATAAACATGATCATAAATGAAACTCAAATGTTGGAGGATGTCAGGCGAGCTTTAGCCGAAGATGTGGGCTCAGGGGATATTAGTGCAGATCTGTTATTGCCGCATTTAATAGCAGATGTTGAGATTATTTCGCGAGAACCAATGTTGGTTTGTGGTATCCCCTGGGTTGAGGCTATTTTTACCGAAATTAATCCTGATATAAACGTGCATTGGTTGGTGAGAGAAGGAGAGTGGCTCGACAAACCAGCGACCTTGTGCAAGATGACAGGGTCAGCTGCTGCCATCTTAACAGCTGAACGAACAGCGCTGAATTTCTTACAAACCTTATCGGCTACAGCGACTCAAACCTATCACTATTTACTTCAGCTTAAGGGTACTAAGACGCGATTATTGGATACTCGCAAGACCCTTCCGGGTTTACGCATGGCTCAAAAATATGCAGTGGCCTGTGCAGGTGGCGTTAATCATCGTATGGGCCTATATGATGCCGTTTTAATTAAAGAAAATCATATTAAATCTTGTGGTTCAATTGCCAACGCAATTGCGCTGGCCAAGCAAAAGCATAAAGATTTTTTCATTGAAGTTGAGGTTGAAACCTTGAAGGAGCTTGAGGAAGCGCTGACAGCAGAACCTGATCGTATTTTGCTTGATAATTTTAGCAATGCTATGCTTGTGGAAGCAGTAGAAATGAATCAGGGGCGTTGTGAGTTAGAGGCATCGGGTGGAATTGATTTAACTAACATAAATAGTGTAGCTGCAACAGGAGTTGACTATATTTCAGTTGGTTCCATCACCAAATCAGTTCGAGCAATCGATTTAAGTTTATTGGTTAGGGAAGTTAAATGAGTCCGCGAATAGTGTTTACCGGTGGTGGTACAGCAGGTCATGTAACACCCAACCTAGCATTAATTGAAATTCTACAAAAAAATAATTGGCAAATTGACTACATTGGCTCGGAAGAGGGTGTAGAAAAGAATATGATAGGTGTTTTAGACATTCCTTATCATGCAATAAGTAGTGGTAAATTAAGGCGCTACTTCAGTTGGCAAAATTTTTCAGATCCTTTAAAAATCTTGTGGGGTATTGGTCAAGCTTATTACTTACTGCGAAAGTTAAAGACGGAGATTGTATTTTCAAAAGGCGGTTTTGTTGCATTTCCGGTTGTTGTCGCAGCCTGGTTACACCGAATTCCTGTGATCGCTCATGAGTCGGATATGACTCCCGGGCTTGCCAATCGATTAAGTTTTCCCTTTGTTGACAAAATATGCGTTACATTTGCAGCGGCAAAAAAACATTTTAAGAAACAACAAAAGGTTGAAGTTACTGGAACGCCAATACGTTCGCAGTTATTCAATGGTTCTAAAAAGAAAGGGTTATCTCTCTGCGGTTTTACTACGGAAAAACCTTGTATTCTGGTGATGGGTGGAAGTTTGGGTTCGGTGTTATTAAACCGCACACTAAGAGAAACTTTATCGGCTATATGCGAGCATTTTCAAATTATTCACCTCTGCGGTAAAGGAAAAATTGATGATGCCTTACTCAACAAAGAAGGGTATTGCCAGTTTGAGTATGCGAATGAAGAACTGGCTGATTTATTTGCTGCCAGTGATTTAGTTATTTCACGTGCCGGGGCAAATGCTTTGTGTGAAATTCTTGCTTTAGGCAAACCGCATGTTTTAATACCTCTCTCTGCCAAAGTCAGCAGAGGTGATCAAATACAGAATGCAAACTATTTTAAAGAGCAGGGAATTAGTGTCGTTGTTGAAGAAGAAGCATTAACAAGTCACTCTCTTTTAATGGCTATTAACGACGTTAATCAACATAAAGAAGAAATAGTTGCAAAGATTAAGGCGCTTCATGTGGAGTCAGCGGCCTTAAAAATTATTGCATTGATCAAGGAGCAGATGCATGTTGAATCCCCAGAGATTGTATGACTATATAAGTAGGCAGTGGCAAGAAACTATCCTTCCAAGTCTTTGTGACTATATCAAGATTCCCAATAAATCACCGCATTTTGATCAACAGTGGCAAGAAAATGGATTCATGGAACAGGCTGTTGCTCATGTGGCCCATTGGTGCAAAACCCATTCACCCACTGGCATGACCCTGGAAATTGTGCGTTTACCTGCTCGAACGCCTTTGTTATTTATGGAAGTTCCAGGACAACTGAATGAGACCGTATTGCTTTATGGGCATTTGGACAAACAACCGGAGATGACTGGATGGCAAGAAGGGCTGGATCCCTGGAAGCCTGTCATTAAAGAGGGTCGCCTTTATGGACGTGGGGGGGCCGACGATGGTTATGCAGCCTATGCTTCCCTGACTGCCATACGGGCTTTACAAGAGCAGGGATTACCTCATGCTCGTTATGTGTTAATTATTGAAGCTTGCGAAGAGAGTGGCAGCTATGATTTACCTTTTTATATCGATGCCTTAAAAGAAAAAATTGGTGAACCTTCTCTGGTGATTTGTCTGGATTCCGGGGCAGGCAATTATGAGCAGCTGTGGATGACTACCTCTTTGCGTGGAAATGTAATTGGTGAGTTATCCGTTGAGTTACTGACTGAAGGGATCCATTCAGGATATGCCAGCGGGATGGTGGCTGACAGTTTTCGCGTCGCGAAACAATTAATAAGTCGTATTGAAGATGAAATAAGCGGTGAAATTAAATTAAAGGAGTTATTTTGTGATATTCCGCCAGAGCGAATACAGCAAGCAGCGGCCTGTGCGGAAATTCTTGGCGAAACAATCTATACCAGTTTACCTTTCCATCCTGGAGTAGAGCCTGTTACTAAAGACAAGCAACAGCTTCTTTTAAATCGTACCTGGCGTCCTGCGCTCGCAGTAACTGGTGCTACAGGTTTGCCTCTGATTAGTGATGCCGGAAATGTGCTGCGACCAAAAACCTCTCTAAAATTATCAATGCGTCTTCCTCCTTTGGTTTGTCCGGAGAAAGCCGCTGCAGCCCTGCAGCGAGTGTTAACGGAAGAGCCGCCTTATCAGGCGAAGGTCGCTTTTCATATTCAGGATGGTGCTGTGGGCTGGAATGCTCCTAAAATGGCTCTGTGGTTGGAAGAGGCTGCTAATGATGCCTCCATGATATTCTATAAAAAACCCGCGGCTTATATCGGAGAAGGAGGAACTATTCCTTTTATGGGAATGTTGGGAGAGAAATTTCCCGATGCTCAATTTATGATTACAGGAGTCTTGGGTCCACATTCCAATGCGCATGGACCTAATGAATTTTTACATTTGGAAATGGTAGAAAAATTAACAGCTTGCGTTTCATACGTACTATATTCACATTCTAAACAGATAACACTCGACAGCTAAACAAAATATTGCGATACTTCCTCACCTTCTTGCAGGTAAGCAAGAAGGGAAGCGGGATAAGTTTTTTTGGAAAATGCTAGTCCCATTTTAGTCCAACAATTAAGGAGAATAGTAATGAAAGCAAATTTATTTGCTGCTGTATTATCACTTTGTATCGTCTCTCTTCCTCTTCATGCCAAAATGGAAGCTGTTAGTCCTACCTATACAAAAACAAAAACTTCTCAAGGTAAAATTAATTTAAATAAAGCTGATGTGGCTACACTTGCAAAATCCGTAAAAGGAATTGGCAAAAAACGTGCAGAATCCATTGTTCGTTATCGTGAAGAACATCATGGCTTTAAAACAATTGAAGAATTGTCTCAAGTGAAAGGATTAGGAAAACAATTTGTAAAGAACAATTTGTCTCAGCTTCAAGAAGTTTTTACACTTGACTAGGTTTTCTGA
Source organism: Legionella clemsonensis (assembly GCF_002240035.1). NCBI lineage: Bacteria > Pseudomonadati > Pseudomonadota > Gammaproteobacteria > Legionellales > Legionellaceae > Legionella > Legionella clemsonensis. The sequence continues at coordinate 2,067,964 of NZ_CP016397.1, read as the reverse complement.
AAACAATTTTATGGCATAGTGGCGGAGTTAACCGCCATTATTTTAAATGAAATCATCGGTAAAATTGTTTTTTATTTTTGCAAATTTATTCTGCAGCTGAAAAATCAGTCGTGCTATCAAAACAATGTCTACATTCCACGCTTTATGCGTGGAATTCAGTTCCATCTATAACAAGATTGCACTAATTGCTTTAAAAGACTAATTATAAAGTCACTTCAATAGTTTCTTAAACGAGGTCAAAAAATCTTAATTAAGATCTGTCGATTTTTATTCAAATATAAGGTAAAGTGTTGCCAAAAAAAGAATGAGGTAGTGTTGCACATGTTTAGGAAATTGCGGGGTGTTTTTTCCAATGATTTATCGATTGATTTGGGAACGGCAAATACATTAATTTACGTCAGGGACAAAGGGATAGTTTTAAACGAACCATCCGTTGTAGCTCTCCGTAATGAATCAGGTCAGAAACGAGTTGCTGCTGTTGGTCTTGAAGCCAAGCGTATGCTGGGTAGGACACCTGGTAATATTAACGCTATTCGACCAATGAAAGATGGCGTAATTGCTGATTTCTTTGTTACAGAAAAAATGCTGCAACACTTTATCCATAAAGTTCATGAAAATCGCTTCTTGCGACCAAGTCCACGGGTACTGGTTTGTGTACCTTGCGGTTCAACACAGGTTGAACGGCGTGCCATTCGCGAGTCAGCGATGGGTGCTGGAGCACGTGAAGTATTTTTAATAGAGGAGCCCATGGCCGCAGCTTTGGGTTCTGGAATGCCTGTAGAAGAAGCCAGTGGTTCAATGGTAGTGGATATCGGTGGTGGTACTACAGAAGTAGCCATTATTTCCTTAAGTGGTATTGTTTATCATCAATCTGTACGTATTGGTGGTGATAAGTTTGATGATGCTATTGTTTCTTATGTTCGTCGTAACTACGGTACCTTAATTGGTGAAACAACTGCTGAACGTATTAAACATGAAATTGGTTCCGCTTTCCCCAGTCGTGATCTTTTTGAAATTGAAGTTAGAGGTAGAAATTTAGCGGAAGGTGTGCCCCGTAGCTTTACTTTAACCAGTGCCGAAATTCTTGAAGCATTGCAAGAGCCACTTTCAGGAATTGTTGGTGCAGTTAGGGCGGCTTTGGAATTAGCCCCACCAGAACTTGCTGCAGATATTGCAGAGCGTGGTATGGTGTTAACAGGTGGTGGTGCCCTACTGAAGAACATGGATACTTTATTAATGGAAGAAACAGGCCTGCCCGTGCTGGTTGCAGAAGATCCTTTAACCTGCGTAGCGCGTGGTGGTGGTAAGGCATTAGAAACCATGGATCTTCGTGGTGGTGATTTCCTCTCAACAGAATAATCCTAAAAGCAGGATTTTTGCTAAAAAGGGCAAACACCAAGCGTTTGGCTTCGTGTTTGCTTCCGCTTTTTCTTTTTTACTCATGTTCTCCGATTATCATTACAGCTATTTGAAGAATGTACGTAGTGGTTTTGCGTTACTTATTTCGCCTCTGCAATATGCAGTTGATTATCCTGTTCGAGTTATCGGTTGGGTTCAGTCCTTGGTCAGTGCAAAGAAAGCATTAATTAATGAAAATATGCAGCTGCGCTACCAACAGACTCTACTTGAAGCGGAGTTGCAGAAGCTAATTGTGATTAAAGAAGAAAATTCGCAGCTTAGAGAACTGTTGTTAACTTCTTCCAAGGCTAAAATGCAGGCAATGGCAGCACAGATCCTTGCCGTGGATACTAGTAGTTCACGTCAGCTAGTTGTGCTAAACAAAGGCAAACGTGATGGTGTTTACGTAGGCCAGCCTGTTCTCGATGCCAAAGGGGTAATGGGGCAGATTATCGATGTTGGTTCAATGACCAGCACCGTTCTATTAATCTCAGATTCCAAAAGTGCTGTGCCCGTACGCAATAATCGCACTGGTGAACGCGCTATTTTGGTGGGTACAAATAATATGAGTCAACTGTCCCTGATTAATTTGCCAAAAACTTCATCGATTAGTAAGGGAGACTTACTGGTAACTTCCGGCATGGGCCGTCTATACCCTGAAGGCTATCCTGTTGGTCGTGTTGAATCTGTAAAAAATATTCCAGGCGAAGCGTTTATAAAAGTCAATGTGAGTCCTATCGCTTTATTAAACAGAACTCGACTCGTTTTGCTCATTTGGCCCGATAAAGAGCAAGCTGCATTAACCGCTCAGATTAATGAGCGTTTAAATGTGCTGGGAGAGACGGCATGAATTTATATTTACGCTTATTGGTTGCAGTTCTTATCTCTCTTGCGTTAACTATTCTACCCTTGCCAGATTCACTCACTGGCTTAAGACCACCCTGGATATTAATGCTGGTTTTATATTTGCAGTTTTTTCTGCCAAATTATTTCAATATGATCACGCTTTTGATTATTGGCTTAATTCTGGATGTGTTATTGGCAACAGTGCTTGGTGAGCATGCCTTTGCATTATCTGTAACTACCTGGCTTGCCAGTAACAAGGCGCGCCGTTTCTATTTTTTCTCCATGGGGCAACAAATGGCTTTAATTGGTTTTTTCTGCCTTCTTTATCAAATGTTAATCTTGGTTATGGAGCTTTTTTTAGGCTATCGCATGGACTTCCTAATGTCAGTTGGTAGTGCTGCAATCAGTATGATTTTGTGGCCTTGGGTAAGGTTGTTGGCTGACGACACGTTAAGAGCTAAAACAGTATATAGTCACTAATATAAACAAAATCGTAAGTGGGGTTCATTTTCGACCCAACACAAGCCATGCATAATTTTCAATAGAGGGATCAAGCAACCTACACAGACTAAGTTCATTCATTATCATGAAAATTGAAAATGCACTCCCAGATTATCATTATTCTTCATAAATTCATGAAAATTTTTGTGGGTACTGGTCTCACCAGACGATGGATCAACCATAGTAATCTCTCCGTCTTTATTAGAACGACAGAAAACCAGATGACCACCTGACACATCCTTGCTACTTACCATCACAAGCGCGGTTGAGTTAGCAGGGAAGGTATATTTTTCTGAGGTTGGAATACTCTGTAACTTTTTACTCCGATTTTTGAATATTCCATAAGGGGCAACCAGCGTAGGGTCTTTTTCTTGAACATTTTTTAAAGTCTCGGCTGCACGATCCTCGAGGACAATGCTAATGACATTGAGTTTATGGTTTTCCAGAAAGGACATCAGCTTCGCTGGATCGGCGATTCCGCCAGGGGTTGTCCAGATTGATTTATAAATTTCAAATTCCTTGACAGGGGTACAGTCCTGTTCACTAATATGGCCAGTATGGTACATCATTAATAAAATAGCTCTTGCAGCACAGGAGCTGGGAAAAGTCTGTTGGTTTTGATTGGTGTTTAAGTGATTTAAACGTTCACCAAGGTGTTTTTGCTGAACAGCAAATTCGGCAACTTCTTCACTAAAAGTAAGTAATTGCTGAAAGCAATTATCGGATAGAAGTTCAACCACGTTAGGATCCCCAAGTAATAATTTGACCATTGAAGAATCCAATTGTTGTAGTGAGTTAGTATTAAATTCCAGGAAATGCTTGAGTTCGAGGTTGTGATGCCGGAGCATAGAATTCAAGCAAGTTTCAAAAAGAAACAATGTTTCTTTATTATCAATACCCTTTATAGCATCCTCACCTCTTATATTATCTTCCTGAAAATTTAACTGAACAACAACTCCTTCCTTAAGAATACATTCTTGGGTTAGATTTTTAATGCGTTTTTCGATTTTATTAATCAGCTTAAAGGGAAAGTCTGTCTTTCGCTTTATAGAGATTTCCATAAACATAGTAAGAGACCTCTAACAGTCATTTTAATTAGTATAGTCACGTTTGACGCTCATAGTTCTACTGGTAATTTTTGATCTAAATACACACATAAAATATATAAAATAATCTAAAATTTTATAAGTTATACAAATTGTCTTGATTTATTATGTTTAAAGAGCGGCAGTATCCCATTAGCTTTTACAACCTTGCGCAACAAACAGCAACTGAGTACAGTTATGCACCGATTGGGCAACCTGACTTGAATCGTCTTCTTAGAAATCAGCCCTATTGGCGCCTAACGCAATCATCTGCTCGATTGCAAAAGAAACAGCTCCTTTTTGCTGATTGGAGTATGAGCAAATGGTCAGAGGAAAGACTGCAAGAGGTAATAAAAAAGCTTAACGAGCTCATGAGTGATGGCTTTGAGCTGTATATTTGGCATCAAGGAAATATTGTCCTTCTGAATCAAGAGGATTTAGACAATTTGCTTATCAAGCCCAATAGTTATCAAATACTGCCTCATCGCATCCATCAAATTTTAAAAAGAGCTGAACAACAGCATTTTGATAAAAATAATTTTTTGATTCTGGATAATTTTCAATTGCAATCCCTGTTATATCCAGATAATCAGGAAACTCTGAAAGCAATTCGTCTCAGTCAAATTAATAAAGAGAGTTTATTAAATGTCATTGCAACATTAAAAGATGTAACTCCGCCCATACAAGTTATTGTAGTTGATGAGTTTTCAAACTCAGCGCTTGAAATGCTCCAGGAATTACAAGCGCATTTTCCTGAAGCGATGCTTCAATATGCTTACGAAAAATTACTTTTATCCCGAGAGGCTAGTTTAAGTGGTTTTAAAGAGAAGGGACAAATAGCTTATGAAGGTTTTGTATTAAAAAATACAGACATTACAAAGCTATCGACCGTGTTCTTAATTGCTGATAAGTCAACAGCACATGATTTAAATCACGTTCTGTCACTTTCCAATAATCTTCAATACTTAAAGCTTTGGGGGTGTCGTGGGCTTCAGGAGGGAAAAATAGCTCAATGTAATTTAAGCGTCTTAAAAGAACTTACCCTACACAATTCTCCGCTTGATGGTGAGTCTATTAGAAATTTACTGCTGAGTGCGCCTAATATAACCACCCTTACTCTTTTAAATACCTCGTCATTTTCAGTTGATGAGGTAGAGTTATCCAATCTGCAAAATTTAAGCCTTACTAAAGTAGATTTATCCGAAGGAAGCTTAAACTATTTGTTACTCAATAAGCACTTAACTCAGTTAACCCTTAGAGATATGGTAATTGAGCAAAATTTAGCGCCTGAGCTGGAGTTGCCGAATCTTATCGACTTATCTTTAACTAGTTGCAAGATATCAACAGAAAATCTTGTTAAATTACTGGCTACTGCTTCTAATCTTCGTCACTTAAAGTTATCTCACTGCCAGGCAGATTTTAAGTTGGATGAGCAGACGGTATTTCCCAAACTTCAATCGCTTGATTTGCAGGAAGCTATACTTACCAGAGAACAGTTCAACCAGCTTCTTTTAAAAGCGCCAAATCTTAAAGAATTATCTTTGGATATACGGCAACTCCCACATGATTTAGGGCCCATAGAACTTGCCTATTTGGAAAAATTAGAATTATTCAATAATGGTCCTTATGTAATGCCAGATATTTGGCCAAAGGCAGGATCTCTTAAATCATTAGAAGCCTGGGACATTCATACAGATTGGTCTTTTTTAATTGACTCAGGTCAATTCTTTGCACTTGAGTCCCTTATTATTAGTGAGGGCAATATTACCCACGATGAAATTATCAGACTTGTAAATGCTGCACCTAATTTAAAATCATTACAGATTGATTACTCATTATACGAACATAGGGCTCTTGATGAGTTGTTAAGAACTCGCAAGTTAGGCCAGTATGCAGAACATGGCGCCTTACCTGAAGCGGTATTAAGAAAGTCTCAACTAAAACCAGAGAAAAGTGCAGGTACTACCCATTATTCTCAGGCCAATGCTCGCTGTGCTATTGATGCTGATACAAGTAAAGGCTTAAACAAGCCCAATTATAATGTTGAGCGTATTTTTTATCCTGTTGATTCATCGCTTCCTATACCTGATGTAAGTTTGTACCGTCAGTATGTTTTCAACGATTTAGAGATCACCTCCTCGCCTTGCAAGATACAAAATGCCTTTATTCTAAACAAGACAGGGGATCTTGATCTGAAGCCTGTTGAGATAGAGAAATGCTCTCATGATGTTTTTTCTTTGGCAAAAACATTACCTAAGGAGCCTGAAGCGTCCCGTTTTTACGGGAAACAAGCCTTAACACTAACGGAAGAATGGCAAAGTATTTCTTCTCTATCAGCACAAGAACGCATGACTCATTTTCATGTTGATCCTTCTGGTGACGACATTGAAATACAGTATTCATTACGCGATAACCAATACTACATTCGTTCCACTAAGGGAAATAAAAAAATAGAACTTGATTTTTTATTGCAGGTTCCTTCTGTCCGACCTCAACTTCCTGATGAATTAAAAAAAATCGTGCAAAATTTTCAAGAGTTTGGCGAGGAAACACTTGAAATTGATACCAAAGAGCCCAGTGGACAAGACTATTTGCACTATATTTTAACCCAAAGAAGTGGGGCGTGTCGCCATCGTAGTGTTGCGTTTAAAGCCTATCTTGAAGCGCATTATCCGGAAATTCCAGTACGGATTGTTACCAATGGGTGTCATGCCTATGTTGAAGTCAATGTAAATGGTCATTGGCATTCCTGCGATTTAGGGGGCTATGAGGCAAACCTGGCGCTTCATGACCCTTATAAGCCAACATTGCAATCGGAAGAAGAATTAATTTTTATCAAACAGCTTGAAACCTGGAATAAGGGAAAGCCGCAGTTTACCTCTGTGACGCATTATTGTCAGCATATTTTTCAACGCAATGAGATTGGCAAACATTTGATTGAAATTGCTGATGACGCTTCTCTTGAAGCATTGCAACTTTCTCTTCAGGCCTACGCCAGGCATAGTTCTCGTCCTGTTTTTTATATTGATTCTCCCAATGATTTAATTTGCTCAGCAGCATTTGTTGAACGGCAAGGACTAAAAGGTGTCGTGAAGAAAGGACCAGGAGGCCCCCTTTATGATTTTCTTAATGCCCATCAAGACCCGCATCAATCGCCTGTTTTATTGGTTAACTATGCCAATTTTACTGCAGCAGACATCATTCGCTTTAACAGTTTATTGGATGATGTCAGAAAGGCCGATGGTACCTTGTTACCAGAGTCGACCAAAGTAGTTGGTTTAATCAATCCCACTAAACCAGCGGCTTATCGTGGTGAAGATTTTTACTCGCGATTTGACAAAGTTGAAACTTGTCCATTGGAATCACAGTCCTTGCTCAAGGCTACACCTCAGTTAGTTGTCCCTGAAAAGACAAGCGATAGTGAGGTAGTAACGATAAATCTTTATCATCTAGCAGATTGGGAAGAAAGGCTTTTGGGACGGTGGGTTCTTCAGAAAGATAATCTTTATTTTGAAGAAGGAGAGCTTGTTGCTGCATTGGCCTCAGGCAAAGTCATTGAGCTGCAAAACGCTCCTTGGGAAGATGAAAAATTTGTTCGTTTTTGGCAACATGCAAAATTACACGGCAAAATCAATCATGCAGGGCGTTGTATAGCCATTCCTCCGACTTTAAGACTGGTTAAAAGTGAAGGTTATGATTGGGAGACTTTAAGAACTGGTATTTATTTCGAGCGAGACATTAAACCAGATGCTATAGTGTTGAATCCCACTCAATTGAATCAGTTTTTTACCCAATACTATTGTGACAACCACGCTAAAACGCTCGAGCTTTTTCCAGGTATTTTAGAATCGAATACCGGAAAAATTCTAGAAATTAATTTAACCTCAAACCTGTCAGAAGATGAATGGGCGTTATTTTTAACCACCTGCCGAAAACATCAGGTTAAAATTATTTGTCATAAGGCACCAGGGATAACTATACCGCAACAATTATCTGACAATCTTTCTCCTGAAGTCATTGAAGAGCCCAAGTTATGGACGGGCCATGTTGCCCACACCTCGATTATTCAAAGTACAGATGTTGACAGTAGCGTGGACCAATTGAATCGGGAAGGCGATTGGCAAGTTATTGATATCAGCGAGTGTCAATCTGCTGATTTGTTGATAGCGACGAAAGGGTTATTAAATGAGGATACTCTGCATTTTGAGTTTACACAAAGGAGGCAGGCGCTGCTCACGGCACTGTCCGATAACAAGAAAGTAATCTTAAAAGGAAAATTTTCAAAAGAATTGGCTGACGCATTAGCACCACTGCTCCTTGAAAGACAAAAATCGCAACAGCCACAGGGTCATTTGGTTATGGTAAGTGACGACTGTCAGGCTTTTCAATATTTAAGGCCAATGTCTCATGAAGTAAGCGTGAAAGAGAAAAAAGCGTGTCTGGAACGCTATATGCAACTATTACCCGTTGCGCTTTTAACGCCAGAAGTAATTGATGACGTGTTGACTAAAGAACAATTGGAGAAGGAACCTTTAAGTCAACTTAAAGCCAGACTTGATTATCATTGTATTCATCCTGAACAGTCCACAGACGGGGCCTGGGAAGGCATGTATCGCTTGAATCATAAAATAAAGCTGGGTAGTTTTAAGCCCCACCAAAGTAAGGAAAAGGCTGAAGCCTTTATACAGAAGCGTCTTGAAGCGGTAAATAAAGTGCTCGAGCGTGCACCGTATGCTTTTTTGACAGGATTAACTGCTGTTGGAAAATCTACCTTTGTAGAAGAGCACTTGTGCAATGAACAGCGAAAGTTGTTTCAGGGTGAATCACAAATTTTATCCTGGGCTACCGACCCCTCTGACCTTGAAAAAATAATATTTATTGATGAGGCTAATATTGAAAATCGCGACTGGAGTGAATTTGAGGGATTATTTGCTAATCCTCCAGGCATTCTGATCGATGGAACCTATTACCCCTTAACAGACAAACACAAGGTGGTGTTTGCGGGTAATCCTTTAAATTATGGTGGGGAGCGACAATTATCCCAATTTTTTATACGCCATGGCAATGCGGTTCTTTTTGAGGTTATGCCGCAAGAATTTATTTATGAAAAAATACTTAAACCAGTTTTTACTCAGACTGATTTGGAACTGGAAGTTCTTGATATCGCCGAGCCAATTCTTTCCGTTTACAGCTATCTCTGTAAGCATTCCCGTGACGAAGTGTTAATTTCGCCCCGTGAGCTTCAGATGATGGCACTGCTTGTGTTGACAGCGCATAAAAAACACCCTGAACTTGAGGTAGCAGAACTGGCGGAACATTACGCGTATGTAATAGGGCAAACCTTATGTCCTAAAGAAAAGCAAAGTAAATTTGAAGAACGGTTTAAACCTTACGAACCCTTCATAAAGCAGACATTGGAAGCGGTCAGTGCTAATAAAAAATCTTCATTTTTAGTCACTGCATCACGCCAGGCAATCTATCAACAATTGAATGAGTTATTGCAATTACGTTTGTTACGAAGAGAAGGAAAAAATGCGGCGCAAAAGTATGGCGGTATCAATGGCTTTCTTATTGAAGGCGAGCCTGGTGCGGGCAAAAGTGAACTTGTTACTGCTGTTTTAATTCAAAATGGTTATCAGGAAGTACAGTTTGACCCTACTTTTAAAGCAGAAAAACCGCGAGAAAAAATATTTTACCGCATGCCCGTCAGCATGCAATTTGAGGATAAAAAAAATCTTTTCTTAAAGGCATTTGATGAAGGTGCTGTTGTGGTGGTGGATGAGATAAACAGTTCTCCCATGATGGAGCGTCTTTTAAATGCGCTTTTAATGGGAAAAACACCCGAAGGAAAACGTCCTGCAAACCCTGGCTTTTTAATTATTGGAACACAAAATCCAGCAAGCATGGGTGGACGTTTACAAACAGGGAATGCGTTATCGCGCCGTATGATTAAAGCGACGATGGTCTCTTATCCTGAGGAAGAAATGGAAGCTATTTTAGCAGAGAAAGGGCTGCAAGCGTCTACAGTAAATAGGCTGGTCAAGGCTTTTAATTATTGTTGCGAAAAGGCAAAAAAATATCAATTAACACCTGTGCCCACCTTTCGAGACCTGTTACGCGTAGTAAAACAGCATTTAAATGCGGTCAATAAAGCTTCTCTTGCAAATCAGTCAAAAGAAGACAAATTAGAAAAACAAGGGACAGTCGTTTCGAAAACTGTGCAAGCAATTGTTGCACGAGGAAAAGTATACAGTGATGCAAAGATACAAGAGGAGGCTCCCTCTTTTATTTATCCAGCGTCTTATACAAAAATATGTGAGAGCCATACTGATCCGCTCGCAAAAGCGAGAGCGCTTCTTGACGATTATACAAAATCAAATTTAAGCGTTTCTCGCTTGTTCCATGGCCACTGGCGGCGACACCATGTGGTAGAGCTGTCACTAATAATTGAAGAAATAGGCCGAGATAAAGCGATCAATAATATTAAAGATCTCTTACATCTATTAAGCTGTATTCCCCTGCAAAATAGTAAAGGTTCATTGGCACATCGGATTGGCTTTATAAAGGAACACCTCCTCCCTCTTGTAGAAGAGGAAGAATTACAATCAGCCGAAGTGAATAAATTTCATTAACTATAACTACTTATATACGACAAAGGGATTTTAATTTCTAAATGAAACCTGGTTGACTTAAGCGCTGTAAATAAAGAAGGAAAATTAAAATAGGTTAGGTTGTTGTTATTTTAATTCGCGAAAATCAACACAGATTCTTTTATAGTCTCCAGGTTGCAAATCTTCCAAAGACCAGTTGGCAATGCGATGGCGCACAAGTCTTAGCGTTGGAAAGCCAATTGCGGCGGTCATTTTACGAATCTGGTGATTCTTTCCTTCTTGCAAAATAATTTCTAACCAGCTGGTAGGAATGCTTTTGCGAAAACGAACAGGGGGCTCTCGTTGCCATAGATCAGGCTCATTAATCATACGGACTTTTGCGGGTAAATACCGGATTTGCCTAACTGCTAAACCTTGTCGAAGAGGTGCAAGGTCTTTGTCCTGGGGAATACCTTCCACTTGCACCCAATAATATTTCTCTTTACGAAATTTTGGATCAGTGAGCCGGTGTTGCAACCTGCCATCGTTTGTTAATAACAGTAAGCCTTCGCTATTTTTATCCAAGCGGCCAGCAGCATAAAAATTGGGTAGATGAATATAATCGGCCAGGGTTTTATCGCGCTCTTCTCCTGTAAACTGGCTTACGACGCCGAAAGGTTTGTTAAATAATAAAATATCACTCACGGTTTTTATAAAGATTGAAAAAGGTTTATTATGCAGCGAAACGCATTTGGGACAAAGGGTTTTCACATGCTATGATAGCTAACTTTCAATCCGACGGAGTTGCCTATGACATTCGAAAAAATTCGCGTTCCTGCTCAGGGAGAAGCCATTACAGTTTCTGCTGATTTGTCTTTAAACGTTCCTGAGTTTCCAATTATCCCTTTCATTGAAGGAGATGGCATTGGCGTTGATGTTACTCCGCCTATGATTAAGGTAGTGGATGCTGCTGTAGCAAAAGCCTATGGGAATGAAAGAAAAATTTTATGGATGGAGGTCTACGCTGGAGAGAAAGCAACGAAGGTTTATGGTGCTGATCAATGGCTGCCTAATGAAACACTAGAAGCATTAAAACAATATGTTGTAGCCATTAAAGGTCCTCTGACCACACCCGTTGGTGGGGGCATTCGTTCTCTAAACGTCGCTATTCGTCAAGAACTCGATCTTTATACCTGTCTGCGCCCAGTTCGTTATTTTTCAGGTACTCCAAGTCCTGTAAAAGAACCATGGAAGACGGATATGGTAATTTTCCGTGAAAATTCTGAAGACATTTATGCCGGTATTGAGTGGCAAGCGGATTCTGCAGATGCCAGGAAAGTGATTGATTTTCTACAAAAAGAAATGGGTGTTAAGAAAATCCGTTTTCCAGAGCATTGCGGTATAGGCGTTAAACCGGTCTCCAAGCAAGGTACTACACGATTAGTTAGAGCTGCTATTCAGTATGCTATCGATAATGATCGCGACTCAGTCACCCTGGTACATAAAGGAAACATTATGAAATTTACTGAGGGTGCCTTTAAAGACTGGGGTTATGAAGTAGCGCGAGAAAGCTTTGGGGCAACAGAATATCAAGGCGGTCCATGGCTGCAATTGACTAATCCTAAAACAGGAAGCCCCATCATTATCAAAGACGTTATTGCTGATGCTTTTCTGCAACAAATTTTATTACGTCCTGAAGATTATAGTGTCATAGCTACCCTAAATCTAAATGGTGATTATGTTTCTGATGCACTTGCTGCCCAGGTGGGTGGAATTGGTATTGCCCCTGGTGCCAACATAGGGGATAAAGTGGCGGTGTTTGAAGCCACTCATGGTACTGCTCCAAAATATGCAGGCCAAAATAAAGTGAACCCTGGTTCGCTAATTTTATCGGCAGAAATGATGCTGCGTCATTTAGGCTGGATTGAAGCTGCGGACTATATTATTAAAGGTGTTGAGGGTGCTATTGAAGCCAAAACAGTAACCTACGACTTTGAGCGTTTAATGGAGGGGGCAACCTGCGTTAGTAGTTCTGGTTTTGCTGAAGAAATAATCAAGCACATGTAAGCTATACTTTAAAAATAAATGGTCTTGTGATGGCGTGTCCTAAAGACATTTCATAGGGTCTATTGACATAGCGTTTTATGATCCTGCTAAATACTGATGTACTGCGGTTTGTCCCTGCCTTTTATCACACTTCTGCCTACACCCCGCGCATAACGCGCGGTACGTAGAGCAGGATAATTTGTGAGGATTTCTCAGGGACAAGCTGCGGGACATAAGACTATTAATTTTCCCAATCGCAATTTTAGATGATCTCTGATGATTGTAAGTAACCAGTAACAAAAGCTAATTTTGAGTCCAATCTAATCAAGCTGTTATTGATTATCGCAAGGTTTAATTTTTTAAAGAAATTAAATCAATTTTTACTGGCCAAAAATGCTTTAGAAGTCTATAAAATTAATAAAGGGTGTATGTTATGAGTGGATGGTCTTTAGAGGAAGTAGTTGAACGAAAGAAGGCTGAATCAGAAGTTTTACCCGAGATTAAACAGCCTAGAAAGTATAAGGTTATCCTGCTTAATGACGATTACACGCCTATGGAATTTGTAGTAGAAGTGTTAAAGCGGTTTTTCCATTTAAATGAAGAGGTAGCAACCCAGGTGATGTTACAGGTTCATATTGTGGGGAAAGGTATTTGTGGTGTATTTACAAGGGACATAGCAGAAACAAAGGTTGCTTTGGTTAATGATCATGCAAGAAGTAATCAACATCCTCTGTTATGTACCATGGAACCAGAATAAATTGGTAGTTGGCTGGAGAGAGGAGCAACGGCAATGTTAAACAAAGAACTTGAATTCACCTTAAATCTGGCCTTTAAGGAAGCAAAGGAGAAGCGTCATGAATTCATGACTGTTGAGCATTTATTATTATCGCTGCTTGATAATCCGGCTGCAGGCAATGTGTTACAAGCTTGCGATGCAAATATAGATGCATTGCGTCGGGACTTGGTTGAATTCATTGATGAAACTACTCCCAGAATTCCTGAAGATGAACTAGATAGGGAGACCCAGCCAACCCTTGGGTTCCAACGTGTTTTACAACGTGCTGTGTTTCATGTGCAATCAGCAGGCAAGACTGAAGTGACAGGGGCTAACGTGCTGGCCGCTATTTTTAGCGAACAGGAAAGTCAGGCTGTCTATTTCTTGCGTCGAGAGAATATTACTCGTCTGGATGTTATTAATTACATTTCGCACGGTGTGTCTAAATATCATAATGATATGACGGAGAATATGAATTCAATGGATGAAGAGGCTCTGGGTGGTGAAGTCAATGAATCACCATTGGAGAGTTATTGTATGAATCTTAACAAGCGTGCGCGGCTTGGTAAGATTGATCCATTAATCGGTCGTCATGAAGAAATTCAACGTACTATACAGGTCTTATGCCGACGCCGTAAAAACAATCCATTACTTGTAGGCGAAGCAGGTGTTGGTAAAACAGCCATTGCTGAAGGACTGGCTCGACGCATCGTTGATGGAGAGGTTCCAGAAGCCATTCATAATTGTGTCGTGTACTCACTTGACTTGGGTGCTCTATTAGCTGGTACCAAATATCGTGGTGATTTTGAAAAACGTTTAAAAGCAGTTTTGAAACAACTGTCTCAACAAGATGGTGCTGTGCTTTTTATTGATGAAATTCATACTATTATTGGGGCAGGGGCTGCTTCAGGTGGTGTGATGGATGCTTCAAATCTTATTAAACCATTGCTTGCCAATGGAGAATTGAAATGCATCGGCTCAACGACTTACCAGGAGTACCGTGGTATTTTTGAAAAGGACAGAGCGCTTGCTAGACGTTTCCAGAAAATTGATATTAAAGAGCCAAGCATTGACGAAACATTTGAGATTCTTAAAGGCTTGAAAGGGCGTTTGGAAGAACATCATGGGGTTAAGTTCTCCATTCCTTCTCTAAAGGCTGCAGCAGAGCTATCAGCAAAATATATTAATGATCGCTTTTTGCCAGATAAGGCCATTGATGTGGTCGATGAGGCTGGTGCCTATCAAAACCTGTTAACTGCGACTAAACGTAAAAAAATTATTAGTGTGGCAGAAATCGAAAGTGTGGTGGCTAAAATTGCACGAATTCCTGTTAAAAAAGTATCAGCAAGGGATAAAGATACGCTGCGTAACCTGGAGCGCGACTTAAAACTATTGGTTTATGGCCAAGATGATGCAATTACAGCCCTTGCTTCTGCTATCAAGCTTGCACGTTCTGGTTTACGAGAACCACAAAAACCAGTAGGCTGCTTCTTGTTTGCAGGGCCTACGGGAGTGGGTAAAACAGAAGTTACCAAACAGCTTGCCAATGTATTAGGCATTGAACTGTTACGTTTTGACATGTCTGAATACATGGAAAAACACACAGTATCCCGTTTAATAGGTGCTCCTCCAGGCTATGTAGGCTATGATCAAGGAGGCTTATTAACCGAGGCGGTGACTAAGAATCCTCATGCAGTACTTTTATTGGATGAAATTGAAAAAGCTCACCCTGATGTGTTTAATTTGCTACTGCAAATCATGGATCATGGCACATTAACTGATACTAATGGACGCCAGGCTGATTTTAGACATGTCATTTTGGTTATGACTTCTAACGCAGGAGCGAGTGAAATTAGCAGGAACTCCATAGGCTTTGCCTTGCAAGATAACAGCAATGATGGATTGGAAGTTCTTAAACGCCAATTCAGTCCTGAATTTAGAAACAGACTGGATGCCATTATTAATTTTGCACCGTTGGATACAACAACGATTGGTTTGGTGGTCGATAAATTTATTATGGAACTGGATGAGCAGTTAAGTAATAAAGGCGTCACCTTTAAAGTTGATCAAGCAGCTCGCGATTGGCTGATTGAACACGGCTATGATAAAGCAATGGGTGCTCGTCCGATGGCAAGATTAATTCAAGAGAATGTCAAAAAGCCACTGGCGGATGAATTACTTTTCGGTAAATTGGCCAATGGTGGGCATGTGACTTTAAAAGTAAAAGATGGCAAACTGCATTTTGACAGCCATGATCACCGCGAAGGGGTATTCTAACTGTTAAGTGAATAAATGCGTCTTAGGGCGCATTTATTCACAGCAACTAATCATAAGAGCAGGTTCTAAATTTTTTTTCTATTGCTTGTGTTTTGTTATTAGTAATTTGGCCATGTAAGTTCCCAAATTTTCCTTGAACTTGGGTTAACATCCAGATAAAAAGAGACTCCAAATTGTTCCCAGAACAGGTTGTTATTTCAGAGTTATCAAAATACAATCTTGCAGTGTAATTAAACATTATAATTCTCGATAAAAAGTGATAAAGGCGCATCATAGATGCCATTAAGAAGGTATAATGTGATTACAATATTTGGCAGGATATAAATAAGTGTTTACACCTTGTATCTAAACTATAGCATAGTTATAAATTTTAATACTATTTTCTTCTCCCTCTGTTTTGCAGGATTACCACGTCATTGCCACTCATTTCTGCTGCAGACATGAGGGTTGTTCTGAGGTAAAATAACGAAATTATATTAAATTGGTTATTACATGCTAAGTGTCATCATTATTGCCAAGGATGAAGAAGCAAATATTAGGCGTTGTCTGGAATCAGTACAATGGGCAGACGAAATAATTGTGCTTGATTCAGGGAGTACTGACAACACGGTTGCTATTGCCAAAGAGTTCACACATCACGTTTATTGTACCGATTGGCAAGGCTATGGCATTCAAAAACAGCGTGCTTTATCTTACGCTACGGGGGATTGGGTTTTAAATCTGGATGCGGATGAATCAATAGGCAGTGAATTACGGGAGGCGATTAAAAAAGCAATAAAAGGCAATGAAGCAGAGGCTTATCGTATTCCTATTTGCATGAAGTTTTACGGAAAGCTACTCCGTTTTTCATCTAGCCCTAAAAGACACATTCGACTTTTCAAACGCGCTGGCGCTCACTACAGTGATGATATAGTGCATGAGAAGATAATATTGCCCTCTACTGCTAGAATAGGGCGCCTAAAACTGGCAATTCAACATCATTCTTTTCAAGATGTCAGTCATGCGCTTTATAAGGTTAATAAATACTCCTCTTACAGTGCCAAAATTCGCATCGAACAGCAGCGTTCGCCCGGTTTTATAAAAATTCTTCTGGGTACTCTCTGGATGTTTTTTCGTTGCTATTTTTTACAACGAGGATTTTTGGATGGCAAGGCAGGCTTTTTATTGGCAGCTCTAAATGCCCAGGGCACATTTTATCGCGGCATTAAGCAGCTTTATCGTGATACAAGAGTGGATCACCTACCCAATATAGTGAGAGACAATTGAGATGGAAACTTTACTTAGCTTTTCGCAAAGATTTCCTATGCAGACCTGGGTTTCAATCCTTTTAGGGACCACACTATTGGTCTTACCTTTGAGTTCAACTGCTAAAAGTATTCTTTTACCCCTCGCTTTAGCAGCAATATTATTCACACCCGCTTTATGTAAGGATGCCTTGGCACTTTTTACAACCCACTGGGGTAAAGCAGCTATTTTGCTGTTTCTAATCGCCTTTCTTGCCTGTTTTTGGAGTCCTGCAAGTCTTAGTGATAAAAAATTTATGATTGAAAAATACAGTAAATTACTTTATCTCCCTTTTCTGGTGGCGGGATTTCAAAACGCTAAAACGAGACAATTGGGCTTACATGCATTCTTGTTAGCCATAGTCATTACCTGTTCATTATCTGTGTTGAAGTACCATGGCTTCTTGCAATCATTTCATTTTGATCCGGATCATGTGTTTCGTAATCATATTATGACGGGTTTCATGGTGGCTTTTGCTGCATATTTAGCTTGGCTATTTGCTTATTGGCAGCAAGGACCTTCACGTCTAGGCTATGTATTATTGGCATTACTCTTTAGTTATCAAGTTCTTTTTGTAAGCGGGGGCAGGACAGGCTATGTTATTTACCTATTGTTAATGGGTATTCTAATCTTACAGTTATGCACCTGGCGTCAAGCAATAGCAGGAATAGGTTTAGTTTTAACAATATTTATCTCCAGTTATTTGGCAAGTCCGGTAATGAAAGGGCGTGTGGATGGTGTTATCCAGCAGATACAAAGTTACCAGCACAACCAGAAAGATACCGATATCGGATTACGTTTACAGTTTCATGATTATGCACATCAGTTATTTAATCGACATCCTGTAACGGGCAATGGCACTGGCAGTTTTACCTATTATTTTGCTAAAGAGAATCCCGTTCCATTCTGGAGTTGGAAATTAACAGAGCCTCACAGCCAGTACTGGTTGACTGCTGCCGAATTTGGTTTATTAGGGATTGCGGCATTGCTATTCTTTTTTATTAGCCTTTTTCAGGCCTGCCTGCGTCTGGATAAAATGAAGGTGATTGCTTTTGCGATGTTAATCCCATTTATGATAGGCAATCTATCAGACTCCTTGCTTCTTTATTCCGGTTCTGGTTATTTCTTTTTACTGTTTATGGCAATCTGTTTTGGCGAGGGCCTTGAGTTTCAGAAAAATAAAAGTCAGTAAAGTCTGTGACTAGAAGCCAACTTAGCAGGGTGTGCTGCTCTAGGTAAATCTGCCCATACCTATTCGCCAGGACTGTGTTTTATAATTGAACAATTTTTTATAAATTTTTCAATTATAATGACCGATAGCAAACTTAATTTATCAAGGTACCGTAAGTGAATTACTCCAACTTACAAAAATAATTTTAAATAAGTTAAGCAAAAAATTGTTGAAGATTTTCAACAACATTCTCAAATCGATGATCTACTTATTGCGGATTGGTTACGACTCAGAAATGTTCTCAATATGCATAAGGTCTGTAATGCCTTTTTTAATGGAAGCGTCTTTTATAGAACGGATACTTATCATTTTGTTAACCAACTATTAACTCCAAAGAAAGAAAGTAGCTCTTTAACAACGATGCTAGGTTTAGCACCTGTCGATTTTTATGGTAGTCAAAAAGACACGCCTGTCTATGCTCGACTACATATTTATGATTCCTATGTAATTCAGGAGGGTAATTTTAATCCCTCACAAACGCTTATGGAGTTATTATTTTCTCGCACTTCATTAGAGTGTTCTGCATCGATACAAATTGCAAACTAATTAACATTACTGGATTTTTTTAAATTACTTTATGGCGATAAAAAAGGAGAGAAGGTCTTTGATATGATATTTGGACCTAAATCCAATGACAGTCATAATTTAAATCGTCTTCGAGTTGGCAGCATGGGTAGTCTGTGGACTGGCGATTGGTATGACTTTACACCGCTTTATTTTTTCATGACACTAAAGTAATAAGGATATTGACATTGGTAATTTGAAAAATACGCCCGAAAAGTACGTTGGCTCTGGTTTTTATATTAAAGGAGATATCGATTATTTAGAAAAGCATCCAGAAGGAATTGCTCAAGGATGGAATGTCATTTTTATAGGTCTTGATGAAAAAAGTAGCCCTCTATTTTTAGCAGCCAACGAATATAAGCAGCGATTTATTTTCACTTATCATGAGATGTTAAGTTTACTAGCTACCGGTTTTAACCAATTTCCGGACGCTCATACCAATCCCTTGGTGTACAAATTTGTTGAGGGAAGGGATATGGAAGGCTTTAAAAAAGGAAATCAAAGTGCATTTGATACTTCAATGATTAAGTTATTCATCACTAATCTGCCTGAAGCGATGAAACGTCTGCATGAATTTTGTGATAACGCTTATGTATATCTTATTAGGCGCGCCAAGGATATGATACCAAGTCTAACACGATTAAACCTACAGTTATTCATCGCCCACTCATTTCTCACACGCGTGATGATCATGACACAATACTATTGAATTTTTATAAAACTAATTTTAGAGGAGATCCAGTAAAAAAGACTTGTAAAGATGATCAATCTCTTCGGGTACAACCTAATTCTATGTTTTTTTCCCCACATCCAGGACAAAAAATAAACGATTTAATCGCTAAGGCGCTGGATTTGATAAGTAATTTATATATCCATTCATCGAGTGATGAGGAAATGAAAATCTTTTGTCAGCAATCCTATGCGGCGTTAAATCATTATCAATTTAAATTGGAACAGGGCACGCTTCAAAAAAACGAAATAGAACGGCTGATTGATTTTGTTAAAACGCTAGAGCACTTGGATGAAGGGCTTGAACCATCAACAGTGGAGCGGATGTCATCATCCTGAAATGCGGTATAAACTGCATGAAGAACCTCCTGCGCATTTCATTTTCTGGAGATTCTTCGCTTTGCTCCCCATGACATACGTCATGTCGAACGGAGTGAGACATCTCCATGATGCCAGAAGATTTTCGTTCCGGATTAACGTAAGTCTTTCCTGATGTTTGCCCCTGAGGGGCTAGGCGGTTCAGAATGACGGCTATCTGTGCACCGCAATTATTTTAACGAAGGGGACTCTAATGGTCTCTCCATCTGTTTATCAAGATTATCAATGCCAAAATCTTCTGCACGGGTTTTTATCATTGTCATTAGGGTTTTGTGGGAGTCAGTTTCTAACCCTAAAATTTTGGTAGCCATACCCTGGCCAGTTGTTATTATTCTATACTCAGGTGAATTTTTAATTTTGGCATAAAGCTCCCTGAAAGATTGCTTATCGTAAGTATCTTCAATTTCTAATTTAATATCCTTTAGAATTTGACGCTTTAGTTCGTCGCCTGTTAGCTCGTAATTTTTTGGTTGTAAAAATTTAAATTCCTCTTTTTTGATATTATTAATAGATGCCTTGAAAAGATGAAAATTATTATTGCTGTTTGCTTATAATTGAGAGTAATAGGTGTAAAATTAATTTTGTTCTTAATAAACCATTGTGATGTTGTTTTCTGATCGGAGGCAAAGCTTATCTGAATATTGAACCCCTTTTCTTTATTAAACTTTATTAAACTTTTCTGCTAAATTTTTTATTTCTTCATAATTTGAATTATCCTCTGGTAGGACCAATAAGATGGGTTTGGGTTTATCCATAAATTCTTCTAGGTGCTGGTCTACAAAATTTCCCAACGCAAAATGGGAGTCACTCATGATCAAAATAGCATCGGAGTTTTTTATAGTGCTCCTTTGTTTATTGAGGAGTTTTATATCAATTACCATTTTATTTTCCAACGTCGTTGGATTTGAAAGCTGAGCGTATTGCGATAATTCACTAAGATCAGGTTTAATGTGTTTTGAGATAAAAACCGCTACCTTGAAATCTTTAGCTTTAGGCATACAGAGTACCCCTGGGAGCAATTATTATCTAATTGTAGAATAAAGTGGTTAAAATGCTAACTTCAATTGCTGCCAATATTGACTATAAAGAGCCAGTGTTTCCTCGCCCACATCGCGTTGAAAATGGCCCCTGTTTAAAACATCTGGAGAAGGATAGACGATAGGGTTTTTACTGAAGGAATCAGGTAGAAGTGCTTTGCTTTTTGCATTGGTAATGGCATGGCCTTCTATGAGGGCAATTTTCACACCCACATCGGGTCTTAAAATAAAATTGATAAATTCATAAGCCTCCTCCAGATGCGGGGGATTAGTGGGAATGGCAAGGCAATCAACCCAGATGACAAATCCATCTTGAGGATAATTAAAGGCAATTTTATTATTTTCTACATGAGCTTTAAACGCATCTCCATTCCAGGAAGACCCAGCTATCGCATCTTCATCAATCATGATCGCCTGGATACTATCACTTGCAAAAAGTTTTATATTGGGAACGAGTTGTAGCAAATGATGGAATGCTTTATCAATATGAACAGGGTTGGTATCGTTGGGATCAAAGCCCAAACTCATTAACGCAATCGCAAAAATTTCACGAGGGTCATCCAATAACATTAACTGTCTTCGCCAGCGTCTTTGCCAAAGTTCTTGCCAGGTTTTTGGTGGATTCGTTACATAGCTTTTATTATAAAAAATACCGGTAGCCCCCCAAATAATGGGTACGCTGTAGTGATTTCCCGGATCGTAATCAGTATTGGTAAAATTTTCAGCCAAATTGCTTAAATTAGGCAGTTTCTGTGCTTCCAGACGCGTTAGCATCCCCTGTTTTTGCATACGCTCAACAAAATAGGCAGAGGGCAGGATAACATCATAAATACTGTTGCTACTTGCCTTTAACTTGGCATACATCGTTTCATTGCTGTCATAGGCCGAGAAGTTAACGCGAATCCCTGTCTCTTGCTCAAATTGCTGAACAACTTTCTTAGGGATTTCTCCTCCCCATACGTAGACATTCACAACCCGCTGCGCCCAGAGCGAAGTTGCAGCAAGCAATAAAGCGAAGAGTAGAAGGATGCGATTCATGGTGATTTACCTGATAAACGGTGTGAAATAATGACCAAAACCATGGATACCAAAATGGTAATAGTGCATAAGGCATTCAATTCGGGTGTCACTCCAGCCCGTACTAAGGAGTAAATGGTTAATGGCAAAATGTTAAAATCAGGGCCTGCTACAAAATAGCTAATAATGACATCATCAAAAGAAAGGGTAAAACACAGCAAAAAAGCACTTAATACGGCAGGCCATAGCAAGGGTAATAAAATTTTGGTTAGCGCGGCAAAGCGTGAAGCCCCCAAGTCAAGCGCACTAAAATAGACGTTGGGATCTAACGTATGAATCCGACTGTTAATAGTTAATACAACAAAAGGTATACAGAAGGTAATGTGGGCAATTAACAAACTAAAAAATCCCAAAGGAATATTGCTAGCGTTGAAAAATATAAGGAGAGCCACCCCTAACACCAGATCCGGAATAATGATTAAAAGCAGCAGCAAGGCATTTAGTGAACGTTGGTGGTGGCTACGAAAAAGAAACAAGTTTACACAGGTAAGCAAGCCTATTGTGGTAGCAATGGTTGAAGCGCTTAAGCCTAAAATGACTGAGTGGGCAAACGAAGTCCATAAGCCTCGATCTTGGAAAAGCTCGTTATACCAGCGCATTGAAAAACCATGCCACTGTAGGGAAAATTTCGCATCATTGACGGAATAAACGACGAGCACCAAAATTGGCAAATAAAGCAGCGAATAAATCAAAAAAGAAAGAATTTTTGCGAAAAGGTTTTCACCGCAAATCCTCCTTATTTTGACGTCGAAATAGAACTAACAAAAATAACAAAAGGGTCGTTAAAATGACACTGGTTGCAGCGCCTTGTGGCCAATTACTTAAAACAAGGAATTGATCTTGAATTAAATTGCCCAGCAAAATAGAGCGGGCACCGCCTAAGACATTAGGAATATAGAATAGTGTCATTGCAGGGAGCAGCACCAATAGACAGCCGGCAGCGATACCGCTCGCCGTATTCGGTAAAAAAACGCGAAAAAATAGATTACGTTTACTCGCCCCTAAATCTTTTGCTGCTTCAATCAGCCTGAAGTCAAAACGCTCCATGTTGGTAAAAATTGGTAATACCATAAAAGGAAACAAGTTATAAATTAAGCCGGTAATGACGGCAAAGTTGGTATAGAGCAATGAAAGCGGGCTATCAATCAGGTGCAGTTTTAGCAAAATAGAATTTAGTACCCCTTTTGCCTTTAGAATGGCAATTAGAGAATAGGTTCGTACCAATGAACTTGTCCAGAATGGAATAATAATTAACAGCAATAATAAAGATTGATGCCTGGATTTGACTAACAAGTAACTAAAAGGATAGGCCAACAGCAGACATCCTCCGGTAGTTAATAATGCTATCCATAGAGAACGAAAAAAAATTTTCATAAATGTGGGTGTTAGCAAGGTAGAGTAGTTGTCCCAAGTAAAGGGTGTGGAGACCAAATGCACACTGTCTTTGGATAGAAAACTCGCTATTAATACCAAACTAAGCGGTACGAGGCAAAAAATAATTAGCCAAGTATAGATGAAATAAATTGAAAGTGAGCGAACTTTCATGACTGTATCCGAGCTAATTGAGCAGTAAAATTTTCAAAAATAAATGTCTTCATTACTATTCATCGTTAATGGTATAAGGGATTGCACTTTAACAGCTTAACTAGTTAAGAGCGTGGCAATAAAACTTCCCAGCCAGTGAGCCAGTGCACCCAGACGGTTTCATTCGGTGAGTATTCTAATTTATCATCATCTTCATCAAAAAACTCAGAAGCATTAATAATTTTACCGGAAGCCAATTCAACTTTTAAATCCACTGTCGAACCTTTATAAATAATATCGATAATTTTACCCGGTATCATGTCATTGGTATCTTCGACTTCTGACAGACTCCAGACGCGAATATCCTCAGGTCGAACGATTAAATGCAATTTATCTCCTGGTTTGTAATTATTGGTGTTTTTACAATGCAAAGGCATCGATTCAATGGTAGTTAGCAAGCTGTGTTCAGAGGCTTCTATCACTTCAATATCAAAAATATTGGTTTCACCTATAAACTGCGCCACATAAATATTTTTAGGCGTTTCATATACCTCCCTGGGCGTGCCAATTTGTTCAATATGGCCATGATTAAAAATCACGATACGATCAGACATGGAAAGCGCTTCTTCTTGATCATGAGTGACAAAGATAAACGTCATATTGAGTGTCTTTTGGAGTTGCTTTAACTCAGACTGCATGTCTTTGCGCAAGCGATAATCTAAAGAGCTTAGAGGCTCATCTAGCAATAAAACTTGTGGGCGGTTAATAATAGCTCGCGCGATAGCCACACGTTGCTGTTGCCCACCACTCAATTGTTTAATATTACGAGCTGCGAATGGCCCCAGCTGCACAAGACGCAGGGACTCTTGAACCCTTACTTTAATTTCTTTCTCGTTAACACCTCTGCAACGCAAAGCAAACGCTACGTTTTCATAGACTGACAAATGAGGAAAGAGGGCATAACTTTGAAAGACGGTATGGACATCCCGCTTCTGTGGGGGCAGGGCATTAACACATTGACCATTGATATAGATATGTCCCGCAGTGGGTTGTTCAAAGCCGGATATCAATCGTAATAAAGTGGTCTTGCCACAGCCCGATGGTCCCAGCAATGTTAAAAACTCTCCATTAAAAACGGATAAAGTGACATTATCGAGAATTGGCGATGAATTATAAGACTTATAAAGTTGTTTAATTTCTATAAGTGGCGTCATGGGCTCTGGTTTTAAAAAGGGCAATTATGAGGTCTGTGACCACACTTGTCCAGACCATTGTTTATTATAATGATAAAAAGCTAATTCTTTACCATAAGGAAACTGGCTGCGTTAGGGCTTGTATGCTGCATATTTCAGAAATACCGCCATTGTTGCAGACAATAACACCAGTCGCATCATCCACTTTCAAAACGCCGCCTTGCCACAGACAGCAACCTTGAATTTTTTGTAAATCCATCACAGCATGTCGAGTGCAATAGCAAGAGGAATAGTAACCATTCGAACAGACATAACGACCAGCGGAGGTATCACAATAATTAATGCCGCCCATGTTGCCGCAACAGTTCATTTTATCACAATCAGGTATATAGGTAGTGGAATTATCGCAGATCATTTTTACCCTTGCCCCACCGATTAATGAGGGAGTAACTATACAACAGGCAATAGCAATAAGCAGACTACACAATAACCGCATGGTTTATTCCAACAAGTGATTTTTTATTAAGAATAACATAGCTGGCAACAAAAAGAAGCTCTACATATTAAGGGTAAACAAATGCTTATCTGAGTGTCTGAGCCTTTTTGTGACAAAATATTGGACAAGAATTTACAGAGAAAAACTCTAGTGCCACATTCAGCAGATCCTTCAAGCGACTCTGTCGCTTTCAGGATGACGTGCTGGGCGTTTCCAGGATGACGTGCTGGGCGTTTTCAGGATGACATGCTGGGCGTTTTCAGGATGACATGCTGGGCGTTTTTAGGACGACATGCTGGGCGTTTTCAGGACGACATGCTGGGCGTTTCCAGGATGACATGCTGGGAGTTTTCAGGATGACGTGCTGGGCGTTTCCAGGATGACGTGCTGGGCGTTTCCAGGATGACGTGCTGGGCCGTTTCCAGGATGACGTGCTGGGCGTTTCCAGGATGACGTGCTGGGCGTTTTTCAGGATGACGTGCTGGGCGTTTCCAGGATGACATGCTGGGCGTTTTCAGGATGACATGCTGGGCGTTTTCAGGATGACATGCTGGGCGTTTTCAGGATGACGTGCTGGGCGTTTTTCAGGATGACGTGCTGGGCGTTTCCAGGATGACGTGCTGGGCGTTTTTCAGGATGACATGCTGGGCGTTTTCAGGATGACATGCTGGGCGTTTTCAGGATGACATGCTGGGCGTTTTCAGGATGACATGCTGGGCGTTTTCAGGATGACATGCTGGGCGTTTTCAGGATGACATGCTGGGCGTTTTGGGCATTTTTACCTCGTCATCCTGAAAGCAGCGAAGCTGCTTGAAGGATCTCAGCAGAATTTTAACGTCTCTCAATCAACCACAGGCTCCAAGGGCACCACGAGCCACATGATTAAATACACTAAAATAGCAGAGCCACCAAGTAAGAGAAGTAGGATAAAAATTAATCTCATTACTGTGGGATCCATATTAAAATAATTAGCCAATCCACCGCACACACCTGCAATCATTTTGTCGCGACGTGAACGATAAAGTCTTTTTTTAGAGTCTTGATTTGGAGGTAATTGTTTCATAGGGTATCCTTGATTGATAGTCTTGATGATTATTGTAGAACATTGATTAATGATAAAGAGAATAATCAGAGGAAGTAAAGAAAATAAAGCTAGTAATTAATACAGTTATAATTGCAATTTATGATGGTTGAAATGTAATTAATTTTCTTCCAAGGATGGGACAACGCCTGCTAATTCCTGTAAATCCAAATCCACTGCTTCAATTTTATGAAAACGTTGTGTTATCTTTTTGGCGGAAGTATTAACCTCAGACGCGTCTTGATGCGCCAAGTCAATATGTTTGGATAATTTATCCATACGTTTTTCAAAGCGTTGAAAGTCAGCAGCCAGCGCTTGTAAGTGTTTTTGAATAATATGAACATGTTTGCGTGTTTCATCATCTTTCAACACGGCCTTTGCAGTGGTTAATACGGCCATTAATGTGCTTGGGGAAACTAGCCACACTTTTAAACGTTGGGAAAGCGTTACAATCTCAGGATAATTGGCATGAATTTCTGCAAAAATGGCTTCTGCCGGAATAAACATTACTGCACCATCGGCTGTTTCGTTAGGAATAATGTATTTCTCAGCGATGTCCTTAATATGTTTTTGTAGATCTTGACGGAATTGTTGCTGCAGTGATTTTCTTTCTGCGGAGGCATTATCAGTGTTCATCAACTTTTGATAGGTTTCCAGAGGAAATTTAGCATCAATGACCACATTACCTGTTGGATCTGGTAAAAATAAAATACAGTCTGCTCTTTTTTGATTACTTAGAGTGTGTTGCATCCGATAATGGGTGCTCGGCAAAACATTAGCAATCAAAGTCGCTAGCTGCACTTCACCAAAGGCTCCGCGAGCGCGCTTGTCGACTAGCACATCTTGCAAGCTAACCACATGCGTTGATAGTTCAGTAATTTTTTTCTGGGCTTCATCAATAATGGTTAGCCGTCTGACTACATCCGTGAAGGTAGACGAGGTTTTTTCAAATCCCTCGGTAAGTTTATGGTTCACTTGTTGAGTCAGGCTGTGTAAATGATTACGTATCTCTTCAGTCAGCGATTGCAAATGGGAGGTTAAAGCGCTGGCATGCTGCTTAAAGCTATGGTTCATTTGTTCACGAACATCCGCCATTTGACGCTGGACTATTTCGCTAATGAGTTGCTGACTTGCCAGTTGACCCTGAGTTATTTTTTCATGAATGTGATGTTGACTGGTTTGGAAGGTTTGTTGTAAATCGAGATGCACCTGATGAAGTTGGGTTATAAATCCCTGTTGAATTTTTTCAGCTTGAGCTTCCGAAAGTGTGCATTGTTTTGCTTGACGCCAAAGGATCCAAAGTCCAAGAAAAACCTGGAGAACAAGCGCTAAGGCCATGCTCTCCAGAAGTGAAAATGAAGTAAGAAACGCCATGTTATCCTAAAGTTGTTAATTCAATGGGTGTATTATATTCATACACTGGCTTCAACTGACCAAAATCTATTAGATGAAGATAACCCAAATAATAAGGCGCTTTATAATCAGTTTTTAATTCAGAATCAAATGAAAAATTAATGGCATGTTTGCCTGGAGACAACCAAGCTGCAGACTGTACAGCGGTAATTGGATGAATTTTCCCTTGAGTGTCACTGCCAAAAAGAACAGCCTCTATCGCATAGCGACTACCTGTAGCTACTTCCACCTTGGCTGAAAAAGACAAGGGTTTATTCGGTATTGGTTTGATTTTGTAAATTGTGGCCGAAGGAATGACATAGGAAAACGCGGTATGAGCCTGCCGAATAATCGTTTGCTCACCCAGAAGCGTGGATGTTTCAACAGTAATATACCAATTTTCCCCTTGCGAGTTTTTGTTGGATTGTAAATCCACTTGCGCTTGATATAGATTATCAGCAACTTGTTCAAGGCTTATATTAGTAATTTCTCCGTCTGGACTAATTAGTGAAGCATTAATTTCATCAATAGGATAGTTTAATTCATCGTCACTTAAGTGGATGGTTATGTTTAATTTATCTCCATAATGATACCTTGCTTTATCGGATTCTACACTTAAATAAGTGGGAGCATTTCTGTCGTAAATATGAATAATGAAGGGACCATCATTCTCACTTAAGCGACCATTGCTGCTTAAAATAAATCTTCCTGAGCCTAATTCTGGTTTTAATTGCAAGGCAAGTAATTGTCCCGCCAGTGCAGTGTTTTTTAGTGCGTCGTTTTGTGAAAACAACTGTGATGCTTCCGCTAGAGTAAATTGCTTGCCCTGGCTGCTCTTAAGGTAAAAATTGACAGGAGATGGGGATGTGGCATTTACCTTCGCTATTTGAATGACAGCACCAGGTGCTTGTGTATGAATAGTAATACCTTCGTTTAGTTGCCGAGCTGTGGCTTTAATTCGATATTGTCGACTGATTTGCTGATGCATCACATTATCTCTTAACGGCTCATCCTCAGTGACCCAACTGGAATTTAAGTCCTCGTGAGATAAGTTTTCGCATTGAGCGCACTCATAAGGGACAACAGGTTGAGTAGGCAGAGTGATTGCAAATAATGGCGTAAACCATGTCGTAGTTGCCAAAAAAATTAAATGAGGTGATTTCATTGCAACGCTCCTTGAGCAATTAAGTCTGTACGAATAATGTTTTCAAAACCGAAGCATGAGTGTCTGCTTTGGTTGTGACTCAAAGGCGTTTGATCTTTTGTTTTTTGCCAATCATAAAACCATATCTTTCCGGCTGCTGCCTGTGAGCGACAATTTAGAAAACCATCTGAACAATGATCAAGGTAAATTTGTGTAATTTTCAATCCAGTGTTAAGGAGATAGCCATTGCAATAGCTAGCTTTTGCTAGAGGAGAGGCGGTTACATCTGTACCAATGATGACACGAAAGGGCACAGGAATAGAGGGACGACCGCTTGTGCCAAACAAGAGTTCAGCATTGTAGATTGCCATATCACCTATGCGCTGCTGTTTAACAGAATCATTTTTATAGCCCAATAACCAACCCACTTTTGACTCGAAACTCTGGCCATCAATGACCAAATCTGCTAAGGGTGTCCCACCACTTGATGGCGCGATGGCAATAATCTGGTTTATTTTTTTACCTATCGCTGCGTAACGAGCATCATAGCTGGGATTGGATAAAATCCAGCGCATAATATTGGAGCCGTTTGAATGAGTATAAATGATCAATTTGGTGATTTGTTTATTTTTAATGAAATTCAGCAGTTGGTTAGTTACACAACCTGCGGCATCCTCGTGCCACATGTAACGACTAAAATCACAAGCAACTACAATATGGTTTTCATAGTTAGGTAAGGCATTGGCTACAGCATCAATGAAAGCCCTTTTCCAATACCCGCCATCAGCATCTTCACGGTGATCATTCGTGCCGTGGATGAAGGCAATACCAATATTTTCAGCAAAAGAAGAGAAACTAAGGAGAGTACCAATCAATAAAAAAAGGCAGGCAAGAAAACGTCGTAAGTCCATTTGTTTTGTCCTTGTCTAAAACCCAAGCAATATCTATAACATACACTTGCTTTGTCCGGCAAGTGGTGGCGGAAGCTCCTCTTGGAGAGCCTGTTGCCTGACGTGATTCTTCAAGCAGCTGTGCTGCTTTCAGAATGACGTGCTTGAGGAGCCTGGTGCCTGACGTAATTCTTCAAGCAGCTGCGCTGCTTTCGGGACGACGTGCTTGAGGAGCCTGGTGCCTGAGGTAATTCTTCAAGCAGCTGTGCTGCTTTCAGAATGACGTGTTTTGGGGAGTCTGTCCTGAACGTCATCCTGAAAGCAGCGCAGCTGCTTGAAGGATCCCTGACAGTGGCACAACTCAATATAATGACCTATACAAGTCCTCCCATTGAGGATTAGCTACACTAATCAAGGCATCCTTCTTCTTTCGAGACCATCCTTTAATCTGTTTTTCTCTCGCAATAGCAACAATGATATTTTCGCAAGCCTCATAGTAGACTAAGCGATCCACATTGTACTTTTGAGTAAAGCCTCGTACCAGCTTATTCCTATGCTCATAAATGCGGCGTATTAAATTATTAGTTACGCGAGTGTATAAAACGTTGAGATGCTTATTGGTTAAAAGATAAACGTAAGACTCTGTATACATAATAACTTCCTGTTTGGTATGGACTGTAGGTGAGAACTAGCGTTCTGTGTAGAATAGTATACCTCTTGATTAAGATCCTTCAAGCGGCTCTGCCGCTTTCAGGATGACGTGGAGGCTGCCAGTTATTTTCAAGATGACGTGGAGGCTGCCAGTTATTTTCAAGATGACGTGGAGGTTGCCAGTTATTTTCAAGATGACGTGGAAGCTACCAGTTATTTTCAGGATAACGTGGAGGCTGCCAGTTATTTTCAAGATGACGTGGAGGCTGCCAGTTATTTTCAAGATGACGTGGAGGTTGCCAGTTATTTTCAAGATGACGTGGAAGCTACCAGTTATTTTCAAGAGGACGTGGAGGTTGCCAGTTATTTTCAAGATGACGTGGAAGCTACCAGTTATTTTCAGGATAACGTGGAGGCTGCCAGCTATTTTCAGAATGACGTGGAAGCTACCTATTTTTTTAGAATAATGGTAGCTTTTATTGTTAGTAGATCTTGCCTTAAGGGTTTTTTCTTAAAATCATTTTTTTATTTCTGAAGTAATAAAATTAGGATTTGCAATTAATGAGAAAATGCTAAACTTCTCTTTTTATTCAGAGAATTTGCTTGATGAGTCAAGATAGCATTTTAAAAGAAATTAGTGAATTACGAGAGCGCATTCGACTTTATGATTATCACTACTATGTTTTGGATGCTCCTTTAGTTCCTGATAGCGAATATGACCGCTGCTTTAAAGAGTTGCAGTGCCTTGAAAATGAGTTTCCTCAATACATTACTCCTGACTCACCAACACAACGCGTAGGTATTAGCCCTTCGGGTGCTTTTGAAGAGGTAGTGCACATCAAGCCGATGTTGTCTCTGGCAAACGTATTTACCACCGAAGAGTTACAAGCGTTTATGAAACGAGTCGCTGACAGATTGGAAGCTTCTGTAAACCATTTACTTTTTACCTGTGAGCCGAAACTTGATGGTCTTGCAGTTAACTTAACCTATAAAGAAGGCTTTTTAGCGTATGCTGCCACTCGTGGTGATGGTGCAGTGGGTGAAAACATCACCAATAATATCAAAACAATTGCTGCTGTCCCCTTAAAAATTTTGGCAGACCCCCCCCTGATTTGGTTGAAATTCGAGGAGAGGTCTACATGCCGAAAGCTGGTTTCGAAGCTTATAATGCAAAGGCCAGAATGACTGGCGAGAAGGTTTTTGCTAATCCACGTAATGCTGCTGCAGGAAGTTTACGGCAGTTGAATGCGGCAATTACGGCTTCTCGCCCCTTGGCTATTTACTACTATGGCATTGGTGCCTGTGAAAATTTTGAATTACCAGATAGTCAATTTGCTCAACTCGAACTGCTTAAGCGCTGGGGGTTTAGAGTATCCAGCGAAACTCAGAAAGCAACAGGTTTGCAGGGGTGCCTTGACTACTACAATGCCATGTTAAAGCGTCGACTGGATTTACCTTATGAAATTGATGGCGTGGTTTATAAAATAGACAGTATCAAATTGCAGCGTGAACTAGGATTTGTCGCGCGTGCTCCTCGTTTTGCCTGCGCTCATAAGTTTCCCGCCAGTGAGGAAATAACAGAGCTGTTAGCGGTTGACTTTCAAGTGGGGCGTACGGGCGCCTTAACACCCGTTGCCCGTTTAAAACCGATCAGCGTGGCTGGTGTAACCGTTAGCAATGCCACGCTGCATAATATGGATGAAATTCAGCGCAAGGATATACGTATTGGTGACACGGTTATTGTCCGTCGTGCTGGCGATGTAATCCCTGAGGTGGTTTCCGTGGTAGTAGAACGACGTCCCTCAGAAACACACCTCATTCATTTACCTGCTCATTGTCCTGTATGTGGGGCAGATGTTATCCGTGAAGAAGGTGAAGCGGTTGCACGCTGTACCGGTGGCTTGTTTTGCAGCGCTCAACTAAAACGTATGCTTTGGCATTTTGCCTCAAGAAAAGCCATGGCTATTGATGGTTTGGGGGCCGGAATTATCGAGTTGCTGGTTGAGGAAAATTTAGTGAAAGATGTTGCTGATCTCTATACCTTAGATTTGGAAACACTGGCAAATCTTCCTCGAATGGGTAAAAAATCCGCAGAGAATTTACTCGAAGCCCTGGAAAAAAGTAAAAATACCACGTTTCCCCGCTTCTTATACGCGCTAGGTATACGAGAAGTAGGTGAGGTCAGTGCGCGAGTTCTGGCTACGGCGTTTCCGGATATTGACTCCTTAAAGGCTGCTTCTGTTGAACAGTTAATGGGGTTGAAGGATATTGGGCCAGTCTGCGCCCACCATGTGGTGCACTTTTTTGCGCAGACTCACAATGGTGAGGTTATTGATAAACTATTGGCTTATGGAGTGCATTGGCCTCAGGAAGAATATAAGCCTGTTGATGAGCAGCATCCATTTTTTGGTAAAACGCTGGTTCTTACGGGTACGTTGAACAGCATGGGGCGAGAAGAGGCAAAGGCTCGTCTTATAACAGTCGGGGCTAAGGTTTCTGGCAGTGTTTCTCGTAAAACTGACTTTGTCATTGCAGGAACGGAAGCGGGCTCTAAACTGGATAAAGCGCTGGAGTTGGGTGTTAGGGTACTGAATGAAGATGAATTTCTTGCTTTGCTCACTTGACTAAAAAGGCACGGACTTCCATCATAATGATTTTAAATTTCAGGAATTTTGCTTTGGAAGTACTTGGCAGATTAAGGATAATGGTTATTTTACTGCTAAGTACGGGCTTCTCTTGGGCCGGTAACTGGGTTTTAAATAATCCTTATCCAGATGATGATGCTTTGGCAAAAATCTATTATTCCTCTTTTGCCGAACAACCGAAAACACTTGATCCTGCGAAGTCGTACTCCAGTAATGAATACCAGTTTACTGCGCAGATCTATGAACCCCTTTTACAGTACGACTATTTTATAAGACCCTATAAATTGATACCTTTAATCGCTACCTCAATGCCTGAAGTGCGCTTTCTTGATAAGAACCGGCAACCTTTACTTAATCCCAATCCAGCGGATATTGCCTTTTCTGTCTATACCATTCACATTAAACCAGGTATCTATTTTCAACCTCATCCAGCGCTGGCTAAAAATCAGCAAGGAGACCATTTATATTTTAATCTTGATGCCGATTATCTTGAAGACCATGATATTAACAAATTGTCTGATTTTAAGCATACGGGGACGCGTGAATTAATTGCAGATGATTATCTTTATCAAATCAAACGCTTGGCAAGTCCTTCCGTTAACTCTCCAATTTATGGGTTAATGAGTGAGCATATTGAAGGTTTTCGTGATTTTGGTAAGCATTTACCTCGAGGAGGTTTTGTGGATTTAAGAAAATATCCCATGAAAGGCCTTCATAAAATTGATGATTATACTTTTGAAATCACCATAAACAATCTGTATCCACAATTTATGTTTTGGTTGGCGATGCCTTTTTTTGCGCCAATACCTTGGGAGGCCGATAAATTTTACTCCCAACCCGGCATGGATGATAAAAATTTAAGTTTTGATTGGTATCCCATAGGTACTGGGCCTTTCATGCTTACTGAAAATAATCCAAATCGTCGCATGGTTTTAAGCAGAAATCCCAATTTCCGTGATGATTTTTTTCCCACCCATGGTTCTGTAGCGGATGAAAAAGAAGGCTTTTTACAACATGCTGGTGAGAAACTTCCTCTAATTAATGAAGCGGTGTTTATTCTGGAAAAAGAATCCATTCCCCGATGGAACAAATTTTTGCAAGGCTATTATGATTTATCCGGCATTAGTGCCGACAGCTTTGATCAGGCCATTCAAATTAATTCTGCAGGTGAGCCTACATTAACGCCAGCGATGCGGAAGAAAAAAATACGTTTGGTACAAACGACGGATCCTACTATTTTTTACTTAGGATTTAATATGCTGGATTCCGTGGTAGGAGGAACCAGCGAAAGGGCACGTAAACTTCGTTTAGCCATTTCTATTGCGGTTAATTATGATGAATACATTGCGATTTTTTATAATGGTCGTGGTAAAGCGGCACAAGGCCCGATTCCTCCCGGAATTTTTGGTTATAAAGAAGGAAAGGAGGGTATTAATCCCTATGTTTATCTCTGGGAAGAGAATAAACCCAAACGCCGTCCTATTGAAGATGCCAAACGTTTTATGCGTGAAGCAGGCTACCCTAATGGCATTGATCCAAAAACCCACCGGCCACTCATTTTACACTATGATGCGCCTATTTCTGGTGGGCCTGACGATAAAGCGATGCTTGATTGGATGCGTAAGCAATTTGCCAGCATAGGAATTGATTTAAACATTCGTGCAACGCAATACAACCGATTTCAGGATAAAATGCGAAGTGGGAATGCGCAAATTTTCAGCTGGGGATGGCATGCTGATTATCCTGATCCTGAAAACTTTTTGTTCATGCTTTATGGCCCCAATAGCAAAGTCAGCCACAATGGAGAAAATGCTGCGAATTATAAAAATCCGCGCTTTGACAGGTTATTTGAATTAATGAAAAACCGCAGCAATGATGCTGAGCGTCAAAAAATAATTGATACTATGGTAGGAATGGTAAGACACGATGCGCCCTGGGCGTGGGGAATCAATACTCAAAGTTTGATATTAAGTCAGCAATGGGTTTCTCCCACCAAACCCAATACCATTGGTACCAGCGGGTTAAAATACATGGCCATTGATGTAGAGCAACGCAATCAGTTGCGTGAACGATGGAACAAGCCCGTGCTTTGGCCGGTCGGTCTGTTAGTATTGATGGTTATTTTGTTACTATTACCTTTACTTTTTGCCTATTACAAAAAAGAACGGCGTAGTGTCCCGAGAATATTATGATTCAATATTTATTCCGTCGAATCCTCTATGCAATTCCCATTTTATTAGGAATTAATATCATTACTTTTGCGCTATTTTTTATGGTTAACTCTCCTGATGATATGGCACGTATGCAGCTTGGGGAAAAACACGTAAAGCCTCAAGTCATTCAACAATGGAAGGTACAACATGGTTATGATTTACCCTTATTTTATAACGTTGATGAAACAAGTCTGAAAAAAATTACGCAAACCCTTTTCTTTCAAAAATCCTTGAAATTGTTTGCTTTTGATTTTGGTGTATCCGATGCAGGTCGGGATATCAGTTATGATATCTCTCACAGGATGTGGCCAAGTCTTGCCATTGCCCTTCCCGTGCTGATTTTAGGCATGATAGCAAACATTATATTTGCCATGGCGATGGCCTTCTTTCGTACGACCTATCTTGATATCAGCGGTGTGGTTTTATGCATCATTCTCATGTCTATTTCCAGTTTGTTTTACATTATTGGTGGACAATATCTCTTTGGTAAAGTGTTACGGTTAGTACCTATTTCTGGCTATGACAGTGGTTTGGACAGTATTAAGTTCATTATATTACCAGTGCTTGTTGCGGTCATTGCTGGTTTGGGAGCAGGTTCCCGTTGGTATCGTAGCCTATTTTTAGAGGAGATGAATCGGGATTACGTAAAAACTGCCAGAGCGAAGGGATTGTCTGAAGCGAAGGTATTGTTTCGCCATGTGCTCAAGAATGCCATGTTACCCATTCTCACTGGAATTGTGGTTTTAATTCCCTCACTCTTTATGGGAAGTTTGGTTTTGGAATCTTTTTTTGGTGTACCGGGATTGGGAAGTTATATTATAGATGCCATTCAACAGCAGGATTTTGCTATTGTAAGAGCAATGGTATTTTTAGGCTCTGTTCTTTATATCGTTGGTTTGGTATTGACTGACATTTCCTACACGCTGGTCGACCCACGGGTGAGGTTTAGCTAACATGGAGCTCTTATGGACCGACAAATGTTTTCTTGCTGTATTGCTCGTCAGTTTGATCATCACTCTGTTTAGCTTACGCAAAAAACACATTCGGGTTGCATTTAAGCGTATTGGTAACAAACCATTGGCAATGAGCGCAGGTGTTGTGCTTTTATTTTTTCTAATCATTGGGGTACTCGATTCAATTCATTTACATTCTGGTAATGGGAATGTGCCATTAGGTCAAAATGATTCTATTTTAGACAAAATACTGGCGCCACTTGGAGTTGTCTACGAGAAAACTTATTCGGCCCCTCTGGCACTGAATCTTTATAGTGTGGAAACAGTTTTGGTCAATGATAGGTTAAAACAAATTTATCCTCGCTTGGATTATGTGTCGCAAACAGTAAAGAATAATCAGGACAAGCATCAAGTTATTTCTGTAGTTCTGGCTGAGGCATTACTAGTTGCTGTATTTCTTAGCGGCTTACTTTGGCTAATGATGATAGCAAGCCAATGGTTTTTGACAAAAACACGGCAAGTAATACCTGGTAAATCCGGCTTGAGTGTTTTGCTTACCAGCTTTATTTGTTTCTTCATCCTATTTGCCAGCTATTGGTTGTCGCGCCATTTTCATATTTTGGGAACTGGAAAAATTGGGCAGGATATCTTTTATTATACCGTGAAAAGTATTCGTACGGGGCTTGTGATAGGCATTTTAACGACACTTTTTATGTTGCCATTGGCTTTAATCTTCGGTATCAGTGCTGGTTATTTTGGCGGTTTAATAGATGATATTATTCAATATATCTATACCACGCTTAGTTCAATTCCCGGTGTCTTATTAATTACGGCCTCCGTATTATCCATGCAAACCTACATTGCCAATCATCCTGAACAGTTTACAACCTTGGCTAAAAGCGCTGACGCGCGTTTATTGGCGTTGTGTTTAATTCTTGGCGTAACGAGCTGGACGAGTTTGTGCCGATTACTGCGCGCAGAAACTTTAAAACTAAGAGAAATTGATTATGTCACAGCCGGTCGAGCCTTAGGCAGCAATGCTTTAACTATTATTCGAAAACATTTATTGCCTAATGTCATGCATATCGTGCTTATCACACTGGTTTTAGATTTTAGTTTTCTTGTTTTAGCTGAGGCGGTACTTTCTTACGTGGGGGTGGGGGTATCGCCCATGACAATAAGCTGGGGCAACATGATTAATGGCGCCCGTTTAGAATTGGCTAGAGAGCCAATTGTATGGTGGCCGATGATGTCGGCATTTGCTCTCATGTTTATTCTGGTTTTAGCCAGTAATTTATTTGCAGATGCCGTAAGAGATGCATTTGACCCGCATCAGGCTTGATGAAGCACTATCTATAGCCTGGGTGGAGCGATAATAGAGAGCGCAACCCAAATTCCACTTCACCCTGGGCTACTTTAGGGGGTCAGGGTCGATTTTCAAACGTTTCATTTTCTTCTACTCTTCTTCTTTTGGCAGACTGAAAAATAGAGTCAAAAAATGAAAACGGGGGAAGAGAAAAAGAAGTTTGCTCAGTAGGTAAATGTTGTTGCATATTGGCCTCTTTTCTCTTTCGCAATGTCGCAATGGTTGATTGCTGCTCCTTATTTTCCTCCCGTAATGCGGTAATTGTGGCTTGCTGCTGCATAAATAGGTGATCGAGCATGGTGCTATTTTCTCCGCGCATAAATGCTTGCAGTGCATTGCTATAAAGTGTATCGACTGCAAGCAGTGGCTGTAAATTAATACGGTTATCCGCCTCATAAGCATTTGCTAACACTAAATACAGATGACCTTGTAACGACTGTGCTTCTTTATAATCAGGAAAGTTTTGTGAAATTGCTTGTATGTGTTTTATAAAAGGATCAATATATCTTAGAAGAGCAGCATTTAATTGATTGCCCAATGCTTCTTTCTCGTTTAATAATTCTTTAATCTTTTCGTAGCACCGCGTCGCTAAATGAAGACGAATACAAGAGGTGTCTGATGCACTATGTTTTTTAAAAACATCCATCAGCAGTTCCCCACCGTTTGGCTGCTCCAGGTAAGTATCTATAATGGTATCAATGAGTTCAAATTGACTGCTAGCTATGAGGTATTGTAATAATGTTTTCCCTACCATGGTTAGTGCATTTAAATAAACAGGTTGAGTGGTTTCCTCAGCAAATTGATCCAGTATCTTCAATTCAGCGAGTAATGAAGCAAGGGAAATTTCTTTATTTGGGCCAGAGAGAGGTGCCTTGTTTAAATTCAGGGTTTCTTTTTGATTTTTGGAAAGATGGAGAAATAACTCTTTTTGTGAACTAACTGCCAACATCCAGCCCAAAGTCATTCCTTTTTTTCCATGATATTCAGTATTTAAGTCAATAAATCCCTCAGAATCCTTGACAAGTTGATTTAGTAAGTCGAATTGACCCAGGCAAACTAGTGCATAGGCAATATTTACACCTTTATTAGACCCTTTAGCAACTGTTTTACCGAGTTGTAGGATTTTGGGGTTTTTTTGAGCGAACCTGGAAAATAAATCCATTCTTCTATTCAAGCATAACTGCAAACCTACAGACTCTCCCTCATTAGAGTGAGAGGGAGATGTGGGCCCCGCATTTAGATCAACTGCTTCTTCAATTTCATTACTCCATTTGTTAAGTAAATCCAATCGACGATAACTGATTAAAAGAAAAGCCAAACTTACTCCCTGGAGGCCGTTGTCAGTAGGACAAGTATTTAAAGACTTAGGTGCTACTCCTTTTTTAACCAGTAAATCAATGTGGCGGTTAAGACAGAGCAGG
The DNA here is from genome assembly GCF_002240035.1 of Legionella clemsonensis. NCBI lineage: Bacteria > Pseudomonadati > Pseudomonadota > Gammaproteobacteria > Legionellales > Legionellaceae > Legionella > Legionella clemsonensis. The sequence goes on along the minus strand of NZ_CP016397.1, from coordinate 2,029,177 downwards.
TAAAGTGGGGTTGCTCCTTTTAAATAGCCATTTTCAATCGGTTTATTTAATTCATCTGACGAGAAATGACTTAATTCCGCATTACCTACGATACAAGCATAATGAAGAGGATGAAGATGTCCAAATGCTTCTGCTGGCAAATGCCTAAATGGCAGACCTAAAGCTGCTTTCAAATAGGCTTCACTAATCCCTTGACCCAAACTCTTATAACGATTGTTTTCAAGCAACCAATTCAATAAATTGTTACGCTTTGTTTTGTCTTGACAGAAACAAATATTAAACAAAAGGCCAGGGTAGTTGTTTGATGGCGCTATATCTACCTGTTGTGTTTCAAATAAATAGTTAACAATTTCTAATTGTCCATATCGCGCTGGAATGTCAATAGAGAAAATTTGTGGAAGATGCTGGGTTTTGTCCGCTTGCTCAACCAGCATTTTTACTTCATTCAAGCGACCTTCCTTGCAGTATTGTTCAAAACGTTCTAAATCTGTAGGCATAAATTACTCCGCTGGCTATTCAATAATAAAATCATAAAGAATAAATATTTTACAGATAGTCCTTTATTTGATATATGGGTAAAAATGCCCATCTCATTCTCTGGTGATTCGAGCCAATGTAAATGTAATATTCATTAAGATTAATTTTAAGGCAAGGTAATTAGGCACCTTCAATCTATTCGGGTAAGATAGCTCGTCATTTTTTACGGAGGAGTTATTTATGCCTTTTATGCGCGAAGTCATTGAAAAGAAGATTTTAACGGGGGAAGTCATTGAAGAATTTAAAAAAGGGTTTCAATACCTGGATAAAACGCAACATCGTCAATCTAAATGGTATGAGTTTTGGTATAAAAATGAATCTCTGCGGCAAAATTTTACAAATACAGCGTTAACAGCTGCAATAGAAAAGGCTGTTAAGAATTGTAATACGAAGCTGGATTTATTAATTCAGGATAAGGGAAAGAAGGGCTTTAATGAAAACAGGCAAGAATTTTTAAATTGTCTGGCAGAGGTATTAAATACGGTTCGGAAAGAACGCTTCAATCATGGCAAGAAAACTGCGCATACTTTTATGCATAGAAACCAATCTATTTTTGAGCGCGTTTTGATTCCCGAAAATAATGGTTTTCTTGAGCAAAGTGTGGTTAGTGGATTAAAAAAAATAGCTAATAAATATCCTGAGTTGAAAGATAAAATGGAGGAGATGATTAAAAAAGTTCAAGCAGGTGTATCCCCTTATGTGGAGTTTCATGAGAGCATGACAATCTATGCAGATGGGACACGTTTCTTTTCAGCAAGCAACCAGAAATCTACCTTAGAGTGTCACCTTGAAAAAGTTGCTCTAAAATTTGAATAATTCGATATGATAGGGGCTGAAAATTAGGCTATAAGGCTTCGCAAGGATTTAAGCTTTATGCTAAAAATATGACCTCTTTGGATACCGGCATAAGGCGCGGTATCCAGTCCCGACTAACTTTTTAAAAAATCAATACTTGCTCTCAAGAACTGACTTCGGTACAGTTCATTCATTATTTTTTATGTCTTTTACTATGAAATCGCGTTTTGTCCATTTGCGGGTACATACCGAATTTTCCATGGTTGATGGGTTAGTGCGCATTAAACCGCTCATGAAATCCCTCGTCAGCAAAGGAATGAATGCCGTTGCTGTGACTGATTATTGTAATCTGTTTGCGGCGGTTAAGGTTTTTAAAGCGGCTCTGGAGGCAGGCATTAAACCGATTTTAGGCAGTGATTTACCCTGTCACCCTCCTGATAATCCGGAACAGGTTACTTCGCTGGTGTTGTTGTGTCAAAATGAAACAGGTTATCGCAATTTGACTCGTCTGGTGTCTAAAGCGTATCAAGAAGGTCAATATCAGGGTCAGCCCAGAGTCCATTACACCTGGATTGAAGACTATGCAGAGGGTTTAATTGCCTTGTCCGGAGGGCGATTCGGCTCAATAGGAAAAGCATTACTGGCAGAAGATGAACCTACTGCGTATGCCTTAGCCGAATCCTTTATGAAACGTTTTCCCAATCGTTTTTATCTGGAAATTCAGCGAACCGGGCGGGCGGATGAGGCAGAATACAATGAGCGGGTTATTCGTTTAGCCGAAGCGCTTAATTTACCGCTGGTTGCAACGAATGATGTGCGCTTTCTGCAAAAAGAGGATTATGAAGCGCACGAGGCACGTGTTTGCATCCATGAAGGCTATACTCTGGCCGATCCACGCCGACAGCAACTTTATAGTGCGCAGCAGTATCTTCGCTCTGCTGATGAGATGGTCGAATTATTTAAAGACTTGCCTCAGGCTTTGGAAAATACGGTTGAAATTGCCAAGCGCTGCACCGTAAAGCTTGATTTGGGCAACAACTATTTACCTAATTTTCCCATTCCCGAAGGTTCAACGGTTGAGAACTATTTATCAGATTTATCAAGACAAGGTCTGGAGGAGCGGTTACAACAAATCTTTCGTGCCAAATCACCAGAAGAAATAGCCAGCCTGCGTCAGCCTTACGATCAACGCTTGCAGATAGAGTTGGATGTAATCAATAACATGGGATTTCCCGGCTACTTTCTTATTGTGGCTGATTTTATTCAATGGGCTAAACAAAATGGTGTACCTGTAGGGCCAGGAAGAGGATCCGGGGCGGGTTCTCTGGTGGCTTACGCTTTAAAAATTACCGATTTGGATCCATTACTGTATGAGTTACTCTTCGAGCGTTTTTTAAATCCCGAGCGCGTTTCCATGCCTGATTTTGATATTGATTTTTGCATGGAAGGGCGCGACAGGGTCATCGACTACGTTGCCGAAAAGTATGGCCGCCAGAGCGTGTCACAGATTATAACTTTCGGTACGATGGCAGCAAAAGCAGTTGTACGTGATGTCGGGCGAGTGCTTGGCCATCCTTATGGTTTTGTGGATAAAATTGCCAAATTAATCCCTTTTGAAATCGGCATGACATTAAGCAAGGCGCTTGAAGATGAAGAAGAGTTAAAGCGACGTTATGAAGAAGAAGAGGACGTTAAAGAATTAATTGATTTGGCCTTAAAGCTTGAGGGAATTACACGTAACGCCGGTAAACATGCCGGAGGCGTGGTCATCGCGCCCTCAAAATTAACGGATTTCACGGCCATTTACTGTGAACAAGGCTCCACTCAGTTAGTTAGTCAGTTTGATAAAGACGATGTTGAGGCTGCTGGATTAGTTAAATTCGACTTTTTAGGCTTAAGAACATTAACCATCATTGATTGGGCATTAGCCATCATCAACAAACAGCAACTGGCGCAAGGAGAGGAGCCAATCGATATCTCTCTGATTCCCACGGATGATAAAAAAACCTTCGAATTGTTAATGGCTTGTCAGACCACAGCGGTTTTTCAGTTGGAATCACGTGGGATGAAAGAATTAATCCATCGCCTGCAACCGGATTGTTTTGAAGACATTATTGCTTTGGTGGCTTTATTTAGACCAGGGCCTTTGCAGTCGGGTATGGTGGATGACTTCATTGACCGTAAACATGGACGTGCCAAAGTAGAATACCCACATCCTGACTTGGAGCCCATTTTAAAACCCACCTATGGGGTTATTTTATATCAGGAACAGGTCATGCAAATCGCTCAGGTTTTGGCGAATTATACCTTGGGTGGCGCTGACCTCTTACGTCGCGCGATGGGCAAGAAAAAACCTGAGGAAATGGCAAAACAACGGGCTATCTTCACGGAAGGAGCTACTGCCCGCGGGGTAGCTGAGGAAACGGCTACTTATATTTTTGATTTGATGGAAAAATTTGCAGGCTATGGATTTAATAAATCTCATTCCGCTGCTTACGCGCTGGTGGCCTATCAAACCGCTTGGCTAAAAGCCCATTATCCCGCTGCCTTTATGGCAGCAGTGATGTCATCCGATATGGATAATACGGATAAAGTTGTTACCTTTATTGATGAATGTGTGCAAATGCAGTTGAAGGTTTTACCGCCGGCAATTAATCAATCCTGTTACCAGTTCACTGTCGCTGATGACAAGACGATTCTTTATGGTTTGGGTGCTATTAAAGGAGTAGGGGAGACGGCTATCAATTACATCGTTGAAGAAAGGCAACGAGGAGGTGGCTATTCAGGTTTATTCAGTTTTTGTCAGCGCATGGATTTGCGCAAGGTCAATCGGCGAGTTTTGGAAGCGTTAATTAAAAGTGGTGCCATGGATTGTTGGGGCGTTGAGCGGGCTGTATTGTTTGCCTCCCTTGACAAGGCATTAAAGATGGCGGACAAAGCGCATCAAAATCAAAACAGTGGCCAGACCGATTTGTTTTCCATGCTGGAAGAAGCAAGTAATCAGGAAGACTATGTGGAATGTAAGCCATGGCTTGACAGGATGCGATTAAGCGGTGAAAAAGAAACGCTGGGTTTGTATTTAACCGGCCATCCTGCAAGTCAATATTGTCAGGAGTTTAATGCTGTTGTAACTCCCATTGCCCGATTAAATCCAGGTACGTCAAAAAAAGCCTGTGTTTGTGGTTTGGTGATTTCCTTGCGGCGGGTGATGACCAAGCGAGGGAAAAAATTAACCATTATAAGATTGGAAGATTCTACCAATAAACTGGATGTGGTTGTTTTTTCCGAAGTCTACGAAGCTCAACAGATCAACGTTCAGATCGGTGAAATGCTTATTGTGGAAGGAGAAATTGCCCCGGATGAGTACAGTGGCGGCATTAAAATGACCGCCAGTCAACTTTATAGCGTCGATGAGGCGCGTACCCGGTTTGCCAAATGCCTAACAATCGATTTAGCTAAAAAAGAAGAGAGTTTTATTCCTGCCTTGCAATCGATACTCAAGGCCAATGCAGGGGAGTGTGTGGTTCAAGTGCGTTACTCAGGGGATGCGGCTAAAGCGACGCTTAATTTAGGTGAGCAGTGGCGGGTTGTTCCCAGCGATAAATTGCTGATGACCTTGGAGGAGTTGCTGGGTGAGGAGAGTGTGGGTTTGAGTTATTAAGAGAAAATAAAAGCGCTTTTTAAGCGCTTTTATTTTTTACTGCTTTATTAGCCCATATATTCATCACCAAGTATGTTTACGCCCAGTAAAGTTAGTTTGCTGCCGTCATCGTAATGGAAAACCGTATTATTGTTAACGTATTCAATAAGAGCAGCAGGTCCTAAATCGGGATTAATTTCTAAGAAATCATACCCGAGTACGAAATCAGTAATCACATCATGGCCATATCCAGGACCGAATATAAAGGTATCGGCACCTTCACCACCCGTTAAAATATCATCACCTGCACCACCATCGATGATATCATTACCTGCACCCCCATTAATTACATTATTGTCACTATTCCCTACAAGGATATCGTCATGATTAGTGCCAATAATTTCCTCAACATTTAATACATTTAATGATTTTCCAGCGCTGGACAAGACACCGGTACTGGCATTGAAATTAACTCCAGCAGCAAGGCCACTTAAATCAAGAACATCATGGTCGGTATTATCAGCATTTTCACCAAGGTCTAAATAACGCTCGGAATCATTAAGACCAAGCGATTGTATGGTAGCTCGATCATCGGCTGCGGACAATCTGCCTTCACTAAAGCCATAAAATACGTGGGTATTGGAGGTAGCCTCGCCGTTGATGTTTATTGAATTTAGTAAAAAACGTCCGACATTATCATTAGCAACACCGTCCCAAGTTAAATGAAGTGAAGCTAGCTCAGGAGACGGAGTTGGATCTTCAGGAGTTGCCTGTCGAGTTTGAACCCCCGTTAAATCAGCTACTGCTCTAACGTCTGTTTGATTATCAACGATCGTCCAGGCTCTATAGTCGGTAGTGTGTGAAGGATCGGAGGCATCCCGAATAGTTACCGTGCTATCACGCAATCCTGTTACTTTGGCAGTAACGCTGGTGTCATCATCAATTGAGTTAATAAAGTTTGAGGTTAAGGTAATTTTGGTTTCGCCAGTAAACAAATGCGTACTTGTACTAGGTTCTTCCTCAGGAGGCGATAGAGCTTCAAAAAATTCTGCAAGTTGATTATTAAATTCAGGTGTGTTAAAAGTACCGTTAAGAATTGCTACGGCAATAAGAGCAGCAATTAAGCCGTATTCAATTGCTGTGGCATTAAAGGAATAAGTACCATTTGCAAAATCAAGCTCGGCTATGTTATCGACATTTGGGCCCTGATCATTAAACTCCATTTCCAGGTTTACTTTTTGAATACCACTCAGTGTGGGAGCATTTTCAGCGGTATAGGCTTCATAAAATAAACTAACATTGGTTTGTCCTGTGCCTTCAATCATTTTTATTGTGGTAGGGTCGTTATTGGTATAATCATTCGCGTTGGCAGCAAAAATAAACTTATAATCACCACCTTGGTCTAAAATAACGGTGGTTGCTTCGGTATCCAGACGAATGGTTTCAATGTTGCTAAGAGTAAGACTATTTCCTTGTCCATCCGTCAAAGTTCCTGAGCTTGCCGTATAAGTGGTACCGTGAAGATTAGAGATATCCACCACATCAATGTCGGTATTATCTCCATTTTCTCCCAAATCGATTGTCAGACCATTAATGATGGCATTAACCACTAGATAATCATTGGCTTCACCCGTTTGAATAGTCTGTATAGAGGAATCCTGAAGTTCTCCATTGGCCCAAATCCCGCTACTATCAAGAACAAGCGGTGCTGAATTATCGGGAATGTAAAGATCAACATCGGAAACAACTACGGTCGTAGGCTCTGAGGTTAGTGTTTCGAGGGTATTGTAGCCATCAACATAACTCACCTGAACGCTAATCAACTTGCCTAGGTCGTTTGCAGTTAAGGTATAATTGGCTTCAGTGGCACCGTCGATAGCCACATTATTGGCAAACCATTGATAAGTAAAATCACCCAGACCATCTTCATCACTGATCTCAGCAGTATAGGCTGTCAGGATTTGATTTACTTTTGCCTCACCTAGGATTTCTACTACACCCTGAGCCGCATCATTGACATTGACCACAGCGGCTGTAGCTGCGGATGTAAGTTGCTCAAAGGTATTGTATCCATCGGTATAGCTTACCTCTACTCTGATCACTTTATCTACATCAGCCTGACTTAGTGTGTAACTGGCGGCAGTGGCGCCCGCGATAGCCACATTATCAGCATACCATTGGTAAGTGAATTCTCCCAGGCCATCTGCATCACTAATAGAGCTTACATTGGCTACCAGTGTTTGATCTTCATAGGCCACACCATCAATCAGCCCATCAATAGTCACTGCTCCTTGTGGAAGATCATTAACGTTAGCCACTTCTGCTGTAGGTTGAGCAGAAACCACGCTTTCTTGAGTACCATAACCATCGGTGTAACTAACAGCCACAGTAATAATTTTGCCGACGTCTGCCTGTGTTAAGGTATAATTAGCAGCATCAGCACCTGCGATGGCAACACCATCAGCAAACCATTGATAAGAAAATTCACCTAATCCATCCAAATCTTCAAGTTCTTCCGTATTTGCTATAAGCGTTTGCCCTTGTTCAGCGATTCCATCGATTACAACATTACCAGTTACAGCATCATTAACATTGGCAACCTCAATGGTTGCTTCCGAAGTAAGTGAGACTGTATTGCCATTGACGTCCGTGTAGGTGACTACCAAACTGATTTGTTTACCCACATCATCTTGGGTTAATGTATAGCTTTGTTGAATGGCGTCAAGAATATCCTGTCCGTCTGCCTGCCATTGAAATTGAAAACCAGAACCATCATCGAAATCAACATTGGTTAAATCAGCCGTTAAGGTTTGATTTTGTACTGCCTCACCACTAATCGATACAAAGTCAGGATCGAGATCAATACCAAATTGATCAGCTAATTTTTGAATGACTTCGAGAAGTTTTGCCTGGGCCGTACCCGTTAATTTAGCAGCTACTGCAGAGAGGGTTTCAATGAGTTTTAACATTAAGAAGTTCATCGCTAGTCTCCTAAGGCGCAACATTTGCCAATAATCACTTATGACGCCTGCTGCTTTCCTTAGGCGATATCCCTATTTTTATCGCGAGATAAGAAGCTCTGATTGTACAAGTTTAGTACACTTGTGAGGCTAGTCAAGCTAATTTTAGTACTTTTTATTCTTCGTGAAATGCTTTTCTAAAGCTCTCTTCAAGTGGAGTTACCAGATACTCAAAAGCGGTTCTTTTTTCAGTAATAATCAAAACCTGAACAGGCATCCCTGGATATAACTCAATATGCGGTAGATTTGCTAACTGATTCTTATCCAGAGCGATACGAGCTTTATAAAATTGTTGCTGGGTGGCCTCATCTTTAAAAATATCGGCAGAGATATGGGTGACTGTTCCTTCCAGTGTGGGCGTATTTCGTTGCTTGTAGGCTGTTAAATGAACTTTGGCTTTCAGACCAGGTCTAACAATATTGATATCCACGGGATTAATCTCGGCTTCAATGACCAACTGGTCACCGGAGGGGATAATATCCAACACTTCCTGGCCAGGTGTAATAACTCCACCAATGGTATGTTTTTTAAGACCAATGACTGTACCTGCTTGAGGAGCAACAATTAATGTTCTATACAGAACATCTTCCGCTGCTTTAGACTTTTCCATGACATCGGCTAGTTTCTGTTGGGTAAGGCGAAGCTCTTCTAACAGGGTTTTCCGGCGCGTTTCCATCAATGTATAGATTTGTGATTTTGTTTCACCTATCGCTTGATGTGCTTTTGCTATTAAACCTAAATGTTCACCCCGATTCCCACTAAGTCGGGCTGCTTCGCGTTTTAAGGCTAATAAACGGGGACGATCGATGAGTTTTCGAGCTTCAAGATAAGCGACGGCTTCAATTTCCTCATCAATAAGTTTTAATTGTTCCGTTTCTGATTGAACTTGGGCTTCGAGACTGGCAATTTCCTTGTTAAGTTGATCAATCCGCTGATTGAGCACTTTAGTTTGTCCTTCATAACTATTTACTGCGGCGGTAAATAATTTTTCCTGGCCTTGAATAATCTTTTGCACTTTAGGATCAGAAGCATGTTTCATCAATTCTTCAGGAAAAACTACTTTTTGATCATTGTTTAATTCAGCAAAAATGCGCGATTCAGCTGCTAAATTTTCCCAAACCTGCACTTGCAGCAGTTGCAGAGTAATTTTTGCCTGCGTGTCTTGTAATTTAATAAGCGGCGTATTTTCTTTGACAACCGAACCTTCATTAATAAAAATTTTCTCAATAATGCCGCCTTCCATATGCTGAATAGTTTTGTGCTGGAATTGAACCACGAATTTCCCATTAGCCACTGCAGCTGAATCCAAAGGAAAAAGGAGTGACCAAAGAAGAAAGCCGCCAATAAAAAAAATAAGAATACCAAAACCTGCTAATAACGCATTGGTTATTATTGGCTTGCCAGAAGTAGCGGGAAGTTTTTTTGAAAGTTCATCCATTGCCAATCCCCTCCTGCTTTTTGGGATTCTTGGCGAACTCATGAAGTTTAGCCAGGATTTGCTCTCTTGGTCCTGAGAATTGAATTTTTCCTTCATTAAGCACGAGGATGGTATCTACATGACGAATAATGCTGGGACGATGCGCAATAATAATGACTGTAGCCCCACTTGCTTTCAAAGAGTGTAGTGTTTTAAGCAAGGCAACCTCACCTTCATTGTCAAGGTTTGAATTGGGTTCATCGAGTACAATCAATTGCGGATCATTATAGAGAGTGCGAGCCATTGCGATTCGTTGCCGCTGTCCGCCTGACAGATTAAAGCTGTCTCGGTGAATCACTGTATTGTAACCTTCGGGAAGACGTAAAATGAGTTCATGACAACCGGCCAGTTGTGCGGCTTTAACGACTGCAGCATCATTTGCCTCACCCATCCGCGCAATATTGTCTTTAACAGTTCCTGCAAATAGTTCAATGTCTTGCGGCAAATAGCCTATATAGGGGCCAAAATCATCGCGTTCCCACTGATAAACATTGGCCCCATCCAGTCGGACTGTGCCTGAATTTGGTCTTAAAATACCTACTATTAAGCGAGCCAACGTTGATTTCCCTGCAGCTGAGGCGCCGATTAAAGCAACCATTTCACCCGCCTGAATTTTATACGTGAGGTTGGAGATAACTAATTTTTGAATATTAGGTGGTGAATAAAAAACATTTTCCAGGGAAACAACGCCTTTGGGACGTGGTAACTTTAGACCAGATTTTCTGTCTGACCTAAATTTGAAATGAGGTTCCAGACGACTTTTCGCTTGCTTGAAATTCTGAAACTGCTTCCAGGCTCCAATTGCCTGTTCAACCGGAGCAAGCGCTCGCGACATTAAAATCGAGGCTGCAATCATCATGCCCGCGGTAATTTGATTCGTTAGCACATAATAAGCACCAACGCCTAGAATTAAAATTTGCAAACAAAGTCTAAAAAACTTGCTTAAGGATAAAATATATCCTGATACCTTGCTTGATCGGGTTTGTAAAAAAAGTACCTTTTCATTATTGGAATACCAGTTATTAATCAAAGAAAAAAGCATACCCATGGCTTGAATAACCTCTGCATTTCTTAGAGTGGCAGTGGTTTCATTCGTGTTGGTAATGGCCAAATTATTGGCATTTTCCATCACTTTTTTGGTGGCAAATTCATTGATTAAAGCACAAAGAAATAAAAGAATGGCGCCTATTGTAGAAACTAATCCTAAAATGGGATGCAGTAAAAAAATAACGATAAGATAAATCGGAATCCAGGGAGCATCAAAAAAAGTGAACATGGCACTTCCCCCTAAAAACGAACGGACGGTATTAATGTCACGCAAAACTTGTTCGGGGTAAGGGTTGCCTTGTAAAATCTGATCAGGGCTTAAAGCAAGTGCGAAAGGGCTTAGTTTTCTATCAAACCAGGTACTAATGTGAATAAGAATATTAGTACGTACGATATCTAAAAGACTGAGAACAAGCAGTGCAAAAATGGCAATTAATGTAAGATAAATGAGAGTTTCATAACTGTGACTGGCCAGAACACGGTCAAAAATCTGCATCATGTACAGAGGAACCGTTAGCATGAGGATGTTAATAAAAAGGCTGAACAAACCGATATAAAGGTAAGCAGATTTGCTAGCCTGAAAGGTTATCTTAAGAAAATCCTGTGATGTTCTTTTAGCCATTTAAACCCATAAAAAACAACATGTAATAACTATAGTTCAACAATGAAAAATCTTCTAAAATTAGGATAGAATTCACTACCAGTGTTCTTGAAGTGTTACCTCCTCATCTCGTTAATGAAACTCTTTGGGAGCGACAAAGCCGCCTGGGGGATGATGGCGGTAATTGCGAATTTATTCAGATAAGATATCAAAGAGGTAGCTACCTCTTTTTTTGCTCACCCGCATAAGCTAACATGTCATAAACGTTGCTAATGGATTGTAATAATGATTTTTTTTGCACGAATCGTTGCGAGCATCATAATTGGTTTATTGTGTATTAACACCAGTATTGCCGCTCGAAGTGATAACTTCTACAGAAATTTTTGGTTGCCTAAATATCACGGGGAGCGTCTAAACTACTGTAACTTCGATGGGAAAGAGTGTGGGCTTGCTTTGGCAACCCGGTATTGTAAATTAATGGGCTATGCTTACGCTGATCAACAAATTATTGATCACAACGTGGGGCTAACGAATTTCCTCTTTTGTAATGCCAGGTGTAAAGGTTGGCGTTGTAATGGGTTTAAAACGATTCGTTGTGTCGCTAACATGTCTCATAATCCCCCCAGGGCTTATCACTATCGCTTAAGACGATACGTATATCCTCGTTTTAATAACTATCGAGTGGACTGGTGTTACAATGGCAGGCAGGGCTGTGGTCGTCGAGCTGCCTTTTCTTTCTGTCGCCGTATGGGATATTTGAGTGTACGTCGTTATGCCATAGAAAAGCATATTGCAGCAACTGAGGCTATAGGTAACCAAAAATTGTGCTTTGGTATCTTATGCAATGCCTTCAAATATATTGATTGCTACCGTTAACGAAGGCCAATTTTAATAATTTCTGGCGCGCGAAAAAAAGAACGTCATTTATTTGACAGGCTGTTGGTTGGTAACCAATACTCAAGTTAGATAAGCGGAAGTAGGGACAGCTATGAGCCAAAGTGAAACTATTGTCGTTATTGACAATAACATTGAACGTTCTCATAAGCTCAATACCATTTTAAATTTTATAAGTGAAACCTGTGTTATTGTTAATTATGCCAACTGGCAGTCTTTTTCCTATAAACATGTTCATGCGATTTTAGTGGGTGCTCAGGAGTCTTTTGAGGACACATTAGCGTTTTTAGGTAAACTGAGAGACAGGCTACCCCAGATACCTATTGTCCTTATTGACTCACAGGTTTCGGAAACTGACTATCCTGTAAATAACGTCATAGCGAATCTCTGTTTCCCTTTCACTTATGCTCAAATGCTTGAAGCATTGCATAAGTGCCAAATTGCTAATGAAATGGCTCTTGCTGAGACCCACCACCAAAGCAGAACCCCTCTATTCCGTAGTTTGGTAGGGAGCAGTGAATCTATCCGTCAGGTACGAAAATTAATTGCCCAAGTTGCTGATACCGAAGCGAGCGTTTTAATATTAGGCGAATCGGGAACTGGAAAAGAGGTAGTCGCGCGAAATATTCATGCCTTTTCATCACGCCATAACAAACCGTTTATCCCCATTAATTGTGGAGCCATTCCGGCTGAATTATTGGAGAGTGAATTATTTGGTCATGAAAAAGGAGCATTTACAGGAGCAATTACTTCACGTCAGGGGCGTTTTGAACTAGCAAATGGGGGGACTTTATTTCTGGATGAGATTGGGGATATGCCACTGGCGATGCAGGTTAAATTGTTACGCGTTTTACAAGAACGATGCTTTGAGCGGGTGGGCAGCAATAAAAGTATTGAGGTGAATGTTAGAATTATCGCCGCGACCCACCGTAATCTTGAGACGGCGATTAATGAAGGAAAATTTCGCGAAGATTTGTTTTATCGTTTAAATGTATTTCCTATTGATATGCCTCCCTTACGCGAACGGCGAGAAGATCTTCCTTTACTGTTGAATGAATTAATTTCTCGTATGGAAGGAGAGAACAGACCAGGAATACGCCTCATGCCTGCTGCTCTTGATGCGTTAAGTCGCTATAATTGGCCTGGTAATGTGCGTGAATTAGCAAACCTTGTTGAGCGCCTGTCGATACTATTTCCGAATGGCATTGTTGATATCAATGACTTGCCAAGGCGCTTCAAAAAAGGTCAGAAGTTGGGTTTATTAGCCAGTGAGCGAGAAACTTTACTGGAATTATTAAGTCCTGATGCAATCACCAGCGATGGCATTGATTTAAAGGAGCATCTAGTTAAAACCGAGCTGGCGCTGATTAGCCAGGCTTTAAATGAGTCGGATTGGGTAGTAGCTCATGCAGCCAATTATCTTAATATGCGACGTACTACACTAGTCGAAAAAATGCGCAAATACGGCCTGACTCGACCTGAACGTGCTTAAGCAGCTCCAATCATATCATTCAGGCTGATCAGGTTTTTCTATATCTGGTGTAGCTTTGGGCTTAGTGGGTTTTGCTTTTTTTGCTGTTGCTACAGTAGCCACCTCTTCTTCACCGGTACTAGAAGTTTTTTTGGTCTTCGCTACGACTACCTCTTCATCCTGTGTTGTTTTTTTGGCGGCTGAACTAACCACTTCACCTGTTTCGGGTTCCGCGCGTTTCTTTTTATAATCAGTAATTATTTCAGAAACACTTTTGCTCACGTCGTTAAAGAATTTGCTCGCTATTGAGGTAATTTCCTTAAAATCAGGAAGCTTTGATTTAAAGTCACTCATGATTTACTCCCTATTGGTTAATTAGCGTTAGTCTTTAGTACTAAGTATACCTCGACTTTTTTACTTTGAATAATTCAATTAAATATAGAGTATAGAGCAGGGCAAATTAAACTTATCTAATAAATAACATTCTCCTTTATTTTCACCAAGGAGGTTGCCATTTCTTGAGTAGTACCTTGCTCTTTAGAACCTACTGTTATTAATCCCTTAGTTCATTGTATAAGATTCTTGGCATTGTTCCTGAATCGTTACCAACTCTTGGGATAAGCCTTGTCGTTTACCCTGATTAAAGGTTTGATTGCCAAAAAAAGTAAGCCCGCAGCCCGCTACTGCTGATATAGCAAAAAGGCTGCCAAAGGCGACTTCAAACTGCAACAAGCTAAGACCTAAAGCAATACCACAAGCACTAAAAAATGAACTGCCACCAAAGGTTGCAGCGAGACCTACTATACTGGCTGTTAAAATAGCCAAACCTGCAACCATTAACAATGCGCCGCCAATTTTCTTACCCAGGGAAGGTGTTCCGGAGGCATATTCAGCCAATTTGCCCAAATACTTCACAGCCTCATGATGCGTTTGAGGGTTTAGTATCCGCAGAAAATCATCCATTACAGCTGTGTAAAAATGATAATCAATAGTTTCATTCTCTTCTTTTTTTAGGGCAATTTCATCCTCAATTAATTGAAGAGCATATGCCATAGAAGCGTGTACACTATTTTGTGGGGTTAGGTAATTTCGTAGTGTGTGGAGTTTTTGTTTGACGATGGTTGATTCGAGCATTAATAATGCTGGATTTGTTAAATCGGCTAAAAAGCCACCCTCATTTTTTATCTCCTGAAAATGCGCATCAGCTGTTTTTCCTGAACGCAAGTCATCTGGTAAATCGCCATCTTCATCTATATGAAGCTCATTGATAAGCTCGATTAGTAGATTGGTGAACTCCTCATTTCTTTCTTCATGTTTAACTTGCCAGTACATTTCCCAAATAAAGCCACATAATCTTAAGTAACTAATTTGTACGCTTTGGGAAGAATTAGCCTCTAAGTCAGGATAAAGTCTAGAGGGATTTACTGCAGGTGTGCAGAGTTGTTCAAGTTTGGCGTGAATAGCTAATAGACAAATACGCACCCTGGGGGAAAGGCCTGCAGGGTGATTGTATTCATAGTCAAAAAATTTCTTAAGAATTTTTTCTTGAAGCGATTGAACCAGTGTAACGGGGTTTTCACGCAGGATTTTCAGGAAATGCTGCGCTTTGACAGTATGGTTTTTAATCCATGAGATCCTTGCTTCTGCCTGAGCAATTTCTTTTCTTGAACGAGTAATCTGCTGTTTATGGGAAGCGAGGTCGTCTAACAATCTGTTTTTATTTAATCTTAGGTTAGCTAGATCAGTTCTCAATGTAATTAAACTGGAGATGGTGTCAACATTAACAGTAACTACTGTATTAAAAGTATGATGGTGGTGATGGGGAAAAGGAGAATGATGGTGATGATGCTGCAAATCTTCCTGTATAGAAATTAGGGTTTGGAGGTTGGCTATTTGACTTTTTAAATGATTTAGTTGCTCGTTTAATCGCGTCAGCTGCAATTTTTCTGACTTAATAACCTGCTCCTCTTCTGCAATGCGACTTTCCAGATGAGGTAGCTCTTCACTCCAGAGTTTAATAGCTTCTTGAGAGTAGATGACATTTTCAAGCAAAGGCATAAATTTTCTCGACAATAAGGGTAGCAGGGGTCGCAAGTATACCAAGATGTTTTATTAATTAGCAAATAGGGCTATTGCTGAATAATTTAAAAATATTTAAGTAGTTAAAGCCGTTAAAATTCGGCGCATCCCTTTAAAGGTGGTTCTGCCATGCATGGTCAAAATATTATCTAACACCATGACATCGCCTTGTTTCCACGGAAAAGAGACAGTATTTTGCTGCAGCGTGTCCAAAATATGATAAAGATCCTGACGAGGTATTGCACTGCCATCGGCAAAAGTAACTTCATGTAGTCGGGTCAGGCGCCGAAAATAAACCAGGTTTATGGCAAGAAATTTCATTATTCCTAAAAGCTTGGGGTTAAAATCATAGAGATGCGCTTGATTAAACCAGACTGTTTCCTTAGTAATTGGATGCTGCAAAACAACGGGACCATGGTGCTTGATTTCAATCCAACTATTGGCAAGCCACCTCCATGCGATGTCATTGGATTGACAAAACTCCTCAACGATTGCTTTATTCTTAGTCTCAAAAACATCCATCCAGGATTTGTGTGAACGGGCAAAATAATTAATTAGCGCCATGATTCTGCTTTGTTGATAATAGTGAGAAATATAGATTATCCCTTTTGTCTGGAAGCGCTGGATAACTTTTGGATCGAGCGCCTGATATATCTTTCTGGCATCAGCAATAATTGTTTCGCCTTGAAAGGAGGGTGCAATCTGGCAATAAAAATAAATATGAGTTGGAAAGGTTTTTAAATAAGAAAGTTCTTGATGTAAGGGAATATGAACATGGGGAGGTGCTTCAGTAGACGTATAAATATTATCGATAACTTTATCACGGGGGCTATCGCCGCCAATATAATTGGCAAAGTGGCCTAAATTCAGTGCCTTAATAAATTCTGAAAAATGTTGGGCTGTAGTCAAAGGAAAATCACGAAAGAGTAAAGCTCCGTATGTTAATAAATACTGTTTGAATTGGGATTTATAGTCAACAAGTTGCTGTGCCCAATGAATGTTTTCACATGGACGAATAACAGTAGGAAATCCTTCCTGGATAATAAATTTTTCCATATGAGATTCTTCCTGGCGCTTTGAAAATTTAGTCTACTCGGAGTGAAGAAGAAAATCACTAATCTTAGGCAGTAACTAAATATCAAAAGGAAGTAATTGAGCTACAGGTTCCTATTCACGAGCTCCTTCATGCGGCTTACGCCACATTCAGGTGATGACGTTTTCAAGACTTCAGAAGCCGATGACAAGATGTAACAATGGCACAAATTCCAGCCACGTCATTCTGAATGCAGCATTAGCTGCATGAAGAATCTCGTGCAAGCAACGCTCTATTTTTCATCTGTTCAAAATGACGTATCTAGCTCAGGATCGGCGGACATGATTGTGCAAAATGTACATTTTTGACTACATTTAATTGAGAAATAAGCGTTTTTAATCTAAAGAAATGCGTTGAAAACCAAACCTGCAGTTAGCGATAATGGATTAGGGATAAGGATGCAAGGTCATTTTTTTTATACTTTAGGAAAGTTTATCTATCCACTGCGATGGTTCATTGTTGTATTTTGGCTACTTGTTCTTTTAGCATCTCTTCCTTTTCTACCCAATATAATTAGTCCTTTTAAAACCACAGGTTTTATCGATGAAACTTCTCAAAGTGCAAAAGCTGAGGAATACATTAATAAAAAATTAGACTACAATACAGCTAACAAATTTCTGATTATCTACAGAAGTCCTACACTTTTAGCGACTAATCCTCAATTTATCCAAAAAATAAAACAATCATTGGAAGATTTAAAAGATTTCCCAATCAAGCATGAAATTCTTATGCCTGAGGATAACAAGAGTCAAATTGCAAAAGACAAGCATACTGCTTATGTGGTTGTCATGGTGAAAAGCAGTGAACCTCTTAAAGATCGTTTACTCACACAATTTGAAAAAGCAATAAAAAAACCTAAGGGCATGACGGTGGAGTTGGGTGGTGAGGCTGTTTTTGTCAAGGATGTGAATAAGCAAACCCAGACGGATCTTTATCGGGCAGATTTAGTCGCAGCTCCTGTCGCTATTGTAACGTTACTTTTTGTCTTTGGCTCGGTTGTTGCTGCCTTGTTACCTATCGTTTTAGGAGGAGGAGCAGCATTAATTATTCTAACGATGCTTTTTTTCTTAGGCTATATTTATACACTTTCCATTTTCACCTTAAATATTGCGCTACTTCTCGGACTTTGTCTTAGTTTGGATTACTCACTGTTTATTATCAGTCGTTTTCGTGATGAATTACACCATGATGTCCCTGTAAGCGAAGCAATCGCTGTTACTGAAGAAACGGCGGGAAAGGCTGTTTTTTTTAGTGGCTTGGCAGTTCTTGTAAGTCTTAGTGCCTTATTTCTCTTTCCTATTAATATTCTCTTTTCTGTAGCTATGGGAGGGATAGTCGCAGTCATAGTAGCCGTGCTAACTGCTATTGTTTTATTACCAGCTATTTTAAGCATACTTAATCGACGAATTAACTTACTGTCTGTGCGATTTCATCGAAAAGGTAAAAAGCGCGCCAGTTTTTGGTATTGGTTAGCTACAAAAATTGTTAAACGACCATTACTTTTCTTCTTTCCCGTGCTTTTGTTTTTGTTGATGCTGGGTTATCCTTTTTTGTCAGCCAAATTTGGTGTTTCTGATCACCGAATTTTACCAGAGACCTCAGAGCATCGTCGTTTTTTCGACACCTATGCTAAAAAATTTAATATAGAATCGCTAAATCCTATTTTGGTTTTAATTCAAACACCGCATAGTTACATCCTATCGAAAACAAATCTTGATAATTTATACGATTTGGCTCAAAGATTGAAAAAAGATCCGGCCATCGATAACGTTAACAGTATTGTAACGACTGATTCAAAATTGACAAAAAACCAATATTACCATCTCTATAACGACAACAAAGACTCAAGAAGTAAAAGCCTGAAACAATTATTAGCGACGACCACCAGCTATTCATTCACCGTAATGAATATTATCAGCAAATATCCAATTAATTCACCTGAAACCCAGGAGTTAATTGCAACCTTGCGTGATATGAGTGTGGCCAAGGGAATGGAGATAGAATTAACGGGTACACCAGTCATTAATAAAGAGGTGCTGGAGAGCATCTCGCGCATTCTTCCCTTGGCTATTCTCTGGATTATTATTTTTACTTATTTGATTTTGCTTGTTTTATTACGTTCTTTATTCCTGCCGGTTAAAGCGATTTTAATGAATTTATTAAGTTTGTGCGCCTGCTACGGTGCGCTTGTCCTGGTTTTTCAGGAGGGCTATTTGTCGCAGTGGCTTCACTTTGAACCGCAAGGCATGTTGGATATCAGCTTATTGGTCATTATTTTTTGTGCGCTGTTTGGCTTTTCCATGGATTATGAAGTGTTTTTATTAACCAGAATCAAAGAGTGTTATGAAGAAAATAGGGTTAACAGTAACAGCATTGTTTTTGGCATTGAGAAAAGTAGCCGCATTATTACCAGTGCCGCCCTCATCGTCATAGTGATTTGTGGTTCATTCCTGGTCGCTGAGGTGCTGATGGTAAAAGCATTTGGGCTTGGAATTGCAGTGGCTATTTTTGTAGATGCCTTTTTAATTCGTACCTTATTAGTTCCCTCAACAATGGCTCTGCTGCAATCCTGGAATTGGTATTTACCAAAATGGCTGGATAGACTTTTACCCAGACTATAATTAATAATCAATAGAGATTGCAATAATAGTGTGCAGTAATCACTGACTTTTTAAAAAGGAAGATAATTTGAGATGGAACACTCAGAAAAAGTAAATGCACTTCTTAAAGAGGAAGCCGGACTTACTTCAAAGACACTACATGGTTTGTTTGAAACGCAGGTCAGGCAGAGACCACAGCAAACAGCCATTATCTTTAATGAGCAAACAATAAACTATGAACAATTAAATCATAAAGCGAATCAACTGGCGCATCATCTGCGGGAACTGGGAATAAAACCTGATACACAAGTTGCAGTGTGTATGAATAGATCCATTGAATTTTTAATTGTGATCTTAGGCATTTTAAAAGCTGGCGGAGCTTATATCCCTCTGGATCCATCGCATCCGGAAGAACGCTTGTTGCTAATTTTAAAAGAAGGCGGAACACAATTTTTAATTACTGTGGATAAATTAAAAAAGAAATTTACGCA
Source organism: Legionella clemsonensis (assembly GCF_002240035.1). Classification (NCBI taxonomy): domain Bacteria; kingdom Pseudomonadati; phylum Pseudomonadota; class Gammaproteobacteria; order Legionellales; family Legionellaceae; genus Legionella; species Legionella clemsonensis. The sequence goes on along the minus strand of NZ_CP016397.1, from coordinate 2,009,432 downwards.
TTATTCCGGCCAAATAGTAACTATTGATAAGAATAGCAAACTGGAAAAACAGCTAACGCAAAATCCAGTGTCGCAAGCACATTCGCGACACTTAGCCTATATCATCTACACCTCTGGTTCTACCGGCACACCTAAAGGAGTGTTGGTTGAGCATGAGGGAGTGGTTGATTATGCCTTGTGGTTTGCTGAATACTGTGATTGCCAGCCAGGAGAACGAATTGACTTCTCTTCAAATCCGGCCTTTGACTTTGCTTTAACTACCTCCATCATTCCCTTAATGTTAGGTTTAACGTTGGTTATTTGTTCAGATAAGATAAAAAAAGATCCTCGACAGTATTTAAACTACCTTGAGGCAAACAAGGTTAGTTTTATTAAGCTAACACCCAGTTACTTTAACGTGTTGCTCTACGAAGTAAAAAATAAACCGAGAGCGCTCACTGATCTAAAGAAAATTATGCTGGCAGGAGAAAGTCTCTTTACCTACGATTGCTTGGCTTGGCTAGCACTTTACCCTCAGCATGTTTTGTATAACGAATACGGGCCCACAGAGACGAGTGTGGCGGTCTGTTTATATAAAATTGACCATAAAAACGTTCATAGACTTGGTAAAAATGTACCCATAGGACATGTGGCACCTCATGTTGAATTTTATATTCTTGATGAAAATCGCCTGCCTGTAGAAGATGGCGCAGTAGGGGAATTATATCTCGGAGGAAATTGTCTGGCCAGAGGCTATTTGAATAATCCTGAGTTGACTCAAGTCTCCTTTATCAATAATCCTTTTAGTAAAAACTCAAACGCGCGGCTTTATAAAACAGGGGATTTATGTCGCCAGCTCGAGAGAGGAGAAATCGAGTGTATAGGACGGATTGATCATCAGTTAAAAATTAGGGGATTCAGGGTTGAACCAGGTGAAGTTGAAACGTGTTTACGTAAGTATCCGGCCATAAAAGAAGCTGTGGTTATTGCTGCAGATGGAGAACAAAAAGAAAAAAAACTAGTCGCCTATTATACACTTAATAATTCTCAAAGGGTCGTGGACAATGGTGAGTTGCGTCAGTATTTACTGCTCCACTTGCCAGATTACATGGTTCCCTCAAGCCTTGTGAGGATGGATGCTTTTCCTCTAAATGCAAACGAGAAATTAGATAGAGCCGCATTGCCCATACCTCAATTTACAGCCAGTCAATATTATAAAGCACCTAAAACATCGCTTGAAAAGCAACTTGCGCAACTCTGGATGGAGGAGCTGGAAATAAAACCAATTGGACTAAAAGATAATTTTTTTGAGTTAGGAGGGCATTCCTTATCGGCAGCAAGAATTATTTCAACCATCAATCATCAATTTGGCAAAGAAGTAAAGCTTTATGATTTCTATCAGCAGCCTACTATCGCTTATTTAGCTTCCCTAATAAAAAAGGCCAGGCAAAGGAAGAAAAGGCGTCCCAACAAAGCTTTTTTAAAAGCAAGCAGTTTCCCCTTAAGTAATTTTCAATTACTGTTATGGCTAGCAGATACGTTTGAGCCCAAGGCAAAGCGATTAAATATTTTCACCAGAAAGCGTTTTGCAGGTCGTTTGGATATCGCTAAATTAAATGCAGCATTTGCGGCAGTTTTTCGTAAACACGAGCTGTTGTCATTTAAGGTTGCCCAATTGCAACCGCTCCAATATTTAAAGAAGAATTTAACCTTTCATCTTACTGAAAAAAATCTGGAGTCGCTGTCTGAGAGAGACAGTGAACACATTCTTGAAAATTCTATTCAACAGCTCGTGGAATACTACCCTTGGCCTAAGAATCAATATCCGTTAATCGTTCGTTTATTTTATTTAAAAAATAGCATCACTGAAATGCAGTTGTGTATGCCACATATTATTTCAGATGATGTTTCGCCGGAAATTTTATTATCGGATTTATCTGCTTTTTATAATCTATCTAAAATAGGGAGTCACTCGATAAAAAAAGATACGGCTTTTAGAAACTACCTTCTAGATGAAGTTTCTTACACACAACACTCCCTCAATCGCGATTTAAAGTTTTGGGGGGATTATCTTAAAGAGGCTCGATTAATTACTTTTCCCCTGGAGCATATTGTTAACTACAAATCAGCTCAACGATTTTATTACTCGAGTTATACAGAAATTCCCGCGGAAACATTAAATCAGTTTCAAACATTCTGCAAAAAACATCATTCCAGTATTTTGGATGGAGTATGTGCAGTGCTGATGAAGGCTATATGGAATGTTAGTGGAAGTGAGCAAGGGAGTGAATCCTCAATTTATATTAACCGTGTAAAGTCAACGCGAGATAATCCTGAGTATGATAATACTATCGGTTGTTTTTTAAGGCTTGAGCCTATTAAGCTCACTGTTAATAAACACTCTAATCTAATGTCTCTCTTGCAGCAAGTGCATGAGTCAGTTGTTGCAACTCATCCCTATCAACAATGTTCAGATTTAATCAAACTTGCAAGTCTCGGTACGTTTCGACAAAAACATCATTTTATTAAACAGTCTTTGATGAAATTTATTGTTTGGCTCTATACGACCTTATTTCGTTCATCGAAATTAAACCCACAAATTCTTAATCAGTGCTTACGTCTTCATGGTGACAAAAAGAATAACTTTCTTGTTAATATTAATGTACAACCTCGTTTCTTGATAAATGCTGAACGTAAGGAGGAGCCAGAGGTTTTCGGGTTTAAACTCTATGAGATTAGAGAGTATCACTACGATTTATTAACTATAAATAATTTATTGGACATCTGTTTTACGCGCATAGGAAACTCAGCGAAACCCTATTTAATTATTTCCGCGAATTTGCGCCCTGCATTGCGAGAGAGAATAGCCAACGAAGTCATACGGCTAATGAGCGAGTGCGTAACATAAGTGAATTTTTTATTTTGCAGTCTTTCTAGTTTCTGATAAAGTTTTCTAGAACTTTTAAGAATGAGGAATCAAGGATGATAAAAAAATTAGGTTTGGCTGCTGCTTTTTCCTGTTGTATGATTCTATCGGCTTTTGCTGGTTGTCCTAATGCTTTACCTACCAATGATGTAAATTTTTGTTCATCATTTAAATCAGTCGCCACTTGTTATTGTACCTCATCCGGGCTGCCAAATTCGATGTGTCAGGATATGAATGCGCTTTATTCACGCATGATTAGTGTGTTTGGTTCTTTACAAAAAGCTTGTGAATATCAACGTTACACAAGCCCTCAGGACTGCATGGATAATTGGAATTGTTATCTCCGTGGCGGAGTTGATTCTCGTGGCCGTCTCTGTAGCTCTACCAAGAAAGCTTGTCAGTAGAATAATCAGTGTTGTCTTGGTTATGCAATCTGCTAACCAAGATGTTTAAAAAGGTGTAGTGAACTGTGATTATAAAAAAGTTAGTTTTAGGGTGCTTGCTGTTCTCTTTTTCTCTAAGCAGTCTTGCAAATGCCGCCAAAAAAATCAGTTCCAGTCCACATTTTTACCTCGGTGCTATGGGTGGTTATGGATCTACTACTTGGGAAGGACTTGTGCCTACTCGAGAAAATCAAAATATGGCTTTAAGTATGTCAACGCCTATCAAGGTTCGGGAAGGTGGTGGTGTATGGGGTGCCTTTACTGGTTATGAATTTGCCCACTATTTTGCATTGGAATTAAGTTATCTGGACTATCCTGATGCTGAAGTGTCGTTTGATCCCATGAGTTTGTTCAGTTTTTTAAATGGGAATAAAGTCTTTTTTAAAACAAAAACTGAAACGGTGGATCTAAAGGCAAAAATTATGCTTTTAATACCTAATACCTATATTAGGGCATACTCCAGTATCGGTGTGGCAGGAATTCATCGCGAAGACATTTTAGTGAATCGATGGCGTGCAACGCCTGCATTTGGAGCAGGATTTAACTACCCGCTAGCGAATCATTGGATGATTGAGCTCGGAGGTAATTACACTGCAGGTTATGGTGAGGCTCAATTAACTCCCTCCGACAGCTATTTTCCTTTTCTTTATTCTGTCGTATTACGCCTTGCTTATTCTATTTAGTCAGATTATATGGGTAATGCACCAGTTCGCACACGCGGCGGTGCCAAACTGACAATAGAGCTAAATAAAAACGCCAGGAAAAGTAATACTGACAGGTAAAAAACAAGTTTAGCAACATAGGTCGAAGTCGATGGTCTTTTGAAGCTGAATATCCCTGAAATAATGGCGATAACTAAAAAAATAAGAGCCCCTGCAAACATAGCCTGTCCTTAGACTAAGTAATAAGCATAATTAATCTACTATATAATGAGAAAAGAAAAATTGCTAACCTGGGTTACCTTCATTTCACCCAGGTTACAGTGAAGTAAATACTTAAGCTAGAATAGCTACGCCCATGGATGAATTAATTTCATCACGGGCTTCATTAATTTTTCCACCAGTGATTTTTTCCCCTGAACATTAATTTTAAAGACATTAAAATCAGCCATTTTTTCCATGAGATAGTCATCACTTGTTTTTAATTTATCAATTAATTTTAATTCATAAGCATCGCTTGCTAGCCAATGTTCGCCAGTGGCTACCTTATCAATGTCTAATTGCGGACGATTTCCCAACACGTAATTTCTGAACGCCTGGTGAATTTTTTCCAGGTCTTCCTGCAGCTTTTGGCGTCCTTTTTCAGTATTTTCAGCGAACATTGTCAAAGTACGTTTATATTCTCCAGCGGTTAACAACTCAACATCGATATTATTTTTCTTTAGCCAGCGATGAAAATTAGGCAGTTGAGCCACTACACCAATGGAGCCAATAATAGCAAAGGGAGCGGCAATAATAGTGTTAGCAACGCAAGCCATTAAATAACCTCCACTTGCTGCCATTTTATCAATGCAAACCGTTAAAGGGATATTTTTATCGCGTATGCGCTGTAACTGAGAGGCTGCCAGGCCATAGCTATTCACTGCTCCACCGGGACTCTCTAGACGAACTACCACTTCATCGTCAGGTTCAGCAACTGCTAGAATGGCGGTCACCTCTTCGCGCAACTGATCGGCTTCACTGGCTTTAATATCGCCGTGAAAATCAAGTACATACAGTGAATTCCTTTCATCTTTTGCTTTTTTCTTACGCTTTTTTTCAGGTTTCTTATTTTTTATATCATGAGACATACGCTGCTTTGTGTCTTCATGCTGTTTATTTAGTGAAGTAATTTCCAGTTTATGTTTGGGTTTGCGACTTATTGCGGCAATGCCGGCTACAGTGAGAAGTACCGCTATGACTAAAGTTAATGCTTTTAACAAAAATAAACCATATTCGGACAAAAATTCCATCATCCACCTTTCTTCATTAGACAAAGTAGATGATTATCCCTATGACTTTGTGTGGGTGCAAGTTCTTTTCAGTGGATTAGAGAACCAGATTGGTAATAAGTGTCTAATAAATTCGAAAGACATTTGATTGGACAACAACCATAAACACTATTGTTTAATAAAAAAATGTGAGATAGTTAAAGTTTTTCTTACAGGGAATGTAATTGATGAGATATTTATTACCCCTCTTAGGTGCATTATCGTTTGCTACAGCGACAATCGCTCAAACAATAAACCCTTCCATTGCTCAGCCAACTAGCTGCATTAATGCTGGTTTTACTTCCACAGGTAACCAGCATTGGAAATCTATAGTGCTTAAACTTACCAACAATTGTACTCAGGCAGTCGACTTTCAAAACTCTACAGTAACGTTTCAAACAAGTTCAGCGCTCAATACCAATTTCTGGGGTGATTTTTCACCACTTTCTTATCCTGATAATGAATTAATGATCACTTCTCAGCCACAATCGGATGGTAAATTTTTAGCAACATTCCATTTACATTTCCCTGATTATCCTGGTGCTAATAGCATACTACCTATAGGGAGTAGTATTTTTATCAAATATGGTGCAGAACAAGATCATCATATTGAAGACACCACATTGGTTTATTTAAACAGTGTTGTGGAGTCAGGGAGTATTAAATTAAATAACCCATCAGTAAGACCAGGTAATGTGTCACAACATTATGCTTTAGTACATCTGCTTATTAATGGCCAAATTATCAGTGATGTGCAGCTTCCCTGGCAAGCCTCGAAGGTCATCAGTCATCTTGCTCCTGGCAATTATACAATTGCCGCTGAGTCCATTGTTGATAACGAGGGAAATAAATATCAGGGACAAGCCACACCAAGTCTCGTCACTGTTTCAGCAAACCAAACAGTCAATTCAACCATTCAATATTCTCTTGTTCCGCAGGCAGGTAAGTTAATTATTCATTTAGAGAATTTACCTGACGAGTTAAGTGGGTACGGGGTAAATCCAACCGTGTTAATTACGCAAACTGATTCAGGTAATTCCCAATCAAGGATGGTAACCTGGGGGAGTTCTGAAACTATTTCTCAATTAAAAGAAGGAGGCACTTACACCTTTTTTTCTCCTTTAATTCATTTTAACGGCTACAATTGCTCGTCAGTTTTTAATCCAACTTCTGTCATAGCGAATGCTTCTAACCCACCTGTCACAAATTTGAGTTATCAATGTATTGAGGTAATAAAAGACACAGTTACGTTGAATGTAAGCGGTGCTCCAGCGTCGTTAAGTTCATTGAAGGTAAGCTTAACACCTAATGATAATTCACCAGTGATTGTGAAAACGATTGATTTACTGAATGGGGCTGGCTCGGCAAGTGTGGAGTTAACCAGTGGTGTAATTTATACCCTTAGCAGTGAGAATGTGTCCGGCTACACCGTAAATTTCTCTCCACAACCTTTAACGGCTACCGCTAATGCAGTAGCAACAATTACCTTATCACCCGTTTCCTCAACGAGTGGGAGAATTATTAGTTATCTGCCTGGATGGAAAACACCCCCATCGGCCCAATCTCTTGCCAATGCTGGATATACCCATGCCATGGTTGCATTTGGTGTCTTTAGCACGAGTAATCCCGGGGTAATAACGCCAGCTTTTGATACAATCACTAGAGAATACGTTCAATCTCTTCACCAGGCGGGAATTAAAGTGATTCTTTCTTTAGGGGGCGCTTTGACAAGCTTACCGAATACTACTGTTGATTTTCATCAAGTATTGGCTGCAGCTACTTCTGTGGATAGTTTCAAGCAAACATTTATTAACTCATTAACTGAATTAATAATCCAATATGAATTTGATGGGTTTGATATTGATATTGAACATGGAGTTAATGCTGGTGGAACTTTTTCACAACCACAAGGAGATATTGCGGTCCTGGCGAGCATCATTAATACGATGTATAGTCAAAATCCATCACTGTTGATTACTTTGACGCCCCAGGTAGCCAATGTGGCAGCAACCAGTGGTTTTGATGCGACGTGGGGAAATTATGCCTCATTAATTATGCAAACACATAATTCATTGGCTTGGGTTGGTATTCAGCTCTACAATACCGGGTGTGCATTTGGTATTGATCAGGTGTGTTATGGCCCTTCACCCACAAGTACACCTGACTTTTCTGTGGCAATGGCCACTGATTTACTGGAAGATTGGCCTGCAATAGTTAATGGCAGGAACACAGGATTTCAACCCTATATTAGCTATTTAAAGCCCTCGCAGGTAGTGATAGGCTACCCGGCTCCGAATGCAAGTGGTGCAAGTGATGGTTGGCCGGTTACACCAACCAGTACCATTAAACGTGCAATACAATGCCTTAGAACAGCTACAGTAAGCAGCTTAAGTTGTGATAGCTATGTTCCCCCAAAAGCCTACAGTAATATCGGTGGGGTTTTTAATTGGGAGATTACTTATGACCAAGACAATAATTTTAGATTTGCAACAGAACTTAAAAATTGCATTCTTAATGGTCAGTGTAATTAATAAATCAAGTTGTGCCAGATCAATGGCACAATTTTAATTTATCAGCCATGGAGGCAGTCTTTATTAGGCACACTACTAAATTCTTTGCTTAAACTCGCAGTTTAACTTGCACCCTCGGAAAAAGCCTCTTGCCAGAATAATGATTTCTAGATAGTCTGCCTTTTTTAATTAACTCCTGTTTTTATGCTTGAAGTACGTGAGCTATGTTTTGATTACCAGGACAAGCCTTTACTTAATAAGATTACTTTTGCAGTCAAAGAAGGGCAGTTATTGCATTTGCGAGGCAACAATGGCGCAGGGAAGACAACGTTACTCCGATTGCTTGCAGGACTTCTGCACCCATTGGAAGGTGAAATTTATTTTGACGGGCAACCTATCGGAAAAAATCTGTCTAATTATCAACACCAACTGTGCTACCTCGGGCACAGAACAGGAATAAACCCCTTACTAACCGTTAAAGAAAACTGCTTTTTTGACATGCATTGGGGCAGGAAAAAGATTAATTTTAACAGGGTAGTGGAGAGGTTTGGGCTAGCAGAATTTCAGAACGACATTTGTGGCCATTTATCGGCCGGTCAAAGGCGGCGCGTTGGTTTATTGCGTTTAACGATGACAGATGCGCCTTTATGGCTGCTGGATGAGCCTTTAGTTGCATTGGATAAAGATGCAACAGAACTCATTATCACATCTATTAATAATCATCTTTCTTCAGGTGGCCTGATTGTTTTGACTTCACATCAACGTTTACCTGAGCAATTAAATTACCTGGAGTATTATTTATGAGAGACATGGGTAAATAATGACCATGCTTGCTAGTTTATTCAAACGTCAAATTCAGCGTGAAATGCTACTGCATCTTCGTCAACCGCGGCTTTTGCTGCATTCGGCGTTATTTTTTTTAATGGTGACTGTTTTTTTTCCACTAACGATGCCTCCGGAAACCTCCATCATGCGAACGATTGCGCCTGGTGTCGTTTGGATTGCTATGCTGCTGGCCATGTTGCTTTCCTCAGTGAATCTTTTTCAACAGGATTATGAAGATGGATTGATTGAGCAGTGGCTAATTTCAGGTTATCCATTAACTCTTATCATTAGTGCAAAATTGCTGGTGCACTGGCTTCTTAATTTGTTACCCATGCTAATTTTTTCGCCATTATTAGCGCTGTTGTTTAATTTAACGTTTGTTGAAACCTATATGTTAATGATCAGTCTTATATTAGGGACACCGGCTATTCTCTTTTTATGTGGACTTGCTGCTGCTTTTAGTGCCGGGAAAGGAGTATTGATGGCTCTTGTTTTACTGCCCTTAACAATACCGGTCATGATTTTTGGTAGTGGCAGTTTGTTTGCCATTATGCAGGGCTTTTCTGCACAAGCTCATTTCGCACTGTTAACGGCAATTTCATTATTGGCAGCTTCCTTTTTACCCTTTGCTATTGCTGCAGTTATTCGCATTAGCCTTGCTGATTAATGCATGGTAAAATTCCTGTTTTTTCTGATTTAAATATCTCCTATGTGGAAATTTTTATACCAATTGGCTTCTCCTAAAACATTTTACCAACGTACCCAGCCTTGGCTGATATGGGTGGGAAGCAGTGCCTTGGTATTTTTACTGCTGAGCGCGATTTGGGGATTAATTTTTGCACCTCCCGATTATCAACAGGGTAACGCCTTTCGTATTATTTACATCCACGTGCCAAGTGCCTTTTTGTCAATGGCTCTCTATGCATGGATGGGGTTTCTTGCCATTCTTTTGCTGGTATGGCGTATTAAAATGGCTGGTTTAATATTGGGTCTTATGGCACAGGTAGGCGCATCCATGGCTTTTCTTGCCCTCATAACAGGAAGTATCTGGGGAAAACCAATGTGGGGTACCTGGTGGATTTGGGATGCGCGTTTAACTTCAGAACTCATTTTATTCTTTTTATACCTGGCTATTTTGGCAACCAAAAATTCGTTTCAGGATAAAGAGCAGGGCGATAAGATTGCGGCTATCTTAACGTTAGTTGGCTTAGTCGATTTGCCCATTATTCATTATTCTGTGTACTGGTGGAATACCTTGCATCAAGGGGCTACTTTATCCTTCTTTGCAAAGCCTAAAATTGCAGCATCTATGCTTTATCCTTTACTATTGGCGCTACTTGGTTTTTCTCTGTATTGTCTATGGGTAATTTTGCACAAAGCCCGTAATGAACTCTTGCTGCGTGAGCGCAGACAGCAATGGGTAAAAAATTTGATGGAGAATGGAGAAATATGAGCCAGTTTATCACATGGTGGTCAATGGGAGGGTATTCAGCTTACGTATGGTCTGCTTACGCTTTGGCTGCTCTTGTTCTGGTGGGACATGTCTTGGGTATTCGCATGCAGCGCCTACGGACAATCAAGCATTTACAACAATGGTTTAAGAGACAACAATGAACCCAGCTCGCAGGCGTAAAATAATTCTTTTATTGTTTATTTTGGCTGTTTTAAGTGTTGTGACAGGGCTTGTCCTGTATACTTTGCGGCAAAATATCAGCTTGTTTTATACACCAACACAAGTGGCTCAAGGGAAAGCTCCCAAGGAACGTCTGATTCGCCTGGGCGGAATGGTAGTAAAAAACAGTATTGTACGTCATGCAAAGGACTTGTCGGTAGAATTTAAATTAACGGATTTCAATCAGATTGTCACTGTCAACTACCGTGGTATTTTGCCTGATTTATTTCGTGAAGGACAGGGCATCGTTGCACTGGGTACTCTAACCAATCATCATCACTTTAAGGCCAAAGAAGTGCTTGCCAAACACGATGCGAACTACATGCCACCCGAGGTAAAAGACGCTTTGGCTAAATCGGGGAAATTAGGAGAAAAGAAAAGCGGATGATTGCTGAAATTGGTTTATTTTCATTGCTATTGAGCTTATTGTTCGCAGTGTTGCTTGCGGTTATCCCCACACTGGGGTTATGGCGAAGTAATCGGAATTGGATAGCCGCGGCCCCATTTTATGCGACTGGCCAGTTTATTTTTATAGCGCTTGCTTATTGTTGTCTTACTGTCTGCTTTTTGCGTGATGATTTCAGTGTCATTTATGTATTAACCAATTCCAGTATTTCCTTGCCATGGTTTTACAAGCTTTGTGCTGTCTGGGGCGGACATGAAGGCTCCATGCTCCTCTGGGTGGCGATACTGAGTTTATGGATGCTGGCAGTCAGTTTTTTTAGCGCCAGCCTGGATAAATCCATGCGCGCCAGAGTATTGGTCGTACTCGGTTGGGTAAGTATTGGATTTATCCTTTTCTTGTTAACAACATCAAATCCATTTGCCCGCCAATTTCAATTATTAAACACCCAGGGGCGTGACTTAAACCCTTTGTTACAAGATCCTGGTTTTTTATTTCATCCGCCAATGCTTTATATGGGCTATGTTGGTTTTTCTGTGGCCTTTGCCTTTGCCATTGCCGCACTTTGGGCCGGTCGAGTTGAATCTTCCTGGTCAAAATGGACAAGGCCCTGGACCTTGGCAGCCTGGTGTTGTTTGACAGCAGGAATTACCCTTGGAAGCTGGTGGGCTTATCGTGAATTGGGATGGGGAGGCTGGTGGTTTTGGGATCCCGTTGAAAATGCTTCCTTTATGCCCTGGCTTGTGGGCACGGCATTACTGCATTCTTTAGCGGTTAGTGAACAGCGACAACAATTTAAAGCCTGGACGTTATTGCTGGCCATCACTGCTTTTTCTTTGAGCTTGATAGGCACGTTTTTGGTGCGCTCAGGCGTTCTAACGTCTGTCCATGCCTTTGCAGTAGACCCCCAACGTGGTTTATATATTTTATGTTTCCTGTTGATTGTTATCGGGGGCTCCTTACTCTTGTTCGCCCTCAGAGCACAAACGTTACAAAATCGCACGCATCCATCACCCATTTCTCGAGAAAGCGTGCTTCTTTTGAACAATGTTTTTCTGGCCGCCATGATGTTAACAGTACTGATGGGAACGGTTTACCCCTTGCTTATTGACGGGCTCGGTCTTGGAAAATTGTCAGTAGGAGCTCCCTATTTTAATGCGGTGTTTAATCCAATGATGGTTCCTTTACTGCTCTTAATGGGAATAGGAGTGAATTTAAATTGGCAACGACATGACGGCAAAAAATTACTTCCGCTGATAATGGGGTTATTCATTACAAGCATTACTGCTGCGATTGGTCTTTTATGGTTGCTGACTTCTGTCATTAATTTTGCTGCTTTATTAGGACTGGCTCTCTCACTATGGGTTATTTGCGGTACGGGCAAATTAATTCTAGTGCGTCATCAGCAACGTGGTATTTTAAATTTACACCAGGGGTTTTGGGGAATGGTCATTGCCCATTGTGGTGTTGCTGTCACTGTTATCGGGATTAGCATCTCTTGCAATTACGGGGTGCAAGACGACGTACACATGGCTCCTGGCGATACTGCTCAACTCGCAGGGTTTAAAATTCGATTTGTCAATGAGACGTTATTGGAAGGACCAAATTATCATGGTACCCAGGCTCGCTTCGAAATAAGTCATGGCGATAAAGCTGCTGTGATTTATCCCGAAAAGCGCATTTACAATGTGGGGCAAATGGCGATGACGGAATCAGCCATCGATGTTAGTCCTTTCCGCGATATTTACGTGGCATTGGGCGAACCATTAGGTGATAAAGCCTGGTCAGTGCGTCTATATTATAAACCTTTCATCCGCTGGATATGGGGTGGTGGTTTTATGATTTTGCTAGGAGGATTGCTTGCGTTAAGTGATAGACGCTACTATCAAAAGCGACATGCAGTGAAAACAGTTGATGAGGTATTAGCATGAAATTCTGGCGCTTAACTCCTTTACTTTTTTTCGCATTGCTCGTGGTGTTTCTCTGGAGGGGGTTATCATTAGAACCACAAACCTTACCATCCGCAAAAATCAATCAGGCACTTCCCGATTTTCAATTAACTTCACTAGGGAGTGGGCATCCCTTTACACCCAAGATATTGCAAGGGCAGGTGTCATTGCTAAACGTCTGGGCGAGTTGGTGCTCTGCCTGCATTGAGGAGCAGGTATTTTTGATGCAGCTATCTCGGGAAGGTATACCTATTTACGGTTTAAATTATAAAGATGATACCCAAAATGCCACGCAATGGCTAAAAGAATGGGGTAATCCTTATCGAGCAATTGGTGAAGATCATGATGGCTTAGTGGCAATTGATTTAGGGGTGTATGGTGCCCCCGAAACATTTTTAATCGATAAAAAAGGTGTTATTCGTTTCAGGCATGTTGGGATCCTAAATGCTACCTCATGGAATACAGAATTTTTGCCTCGTATAAAATTGTTACAGGAGGAAGCATGAGAAACTCTAACGTTTTCCTGTTTCTAATATTTATCCTATTTGGCACTGTAAGTAGTGCCAATAATACTCTTTATCCTCTTGAAAATACCAAACAGGAAGCACAATTTTCTCATTTGCTTAAAGAATTACGTTGCCTGGTCTGTCAAAACCAGGATTTGGCTGATTCTAATGCAAGCCTGGCTAAAGATTTACGCGATCAGGTTTACAATCTCGTTAGGGAAGGGAAGGCGGATAGTGAAATCATTGATTATTTAACGGCGCGATACGGTGATTTTATTTTGTTTAAACCGCCAGTTAAACCTTTAACAGCATTCTTGTGGTTTGGACCTGTTATATTTCTATTGGCAGGTTTCATTATTTTTTGGCGCACCTGTTTAAAGCGAAGTTCAAATGAATAAATGGTGGTTATTGTTTTCTTTCTCTTTGTTAGTTTTTTTGGCATTGCCTGTTATTTATTATCCCTTACGCCAGTCAAAAAAAACCTTTCTTATGGTAGTGCCAGTAATGATAGTAATGTTGATGGCAGGTTATTTTTATTGGGGGGCTTTGCCTGCGTGGGATGATTTTTTGCAACGACAGGAAAAGCAGCGCAAAGTCCAGGCCGTTTTGCAAACCATAAAAGACCCTTCCCAGATTATTGAGAAGTTAAAAGCACGGCTGGCAGCGCAACCTGACAGCGCACGTGGTTGGTATTTGCTCGGGCGGTTATACGCAAGCCAAGAGCAATGGAAGCCTGCGAAAGAAGCATTTGAGAAAGCTCATAGACTTAGTCCAACCGATGATGCAGCCACGGTTAATTATGCCCAAGCGCTTTGGCAGTTGAATCAGCAAACATTTAACGACATTATCAGAAATTTATTCAACGAATTATTGCAAAAAAATCCGGATCAACCTGATGCACTGGCTATGCTGGCCATGGATGCTTACAGTACCCACAATTATGAACAAGCGATCAGTTATTGGCAGCATTTATTGCGATTAGCGCCAGAGCAATCGGAAGAAGCAAAAATGATTCGTCGAGCCATTGCCAAAGCACAACAACAAATGATGTAAGGTGATTATGCAGTTTATTCAATTTGCTTTTTTATTACTTTCCCTCCTGGTTTTCTCATTTCCTTTAACAGTAAGCGCAGCTACTCCTGCAGAAAATAATCTTTTAGTACTTTCTGATCTACACCTTACTCTGGCATCCGCCCATACAATGGAGATTAGTCCATTGAAATATAATAGAGATAACGATTTGGATTATGCCACCTTCGAAAAACTACTTACTGAAATTGACGCTAATATAAAAAGTGGCAAGGTTATGCGGCCTGAGTTTATTGTGATTTTAGGAGATATCGCTGGCCATGCGCGTGATACTTCCGAGAGTACGGCTGAAAATGAAGCAGTTGTTTTTACTGCATTAAAAGATACCTTTCCCAATACTCCTATTTTCTATACGTTTGGAAATAATGATGCACTAACAGTAAATTATGGTGCCTTTAATGATCCGGCATGTAGGGAAAAAAGTCCTTATGAGATTGCCATGCACGCTGGTGGATGGGGTAATGGATTTCTATCCACGGGTGTCTTTTGTGAAGGGCAAGCTCAATATCCTTGTCTTATTACTGAAAGCACGGACTATGGGTACTATGCTGCTTATCTGAAACCGAAACTGCGCCTTATCTCCTTAAACACGGTATTGTTTTCGCCAAACCGCAAAACATCCGAGCAAGAGGCGTTTAATCAACTTCATTGGTTAGAAACGCAATTACAACTCGCCAACAGCGAGCAAGAAAGTGTAGTAATAACCATGCATATCCCACCAGGAAATAACCTCGTTGATCATTCCAGTTTTTGGGTCTCAAAAGAACAGAGGACTTTTTTGAAGCTGATTAACCAATATCATCAAATTATCACAGGATTACTGGCCTCGCATACGCATGCTGAAGAATTAAGAATTATCAAGGACGATGCTCAGAATATTATTAGCGGCGTCTATTTTGCCCCTGGATTATCAACCTCTCACGGTAATGAGCCTGCTATAAAAACATTTCATTTGGCTAATCAGAATGAGCATTGGCAACTGGCAAATTATGAGGTATTTCATTTTTCGGAGGAAAATTCCAATCTGATATTTGAGAAACTTTATGATTATAACGGCTACTATTGCAATGGTGATGGTCTTGGATTACTGGGATGTCTGGGTAATGTGACAGCAGAGAAAATGGATAAATATTTCGCTGCAGGCAATAAAAATTACACGGGTGGTATGTTACATTCCCCCGCTGATATTGCGCTTATAGTCCCAGAGTAGCGGTGTACAATTAGGAAAGTGACATGCAAAAATTACCTGTTCTAAAAGAAGGCGACTACGTTGAAATTATTGCTCCTGCTTCTCGCTGCACCGATAAGCATTTAATAACGCTTAAGGAGTTATTGATTTCCTGGGGGTTAAATTGCCATATTGATGATGCAATTTTTGGGGATGATTTACTTTGTGCCAATGATGATGCGCATCGATTCATCTCATTAAAAAAAGCATTGGAAAGTTCACAAACCAAAGCAATTATTTGCGCGCGTGGTGGTTATGGTTCCTTACGTTTAATTCCTGAACTGACTAAATTAATCCGGCCTGAATCACCCAAACTTTTTCTCGGCATGAGCGATATTACTGCTTTGCTGTTGTTTTTTGAACGCCAATGGCAATGGCCGAGCATTCATGGAGCGCTTGCCGTCGACAAGTTTTCACCAGAATCGATTGAAGCGGTCAAAGCCCTATTATTCGGTTTGAATGAAACAAAATTGCAAGGAAAGCCCCTTAATGCGCTGGCTGAAAAAAGGATTACCCTCAATACCTCTATCACAGGAGGAAATTTATCATTAGTCCAGGCAAGCATTGGTACCAATTGGCAAATTGATGCAAAAGGTAAAATCGTGCTACTCGAAGAGATTGCTGAACGAGGTTATCGTGTGGATAGGATGTTAACCCATTTATTGCAAGCGAATGTATTTAATGATGCAGCCGCAATTTTATTTGGCGATTTTATTGGTGGTGCAGAGCCAGACGGTTCATCGTTAGTTCAACCTGTGTTGGAGCGTTTTGCCAAAGCGTGTGAGGTGCCGGTAATTCAAGTACCAGGAATTGGGCATGGATTTATTAATTTTCCCGTACCTCTAGGGACACCGGTAGGATTAAATTTAGGACAAGTTATTCAATTAACAATCATGCCCTAAGCAAGTTTAGACCAGTAATTCCGCCTTGAAAATTCAGTGCCGGCAATGGCTTGTGGCCAGATGCTTTCGTAAACCTTCGAAGCACATGAATGTGCTTCGAGAGCGCGAGGATGGCTTTATCTGTTATGAAAGGTATCTGGCCACACGCCATTGCTACTGCTATCTATGGAAGTTGGCGGGAATTACTGAGAATATACCAGCAACACTATCTATTCTAAAATTTATGTGTTAAATAATTAAAATTCGTCTAGACTAAACTCTGTGATTAAAATCAAGTAAGGGAGTTTACTATTTCAAGGAGTGAAAATGAGTAATCGTGTTTATCAAGTTATTGAATTAGTGGGTACTTCAGAAGACAGTATTGAAGAAGCAATTAATAATGCTGTCGCTCAGGCTGCTAAAGTACATGGAAAACTGGATTGGTATGAAGTGATGCAAACTCGAGGGTTTATCGAGAATTCCAAAAATAAATATTATCAAGTTCATCTGAAAATTGGATGCCACGCTCATTAATGGGATAGTACTACTGCATTGGAGTAAAGAATTTGCATGGATTTCTTGTCATTCCCGCAGAAATACTCTTCCCGGGGAGGCGAGAATCCATCCAGTGCTTAAGGTGAAGCGATTTTATTAGGATAGGTAGATTCTCATTTTGGGAAAATGACAGCCACTTATTTCTTAAAGTGCAGTTAACTTTCCGCTGGTTCTTTATACTCACGGAGCGCTTTTAGAAAATGCCAGCCATAATGATTCAGTTTATGTTGTCCAACTCCGGAAATATTCAGTAGATCATTTAGATTTTGCGGTTTATCTCTTACCATTTGATGTAAGGTTGTGTCGCTAAAAATCATGAATGGTGGTTTATTTTCTTCTTCAGCCAATTTGCGTCGCAGCACTCGTAATGTCTCAAAAAGAGGATTGCTTGCACTAGAAAGAGTCTCGCGCTGCTTATTTTTTGCATTGTTAGTGATTAAATCAACTTGGGGAATAGCGAGTGACACCCGTTCTTCATTTTTCAATACGGCAACGGCTTTTTTCGTTAAGCGCAATACATTGAAGTGATTGATATCCTGGTAACAATAATCCCGATGAATTAATTGCCAGGCCAGTTGCTTCCAGTAATTGGCAGACTTATCTTTACCAATACCAAAGGTACTTAATTGATGATGACCTGCCTGTTGAATTTTTTCGGCAGTGCTTCCTCTTAAGACCTCAATGGCATAGGTCATGCCATAGCTTTGACGAAGTCTATAAATGCAGGAAAGGAATTTTTGTGCATCCTCTGTGGCATCAACAGTTTGTGGTGGATTATCACAGACATCGCAATAACCGCAGGCTTTTTCAGTAGGCTCATCAAAATAACGAAGCAGAATTTGACGACGACAGTGTGTTGCCTGAGCAAAAGCCAGCATATGGTTGAGCTTGTTAATTTCTATGCGTTGCTGTGTTTCGCTTGGTGTAGTCGCTATCCAACCGCGTAAACGGCCGCTATCTGCAGGATTAAAAAGCAGAACTGCGGATGCGGCTAATCCATCTCGTCCGGCTCGTCCCGTTTCCTGATAGTAGCTCTCGATGTTTTTAGGCAAGTCATAGTGCACCACAAAACGAACATTGGGCTTATCAATTCCCATACCAAAAGCAATGGTAGCCACCACAATATCAATACGATCATGGCGAAATGCATTTTGTACTTCTCGTCGCTCGTTATAAGTCAGTCCAGCATGATAAGCTCTGGCTTTAATACCAAATTCCTGCAAATTCAGAGCGACTCTTTCAACTTCATGTCGTGTTCCACAATACACAATGCCTGATTGCTGATGTTGTGTTTGTAAAAAGTGATGTAATTGTTTAAGCGGATTATTTTTAATGACCACAGTGTAGTGAATATTTGGCCGATTAAATGAGGCAATAAATTGCCTGGGGTTATAATTAAGCCTTTTGATGATGTCCTGACGTGTTTGCTGATCTGCTGTGGCTGTCAGTGCGATGACAGGAATCCCAGGAAAATGCGTTTTCAATAAACCCAATGTCGCATATTCAGGACGAAAATCGTGCCCCCACTGTGAGATACAGTGTGCTTCATCAATAGCAAATAATGACAACGAACATTCTTTAAGACGCTCTAAAAAAGAAAGACTCATGAGGCGTTCGGGAGCAATATAGAGAAGATCAAGCTCATTGGCATGAAGTTGTGCCAGGACTAATCTTGCTTCATCACCAGTTAACGATGAATTGTAATAGGCGGCACGAATCCCTTGTAATTTTAATGCAGCCACTTGATCCTCCATTAATGCAATCAAGGGTGAAACCACAATTGCCACACCAGGTCTCACCAACGCTGGAATTTGATAACAAAGTGATTTACCGCCACCTGTGGGCATTAATACCAAAAGATCTTTACCAAGAATAAGATCATGAATAATTTCTTCTTGGGGAGGGCGAAAAGCATCAAAGCCAAAATACTCTTTTAATAGATGAATCGCCTGGGTATGATAATCGGCTTGTCCTATGGTTTCCATACTGGTTTTATTTTTATTATTTAACTGACGCAAAAAATTGGCAATAATAGCATTCTTTGTTGCATCATCATAAACAATATTTATACGCAAATTTTAGAGAGCAGATTACCTGCGTACCTGGATAGTAGCATAAACAGGGGGTCGTTTAAGCAGCGAAATTTGTGTTATGGTTTAAACTACTCAGATAGGGTATCAATCAATAAGGATAGTTATGGATTTTAAGTTCAGTGAAGAGCATCTGGCTTTTCGCGATATGGCTGCTGAGTTTGCGCGCAATAAACTGGCTCCTCATGCGGCTTCATGGGATGAAAACCACCATTTTCCCGTTGATGTTCTGCGTGAAGCTGCTACTCTTGGTATGGCAGGTATGGTTTCCGCTGAAGATATTGGTGGCGCAAATTTAAAGCGACTCGATGCAGCAATTATTTTTGAACAGCTTGCCATTGGTTGTGTGAGCACAAGCGCTTATCTTTCTATTCATAATATGGTGACTTCATTGGTTGACCGCTATGCGCAAGAACCTCTGCGAAGTACCTGGGGTCCTCGTTTAACGTCGATGGATGCTCTGGCAAGTTACTGTTTAACGGAGCCTGAGTCTGGTTCGGATGCTGCTTCATTAAAGACCAGAGCAATTAAGGAAGGGAATTATTACATTTTAAATGGTTCAAAAGCATTTATCTCGGGAGGAAGTATTAGTGATGTTTACCTATGCATGGTGAGAACGGGGGACGATACACACCATGGGGTTACCTCGCTACTAATCGAAAAAAATAACCCTGGTTTAAGTTTTGGTAAGTTGGAAAGAAAACTGGGTTGGCGAAATCAACCGACTTGCATGGTTTACTTTGAAAATTGTCGTGTACCGATTGCCAATCGAGTGGGTGATGAAGGCATGGGTTTCAAAATCGCCTTAAATGCTTTAAATGGGGGGCGTGTTAACATTGCTGCTTGCTCTTTAGGAGGTGCAACAGCCTGCCTGCGGTTGACGCAACAGTATATGCATGAACGGAAACAATTTGGAAAATCTTTAACCCAAATGCAGGCGTTGCGTTTCTATTTTGCTGATATGCTGACTGATTTTGAGGCTGCGCGCTTAATGGTGTATCGTGCAGCAGATGCCTTGGATAAAAATGATGTTCATGCACCTATGTATTGCGCAATGGCTAAACGATTAGCCACTGACGTTGCTTTTCGCATTAGCGACAAAGCCATGCAACTTCATGGAGGATACGGTTACCTTCATGATTATCAAATTGAGCGCATTTTTCGCGATTTGAGAGTGCATCAGATTCTTGAGGGTACGAATGAAATCATGCGGGAAATTATTGCTAAGGCCTCGCTTGATGATGACTATTTGATTGAATAACAGTAATCGAATGGATTAAAAAATAATATTAATAACAGGAGTTTTCCACATGAATTTAATTGAAAAAGAATTAGATAACGATGGCATATTAACGTTGACTTTAAATCGTCCAGAGAAATTAAATGCACTAAGTACAGACGTTTTACGTGCCTTGAGTGAAATTTTTTCCTCCATTAAAGATGACCAAAAAGTAAAAGCAGTCTTGTTGACAGGCGCAGGAAAAGCCTTTTGTGCCGGCGCTGATATTTCTCGTTTAGCCGAATGCAATGCACAAACCGGTTATCAGTTTGCCTGTGAAGGACAGGAGGTATTCAGACAGCTTGAAACACTGGGAAAACCTTCATTGGCTGCAATTAATGGCTTTGCCTTTGGAGGCGGGTGTGAGCTTGCTATCTCTGCAACAATGAGAATTGCATCAACGGCGGCTCAATTTGGGCAGCCTGAAGTAAAACTTGGTGTTATCCCAGGCTACGGCGGTACACAACGATTAGCTCGTTTAGTCGGCAAAGGACGAGCAATGGATTTGTGTTTGACAGGTCGCTTTATTAATGCAGAAACAGCTTTAAGTTGGGGATTAGTGAGTGATGTGGTGGCTCCCGAGGCGCTCATTGATCAGGGTAAGCACATTCTGAAAACGATTTTATCAATGGCACCTTTAGCGGTCACCAGTGTAATGGAAGTCATTAATCATGGCTATGATTTATCACTAACAGATGCCCTGCATTTGGAAGCAGTTCATTTTGCTAAAGTTTGTGCTACTGCAGACAAACAAGAAGGAGTAGCTGCCTTTTTAGCCAAACGAAAAGCAGACTTCCAAGGGGAATAAAGGATGGTAGATATAGTCTTCACACATGAAGAACATTTAGGCTTGGTAACGTTAAACCGCTCCCAGGCTTTAAATGCTCTAACACTCGATATGATCAAAGCGATGCAGCAACAATTATTAGCATGGGAAAAGGAGGCAGACATTCATGCAGTTATTGTACAAGGTGAAGGTGAGAAAGCATTTTGTGCTGGTGGGGATGTGCGCTGGCTGTATGAGGCGGGTTTAAACAAAGATCCTGAGCAGATGCAGTTTTTCTGGCATGAGTACCGCCTAAACCATTACATCCATCATTTTAAAAAACCCTATATTTCATTAATGAATGGAATCACGATGGGCGGTGGGGTAGGTATTTCCCTCCATGGCTCCCATCCCATTGCGACAGAAAATTTTGTTTTTGCTATGCCTGAAACAGGAATTGGTTTTTTCCCCGATATAGGTGCCAGTTATCTGCTTGCCCGTTGTCCAGATGCAACAGGTATTTATTTAGGATTAACAGGCAAGCGGCTTAAGGCACAAGAAGCCTATGAGTTAGGGCTAATCAAGCAAATTATCCCTGCAAACAAAATGCAGGAATTTATAAATCGTTTAGCGTCTATCGATCTATCAAAAAATGCGCATCAACAAGTGAATGCTTGTTTGAAAGAATTCTCTATGGAACATGAAAAGGCATCCATTACGGAACACTTGGTAACAATCAATCGCTGCTTTTCGCAGCAAACGATAGAGGATATTTTTTCAGCATTGGAAGAGGAGGGTAATGAATGGGCTATAACCATTTTAAATAATTTAAAGCAGAAAGCCCCTTTAAGTCTCAAAGTCACTTTGGCTCAAATTCATAAGGCAAAAGCTAAGTCTTTGGCGGAATGCCTTGCTATAGATTATTGTGTGGTCAATCAATTCATGCACGGGCATGACTTTTACGAGGGGGTGAGAGCGTTATTGGTGGATAAAGATAAATCGCCGCATTGGCAACCCTCAAGCTTGGATGAAGTAACGCCTGCTTTAGTAGCAGATTTTTTTGAATGTCGTGAGCAGCTGATTTTTATAGCAGGCTAGACGGCTCCAAGAGTGGGGAACAGGCTCGCATCATTGTTGATATTAGCCTGATTAAGGGGACTATCTTTACTCTTTTTGTAAAAATGACTTGCAGCGATAAAAAAAATGGTTAAAAATGTTCGGCTTTTAAATGAACATTTTGAGGAAATTATGGCAACTATTATACAATCTATTTTTGAAGACGAAGGATTTACACCCATACGGAATCGCTTTTTTACGGTATTTAAACCTATTCAATCAGTCAGAAAACTCGGTGGTAAACATTCAGACTTTCTGGCTTATCTCTTAAATCCGGTTATTGATATTGTTTTAATCCCTGCTTTCTTAATTGATATAGCGATTGATGTTACCAATATGGTAATTTCGTTAATAAAAGCGTTTCATTATTGGTCTCATAATCAACAAAGAACCTCAAGGCTGTTTGATGAAGAAACACAGGGAGAACTTGGTGATGTGAAGGAGCATTTTCTAAATGCTGTTGCCGCCTTGTTCTCTGCAGTGCTTAACCCAATTTTTAGTCTTTTGAGTCTGTTTACCCGACCTGTTGCCAGTGTGGTTAAAGCTGTAGCAGACGCTTGTAATGAATCCTCTTCAGCTTCATGCAAAGTGTAATGGCTTTAGCGATTACAGATTAGGCTTTAAGAGTGCGAATTTCTAAATAATGAGCATGAGTATAATGATTAGATGTAACCCTTGATGGCACTTTGCCTGCTCAAGGGTTAAGCTTTTTACATTTAATCTACTATACTGCCTTAACACTGCATTTGTTTTTCCTTCATGGATGTATTTTAGTATCACTCTTTTCATAGTAAAATTGTCAGTTTTTATTGTTTCGCTTAAAATGCACCTATCTTGTGCACTAGCAGGTTTTTATGGCTGATTTTTACCAGGATTTTTCCAAACGGCGTACTTTCGCCATTATCTCTCACCCTGATGCGGGTAAAACCACCGTCACTGAGAAGTTGCTGTTATTTGGAGGGGCTATCCAGCTTGCCGGTACAGTTAAAGGACGAAAGGCAGATAGACATGCCACCTCAGATTGGATGGAAATGGAAAAAGAAAGGGGTATTTCCATCACAACCTCAGTCATGCAGTTTATTCACAAGAATCATGTGATGAACTTGCTGGATACACCGGGTCATGAAGACTTCTCTGAAGATACTTATCGTACGTTAACAGCGGTTGATTCAGCGCTAATGGTAATCGATGTGGCTAAAGGAGTTGAAGAGCGAACGGTTAAATTAATGGAGGTTTGTCGGCTGAGAGATACGCCCATCATGACCTTTATTAATAAATTAGACCGGGAAGGAAGAGAACCTATCAGTTTGCTTGATGAAGTGGAAACTGTACTAGGTATTCAATGTGCGCCTGTTACTTGGCCAGTTGGAATGGGAAAGCGCTTCAAGGGCATTTATCATTTATATCAGGATACGGTCTATTTATATCAAACTGGGAAAAACACCCAGAAACAAGAGGCGCAGGCAATCAAAGGATTAGACAATCCCGCGCTTGATGAGCTGCTTGGCGATATGGCTCAAGAGTTAAGAGATGAAATCGAACTGGTTAAAGGCGCTTCCCATGAGTTTAATATTAATGATTATCTTTCTGGCAAATTAACCCCGGTTTATTTCGGTTCAGCTATCAATAATTTTGGTATTAAAGAACTTTTAGATGATTTTGCCGAGTATGCACCTGGACCTATGCCGCGTGCTGCGGTTGAGCGACAAGTTCACCCAGAGGAAGAGTCATTCAGTGGTTTTGTCTTTAAAATTCAGGCGAACATGGATCCTAAGCATCGAGACAGAATTGCTTTTTTACGTATTTGTTCTGGGACGTTTAGAAAGGGAATGAAATTAACGCATTTGCGTATTGGCAAGGAAGTACAGATTGCAAATGCACTCACCTTTATGGCCGGAGATCGAGCCCATGCTGAAATGGCGATGGCTGGCGATATTATAGGCTTACACAATCATGGCACTATTCGCATAGGTGACACCTTTACGCAAGGAGAGAGTTTAAAGTTCACTGGTATACCGAATTTTGCACCGGAGCTTTTCCGTCTGGTACGCTTAAGAGACCCTTTAAAAAGTAAAGCCTTATTGAAAGGATTAATTGAATTATCAGAAGAGGGTGCTACCCAGGTTTTTCGACCCTTAAACAGTAATCAATTAATTTTAGGGGCGGTTGGTGTACTGCAGTTTGATGTAGTAGCACATCGTTTAAAGCACGAATATAAAGTAGATTGTATTTATGAAACAGTCAACGTTAGTTGCGCGCGTTGGGTTTATTCCGATGATGATAAAGCAATGTCTGAGTTTCGTACAAAGGCGTATGATTATCTGGCTTTAGACGGTAGTGATTCTTTGATGTACCTTGCTCCCACCAAAGTTAATTTAACTATGGCACAAGAGCGTTATCCCAATATTCATTTTGCAGCGACGCGTGAGCATTAATCATGGATAAAAGGAAGGAGAATATTCTCCTTCCTGCTTTAAATAACTTTAGGTGGTGCAATCCGCAAAAACAGTATTTTGACCTTGATTGGTTAATCGCACTTTACTGCCTGAATCAGCAGTAATTATCACTTTATCGCCGTTATGGACTTCAACAAGCAGTGTATCTCCTTGAGACAGTGTGATGTTATTAATTTTGCCAGTCTTTTTTAATGCTTCAACAAAAATAGCATCACTTAAGTCTTTGGTACGGATAGTACAAGTTGAGGTAATAGACCAAAACCAGGAATTTATAAATTCTTCAGGCGTGTTAGGTGCTAGTTCGTACTCCACGTTAATACCTGCGGTAAGGTTGTGATTAATAGCCAAAGCGCTTGCGCTAAATAATGCTCCTGCACAAAACAAGCTATAACCAAGCTTTCGTAACATAAAAAAGTCTCCTAGTGAAAAGGAATTAAGATACCCGTATTTCATAAGCATGGCAACGAAGGCTTAATTAGGTTTGGAAATTAGCATTGACAATTCACTCGTGTGAAAAAACCGAATGCGTATTTGTCATCCGGTTTTAATAAGAAAGAAGTTAGGCTGCTTCCATTGCTTTTGCAATTGATTCTGTCATTGCTTTTGCATCACCAAATAGCATATAAGTGTTATCACGGAAGAAAAGATCATTCTCAACACCAGCATAACCGGGAGAAAGGCTGCGTTTGACAAATAATACAGTTTTCGCTTTTTCTACCTCCAAAACAGGCATGCCATAAATGGGTGAACCTGGATCAGTTTTGGCAGCAGGGTTGGTTATATCGTTGGCACCTATAACAAAAGCAACATCGGCTGCAGCAAAATCTCGATTGATTTCACTTTGTTCAAATACCCGATCATAAGGAATGTTGGCTTCTGCTAACAGGACATTCATATGACCCGGCATACGACCGGCGACAGGATGAATGGCAAAACGTACGCGAATATCACGTTTTTCCAAGGCATCTACCAATTCTTTTACTGCATGTTGAGCATGAGCAACAGCCATACCGTAACCAGGCACAATAATCACATCCTTGGCATTGCTTAAGAGAAAGGCTGCATCTTCACCATTGGCCTGATGAATTTGCTGGTTATCGCGCTGTATAGCACTTTCGCTTGAATCGGTACTTTTTATACCCCCAAAAATGACGTTGATAATAGAACGATTCATTCCTACACACATGATGTAGCTTAAGATAGCCCCGCTTGCACCAACCAGCGCTCCGGTAATAACCAATAGATGATTACTTAAGGTAAAGCCAATACCAGCTGCTGCCCATCCAGAGTAAGAGTTCAACATGGAGATAACGACTGGCATGTCAGCGCCGCCAATGGGAATAATTAGTAAAAAACCAATTAGGAAAGAGAGCAGGGCCATGGTAATAAAGACTGGCAGCGATTGGCTCATAACAAAATACACGAGAAGTGCAAGAATCGCTAAGGCAATTACCAGGTTTCCAATTTTTTGCCCTGGATAACGAACTGGTTGCCCAGACATTATTCCTTGTAATTTTAAAAAGGCAATTACAGAACCTGAAAATGTGATGGCTCCAATGATAAGGCCAAGACTCATTTCAATTAAACTGGTGAAATGAATATCTCCAGGCGTTCCAATATGAAAGGAGGCCGGTGCCAAATAAGCACAAAAAGCAACGAGTACGGCTGCAAGACCAACTAGCGAGTGAAAGCCGGCGACCAATTGTGGAATAGCCGTCATATGAATTTTAAGGGCAATAATTGTTCCGATAAGGCCGCCTGCGATAATTAAAGAAATAAGTAACCAATGATGATGTACAGAAGGCATCATTAATGTTGAACCAATGGCGATCACCATCCCTAAAATTCCAAGCAAGTTTCCGCGACGAGCGGTAGAAGGACTAGCCAGACCTTTCAGGGCGAGAATAAAACATATCGCAGCAACTAAATAAAGAAACGGGAACAAAGAAGTCATAAGCTCATCCTTATAGACAATATCCTAAATAATAACGTTGGTTTATTGAATATCCTCTAGTAAACACTATTTTTTATACATGCGTAACATGCGTTGGGTGACAACGAAGCCCCCAAAAATGTTAATAGCCGTGATAAAAATTCCCAATCCCCCAAGCCAGGTAATTGTTCCTGTATATTGAGCACCTGTTGCAATTAAAGCACCCAGGATAATAATACTCGAAATGGCATTGGTAACTGACATAAGTGGTGTATGTAATGCGGGCGTGACTTTCCAGACTACATAATATCCAACAAAGCAGGCCAGAACAAAAATGGTTAGAATTGCTATATAGGGATTACCTAGTGTATTAATATCAGGCATATTGTGTTTCCTTAAATGGCATATGGCGTCCGTCGTGACAAAGCATGGCTTGTTTAATAATTTCGTCTTCTGCATTAAAGGAAAGTTCAGCAGAGGAAGGTACAACATGTCGGATTAAATTGATCAAATTAGTCGCATAAAGTTCGCTGGCTGTGGCGGGGATTAGTCCTGCCATATTGCTATAGCCAATAACAGTAATTTCATTGTATGTGATAATCTTATCTTTTTCACTGACTTCGCAGTTACCCCCACGAGCTGTGGCTAAATCCACAACGACAGAGCCTGGTTTCATTCGTTCAATAGTGCTTTTAGCAAGCAACACTGGTGCTGGTTTACCTGGGATTAATGCAGTAGAAATGGTGATATCACTTTGCCTGGCGTATTGATCAATTAATTCAGCTTGCAAGCGTTTATACTCTTCACTGGTTTCCCCCGCATAACCCCCACTGGTCTCCGCATCTTGCTCGGCACTGACCTCAATAAATTCAGCGCCCAGACTTTCCACTTGTTCCTTGGCCGCGCGACGTACATCAAAGGCATAGACTACCGCGCCTAAGCGCTTTGCTGTGGCAATTGCTTGTAGACCTGCTACACCAGCCCCAAGAATCAATACTTTCGCTGGATGAATCATTCCTGCTGCGGTCATCATCATTGGAATCGCGCGTTTAAAATGAGACACTGCCTCAAGTACTGCTCGATAACCCGCAAGGTTAGCTTGGGACGATAAACTATCCATGCTTTGCGCACGACTTATTCGGGGGATTAAGTTCATTGAAAAAATGCTGATTTTTTCCTTGCAAGCCCAGGGCAATAAATTACCTGAAGGTTCATTATCGATGTGAGCAATTAGCAGGACACCGGGCCTCACACCTGCCAATTCTTTAGGATTGGGTTCATTAACACACACGACAATATTAGCTGTGTGAAGCATGATTTTTCGATCATTAACAATCGTAGCGCCAGCTTCTTGATAATTAGCATCGCTAAAACCCGAAGCAAGTCCTGCATTAGATTCTATGGTGACATCAAGACCCATTTTTAAGTAGTGTTTGACTGCATTTGGAGTAATTGCGACGCGAGTGTCACTATTACTTTCATTTAACGCTGAAATCATCATGGAGCTATCCTTCTCACCGCAGATTAGTTCTATCGTATTGGAATCTGCTTGATATTGCTAGTTTTTTGCGTAATTTTTCCTGAGTAAACAATTGGTTAAGTGGGCAAAAAATGCCACCAATGGAGGAAAGATTTTCAGGTGGTTTTTTTGGGTGGCGAAATGGCCAAATTTTGCATGATAAGAGTTATTATATTTACTGACTACTAACGAAAAACTAGCAGGGCAGCCTTGTAGGTTGAACCTGATTCCGATAAAGTAAAATTTTTTTCGCAAGTCCAATGGAAATATGGAAATTCTCTGTTTTTTTGCAGGGACGGTCTTTTTTTATACAAAGTCAGTCTATGCCATTTTACTGGTGGTTGTTGCATTTTTTCTCTCCCCTCGGTTGAGTTTTCCCTGTTGCTTTCTTGCAGCTCTGCTGTGGGGATATGCTCACCAGTGGTGGGTGGCCGATTGTGGCATGCCGATGCACGTTCGCATTATCCCACATGCTGTTTTAGAAGGTGAAATTGTATCCATCCCAGCAACAACGACTTTTAAGTCTCAGTTCCAGTTTAAACTGTCGAAGTTTAATGGGAAACCTGCTAGCTCTATCTTGCTATTGGCCTGTTATAATCGCTGCCCTTTATTTAAAGTGGGAGAATCTTGGCGTTTTGAAGCAAAAATAAAAAAACCAGCGAATCTGGGAAATCCAGGCAGTTTTAATTATGTAAATTGGTTAAGTGCTCGTCATATTCATTGGGTGGGGTATATTAAACCGCGCACTGCCACGCTCCTAAAACCTGGTCAATCTTCAAGTCTTTTAAGACTTCGTGAGCAGCTTGCGTCAACTCTCGATAAACTATTACCTGAAGGAAAAAGTCTGGGCATTTTTGAAGCATTAACGCTGGGTATTACCAATCATATTGATAAGTCACAGTGGGAGTTGTTTCGCCGAACAGGAACTACTCATTTGATGGTCATTTCCGGTGCTCACATTGGTTTGGTGGCAGGATTAGGATTTATGTTAATGCGATGGTTATGGACTCGAAATGCATGGCTATGTCTTCATTATCCAGCACCTCAGGCAGCCAGTATTGCAGGATTGCTAATGGCTATCGCTTATGCACTACTCGCTGGATTTGCTCCTCCCGCCCAACGTTCACTTATTGCTTGTTTTTTATTGCTCTCGAGAAATTTTTCAAGTTATCGCTTTACCGGCTGGCAAGCTTGGCGCTATGGCTTATTAGCAGTATTACTTTTTGAACCGCATGATGTTTTATTGCCAGGATTCTATTTATCCTTTCTTGCTGTAGCCAGTTTGCTGTTAGGCAGTCAACGATTAAGAGCTACAGGTTTTAAAAAAAGCCTGGGGTTGCAGCTTATTTGTCTTTTCGGATTAATGCCTCTAACATTGTTTTGGTTCTCTTATGGGGCAATTAGTGGGTTGCTAGCCAATCTGGTTGCTATTCCGTTTGTAGGATTTGTTATCGTCCCTGCTGCGCTTATCAGTTTGTTGGCAGTGCAATGTTGGGATGAGGCCTGGTTTTTAATACCAGTACACTGGGCGATTGAGGTTTTGCTTTATTTTTTAAAATTGATTGACTCCTTGGCATCATTTAATTTGAGCTTTTCCTTTAGCAGTATTTTATCGCCTTTAGCATTGATGCTGGTCATGTTGTCAGGCTTATTTCTCCCTGTTAGGGCATTTTACCCAGCAATGATTGTGTTGGGTATGGCGGCTCTTTATCCAGGATATCCTAAAGTGAGGGGAGGGGAGGCTGAAATTAATATTCTTGATGTGGGGCAAGGTTTAGCAGTGACTGTACGAACAGCCAATCACACGCTTGTTTATGATACCGGAATGAAATTCTATCAGGGTGGGGATATGGCAAAATTGGCGATTATTCCTTTTCTTAAAACTGTGGGGATAAAGAAGATTGATAAAATTATTATTAGCCATCCCGATTTAGATCACCGAGGTGGCCTTGTTTCGCTGGAAACTAATTATCCAGTCAATGCGCTTTTGGTCAATAATATTTCCTATTATCGTCGAGGAGAAAATTGCCATTACTATCCCTCGTGGCAATGGGATGGCATTTCTTTTCGTTTTTTAGCTATTCATAAACGGTTTAAAAACAAGAATAATAACTCGTGTATTTTGCAAATTGGGAATTCCAGAGGGCGTATTTTATTAACAGGGGATATAGAACGGTCAGCGGAAGACTATTTGGTAAAAATGTACAAAGAACAACTTGCATCCGAAGTATTAGTTGTCCCTCACCATGGCAGCAAAACATCTTCCTCACCTAGCTTCATTCAACAAATTTCACCAAAATTTGCAGTAATATCCGCAGGCTTTGATAATCGATATCATTTTCCGCATGCGCAAACATTGCAAACTTTTGCACGACAAAATGTGAAAATATTGAGTACTGCAGATTGTGGCATGGTCACCGTGCGATTGCCTGCAAACCATGACAGGATAAACCCATTTTGTTATAAAACAATAACAAGTGCATAAAAAGTGTTCTTAATCGATGCTTATTGACAATAAAATATACATAATGTACCATGGAGGCCAATTTTCATCCTTTAGTGTGGTTGGGCATGCGAGTAATAGCTCTGTGGGTTTCCTTCGTCGCGGTATTAATCACTTCTAACGTTTATGCAGCAGACGGTGACTGTCAACAGCATCAGTGCATTGCAGTAGTTGACGCAGGCAGTACAGGTTCTCGCGTCCATATCTACGCTTATGACTTTGATAGCAGCACGCAAAGCCCGATTAACATTGCCGAAGTATGGTCGAAAAAAATTAAACCAGGATTTGCTACCATTGAGGCTAATCCCCCAACCATTGATGCTTATTTGACCACTTTATTTTCTGGTGCGCCAGAGAGTAATCTACCGGTTTACTTTTATGCCACAGCAGGCATGCGCCTATTGCCAAAGCCCAAGCAACAACAATTGTATAGCTTGCTACAGGGATGGTTTAACGAGCAAGCGAACTGGCAATTGCAACAGGCCAAAACCATTACTGGTACAGAAGAAGGACTTTTGGGTTGGTTAGCGGTGAATTATCAACGAGGTTCCCTGGATTCTACTAATCAAGAATTAGCAGGGGTTATGGATATGGGAGGCGCTTCTGTACAAATTATTTTCCCCGTGGAAAAAGCAGATGGCATTAATCCACAGGACTTACAACACATTGATCTTTACGGTCGCCATCTGACTCTCTTTGTTCACAGTTTCTTAGGTTTGGGACAAACCGAAGTGACGCATCAGTTTCTAGATGAATCCGTATGTTTTGCCAACAATTATGAGCTGCCTACCGGCCAACCAGCAGCAGGGGATGCCTATTCTTGTGAAAGTGATGTGGCTTATTTAATGAATTCAGTGCATCGAGTCAATCGTGTAGTGCAACCTGTCATGACAACCAATCCGGTAAATAACTGGTTTGTTATCGGTGGCATGGCCGAACTTACGCGAAGCAAACCATTCCAACTTGAAAATCAGTTCAGCAGCCAGGATTTACTTGAACAAGCCAATACCCAGGTATGTCATCAAGATTGGTCATCCTTGATTAACCAATACCCTAATAACGATTACCTCTACGGCTACTGTTTATTCCCAGCCTACTATTATGCTTTGATCGTTGATGGCTACGGTTTACAACCTCAACAAATACTTAACCTAATGGCCCCCAATCAAAACAGCGACTGGACTTTAGGTGTAGTCCTTAAACAAAAGTCAGCTCAGGATTCATAAGTACCTTGCACCACATCCATCCCTGAGTATAATTAATGATGCGCCGTTGTAGCTCAGTCGGTAGAGCAATTGATTCGTAATCAAGAGGTCGGAGGTTCGACTCCTCTCAGCGGCATAGTAAAATCAATTGGTTACATATTGAATTATAAAAATTAAATAATTTTGGTACCGTTTTTGGTACCATTTTTGAAATGTAATTAATTGATATCAAAGTATTCTCTAAATCTTATTATGACCTCTGCAGTAATTCATTAGACCATAAATGCATTCGATTTAAATAAGAACAAAATAAGATATAAATGATCATTATGTGGGTTTATATAGATCATAGTGTAAAAATACACTCCTTAATTTGATTGTTTTGGGAAAATAATAAAACTATAATCCGAATCTGTAATTCAAGGATATTAATAAGGAGATGTTATGAACGTATATTATTCTAATAGAATTGATACCGATGAAGATAAGGATGAGTATATGCCTTGGTAAACAAAGGAGATGCTAGCATCTCCTTTGATAGTTTTATATTGATATGAAATTAGTTTTCAATAATGAAGTTCTGGCGGTTATTGATGACTTTCTAGAGCAAACGTCTTTTGAAAAAATTTGGAATTTTATTCAAACTGAAAAATTCAAATTTGTTCACTCTTCAAAATGGGTAAACGCTTTTAGTCTCGAGGATGGATCTCCTTTATGGGGCAACGTTACTATTTCTCACCCTAGGCCTGAAGCTTGCACAACCGAGCAAATTTACCCTACAAACACAACCATTGATTTATTTATAAATGAATTAATTGCAAGATCCTCTGATTATTCTCATTTAATTGGTTTGAAGGATAGAGATTGGGATTTTTTCTATGCCAGACCTTATCTATATCCTAGAGGCTCAGGACTTTCTTGGCATACAGATGGTAAGTACAAAATTTCAGGTGCCTATGTATATTACTGCCATCCAAATTGGGACATAAATTGGGGAGCTGAATTACTGATTAATCCTTCACCGCAACTTGACTTTGATTACCCAGAAGTGCCGTTAATCAGTAATAAGAAGAAAAAGGTAGGGTACCATCTTAATAGCGCTGCATTAAATAAGTATGCTGATGATGGAATTGGGTATTATATTGTACCGAAACCTAATAGGTTGGTTATTTTCAAAAATAATATTCTGCATTGTATAAAAAAAGTAGAAAATGCAGCCGGTAATCATGTGAGAGCATCGATAACAGGGTTTTTTATGAGTAATGACAAAATAAATGAATCAAAAGAGGCAGAAAAAGAACATCCAATCTAACAATTATTTAAATTAGTTTGTCCTGCAAAATTATTGATAACTATCAATCTGGATATGCTTGGAATTATGAAATGAATTTAGTGCATCAAATAACACCTACAGTAGCTCAAGAAAAAGTAAATTTTGTTATTTTGATACCTAATTCAGATGAGACAGTTTTATCTGATTTTATACTCAGGGAAGAGGATGTTCCGTATAATGAACAACCAAGTCATTATCAATTTAAAAAATGGTCTGCTTGGTGTTCGGCCCATTTTGCATCATATTACTACTATATTAAGTACAAAAATGCACTTTTAAGATGCAAGCAATTTTTGTACGATTTTGGGCCTTTATCAACATTAGATCATGCTGCTCTATACGATCATTGGGTTTGGGAAATGAAGCCTTATGTATTGAATCAGGAGAATATTTGTTGGATTGGTTATGATTATTCAAAATCGAGAGCATTATGTTTTCTATCCCATGGAACTAATATTGAACTTCGTCTTCTTGAAGGGGATTTGAGTGATGAAGAGTTTTTAGAACTGGGTAATTTTTTTTCTCCTATATCGTCATCAATTGAAATCTTAAAAAAGAATTTTTTCGAATTGTCCTACTGGTCACGTTACAACAACTGCCTGGAGAGTGCATGTATCAATAGAAATAAATATAAACCACCTTCAAGTTTATGGAATTTAAGATGGCCAATCCATAATATTCTAAGAGGTAGTAAGCCTGATTGCGATATCAAATATATAAAGGATCTTGATTTTGACTTCATTCCAGATAGCCAAATTATATATGGTAGTGAGGATGCTATTGAGGAAATTCAATTTGTCATGTTTCCAAAGAATGGTAAGAAAAACCAAATTGCATGGTTTCGCATTTTAAATAAAGACACTTTTCCAATAAAGAAGCCTACACTGTCTAGATTACCTAGTATGAATTCATATAGCGGGTATAGTAATTTTGGCTTAACTGTCTTAAAGACAAAGAGGCATGAGCTTACGAGCAATATCTACATTGCCAGCTTTAGCAATCATTATGGCCCACATGATGCACTTTGGTGGGATAGTGAATATGCTTATTTACTACAGATAAGTGCTGGTGTTAATACTACTATTGATTTTTTTAAAGAAATTTTTAGCAATTTTTAGATAAGAAAAATAGGAATTATTTTTACTACTTCGTTCTTGCTTCTTAAATTTTTTCTATTCATCGGTTGATAGCAGATTGCTAAAGTTAATGGACCTACATTTTAAATATAAAGTTTAATTATCCAACGAGTAAAAATAGTTCGAGTCAAGACTGTTTTTTTATTTTTTATTTGTATAAGATGATTAGGCCTAAATTCTTTTTTCTTATCCCTTTTCTGTGGATATCTTATTATACCAAATAATGACTGAATAATCAGTAACCTATAAGAGCCCTTGACCCCATTGATTTATATCATTTTTTAATGCCTGTTATTTCATTTTAGTTATCCACATTTTCTGTGGATAAGTCTGTTAGTAGTTTGTCAAACTTCTTGTGGGATTTACAAGTTAATCGGATGATTCATCCTTTACCAAAGTGTGTTTCGTTAATGGGCAAAGAAATATGAAGCAGTGCTACACTTAAAAAAACAGCTGAGAATGATATGTGCGGTCGATTTGCTTATATTGCTTCTTATGACAAGCTAAAATACCAATTTCATCTAGCCAATGCGATTGAAATTCCTCCGCGCTTTAATATTTCTCCAGGAGCTGATGTAGTATGTCTTGTTGAAGCCGTTGGTCATGAAATTCAATGCGTATTATTGCGTTGGGGACTAATTCCCTCGTGGACAACGGACAGAAAAAAATTAGGAAATCTCATCAATGCACGCGCCGAAACAGTTTTTGAAAAGCCGACTTTTCGTCAGGCAATAAAATCGAAACGCTGTTTAATCCCTATGAGTGGCTTTTATGAATGGCACCAAGAGGATGGTGTAAAACAGCCTTATTTTTTTCAAAAAAAGAATCATGATTTGCTGGCTGTTGCTGCTATTCGAGATACCTGGCAGCAGAACGAAGAGGTGATTCATTCCTGTTGCCTGATTACTACGGATGCTAATGCATGGATGCAACCAGTGCACAATCGTATGCCGGTGATTTTAGGTGAAGAGGCTCAAGCCATTTGGCTTAACAACACGCAATGTGATAAAGCACAATTAATGGCGTTAATGAAACCTTATCCTTATGAGGATTTGGAAGGGTATCGAGTGACTACTTTAGTGAACAAAGCCAATTTTGACCATCCATTGGCGATGGAGCCATTATCTGAATAAAAAATTTAAAAATAATTTTCTTAATATTTTCGAAGACTTAGTGTTGATTTCAACTCATGTTGTTCTGAGGCGGGATTTACAGCTTATTTTTCCTTGTCTATGATATTTGTACGTAAATCAAAAAAAGAATCATCATGTCACCACGAGGCGGAAAAAGAGTAGGGGCGGGTCGCCCAAGGGGTGAGCCTACCAAAGCAGTTCGTATATCATTATCTCAACTTGCTGAATTAGAGCGTCTAAAGAGTCATGTATCGTATCAATTGCCGGTATTTGCTAGCAAAATTCAAGCAGGATTTCCATCACCGGCCGATGATTACATCGAGGGGTATCTTGATTTAAACACCAAATTTATTAAACACCCATCGTCTACCTTTGTTTTGCAAGCCACAGGGGAGTCTATGGTGGATGCTGGAATTTTTTCTGGCGACTGGCTGTTAGTCGATAGAAGCATAGAACCTTCGGATGGACGCATTGTCATTGCAGCTGTGAACGGTGAGCTTACAGTTAAACGCCTTTCGAAAAAAGGGGGAAGGGTGCAATTACTTCCTGCTAATCCCAAATTTCAACCCATTGACATTACAGAGGACAGTGAGATGGTGATTTGGGGAGTGGTGACTTTGGTTCTACATGAGCTTGCCTGAGATGTTTGCCCTTATCGACTGCAACAATTTTTACGCCAGTTGTGAGCGTTTGTTTCGTCCTGATTTAAAGGATGTCCCTATCGTGGTGCTATCCAATAACGACGGCTGTTGTATCGCACGCTCGAATGAAGCCAAAGCATTGGGCATTGCCATGGGCGAGCCATACTTCAAAATTAAACATTTGTGCAAACAGCATGGCGTGAAAGCTTTTTCCTCAAATTATACGTTGTATGGTAACATGAGTCATCGCGTGATGTGCACTATTGAAGAAGCCTGGCCTCATATCGAAATTTACTCGATTGATGAAGCGTTTCTTGATTTAAGGAGTTTACCGGTTAACTCGCATGATTTGTTTTGCGAGCAGTTACAAAAGAAAATCTTGAAGTACACGGGAATACCCACTTCCATCGGCATTGGGCCGACCAAAACACTAGCCAAAGCCGCCAATCATTTATGCAAAAAAGTTTATAAAATCCCTGTGTTTAATATCACTTCGAGTCGTGAGCGGTTATTACAACAGATTTCCGTTGGGGACATTTGGGGAGTAGGGCGGCAATGGGCCAATAAATTAATTTCGCGAGGTATTCAGACGGCTTATGATTTGGCAATGACCAATCCTCACCTTCTGAAGAAATGTTTTAACGTTGTGTTGATGCGTACCGCCATGGAGCTTCAAGGAATTGCTTGTGGCGGTTTAGAGGCAATAGAGCCTAAGCAAAGTATTATGTCATCTAAAAGTTTTGGTCAGATGCAAACCCAACTTGCTTCGATTGAGGAATCAATCAGTAGCCATTGTGCCCGTGCGGTGGAGAAAATGCGTCGCCAGCAATTGGTGGCGAAGCGCATGGTTATATTTGTGCATACGAACCGATTTCGGGAAGATTTGGCTCAGCACTTTCAGTCCATCGAATTTAAGCTGATTAATCCTACAGATGATTTGCGCTTAATTACCAAAATAGCCAAACGATGTCTGCAACGCATTTTTAAACCAGGGTATTACTATAAAAAGGCAGGGGTATGTCTTGAAGATTTAATTCCTAAAAACCCACGACAGCTTGATATGTTTCATCAACCAAGTGACGAGCATCTAAACCACACGGAACAATTGATGGGTGTTTTTGACCAAATCAATCAAAAATACGGACGAAGTACAATCCGCCTCGCAGCAGAGGGTTATTCAAAACCTTGGGCGATGCGTGCTGAACTGAAATCGCCTGCCTATACCACACGATGGTCTGAGGTTCCGCAGGTTCGTTTATTTTGAATAGGGAAGGGATCTAGTTAAGGAGGGGGGGAGGGTTATTACAACTTGGAATTAGGCAGCACAGGCATTTGGGTAACGTCCAGACATGCCAACATCTCAAGCTTTGAAGGTATATCGCTGCCTCATCATATGCTCTGTACTCATGGTGGTATATGGAAAAACAAGTTAGAACATTAGAAACTTATTTCCATAAAATGATGGGTTTGTGAACACTCAAAATCGATGTTTAAAAATTTGTAATTCACAGCGAAAACCAATTCGAAAACCTTTTGCATTAATCAAAGTTCATTTTAATCTATTCTTTTAGTCTTTCTGAACCACAAGGAATAATAATGAGAATAGGGTATGCCAGAGTTTCTACACATGAACAAAATTTGGACTTGCAACTTGATGAACTTAAAGGGCAGGATGTGAGCAAATTTTTACAGATAAAATAAGCTGCTCCGTTTCCGAGCGACCTGGATTAGAAAAAATTGAAAATTTCCTTAGAGAGGGAGATGTTTTGGTTGTATGGCGTTAGACAGGTTGGGCCGACCACTAAAACATCTTATTTTATATGTAAGTAAGCTAGAAGATAAGGGAATAGGTTATCATAGCGTTACAGAAGCAATCAATACAGAAACACCATCAGGTAAGTTTATGCTTCATGTGTTTGGAGCTCTCTCTGAGTTTGAGCGAAACTTAATTAAAGAACGAACCCTTGCTGGACTTGAAGCAGCAAGAGCTAGAGGACGGCAAGGAGGAAGGCCTGAAAGCTAAGTGGTGAGCAGAAAGAGTTAGTAAAAATGCTTTACTCCAATAAAAAACACTCAATTCAATCAATTTG
The DNA here is from genome assembly GCF_002240035.1 of Legionella clemsonensis. Classification (NCBI taxonomy): domain Bacteria; kingdom Pseudomonadati; phylum Pseudomonadota; class Gammaproteobacteria; order Legionellales; family Legionellaceae; genus Legionella; species Legionella clemsonensis. The sequence goes on along the minus strand of NZ_CP016397.1, from coordinate 1,971,297 downwards.
TAAAATGGTTGGAGTAGGAAAGACTACACTATATAAATATATTAATAGTAAGTGATAAATTATGTATAGTGATGAACAAATAACGGAAGCCCTTGCATCAAATAATAAGGAAGTCCTAGAAACTCTCGCTGTATATATATTGTTAGAAAGTCAAAATTTAGAATTTGATTCAAGGGATATAAAACCTGTTCCTCAGGATGATCCTCGAAGGTTAGATGTTATCTATAAAGATTGTAATTTTCAGATTAAAGAGATTATGAATTTACAACAAGATTGCCTGTTAGAGAATTATAATGGAGATCAAGGTGAGTGGGATAAATTAAATATTGGAATCTACAGAAGAAGTGATATATATAAAAGAATATTAAAGGGAGAGAGGTCAATAGGAGAGGTAGTTGATGGAGTTTTTTTCGATCTTGGATTGGCAATAAAAAAAGAAGTTGAGTCAGCTATAACAACTTACTCAGATATTTCAATTAGAAAGAATATGGATTTATTTTTATTTGTTACTCAGCCTCGAATTTTTTATGGGTCGACTGATCAAGTAAAGCAGCAAGTACAAAATAGTGGATTTCGAAGTATTTTTGCGCTTATTTACGATAAAAAATTTATAAATATACTTCAAACCAAAAATTCTCCATCTATCATTAAGCAATTTATTGAATAATGATTTCTTATATTTATAAAATCATATAGTTTGGTTACCTTATCTTTTCATTCCTTCGAATTTAAGTAAGGCTAAAAAGCTTGTGGTCCATTAGTTTCATCAGTTTTGTTTCTTCTGGTTCGAAGCTCATCTTACTAAAAATTGATTGCTGAGTTTGGATAATCATATTTAAACCAATACGAAGTAAAATTTTGTTCTCTGAATTATAACATAGGACCTAAAAGAAGCGTGCTAAATAGAAAAGCATACGTCTAGATTGTATAGTCCCAATCAGTTGGTCTGATCTCACCTGTTTGATAAAACTGTCTTATATTTTTAATATAATCTTGAAAATCAGAGTTTTGTTCAACAAGCCTATTAACTGTATCCCAATCAACCAGGGTACGTTCTTTTGCAGGGATTATAATTTGGCTTTCAGAGGGATTTTCTGCATCTAATCGCATAAAGCCAATTCCATGAAGACTCGCAAGCATTCGGAGTTCTTTTAAAGTTACAGATCCTTCAATTTCACCAGAAACCAAATAACCAAAATTAGCCCATGATGAATTGCTTACAGCTTGAAAAAATGCTTCTCTAACATTTGATTGATTTATAAGAAGTTTTACTTCGAAAGACCACAGCTTAGTTTTTTTGTCCGAGTAATGTTGTACGCAGTCTTTAACTTCTCGATTCCAGTCAGAGCTTAGGTTTTCAAGTCCCACTAAATCTGGATAAAGCCATCTGTTTCCATTTGGCCCCCTTTTATTTTTTGAACGTTTTTCGTCGATTCGCTTGCTGTATAGATTTAACTCTGTCCATAGAAATTCAGATAAAACTGGATATAAATCGTGTTCCTTTTGGGGGCTTTTGTCTTGATTTATTAGAGCAACGACTTCATTTTCTGCGTTTTCAATTTCATCTCTGTCTGTTTTTTCAGAGAAATAATATTTTCGCGGTCTACTTTCTGTAGTTTTGATATTTGGGTTTCTTTGGATTCGTGGTCTCTGAGCCCCAATTTCAGCAATAATTTGTTGAATAAGTGCATTATCATTATCCAGAGGATTTACTGTAGCAGTAGAGCGATTTTGCTTTTCACGACATTCATTGGGAAAATTCTCAAAAATCCACAAAGCAATTTCACGTGCGGTAAATTTTTCTTCAGGGTGATCAGCAAGGAATGTGGTTACAGTATTTGAGAGATTTAGGGCCATTTTTAAGTTTGTAGGTTAATAATGATAAAATTTTAGCACAAAGTGAAGCTAAGCCCCAAGCTGGGGCTTAATAATTAGAAAAAACATGAGTTTGACCATAATGTTCAACCGAAGAGTAATCATTGATAAAAAGATCCTGGGCAAAAGTCTCAAAATCAAAATAGCAGATCAAACAATCCGGCATTTGATGGGCATAACAGTCATCAAATAACTGCCTGGCAAAATCAACCTCTGAATCATAACAACCGTGGTAACGATCCTCCAACATGGTTTGGGCATCATCGACTGAATAATCACAGAGAAGGGCTAAGCCTAGCTCTCCGTGTTCTTGAATAAATGAGGCATACTCCGCAATGTTGTTTATTCCTTCATATTCATGAATTCTCATGCTGCCGAATCCTTCATAATCGTGTATGGCGTACTCTTCAGCATTGGGTTCTGGGCTGTTATCCAGCATTTCCCAGATTTCTTTCATGATGTCATCTTCGCTTTGTGTAGCATTTATCCAAATACCATGCAGGATGGCGTTATTGTATGATGCTAAACAGGCGACGTAGATTGAAGGGGTGTCCATGGGATTATCTCCTTGTATTAAGGGGGCAATCCCACATGGGAGCTTGCTCCCGTGGTTGGGTTTGATTAAAACGGAATTTCTTCTGAATCCGGTTGCAACATTTCACGCATCTGAGCCATGTGCTCTTCTGCGGTTTTGTTGCTGGATTCGTCAGCTGATTTTGGTGGGCTGAGAAGCTGAATGTGGCTAACAATAATACTTAAAGCTTGACGTGCTTTGCCTTCATTGTCAGTCCATTGATTGGAACGCAATTTACCTTCGAGGTAGACTTGTGAACCTTTCTTTAAATATTCAGCGACTTTAGTCAGCTTGCCAAAAAGCACCAGCTGATGCCATTCCACTCTGGTTTGCCATTCATCATTCTGCTTGAATGACTCATTGGTAGCCAAAGTGGCAGTGACAAAAGATTGTCCGTCTTTTCCGGCGATGCTTTTAGGATCAGCACCGAGATTACCTATTAATTGAACGCGATTTAAAGATGCAGTCATTTTATTCTCCTGTTATTGTTGGTGTGGGTGGCATAACAGAAAAACACCCGCATAGGCAGATAGTTTTCTGTTATGCGGATAAGGCTTTAATTACTTCAATTAACAAGCGATTCGCTGAGTATCGAACTGTTTTACAAAGGAAATTAGAGATTCCAATTTGTTTAAACTTAGCTCTGCTTGTTGGATGTCATGGGTGTTAATTTGAAGCCGGCGTCGGCTTAAATCATTCACACAACAATTCAGCTCAAAGAGCAAATGTTCAATCTCAAGTTGTACTGGTTCCTGTTGTTGCATGGTAGCTCCTTGGGGTAGGGAGGATTAGCCCCAAAAAGGACTGTTCATCCCAATTGGGTTATGCAAAAAAGATCACCGAAACATTGGTTGATTTACCTGGTTATTAATGATGATGTGCTTAAAGCACTCCTCGGGCGTAAAACCGTAAAGACATCTCCTGATAGGTTTTCCCTGCTAAACGCTTTGCCATGGAATTAGGGAACAAGATGGCATATCACAAGACCTGACGGTTTCGTCAGAATTGCACTGACTCTTCAGTTGTGTTGTTTCCAGATTAGCATTACCTTACTGAATATCAAGCGTTTTTGACGCTTGATATTCAATGAACTTATAAATTATTTCTATGGTTGAGGCTGGTGCTCTGAATCAGAAGAATGCTGATTCTTTTGTGAATCATTTGGTGAGTGAAATCTATACAAATTGCCAGACGTTTGGATATTGGGATCTTTGTTCAAGTCAGGAAATATATTTATACAGGATTGGACTGTTTCACCCTTAAGTCCCTCGTTAGATTGAACTATATCAAAAATTATTGATTTAAAAATATTAGCAGAGGTTGGGTAACTCTTGATAAATTCAATGATTTTCTCAAGAGTTTTTAAATTTTTTTCATAGGAAATAATTTTTCCCTGTTCAATTCTTGAAAGTACTATTTCAGAAAGATTTGGAAAATGCTTAATTGTTTTCAAGCAAAGAAGTAGATCAATTTTTGAGTCAGTTAAACTGTTGAATGCATAATTAAGAAATGACTCAAAATAATCAGGGAATTTACTAGCTAATTGCCACACATCATCGAATGATTTTATCAAATCAGATAATTTTCCAGCTTTGATTTTGTCAAAAATTGCTTTATCTTTTAAAAAATCCTCAGATAAGACTGGATTTTCTCGTTTCCTTTTACTTTGGACCATGGTGTTAGATTTAAATGAACAATCTGTGACTTTATTTCCTTGTTCGGTTTTAACTTCTAGTGTCATCGGGTCATATTTAATAATCAATGTTTGAGCACAAAATCGAGGTATATGCTCTTTCGATGGTATACCATACTTTTGTAGCATTTCCCTCAATTGACTGGTGGATTGAGATGGGTGCTGCGTTATAATAACAGCTTCTTTTTGTCCAGGAATTTTTAAAAATTCGTCTATTTTCAATTTGTTTTCAGAGTGAGTTTGCGGTCCCCAAGCGGGAGTGTAATGAAACAATATTGATTGTTGGGTTGTTGCGTTAAAGATGATAGCTGCTGTACAGTATGTTAACATAAACATTGTGGGGTCTTTATCAGTAATAATGACTGTATCGTCAGGAGACCGTTTAAATTGTTTACTGTCGTAATTTAATACTGAGTCTTGATTTTCAAAATCAAACATATAATTTATATCCTTGGCTGCCATTTAATAGTGGTTAATTATAACAATAAGATTAATAATTGATCAATTTCTTCATGAAAAATTCTCGAATAATATGAATAAGAAGATAGTTTACCCACAATAGACCCTAGTAATGCTCAATCTCGAATGCCCGAGTTCTTGGCTAATCAGCTCTCTAGCAGTCCTATCCCAATATTTTTCAAGAGGATTAAGTTCTTTGTAGGTTCTACCCCCCTGTATTGGACATATAAGCCCTTGACCAGCTTTGTCATAGGATTTGGTTATTTCCTGATATCGTCTCTGAGCATAAGCATGGCGAAGTCCATGGCATTTGCTTAACCCCATTTTTGCTATCACTTCATGATACTGAGCTAGATGATTTTTATAGGTCTTTTCTTCAGGAATGAGAGATTGTCCAGCAGAAACTTGCTTTATAGCATTGAGTAGCCATAGTCGTTGTTGTTCATTCGTGAGTTTAATATCACGACCAATCCCACCTTTTGCCCAGCTGGGCTTTATAACCAATTTATTTCCTTGCCAGGCATCGCTTAGTACAATCTTCATCGATTCTTCACGGCGGAGGCCAAAAAGGGATTGGGCTTCCAGGGATAAACGGATCATAGGGTCTGAGCATTTGGAAAAATCGACGTTGTGGATTGCTTTATTATATTGAGGGACATAATTACGTTTATTGATTTGATAGCTATCGTTGCCTTGCTTAACTAGTTCTGGCCTGTTCAGCACGGAAGCTACTTTTCGCAGTTTAGCCATGTAATTTTTTATTGTTGCAGGATTTTTATTCTGGGCTTTCCAGTGTTCAACCAGAATGTGTATGTGTTTTGGCTTTAATCCTTTAATGTGTGTGACCATGTAGCCTAGTTCGTGCAAATCTTTGACGCAGCGATTTAGCATGTGTTTCATATCTGCTCGGCTGGCGTGCGAGTAGTTTTGGATTTTCTTAATACATTCATTGATTGAGTACTGGGCATTTTTAAGTTTGGACTTACTCATTGAGATACCTCCATAAAGAATCACGAGATTTGATGCCCATTTCGCTGCGAATAACCCAATAGGTTTCATATTTCCCTAATAGGGGTAAAAGATACTGAGCCATTTGTTTTGCATAGAGATAGCGGTAGGCTTTGTTAATTGGTAGGGCATGTTTTTTTAAAGCCTTTCGCCAGGCTACTTTGGTGTCTTCATAGTCGTTAAATTCAGCAATGGATTTACCGTCAGTCAGATTTTTGATTTCATCAAGGATGGCTTTTTGCATTTCAAATCTGATAGGAATTGTTCTGTCTAAGGAATTAAATGCGATGTTTCTAGTTATCCAAATGCTGTCTGCTTGGATATTAATTTCAGGTTTAATATAAATGGCTTCTTGAAAGGTCAGGCCAAATTCTGTTTGTAATGCCATAATGAGGCGCGGTATTGGATTGTCCCATGATTGCCAGTGGTCATGCTGGATTTTGAGTTTTCTTTTACGCTTTTTGGTAACTTTGCTGAGTTGCAGGGATTTATTGTCAATATTGGGAATGGCGCAATCTATGCTGGTTAGATAATGTCTGACAATCGTCATGTGATTCATAATCGTGCTTGCACGTATTTTACTATTTTTCCAATAGTCTACTAATTGGTGGATATGGTGTGATTGGATAGCTTTCCAGGAAGATGGCACATCACCAATGGTATAGAGATCATCAATCATTTTACGAATGACGTATGCCCGTTGTTTTTTGATTTTGTAACTGCCTTGATTGCCGAGTTTTAAATATTGATTGGCAGTTTGTCTTAAGCTGTATTTTCTCATCATCCCATCCGATAAAAATTTATTTGCCCTGTCTTTGGTTTAGTGTTGAACGAGCGGCTCACTCAAAGATGAAACCTGGCCAAAGCCATTAAGCTCGAAGTAGGGGGCAAATCAATCGTTATAAGGCAAACGATCTCGCCGATTTACAACAGTTTTCTAGTGCTTATTTCCTCCTTGTTTTGATGATTAATAAAAACGACAAGACAATGGTTCTTGTCATACAAGTCCATGGTCAAATTGAAATAAATTGACTTAAACTCCCGAGGGAGTTGCTCTGTCGGATGACAGAGATTCCTAGATGGTTTTCCCGACTGAACGTCTAGCCACGGGGTTAGGGAATGAAGTGGCTTAGCATAAGACGTCGATTGACGTTTCGCTGGAATTTCACCAGCTCCTCAGTCATGCTTGGCTCCAAGTTAGCAAAGCGGTGCTTGCTTCGCAAGGGATTTTAGAAAGAATTTTGTCCAATCCCGATTGGCGGGATCGGACAAAATGCTGAAATGTGTTGATTTTACGCGGTAAAATCAAGGTGATTTTTCTGCGTCACTGCTGGAAAATTTGCAGTGACGCAGAAAACATGATCCTAGTCTAAAATTAAAATACTGCTTAACTGGCTGAACTTTTTGAATTAACGATTGTTCCTAATGGTGCATTTTCATTAACAATGTGGATGGATCTTGATGAGAATTTCTAATATAAAAATTAAGAATTTCAAGTCTATTGAAGATTTGGACATAAGTTTGCCTCAGATTTCTGCTTTAGTTGGTTCTAATAATGCTGGTAAAAGTAATATATTAGAGGCCATAAGGCGCGTATTAGGCTCTGCATGGGTAAATGCAAACAGTTTTGATGAAAATGATATTAGCTATAGAGATCAAGAGCGAGAGATTGAAATATCATGCACAATTGATCCGCCTATTAAATATAAAAAATTTAAAGAAGCAAAAGATGTTGAGATTTCTATATTGAGTTTCAAATATACGAAATATAAACGAGGCGAAAAAGCTGGGTCGCCTCGGTTTGAACAAAGTTGTCTTGATAAAAATGGTAAAGTTATTACTGTATTATCTAATGCTCCCCGAAAAGGTGTGCAACCTAAATTTGAGCCATTAATTGGTATTCCATCTGAAATTAAAGAACAAGTTCCTCTAATATACATAGGTACAAATAGATCTCTTCAAGAGCAGCTGCCTTCAGCTCGTTATTCATTACTTCGCCAGATATTTACAGAGATTAATGTGAATTTTAAGGATGAATCAAATACTGTGACGATTAATTCAAACGAAACTACATCTGAGATATCAAGGTTTAAGCGGTTTAATCAATTAATGGAAGAGGCTATGAGTTTATTGAAAACAGATGAATTTGTTGATCTGGAAGCCTCTATAAAAAGAAATGCCCTCTTACAATTAGGACTAGATCCTGATATCGACACAGATAAATTGGATTTATATTTTACTCCTCTTGATACTATGAATTTTTATAAATCATTAGATTTGTTAGTGAAAGAAGGTGATTTTTTAATCAGCGCAACTCAAATGGGTGAAGGAGTTCAGAATGCAATAGTACTTGCTATTCTACAAGCATTTGAAGAAACAAGAAAAAAAGGGGCGATCCTACTTATTGAAGAACCAGAGATGTTTTTGCATCCTCAGATGCAACGATCTTTATATAAAACAATTCGAAGAGTTGGGGCGAGCAATCAAGTAATTTATACAACACATTCTCCACATTTCTTATCTGTGCCTGAATATTCTGATATCGTGATGATTAAAAAGGGCTCTTTAGGAACTAAAGGATTTTTGTCAACTCTGGAAAATGATGATAAAAGAAGACAAAAATTAATAAAGGAATTAGATCCTGAAAGAGGCGAATTATTTTTCTCAAAAAAATTGCTTTTAGTTGAGGGAGATACGGAAAAATTGATGCTTCCTGTTTACGCATCCAGGGTTGATTTAGATTTGGATAGAGTTGGTGCAACTATTGTAGAGGTTGGCGGAAAAAAGAATCTTTTAGAGTTCGCTAAAATTAGCATTTCTTTTAATATACCAGTAGGAATTTTATATGATACTGATGCCTCTGATTTTTCCAATAAACAAGAAGAGGAAAGTTTTAATAACATTTTAGATGGATTAGAGACATCTGATGGCACTGTCAAAGTTTGGAAATTTGAGAAAAATTTTGAAAATTACTATCGGTCTGAAATTGGAGAAGACAACTATCAAATTTTGTGTCAAAAATTTCCCAATACTGCTAAGCCAACAAGGGCAAGATTGATAGCAATGGAAAATGATTATCCAATACCAAAAACTATTTTAGAGGTGCTGAGTTGGGTGAAAAGCTAAGCTAATTAGCGTTGAGGCAGGGGGATTCGGATTTTATAAATTTCTCCCCCATTTACCAAAATAAATGCCTGCCCCTTAGGCAGGCCGATTATATCTTCTACTCCAATCATCGGCACAGAAGAAGTTTGAACCCGATCCTCGTTTGTCGTATTAAAATAAACTCCATCATCTCCATGCGGTGTATCATTGACCATAGAAACTTGCGTATGCCCAACAACACCAACTTGGGGCAGAACCTTAACCAGTAAATTGGCTGTTTCTTCATTTTTAACACGCAGCATAATCAAGGTATTAAAATTTCCCTCGGATACTTCAGCTTTAGCTTTAGAACCAAGGGCAACTTCCATATCTTGAATGGTTTGAGCATAAGCAGTGACCTGAAATCCAGCACCTCCTGCTTTATTAAGAATCTTCACAAAAGAATCCTGGATAATCTCTGACAATTCATCGCAATGCAGATTTAAAGTGTATCGTGCGTTGGGTTCTTTATAGATTTTACCAGCTGTAGACACCAGATCAGACAAAAAGGCTTTTCCTACTGCTTGGGCAATATTGGGATTGGTTAGGCTATCTAAGCCGATATAAAGTACTTTCTTATTTTTAATTATATCCATCAGCTCAATATCACCTGGTTGAGCTTTTGACGACAGAATTTTTGAGGCATTACTTTTATTGATTTCAGAAAGTACAGGTCCAACACTAGCTGTGATTTTGTCGTAATAGTGTTTGTCCATAATGGCTGCATCGTATAGGTCTATTAAGATTTGGTCGTGTAGGGCTTCTGCATTGTTGTTTTTGATGGTTTTGTTGATGTGGTCTTTGACATATTGCACGACTGCCTGGTGGCGTTCCATTGGGGATTTAGTCTTATTATTTTTGCCTATTTTACTATCATGCTCTTCGATGATGTCATCTATTTCTTGATGATAATTAGAATAGTGGTTAGGCAGAATGTTATCAGCATAGGACATTAATAGTTGTTCTAATCGGCTGATATAGAAGGCTATTGTTTGGTAGGTAATGGGTTGATTCATTTCCTCTAAGCATATAGCAACGATATTGACGTATTTCCAGGCGAAGGCTGCGAACTGTTTTCCTTCTCCCTCTGCGGAGATTGCATCGGTGATACGTGTTGCAACCTCACTGATTTGGTCGAAATTTTTTAAGGGGTTGTATTGTGCAGATTGTTCTGGAAAGCCTAAGTGTACGATTTTGAAGTCTTCTGTTCGGCCTGATACTTTACAGGCTGCCATCATGTCTCTAACCAGGTCTTGATCGCCTTTTGGATCTACAACGATAACCGCATCCCCATTTCGGATGTCTTGGTTAATTAGAATACTGGCCAACCGTGTTTTTCCTACTCTGGTTGTACCGACTACGAAGGTATGACCGACACGTACATCTTGAGGGATGTATACAGGTTTATCTTCTTCGCCTACACCATGCAAGAATGGACTACCGCCAACAGGTGGATCAGGTCGAAAAGGGTTTAGTTTAGAATTTGTATTTAACCATTTGGCTAGCTTTGTATGTTCATGATTTTGGCAGAATCTTCTGGCAAGTTGGTAGCAAGAGCTTCGTTGCATGAACTTTTCATTTTTGACCTGTTTAATTTGATGCAGCTTTTGAGTGTGGCTTGGTCGCCAGCGAAAGCCTTTGCCCAAGAACAACCAGTTTTTGGATAAAGGTATTTCTGTGGTGGATAGGGCATAAGTGGGCATGGCTAATAATCTTCGGTGATAGCGTTTTACTTTAATTGCTTGCCAGGCTCTATAAATTCCAGGGATTAACAATGCGAGCGCAGCGTATAATCCCATAGTTTGTGTTAGTAAAAACAAATGCGGTTGAGTATATGCCAGCAAGGCTAGAGACAAACAGGTAATGGCTGACCAGGCTTCTGTTGGTTCTCTTAATAGGTTATTAATGGGGTAATTGCTCATAGTTTGCCTCCAATCATCAAAATATCAATAAATACAAAAATACCCAGCAGATACCACCGAGTTTTTAAAGCGGTGTTCAGCTGCTCTGTGGTTATTTGGTGTTGATTCTGTAGGCGTAAAATTAGCCTTGGCCATAATAAGACAAGGGATAAATAGAGTACTCCATGCAGACCAAGAAATAATGGTTGAATGGTAGTGAAGGTGCTTTGCCAGCGAGTCAGTAGATTGCTATTAATGAACCAGGGCGCAATTGCTAATAAGGCAATGATTGGTAAAACGGTTTGAATTAATACTATAATGGATGAACGGATATAATGTTTAATCATAGGGATAGCTCCAAATGAGAAAGGTATTTCGGTTGTTGGCAGTTGTTCTTGATGCCATTGTCGGAGTGGCAGAGGATAAACCTGCCAAATGCTACATGTCTGTTTATGAGGCTCAAGATAAGCTTGATAATGGCTTGATCACTATTCGTGAATACAATGAAGCCTTTGAACGTAAAGATGTGCTTTAACATATTCATTGAATTCCTTTTGAAATAATTTTTACTCCTGTCTTGGCTACCTGCATACCGGATTGCGCCATGCTTTCGCTTTGCCTATCTGCACCATTGACCAAATCCATAAGACCCGCCCCAGCGTCACCGCCAAAATGACTTGATAATCTCAACAATAAAACAGGTGCAACAAAGTAAAACATCACAGCCATATTCTTCATGGCAGAAATCGCATCGTTTTCACCTAATGGATCAAGCACAGAGCGTTCTAGAAATCCTACTAAATGCCAGAGGTACTGAAGAAAAATAGCCATGATAAATAAGGCGCATAAACTGCCTAATGCTCTGGTGCTGTAGCAGCTTAAAGACAAAACCATTGGAGTGAGAATGATTAAAAAGAATATGAAAAACGCCTGCATGACGGGCAATGTTTGCATGATTGCTTCTCTTTTTAATGGGGTGGATGTCCATGATTTTGTCCATTGTCCGACATTGACCAGGCTATGGGTAATGGCAGATGCGACCTTTCCATTGTTATTATCCATGAGGTTTTGCACAGAACTAGTCTGCATGTCTTTGCTTTCTTGCAAGAGCATTTTCGCAATAAAATCTTCTGCGCTGATGTCTGCTTTCCAGGCTTTTGGGTGTTTCACTTTATATTGGCGAACCCTATCAAGCATGGCGTAGTAATTTAAGTGTTTATTAAAAACACTGGCCTGATTAGAGACTTCAACCAGGTCAGTTTTGATTTTGTTCCACCATTGCTGACAGCTGGGATAACCATCTTCTGGCAATCGTTCGGGTGGGATATCGCCACGATTAGCTGCCTTTTCAAGATTACGATTAGGGGCTTGATGAAAGGTAAATCCTGGCACGGGTTGGCGAGCATGAAGTTTGCTGTAATACATTTTTTGCAGGATTTTAGAACCCATCCAGTTTAAGTCATCTTCACCGCCATAGCGTTTGAGCATAGGGTCTAATTCACTGGCTTCATGCTTTTCACTATTGAATTGAGTTCTGGCTTCAATAAAACATTGTCTATGAAAATCCAATGCCTGCTTGCGAACGCTCTGGGGGAGATAGGTTGATACCAAATCTCCTTGAATGGATTGCAAACTATCTGTGCAACCCGTCACCTTCATAAGGCTATAGGTAAAGCTCGATATAAAATTCTGGATGATGGCAAAGCCTATAGGAATTTTGACCTGGTTAGTCAGTAGATCTGCAAAGGCTTCATCATAAGTTGTGCCGCTGTCGCCAATGACCGCAGTCGTTGGGTTTTTCAGTCCGCATAAGGGTTTAAATTGTAGGGCTTTGGTTTCCAACGGTACACAAGGATAGACAAATAAGCTGCATATCAGGAAAGTTATTGCCAATTCATAAAGAAAATTATTTAAAGCATGTTCAACCGCATAGAACGCGCCAGCTGGATTGAGCACATTTTTAAGAAAGCGATAACCAATGGCCAAAAAGCCAAGATACAACAGCCCTGTTTGCCACAGGGCGTTGAATAGAACCTCATACTGTTGCCAGCCTAGATAGGTGGTATAGAGAGATAAAGGATTAAAGACAATCATGATTAAGCTCCTTTATTTTCTTTAACGTAGATTGCGCCGTTTTTAACAGCAGGCTGTTCGTGATCCTGGCCTGGCATATTTTGGCTTTGGGCTTGATGGCGAATGTCCATGATGGTTCCCAAAGTCTCAGTCATCATTTTTTTGCGGACATCGTTTTCAAAGGACAAAGAATGAATGTCATCGTCTAGTTTTTTCAGGGCAAACAAGACCATATTCATAGCAGGTTTTAAATTCTGTACTTCTTGCACTTGTAATCCTGCTTGTAAGATGCGGCGCATCATTAAGGCTTTATCCAGCATATTTTGAACAGCGATTTCTTCTGCCAGTTTTGAGATAGTAAGCATTTGTTCTTCACGGGGCAGGTGCTGAATAGTAGTAATGACTTCATCAGTAATCAGTAAATTGGAGGCACTGACTTTACTCAGATTTTCTTCAGTAAGCGTCCAAGTACCATTGACTAAATTCCATAAGGCCTTGGCAATGTTCTGGCTACAGGTATTGGCGTTCGCGCAGCTTTGCAATAAAGCTGATAAACCAATCCCTGCTTTAGCATCATGGCTTTGTTTGTTTTCACTGCTGCTGACCTGGATATCGCCAAGAACCTTAACTGCCCAATTAGCAGCATCGGTAGGTGTTGGCCAGCTTTGTACCATAGGAATTTTGGTGCTTGGTTTTTCCAAAGAATCTAAAGGTTTTCTCTCTAAAAGAATGTTGTAGCCCGCAATGACTACATCATTAATTACCTTAATGGGGCGTTGAAACTTACCGCCCGCATTGCCTTTATTGCTGCCTATCCAGGGTAGACCATATTCATCTCGCTTTTGAGCGATGCTTTTTGATGTTTCGGTCACATCGACGTTTTCCTTTTTAGCTCGTTTGGCAGCATCAAGCCATCCTTGACTATCGGATACTGATAATATGCCTTCCATTGGAGATTGGTTTTGTTCCAGTGCTTGTTTGACTTCCTGACAATCTTTAACCTTGAGGGTAAATTCGTTTTGTGCACTGGATGCAGCGTTTTGTAGAACATTGTATAAAGCAGGCATGGACTGTTGCAGCTTATAAAGAGGGAATCCTGCGACTGAACCTTTTAAGTTATCAATGACACCACCAGGGATATTTAACGCTGATTTTTTTAAATCCTGAAAGGTATTGGTAATGGATACGACAGGATTAAAACCGCTACAAGAGAATCCCATACGGCCATCAATATCTGCACCAATAACCAGCGTTTGATCTTTATTAACAGGTGGTATAAATAAATTGGAGGTTCCTCCTAATTCATAATAGTAATCTGATTGGCTGGGCATAAAGTTTCCGGCATGGGTTAGGTGCGGAATAAGTAAGGTTAATAATAGATATTTATTCATGTTGATGTCCTATCGTTTTTGAGGTTGTCCAACTTTTGGGAAAGTGAGAAAGTTCACGAGTTTGCCTTTGTTCTGAATACAGCCGCGATATTTGCGCCAAAGGACAAACACGTAATTGCCATTTCCGGCTTTTTCGTCTTCAATGCCGAAATCCTGTGCATCGCCTGGGTGGATATTGCGATTTAAAGGATAGATTTCCTGCCAGATGACTTTATTGTTTTGTGGGTCGTAAATGGCATTAGCCACCACACAATTTTTACCGCAGGAATTATTGGTTGACTTGGTGACATGCAAAGGATTTTTATTGGTGACAATATCTACGGCGTGCATGGCTGCAACAACTGAAGCTCTGTAGTTATAAGGTTGTGTTACGCGCATCAACCTGGGAATTTCAGAACCCCAATGTTGTGTTAATGTGCCAATTTCATGATTAATTAACAGATGAGGATGCGTTCCCATATATAACAATTCAGCTGCTTCTGTTCTATCCATGACTGCATCAGCTTCGGCCAGATAATAAGGAACGCCAAAACCAGTTTCCGGCCTGTGTGATAGATAAGGGATACGGTAAAATGCAGCAGGGCTGCCGATCACATCAACAATGCGCGTCCGCTCATCATTGATGTGAAGATCTGTGGTTTGACCGCTGTCATTGCCAAATCCTAACGCTGAACCAGTCGCAGCTTTATAGGCTTGTTGGTACATCGTTCTTGCTGCTTTATTTTCATAAAGCGTTCGAGCTTCAAGCCAGGGATTTTCTTCTGGTTTATTGCTGACGGTAATCACTAAATCAGGTAAAAACTGTTCAACCGCAGGAGTGACTTCAAGTCTTGGCGGTAAACGTCCCACCGTCCAAGTGCAAGAACCAATGACTTTGTAATGACTGTTTTGAAACAGTTTTTGCAAAACCCGTGTAGCGATTGTGAAGGTATTCACAGGATGAGGTGGGCTTGTGCTTTCTAAAGCAAGGGCAGTGTTAGTCATAAAAATAAGCCCTGTTATGAGTAGTTGCCTTTGGTTGTTCGAGTTTCTTAGCCATGATTTCAGCGGCGACCAGGACATCATGTTCTTTCTCCAGGAGGTGGCGTTGTGCTTTTTCTGATTTCTCAGTCATTAATAAGGCAAGCAGGTAGCGAGGTGGAATGACGCGAAACAATCCCTGATAGCGTGAGCCTAATAAAACTGCTTCTGCATACAAACCTTTTTGCGAATCAATATCTCTGATTAAGGTTTCCTGTTGCGGTGTTAAGGATTTAAAGCGTTTCACATCAGTGATTTCTTTTTCATCCAGCCCCAACAAAATCCAGGTTTCAATTAGCGATAAAATCTTTGCAGCCTTTTCAGAATTCATGTCGGTGACGTTTTGGGTAATTGCAACCAGCCAAAGCCCGAGCTTTCTGGCTACTTTGGCCACTAATAGGCACACCGTTACCACAGAAGGAATTTGAAATTGCAGATGGGATTCATCAATAAAAAGAAAGGTTGGCCTATTGTCGTTTTGAGTAGCCTCTGCCATGGCCAGTATTCTTGGCAACAAAGAAACCATAACCAAAGCCAGTTTTCCGGTGTCATCTTTAATGGCAGAAATATCAATATGAAAGATATCAAAATCACCTAAAGGTTCTGTTGGCACATTAAAGAAGCGTGATTTTGCGCTGTTAATGACATAACTGTTTAATCGGTCGTGCATATCCAGAATTCGGTCTTTCTTGCGAGATACCGTTTCTTTATCCAATCGCCGTTGAAATGCACTCACAATATGCTCAGTCAGCATTTGTGGTATGCCATCGTTAAATGAAGTTAGAATGGCATCAATTAATACTTCGATTAGCAGCGTTTCATCAGCCAGGGTAAATTGTTCTTCTTCCATGGCATTGGCTTCCGTAATCATGGTACGCAAAGCCAAGGCAAGCTCTGCAAGATATGCACGAGAACCATCACCACAAGCTAAATCTTCTGAGTGAGCAGGATCTTTAAGATCCATGATTTTTTGAGCTATTAAAGCAGCTTGTTCTGCGCTTAAATTATCTGTTATTTCTGGAATTGCTTTATACGCTTCACAAAATGGATTTAATGGAACAGCTTCCTCTTTTTTATTGCTTAATAATAACTGCTTGGTTTTTTTACCATGAGCTTTGGCATGAACGAGCATCCGATCAAACGAGTTTCCCATTTCAAAAAGTACTACACGGGCGTTTTTCATGGCGAGTAGTGATTGAATCATCCAACCTGTTAAAACTGACTTACCACCACCAGAGTTGGCGAAAATCGCGCAATGCGAATTTTGACTAATAAAATCATGGTGTAGTAAGTCAAAGAAAACGGGTTCGCCTAAGCGGTTGAAAAAGGGAAAGCAGGGTAAATGCCTTGCACCTTGGTTTCGGCCATAGACTGGAAGCAAGGCAGCAAGTTCTGTAGCAAACATCAGACGATCAAAACATAAGTACTTACGGGCATAGTGAGGATCGAAATTAAACGGCAACGCATTGAGCCAGGAATTTAAAGGGTGAATATCATAGCTGGAATGAATTAATGGCATCTTGGCGTCGTTGAAAATGGTATGCAGGTTTTTTTCTATGACTTGTGCTTGTTGTTCATCCTCTGCTTGATAAAAAACAGCCTGATTAACCCAGAACAGACGATTGCCAGTGCTTAATTCATTTCGGGCAGTTTTTATATCATCTCTTACTTCCTGTGGTTTTAAGCTGGTTCCCACAATTCCCTTTTCTAATCGTGTGAGATGATAATCCAGATTTTCATCATGGCTAAAGACGACTTGAATGGTGTAGATACTTCCTTCTGGCAAGGTATCCAAAAGCGCATAGCGGTGTTTCGGATTGGCTTGTTGTCTTTCTCGGGAGACTAAACCAATAATGGGTGCTTCTTTTAAGCCATCAACATACAGGATTCTTTGTTTTCGGCCTTCAAAAATAAATCCTTGCTCATCGCTCTCAGGCGGGGAAAAGAATATATTTTGCGTCAGATTAAAACCTGCGGGCATGGGATTAGGGTAGGGATATTGTTCCAAGATCTCATCGGCTGATTTCGGATTAAACCAGCGTATCCACCACTGATAATAATCCTGACCTTTAAGGCGTTTGATTTCTAAACCTGGTGAGCGTAGTTTGGTTTCAATCTGGCTGATGACTTCTTGATGTTCGAGAAGAATTTGTTCTCTGGTTAAAGTGGTTTGATGTAGTTGCCTATAAAATAACACTCTGATTCGTCGTCTTCGTCCTCGATAGGGCGCATCTGTTTTAGGATCGAGAAATAAACCTTCTGGCCTGGTCATTTTATTGTAGAGATCGTGCAGGCGTTGTAAGTAATCTTGCGTTAATGGGCTGTCAATAAACTGTTGTGGAATTTGGGCTTTAATATGGTCGATAACTGGATCAAGGCAATATTCGTCTTGAACAAACATTTGCATAACCCAAGGGTCTATTGCATGGAGGGGAACCACCGTTGCAAAGGTATCGCGGATTTTATTAAAGACGGCTTGCAAGTATTCGGGGGAGGCAGCTTCGGCTTGGATATCTCCTAGCTCAAACCCTGATCCCAAACTTTTTCCATCGGCAAATAAAAACACCTGTTCTTGTTCGTTGAAATCAACAATAGCCAGTCTGTCAGCAAAAGAGGGCAACGGATTGGCATATTGCTTTTTAATCATTTGTTCTTTGATAGCCTGGGGATTCATTTCCCCAAGCAACCAGTTAGATAATCGTTTCATCACACCTCCTTAATACAACTCTGATGCCAGGGCATATTGATTTTGCTTATAAAGAAAAAAGCGTGTGGTATAGGCTGGTTTGATGATTTGTTCATCGCCAAGCTGAGCCACATGAGCAAAAATATGGATAGGCACTTCGGAATTCGGCAGCTGCTTAAATTCTTCGCCTGAATCCTCAAACCGTACCTGTTGAACAACAGCCTTTTGTATAGGCTGTTGCATGCTTTGTTGATAAAGCTGACTGACTGTTAATCCCTGCTCAGGAATGGCGCTTTGCGATATATTGGCGGTTGAACAAGCGCTCAAAGCCAGACTAGCGCAAAGCATTGTCAAAGTTCTTTTGTTGATGGTAACCATAATCTAATACCCTCCCTTGGTGTTCTTTATCAATTGCTATTGTTTGACTGAAATGAAGACTGAATTGGTTTGGTATAAAACCTGAGTGACTGCGGATGCTGGCAGGAACAAAAACCATATCGAAGCTGCCTTGTATTCTTTTCTCAAGCCAATCAGTAATTTTTTGGCTGCCCTCGTTAATAGCACCGCCAGCTGCAAAATGTGCTAAATCACCCGTAGGCGTGGCAATCGCAGAACCACCTTCGGCTTGATAACTCATTTGCCATTTGGATAAAGCATTGCCAGCCCCCTGAATACCGCCAGCAGCCATGAAAGCGGCTAAAACTCTGGGGGCATTAGTGATGTACTGTCCTTTGATGCAAGGATTGCCGAATTGAGTAGTCAGATAACCAATGCTGTCATTGTTCACCATCTCCGCAGAGCTTTTCATTTGCTCTTGGCCGATACTGACAAAATGCCCATCCTCAAAGACAAATAAAGCGGCAGTGACATACGCGCGAACGCAGCTGATGTTATCGAGAAAAGAACCTACGCCAATGGAGTAACCACTGATTTTCATACCGATAATTTCTTCCGGCAATTGCATCCCATTGGCTGTCATTAAGTCTCCACGGCTGACCATTGCGGTAAAGGGAAACAAGGGCTGCATCAGTTTGCCTTCAACAGGTACTTCACCCATCAAGGCAGATAACAGCGTGACTTTACTGAAATCACTGCCTGCTGGAATGGTATAGAAGGGCGTTTTGGTTGGGGCTTCTTCTTTGGTTGAGGTGTCTTGTTCTGCAAAGACTTTACCCTCAATAGGAGCTTTATCCAGTAATCCATCCAGATCTTTGATTTGGCAAGATACAGGAGCTTGATTGCCCTCCATGGGGTATGATTGAGTTTGATGATCAGTAAGGGCTGAGAGCTTTTCTTTCAGCGTTTGCAATTCATCTTGTAGCGTATGGCTCGCTTCTTGTAGCGGTTGCTTTAATTGCTTTTGCAGCGATTTATTCTCCTTATGCATTTGTTCCAGTTTCTTTTCTGTTTCCAGAAGTCTTGCGGACACATCACGGATGTTGTCGTTGAATTGGCTGGTAATGGCTTCATGAAAATTGTTGGGATTAGGCGTATCATCATGAGCAGACGTAGTATGACGGCTATTGATAAGAATCATGACGACTGCGAACACCACCGATCCAGCTAAGATTTTAATGCCTTTATTTTTGTTCATCGGCTGTACCTCGCATGTTGAGTAAGTGCTGTGGCAAAGGGTTGATCTGAAACCAAAAAGACGGTGGTGCTTTCATGTTGATTTCGTGGAGGCAATTCCCCTTTGGGATAGAAACTTGCGGTTTGCCAATGTCCCATGAGTTTTGAAAATTGCAGTTTCACGGGTTGATTCAACAGGTTTTTCAAATCGACCGCAGTGACATAGAGACTACCGCCACGCCATGAAGCCAGAGGGTGCGCTTCAATGCTTGCACCATAAAATAAGGGAATGGTTTTGTTGGTTTGCATGGGCGAGCGATAAATACCCTCTGGAATATTTCTGACGCGTTCAGGCGAATACAAGGCTTGAATAGCAAATCGGGTAAGCTGGATGGCGTTATATTCGTATTGGCTTGCACCTGACTGATGAGTGGTTTTGGGATCATCAATCAGGATTTCAATAGGCGTGGTATTGACGGCTTTCTCATTGGCTTTAAGGTTCAGTATGATCACTTCACCTTCGGGTAAGAGCTGGACAATCAAACGTGCATCGTTGAAAGTGTCTTTGGCCTTTAAATACAAACTGCCTTTAACTTTTAGAATATCGAGGTTGGTACTGAGCTGTTGATCAATGATTTTAATGGCCTGGGGAAATTGAACCAGCCTTTCTTTATTGATAGGTAATTCAATCGTTAAAGGGACTTTTTCCCAAACCAGATGTTCGCTTTGCAGGGCGTAGCTCACTTGCGTGAGCATAAAGCCAAGCATTAATAAAATGTGTTTAATGCGTTTCATGGGATTCCTCCGTGTCGACCAATAAATCTTGTAAACGTTCTTCAGGACGGGTATAGCCATCGAGAGCGAGTTGGAAAGGGTTGTGTAAACGAGACAAATTGAGTTTGACTACACGCAGGTGATAGGCTACTACTTTGTCAGCAATCACCATGCCGCTGTTGTCTTTCAGTCTTTGAGTAATGCGCAGGATTAATTTCACCTCCCAAGTATCAGGAGCAATTTTTCTAATATCTTGGGGTTCCATGAAACGATAAAGACTGGCTACTTGGCTACGGTCAAAGAGCTGCGCGTTTTTATAAGCACCCAGCGTGTCTCTAAGTAATTGTTCATGACGAGTGGTAAAATAATAGTGAAAGGCTTTGATGTTTTGGTTAAATTCTTCTTTGCCTTTATTAGACCAGGTATATAGCGTTGGCATTAATGAGGACACAAATCCTTGTACATATTCATTAGGGATATCGTTTGCTTTCATTAAGCCGCCATTGGCTGCCATATTAGGGCTTAGCCAAAACTCATAGCGTTTGGGCATGGTCATGAGGTTAATGATTAAGGCCAAAACGATGACTGATAACAGGCCGATAAAAGCCAGTAATAAACGGTTATGGTGTTGTAGGTTGTCGATTTTTTTCCAATATTCAAACATGAGGCTCTCCAACAGATTTATTCTTTTGCCACTGTCCTTGATAATGAATCCAGGGCGAGTGTTTGAGCCTTAATCGCACCATCCATAGAATGGTTTTCTTCATCACATAACCATAAGGTTTGCCTGCTTTGATACGGGCGACTCCTTTTGGCCACACGGTAATGGAGAGGATGAATCCAATCACAAAACCGATGCAGCCAGCGGCCAGTGGATACCCTGCCATTGTTCCTAAAAGGATAAAAAACAAGGTGGTTACTGGTGTTGTAGTGATGACAATCCAAAATAATTCACGCAGACTTAAGCCTTTCCAGGCTGGGAAGTCATGTGATAGATGGCGCGAAGAAGGCTGACTCATAATTTCACCTCCTATATTTTGAACTTGGTAATCATGGTATAACCCACATAACCAGAAGCGATGCTAATGGCTAAATAGGTGATTCCCATTACGGCAAAAGTACCGAAGGCCACCATGGAACCTTCGTTCTTTTTGGATTCTTCAATACCGTGTTGCACCGTGGTAATGAACTTGATAAAGGTCACGACTGCGGTAATGAACAGCAATAAGCCAAGACCCTGTTTGACGTAATTGCCTGTTACCGACATCATGCTTTTGGAACCGTCACCAATGTTGTCCGCATCAGAAATTTTAGGGAACCAGTTATCTGCCAATAACACAGGGGCGTAAAAAAGATTGACAGCTCCCAGGTAGAGCGTGCGAAGCGTTGTTTTCATGTTGTCTCCTTAACGAATAACACTAAAATGAAAATCATCAGGCCAATGACAAGCCTGACCATTCGAGAGCCGAAATTCAGCAAGTATCCTTGTTGCTGTTTTTCCTCGGTTCCCATCATGTGGTTGACGCACCACATCACCGCTAAAATCACCAGGCTTATGGCAATAAAACGGATACTGCTGGAAAAGACTTGGGCTGAGATGTTGTTGCTGGCTTGTTTGAATGTTGAAGCAAACATTCTCGCTATTTCGTCTTTACTCATTAGGGTTTCCTCACAAAATCCATTTCTAATGGTTTAATTTTTCGAGGGGCAATGATGGGCTGGTTGATGTAGTCAATCAGGCCGTTTCGAATGTTTAGCAAGTCTTCTCTCAATCCGGAGTGATGCTGGCCTTGGAGATCTTCAAATCCTTCGATTTGCAATTGGATACGGGCATTTGGTGTTATCTGTGTTTGCGCTTCATCAAGCAAAGGCATGATGGCGTTAATCTGATTAATGATACGTACCAGCGTTTCATTCAAATCAGGGTTATTCGCAGAGCATTGCAGGCTTATTATCATTAAGGTGAGGCATAGTATTCGTTTCATGGTTTCTCCCTATAAGTATTTCTTAAAGCGGCTGGCCGTCATGGCTACCATTAATCCCATCAACAAACTGACAGGCACAAAGACATAAGCAGGGGTGATGCTAACGGGCAGGGCAAGCCACAGTATGAGTAAAATCACCAGTCCTTTTTTCAAATAGTGATTAAGCCTGTGGAACACGTAAGAGGATTCACGACCTAAACAAGCAGTGCGTATCGCTCTTTGATTTAGACCGTCAACCAGACCTGCAATCATGGTCAAAGCAAATAAGGGCATGGCAGCGAATAGGATAATGAGTTTTATTAAAAGGCACTGGCTGCTTAATAAAAGGATCTGCACGAATTGCTGTGATTTTTCGATTAAATCCTTGGCAAGATCATTGATGGCCAATTTGTTGAAATAAGGAATGGTAAATACCCAATCTGGTTTGGCATTTAAAGGAAGTACTACCAGCAATGAGCCTTGATAAACAGGGGTGATGGCCTCTCTTTGTGTGTTTACAAGGATATTCACTTTTTCAAAAGCAAAGGAGTAGCCATGCAACAGCCATTGACTTAACGCCCAGATAATAATCGCCAACCAACCTAAAAATAGTACTATGGTTAACTGCATGGTCATTTGTCTTGAATATTGTTTTACTGCCATAAAGCCCCCTCAGCAATGATTAAGGGGTAATGTTGTTCGTGAAGGTATGCAAGCAAGGGATCAACATTAACGGGCAGTAACGGTAGTTTGAATTTTTCTTGCAAAGCGACAATGGTTTCAAAGTCATTGACGTTGGTAATGAATCCTGTGGCTTGCATGAATTTTAATTCTTCTTGATGCTGTTCCAACCATTGAATCGATGCTTTATCTGCACCTATGACAAACAAAGGCATGTTTAATAAAGTGGTATCCAATGTTTTGCGGCTGACTTTGCCTGCGGTAGCTTTGCTTTTGGCTGGTACGCCTATTGGGCTGGACAAATTTAATTTTAATGACGTATCACTTTGTGACAGGGTTAAAGGAATGACGTTCATGCTATGAACATTCAACGCGACCGACAGTAAAAGTAGAATCCTAATCATTAAAATCTTCCTAAATCGACAACTTGCGAGGTTTTACCATTGGCTATTAACAGTAATGGGGTTTGTTTCTTGGCAAGTGCTAAGCCTTCAAATTGTTGGTTGCCAGGGGTTAGCGTGATTTGCTGATTGGTCACTAATTGAATGGGGATTTGATGTCGATTCGCCCACAGTTGTATGGCGTTATTGTTCATATCCAGAAACAGCAGGTTAAGTTTTGTATTGGGAGTGCGGTTAATCGCGTCAATCAGTTGCAGTACAATGGTGGTAACCGCATCGTCAGGTTATTATAAATAAATAGAGTGTTTCACCCTCTTTTAATTGAATAGGTTGATGAGCATAGGGTGAGTAAGGGGAGGGATCAAAATCGCCAACCACGGGTACGTCTTTAAATAGTTCGTTATAGGCCTTATAAAAAGCATTGTTCCAAGCGATATTTTGCGCCACTTTTTGTGCTTCCTGGCGAGCAGCAAGGCTTGCAAAATGTTCACGTTCCGCATCATCTCTGGCGTTAAGTCCAAGAATATCAATCGGTGTCATGCGCAAGTCTTTATAATACACACCGCTTCTGCTTTGCATTAATTGCAGATAGCGTTTTTCTTCTTTTTCATTCAATCCCCAGATTTTAGCTTCTTGCTTTTGAACATCATTCAGTAGGAAATCCTTTTCTTCGATCACTTCATCATGAAACTCAGTAAGACCTGCTTTTGCTAGGGCATTGTCGGCTTGTTGCATGGGTGAGGTGGCAATGCCAGGGATATACAAACCTGCGATGGCTTGCTGGCCTAATAACAGGCATAGAGTGATGGTAGACAATTTATTCATTGCCCACCTCTTGTTGAGTCAAATGCATCAGAACATGGGCTTTATCTGCGTTCTCAAATTCGATAGTTTGCTTGGCAAAATTGATATCTAGGATTTTCCATCCGGCTAGGGAATCCCCTTTCTCTAGGGCTTGGGTTTTATAATCGTAAGCAACCGATGCGACTGAAATTTCCTGTACGCTGTCTATGCTTAAAACTCTAAAAGGAAGTTCGCTTGCTGGCAGCATTTTAATAGGCTGCTTTTGGCTATCTAAATGCTTCAGCAATTCTTTAATGCCATCGAGCTGGTTTTTAATAGCAGCTTGTTCGGTTGAAAAAAGATCACCTAATTGATGGTCGTCTTTGTTTTGCATTTGTTGGATGAAATCCCCAAGCTGTTTGATATTGTCAGTAATAGGGGAAAGATCGGGTTGTTGGTTAGGTTTATTTAATTGCGATTGAATAGTTATAAGTTTTTGTTCCAGACCATTCAGATTGTTATTATTGATGGATGAAGATTGGTGTTTTACACACACAAACACAATCACCAGAACATTTAAAACAACCAGGCCAAGCCATTTGGCATCCAGAAATTTCTTCATTGTGCTCTCCTTGCATTAAGACTGAAATTGATTTCTCTTAAGAGGTCATCCTGCTTGAGGCTAAACAGGGTTTTCCCAACCAATACCGTGAGCCCGTCGGCTATAGTTAAAGGACCAAGGTTTCTGGTGACTTGGGGTAGGGGTTGTTGGAAGATTTGTTTAAGGCTTTCGTTTTGCTTATCCTGGGGAGCAAGATGGTAACCTGAATAACGAAGCCAATACTCAACCGCTTCACCTATCGTTTGAACTGAGCTTGGGAAATGAATCTGCTGGACTGTTTTAAGCGGATTTATCTGTGCTGCCAGGGGTTGATTATTCACGGTAGCATAACGTCCAACCTGGGTGATATTAGCAGCTTGTATTTGCAGGCTGCTTAGGGCTAAAAGGCCAATAATGGTTGTTCTCAACATAACTATCCCTATCCTTGATTTGACTTGTTTTCTTGGTCTAATTTTTGAATGTATTTGCGGATAAAGACTTCTTTGCGATCGATATCGATTTCGCTGGGTGCTCTGACACCAATTCCTATCAGGCCATTTTTTTCATAAAGAACAGTGATTTTGATTTTGCCTTTATTGATATAGATTTCTTCACCAATTTTGCGGTCTAGGATCAGCATGATTTTTTCTCCTTAACTGAGGGACTGGTTAGCTTTTCCATCATCTCTTTGATGTGGGATTTAACGATTTGTGGGTCGGTTCTTTTATGGTTTTCGGGTTTAGCCCGCAGAGCTTCTTCTCTTGCCTTAATACTTTTTTGAATGCTGATGCAAAGTTCTACAAAGACAGGAATAACGGGAGGGCGTTGTTGCGTTCTTTTTATTTTTTCCACCGCAAAGGTTAAGACCTGGCTATCAAATTCTTTGATGCTGTCAGCCCATTCCAGCTTGGCAGCTTCAAGGGCTTTTTCATTGTTATAGGCAGAAAGCCATAAGGCACCATAAATGGCATTAAATCTTAAGAACAAAGTATCAACCCGTTTGTCATACGCTTCTTGTTGAATTGAAGTGGAGGACGTTGTTTCCTGTTTGGGGTTTATCTTCAAAGTTGATGCTGAAGCTGGATTCTTTGCAGGATTCAGCGAGAATATCTGCGGCTGATTTTTTTCTATAACTTGTTTGAATGTTTGCATGGCCTTGCTCCTGTTTTCTTATGGGTAAAAGTTCATCATTCCAGCATTGTTGGGCTAGCCAATTGGCTGGAAACTTCCATTTAGGAACCCACTCGCCACAGAGCTCCATGTCTAAACGGTTTTCAATTTGTTCTTGCAGAGCATCCATCATCTGTCTAAACAGCGTTTCATCGGGCTTGAGTTTATAAAACTCCTGGAATGCCCTGGTCTCATCTTGCTTCTGTGGATAAAGTTCCCAAAATTTTTGAAATTGGGCGCGCACATACACACACAAATTTTCTGAGTTATGAGGTGTGTCGGGTTTTGTGTTTTCAACTGTGTTGGATTTTTTAGAAAAATCATCGTAACTTGATGATTTGTAATTCTTTTTGATGTTCGGGTTTGTGTCGGGTTGCTGTGTCGGGTTTGTGTCGGGTTTATTTTGGACAGAAATATCCGTATCAGCTAAAAGGCATTTTACAATCAGGTTCATGCCTATGGACTCAATCTTGATTAAACCAGCTCTCTCCAGCGCATAGATGATTCTTCGCAATTGTTGACGACTAGGACTACCGGATTGTTGAAAGCCTTGATGAGGCTCAATATATAAAGCCTCAGCGAGTTGCTGATAACTGATTTTTCGTTTAACCCCAACCAGAAAGGTTTCCCTATCCATATAAGGTCGAATCCCCAGCAAGTAGGTCGATTGCTGGATATAAGGCAATCCCATCAGTGCGGATAATTCGTTAGTAGTAACAAACAAAAATCCCATTTTCTTATTCATCCATCTAAAAACACTGTTCCAAATTCAGTGTTTGCAATATCAAATAATTTCATTTAGTATCAATCAATAACACGAAACGTGTTGTTGATAACCCATTGTAAATAAGCACTTTTTAGTGTCAATGGGCTATTTCCGTTTGATATCAAATGAACCTAAATGAACATGAAAAAAATTATAGGTAGTAGGATTACGCAGGCTAGAAAAGCAAATGGGTTGACGATTAAGATATTGGCAGAGAGAACAGGATTTGGCGCTGCCAGGATTGGGAATTGGGAGCAGGGTACGAGAAGCCCAGGACCTGAAGAGGCTTTAGTTCTGTCCAAAGAGTTGGTTGTTGCTGCTTCTTGGTTGCTTGGTATTTCTAATGACCCACATGGAGAGTGGATGGATCATGTTATATTTGAATATTAAGATCGCTTTTAATGCAATCTGAGTTTGGCAAAGTTGAAGGCAATCAACGACGTCTTCTAGATATTGGCGATAGCCATTCGGGGCTCGTTGTGGTGTCTCAATCAAACCGTAGCGTTCATACAGACGAATGGCAAACAGGATAAATCATTATGCTAGGCCTAACCCCTGTGAATTCACAATCCATCAAAGATCTTTATGAATTTACTGTGACTCCAAACGGAACAAACAGTGTTTTCCCATCGATTTGCACTTGGGCGAACATTTTAATAAATCCTACTTTGTTAGGTTTTATATGAAATAGCAATTCAGGTCCTCCTCGTTCCGTATTATTTGTAGGTTCCTTGCCCATTGGATGAACATGAGTTACTGTTTTAAAGTCCTCATTAAAACCAACGATGTGGGCATAAGCACCCATAATGGGTTCTAGGGTATGAACTGGGTTTTCCTTTGCATCGGTGATGTCAATTTTGCCCATGACTGCTTGACCGACGTGCAATGGTGTTTTATCAAAAGACAATTTAAAATGGTAGCCATCAACACTACTTTCAAATAATGGTTGTCGATGAATAGGATTTTCCAATTTCTTTTTTGTCTTTGGGTAAGGTAAATCAGCAACTACATATTCTTGGGTTTTTGTATTAGTCGGTATAAGATCAGCCCATGCTCGATAGGAGGCACTCTTAAGCGTAGGCTGCCATTCAAATTGATAGATGCCTGGTATCGTTGTTTCGACTGGATGGACATGACTGTAGTCAAGAAGTGTATCATCGATAATCAACAAATGAATCTTTTGTGTATGTGCTTCAATAAGATCGTTTAAGGTGATTGGTTTATTGCTTTTGGTGTCAATTAATTTGATTAATACCAGTTTCTTGTCCTTTTTATCCATTATCTCTTGAATAGATAATTGCAAGGTATTTTTTGATTTCAAAGAATGTGTCGATTGATTGTTCATCATGCGTTGATTAGGTTTTTCGGAGAAAGCAGTAGGATAATATGAGTTAATGAATATCAAGCTCATTAGGGTGATGGCAAATTTCTTCACAATATTTTCGTCTCCAAGAAAACCAATAGGTTTTAAAATAGTTTCTTATAGTTATATTTTGTATGCTATTTATTTTAATCAGTAAATAGAATGATATCATGATTGTCTTTTTAAGACAGGCATTAAATATAAGTAGAGGTACCCTAAATGTTGGTTAGGATCGTCAGCGATGGTTCTTTGTTGGGATGACGAAATGGATGTGATACGTGTCAATTAATTAGTTTAATATTTCAAAAAACTAACTCAAATTTTGAATCGGTTTAGGATACGAAAAAAGTGAGCTAAAAACAATTCAACTATCATTCAATTAATTCAAAACAAAGGGACAAAGTTTTCTTTTGCACGTAAATTTTTTTAGGTTTTTTTGAGGACACATCAAGACATTTTAATTGAGCTTCTCAAAGGTTATTCCTAGCTAATTGTTCGTCAAAGCATAGAACACTTTGTTTTGACTTATCCATACCAAAGAGTCTATATTGTAATTATTTCCTTTAAAATCAAGGATAGAAATTATCATGAAACAAAGTCATTGGATGGTTTTGGCGTGTTGTTTAGTCCTTACTGCGTGCATGAGCAGTGGCACGAGTAGTAAGTACACTAAAAGTCTCGAAGAGCATGTCGCTCAAGGTCATGTTGGCCATGGTGGCGGTGGTGGTCGCTAACACTAAAATCTTTATTACTCAATCCTAAAGATTCATATGAGCGCTCATCCTATAAAGTCTAAGAACTATTAATCTATTCGGGCACTAAAAATTGAGATAAAATGATGCGCACCACATCATAGTGGACGGGCGAATGCAAAGGATGGCTGTCATGGCAGAACAATGGCACGAAAAAGCACCTGCAGATATGGTGTTGTTGTTTCAAACCGACTTATCTTTAGGACTATCTGAAAAAGTAGCAGAACAGCGGCTAAAAGAAGTAGGACCTAACCTGCTGAGTCAACAGAAAAAAACATCCCCTTTCGTCATTTTTTTGCAGCAATTTGCAAGTGTGGTGATTTGGGTACTTTTAGGTGCTGTTGTTGTGTCTTTTTTGTTGGATGAAAAAGCCGATGCCATTGCCATTTTGGCCATTGTCATTTTAAATGCCATCATCGGATTTTTTTTGGAATATCGCGCTGATAGGGCAATGCTTGCGCTTCAGCAAATGGCTGCTCCCAAAGCAACAGTGCTTCGCGATGGCCATGCGAAGGTGATAGCCGCTTCTGATATCGTACCAGGTGATATTCTTCTTTTTGAAAGCGGTGATTTAATCGCTGCCGATGCTCGCCTTTTTGAATTATCAGCGCTTAAGGTTAATGAGGCGCCACTCACGGGTGAGTCGATACCCGTTGCTAAAAATCTGGATGTTTGCACTGCCGAGACGCCTCTAGCCGATCGTAAAAACATGGTGTTTATGGGCACCTCTATAGCCGATGGCACCGGTCGCGCGCTTGTCGTGGCGACTGGTATGCAAACGGAAATGGGGCACATTGCCAAAATGCTGGGTGAAGCGTCTCGTGATGAAACGCCTTTGCAGAAAAAACTCAATCAAGTGGGTTCTCGTCTATTGTGGCTTTGCTTTTTCATTATCATTGCCATTTTTGGCTTAGGTCTTTTACGTAATATCTCTCTATTCAGCTTATTCATGAGTTCAGTCAGTCTTGCAGTGGCTGCAATTCCTGAAGGCTTGCCTGCCGTAGTAACGGTGGCTTTAGCACTCGGCGTGCAACGTATGGTACGGCGTGCCGTACTGGTAAGGCGATTATCGGCGGTTGAAACACTCGGCTGTTTACAAGTCATTTGCACGGATAAAACAGGAACATTAACCGTGGGTGAAATGACCGCACGTCAGCTTGTGACAGCAAGTGATGTTTATAGTATTCATGGAGAAGGCTATAACCTCTCGGGAGGATTTACTCTTCAAGGTCAAGAAATTAATGTGTCAGAAGACCCGTTGTTGCAAGCTACTTTGCATGCGATGGTGGCTTGCAATAACGCGAGTTTTGAGAGCCAAGATGGACAGGTAGCTACTGTGGGAGACCCAACTGAAGTGGCCCTTTTGGTTGCAGCAGCCAAAGGAGGCGTTTGGCAAGGGGAACTGCAAGCCTCTTATCCTCGCATCAAAGAGTTACCCTTTAGCTCCGAACGCAAACGCATGACGGTCGTGTGTCGACAAGACCATGAACACATCGCTTTTGTGAAGGGGGCACCAGAAATTATCTTGGAGCGCTGCACCCATATTTTAACCAAAACAGGCATTAAAAAAGTAACGCCGAATGATAAGGCGCGCATGAAACAATCCTGTGAACTCATGGCCAGCGAAGCATTGCGACTGTTAGCTTTTGCGAAGCGCCAATTAGAGCCTACAACTTTAGAAGAAGAGGAAGAGATTGAACATAACCTGGTGTTTTTAGGTCTTATTGGTCTTCAGGACCCACCTCATGCGAGTAGCAAGGAATCCATCAGTCGCTGTAAAAAGGCTGGTATTAAACCAGTGATGATTACAGGAGACCATCCTGATACGGCAAGAGCCATTGCCAAAGAGCTTGGCATTTTGGAGGCAGGTGACCGATTGCTCACTGGCAATGAACTTGAAAACATGTCGGAGGAAGAATTTAACCATTGCGTCAAAGACATTGCTGTCTATGCTCGTGTGACTGCGGAGCATAAATTAAAAATCGTACGGGCCTGGAAAAAACAACAAATGGTGGTGGCGATGACAGGCGATGGGGTGAATGATGCGCCTGCTTTAAGAGAAGCTTCGGTGGGCATTGCCATGGGGAAAACAGGGACTGCTGTAACTAAGGAAGCCTCTGACATCATCGTCATGGACAATAACTTCACCTCGATTGTGGCAGGTATTGAAGAAGGTCGCACGATTTACGATAACATTGCCAAAACGCTTGCCTATTTATTAGCAGGCAATAGTGGGGAGTTACTGGTTGTGTTTGTAGCACTTTTAATCGGCTGGCCATTGCCGTTGCTTCCTATCCAATTATTATGGATTAACTTAGTAACCGATGGTTTGCCGGCCATTGGCTTAGCTACCGATATGTCAGAGCCAGGGATTTTGAATCGTCCACCCAGAGCCACGCAAAAATCCATGATGGATATGGCGTTTTTCAAACGAGTAACCTTTGTGGGTTGTTTAAAGGCTTTAGTAATCCTTAGTGTGTTTGCTTATGAATATTTAATCGATAAGGATTTAATTCAAGCCCAAGATGCGGCCTTTTCTGTTTTAGTAACCGCCGAGCTTTTATGGGCCTTTGGAGCGCGAAGCGACACCAAAAATATTTGGCAAGTAGGATTGTTTTCCAATTTAAGACTCTTTTTTATTGTGAGCATCAGTTTTTCCCTGCAGGTCTTGATTCATCATATCCCGGTATTGCGCGAATTATTTGGGATACAACCGGTCTCATTCACCCAATGCCTGGTTTGGATTCTATTAGGCATGGTGCCTTTGTTAGTGATAGAAGCTCAGAAACGGCTAAGGAAGGCACCCAATGAAGCATTTTAGTGCTAAAAAAATGATTTGGACTATTCTCTTAGGTTTCTGTTGTTTTGCAGGGCCAGTATCTTATGCCAAGACACCGCCTGCTTTATCGCAGCTAATCAATGAGGCCACTCAAAACAACCCTCAAATTCGTGCGGCACGCGACCGACTACTGGCAGCAATCCATGTGATTCCACAGGCAAAAGCGTTACCCGATCCGAAGCTTAATGCAGGGTACATCAACATGTCTGAGAATATCCCTATGGATGTGGATCCAAGACGCGAGCAAATGTTGGGTGGCCAACAAGAAATTCCTTTTCCTGGCAAACTCATTGTGCGAGGAAGGATAGCAACGCTCGAGGCCAAAAGAGCGGAAGCAGAATACCAAGCCACTAGTTTCGCCGTCATTGCTGAATTAAAACGGCTCTATTACGATCTTTATTTTGTCAATAAATCCATCGAGATCGTACAAAGAAACCAGGAACTTCTTCATGAAATGGAAAAGAGTTCCGAAGCCAATTACAGTGTAGGGAAAACACCCCAACAAGATATTTATCGTGCCCAAACTGAGATTTCTCGTCTACTGATGCGTTTAGTCATCTTAAAGCAACAACGGGGATCCCTGCAGGCGGATATCAATCGCCTTTTAAATCGTTCCTTAGAAATTACAATCCATACACCAGCAGTGCTTCCTGTAACGCCAATGGGGCATAATTTAGAGTATTTTTACACGCTCGTTAAGAGCCGAGCACCGCAATTAATCATGCAGCAACGTGCTGTTCAAAAAGGACGACAAGCCATCCGCTTAAGTAAAATGGAGTATTTCCCGGATGTGGAAATCGAAGGGGGACGACTTCATGATACGGGAATGCACACCAAAGGCTATCAAGTGTTGTTAAAAGCAACGGTTCCACTTTATTTCATGCAAAAGCAAAATCATGCCGTGCGCGAATCACTTGCGCGGTATAATGCGGATATTGAGGATTTGCAGACCACCTATCGTATGCTTTCCTTTCAAGTGAAAAATGCCTATTTGTTGGCAGAGCGCTCGGCAAAACTCATTCATCTGATTCAACATACCATCATTCCACAAGCCACTTTAACATTTACTTCATCGCAAGCCACCTACGGCGTGGGTAAAGTGGATTTCTTAACGATGCTGAATAATTTATTGACGCTGCAAGAAAATGAATTGGAATGGCACGGTGAACTTGCTGAACATGAAAAAGCGATCGCGCAAATCGAAGAAAGCACAGGGACGTTCTTATGAATTTTAAGTTAATAATCAAGAGTGCGGTTATTTTGAGTTTACTTTCGTTGTTGCAGGTAACTCAGGCGCAACAGGCCATGGATAATCATGGCAAGATGGACATGAAACAGTCCACTCAAGGAAATGAGATTGTGATTGATCCGGCTCGTTTACAAGCCATTGGCATTACGTCAGAGCCGGTGCGTCGCCAAGTGGTTGAAAAAATAATCCGTACCGTGGGGCGTGTTGAAGCCGATGAGCGGCGTGTTGCCCATATTCATGTACGCTTTGATGGGTGGATTGAGAACTTATTCATTAATTTTACCGGAGAAAAAGTCAAAGCAGACCAAGCTCTTTTTACCGTTTACAGTCCTGAATTGGTCGCCACCCAGCAAGAATATTTGCTCGCCCTTAATGCCCAAAAAATATTAAGCAAAAATACGACATCGAGTGCGGCTCGTGGTGCGCAGTCTGCTTTTCAAGCAGCCCACCAAAGGTTGTTGCTGTGGGGGATTTCCGAAAAAGACATTGAGCAATTAAGACGTACGGGCAAAATCACTCGGACGATGACGATTCATTCCCCCATCCAAGGTACGGTTCTTAAAAAAATGGCGCTGGTGGGCATGCGCATTGAGCCAGGAGATGAACTCTATACCATTGCTGATTTATCACGCTTGTGGGTTTTAGGGGACATTTACGAATATGAGCTTCCTTATATTCGTCTTGGTCAAATGGCTGATTTGACCCTTACCTACTTGCCCAATGAATTATTTAAGGCCAAGCTTGATTTTATCTACCCTACGATTGACATGAAAACACGTACAGCCAAGGTTCGCTTTGAAGTGGACAACCAGAAGGAGCAATTAAAACCGGGCATGTATGTGAATCTGGAACTCAAAGTACCTTTGGGTGAACGTCTTGTGGTCCCTAAAAATGCTGTTCTACTCACAGGTGAGCGCGCAGTGGTGTTTATTTACCATGGCAATGGCAAAATTGAATGGCGGGACGTGACCTTAGGGGTTAGGGCAGGGGATTTGCTTGAGATAATCAAAGGGGTTAAAGAGGGCGATCAAATTATTACGTCTGCCAATTTCCTCATTGACTCAGAGAGCCAGTTGAAAGCGGCCATGGGAGGTATGCAACATCAATAGACTTTCTTACCGAGCCTCTACAATAGGAAAGAAGCTCTAATAAAGAGGCGTGATTTGGCCTTGGAATAAAGGGATTTTATGGTTGAACGGATTATTGAGTTTTGTGCACGCAATCGTTTTATTGTGTTGCTTTTTGTGCTCGGGTTTTCTTTCATGGGCTATATGGCCTTGAAGAATACCCGTATGGACGCATTGCCTGACATTTCAGACACTCAGGTCATTGTGTATACGACCTGGATGGGACGTTCGCCCGATCTCATCGAAGATCAAGTCACGTATCCTATTGTAACTGCATTGTTGTCAGCACCAAAAGTAGTAGCTGTGCGGGGATTTTCTGATTTTGGCTTTTCTTATGTCTACATCATTTTTGAGGATGGTACGGATATTTATTGGGCGCGAAGTCGGGTCTTGGAATACATGAGTCAGCTGTCTGGAAAATTGCCCGAAGGAGTGACTCCTCAATTGGGCCCTGATGCGACACCGGTGGGTTGGATTTATCAATACGCCTTGGTGGATGACAATGGCAAGCATAACCTGGCTGAGTTACGCACATTTCAGGATTGGTATTTGCGCTATTGGTTAAGAGCGGTTCCTGGGGTGTCTGAAGTAGCCAGTGTGGGAGGTTTTGTCAAGCAATACCAAGTCAATTTGGATCCAGTCAAAGTCCTTGCCTACAACCTATCGGTTCCTGAGATTGTTGAAAAAATTCGTATGAGTAATAACGACACCGGTGGTCGAGTCATTGAGTTTTCGGGCGTGGAGTACATGATTCGTGGTCGCGGATACATTAAGTCTACTGAGGATATTGAAAAAATTGCCGTGGGCACCAATGCCAATGGCACACCGATTTTATTACGTGATGTAGCGACTGTTCAGCTTGGCTCGGACATGCGCCGCGGGGTGGTCGATTTAAATGGCCAAGGCGAAGCCGTGGGTGGCATTGTCATCATGCGCTTTGGTGAAGACGTGCTGCAAGTGATTGGTCGCATCAAGGATAAATTGAAAGAATTAGCTTCGGCAATCCCGGAAGGGATAAAAATGGTTCCTGTGTATGACCGAAGTCATTTAATCCGGGAAGCGATTTCCACGGCCAATTGGAACTTGATTGAAGAACTGGTGGTGGTTGGGTTACTCATTATTGTGTTTTTAGGGCATTTTCGCTCGGCATTGATTCCTATTATTACTTTGCCGCTGGCGATTTTGATTTCGTTTATCCCCATTTATTTCTTACATGTCGGACTGAATATCATGTCCATCGGAGGCATTATTGTCGCCATTGGCGATATGGTCGATGCGGCCATCATCATGGTCGATAATGCCCATAAACGCTTAGCGGATTGGGAAGCAAAAGGAAGCCCAGGTGATCGCACCCAGGTGTTAATCGATTCGGCGAAAGAGGTGGGGCCTGCCATTTTTTCATCCCTTTTGGTCATTGCCATCTCCTTCATGCCCGTTTTTACCTTGGAAGCTCAAGAAGGGCGGCTGTTTTCGCCCTTGGCTTATACTAAGAATTTGGCCATTTTCATGAGTGCTTTACTTGCCATCACCTTAATTCCTGTCCTATTGCCTCTTTTGGTGCGTGGTCGAATTATCCCTGAACAAAAACATCCGATTACTCGCTTGATGCAAACCATGTACGCGCCCGTGTTGAAGCTTGCTTTGAGGTATCGCAAGTTCGTAATGGGAATTGCCATTGTATTGGCTATGGCCACCATTCCTCTTTATAAACTCATTGGCTCTGAATTCATGCCCCCTCTTTATGAAGGGACGATTTTGTATATGCCGGTTACTTTACCGGGTATTTCGGTGACGCAAGCGACGGCTTTGCTTCAAGAAATGGATAAGAAATTAAAAGCATTTCCAGAGGTGGCACACGTTTTTGGCAAGACGGGAAGAGCCGAAACGTCTACCGACCCTTCTCCATTTAATATGATGGAGGTGATTGTGGAGTTAAAGCCTAAAGAATTTTGGCGCAAAGGAGTGACTTATGAAAGCCTGGTGAAAGAGATGGATGAAGCGTTGCAATTCCCAGGTGTGAGTAATGCTTGGACCATGCCCATTAAAGCGCGTAATGACATGCTCACCACAGGAATTCGGACTGCTGTAGGAATAAAAATTTTTGGCCCCGACATTAAAAAAATTGAAGCCATTGGCAAAGAAATTGAAATGGTGGCCAAAGAAGTAAAGGGCACCAGTACGGTTTATGCCGAGCGGGTGGCTGGAGGCTACTTCCTTGATTTTCAAATTAATCGGGACCAGTTGGCTCGCTATGGTTTAACCATTATGGACGTTAATCGCATCATTGAATCGGCCGTGGGTGGTGAAAACATTGCCACCACGATCGAGGGGCGTGAGCGCTACCCAGTGAATGTGCGTTATTTGCGAGAATTGCGCGATGACCCCGACAAGCTCAATCGTATTTTAGTCAAAACACCCAGTGGTGCGGAGGTACCCATCGCGCAATTGGTGACGCTAACTTTTCGTTCAGGACCTGCCATGGTTCGCGATGAGAATGGCATGTTGGCGGGTTATGTCTTCATTGACATCAGCGGCCGAGACATTGGCGGCTATGTGGAGGAGCTAAAGCAAGCAGTCAAAGTCAAAGTGAAATTGCCTCCAGGTTATACATTGGCCTGGTCGGGACAATATGAGTTCATGCAACGGGTTTATGAGCGACTTAAAATTTTTGTGCCACTGACCTTAGCTATTATTTTTGTTTTATTTTACTTTACCTTCCGCACCATCACTGAGACTTTAATGGTGATGCTAGGCGTTCCCTTTGCTTTATTTGGCGGCTTTTTACTGCTTTATGTATTAGGGTATAACATGAGTATTGCGGTTTGGGTAGGGATGATAGCGCTTGCAGGAGTTGCTGCTGAAACCAGTGCTGTGATGCTCGCTTACCTTGATTCCGATTACCATGAACAAAAGGAAAAAGGGGGGCTCAGAACCTTGTCCGATTTGATTCAGATGGTGCAACAATGTGCAGTCTCCCGCATTCGTCCCATGGCTATGGCGGGTCTTGCTAACATCATTGGCCTATTACCGGTGATGTGGGCTACAGGCATTGGAGCCGATGTGATGAAGCGTCTTGCCGCTCCTATGGTCGGTGGGGTTTTTTCAGCGCTACTGCTGACCTTAATTGTGATTCCTGTGGTTTATGTGATGTGGCGGGGCCAAATGGATTTGAAAAAAACAGCAGACTTAACGGAGGCAAGATGAAATTAACTTTTTTAGGAGCAACTGAGACGGTTACTGGTTCTAAATATCTTTTGACCGTCGGTTCTAAAAAAATCCTGATTGATTGCGGTCTTTTTCAAGGCTATAAAGAATTACGATTACGCAACTGGGCTCCTTTACCTATTGACCCCCATGATATCGATGCGGTGATTATCACTCATGCGCATATTGACCATACGGGTTATCTTCCCTTGCTCGTCAAAAATGGATTCCAAGGCAAAATTTATGCAACACCGGGTACCAAAGCACTGTGTTCCATTTTGTTACCCGACAGTGGTCATCTGCAGGAAGAAGAAGCCCGCTTGGCCAATAAGTATGGATTCTCCAAACACCAACCTGCTCTTCCTCTTTATACTGAAAAAGAAGCTCATACTGCATTGCAGTATTTTGAAACCATTGATTTTGATACCCCGCATCAATTATTCCATGATTTCAGTTTTGTGTATCATCGTGCTGGTCACATTGTGGGTGCGGCCATGGTCAAAATAAAAACCCAAAAAGGTTCCATTGTATTTACTGGAGACATTGGCCGTCCTTATGATCCCGTTATGAAAGCCCCTGCCTTCATTCAAGAAACGGATTATCTGGTGATGGAGTCCACCTATGGTGACCGATTGCATGATGCCACAGATCCTTTGCCTCAAATGGCTCAGGTGATTAATCAAACCGTTAAACGAGGGGGCTCAGTCGTTATTCCTGCGTTTGCAGTAGGGCGTGCGCAAAGTCTTCTTTATTTTATTTATGAACTGAAACGACAAGGGCAAATTACCAAAGACCTTCCTGTCTTTTTAGACAGCCCCATGGCCATTGATGCCACTCATTTACTCTGCACTTATAAAGAAGACCACCATTTAACTGCAGAACAATGTCGTGGACTATGCCATGTTGCCACCTATGTGAACACACCTGAGGAGTCCAAGGAGATTGACCGTCATCACATGCCGCAAATCATCATAGCGGCCAGCGGCATGGCGCAAGGCGGCCGCATTCTGCATCATTTAAAAGCCTTTGCGCCTAATCCTAAAAATACCCTACTTTTTACTGGCTTTCAGGCGGGTGGCACTCGTGGTGCTCGAATTGTGAATGGGGAGAAGCAAGTCAAAATTCACGGGAGTTTTATTCCGATACAAGCTAAGGTCGTAGTCATGAGCAGTACATCGGCTCATGCCGACTACCCGGAATTGTTAGAATGGCTAACTCATTTGACTAATCCGCCTAAAAAGGTTTTTATCACCCATGGGGAGCCTCACAGCGCCCAATCGCTAAAACAGAAGATTGAGAAGCAATTAGGTTTTTCTTGCACCATTCCTTCTTATCTGCAAACGGAGGAATTGTGGTGAGTAAGCAAACCTCTCATGGGCTTCGGTTAAAACATTTAGGGATTAAAACCTATCACGAAGCTATTATTTACATGCGCGAGGATTGTCATGTTTGTCATTCGGAAGGATTCGAAGTACAGACCCGTATCCAAGTGACTTTAGGTCAGCGCTCTATTATAGCCACTCTTAATGTGGTGACCTCAGAGCTACTTCAGCCTGGTGAGGCTGGTTTGTCGGATTACGCCTGGGAGTCTTTACATGCCAAAGAAGGCGATGAAATTCAGGTCTCCCATCCAAAACCCTTGGAATCCTTAAGCTATGTGCATACCAAGATTTATGGCAAAGAACTGTCTTATGAACAAATGAAGGTCATCATTGATGATGTGTTAAGCGGTCGTCTTTCTGATGTACAAATCTCCGCTTTTCTAGCGGCAAGTGCCTCAGGACGTCTAACCAGTACGGAAGTGATGAAGCTCACCAAAGCCATGATTGATAGTGGTGATCGCTTATCTTGGCCTTCACCTCTGGTCGTTGATAAACATTGTGTGGGAGGATTGCCTGGAAATCGCACCACTCTGATTGTGGTTCCCATCGTGGCTGCCTTTGGGTTGATGATACCTAAAACGTCGTCGCGTGCCATTACATCACCTGCGGGGACTGCGGATACCATGGAGACTTTAGCTCCAGTCCACTTAAGTCCCCAAAAGATGCGCCAAGTGGTTGAACAAGAAAACGGCTGTATCGTATGGGGTGGGGCTGTGAGTTTAAGTCCTGCTGATGACGTGCTCATCCGTGTGGAACGAGCTATTGATTTAGATAGTGAAGGGCAATTAGTAGCTTCCATTCTTTCTAAAAAAATTGCAACAGGTGCTACACATGCGGTCATTGATATTCCCGTAGGACCTACTGCCAAAGTCAGGAATCAGTCTATGGCGCTCCTTCTGAAACAATTGCTTGAGGAGGTAGGTAACGAGTTAGGGCTTGTTGTCCATACTTTATTGACCGATGGTTCACAACCGGTAGGATATGGCATTGGCCCATCATTAGAAGCTCGCGATGTATTGGCGGTGTTGCAAGGATTGCCTGATGCACCCAATGATTTGCGTGAACGAGCGTTGACGCTTGCGGGTGCTGCGTTAGAGTGTTCTTCGAAAGTACAACCGGGTTTAGGGAAATCCATTGCGAAGCAATTATTGGAAAGTGGACAAGCCTTTAAGAAATTTCAGGCCATTTGTGAGGCTCAGGGTGGGATGAGGGAATTGACAAAGGCACGTTTTACTCATCCTGTTGTGGCTGCAAAGGCAGGAAAAGTCTCCCTCATTGATAATCGAAAGCTTGCAAAAATTGCCAAGCTTGCTGGTGCGCCAAAATCGAAATCGGCGGGTATTGACCTCCATGTCCATGTCGGCGAATCCGTTGAACAAGGTGAGCCTTTGTTTACAATTCATTCGGAGTCTTCAGGGGAGCTCCATTACGCCTGTGATGTTTTACGTGACAAACAAGACGTAATTCTTTTAGGAGAAAGCCCTTGAAGCCCTTATTATTTTCATTATTTGACTCATCAGAAATCGCCAGACGATTACAAGAAGTTCTGCAAGTGGACGTGGGGGATGTGACTTTTCATCGCTTTCCAGACACGGAGTGGTACTTAAAAATCAATTCAGAGGTTAATAATCGCAGTCTTATGGTGGTGGACAGCTTAAACGAGCCGGATGAAAAAATACTCCCTTTGTTGTTTTTTGCCAAAACGGCTAAAGAGTTAGGGGCTCGAAAAGTTGGCTTGATTGCTCCTTATCTTTCCTATCTACGTCAAGATAAACGCTTTCATCAGGGTGAGGGGATTACTTCACGTTATTTTGCACAGATGTTATCCAGTTCATTCGATTGGTTGATGAGCATTGATCCGCATTTACACCGTTATCACTCGTTAGATGAAATCTACTCGATCCCCACTTTTGTTTTGCATGCCACATCGATGATTGCTACATGGATTAAACATCATGTTCCTAAGCCAATTCTAATTGGTCCTGATATGGAAAGTGAACAGTGGGTTGCCGATATTGCAGAAAAAGGTCGTTTTCCCTATGTGATTTTGGAAAAGATTCGGCGTGGTGACAAAGAAGTGACTATTTCAGTACCCACTATTCCTGAACTCGAATCCTCGACACTCGTGCTTGTCGATGACATCATTTCCACCGCTAGAACCATGGTAGAGACGGTGAAGCAGTTACAACAAGCAGGGGGCAAGTCCATCGTTTGTATTGGTGTGCATGCGCTGTTTGCAGAAGATGCTTATTCTTTATTATCTGAGATGAAAGGGGTGCAAGTTATCACGTGTAATACCATTCATCATGTCACCAATGCGATTGATGTGAGTGATTTGGCTGTGGAAGTTCTAGTCAAAAACAAACTGGCCGCTTTAAAAAGTAAGCTAAATAAGTTGATTATTAACAAGGAGTAATCCATGTTTAAAGCCTTTAGAATGATTGCAGTGCTTATTGGGTTAATCGGAGGACTATTCTTTTTGAGTTCCTGCGATGGAGCAGTGAAGCATGGCTCCCAAGAGGTCGATGGCGGCTATGGAGGACACAGCGCGGGCGGGCATGGTGGTCATGGCGGCGCTGGCCATTAAGCCTGTTCGCTGTCTCGGTAAATCAAGTCAAAGCGTACTCACACATAACAGGTAGGGCAAACCATGAAACACGACCATCACCAAGGGCATACCCATACTGACAAAGAACCTGCTTGCTTTCACAAAGAGCATGGCCTCCACAAGCGGCAAGACACGGCTTCTAAAACCGATGGTGCCGTTATCTATACGTGTCCCATGCATCCAGAAATTCGCCAATCAAACCCTGGCATTTGCCCGATTTGTGGTATGACTTTAGAACCGGAATCGATAACTACTGAGGAGGGAGCGAGCCCTGAGTACCTCGACATGAGATGGCGATTTTGGGTAGGGTTGGTTCTTACTTTTCCTATTGTATTGTTGGAAATGGGAGCCCATGGATTTGGGCATTTCATCTCGGCCAATATCTCAAACTGGATTCAATTGCTATTAGCCACACCTGTGGTATTGTGGGGTGGTTGGCCTTTTTTTGTGCGTGGTTGGCACTCTCTAAAAACGCGCCAATTAAACATGTTTACTCTAATTGCCATGGGCATTGGGGTGGCTTGGGCTTATAGTGTAGTGGCTGTTCTGTTTCCTGGGATATTTCCCCTTGCCTTTCGCAGTCAATTCGGCACAGTGGCTGTTTATTTTGAGGCGGCGGCGGTGATTACGACTCTGGTCTTATTAGGGCAGGTGCTGGAATTAAAAGCACGAGAACAAACTGGCAGCGCCATCCGTGCCTTGCTGAAATTAGCTCCTGAAAGTGCCCATCGCATTAAAGAGGATGGCAGCGAAGAAGAGGTATCTCTTGATAAGGTGCACGTTGGCGATAAGCTTCGTGTTCGTCCTGGTGAAAAAATACCGGTGGATGGGGAAGTGCTGGAAGGACGAAGTTTTATCGATGAATCCATGGTGACCGGCGAGCCTATTCCTGTTACAAAAGAAGCGGGCGCCAAAGTGATTGGTGCAACAATCAATCAGACAGGCAGTTTTATCATGAAAGCCATGCATGTGGGCAGTGATACCATGCTGGCACGCATTGTCCAAATGGTCAGTGAGGCGCAACGAAGCCGTGCGCCGATTCAGCGATTGGCGGATACCGTCTCAGGTTGGTTTGTGCCGGCGGTGATTTTGGTTGCGGTGTTGTCTTTCATTCTGTGGGCACTGTTCGGCCCGCAGCCAGCCTTTAGCTATGGATTAATCGCTGCCGTTTCCGTACTCATCATTGCGTGTCCTTGCGCGTTAGGCTTAGCAACACCGATGTCCATCATGGTCGGAGTGGGAAAAGGCGCTCAGAGTGGCGTTTTGATTAAAAATGCTGAAAGCTTGGAGCGCATGGAAAAGGTCAATACGTTAGTGGTTGATAAAACAGGTACCCTAACGGAGGGGCGTCCTAAACTGACGCGTATTGTCACTGATGATGAGTTTGATGAAGAGGCCATTTTGACGTTTGCGGCGAGCATCGAACATCAAAGTGAGCATCCGCTCGCCACTGCCATTGTCATGGCAGCAAAAGAAAAACAATTGTCATTGGGGACGGTTGAAGATTTTGAAGCACCTACTGGAAAGGGAGTGATAGGTAAAGTAAATGGCCATCGTATTGCCGTTGGTAATGCACGATTAATGCAAGAGTATGGCAGTGATAAGCTTGCCCTTTTTGAAAAAGCCGATGAACTTCGCAGCAAAGGCGCATCAGTCATGTTCATGGCAGTGGATGGTAAAACGGTTGCTCTTTTGGTGGTGGAAGACCCCATTAAATCGACTACTCCTGAAACAATACGTGAGTTGCAGCAAAGCGGCATCGAAATGGTTATGCTCACCGGAGATAGTAAGAAAACAGCAGAAGCGGTGGCAGGTACCCTTGGTATTAAAAAAGTAGTGGCTGAAATCATGCCTGAAGATAAAAGCCGCATCGTGAGTGAATTAAGAGACAAAGGTTTAGTGGTTGCTATGGCGGGTGATGGGGTCAATGATGCCCCGGCCTTGGCAAAGGCGGACATTGGTATTGCCATGGGAACGGGTACTGATGTGGCCATCGAAAGCGCTGGTATTACCTTGTTACATGGGGATTTGCGTGGCATCGTTAAAGCGCGTCGTTTGTCAGAAATGACCATGAGCAACATTCGTCAAAATCTTTTCTTTGCATTTATTTATAATGTACTGGGTGTGCCCTTAGCTGCGGGGGTTTTATACCCACTAACTGGCTTACTCTTAAGTCCGATTATTGCAGCAGCAGCGATGGCACTGTCTTCTGTTTCGGTCATTGTTAATGCGCTGAGACTACGACGGATAAGGCTATGAACAAAAGATGAAAAAAACGGTTGTTAATAGAAAAAAAACAAAAGAGATCTATACTAATAGGAAGCAGTCGGTTGTTCATAAGGCAAAATCATGGTGTTCCCAGCTATTATGATTGTGGTTGGTATTGTCTTTCTAATCGGTGGTGCCTATTTAATTAAAAGCGTACTGCAACAAACGAGCCATTATCGTTGGCAGTGGCTCGTTTATCTTGTTTTTATTGGCGCATTTATTCTAAGTTATTCGGCCAGTATTTTTTATGGTCTCTTGGTTGATCCCCATTGTCTTAATTATTTTTATGGCAGTGTGTTTTTATTAGGCGCTACCTATGTTTATTTGTCTTGTCGTCTTATGACTAAGACCATTCAAAAGATGGAAGTAATGGATGATTTAAAAAATCGCTATGAACTATTAAGGCATCATGTCAAATACGATTCGCTGACTGGTTGCCATAACAGAGAGACTCTTTTTGAAATGTTGAACACACGGTTTCAGCAAATTAAGAGCAGTGATGGATGGGTTATTGTCCTTTTTATTGATATGGATAAATTTAAGGCGGTTAACGATCGTTATGGTCATGATGTGGGAGACAACACGTTGGCAGCATTTGGACAACTCCTAAGGCAGCGATTGCGAAAGGATGATATTGTGGCTCGTTATGGTGGTGATGAGTTCATCGCTGTGATGGAACACATCTCCTTGGATGAAGCGAAAAAGATTGCAGAAAATCTTATTACAGTAGCTAAGCAATCCTTCAAAAAAGGTATTTTATCGAAGCTTAATCTAGGCTGCTCCATTGGCATCACTCAGATGAATCCTCACTCGGCTTCAGTGAATAGCGTGATTAAAGAAGCGGATTTGGCGTGTTATGCGGCAAAGCAAAGAAAAATCAATGGTTCCGTTTGTGTCTATAATCCGATGCTTGCAACAAGGAACGATACGATTGATTTGGGTATTCATCAAATTGCCGAATAAAAAATGAAAACACACAAAACAGTCGTCTTACTGCAGTGCATTAAGCACGCTATTAGCGTGCTTTTCTGTTTTTTTGTTCTACCTCGTCAATTAATATACCACTCTTGTTTAAT
Source organism: Legionella clemsonensis (assembly GCF_002240035.1). Lineage (NCBI taxonomy): Bacteria > Pseudomonadati > Pseudomonadota > Gammaproteobacteria > Legionellales > Legionellaceae > Legionella > Legionella clemsonensis. Next base: position 1,926,893 of record NZ_CP016397.1, on the reverse strand, counting down.
GGCATTGGGTGGGAGATACTAGAGAATAAAATAATAAAAAGAAGGGATTAATTCATGATTCATTTTCAGATGAAACGCACCATCCTATTGATGGTTTCTGTACTCCTTGTGGGCTGTTCTTATAATGCCAAGTTAACTCCTGAGGGAGAAAAAGTGACCCTTCTCCAATCAGGTAAGCCTTCCAAAGCCTGTGCTTTTTTAGGGGAAGTCAGAGCCTCCGATCGTAATGGCATGAGCCAATCCTATCAATCCCATGATCATTTGATTAAGGATGAATTAAATATCTTAAGAAATGAAGCAGCTCTATTAGGTGCTAACAGGGTTTTAGTGACTCAACATCAGCAAACTTATGAAGGCAATCCCAAAAATGATTTCGTAGCGGACCATTGGATGGTAGGTCGAGCATACCGATGTAAGACGAATTAAAAGTTATTTTGAATCTTATTATTTATGGAAATTAATTCTATGAAGTGGTTTTTTGGTTGGGTGATGCTTCTATTACTGTGTTCCTCTCTGGCTACAGCAGGCAACGTATTAACCCTTCAAGAAATAACTCAAATTGCTCTAGCGAACAACAAGGATTTAAAAGCAGCCCGTTATACTGTTTCTATCGCCAAGGCGCGTTTAATCCAAGCAGGTCTTTGGCCTAATCCAAGTCTTAATCTTTCCAATAACGACGATCGCTTATTTAATGACGAAGGGGAATATTCACGCAGTGCTGGTTTTAGCCAAGCATTTCCTATTTCAGGACGTATTGCAAAACAAAAGACAGTGGCGCGCTTGGATGTGTTAAAAGCCATGGCAGAAATTAGGGAAGCAGAGCGTCAATTAAGTAGCAAAGTAGCGAATGCGTATTATGCTGCTGTGATTACCGAGCGTCGCATGCAACAGGTGAATTACTTATTACGGATAAACCACGAGCTTGTTGATGTGATTCATAACCGTTATCACGCGGCTGAAATTTCAAAGCTGGATGACAATGCAGCACGCATTGAGTATCTGAGGATTGGACAAGAAAAACATCTTTTGCATAGTTTTAGTATCAGTCAATATGCCCTACTGAATCAATTGATGGGGCGGAAAGCCAATTCTCCTTTATCTCTTAAGAGGGATGTCATCACAGGTAAAAAACTTCCTGAGTTAGCCTTCTTAAAAACATTAGCCCTTAAAAATCGTCCTGATCGTCAGGCCATCGCTTTATCGATTCATCGTGCCAATGCCGACAGGCGTTTGGCAAAAGCCGAGCGTTTTGCGGATTGGACGGTAGGGCTTGGTGTTCAACAAGATAAAATTGTGGTGGAAGAGGGACCACCCCAACCCGCTGATCGCACCTTGGGGGTCACGCTTTCTGTGCCTCTTCCTCTTTTAAATCGTAATCAGGGGCGAATTTTAGAAGCCAGTCACACAGGAACTCAAGCGATGATGGCATTACGTGCCTTGGATTTAGTTATTGAAACTGAAATAGCCAGTAACTATGCCCAACTGAAAGCACTTCAAATGAGTCTTAGGGAAACGCAAACTGTTTCTCTTAAATTAGCAGTTGAGAATGTCAAACTGGCACGTGATTCTTATGAGAGCGGACAAATTTCTTTTTTGAATGTATTGCAAGTGCAAAAACAACAAAATGATTTGCAAACAACTTATCTCAATACTTTAGAAAAGTATTTGCAAGTGTATGTGGCTTTATGTACGGCTATTGGTCCAGGTAAAACCAATGGGTTTTGCTCTTATTTAGCGTATCAAAGGAATGGGGATAGCAAATGAGATGGTGGCAGCAAATGAGAAGGATGGCATTAATTAGTCTGTTTCTTAGTCTACTCTTTCCTATTCAAGGGTGTTTTGCCCATGGAGAAGAAATTGAAGTGAGCGAGGGAGGAGCCAAAGGCCCCGTTCATTTAACACCAGCACAAACTAAAATGCTTGACATCAAGGTGGTGGAAGCAACCAATCGCCCCATGGCGCAAATGCTTGGTTTAAATGGCCAAATTCAATTGTTACCTGATGCCCAAGCCGATGTCAGTATTCGGATTAGTGGGAGCGTGACCGCCATTGATGTGAATTTAGGGGATAGCGTCAAGGCAGGGCAACGTTTGGCCACAGTACAGTCAAGGTTAGTAGGTAATCCTCCTCCAAGTGTCGCCGTCACAGCCCCCATTGCGGGTATTATTGATGCGAGAAATATCAATTTAGGTCAAGCGGTTGAGCCGAACACGGTTCTTTTTCACATCAGTAATCGCGATAAATTATTAGTCGTAGCCCAAGTGTATGAAGAAGATTTAGGTAAGGTTAAGGTAGGGCAAGAAGTGACTATTCATGCCTTAAGTTACCCAAAGAAGGTTTTTGCAGGACAAGTAACTTTAATTGAACCCAATCTTGACTCCTTAACTCGTACCGTGAATGTGCGCATCACCTTGGATAATGAAGAGAAACTCCTAAAGCCCGGGATGTTTGTACGCGCCAACGTCATTTTAGCTCGTAATGAGGCAGCACTTGCCGTACCTAACGCGGCTCTTTTACAGGCGGATAATCAGCAATTTGTTTTTGTTCAAAATGGGGACACGTATGACCGCGTCGTTGCTCAAGTAGGTGCTGTGGATGATGACTACTCAGAAATTACGGATGGTTTAGTGCCAGGCGACCTTGTTGTGACGCAGGGCAACCGTGAACTTTATACACTGTGGCTTAGTGGTGGCAGTAAACCGAAAACAGGCGAAGAGGAGCATCATTAAATGTTTACTCATCTCATTGCCTGGTCACTGCATAATAGGCCATTAATCCTGGCCCAAACCCTGATTCTTTGTTTGTTGGGTGGCTATGCTTTAAAACAAATGCCCGCGGATGTTTTTCCCGAATTTGCCCCGCCACAAGTGGTGGTACAAACAGAAGCACCTGGTATGGCCACGCAAGATGTGGAAACACTGGTGACTTACCCCTTAGAAAGTGCCATTAATGGGACACCGGGGGTAGCCAGTGTTCGCTCCAAAACCTCGGTAGGATTATCTACAATTACTATTGTGTTTGATGACAAGACGGATATTTATCGCAATCGTCAACTAGTTAATGAGCGCATTCAACAAGTAGTCAATCGACTTCCTCCAGGAGTGAATTCCCCAACTATGGTTCCTGTGACTTCAGCGGTTGGATGGTTGATAAAATATGCCCTGGTGAGTCGAACCGCAAGCCCTGAACTGCTTCGCACCATTTCCGATTGGACCATTCGCCCACGCATCCTGGCTCTTGGTGGGGTGGCTGCAGTGGTTTCTACTGGTGGGGAAGTGAAACAGTATCAAGTCCAATTGGATCCACAACGCATGCTGGCTTATGGCATCACAGTGGAAGAAGTGCGTCAAGCGTTAGCGGCAGGGAATCAAAACGTGCCTGGCGCGTTTGTCCATCAGGCTGGTACTGAATTCGTAGTGAGTACCATTGGGCGTATTAAAACACTGGATGATATTAAGAAAACATTGATTGTGGTGCGTAATGGAGCGCCTATTACTATTAACAACGTGGCCACTGTGACCTTTGGTGGTGAAATTAAACGAGGTGATGGCACTTATAATGCAGAAAATGCTGTGATTGGTACGATTTCCAAAATCTATGGAGCGGACACCGTAACCACGACTGATAAAGTGGAGCAAGCGTTAGCGGAAATTAAACACACACTGCCTGCGGGTGTTGAATTAGTGACGGATGTGTTTCGCCAAGCCAATTTCATTGAATCAGCCATACATAACTTGACTAAGGCGCTGATTGAAGGAGCCATCATTGTCATTGCGGTGTTGTTCCTTTTTTTAATGAATTGGCGAGCTTCCTTCATTACATTTCTTTCCATGCCGATATCTTTTATTGTCGGTATCTTGGTCCTTTACTATTTTGGTTTTGGTATTAACTCCATGACTTTAGGGGGGATGGCGATTGCAATAGGTGAGGTGGTGGACGATGGCATTATCACTGTTGAAAACGTGGTGCATCGCTTAAGGTTGAATCGTTTGACAGAAAAGCCCTTGCCTGCCATTGAAATTGTTTTTGATGCGGTTTTGGAAATTCGAAGCTCTGTGGTTTATGCCACCATTATCATTAGTTTGGTGTTTTTGCCCATTTTCTTTTTATCAGGTATTGCTGAGCGAATTTTTAGCCCGTTGGCTATTGCCTATATTGCCTCGGTATTAGGTTCGCTCGTTGTTTCTATCACGATGGTGCCAGCCCTTTGTTATATTCTATTAGTCAGAAAAGCTGAGAAAAAACAGGATGTTAAGGTGGTGGTACATGCGTTATCTCAAGAGGAACGTTATCATTTAACGGAAGAAGAAGTAGTCAAACACGCGCAATCTGAAACTCGTTTTGTGATTTGGTTAAAAAAACATTTTTTAACGGGATTAAATTGGTCTTTGGCACATTGTAAAACAGTCGTTGCTATGTCAGGTGCCGCATTTATTTTTTCTTTGGCTTTGCTTCCTTTTTTTGGCACCTCTTTTTTACCTGAGTTTCATGAGGGCAATTTTATTATCGTAATGAGTACTCTTCCTGGGACTTCATTGGATGAATCCATGCGATTAGGCAAACAGGTCAGTAAAACTTTGCTCAAGTATCCACAAGTCCTCTCCATTGCTCAACGTGCAGGGCGCAGCGAACTGGATGAGGATGCGCTGCCACCTAATATCAGTGAATTTGATGTACGTCTTAATTTTGACAAAGACAAAAGCATGTCGCCTGATGAGTTATTGCGTCGTATTCGAGCGGATCTAGCGAATATCCCAGGAGCGCTGTTTAATGTGGGTCAATTTATTGCTCATCGTATGGATGAAGTGCTGTCGGGGGTCAGAGCACAAGTGGCGGTGAAGCTTTTTGGTGATAATCTTGCGACATTAAACGAACTGGGTCAATCGGTCGAAACTATATTAAAAACCGTACCAGGAATAGTGGATGTTAATAAAGAGCAACAAATTAATGTACCCCAGTTGGTCATTACCATTGACCGCGAAAAAGCAACGCGTTATGGCATTAATGTGGGGCAAATTTCTGAGGATGTTCAAGTTCTTTTGAATGGCGTGACGGTATCCAGTATCCTCGAAGGGCAGCGAACGTTTGATTTGTATTTGCGAATGAGTGAAACAGGGCGAGACAGTGTTAAAGCCATTCAAAACATGCTGATTGACGCTCATGGAACGGAGAATCAGAAAACTAAAATTCCTTTGCGTGCGGTAGCTGAAATTCGCCTAGAACCCCAGCCTTTTGCGATTAATCGGGAAAACGTGCAGCGTGTCTTGGTGATTGCTTTTAATGTGCAAGACCGCGATTTAGGCAGTGTGATTCAAGAAGTGCAACAACGGGTTAAGGAAAAGGTTACATTGCCCAGTGGTTATTTCATTCAGTATGGTGGTCAGTTTGAAAGTCAGCAACAAGCCTCTCGCGTGATTATTCTTTTTGGTGCATTGGCTATTTTCATTATGTTGATTCTTCTTCATAAAGCGTTTGGTACATTCCGTGAAGCGTTATTGGTCATGTTTAATTTGCCGCTCGCTTTGATTGGTGGCGTGATTTCTTTGTTTCTTGCGAGTGGAAATATGAGTGTGGCGGCTATGATTGGTTTTATCACCTTATTTGGAATCGCGGCACGTAATGGGATTATTTTAGTGAGCCACTACAATCAATTGCGTGTCCAGGGACAACCACGTGAGCAAGTGGTCATTCAAGGAACCCTCGATCGCTTAGTGCCCGTACTAATGACCGCCGCAACAGCAGCACTTGGCTTAATTCCTTTGTTATGGGGTTCGCCTGCAGGAAAGGAACTTGAGCGTCCTTTAGCTCAGGTGCTTTTGGGAGGACTATTTACCTCCACGTTTTTAAATATGTTTGTAGTACCTACGGTGTATAATGCTATTGAAGTATGGCGAGAACAGCGGATGCAATTCAATAAAACGGAACAAGGAGAAAGAACATGAAGCACGTTACTTTGAAACAAAAAAGCCATTTTTGGTTGGGGCTTATCACTAGTGTTTTGTTGGTTTGTGGGTATTCTCAAGCAATGGCTGATTCCACTGAAGAGCCTACACAATCCATTCCCAAAACGATTCCAGCCATTTGGGAGGCTGTAGATAAGCATGCGGCATCCATTAATCAAGTGCTCAGTAGTGATGATTTAACGACCATACACCAGCATGCGTTTGCCATTCGTGATTTAGTCAACGCATTACCTGCGTTAAGCAAGGATTTGTCAGAGGAACAGAAAAAATCACTACAGCAAAATCTAAGCTATGTCAGTCAATTGGCCACTCGTCTTGATAAAACAGGCGATGCCAATGATAAAAAAGGAACTGAAACCAACTGGCAAAAATTACAAAAAGTATTGGCGCAGCTGCGTGCTTTGTATCCTTCAGGTGTCCCTAATTAATCAAGGAATGAGTCATGATGTAGGGTATTGTGCATGATTTGTTGTCGATTACGGTCGCCTTAAGTAAGGAGGCTGCAGACGTAAATGGCCCTATTCGAGGCACAGACATCATGACTTACAAAACGACTAGTGGATTTTAGCTCCTATTGAGCAAGGTTCGATTTTTATGCATTAATTTGGTTTTAAATCCAAGGTAATGACATCGTCCACTTTCCCACTTTTGGGAATGATAGTCACCGTGCCTTTTGTAAAAGAGCCAATCTGATAGCGTTCTTCTTCTAGGGTCACGGGGTTCCCTTTTTGATCCCGTGCCGAGGATAAATCCGCAACTTTGGCTAACTCTTCAAGAGTAATCGAGGAGCCGCGATATATGTGTTTCGTTTGGTTTGTAGTGTCAGTGGTTTCAGTGGTTCCATGACCCAAGGTCACAAAGGATATGGCGAGCATGGTTAATAAATACAATATAAAATTGATTTTTTTCATGAGATTCATCCTAATCAAAAGAGGTATTACCATAATAGATTATCTACTGCGCAACAACAAACGGTTAAGACTGGATTATTTATTATTTAATCTCCCTATCACTTTCTTGAGCAGTCGTTGACTTTAGGTCTTGTCCATATCAGTCATCCGATGGAGAGAAAATTTTTGTAAAAATCTTATCCCTAGTCCACAATAGGTAAAGAGATGGCTGATTCAAGATGGTGGTGACGCATGGACAAGCAAGACATCGACTTGCCTTATCAAATAGGGCTTGATTTTTTTTCTTATCAACTGGATTGTTGGCAGCGTTCTATTTTGTTTTGCGATACTTTACGTGAACGCGCCAATAATATGATGGAGCACGAACAACAAGGGTTGCCACCACTGCTTAATTTCAAATATGAATTAGTTTTGGATGGGAAATCATTGGAACCCAAAACGAATTATGCCTTGGTTAAAATTCTTGAAGTCGGTGATGTGTGCTTTGAGGAATGTTTTGATCCTCAGGCTCATCCAGTTATTATTGTGGATCCCAGATCAGGCCATGGGCCAGGGATTGGTGGTTTCAAACGGGACTCTGAAGTGGGCATCGCATTACATAGTGGTCATCCTGTGTATTTTGTTATTTTTTATCCTAATCCTGTGCCTCATCAAACGCTCGCCGATGTCCTGATGACTTTGCGCCATTTTGTTGAAAAAGTCCAAGCCTGGCATGAAGGCAAAGCCCCCATTCTTTATGGCAATTGTCAAGCCGGTTGGATGCTGGCCTTATTGGCTTCTGATTGTATGGGATCGGTTGGCTTGACGGTCATGAATGGCTCACCGGTTTCTTATTGGTCCAACAGCGAAGAAGAAGCCAATCCCATGCAGTTATTGGGTGGACTCTTGGGTGGTTCCTGGAGTGCTCGCTTTCTATCGGATTTAAAAGAAGGGATATTGGATGGGGCGTGGTTGGTCTCTAATTTTGAGTTACTCAATCCCACCACGGCTATTTGGGATAAGTATTATGGCTTATTTGATGAAGTTGATGCAGAGCGAGAACGATTCTTGGAGTTTGAACGCTGGTGGAATGGGTTTTATCAATTCAGTCAAGAAGAGATAATGGCCACAGTGAATAATCTTTTTATTGGCAATCAACTAGAGCGCGGTGAAATGCGGATTCATAAAGGATGCGTTTACGATTTGAAACGCATTCAAAGCCCTATTGTTCTCTTTGCTTCCCAAGGCGATCTAATTACCCCACCGAGGCAGGCTTTACATTGGATAAGAACGATTTATCCTACAACTCAAGCATTGAAGAAGGCCAAACAGCGAGTGGTGTATCTCCTTCATCCTTCCGTTGGGCATTTAGGAATCTTTGTGTCGGCTAAGGTCGTTCGTTTGCACCATCGTGCTATTTTGGAGCATAGTAATGCCATTGAGCAATTGCAGCCAGGGCTTTATGAAATGATAATCGTTAACCCAACGGGCGATCCCGATTGCAGTAAAGAACAATATCATGTGCGTTTTGAAGCGCGCGAACTTACAGAACTTTGCGCAACGAGCTCCACGCAACCGTTTGACAAGGTTCGTCAAACATCCGAAGCCAATGACTCAATTTATCAAAAAGTTATCCAACCTTCTGTGCAGAGCTTAAGTAACCCTTTTTTATCCTGGTGGCTTGAGAAAACGCATCCCATGCGCCTAAGTCGCTATGTGTTTTCTGAAAAAGTGAATCCGCTGATGAAAGCAATCGAACTATTAAGCCCACCCATTCAAGCCAATCGCCGCATGGCTACACAGAGCAATTGCTTTAAAAAAATAGAGCATGGTGTTGCGCAGATGATGAGGGATTCATTGGAATCCTCCCGAATAATGCGTAATGATGTGATGACCAATTGGTTTGAAGCCCTTTATAAGGATCCCGATTAACAGGCGAGGACGTTAATTCATGGAGCGTATGGCATCAAACTCCTCGTCAAGCTCCATTTCATTTTCTAAGTCCCTGGCTTCATGAACCTCTGTCTCATCAAAAAGAGGTTTAGTTTCTCTAGCTTTTTCTTCGTAGTCATTCTCTGCAAAACAATCCTTAGTATTCATAACAATTCCTTCAAAATGATTTTCCTTGTCCTTGCCAACGACTAGAAACACCCAGGTTTATTGTTGCTATTTTAATCTCAGACATTTAGCATAATGGATAACAATTCAATTGACAAAAATAAGAAATAAAAAGGGGTCAACTGAATAGCTATTTGGCTACTATTTTTTTTATAAGAGGAAACGAGGGAATGGGATGTTGGTTCCCCAAACTGGAATAAGGAACGCATCGACCATGATAGAAATTATCCCCAATTGGCACCCCATTTTTGTTCATTTTACCGTGGCCTTATTTACTGTTTCGGTGATTTTTTATGCCTTAATCTATTTCGCCTCTAATACTCGATGGAAAATCAACCCGTTTATTGTCGAATTGGAAATCGTAGTGCGTTGGTGTTTATGGCTGGCCGCATTGAGCACGATTGCCACTGTGTCCGCTGGGTTTTATGCTTTTTATACAGTGAAACATGGGGCTATGGCGCATGCCGTAAAAGTGATTCACCGCAACTGGGCACTAGCTACTGCAAGTGCCATTTTACTTGTGGCTTTCTGGATGGTTTGGCGTTATATTAAACACCAAAAACCGACGCTGCTCTTCTTAATGGCTTTATTCCTTGTCCAGGTGTTGTTGCTCACAACAGCTTGGTATGGTGCGGAATTAGTCTATCGGTATGGGTATGGTGTTTTGCCTGTCACAGCAGAAAAGACGGTATCGCCGCATTAATACGATTTTTATGGAAGGATGGAAACATGTTACAAAAGGATTTGCGTTGTTCAATCAGGAATTATTGCTTTATTTTTTCCTTTTTACTGCTTAGTTCTTCTGCATTGTTTGCCCAGCATGAGCAACATGGTGCCTCAACACAACCGTTAACTTCACCGAAAACTACATCGTCTCAATCGAAACCTGCACAATACAAAATGGAACAACCTACCACTAAAAAACAATCTCCTAAAGCGGTGACGCCTCTAACTATTACAGGTGGAGCAAAGCGTACGGTTAATTTGGTGGTTGCTTATAAAACGGTGAATTTTGCAGGCAAACCGAGACGCGCCATTGCTGTTAATGGGCAAATTCCAGCACCGACTTTGCATTTTAAAGAAGGGGATGATGTCACCATCAATGTATATAACCATTTGGATGAGGGAACGTCCATTCATTGGCATGGTCTTTTAGTCCCTTGGCAAATGGATGGAGTGGACGGGGTGAGTCAAAAACCAATTCCTCCGGGAGGCGTATTCCATTATCGCTTTAAGCTTTATCAAAGAGGAACCTATTGGTACCACGCCCATGCTAAGGTTCAAGAACAGGAAGGTTTGTACGGTACTTTTATTATTGATCCACCCAATCCTCCAAGTTATCACTACACCAAAGATTATGTGGTGGTGTTATCCGATTGGAGCAACACTCCTGCCGAACAAGTGCTTGCGAATTTAAAAAAAGACGGTGATTATTACGGTCCTCGATTTCCCCTACAACCCTCACTCATGAAGTTTCTTCATGATTATCGTAAAGCCTCTCCCGAAGAGCGTAAAAAATTAATCGCTGATTATAAAATGATGCAACAAATGCGCATGAGTATTTATGACTTAAGTGACGTGGCTTACGATGCCTATTTATTAAATGGTCAGCCTAAATCTCATCCTTGGACTGCTCCTGTGAAGGTAGGGGATAGGGTGCGGCTACGTTTCATTGGCGCAGGTGCAAGTACCATCTATCGTGTTAAAATTCCTGATGCCAAAGTGGAGATGGTGCACATTCAAGGAAATGATGTGGTCCCTTATCCCATTGAGGATTTTTGGATTGCACCGGGTGAAACCTATGATATCCTGGTGACCATTCAAAAAAACAGGCCTTATATTATTTATGCCGAGTCGATTGACACGCTGGGCAAAGCGTATGGGGCCTTAGTGACTCATCCTAATCAAGTCGTCAATTATCAGGACGTGACTCCTTTCCCTGAACCACTTCCTGTCACAAGAGAAATGATGGCCAACATGATGCAGTCTATGAATAGCGGGGCAATGGATGGAAACCAACTGCATGGTTTGATGAACAAAAATAAATCATCAACGGCAATGAAACCCTCCATGACCATGCCTTCGCACTCTCAATCAATGAGCTCGCAAAGCGCTAATCACTCCATGTCCTCCATGACTGCCCAAAAGAAAATGGACAATGCATCCAATCATTCCGCTCACACCTCATCAATGAAGTCCAAATCCTCATCGACCTCGATGAACAAGAGTATGGACATGCCAGGTATGAATCATGGGGCAATGAGTCAGAGTAAGACGTCTAACTCTGCTCAAATGAAATCTGACTCCTCGTCGACCTCAATGAACAAGAGCATGGCTATGCCGGACATGAATCATAGCGCAATGGGCCAGAATAAGACATCTAACTCTGCTCAAATGAAATCTGACCCCTCATCGACCGCAATGAACAACAGCATGGCTATGCCGGACATGAATCATAGCGCAATGAGCCAGAGTAAGACGTCTAACTCTGCTAATGACATGTCTATGAATAGGAACATGAAGTCAGATAAGCCTATGGAGCAGGGCATGTCGATGAAGGGCTCCATGAATATGAAGATGCCTATTGAGCCGACCATCATCGGCGATAAGATAGAGCCGCCTGATTCGGCAAAGGCCAGCACCCTGGGAACCAAATACCAAGAGTTAAAAGGAGCAGTGAAAACCAACAACCCGAATAAACCGGTCGATGGGATTATTAAAATGGAATTGTTTGGTTACATGGACCGTTACATTTGGTTTATTAATGGTCTACCAGAATACAAGGCCAAACCAATTCTGATTGAGCCAGGAAAGCGTTATCGGATTATTTTTACCAACAATTCGATGATGCGTCACCCCATGCATATTCACGGCCATTGGTTTATTTTACGCAATGGTCATGGGTCTTACGATCCCTTATTGCATACCATTGAAGTCCCTCCAGGGGCTACTGCCGTTGCCGATTTTGATACTGAAGCCAGCGGTCAATGGTTCTTCCATTGCCATCATCTTCTGCACATGACCGCAGGCATGGCGCGCGTATTTCAATACACCACCATCATTGAGATTGCCAACGGCACTCGAAAGCCAGACAATTACGCCTATCAGCAAGCCTACATCAATCGACCCATTGTACGAGAAGACGAAGTCATGCCACTGGATGCTTCTCTTATCAAACACCCTGCAGGGCATCATCAAGGCTTCTATCGTTCAAGCTATATTGAACTTGGCGAAGACCCTTTTCATAATGCTCAGGAAATGACGTTTAGAGGCCTCTATGGCCCAGATTACAATAAGCTCCAGTTGTATACTGAGGACGCTGAAATTTATAAAGGAACGGTTGAAAACGCCGACATCGATGTGTTCTATTGGCATTTGATTAGCCAATTTTGGGCGGTTAAAGGAGGGGTCAATTATTTTTATCGCCCGGGAGGCCCTTATTGGCAACCTGGTATTGGTATTGAAGGGTTAATGCCTTGGTATATTGATACCAACATTAGAACCTATTACCGCGATGGCAGTGTGAAATTTGACATTCAGTTAGCACGGGCTAACCAACTGACTAATAACTTCTTCTTCGTCACAGGAATTCGCAGCATTTTGGCCACTCATACCGTCGTCAAAAACGAGATTGGCAATGGCTTAAACCAAATGCGTTATATCCTGAGACCTTATTATCGTCTTAAGCCAGGGCTTAATATTTTTTCAGAGTACGAGCATGATGTAGAGTATGGTGCTCTTAAGAGGATTCTTCGAAGTCAGGGAGAGCCTACCACTCAAGATACAATCACGTTAGGAGTTGCTGTTCTTTTTTAAAAAAGCCAAATATACATTGGAATTATTTTATGAATTCATAGGAATAAATAGTCACCTTCATGATATTAATCCATCCATGAGGAATATATCACCTATCAATGACCTTGTTCATTGGGGTGTTGAGCGTTCTCTTCCAAGAAAATCCTTCCTCATGTCTTTAGGATGGGGACAATTTATCTGACAATACTGGGTTAAATTATCCTCAGTTTTGTAATTTAACCCAGGATCCTGGATTTTTAATGATTGATCTGCAGATCATCATTTTCAAATAATGGAGTTTGCTTAATTTCTAAATTTCTTTGTTGTAATTGGTCAACTTTCATATGGGGACAGTAATAGGCATTAGCTATTATGGAATGGATATTAATAGTTGTTAAGTTTTTTGATCCCCTTACATATCTCTTATGAGCTTCACTTGGTGTATGGGTTACAAGAACGATAACATTTGCTCCTAACTTCGCGCCTTCATTTTTTAAAAAATTATTATCATCTTTTTCTAGATCTTTTAAAGAGGAGCGGATATCCATAACTTCATGTACATTTGGGTTTTTAATAATCCCTAAGAAACGGCAATTTCCTGTAGGATAGGACAAATATAAGTTCACATTTTTCGCATCTGCATTTACTTGACGTAATCCGCCACAGCCCGAATTCAAAAGAAGAATCATAAAGCTAATTATTAAATAAACAATTTTCATATCCATAATTCCTTTTATTTAGCGTGCTTTTAACATACCCATATAAGACTATTACTTACTTTGATTATGAATAAAAGTATTAATTGTAAAAATATAAAATTAATGTCGCTTTCAATTGAGTAAAATAAATTCGCCATTTTGTATAGTGATGGTTAAAATGCGTACCTGAGTTGCGAGATAAAGTCCCGTGTCACTTGCCATCATGTTTTCGGCTACTTCTTTCTCTTGTTTTTGATAGGTGGTAATAATCTGCTTAAAATAATCAATCCGCTGTTGCAATAAATTGCTTAAGGTATTTAAATGGCTTAATTGATTTTTATTATCTCGAACAAGATATTTAAGTGCTTCAATTTTTTCTGTGGCTAGTTATACTTTTTTCATAGTCTCTCGATGAGGGTTTTTCTGGCTCGCATTTGTCTCGTTTCTGCCTCATTTCCAAATATTTGGCACAAAAAACCCTCTAAACCAAAGGTTAAATGCCCTCACTCACACATCAAGACTTGGGAATGAATTTCCCATTCTTAATGTCCACCGCCATGTCCGTCATGACCACCGTGATGCCAGTTTTGTTGATGCCAATTATGGTGCCAATTTTGATGCCAGTTATGATGCCACTTGTAGTGATATTGAATCCAATGCCATCTATGTCCATCCCAATGCCACCGGCCATGTCCACCATGAGGTGTCCAATGAGGGGCATGAGGTATATTGGAAGCCAATGTTATGGAACCTATTGGTGAATCAGTTTTGATTGAGGTATCAAAGGCAGAAGCTACAGCACTTGAACCCATCAAAGCGGCTACTGCAACAAACCACTTCAACGTCTTTAAAGTCCACATATTGCCGCTCCTTGTAAAAGAGCTGATTAAGCTACTCTAAATCCAATACTTATCTATAGACAAGATAGCACTGAATTTCATAAATTGATCAATTTATGAAATGATACCTGACTGGCGCAATCCTTTAGAAGGATGAACTATACTAATACAAATTACTGAGTCAAAGGAGTGCACATCATGTCGCCTGCATTTGGGCACCACCCGAAATCACCAAAACCACAAAAAGAGAAGGGCTTCTGGAGTTCTCCTTCCGGTCTAATGGCCATTATCATTATTGGGATTATTAGCTATTACTTAATTGTAGAGCATGGTGCTCACATAGCAAGCTTTTTAGGCGCTTCACCATTGGTGCTGTTAGTCTTACTCTGTCCATTGATGCATCTTTTTATGCATAGAGGACATGGGGGGCATGGAGAGAATCATCACCATAAATCCGATGACGAGGACAACGACTCTTCTGAGAAAAAGGATTAATCGAAATGGAACATTCTTCTTATGCTTATGGTTTGTGGTTATTGGTCATTGTCAATTCGGCGATTTTCATTTTGTTTGCTTACAGTTTTACCACCACGTTTAAAACAAGGCGAGATTGGCGCGCCTTTGGTGCTTTTTCTGCGTTTGTCATCGCTTATTTTACCGAAATGTATGGTTTTCCTTTAACCATTTATTTACTGTCAGGATGGCTTTCTAAATATTATCCTGGAATGGATTTATATGGTCATGACAGTGGCCATTTACTCCATACCCTGCTTGGCTTGAAAGGTGATCCCCATTTTGATGTCTTTCATATCTTAAGTTTTGTCTTCATTATCGGCGGTCTTTGGATGATTGCATCAGCCTGGGGTACTCTTTATCGTGCTCAAAAGGCGCATCAACTTGCAACCAGTGGGCTGTACGCCAAAATTCGTCATCCGCAATACGATGGGTTTATTCTGGTGATGATTGGTTTTTTATTGCAATGGCCAACCATTCTGACCTTAATCATGTTTCCTATATTGGTTTATATGTATGTTCGTCTCGCGCGTAGAGAAGAAAAAGAGGTCTTGGCGGAATATGGTGAGGAATATAAACACTATGCTGCAGTTACTCCTGGGTTTATACCTCGTTTTGGTAAACAACAAGACAGTAAAGGAGGTGCACCATGATGTTTATGTTTCACAGTGCCGAGATGCTCGGCCTTATCGCAATAGCGCTTGGAATCATGTTGGTTGTTTGGGCATTACGTAATGAAGGCAACAGTACTGGATTAGCCAAAATATTTGGATGGTTGATTGTCATTATCGGGATTTTAGGGGAGCTATGCAGTACTTATTACGCGATTAAGTACTGGTATGCAGGCTATTTCCAGATGCCAATGATGTCAGGTGAAGCATTCCTGTTCCATGTGGCTCAGATGTTGTCTCTCATTGCAATAGCACTGGGTATTATTTTGATAGCATGGGCGTTACGTAACGAAGGACGTGGTATTTCGCTGGCAAAAGTCTTTGGTTGGCTCATCGTTCTCTTTGCGATTTTAGGCATGATTTGTAGTGCTTATTATGCCACTGTGTATTGGCATAAAGGATATATTCAAACGCCTGCTAGTATGTCTATGTTGATACAACATCAAATCCCGATGCAGAAACAGTCACCCAATCAATAGTCCTGGTAAGTGCCATAATAAATTGTTATGGCACTTATAATTTTCCATTGTAGTGAAGGTGTCCCTCAATGATGCTTATAAAACCCAACTCCTTTAATATCAGTCCACAACGTGGTTTGGTGGCAAAGGAAACATTGATCGACACGGGCTTCATGCTCATGAGCCACTTTTTTTGAAATCATATTAAAATGCTCCATATAATGACTGGGTGGCGCTTGGTGGCATTGAGCACAATCCATTGAACTCGGAGATGGGTGCCTAAATTCAGAGAGGCTCCAATGAGCCGTTTCATGACAAGCAGAACAATCGTCGCCAAATAACTTAAAGTGCTTGTCCTTGTTTTGATGACATGAGGCGCAGCGTAAAGTCAGTTCTTGAGGTGATAAATGGGGGTTGACCCGTAATGTGGACTTATTGGATTCGTTCTGCGCTAAAAAGAGCATAACTTGATTAATAATCAACTGTTCTTCTTCATCATTTGCATTTGAAAAGGCACGAAGTTGCTGAAGTCCTAACGAAACCAAAGCATTGTGATCCATCTGGGTGATACGTGCTGTTCTGCCCTGGTGCTCTCTATGACATTCAACACAACTGCCTATGTTGGCATGAAAGGAGGTCGGCTGGCGTTTTAACAGAGATTCGTTGTTGGCATGGCAGACGATACAGTTCGCTGCCTCAACCCCTTTCACAGGCGTATGACATGCAGTGCAGTTGTGACTTAAAAACGAGTGGGCTTTGGAAAGTTCTCCGGGGCTTGCCATTCTTTGCCACTCCGCTACGTTCGTCAAACTGCTCACCTCATCTCCATGAGAAGACAGATAATAGGCCATAAAAGACAGTGCCGCGATTACGGTAAGGGCAGCGAGGGTAGCCCAACTCAGCTTCATTGAAACCACCTTAATCCAAAATAAATTCCAGACCAAACGTGCAAACCCAGCAGAACATACAATACCAGTGCTGTAATAATGTGACAGGTTAACCATTTTTGAAACAGGCGCTTGAAGTGCTCGTGAAAACGAATGGCGTATTCCAGCTCAGAGATGGCATCTGCTAAACACAAAGCGCGTACCTCTGCCGACTTGATTAACTGACCATCCAGTGCGGTGTCTTCAAGCAGCCAGGAAAGAAAGCGAGCGGTCATAAGATGTAATTTTTCGATGTTTTGCTTGGGGTGTGCGCTTGCTTGTAATTCTTGAGCCACGATTTGGTATTGCTGTTGTAATCCCAAGAGGATTGTCTTTTTTCATCGATTTCCTGAGTCATAAAGCCCATGAGATAACGGCCAATAAAACCACTGAGCGTGACAATGAGCGTCATAGCAGTCAAAGCAATACCCAGAGCGCTATTAAATTTATGCCCAGTATGAATCAAGACTAAAATAGAGCCGATAATGCCTGTATAAATATGCCATGACAACAGGGTATTCATGGACACATAGTGTGTTATCCAATTTTTCAAAAATGAAATGCGTTTAACAAAGAGGTAGAGGAGCGGAATCAGCATCAATATCGAGCCACTCACTCCAAAAACGCCACCCCAAAAACTCCCGGCAAAACGAGAAGACGTATGGACTGTAAAGCCTAGCCATGTGATAAGCATTAGAAGTACTAACCCCAAAACCATCATACGTCCTTGCGCATTCATTAAGCATCCACCTCAATGTTTTGAGTCGCTTTGGCCTGACAGGCTAAGATGAGCCCCTGTTGTTTGTCTTCCTTTGAAAGCGCATCGTCACAAGCCATGGTCACTTCCCCTGACAGCAATTTCACTTTACATAACCCGCATTGCCCGGTTCGACACGCGTTATCAATAGTAACTCCATTGGCTTCCGCGATTTCAAGAAGGGTACGGTCTGGCAAAATCGGAACCATTTTTTCAGATTTCCGAAAAGAAATCATCGAACGGGTATCGGCTTTGATGGCCTCTAAGTCTTCTTGGATTATTTCTGGTTTCTTTTCTGGTCCAAATGCTTCTGTTAGAATCAAATCAGCGGGCACCTTAAGTTCTTTTAAGATACCAAGGATGGCTGCCATCATCGCAGGAGGACCACAAACGTGGATACGATGAGAGGCAATATCAGGGACAAGATGGCTGATGATGTTCTTGGTAAATAGGCCTTGCAACCCCATCCAAATGGTTCCCTCTGAACGCAGCATCGACGCGTACACATGGAGATTGAGGTATCTTTCTTGAAGTTGCTCTAATTCTTCGCGAAAGAGAAACTCACTCGTCGTGCGACAACAGTACAGCAAATAAATGTCATTGTGCCATCCAATATCGGTGAGGTAGCGGATGATACTCATCATCGGGGTAATACCAACTCCTCCACAAATCAGTACAATGCTCTTTGCCTCTTCACCAGTAAAGGTAAATTTACCATTAGGTCCCATCACCTCCAGTAAATCCCCTTCTTTAATTTCGTCATGCAAATAACGGGAAAACACGCCTTGTTCTTCCCGCTTGACCGTGATGGCGCAATAATGCAATTGGGTTGGGGTGGACGCCATGGTGTAACTGCGTCTTACGGTTTTACCATTAATTAAGGCGGTGAGCGTAATGAACTGGCCAGGATAATAGGTAAATGGCAAAGCCACCTCATGGGTTGATGCCAAATGAAACGTTTTGATTCCCGGGGCTTCTTGAAAGATACGGCAAACACGAAGTTGTCCTTCCCATTTCTCTTCCGGTTCGGTGAGCGATCTCATGACTGGAAATTGCGGGACAGGACATTTATGAGCGGGGCAGGTAGGAGGCGTAGTTGGGGCTATTTCTGATGGCACTTTAGAAACTTGAGAGGATTTAATAGGCTCTACAGATGTTAAGGAAGGGGTTGGTTCAGGTGCTTTTGAGAATTGGGGTGGTGTCTCTGAAGATACAGTCGCATTTTGTTTGGTTAAGCGATCGAGCAAAGCAGCCGCTCTTCTCATTTTGAAAAAATACATCCAAATCATGACCAAAAAAAACAGACCAAATAGAGCGATAATCGTTAAATGAAAAAAAGGACCGCCTAAGACATTTTTGGCTTGAGGAGTACTTGGAAGAAGATTCATTTCACGTTTAAACCACTGCAAAGCGATGTCGCGAGGATTTTTTCCTTCAGACAGTGCGCGAAGTGCAGCCAGTGCACTCTCATATTGCGCTATCCCTTCCCGTAATTTCTCTAAAGCTTCTTGCATTTTAGCGTAATCGTTATTGTTGGATGCCAACAAAAGCTCGTTAAGTCCACCTTTCATGAGCGCCATGCCGGATGTGATGCGTTGATGTGCCTTTTGTTGAATTGCAAGGCGTTTTTCGGGGGATAATGTGGGTAAATTCATTAAAGAAGGGTACAGTTCCTTAGAGGGAGTCCCTATGTTTTTCATCATGCCCCCCATTCCCTCACTTTCTTTTTCTCCTTGATGATGGGCAGCATGGTCTTGTGCTGTGAGTTGAGCAAAGGAAACAGAAGCCATCGCCAACAGGAAAGAAATAGATACTGCTTGAACCCATAGAAATAGGAAAAATTTTTTAATGTATTGAAACAGCATCCTTTCCCTCCAAAGCGCACTGAACAAGCTGAGATTATTTGTTTTCCTGCCTCTTATTAGTTTATCCCATATTCTGTAACAAATTTCCAATAACTTAAAAGGGTATGATTAGGAATTCATGCAGTCATTCATTCCATGGATTAGAAACTCAACCAAATCAGTACGTTATTTGCTCTATTTTGAGGTTCTGTCTATTCTATAATAGAAGCTTTTTTAAGAGATGTCCTATGTGGAATCTTAAAAAAGTGAAGGGACGGCACGCTTTGATACTTTACAGGGATCAATCGGTTAAGTGCTAATTCTGACATGGTAGTGAACATTATGATGCCAGGATGGAGGAATTTCCAATGGCGAAGCAGTGGATGGTTTTAATAGGGTGTGTGGTCTTGAGTTTATTGACGACTGCTTCGTTAGCACAATATCGAAATGGTGTTTTTTCAGTGGAGTACTCAAAGGCCTCCCCTATAAAAAATATCCCTCTTAAAAAAGCCACATTAATAATCAAAATCTACTATTATGGATATCCCAAAGGGCATTTCTCAGTGGTCACGGATGAAAAACAACATTTTATCATGGGTTATGATGATAAGTATCAAATCGCTCTCGAACTCATCGCCATTTCGGGACAGGAACAATATAAGGCCTTATGCCGTGGAGAATCGAAACCAGGGCAGTTGAAATTAATAGTCGTCTGTAACCCGTATAAGAAAAAGACCTTATAAAGAGGCGGTGTGACTTTTGCCTCATAGTGCTCTATGTGAACTCATGACCAATAATCGCTTGGGCGCTTTGCAAAATATTCTGAATTTCTTCCGTAATTTCTTCTTGGCGCATTAAATTAAGACGATGGTTTAATGCATTTTTTTTATTTTCTAACCGATCTAATGCCTGGTTTAAATGAAACAGTCTTTGATGATTCTCCGCAAAAAACGATTGATAAAAAATCGCATAACACCTGGCCAGTAAATAATGCTCCACCAAGTCAGCGAAAAACTGGTCTTTGGAACCATTCAAAACAGGTGGCACAGAAAAAGGAGGCGCAGGACTTATATCCAACTCTTTAAAGGGCTGCCAGGTTTTTACTTGAATTTGATTGTGCTCTTCCTCATTGAAGAGAACAGTCCATTGCCAAGAGTGCCATGTCTTATTTCTTTGCAATAAGGCTCTTTCTAACGTGTGTAACACGTTTGAAATCACGGCTGGGATTTCTTCAATGGCATTGGGTCCATCGATTGTTGCCATGACACGAGAATCATTGGCCATTTTTAATGCCAGTTTATGCCCTACAAGAACGAGTGCTGGTTCCCATTCAGAATGTTGCTCGTTGTGCGCGTCTAACTGATGAAGTACATTATCATTAAAAGAACCACAAAAGCCGCGTTCTGAGCCAATAAGAATAGAAACTAAGGGAGGATTTTCTTGTTGATTCATGGGGGGCATGGGATAGAAACTTAAAAAATCATGGCTCACCTCACGAATGGTTTTAATGACGTTGTCCTGCATGGAAAGACATTGAGTGATTTTGCCCAGTTCAATGAAAGAAAGATTTTTCATGGCCGTCATAATGTGGCCAATTTCTTCTAAAGTATGAACATGTTCTTTGAGTTTGGTTCGTTTCGTCATGATACCATCCGGGTATTAAGTGATACTCATTGCTTTGGAGTGGATAATGAGTCCGTTCTATGCCATTAGCCATTCTTTTATCGCTTTTTTCCATTGTTCTCGTGGGCTTCCCAAGGATAAAGTGCTTTGTTTTATTTCTTCCTCTATTTTTTTGAGCATTTTGGGGATGTCTTCTAAATTCAATTCGTCAAAGAAACCCTCATTGTAAGCAATAAGCCATGCGAGTTGAAATTCAATGGGTAGTGGTGAAAAACGTTCTTGTTTTAGAATTTCTCTTAAAACTCGCCCTTTTTGAATCTGCTTTTGCATTTTGGCATCCAGTTTCGCCCCAAAGCGGGTGAACAGTTCCAAATCAAGAAATTGCAGGTAATCCAGTTTCATTCGACCGGATTCTTTTTTAATTTGCGGATGCTGCGCTTTACCACCGACTCGTGAGACCGATTTGGTGATATCAATGGCGGGAAGAAATCCAGAAGAGAATAAGGATTCATCAAAAAAGATTTGCCCATCAGTGATGGAGATGAGATTCGTTGGAATATAAGTGGCCATTTCACCTTCTTTGGTTTCGATAATAGGCAACGCCGTCATACTACCGCCGCCCAGAGCAGGGGAAAGACAGGTGGAGCGTTCTAATAAACGGGAATGCAGATAAAAAATGTCCGCAGGAAATGCCTCACGTCCAGGAGGTCTACGCAGTAAAAGGGACAGTTCACGATAACTATTGGCATGAGCACTCAAATCATCATAGATCACCAGGGCATCTAAGCCCTTTTTCATCCAGTGTTCGGCAATGGCGCACCCTGCAAAAGGAGCCAGATAAAGTAATCCTGGTAAGGCCGTCGCTTGGGCTACTACAACAGTCGTATAGTCCAAGGCATTGGCTTCTTTTAATAATTGAATGGTAGAGCTTACCGTGGAACGTTTTTGGCCAATCAACACATAGACACAATACACTTTTTTATCTTTTTGATTCATCACAATGTCAAGGGCCAAAGCACTTTTACCAAGCCCATTATCCCCAATCAGTAACTCCCTTTGTCCTTTTCCAATGGGAATTAGATTATCAAGCATCTTATTTCCTGTGTACAATGGTCGATTCACAAAGTCACGGTGAAGAATAGGTGGGGACAGCCTATCCAGTAATCCTTGTTCTTCATGGGGCGGAATCTCACCGCCGTCTAATGGATGGCCTAGAGGATCAATCACTCGCCCAAGCAGTTTATCACCTACAGGAATACTCAATACGCGTTTCAGAGGAAAAATAGGGGTGCCTGCCTTTAATTTTTTGGTTTGTACCAGCATCACAGCGCCAACCAGCTCTTCGGTGAGGTGGAACACCATCGCGATACAGCACTCATCCTCTGAAATAAGAATTTCATCGATGGCAGCCCCTGGTAAGCCCTTAATCCAGATAATCCCATCTCCAACAGAAACCACCCGCCCTTGTTCGGATACCTTGATTTGAAATTGATAGCGCTCAAGGCGTTGTCGTTGCTTCTCAAGAAAAGAAGGGGTGTTAGACCAATTCATTTTTTGTCTCTATAAAGAATTTTAATTCATCACGAAGATTGGCTTGCAAGCACATGGGGCCCATTTGCAGGGTTAATCCCGCGAGAAGCTTTGGATTTTCCGTAAAAGAGACTGTAAGTTTTTTAGGTGACAATTGTTCAATGACTTGCAAGAGCTCCTGTTTCTGATGTTCTTTGATGGGGTAGGCCGTTTGTATCGAAATGGTTTCTTCTTCCGGCACAGTATTGAGCCATTGCCATTGTTCTACCGGAAAATGATTCAGATCCTCAATGGTTTTTTTAATGATGTTCTCTTCAAGATGGGCATCCGCAAAAGGCATTAACAATTGTTCAGCAAATTTCCCAGCCAATAGAAACGCTTCCTTGGCATTGTTTTCAATGATGGCTTCGGCTTTTTGCATTTCATGGGAAAAAATCTGTTCTTTTTCTTGATGCAATTGTTTTTCAAACCGGAGTCTTTCTTCTGATTTCCATTGTTCCATTGCCTCATGCCACTCGTTTTGTAGGGTCGCTTTCTCTTGTTGCCAATCGGTAAGACGATGTTCATAGGTTGTTTGCAATTGCGTTGCTTCCTTGTGCAGTCTTTCCGCAGTCTCTAATTGTTCTTGCACTCTTTTTTTTCGTTCTAATATGGTTTTTTGTATGGGCGCATAAAGAAAGCGTTTCAAAATCCAAATGAGAATAAGAAAATTAATGAGTTCTAATGAAAAAGTGGTCCAAGAGAGTTCCATTGGTTTTATCCCTGTTGCGTTACAAAATAAGACAATAATGGATTTCTAAAGAGGATAATCAAAACAATCACCAAACAATAAATGGCTAACGATTCGATCATGGCCAAACCAATAAATAAGGTTCTGGTGATGGATTTTTCGGCTTCAGGTTGCCTTGCCAAAGCATCTAAGGCGTGACTAATCGCGCGCCCCATGGCTAGAGCCGGCCCTATAGTTCCTATGGCAATGGCTATTGCGGCAATAACGGTTGACGCTAAACTAAACCAACTTATGTCATTCATAACGATTCTCCTTGGCTTTTAAGCTCATGGGCTTGAATGCCCCCAGCAATGTATATTAAGGCCAGCATGCCAAAAATATACGCTTGGATGATGGCTTCAATAATATGTAAAATGAGTATTGGAATAGGAACTAAAAATCCGGCAATCATGAGGACAATCAGGGCGGTTAATTGCAAGCTCATGATATTACCAAACAAGCGGACAGCCAATGCTAAGGTTCGAGAGATTTCGCTGATTAAATGAAAAGGCAATAAAAAAGGAGTTGGCTTAATATAATGTTTCAAATACTCTCGCCACCCCTCGGCACGAATTCCAAACCAGTGTACCGATAAAAAAGTCATTATCGCAAGGGATGCCGTCACCGATAAATCCGCTGTTGGTGAATAAAATCCCGGAATAACACCAATTAAATTGGAAACAAGGATAAAAATCCACAAGGTGGCTACAAAAGGAAATATCAGTTCAACGTGCTCGGGCAATACTTCTTTTATTGCATCGTACATGGTGCTTAAAACACCCTCCCAAATGAGTTGGTACGTGCTTGGCTGTAGGAGAGAGCATTTGTAAGTGGTACTCCATGCCATGATGAATAAGGAGATCATAATGAACCACGTGGTTAAGACGCTTTGTGTGATGGGTAATCCACCGATTGAAAAGGCAAAATGCGCTAAGAATCCTTCTTCTCCCACAGTTAGTCCTTAATTAAAAGATACACGTTAATGGCACCAATAATCACCCCAAGGAGGATTAAATTGATGGTCCAACTGATGGAATACCCTTTTATTTTCTCATCGAGCCAAACCCCGAGATAGGCTCCTGCAATGATGGGTAACACAAAAACAAAGCCCAAAGTGCCCAGGTAAACTGTTTGGGCTAATAACGTTGATTTTCCCTTTTTGGCTTCATTGATTTTGCGGACGTTTCGTTTCACTTGTTGTTCCAGTTCCTTGTTTGAATTTTTAAATTCCATAGCTGTTCTGCCGGTTTAATTCCCATAAACGCTTTAACATTTCTTCATCCAAACGATGCACGCTTTCTTTGGTGCGCACTAGATTGTTTTCTTCCCAATGTAATTCTTCCTCCAGGACCCTTTGTATGGCTTGGTACTCTTTATGGCGCACATAATGTCTTGTCGCGATATGCAATTGATTGTCAATGAAATAAACCACGGCACCTGGTAATGCTAAGTATTCCGTCTCTTGATTCTCATCACGAAACCAGGCCAAGCCGAATTTTAAGCACGTCATCATTCGGCCATGATGAGCTAAAATCCCAAATTGCCCAGAAGCATCCTCACCCACAAAACTGATGACCTTATCGATTTTTTCATATTGTGTGGCACTCTTAAGATGGATAGTAAAAAGCTCCATGTCCGTCGTTATCTCCCTTTATTCATGGCACCTATCATGTAACACGCTTCTTCTGAAAACTCATCGTAATCGCCTCTTAGAAATGATTCGCAATCGGTTAATGTGTGTTCCAATGAAACCGATTTCCCTTCCATTCCTGTTTGAAGCTTGGTGACATGAAAGGGTTGGCTAAGATAGCGTTGCAGTTTGCGTGCTCTTAACACAATAGCACGGTCTTTAGGAGAAAGCTCTTCAATCCCCATCATAGAAATCATGTCTTCTAATTCTTGATAACGTTCCAGGTGTTCTCGTACGGCTTGTGCAATGGAATAATGTCGCTCGCCCAATAGGATTTTATCCATAAATTGACTCTTGGAAGCTAAGGGATCCACGGCAGGATAAATGCCTTTACCTGCTTGTGAACGAGAGAGTACTATGATGGAATCCAAATGAGTAATAATCCCGGTCACCGCCGGATCGCTCATATCATCGGCTGGAACATAAACTGCTTGTACCGAAGTCACTGCTCCTTTGGCAGTCGACGTCATGCGCTCTTCAAGTTCCGCTATCTCAGTCATTAAGGTGGGTTGATAACCGACATTTGCCGGCATTCGGCCGAGTAACCCCGAAATTTCACTGCCGGCTTGCACAAAGCGATAAATATTATCTACAAGAAAAAGAACCTCATGGCCCAACGTATCACGCAAATATTCCGCATAAGTTAATGCCGATAACCCTGTGCGAAAGCGCACTCCAGGTGATTCATCCATTTGACCAAATACCATGAGGGTTTTATCCATAACGCCTGCGGATTTCATCTCATGCCACAATTCATGTCCTTCCCGAATGCGCTCCCCAACACCAGCAAAGACAGAGGTCCCTTGATGCAATTGAATAATGGCATGCATCAATTCCATCAGGAGTACGGTTTTCCCAACTCCTGCACCACCAAACAATCCCGTTTTACACCCTCTGACGAAAGGACAAAGTAAATCAATGACTTTAATTCCAGTCTCAAGAATGGTTTCTTGAGTGCTCGTCATTTCAAGTGGCGCTAAGTTTGCCAGAACATCACGATATTCATGGGTTTCTAATGGCGGAGCTCCGTCTAAAGGCTCACCAAAAATATTTAAAAGGCGGCCCAAGCAATTTTTTGAAACGGGAATTTGTAGGGAAGTGCCCTGATCATAGATTACTAAACCTCTTTGCAGTCCTGAAGTACTGTGAAGCGTGATGGCTCTCACATGATGCTCATCAAGATGCTGACACACTTCCAAAATGTATTCATCACTGTCCGTGTAAGTTTTAAGAGATTGATGCAAAGGAGGTAGTACATCACAATGTATCCTGACAACAGGGCCATTGATTTCGATTATCCTGCCGATGGGAGTTCCATGAGTTTGAGCAACAGCCGTGTTTTTATCCATCATTTTCCAATTGTATTCATGACCCATGAATTAGGTGTCGTCCTATTCTCTCTATTTTTACATCACTTTATGGAATTTTAATATAACAGAGTTTGAAAACAGAGAGCAAAATGCTAATTAATAAAAGCTCGCCTCAAATCTAAAAAACAAAAGCTATGTAGGAGGTCTCATCAATCTGCACACCCATGTCACTGGGTTATATGATGATACACCAAACCATCCCTTTATAGAGTTCAATGAAATAGGTAGGCTCTGAATAGGCCAATCTTAATGGGCTACTGGCATAATAGGGCTCTTAGACATCTCATAAGAGCCCTGGTGATTTGAGTCAATTACCCTAGGATAGGCCTCTCTTATAGAGGAGTTATTGGTTTTTCATCATGGGACATCCCATCATTTGCCTATCCATCATCATCTGCATCATTTGCGTCATCATTTGCATCATTTTCATACGTTGATCCATCATCTCGGGTTGTTTTGCTGTATCATCGTGCATACTTTGCATCATCTTCATGCCTTTTTGCATGGTGTGCATGCCTTCTTCCATCATGGGCATTTGTGTTTGCATCAACGATTTCTTTTCTTCCGTTGTTTTTGCATTCATAAGCTTATCATGCATCTGTTGCATTTGTTTTAGTGCTTCTTGCATTTGTTTCATTTCGTCTTGCAGTTGGGTTGACTGCTGATTAGAGCTTTGCATTCCCATATTATTCATTTGAGAACCAGAAGACATGTCTTCTGCAAAGAGTGGCATGGCAACCAAACTGCAAGCGGCCAATAAAATGAATACATTCCGTTTTAACATAATGAAATCTCCTTATTATTTTTTCAATGAATTGTTTGGGCTGAGCATCCTACTATAGCACTACATGAACAGGGTATAAAAAGCAAAAAAACATACTTGCTCATGTTAATGCCAACCTATTCCTCCCACGTTGTGTCCTTCATAAGTATGAGAAACACGGTGTGAATTATTCGTCGTTGTTGATGGGGCACAAGAGACCAATAAAAGTATCGCGCTCATTATCCCAATAACTGCTTTAATAAGTCTCTGCTTTGGCATATCAATGCTCCTTGCAATGGAATAAAGTGGTAGCTGAATCAATATAAAAACAAACCCCTCATTTTATAAATCATTTATATAATATAGCACCGTTTAGAAATACTGAGTGTTAACCATTACCACACTGTAGTTTTGCGTTGTTTCATTACTATCAAGTAATAATCCAATTGGGCTACAAAAAAGCAATTTAGCCAAAATGGATAAAGTAAGTTAACAAGCCCACTTTATTGGCCAAAATCAATGAGATAACATTTCTTGAAAAACACAGAAGTGCTGTTCGGCCAAAAGATAGTAAGGGGTGACTATTTAGCCTGTCTATTTCTGAAGAGAGACTCTTTAATCGGAACTGATGGGTTCATTCTTGTGCTATGCTGTATTATATCTTGTTGATTATAGGGCATAATGCCAGGGATGTCGTGGCCATGAAGAGATCAGAAAAACAATGTTGTCCTAAGGAAAGGATACTCACTCAGGACCAAGAATTGCAAGAAGGGGTGGATTTCTCTTGTTGTGCACCGGCTGATATGAGTACTTCCGATAGCTTCTTTCCGTTTTTCACTCGATTAGTGCAAGCCAACCTGGCTAAATGGACGGCAGGAATAAGTCCTGCTGCCATCGGCTCTTCTTATTCCACCTGGCTTTGGCAATTGGCCCAATCCCCTGGGGTTTTGTGGGAACTTGCTTTTTATCCGGTTTTTCATGCCAAGGATTGCATTAATAATATCGTTTGTGTTGAACGTGCTGCGGATGGTAAAGACGTACGTTTTAAAAAAGACAGTT
The DNA here is from genome assembly GCF_002240035.1 of Legionella clemsonensis. Taxonomy (NCBI): domain Bacteria; kingdom Pseudomonadati; phylum Pseudomonadota; class Gammaproteobacteria; order Legionellales; family Legionellaceae; genus Legionella; species Legionella clemsonensis. The sequence continues at coordinate 1,898,617 of NZ_CP016397.1, read as the reverse complement.
GGCAGCCCATGCCTTGGCGTTTATTCGCTGAAGGATTTTTGCAGATGGAGGATTGGTGGCGACGCGCCACAACGGACGTACCAGGATTGCCCAACCAGGTGGAACGTACTGTTTCATTCTGGGCACGCCAATCCCTTGATGCCCTATCCCCTTCCAATTTTGTTTGGTCTAATCCTGATTTATTCCATGAAGCCAGGCGCACTGGGGGACTTAATCTCATCCAAGGCAGCCAAATCGCATTCGAAGATTGGCTAGAAAAGCTAACCGGTGCACCACCTACAGGTTCTGAACATTTTATCCCAGGGAAACAAGTGGCTATTACCCCAGGGCGGGTGGTCTTTCAAAATCATTTAATTGAGCTCATTCAGTATGAGGCCCAAACGAAAACAGTCTATAAAGAGCCGATACTCATCTTACCAGCCTGGATTATGAAATATTATATTCTCGATTTATCACCACATAACTCCTTGGTGAAGTGGTTCGTAAGTCAGGGGCACACCGTATTTATCATTTCTTGGCGCAATCCTGACAAAGAGGACCAGGATTTGGGGATGGATGATTATTATCGGCAAGGAGCTATGGCTGCATTTGATGCGGTGTCGACCCTTTTGCCAGAAACTAAAATCAATCTGATGGGGTATTGTTTAGGGGGCACCTTGGCCATGATTACCGCATCCGCGATGGTAAGAGACAAGGACGAACGTTTAAACAGCTTGACACTCTTAGCAGCTCAAGGGGATTTTACTGAGGCTGGGGAATTAATGCTCTTTGTGACAGAAAGTCAAGTGGATTTTCTTAAAAGTATGATGAGGGAGCAAGGGTATCTGGATACCAAGCAAATGGCCGGTTCTTTTCAGATGTTACGTGCTTATGACTTAATTTGGTCCAAAATGGTTCAAGATTACATGCATGGAATGCGGCGTGGGATGATTGATTTAACCGCTTGGAATGCGGATGCCACACGGATGCCTTACAAAATGCACAGTGAATACCTTGAAAAACTCTTCTTAAGGAATGATTTTGCCGAAGGGCGTTATACCGTGGAAGGAAAGCCGGTGGCCGCTGAGAACATCGAATTGCCTGTTTTTGCTGTGAGCACTGAAAAAGACCATGTAGCGCCCTGGCAATCGGTCTATAAAATCCATCTTATGACCGAAGGAGATGTGACCTTTGTTCTCACTGGTGGTGGGCATAATGCAGGCATCATCAGTGAGCCGGGTCACCCAGGACGTTCTTATCGTGTCCATGAGCATAAACAAGGCGAGGCTTACTTAAATCCTGAAAGCTGGCTTACGATGGCAGAGAAGCGAGAGGGCTCCTGGTGGCAAGCATGGCATGCGTGGTTAGTTCAGCAAAACACTAAAAAACGCATTGCGCCACCGGTCATGAATCCCTCACTGCAAGCGGCACCAGGAACTTATGTGCTTCAGAAATAGAACGCCTTTGCGTGAGTTACATGTATTGCCCACCATTAATATCAAAATTGGCACCGGTAATAAAACCGCTTTGCTCCTCTGCAAGGAAGGCAACAACACGAGCAATTTCTTGGGGTTTTCCTAATCGTCCCACAGGAATTTGGGCCACAATCGCTTCTAAAATATCGTCCCTTAGAGAAGCGAGCATTTCAGTATTAATATAGCCAGGAGAGACGGTATTCACTGTAATGCCTTTCTTTGCCACTTCTTGCGCCAGACTTTTGGTAAAACCGTATAATGCAGATTTAGTGGCCGCGTAATTACACTGGCCAAATTGACCTTTGCGTCCATTCACAGAAGAAATGGTGATAATACGTCCATAACTATTATCCAACATATTGGATAACACGGTTTTCGTCATATTAAAGACACTATTCAAATTGGCATTGATGACATCCTGCCATTGTTCTTGAGTCATTTTTTTCAAAGTGGCATCGTTCGTCATGCCGGCATTATTCACTAGAATATCGATTTTGCCGTATTTTTCGATGACCAATTCGGTCACTTTCTCACAATCATTGAAGGAAGAAATATCAGCGTAGACAATGTCGATATCAAAGCCTTGCATGGCTTGTTTTTTCTGCCATTCTTTCGCCAAATCATGATTGCCCTGTTTAAAATAGCAGGCAATGACTTGATAATCTAACTTTTGCATTGCCTGGCATATGGCGGTACCAATACCACCAGTGCCCCCTGTGACTAAAGCAACTCGTTGGTCCACTTCTTTCCTCCTTGATGGTTTCATGCAGTAAAAATAAGTGTTATTGTTCATCAGAACGGTCTTGCCTAGACCTAATGGTGGTCATTTTTGATAACCTCTACTTCCTCGGCCTGAGGTCCTTTCTGTCCTTTTCCCATTTTAAAAAGAACGGTTGCCCCATCGGGAAGCGTTTTAAAGCCGTTACTTTGAATCGAGCTAAAGTGGACAAAGTAATCCTTGCCACTGCTTTCAATAAAACCAAATCCCTTGTCTTTATTAAACCATTTGACTTTACCACGAATTTTATTAGTCATTTTGTTTATTTCCTTATAATCAAGCAGGTTACATAGTGTCATGCCACGTTGTTCTTTTTGTCAATACTTGTTAACCAGAGAGCTCTTAGTGATTTAATGGATTGAATCAGTGGACTCTCCAGTGTTTCCCTTTGTTTTTTTCAATGAAACCACTTTATCACATTGAATCTCAATGGTATTTGTTTTAGCAGCAGATACCCCCCAACATCGTATTCTTTTTCCCTCTTTCTCGATGAATAGCACATGAATAACCAAATTGCTCCCATAAGTGTTGTCGATGGTGATGTCTTGAGTCTCATTCGTTTTTGTCAGGAGTCTTCCCAGGGAATTGCCAGCACGGTGGAACTCTATTAATACTTCAGTATTGGATAAGGGCACATTGTTTATTTTGGAGTCCTTGTGGTATTTGATGTGATAGGATTGCGTGCCGGCGCAGGCATTAAGTGTCGTGCACGAAAAAATTACCGCAAAAATAATTTTAAGAAGGACTATTTTTTTTATTTTAAATGACGTGATATCGTTCATGGGATTCCTATTCTTATTCTTGCTCATCTATTTTTACTATTTTGTCATAAAATTTTTACATGCCCAATCTTTAATAGCATAATTCCTTTTTGTCATAATAGAGCTCAGTCAACAGAATAACTTATTATGAGGTTGGAGACTCATTTTAGTTTTTATTAACGACTCTAACAAGGATTAGTTTAGTATGCGTTTACGTCTTGTCATCTTAGTTTTAGCCGCAATTATTATTGGTGTGGGAAGTTATTCTGGGATAGTGAATGTCATTAAAGAGCCCATAGAAAATGTGATAATAGGGTATAAAAGCCCATCAGCCTGGAATAATCGTGGTGTAGATTATGTGATTGGCAAAAGAGTAGCACAAAATGACTCTGAAGCTGTAAAATGGTTTTGCAAGGCAGCGAAACAAGGCGAAGCCATGGCCCAGCGCAACCTTGGCTTGATGTATGCTGCAGGCAAAGGGGTCCCTCAGGATAATGGCAAGGCTATGCAATGGTTTCGTAAAGCCGCTCTTCAAAATGATGCCGTGTCACAATTAAATCTTGGTGTCATGTATCAAAAAGGTATGGGTACTCAGCAAAACGATAGGGAAGCAATCAAGTGGATTCATAAAGCAGCCGCACAAGGATTTCCAGAGGCTGAACGTAGTCTTGGCATCCTATATTCCACTGCTGAAAATGGGCAACAAAATTATGTCGAAGCTTTTAAATGGCTTCACAAGGCAGCTGAGAAAGAAGATGCCATAGCCCAATATAATCTTGCAGTTATGTATGTCACAGGCAAGGGGGTTCGGCAAAATGATACGGAAGCAGTTAAGTGGTTTCGTAAAGCAGGCAAACATGGCGATCTCATGGCTCAACGAACACTTGGATTAATGTACGCAACGGGGAGCAATGTTCAACAGGATGATTTTCAAGCGATGAAATGGTTTCGTCTGGCCGCGAAACAAGGAGATGCTGTGGCTCAATATAATATAGGTATGGGCTTTCTTAACGGCAAAGGGGTGATTCGAAATCACACAAAAGCTCTGAAATGGTTTCATTTAGCTGCTAGTCAAGGATTGCCCCAAGCTCAATATGTGCTTGCTGCACTTTATCATGATGGAGTGAGTCTTCCTCAAAATAGTATGGAAGCAATAAAGTGGCTCCGAAAGGCTGCTGCGCAAGGTCACTTGCAAGCTCAAGAGCGCCTGCAGGCTCTGGTTAGACAGGATTAGCTGTGAGGCGGTTCCTCTTTCATTATCATACGAGTTAGTATTTATCCCCCTATGCTGAAAATAACGATTTGATTATTTCAATGAGAAATTATTTAAACATAATAATATTTTCGTTCACGATTTTGTAATGCTTATTTAATTGTAATGGGATAAGCACAGCTCGTCATTTCAGAGATTAACACCTTTACAGTCTGAGTTGTTATTTTCTATCTAGGTTCTAGATATAAGCCGTTTAAATTTCTGAAAATTCATTTAGGTTAAAATTGATACACCTAAAAGTTAGAATCTGCCTCATTTATTGGGAATATTTTTGCAACACTATCATTAAGTAATCTGAGCGGTACTTTTATCCGAAGCACATTGCCATGCGATGTTATTATTTTAGCCTTTAAGTGTCGTTAAAGAGCATCTCTTTTCAGGTTTTATGGTTCTGTAAATTATTATTATAAACATTGTTGCTATTAGCGTAAAAACTAAAATTGATGGTGACGATGCAACGCCGGTTTTTTTTACAAGTATCATAGAAAGTAATGGAGCGAGGCCAGCGGATAAACTTGCTGCAATGGAATATAGTATTGATAAAACACTACAACGTAATTTAATCGGGAACATTTCAGCTAACATTACTGGTACTGTTGCATAATATGCTCCTGCTGGAATAGCAATTAAAGCTTGACTCAAAATTAACTGATAAAATATTTTGTGCGATAAGAAGTTGAAAAAAGGTTGAGATAGAACTAGAAATCCTATACTTGCTGCAACTACGATTTTTTCTCTACTAATTTTATCAGATAGATTCCCAATCAGAGGAAATACTCCTAGAAGTACCATTAAAGAAATGATGTTGGAAATGATAATTTCATGGTTTTGAAAATTACCATATAAACGAGCTTGCATAGGACCATAAATGTAAATTTGAAATGTAGTTGTTACACCCAAACAACTCAAAATAAACACATAAAGGGATTGTATTTTATTGTTTTTGATATAGGTTACCGATTCAGAAAGTAAACTCTTAAATTTAGGCTTTGGTCTGTCTGCATAGTATACGATGTATTCCATACTCTCGGGGATACATAAACGGATGTATAAACCAATCGAAGATCCTAAAAGCGCAAGCACAAAAGGAACACGCCAGATCATCCAGTCCTGTTCAGGATAGTGACTGGTAAAATAAGTAACAATCAATACAACTAAAGACGCTATCAGCATCCCTGACATAGCGCCAAAGGATGCCCAGCTTCCTGAGTAGCCCTTTTTTGAGGCTTCGGCATTCTCAACTAGGTAAGCAGAGGAGTTTAAATATTCTGCACCGCAGGAGAAGCTCTGAATAATTCTTAACACTAATAAGGTAATAGCAGAAAATGTACCTATAGTACTGTGAGGGGGGATAAACCCGATAAGGGTTGTTGATATGCCCATTGTTAGGATAGAACCTGCAAGGATAATTTTTCTGCCATAGATATCGGATAGTAAGCCCATTATCATAGCCCCAATAGGTCTGGCTAGGTATCCAGCAAAGAAAGTAAGAAAGACGAGAAACAAACCCTTGGAGACATCACCAATCAGGTATTTGGCAATGTAAACTGAGAGTAGGCCACAAATAGCCATGTCAAAGGATTCAATTAAATTACCCAGTGTACCTGCCAGAATGATTCGGGTTTGGTGCTTCATGCGATTATCCTTTACTTTGCATTGCCGATAGAGTGGTTAGTGAATCTTGATCTTCCACTCGGTCTAAAAATAAAAATCCATCCAGGTGATCAATTTCATGTTGAAGAATGCGGGCTTCTAAACCGGAAGCTTTTTTGGTAATTCTATTTCCATCTATGTCAAACCCTGAATATTCAATTTCCATGGCTCTTGGAACTTCACCCATTAATTCACCACAATTAAGGCAACCCTCGTAGCCAGTTTGAATTTCTTGAGATAGGATTTTTAATGAAGGATTAATTAAGGCTGTATCAGGAATTGGGTATTCTGGTTTTCTCCTTTTGGTGTAATCAGTACCAAATACAATAACTCGTTTGCTGATGCCAATTTGGGGGGCAGCTACGCCTACAGCCCCCTTGTCAGCCATTATGCCAAACATAGTCTTAATAAGCTCTTTTAACCAACTGCTACCAAATTCTGATTCAGAAATTGGATCAGCGGTTTGTCTTAAAATAGGGTTGTTTTTATCAAGGAGTGTGTTCATGGGGCACCTGATTGTTGATGATTAATGTCAGTTTGGGTTTTGTCGTCATGCAGGGCTGTTTGTCAGGGAAAATTAAATACTCTTGAATTCGCCTTAACGCAAATTTGCCCATGGCTAACAGTTTTTCGCAATGAATCGAGCTTTTGTTCTGGATATATGGATTTATCCGTTTTAATCCAAATGAAAAGATAGCTTTATAAGAATCATATTCAGTGGGGATGGAGATACCTGTTATAAGTCTAGGTTTTATTTGTTTGTATTTTACAATTGATTCTGTGCAGCCTATATGTGGTAGTTCGCTCCATAATTTCGGTTGATCCTGGCTGAGGAATTCTGGTTGATAGCAACCGTCAAATAGCCAGAGACTTTGCTCAATTAAATTTTGCTCTATGGCTGGGTTCGAGGATATGAAAAAGATCTGTCCTGCCTGGTTAATAAGGGCAATAGAAGCATAGTCAGTTTCTACTTGCCCTAGTACATCTGAAAACACCCTGCGTATTGTGACAAAGTGTTCAAACAGAAATTCCTTGGCTTTGGGGTGAAGCTTTACTTCCACAGCTGTTACATCCATATCTACAAGTTTTTTAAACTGCATGACTGTGCTTTTTTCTCTTTTCTTCATAAGAAGAAATTGAACCAATGGCCAAGTCAATGATTTTTAGTAAATTATTTTCCGAAGTGTCAATTGCTTTGACTTCTTTGATCAATCCTAACACAAAATCGGCGTAATCGTCATTACTTCCCTGAGAGATAGGGTATAAATGATGGCTTTGTTTCAAGATGTAATGAAGCAATTTTTCATCGACTTCATTCTTCTTCGTTGTTGCATTTTCGTCTTCCCCAAATAGTAACCAGCCTGGGTTTACTTGAAGATGGAAAGCCAGTTGTTTGACTTTTTCATAGTCTGGTAAAGCATCTCCTCGTATATAACGGCGGCAGATTTGTTCAGAGGCACCAGTAAACTCAGCCAGGGTTTTAATACAGATCCCATTTGGCGAGCGAGAGGCCGTATATCCTCTATCTTTGAGGGCGCTAATCAAGCGGTTAGCAAACGATTGATAGGGTCCCTTACTCATAAAATTATCCTTGTAATCGAACGTCATAAAAAATTATCATATAAAACGATATCATTCAATATCATATCGTATCTTAATATAAATTTCTTTAAAACACATATTGATAATAAAATTAATATTGTTTTAATATAAGTTTCGTCAAATGATTCTAAATGTTAATTTGACGTGAATTGGACTTTAGTACACATGATTTACAGGAGTATTTTTCATGTCCCATAATAATAAAATAGGTATTTACAAGGGGATTATCCAGTATTTGCTAGATGCAACTAACTATCCGTTGCAGCGAATTGCTAACTTATCTAACTCACCAATTGCATATTTGCAATTGATTTATCACCATAACCGATTGCTTCAAAATAGAAGTGTAGAGCTAAATTTGCTGAAATTATTCATTGTGTTTATCGATATGGAAATTAAACGAGAGCAGAAAGCTGAGAAGCTTTTTCCAGCTGACATGCATTAGGAGGCTTTAAGATGCAGTTTTCTGATAATAAAATGCCAAAACAGATTTTGTTTATTACTGATTTAGAGGAGCTTCTTGGTCGTAACCGTTTGACATTAAGGCGTTGGTGGACTAGCGGAAAATTTCCACAACCAGTTAAACTAAATGGCACAACACTGGCATGGCACTCTGAGACAGTTAATCATTGGATTCAACAAAACATGCGATTATCTTAGCATAATAGCCCATATTATGTGGGCTATTGAACTTCTTTCCACAATGGATGATCTAACCAGCTCCTTGGAATTCCCATGCTTTCATGCGCCCAATCATATTTTTCAATAATAGGCTGAATAAGTTTCTCGGATGATATTGCCCAATCTTTGCCATTACCCGCAGTGGTTAGTAATTTTCTGATGATCAACAAGATAATATATGAGCGATCATTTCTTGGTGTAATAGGAGGTAGCCAAAGTTCATTAATCGCATCAATTTTGGGTTTAATGGCTAAATCTTTATTCCAAAGGCGGCTATGATGAGCACATATATTTCTTACATAAGTTAGAAAGTATAGCCAATTGGCTAAAGTTTTTGGATGTAACTTATAACCCTCAGCAATTATCCTTTTGTCTTCATTTTTAAGCCCTTTAAATAAGACCGACAATGCACCAAAGGATAAAACCTCTATTGCCATCCATATTGGTAAGTTAGGATAGCCCAGATATTTATTTTTATAATGCTCAATAAAGTACTCTCTGGAACGCTCTATCTCGTTATTAATTTGTGCTAACCAGGTATTATGTTCAAATTGCTGATGGAAATTTTGAGGATTCGACAAAGCAAATGGTCCATAACTATGAGCAAGGTGATAAGCAATACTGGTTCTTACTGAAATTTCAATTCGCTCTAATCCATCCATTACTAACAATCTTAGTTTACGATCAAACTCATAGAGATCTATGACATTTTCAAATGTAACATTATCTTGAAATTGTTCGGTGATATTTCCTGTTGTATCTGAACGTTTAAAGGGTAAACAGTAGGCACTAAGCCGATAATAGTTGGTATTAGAAAGGCTTTGCAGGGCTGAAGGCCAATTATTTATAATAAGCCCTTTTGCTTGAAGTTTTTCCAGTTGATCTTGGAAACTCAGGGCTGGCTTTAGATATTTAATGAGAGGATTATTCATAGCAATACGCATAAAAAAACCGCCAAGGTTACGCAAGGACTAACATCCTCTAGGCGTGGCGGTTGTGTTAAGTTAATTATAGAGCAGTTCATATGATTTTTTCAATCCTTTGATGAGATTAATCTTGCAATATGGTTTGCCCAGGAATCCAATGCCTCTTTGCGTTGGGGTAGCATCTCATTTTTATTATAAGTAGCCATAATACGAGGCATTTTGTGGCCAAGACATTTTTCTATCACCACGGGATCAATATTTAGTGACTCACCCAATTGTGTCGCAAAGGTTCTTCTTAAGTCATGGGCAGTCCATTCAGGAATTCCCACCCGATTCTGAATTCTTTTAATTGCGCGTGGAAGGGCATCTTTGGACATAGGAACATCGATTGTTATGCCTGGAATTACAAAAGGGGAGACAGATTGTTCTTTAAACTGAAGTAGTAATTTTTTTGTAAGTTCACTCAAGTGTATTTTTACAGTTATTCCTCCTTTTGAATGCTCGGGAGGAATAGTCCATAAAGATTGCTCAAAATCAAATTGATGCCATTGTGCCAGTCGGATTTCACCTGTTCTAACACCAGTAAGTATAATAACTTTAATTGCTAACCTGGCTGATTCAGACATTTGGCTTTTATCGCTTTCAAGGAATTTCCATATTATTCTTATTTCTTCGGGCGATAGTACCCGCTCCCTGGGCTTTTCAATACCACCGATATCACGTGATCGTATATTGGTAGCTGGATTATATTGAATATAACCACGACTCACTGCATAGTTTAGAACTTGTTTAATAGTGCTGAGAATGCGATTCGCATGAATTGGCGCTCCTCGTTGTACTATTTTGTCAAGGGCGATTGTAATATCTTTGGTTTGTAACTTATCAAGTACAGTATCGCCTAGTAGAGGAATTATTTCTGAGTCAATCTGATATTTGATAGGGCGTGGTTGCTTTCTATTTTTAACGGCATAATTTTCGTACCAAGACTGTATTAATTTTGAAAAGGTATTGTCTTCTTTTAATTTTTCTAGCTTGGTATTTTCTATAGGATTTATACCTTGCTCTTTTAAACTTTGCGCTTTAGCAAGATATTCACGAGCCTGTTTTAGACTAATAGCTGGATATTTTCCTAAGGTCATTTTTTGACGTTTACCATTCATACTAAAACGGTAAAACCAAGATTTATTACCACTTGGCATTACTCTAATACCTAATCCAGAAGATTCTATTTTTTCAAACCAGGTGGTCTCTGGCGCGAGATTTTTAATATAGCTATCGATAAATTTCATCTACACAGTCCTTTTTATTTTGGTACCATTTTTGGTACCAAAATTTATGTATAGGTATATTATCAAATGATACTAATTGAATTGCTAAAACTCAATTATTTCTTATAAATAAAGGGTTTTTTGCTATTTTTGAAATTAAATGATATTGTTTGATATCGGTATAATAAAGTTTCGTAATCAATAGGTCCGCAGTTCGATTCTGCGCAACGGCATTGTAAAATCAAGGAGTTATACTCTTTTTGAAATAAAAAAATGGGGTCTTCCTCAAATCGGGTCAAATCCGGGGGCACTTTACTCATCCACAAAGCACTCTAACTCTTAATCTATAATTTTCAAAATTCGTCCTACAGTGAAATTGAGCTAGTTCCTGGCTGACAAGATAACTCTGCGCTTATATCAATCCAAGTTCCTACTTCAGTTTCGTCAATAATTTGCAGCTCAATATCCTGAGCCGCAAATTGTAATATATATATGAAGGCATTGGTTAATAGCTGTTTTTAAATGGCTACTAGATTGTGGGCTAAAAAGATTGATAGCATCTGATAAAAGGGTATTTATTTCTGCTGGTGAATTTGCGTTTTCGATTTGATGTATTAAATGGGTCTTCCCCAAATCCGGGGGCACTTTACTCATCCACAAAGCACTCTAACTCTTAATCTATAATTTTCAAAATTTCTAAACCCATAAGCCCTGCGTTGAATCAATTTCATCTTTCGATGAAACCCTTCAGTTATTCCATTATTCTTAGTAAAACGAAGCATTCTAACGACTTCCTCTCTCCATTTAAATAGTGTATTTCCTAAAGTTCTAAGCGATTGAAAAGCGCTTTGCTTTAGTTCTTTAACCATTTCCAAGAATTGCGGTAATAAGCGTTTACACTCTTTTGCTGTACAATGCTTCTTAGTTAATAGTTCATGCAACTGTTGTTTAAAATCATAAATCGCAGCAATCGCGGGTTGTTGTTTCAGGTATTGGTCGCGTTTGCTTAAACGTAATGACGTTAGATTCTCTGGCTTTGTCTTCAAAGCCATGAGTGTGCCTCTTTGATACTTCATTGTGGGATCAATTTGATGAAAGGTTTGCATGCTCAGTTGGTTAATTAATCGGATGACATGAAAGCGATCAGCCACAATCTTGGCCTTAGGAAAGTGGCGTTTCACCAAAGCCCGATAGCTGCTACTTAAATCGATACACACGACACGTACACGCTCTTTGCCTTCCAATGTTTTAAAATAAGCCTCTAAATCTCGCCCTGAGCGGCCTTTAACAATATCAAAAACCTTATGCTTACCTAAATCACATAAGGTAGTTACATAGCCCTGCTTCTTTGTAAACGAGTGTTCATCAATACCCAATACACGAGGACATAAGGGTGATGTAATCCGTTTCTCTTGCCGTTCATAACCATAATGATACCAACGTTCTATCGTTGATTTGCCTGTATGGAAATGACGGCTTAAATCTTTTTGACTAACACCCTCTGTATGATGGTGAAACACCTCTTTACGCAAGCTTTCTGTAGCTCGCTGGTATTTACCTATCCCCGGAAAACGCTGATTAAAATAGCGCTTACACCCATAGCACTGAAACTTATGCGATTTAATAAGTAAATAGCTATAACGTAATCCGATAGACTCATGACGTATCTTTCGATTAAAGCTATCTTTCTTCCTTAATCGCTTGCCATTGCAGTAAATACAACGCACAACTCGAGTATATCTTACTTCAATATAAACAGGATTGTTTCCTGTCACCTTGACTATTGTATAGCCAGGTAAATTTAGGATAATATCTTTTCTTGGCACTTTAATCCTCTTTTGATTGCGGAATCAAAGAGTTAGATTACTATAATCTGATTAAAGTGCCCCTACATTTGGGGTAGAGCCTATTAAATTCCTGGCTTGTTGTATTTTATTGGTTGCAAAATATCTCATTGTTAAAAGTTGCCTTGTCCTCTCTCTTTTTCCTTCTAAGTTTATATATCTTTGTAATCGGCTAAACAATATTCTTTTATATTATCAAGATAAAATTTTCTTTGCCTTTGTATTATATCTGTTACATTTTTAGATGAATTAACTTTGCCTTGCTCTTTATATGGTTTATTTGTAATAAAACAATATTCCGGAAAAACTGCCTTTACCTTTTCCCTAAGTTCTTCTATTTTATCACCTGGTGATAGCCAGTTCGCTGCCAACATTTTTACTAGGGATCGGTTGGTTTTTAGTAAACTAACATTAAAAATATCTGGACATACAAACTTTATTTGCGTCAATGCTTTTAGAATTTGTATCGTGTGAGGATAATCTGGGGATAAATCCGCAAGTTTGATTGGATCAAAAAGAAAAGACTTTTTGAAAGTCTCCATACTTACATCACTTTTCTGACGAGTGGAGTGTAAAAAAAAGGTATTTTCCCTGTCTTCTAGTTGTAAAGCCCAGCCTATGTCTACGCATATAACTTGATTATTAAAAGATGAGGCCTTTATAAAATTACCCTTTACAATGGCATCAATAACAATTCTGCCAGTTCGGTTATAAATATCAATTAATGCATTACTTATTTCTATATCAGAGGCGGGTGTTCCCTCTATAAATGGACAGATCCAACCTCTACCCTTTTCTGTATCTATAAGTGTAGCTGAGGGCGAAAGATGTGGATTAATTGCGTTCCATAATTTTATCGCACGTTCAGGAGTATCGGTTTTTGCATCTGTACGCGGGATTTTAAGAACTAATCTCTTGTCAAGGCTTACATAAACAGTATTGTAGGAACCTTCACCCAAAAAATCCCAATTCTTTGACATAATTTTTCCCTATAGAAAATAACAAGAAATCCCCAAACCTATTGCTAAAAGGACTAATCTTTAAATAAGAATGGTTTGGCAAATTGTGCCATTTTAATAAGGAATTATTGTCGTAAAAATTTGCTTATTTTTACGGATAAAATTTAACAAAAAAACATGTAAAGGTACTCCTCCAAAAATAAGAGGCTGCAAAAAGAAGAGTTTCTCATAAGCTTATTTGATAGAGGCAGTTCTTAAGTGGAAAGATCAAATTTGACGGTTTTTGTGATTCCCCGACTCTCCCTAAATAGTACAGTTTATCCGAATTTCATAAGAATAAGGACGCTATATTAATGAGCTTGCCCATTATTGATTTTCATTTGCTTGAATATAACCTCAACTTAATTGATGAGTTAAGTTGAGGTACTTGTGTTAGATTAAATCAAAAATAATTCAATTATGGCCTTACCCGGTTAGTAAGGCGATAGTTTCTTTAGTACAAGTCATGTTCATTGTCTGATAATGAACAACGCTCTAATTGACGAGATCATAAGCGGTGTTTGATTTCTGCTCTGTTGCTTGAGTACTATTCATAGAAACAATGTCTCTAGTATCTTGTGGGCGGAAATGGAACATGGTTAACCTGCTAATTACAGATGTATTCTTTTCTTGCAAAGAAGCTACTTTTTCGTACCAAGGTTGTGCCGTAATATTAGGCAGAGAGAAGAAATAACTATATAGTTTTCCCCATATTTTATTAGCATCCTTTTCGTTAGCTTGTTTATTATTTGTTCTTATTTTTCCAAGGCATGCAACTAGCCCACATTCATTCTCTAAATATCGCAGATAGTTTTCTACAACTAGCTTTATCGTTGCGTCATGGCTTTGAATGGAAATAGTTTTTTTGCCTTTACTCAACATGAAATTAATTAACTGAATGGTCGTAAGAGCAGTTTTTTTCTTATCGGAAAGTTTATTTTCATGAGATAGAGCTTCATTTAAACTCAGCACACTTACGGTATTATTTGCTCCATTGATTAATGTTCTACTCTCATTGATTGCTATTTGTATGGACCCATCATCGTTCACCGGAGTTTGGATTAGGGTTTTGGTAATCTCCCAGCTATGATGGAGCAAATTTAATTTCTCATTGTTGGCAGTAGGTAATTTTAATAGTATTTCAGAAAGATAGAAGATCTTATTCTCGATAGCTTCTATTTTCTCATCGAGATTTTTTATTTCTTCCATATGAGTCAAAATAAAGTTGGCTTGCGTAAGTTCTCTTGAAAAACTATTATAAATTAGCTTAATTAATGCTTTTGAATAAGCAGCTGAATCTTTTTGGATTTGAGTAATTTCTTTGTCCTTAGATACCTCTATAATATTTTGCTTAAGCTCATTCATTTGTTTCCGTTTTTCTACTAATTCTTTGAAATAGTTTTTACGCTCATTTAATTTCATTTCTAGAAGTTTTTGCACTCTTAATATTTCTTGTTTATTCTTTTCATCTCTATCCATGCTGTCATTGAAGCGAGCTTGCTCTTCAGAAAAACTATTGTTGTTGAACTGTTCACCTGATGATAAATAATACTCTTCTTCTGAAAAGGAAATATGTCCACCCACCGATTCGTCACTATCTTCTAAATAGCTTCTTCTCTCCAAGGATTGATGGGTATCATTATTGAAGTTAGCTTGCTCTTCAGAAAAACTATTGTTGTTGAACTGTTCACCTGATGATAAATAGTACTCTTCTTCTGAAAGGGAAATATGTCCACCCACCGATTCGTCACTATTTTCTAAATAGCTTCTTCTCTCCAAGGATTGATGGGTATCATTATTGAAGTTAGCTTGCTCTTCAGAAAAATTATTGTTGTTGAACTGTTCATCTGATGATAAATAGTACTCTTCTTCTGAAAGGGAAATATGTCCACCCACCAATTCGTCACTATCTTCTAAATAGCTGCTTGTCTTAAAGGGTGGGTAGGTATTGCTATTGGATACATCATCTATTTTTGGTTGAAACTGAAGAGCATCTATTTTCTCTTTTATGTGGGTTAGCTGTTCTAATATTTTTACGATTCGTTTCGAGTCTGTATCTTTTAACATCGCGTGACCACGGCGAGCATGGGCAAATAGTTTCTGAACTATCGCATTCTCTAATAGTTCAAAATGGATATTAATTTGTCTTTTAGCAGTTGGGTTCGTGGATTGAAGATCCGCCTTAGGGGTTTGCATAAGTAGTACTACTACAGCAAGTAATTGCTTTACTACGATATTCACTGAATTAAAATGCTTTCCTTTTATTCTTTTGAAAAGGAAGTGATTCTGGTCCTCCAATAATTTCCAACAGGCGTTGACTGGGTGTTTTTGTAACATCGCTTGAATAAATTTATTTGGATTATTTTGTATATACTTAGGCAAGTAATCATCTAGTCGTTTCCTAATTTCTTTTAAAAATTTCTGTTTTTCATCATTAATACTCTTGAAAGTAAATTCTGAATGATTAGCCGTAAATTCCGCTAATAGCTCAAAAGTAAGCATCATCAATGCCTTGAGATCTTCTCGCGAGATAGCCATTTCACAACCTGGGATACCTTGAGTAATTATGTCATTCATTTTCATTGCCTCTTGGGTATAGATATTAGGCCAGTATATTAATCAACCTGTTTGCTTATTGAATTGGTATTTATTGATAGAAATTACGGAATTAGCGCACAGCTTATTCAGGTCGGTGGATAATGCGCCCTTGCATTTTCGCAAATCCTTTACTCAGGTAGCTAAGCTAATTCCTGGTGACTTTTGTTGAACTAGACTAAGAATTGCTGTTGAGAGAAATATTGGTGGCGCTTATTATTAAATTTTGATAGGCAATAATATTTTTATGACAAAAAAGTATAATTTTCTTCAGGGGATTCGCGATTTTTTGATAATTACTTTAGTTTTTGCGCTCATGCCGATAAATTCCGACTTATACTTAACCTCTTTGCCGGCGATTACAACGGATTTTATTGTAAATATAAATTATACCCAATTTACGCTTAGCGTGTTTTTGATTGGACTTTGCCCCTCACTACTTATTTTTGGCTGTTTGTCTGATCTTTTTGGTAGAAGCCGTCCTCTATTTTGGGGACTGTTTATTAATATTATTGGGAATGTATGTTGTTGGTTGGCTCCTAATATTTATCTATTGTGTTTAGGGCGATTTATACAGGGTTTTGGCTTAGGCGTAACTCCGGGTTTAGCGCGCGCCATGTTGAGAGATCTTTATGAAAAAGAGCAATTGGCCCTTTATAATTCTTATTTAGGTTTAATCACCGTAATTATAGTATCGTTAACGCCCTTAGCCGGAAGTTATGTTCAGCAATATATCGGTTGGAGAAGTAATTTCTTGTTACTTGCTGTATTTACTATTATAATTTTATACCTTTTTTATAAAAATATTCCTGAAACTAATCCCTCTTTAAAAAATAAGAATATTGTTAAAACCCTACGTTACACGCTGCTATTTTTATTAAGGCACTTTAAAATATTAAGGTTTGCTCTCTGCTCATTGCTAACGTACGGCGGAATTATTGCATGGTATATTGAGGCGCCAGTGGTGCTACAACAGCAAATAGGCATATCTTCTATAAAGTGTGGCTGGCTATATATTTATCCTGGTATAGGATTTCTGCTTGGTGGTGTTCTGAATGTAAAATTAATTTATCGCTTAAGAATTGATTCCATTATTATGCTGGGGTTGATATTACAATTGATTTCAGGCTGTATGTTACTTTGTTTTTTTATTTTAAAGCTGATGAATGTCGTTACCATTGTTGCCCCCATAGTTCCATTTATGATCGGCGCTAGCCTTATTATTCCAAATTGCGCCGTTAAAGTTCTAACTCCCTTTCCTCATATTGCCGGTGCAGCAGGGGCAATATTTGAATTTAGTAAAATTTTAGGTGGGATTTTTACAAGCAGCGCAATGGCATTTTTGGGAGATGAAAATTTATTACCAGTTGCATTTATTTTTATTCTTTTTTCCTTATTTTCAATTTTTATTTGCTCAGTGCAAGAGAAGTAATAAATGAAGTAATGCTGCGCGGTAAGGTAAGCCGGCGCGCAGCACGAGTTGAAGCGGTTTATTCACAGAAAATAAACAGGGTGATTCGGATTATTAAGTTCGCTTATCTTGTCTTTTTCTTCTCTGAAGAAGCCAATTGAACTGGCTTTATGTCTCTTTTTGATTTCTTCTGTTGAGGTAGAGGTTTTTTGATCGTGGGGTTGTTCGCCCTTTAGTTTATTTTTAGCGAAATAGGTCGTTCGGAGTTTATTCCAAAGGTTATCAGTCATTGCAGAGTACTCGTCATCAGGAAAGTCAAGCGCTGATACCTCATATTTTTGTATATATTTTATATAGAGCGCGACTACTCGTGCAACTACCGGGAAATCTGATTCGATAGTAAATTGAGATAACCCTCGACTGAGTCCAAGATTCACTAAATTAATCATTGAAAGAGCTGTTTTTTCTAATAACATATCTTCGGATGTATGCACATAAGTATTTTCCATGATTAATGCGTTTCTTTCTTGAGTCGGTAGCGTTTTTTCACAGGTACTACTAATGCATCCATTTTCCATGGTTATTAGGGCTCTGTCTTGCTGTGTTATTGCTAACACATAGGCTACAAATAAATTAACTTTATCTTCAAAATAGTAATCCTCTTTGATTGGTTCAAAGGGTAGCTCACTCGAGTTTTCTTGTTCATTTTGGTATTTAGGTAAGGAATCTTTTTCGTTACAAATTGCCAGGGGAGGGCACTTACCTATTTTTTCCTCAGTTGCCAGGGAAGCGGGTTCATCGATTTGTTGTATTATTTTTATAACTTGCTCTCGGAGATTATTCAGGTAGGTTTTATGATACTGATGCTCTTTTGTAGAACGAACTGTTGTCAATAGGCCGTCATCTAGAGCGAAGTATACTTGCTCTATTTTTTCAATAAGCTTTAGTTTGCGCTCTGAATTAGAGGCAATAGCTTTTTTAGGGGTTTTCACCAATTCGGCAATCAAATCAAGTAAACTATTAATTCCGTTTTCTATAGCTGAAATATGGATGAGTTTTCTATATCTCAGAAGAAATCGGTTTCTAAAAAATAATAAATTGCGAAGCTCCGAAATTGGCTTATCCGCTAAAATACATTGAATAAATTCCTGATTGTGATGTTCTTCATCTGGAAAATAGGCAAGTATGCGGTCTTTAATCTTTTCTATAAAATTGTCACGATCTCGGGGAGTCGGCCGGCCAAAGGTGATATTATCAACGAAACCTCGTGCATGTTGATATTGAAAATTAGCCAATACGATAAATGCTTGTATCATGAGGTTGCGAATATCTTGTCTTGATACTGCGATCTCACACCCGGGCACTCCTAAATATGTTAAAGTCTTCATTTTGTAACCAATAAATCAACAAGACTTTATTTTGACCAATTAGGTTTTATTTTGAACCAGTATTTATAAGTAAATTATTACGGAGTATTACTATTATCTCTGCCATTAAAGAAAATTATGTTATATACTTTTTTCATCCGTAATAATTGATAAAAAAAGACCTAATTAAAGATACTTTATGATCATATAATGTCCACGTAGTTTATTTGTTGTTAAGGTGTATAAATGAGTGGAATTTCTAATTTTTCTTTCCGAAGACCTCAAAGTGCTAGTAGCATTTCTGTACCACAAATGGTGCAAAGAAGCCAAAGTTTTAATGCCGCTTCTTCAAAGCGAGATAATCAGCCAGTTAAAACAGTCATTTCAGAGGCTATAGGGCGGTTTAATGATATTTATAATTTGATGATTCAGGAGTTAAAAAATGAACTTGGAATTATCAAAGTGGGACCTTATCGATCTTTAGAACATAAAAGAATAAACGTATTTTATGATAAAACTTATAAAGGCTTACTGGATCTATACGAGTCTTCTAAAGAGAGAGTACAGCCCAAAGCAATGTATATCGAGTTAATCACCTTACTTACTTTGCTGCTTATTAAAGATGAATTCTATTCCAGTCTGGTAGATAAAGCAGAACGTTCTGCAGGTTTTCTAACTAAAATGCGAAAGATTGTTTCTAAACCAACAGATACTTTAAATTGGCCTGGAGAAGAGAGAGAACTTTGTAAAATGTCTCAGCTCTATAGTAAGAAGTTATTAGAACGTTTGTTAATGCTGAATGAGGGCAAAAAATTGAAAGGTAATGGCGAACAGGAGAAATTGTTTGTCTTTATTATCAAACGAGTGCAATTTTACTACAGTAAACCTTCGGCTATTGCTGTGCTGCCGCAAATAGAGACGTTAAATAAATGGCTTGCTGTTCTTGCCTCCATTATTGCAGAGACCTCATTAACCTCTAAAAATAAATATTTTTCAGTGATTAAGAACATTTCTGCAAAAGTATCTGAGCGTTTTCAATTGCCAGAAACAACGGAGCAGGAGTTATTAAAAGATACGAGCACATTTCGCTCTCCCAGGATAAAAAGGGAACGCTATGAGTGTTCTATCTGTGAGCTATCAAAAAACATGAACACATTATTCCGCTCTCCAAGTATAAGAAGGGAGCGTTATGAATACTCTTTTGGGGAGTCTAGAAGGACAATACCATCATCAGTAGCCAATGAGCAACAGGCAAAGTTTCGGTTGTGCGAAAGTTGGGTGTGAGTTTCATTGATGAGTGACAAAGAACCGGCTCTGAATTTGATATGGAATGCTCTATAGCGTTTAATTTACTTATATTGAATTCAAGAATAGGAGTTTAGCTTTTCTTGTTTTAATGCCATTTATCTGAGCTGTAGAAATTGTCGATGTGACACATTCAATAAATGTACAACCGCGTTCAAAAATGGAAATTTTTTAATTTAAATGGTTGCTTCAGGTGCTATTAAGTTGTTTCTTGTTTCTTCGTGTTCTTAATTTGAGCTTAATTTTTATATGGTATCCTTCTATAGGAATTAGATACGGAGAGGATAATTATGGCTTTAATTGATGCTATAGAAAAGAAAAATTTTCTCGTAAATATTTATGAATATCAATCTAAATTTAATCAATACATTAATCCTTTATTTACTTTTACTGAAGTTAAATTTTTTCAATATGTTCGTTATACGAAAGATAGTTTTTGGCAGGGATTTTGTAGTGATCAAAAATCATTTCATCACAATATTGAGCAAGAATATTTTGTGTCTCATTTTGCAGAAGATAATTTTGAAGAGTATCAGACAGGTTTCTTCTTTCTTGATTCCTTGCCGGCAAATGAACATGAAAAAAAGCATATTACTGAGCTTCGTGATGAGTTTAATATAGGAAATTTATTTTTAATTTCACAAAAAGAAAAAGATTATTGCGATTTCTTTATTTTAGGAACGGATCCTTCTTTAAGTTTCAATAATTTTTATCTTAATAATATCGAAATGTTAAAGAAAATTTGTTTTATTATTCAAAATAAAGTTGCGAATGATGAGGTGAAAAAACTCTTACCAAAAATTAAAATTCCTAAATCAAATAATTTAAGAAACCCCTTTTATGAAATTGAAGAGCAAGATTTGCTTAGTGTTTTTCACATGTCCTTTTTAGATAAATATTTATTATCTAGGTGCGATAAAATGAAGCTAACTGTTCGTGAGAAAGACTGCTTGCAACATTTATTACAGCGCTATAATTCTAAAAAGTCAGCATCCTTACTAAATTTATCACCAAGAACTATAGAAACTCATGTTGAGAATATAAAGCAAAAATTCTTAGTTAAATCAAAGAAAGAGATTTTGAATTACTTTGAAAAAGTCAATATTATTTAATCAAAATTGGGAGCTAGTGAGCATTGCTGAGCAAAAACTCCCACTCAAGCTCTTAAGCAAATAATGAGTTTTTCAGCATAGCTACAAAAAAGATAGGTATGAGAGTTCTGTTAACACGCTTAAATTTTAGTGTAATCCGTAAAGAGAACTATTGATATACGGTTATAACAAAAAAAGTTTACATTAGAATATAACATTTTTTCGGCTAGATATTCTGCCAAATTACGAGAAACGTTAGCATCAGGTTCAGTGGCATAGGTTGATGCTAGCGTTTTTATTTCTCTTAACAATAATAATAATTCAATCTGGAGTAATAATGATTAATAAGCCAGTTACTTGTCCTGCTACATATCATGCAACCCAAAATGGATTAAGTCTCCTCAAAAAACTTATTAATGAATGTCAATGCTTAGATCCTCTGACAAAGAGCCAAATAAGTGATGAAATTGATTTCTTTGCAAAAACAACTACTCATCAGGCAGAGAACTATCTTGACACCATACATAAAGCTGCCTTGCACTTAAATAATAGGATACGTTCATTAACTGGTAATGATCATTATGTGGCTAAGTGCATAGCAGGCGGAGCAGGGGTATTTGGTATGGCCGGGGTTTGTACGGCAGGAGTTTTTGCTTTGACTCCTATAGTACCTCCAATAGCAATTACCTCGGGAGTTATATTAGTTACTGCAGGAGCTGGACTGAGCATTAAGACTTATCTACCAAATCCAGGTGAAAGACGAGACCTTTACCTTGCGATGAAGCCGATTTTAAAATCTCTGTATAATTTAGTTAAAACTGATTATGAAAACCAACACCAAAACCAAAATGATTGTTCTCCGATTACAATGATAGACTCTGTATCGCTTAGGGGATAATTTTTGCCTAATTTTAAAATTATAGAATTAAACGGTTGCTCCTTTTTAGACGCTCATCCATGAGCGTCGTTGCAAACTATTTTGTTAGTTGTTTCACGCTAATGATTGACAAGATGTCCTAAATTCATTCTTATTATCTTTAGCGCTCTGTTGGGCAATTGAAAAAAGACTAAAGGATGTCATTGGTGATTTAGACACAGAAATAATTTTTTTATACCATGGCTGTGTCTGTAACTTAGCTGGTGAGAAAAAATTAGTTTGGAGTAAATTCCATAGTTCATCGACATTGTCAGTCGCCTCATTCTCCAGGTTCATTTTGACCTCATAACCTGCCAAACCATGCTTCTTTTCTAAGTATTCGAGATACTTTTTGATAATCGTTTTTGCAGTGGTATCTTCTGAGTTAATAGAAACTGACCTTTGACCTTGACTCCACATGAAATTAATTAGATGAATCATCGTAAGTGTAACCGTTCCTTGTTCTGCAAAATCTTTCTCTTTAAGGTTAATATCGCGTACGGTTTCTTCAACTATTTGATTTTTAGAAATTTCAATGGTGGTAGATGGCATTGGGTAAGAAAAATCTGCATTTTTTCGGTTTAAAAGTACTTCGGTAATTGACCAACTCTCATTAAACAGCTGCCATTCTACAGGATGCGAAACATTTTTGGGTATTGTTCTATTCAAATACAATATCTCAGAGCCTATATTTTTAATTTCTTTCTGTTGCTTTAAGGATATTTTACTACAATTCACTAAAATATCATTTGCACGATTGAGCAGTATAGAAAACTCATTATAAACAAAATTGTAAAGCTCTTTCCGCTGAACATTTGCAGACTCTTGTTCTTGAATGAGGGTGTATTTTCTATTTTCGTTGAGCACGACTTTTTTCGCTTGAAGTTTTTCTATTTTTTGTTCTCTTCGTATTAACTCTTTTTTATCTTCTTCGCATCGGTTGATTTCAAATCGTAGAAGTCTATTTAAATTTAATAATATTTCTTCTGTATTTTTCATGCTTACTACCTCTTTATCAAAGAGTCTCTATGTTATTAATTTCCATTTAACTAAAGGATTGGTAGTTATTCATAAAAACTACGGTGGCTGGCAGGAGACTCGAGAAATAGTTACTTGAAACCGAGCTTTGATTCAGTATTTTCTTACCTTAAGTTACTGAATTAATTTATTGAATGGTAGGTATTATCAGCGCTTAAAATTGAAATTTTGCTCAAGGATATTGATATGAGAGAGCTATTTTCTTTAGGTGCATGCTGTACCAATCAAATTAATTTAGCTGATGAACATCTGGTTTTCAGCTTATGTAATGAAGATGGAATGGATGAACTTAAGGAACTCGTTAAGGGTAATTGTTTGCTCATTACGCTAAAGACTACAAATGATATTTCCTTACTTTCTTTAGCTATCCAAAGAGGATTATATCCCCTGGTCATATTTTTACTTGAAGTAACAAAAATTGAACGATTAGAGATCGACTATTTTGAATTAATGCTTGAGGCAATCCGCTATGGCAAATTCACCATAGTAGAATTATTGATTGAAAATAAGTATGTCAGTATTTACGAGAAAGATAAACATGGCAATACCTTATTACATTATGCTGCGATGATGGGAAATATCGCCATTGCCCAATGGCTCCTCAAGAAAGGGCAATTTAAGTCACATGAAAAAAATAATTATGGAAGTACAATACTGCACCATGCGGCTTTTTATAATCAATTTTCGTTTATTCAATGGGTTTTAAAAAAAAATACCACGTTGTTAGCAGCTAGGGATAATAGTGGTCATACTGCCTTACATATAGCTACTTTGAATGGCTATTTTGAACTTGTTAAATGGTTTATCAGGAACCAAAATATAAGTTTCAGAGATAAAGATAACGCTGGAAATACTCTATTGCTCATGGCCGCATCGGAAGGCCATTTTGATCTCGTTAAATGGCTTATTGAAAGTGGGTATGCAAAACTTAGTGAGAAAGATAATCAGGGTAATACTGTATTACTCAAAGCGGTTTGGCATAATCATTTCCCCATAATTAAATGGCTTATTGAGCAAAGAGGTATTTGTCTTACTGAAAAAAATAACCAGGGGGATTCCGCGATACATTTCCTAGCCCGTCAGGGGTATCTTGAAACACTGCGATGGTTTCATAAAAATAGCCCTATGAGTATTAATGACAAAAACAAGTATGGAAAAACTGCTTTGTACTATGCTGTACAATATAATCATCTTTCGGTGGTTCATTTTTTATTAAAGCAACCTTCTCTTTCTTACTATTCACTGCTTCAGTCTATCCCTCGCAATGATGAGTCTTATGATGCTCAAATTCATATTTTGTTAATCAAGCATAAAGAGAATGTAGATGAACTGTTAGAAGCGGAAGAAATAATAATTCATCCTGGATTGCGTTGTCCGATTAGCGGTGAACTAATGCTTAATCCTGTAACTGCGCCTGATGGACATACCTATGAAAAGGATGCAATCGAGACATGGCTTAAAATAAACCCGAATTCTCCCTTAACGAGAGCCCCTATGAGAATAGAACAATTAAATCCTTCGCTAATTGTGAAAACCTTCGTTGAAGAAAAAATAGCAGAAATAGATAGGGTACTTACTAAAATAAATAAGACAGTTTTGTCAGATGGACTTACAGGAAATTTTACTTTTTTTAACCCAATAAATAGAGGAAATTTGAAAGAAACCCAAGCGAGTCAAATGCAAGTGTTTAATTCTAGCTCGGGTTGTAGTGTTGTTTGAGATTGATTAACCACTCCATAAATTCTGTAAATTAGGCGTCTTAAGATTAAAACGATCTTAAGCGTAGCAATAGTCATCCGTAAAAATAGAGAAAAAAAACCCAGTTTAAAAGGAACACTGTGCGCATATAATAGCCACGGTGTTTTTAATTTGTTCTAATTGTAAGATAGAAAATAACTAACCTTCGTTTTACAACATTAGCACTTAATAAATACCGCATTTAAATTAATCTATTGAGTCTCCTTTTAGGCTAATTAATCTCAATAGATGTTTTAACAATGACTTGAAAGGAGTAACTATGAATAACTTAACTAATACCTCAAATGGTTCTCGCATTTCTCGTAAAACGGCTTCGTCTTCGGCAGGATCGAATACTAGCGTTTATCAGAGAAGTCAAGCATCTCGTAAACAACATTCCGCAGCTGTTATCGATTTACCTCGTGGTGTTATTTCTAGAGCAACCGCTTCGTCAGGATCGAGTACTACTTCAGGACAATCAACTATGAGTGTCTATTTGCGTAGTCAAAGGTTGAAACAAGGGTTACCTCCCCACGACGCTACTGCACTTAGATCAAATTCTTCAATACTATCGACTGATAGCGTTTATTATAGGAGCCAAAGGGCAAGATACGCGTTTTCAGATCCTGGGGTGGCAAGGAATAAATTTTTTTCGGACCCGCAAACGCTGAATGCGAAAAAAATTCCCTCCGTAGCCAGCCTACAGACGATATCGGAGGAAAGTGCTCCATCGTTTACCCGAGCTGAAATTGAAGGATTGTATGAGCATTATTTATCTTCAATGGAAACCACACTAAGTGATTTTTTGCAAGTTAATCAATCTGGTGTGTACCATTCTATCGACGAAAAGCGAAAGGGGGAATTCCACCATAATTTTCGAGATAAACTTAAAGAAACAACAGAGAAAAAGCGTAGACAAGCCTCGATAACACCTTTCCAGTCAACCAGAGAAGAGGTGACTCAGTTCGCAGAGTCGACTATAAGTTCAGTAGCTGTCGCTACTACCTTGGGAACAGCTGCGGGTGGAGCTTCTTTTGCTATAGGTTTTACTGCGGCGATTGCTAGTTTCTTTACAGGAGCGTTTGTGGTGCTTTATGCCAAGGAGAAAATGGCACATAAGAAAGCGAAAACAATAGAAAAGTATTTACCTCCTGACGAATGTATAAATTTTATATCATTATTGGGATTGTTGTTGGCGCAGGATGAATTAAAGAATGATCTTGCTTTAATTGATATCGTTCCTGAAAGATTAGATTTGTCTCGGATTAAACAATACCTAGGTTTAGCACCCAAAGAACAAGCAAATTTTAAATGGAAAGATGAAGAAAGGTACATCGTGAAAAAGGCTGAAACCTATGTAAAGAAATTGTTTAAAGGATTAGAGAAGTATGCAAAAGGGGACATGAAAAATCTTTATGACAACAAACTTATAAACACGTTTGTATCTTACTTTGCTTTTTTTGAGAGTACTAACAGTCCTAAGGTCATGAAGGCAAATATTTCGGCTCTACCCCAAATGTAGGGGCACTTTAATCAGATTATAGTAATCTAACTCTTTGATTCCGCAATCAAAAGAGGATTAAAGTGCCAAGAAAAGATATTATCCTAAATTTACCTGGCTATACAATAGTCAAGGTGACAGGAAACAATCCTGTTTATATTGAAGTAAGATATACTCGAGTTGTGCGTTGTATTTACTGCAATGGCAAGCGATTAAGGAAGAAAGATAGCTTTAATCGAAAGATACGTCATGAGTCTATCGGATTACGTTATAGCTATTTACTTATTAAATCGCATAAGTTTCAGTGCTATGGGTGTAAGCGCTATTTTAATCAGCGTTTTCCGGGGATAGGTAAATACCAGCGAGCTACAGAAAGCTTGCGTAAAGAGGTGTTTCACCATCATACAGAGGGTGTTAGTCAAAAAGATTTAAGCCGTCATTTCCATACAGGCAAATCAACGATAGAACGTTGGTATCATTATGGTTATGAACGGCAAGAGAAACGGATTACATCACCCTTATGTCCTCGTGTATTGGGTATTGATGAACACTCGTTTACAAAGAAGCAGGGCTATGTAACTACCTTATGTGATTTAGGTAAGCATAAGGTTTTTGATATTGTTAAAGGCCGCTCAGGGCGAGATTTAGAGGCTTATTTTAAAACATTGGAAGGCAAAGAGCGTGTACGTGTCGTGTGTATCGATTTAAGTAGCAGCTATCGGGCTTTGGTGAAACGCCACTTTCCTAAGGCCAAGATTGTGGCTGATCGCTTTCATGTCATCCGATTAATTAACCAACTGAGCATGCAAACCTTTCATCAAATTGATCCCACAATGAAGTATCAAAGAGGCACACTCATGGCTTTGAAGACAAAGCCAGAGAATCTAACGTCATTACGTTTAAGCAAACGCGACCAATACCTGAAACAACAACCCGCGATTGCTGCGATTTATGATTTTAAACAACAGTTGCATGAACTATTAACTAAGAAGCATTGTACAGCAAAAGAGTGTAAACGCTTATTACCGCAATTCTTGGAAATGGTTAAAGAACTAAAGCAAAGCGCTTTTCAATCGCTTAGAACTTTAGGAAATACACTATTTAAATGGAGAGAGGAAGTCGTTAGAATGCTTCGTTTTACTAAGAATAATGGAATAACTGAAGGGTTTCATCGAAAGATGAAATTGATTCAACGCAGGGCTTATGGGTTTAGAAATTTTGAAAATTATAGATTAAGAGTTAGAGTGCTTTGTGGATGAGTAAAGTGCCCCCGGATTTGGGGAAGACCCAATATTTCTTTAACCGCGATCATGGCTGCCTTTTCACAAATACTTAACGAAAAAGCTTATGAAAAGCAGCTTTCTTTTCTAAGAAGTATAGAAGTGATTCAGGTTAAGGCAGATGCTTTATTGGCTGAAAAAAGCGCAATAAGCTTTGAAATGGCGGAGCGAGATAGAGATATTGATGAAGCTTTGGAAGATGATGCTAGGCAACGAATTGCTGGCCTATCTTAAATGAAACATTTCCATAGCATGCTTATTGTTGATGACAAGGAGGTCACAACTTACTTTATAAATTAAGGATTTTATATTTGGAGCATTATTATGCCATTATATCAAAATACACAAACCATAGAAGAAAATAAAGTTCAAAGTATTAATGAAAAAATTACTTTTTATTTAAGCAATAATGATCATTCTGGGAAAGCCAGGAGATATAATAGTTTCCTGCAAGAAAAGCTTAATAAGGCTGTAGAAAAAATAGAAAAAAATAATGAAAAAGCACATGCAGGTAATTTACCTAAAGTAAATAAAAATTCTCCGCGAAACAGCGGAAATATTGGTTCCTTAGCGAAAAACACATCAAGAGTGGCCGCTGCTGCTGGGGCATTAACTGTTGCTGGCCCTTTGGCCGGGTATGGGGCTAAATTAGGTTCTAGTCTCGCTTATGATCTGGGTAAAAATGGCATAACGTCCGCATTTGATGGAGTTGTTTCTTCAGCCGGTATCTTTCGTGATCCTTTATCTGCCTTGACTAATGCCATAGGTGACGTTGCTGGGGGAGTGCTAGGAGTAACTGCTGGTGTTGTTCTCCCTGTGGGACTTTTGTATGTAGCTATTCCAAAACTTTATCAATTATTTTTTTATACTCTAAATAAAGCAATCGATAAAATAGATAAATCTCTTCATCCATATACCGATTTAGGTTTTTTCCCCCAAGGAGTTTATTTAGAGTTAATGTGCAATATTTCAACATTGGCAGTTAAAAGAGAACTTGAAAATAGCTTTGCTTTAAAAGGAATAGCTAATGTCAAATTTAATATTCAAAAAATAGTTGATAAAGTAATTCATCCATTGAGCGATACTTCTCTTTCTGAAGAAGAGCAGATTTTGTACAGCTGTGTCAAAAGAAATGCCACTAAGTTGATCCAAATTTATAAGGATTTATTGGATTCAAAAAAGCGGTTTCGATATAGGCAGCAGCCTGTTTCTAGTGAACTAATTAAATTGTTTCACACGCAAATAAAAGCCGATATGAGTGATAAGTTAGAATTTTGCTTAGTAATGGCAGGGCAGTCAGTTCAAAGTCAACAACCAGAAGTTCATAATTCACTGTATCATATTTTAAAACAGGCATTTGCAGTTAAACTTGAAGATACAGCTAGTTTATATAGCGGCTTAGATAGTTCGTTTGATAGTGCTTCCACTAATGAGAATCCTATCAGGCAGCATCGAGCAATGAACGATCACTCTGCCTCACGGGGTTCAACGAGTTCTACTTATCAGCGCTCACAAGGAGCTCAGCGAAGAGAATCACCTCAACATGAACATGTTTATGAAAGTATTCCTGGGAGTTCTGCTTCCTCAAGAAGTTCTATTTATCAACGATCGCAAATGGAGCGGGCAAATAGAATGAGTGAATCATCTCAGGTACGATTTTTCAAGAGCACAGATAAACAGAGAAGTTCTGATGTTCTACGTGAGAAAGGGCAACTTTTTATAAATAGTAGACCGGGTTAATTCATGTTCGGCTGGAAGCCTCCAGTTTTACAAACTGATTTGGCAAGACAATGATTTGAGCTCGCCAAAAATTATTACTTACCTACGTGCGATTACTCTGTTGTAAATATGAGGATTGGAATGTCCTAAATTTTACAACGAGTAACCGCCGTATTACACTCATAAGCACTCCAGAGAGGCAAACAAACCTTTCTTTTCTCCGTAAAATTAAGATAAAAATACGGACCCATTATTTGGGCCTCGAACATAGTATTGACTTCAACTTTAATTTAGTGATTCGAGCTATGGCCTTTTGTAAGCAATTTATGGACGCGCTTAATTTGATTAATTTCATCGGTGATTCGGGAGAGCAAGTGCGTAACACCTTAATTATTCATACGTATAATGAGCTTAGCAAGGAGTTGATGCAAGTGCGTGCGCTCTTAGATGTTCCGATGCAAAAGTCGTCTAATAAGGGAGGGGTTAACGAGCAGTTACAAGAGATGCTAAATAGGCTTAGCATACAATGTTCTAACTTGGAAAAACAGGCTGCCGAGAAAAATATTAATTTAACCGTACCGCCAGTTACTGATGCGTCCTTTGTTAAAGATTTCGCTGTAAATTTCGGTACTATTAGGCATTTGTCCTATGCGCTTACTGATGCACCACAGGCGATCAAAAATTTACAAGTTAATTTATGTATTGAGCTCTTATTAAATTTAAAACCTAATGAACAAGAAAGTCAATTAGCAGATTGTTCGCTATTTGATATTCAAGGCATACTTCAGCATTTAGCTTTACTGGTAGAGCAATCGCCGCAAGCTTTACTGGATGAACGTTATCAAGGGTTAGCTCATAAGGGAATTTATGAGTTAGTACGGCGTACTTGTGAGTTGGTTAACTACTCTGAAACGGTCTCTTCCTCTCACCAATATCTAAGTTTGTTATCTTCATTAACCACTAAATTATCCGAACTTGGTTTGCTAACTAATAATCTAAGCGTATATCGAGGAGAATGTACCAAAACGCTCCTTACATTATTGGTGGAAGCAGAACAACGATTGCGAATTAATCTGACCCAGGATTGGATGGAAAAAGAAGTAAAAGAGGTTCTTATTCAACGAAAGCAGTTTTTAGAGCAGTTTAATGTAGGGCCGAGATCTTACCAAAATAATGTGTGGACTATAGAGGATAATTTGGCTTATGACTTATTTTGGGCCAGGGGAATTAATGAAGTTGAGTTATTAACTAAAGAAAAAGAGCGTGTAGCTGATCATGCCTTTCTTCAGCTAATTGAACGGCGTTACTTGAGCCAATTTGTGGCTGCTGAGGGACGGGATGAATCTATCAGAAAACGATTAATAGGTGCTTTGTCTGCTATTAAAACAGCAAGAAAGGTTGAGGGGAAGGAGGTATTTCCTATCGGTGATAATAAAAATCCAATTGTTGGGGAGGATCGATATAATGCGCTTATTATTATAAGGGATTGTTTGGAAGAAGAATTTAGTAAGCCGATAATTCACCAAAATGCTGATGGCCAGTTTTTAATTGGTTTTTTTTCTTTTGTGGATTCAAGTGAGATAACTGCAGAAAAATTATTGGACTATATTGCCAATACTAAGTTAGGAGGATTTGGTAGAGACCCCGTATCAGTAATTAGACCTTATGTTGATGAGCCTGGCTTGGTGGCATTGCTTGACTCGGTTAAGTATCAATTACTTACAGGATTTTCTTTAACTGATATTAAGGCGAAGGTAGTTGCAGAAACATTCTCCGAGCAGGAGCAACATGATTTTAATCGCGTTTTAGATGAGCTTAAAAAACGTAGTGTTGCGGCTGAAGTGGCAGAAAAAAGAGCAGTCTATATTAATGAGTTAAAATTAAGTAGCCACGATGAATTATTATTGCGCAAGTTATTAGAGTTACGTTATAGTCAATTTTATCTCGCAAAAACACTGCAGTTTTCAACAAGACTACAACAAGCTTTTTTCCATTTGGATGCTGGAGATTATACTAATGCATTGGCGGTAGAAGGCGTGGATGCTGATGTATTACTGGTCTATACACAATTAGCTTCTTTACCTAATATTTTCAGCGTAGAACAGTTAGGTACGCAAGGCTTAAACGATCCGCAGCGGAGTGGTGATGAGCTGGCGCAATTCCCTGTAAACGCTCTTGCAACTGCAGAGCTTGCTCAAAAACAACAATTATTGCAAACAATAATTAATCAATGCCGTAATAAAAATATTTGTTCGTTGGCTGCTTTTATGCGTGATAACGATGGCTTGGAGTTATTAAAGCTATTAAGCACTGTCCCCATGGCAGAAAATCATCAAGCACAAGTAATTGATATTTTAAACCAGCTTAATTCTGATGAAATAGAAACACTGTTTTTAGGTAATGCAGTTTCGAGGCCTAGTTTATTCCATAAATGTATTGTCGTGGGGCAGGAGGTTATTTTAGTCCATTTATTACAAAGAATGCGGGGACCTGCTTTTTTAGAGAGGATTGCCAAAGAGGGATTGCTTCATTATGCTGCTGAACACAAAATGGCAGGTGTATTTAAGGAGTTAATTAATACGCTGCGTCGTTCAGGAGTAGCTCAAGAAGATATTTTTTCGTTGATGATGAGGGTTTATGAAGCGCCGGGTGAGCATCAGACTCCCATTAGGTGGGCAAGTAATTGTTTTCACAGTGCTATTCGCAATAATGATAAAGAACAATTACACGCAGTTTTGCAATGCTTACCGCCAGGTAATAATTATGCTTTGATTCTTTATGACGCTCTTTATTTTTGTTCTGCCTTGGGTAACGAACAATTATTTA
Organism: Legionella clemsonensis; assembly: GCF_002240035.1. Classification (NCBI taxonomy): domain Bacteria; kingdom Pseudomonadati; phylum Pseudomonadota; class Gammaproteobacteria; order Legionellales; family Legionellaceae; genus Legionella; species Legionella clemsonensis. Next base: position 1,866,593 of record NZ_CP016397.1, on the reverse strand, counting down.
ATCAAATTTTAACTAAATACAATCAACTTAATCCTCAAGCGGCTCTTGAGACAGAAACATTATTGAAAAAGCTTTTCCCCGTGGAATATAGTTCCTCTTATCATTGGTTTCGCCGTGATAAACACAGGAAAAATGGAATGGCTTGGCAAACATTAGAAGCGAATCTTGAGCTTGCAAATCTAGTGCTGCAAGGAGATATCTCGCCCTTATTAATGATGGTTTTAGAGCTTGATCCTCATTCTTTTGATGAGTCATTAGAGCAACAAATTGCTCGCTTGCAAGCTGATGTTAAAGAACTATTAGGAGTTTATGGGGAAGAGCTTGACGCGCTTCGAAAGGAGCTTAATACCGCGAATGCGACCTTAAAATCTACCCAGAGCCACTTAGCATCTACTCAAAAAATGCTTAATGCCATAAGCGGAGAGTTAAAAAATGAAAAAAACGGACAGGCCAAATTACAGACAGAAATAGCTCAAATACGAGAGGAGAAAGAACTGGAAATCCAGAAAGTGGAATTCCTACAGACGGAACGATTAACCATGCAAGCATTAATGCATGAGTTGCAAGAAAAAGATACCAACATCCAAGAAATGCAGAAAGAATTGGATAGTAAAAATGAAAAAATTGTATCGCTGTGCAGCCAATTAGATGAATGGCAAGGCCCAATGGAGCAACAGTCATTGGTGGAAATAGTCTTACTGCAAGCGAAAACCAATACTTATTTTGCTCATTTAAATGCCCAAAAATCAAAAACCACATTATTGAATGATAAAAAAATAGCGGTCTCTCAGCTAAAAAAAATTCTTGAGCAAATAGACGAATTACCGAGTAAACGCTTGCACCATTTTCAGGAAACATTACGTCAGAATGAAACAAAGCTTAAAGAACACCGTGATCCTTGTTGGCAACGATTTTTCCGTGACTGCTTCCGAATACTGGGGCTACTGATTTCAGGCGTTGCCTTTGCACGTATGGCTACGGGGGGGACTCCACAATTTTTCCATCCTAGTGAGGGGGAAAACTATGTGGAGCAAGCTAATGCAGTTATTAAACCATCTATTTAAGCACCGCTATACTCCACCTGAGGAAGGGTGGCCATAGCTCTTCAGGAAATACAAGCCAGGATGAATTTTATCCCGGAACGGTGTAGTAGTTGCCAATATGAAGAATTAAGAGGCGGTTTCTTTTAAAATCGACAGGGCAGGTTAATTTGAGCTAGGACAATTTGCGCAAATTAACAGCTCATGATCCTTAGTAAGGAAGAGCGCTTTGCATTCAATTTCTTGCTATCCAATCGCTTGCCGCTGACCGCTTACTATTTTCCACTTAATGATTCGTTTTTACTTTACAAGGAGTGCTTATGAGGTATCGTTTATTTCTTTCTATCGCCGCAGCCGGTGTGTGGGGAAGTACAGCCTTTGCCGGCACCATGGGGTGGTCTGTTATTCCCTCTAAAGACTGGACCTGGGTTGGTTCGATAGCCGCAGAGCCCGTTTGGGCAAGAGGCGGTGAGGCACAGACTTTTTTTCTGACCCCAGAAATTGAAAAGACTTATGCAGCCAGAAAATCCACTAATGTTCTGGCTTCTGGAGAGTTGTTTCTTTGTATACAAAAAATCATGGTCATCCCAAGGGTTGGGTCAACTGGGATTGGCAGCTGCTACTACTGGCAATGTCAAACTTCAGGGCTGTAATGCTTCAATATAGGTATGAACTTGGGTTAAGCGATCTTGTTTGAGGGAGGCCTCAAGACTACCTGCCCTTAATAGTCGAATATCAAATGTTAACGCGTCTTTATAAGCATTTAATACATTAAGCGCGCCACCATCAAAGAACTCTTTTAAGGTGGTAGTTGCTTTGCAGGTGTTATCGGTGCTGATTTCTTGACCACTAACAATTGGTACTAAGAGATGAACGCGATTGGTGGTTGGGTTTATATAGAGGTATCTCGGTGATATTGGTTCGCTCAATGGAATATGCATGACTTGCTCCTATCTATAATGTCTAATTTTGGTTTTTATTGAACCATAATGAGTAAACTATTGGATGGTAATTGTTGGTAAAAAATTACGGAGCTGCTTATTGAGGTATGGTTAGTGCTGTAATTAAGAGTGGTAAGAAACTAGTTAAAGTATGCTTGTAAGTGTGCATCCGTAAAAAACAAGCTTAAATACCGATTTAAAAAAATATCATTATGGCTAATATCTGTTCTAGTTGTGGTTTTATAGAGAGAATCATCATGAAAACAGAGATTAGCAATATTATTTACATCTGGGTTACTAATAACACTCCTTTTAATCCGAGCCATGATTATTGTCCAATCTTTAACTCAGATAACTATCCTTTTTTACAAAATGCGATTGCGCATAGTTCCGACTCACGGCGCGTGCATATTGTACAATGTAATCTTCATCAAAATACTGGCATCGACGATGCTTTTGTGAATTTGCAGTCTGATTGTGTCGCCAGGGGCTTAAACATTAAAATTCATAATTTGTTTAATTTAGCTAAGGACGATGTTCAGTTCTGCCAACTAATAAAGAGGAGGGCATTGCAATTTAGTCATATCATTGATTTAGCTAAAATATATATAGGGGCAAATCTTCATCAGTTAGGACTTGATGAGGCGGTTATCTCTGATTTTGATTGTGTTATTCCTGAACATTTAGAGGTTTCTTTTGAGCATTTTGATGTTTTACCCTTAATAGAAAAAGATTTGGATTGCATCAGGATTGACTATATGGGAGCTATTGATCATTATTTAGAAAACGGTTTTAGTGCTGTGAAAGGGGGAAAGAATACCACTTATCAAAATATGTTAAAGCGAGCGAAGGAGAAAGATTCTTCTTATTATAATTCATTTAAAGAGGATGCTGTTTATCGAATTTTCATAACCGAGATACTTCGTGCAATTGCTCCTGAAGAAAATAAAGCGTTAGATAGTGAAACTTTATTTAAAAAATATGCTCGACATTCGATGTTAGAGAATACGATTAAAACAGAATTATTCCAACTACAAGATCTTATTATCTATGATAGAGGAGGCAGCTGGCTACCTCATAAGAAATCTCCTAACAAGAGACCCATTTTAAAATCAGGAAGTTATCCCATTTTTCAACGAGAAATAAGAGAACTAAATCGGATGGTCTGCTTCCCGTCGGAGGGTGCTAAGCTAATTTTAAAAGTGAATTTTCTTTTGAAGAAAGGATTTGATATTAATCGGCCAATAGATTGGAATAATTCTTTACAGAAAGAAAGTAGTTTATTAGCAAATTTTTTGGCGCGATTTGATAACGATAAAGCGTCTTATTTTTTGGATAATTTTAAAAAACTGATAAATCTAGGGGCTGATGTGAATGACGATGTTTTATTCGTTCTTTTGCGTGCGGATAATCAATTTTTGTGCGAAGCCTTAGACCATCTAATTGAGAAAAAGCTATTTAAACCTGTCGACTTAAGAACACGAATGATAATCCATTCTGCACGTAGACATAGTGACTGGTTCTCTCCGGAGAAAGAAAAATCTAAAATTGAATGTATCAATAAATGGTATAGTCATCATGCACCTAAAGGAGGATTTATGGAGAGATTTGGAAGATTTTTTACACCAGAAAAACTAAAGCAGTCTGTTAATTCTCCTACCAAACAAGCGGAGTATGTAGTTGAACATAACAGAGGTTATATGAATTAGTTTTGACTTAATCTGACCCCATGACTCGAAAAGGTGAGAGTTTCCGGTTTTGATAGAAGTGCGAACTTTAATCAAACCAAGAGAAAAACTCTCATCATAGATAAAAACGTTAAAATCATTAAACATAAAGTTGGACTGTTAAATTTAGCAGAAGAACTGGGTAATGTATCAAAGCTTGTAAAGTAATGGGCATATCTCGAGATACTTTTTATCGCTATAAATCAGCCGTGGAGTGCGGCGGAGTTGAAGCATTATTGGATTAAATCCGCAGGAAGCCGAACCACAAGAATCGAGTAGAAGAGTCTATTGAACTTGCGGTAAAAGAGTATGCTATAGAATACCCTGCCCATGGCCAATAGCGCACAAGCAATGAACTACGTAAGAAAGGGATATTTGTTTCTGGGAGCGGTGTGCGTAGTGTCTGGCTTAGGCATAATTTAGCCAATTTCAAAAACTGATTAAAAGCAAATAAAGGTAGCATCAGAAGGTATTCTTCTTACAGAGTCACAAATAGCCGCTTTAGAGAGGAAGAAACACGACGATGAGGCCTGCGGCGAAATTGAAACAGCCCACCACAAACAATGGCATTTGCGAACGCTTCCATAAGACTATTTTGCAGGAGTTTTATCAAATTTCATTTCGTAAGAAAATCTATGATGACATTGAAGAATTGCAAAAAGATCTGGACGAATGGCTTCATTATTATGATAATGAGCGCACCCATCAAGGAAAAATGTGCTGTGGACGAACTCCGATGCAAACTTTGACAGATGGCAAACAAATCTGGATGGAAAAATTTATAAACTGAATTTGACCTGACAGACACTTCTAAAAAAACCGGCAACCGTCAGATCAAGTTTGAACTACTACATTTAAAGGATTCTGAGGCCATGTTTCCTCTAAGGATTGCATGAAAATTCGTCTGGCCTCTGTTCCGCTTCCGATTGAACGTCTATTTTAGCGTTTTCTTTTTTTCCCGGATAAAAGAAGGTTTCTTTATTGGCTGAGGCAATTTCTACATAAGAGTCTCTGTATTGCTTGGATATTGCATATCCTTCTTTAACATACAATCCTCCAAGTTCTAGCATTTCAATCCCCCAAGAGGTTTGTATATATATTTTACTGGGTTCTTTTTGAGTGTTTTTTGCAAAATTTTGCAATGTGTTTAAAAAATGCTCATCAATATCTATGGCCTCAATAACGGTCTTTTTGTAAAATAACCTACCAAAATCCTTGGATAGAAAGGTGGCATTAGCATACCGTTCACTAAAATCTTCTATAGTCATAGCATATTCATTATGTATATCTGTTCCTTCCGCATTTTTTAGTTGTATCCCTTTAATGTCAAACATCGCATCGACATTTCGCACTATGACCATATTGGGTAATAATGTAGTTTCAGTTTCAATTTCATAACCAGTTGGAGACTTTTCACTGGGAATATAAGTAATTAACTTTGTTTGAATTTCATCTTCACGAACATATCGTGCTAAAACGGGAGTTATCTTTCTATATTTCTTCGCTTTATTAAATAAAAGGCTGATTTCTTGATGCACATCTTGAGGATTAATAATAATCATTACAACTCCTTCTAATTGGTTACAGGAGGACCCTATTTCATTAATTATTTTTTTTGCCACATTATTGAGATTCTGTTGGTTTAAAGGTTTTCTTCTTTTTATTCCATTTAAGCTATTTGAACTATGGAAGTGGGCGGCATATTTTTTAAGTAATTTAAAGCTAATAGTATTTAAAGCGCCTACTTTATAATTGGGAGATTCATCTAATGCGCTACTAATCCAGTTCTCCTCGTCTAGTAAAAGAGCATTTATTTGGGCGCAGTTTGCAGCACGTATATCAGGTTTAATGTTTTTGTTATTATTCTCCTTCTCTAATAATTTAAACTGTTGATATGCTTCTGGAGTTAATGTATGCAAATAGATTTGGCAAATTTTAAATGACCATTGCTTTTGGCGGAGAATGGGTAATTCTACGTTCCAAAATATAGAATGGCAGTCGCTGACTCCGTCCAGGATAAAAACATGTGCGTTACTCGTTGTGCCATGTGCATATAAATCTGATATTGCACTCCAAATTAAGGTACTAAACATCAATTTTAAAATATCCTGTGTTTCTCCAGAAAACAGTACGTTCTGAATAATAGGAATAGCCTTATTCATCACATATCCAGCTGGTGTTTTTGAACAACAAATGCCAAAATTTTCTGCGCGTACTACCGCCTTTCCAGACCAAAACGCGGAGTTATTTTCAGGGGAAAAGGAATCTATAACATAGAATATATTTGCTAAGCATTGAGAAAGCCATGATACTATTTCTTCAATTTCGGAAGTCCAAGCTATCTTATTATTTGAGTTAATTCGAACGGTAGGAGCAATTTTTAATATTCTGGATTTAAATTCAAGCAATACTGCTATAAGCCCGGAAGCAAGATAATACTCCTCATTTTCATGAAGAGTTGCCTCGGGTTCTACAGATATTCTTTCGCGAAGAATATTTGCAATTTCTTTTTTTAGAACGCTTAACTCGCTGTCATCATCATCATTATTATTCATTACAGTCTTTCATTATGTTGATTATGTTATGTGCCAACTTTATGTTGTTTAGATTAAGTCAAACTATGCCTTGAGAGATTACTAAATGAGACCGTATTTAAATAAAAAATTTACGGATCTATGGGGAGGCAACTTAACTATTCTAGAATTTATTCGATAGCACAGGTTAATTTCATCTATCCGTAAAATAGAATTACCATCTGGTGTTTAATCAAACCAACATCTTGAAATCCTGCTTTTTCATAACATCGTTTGGCTCGAATATTATTAGGATCTGCTTCAGTAATGATTTTGTTAATTTTTGGATTAAAAGGAACTTAACAAAAGCTTTCATCATAAGTGTCCCCATAGCCTTGATTAAGATAGCTCTTCCCCAATAAATTGATCCGTTCCGATTGTATAATCATCCTCATCCGGCCACAATTGTCACCTACTTTACTTGCCCAATAATACTGAATAAATCCGATTGGTTTATCACCGAAATAGGCTATAAAAGGACAAATAGGTCCGCGGTTCGATTCCGCAACGGCATAATAAAATCAATGAGTTATGGAAATAGATTAAATTTAAAATCACTCTTTTTGAATGAAGTTTCAAATAGTGGTGTTTAATGAGCTTTTATTTAACTCCACTAAATTATTGGTTATCTATCCAATGGTGAATTTCATGAATGCTCTCATCAATAACAAAGAGTGCTTGTTGATACAATTTTTCAAATAAATCACGTTGTCCAGATTTCCAATAACGCTCGAGATATTGGCAAGCATATTTCATTCGTGTAGCACCAACGTACACAGCACCACTCTTGATCTTATGAGCTAATTTTTCCACCATAGAGAAGTCGTGGATAGCATAAGCCTTCTTCATTTTTTCTAGATCCTCTGGTACTTCTTTATTAATTATTGAAGTAAGTAATTCAGTTAACAATACTTTGTTATTCCCGCAGTTGATTAATGCTTGCTCGTCATCAAGTAATGCGTATTGTTCTAATTGAAATAATTCATCTTCTGTTGCTGGAAGATCATGTAACACAAGATCAGGAGTAGTTTCCTTTTTTTCCTGTTCTCTCGAAGAATCGCCTAATGAGAATCGTTCAATTAAACTGTGTATAAGTTCTAAATTTGCTGGTTTTGTAAAAACATCGTTCATACCAGAGGCTATGCATTCGTCATAGGCTATTTCACGAGCATGGCCAGTTAATCCAACAATAGGTTGCGGTGTTTTATTATTTTCTTTTTCCCATAGACGAGTTAGTGAGCAAAATTCAGTGCCTGAAATGCCCGGTAAACCAATGTCCGTTATAATTAGGTCAAACGATAGCGATTTGATTAAATCCAGTGCCTCTTCACCACTTGTAGCTGATTTATAGTTAAAACCTGCTTTTGTAGCTAGCGCCTCCAACACTTTTAGTGCTGCTACATTATCTTCTATCAATAAGCAAAGAGGAGAATTTGTGGAGGGTTGATTAGGATTGATAGTAAGTAAAGGAGGTTCGCCTTTTTTATCAGGAGGGTTAGCTATTTGACATTGTATTTCAAATTGAAAGGTACTGCCTTCGCCTTCTTTACTGGTTAGTGTTATCTGACCACCTAATAAGTTAACGTAGCTGCTCGCTATGTGTAATCCTAACCCATAACCTTTATAAATCCCTTTATAAGAAGGCGTGGAACGAAAAAAACGTTCGAATATTTTGCTGTGCCATTCTTTCGGGATCCCAATACCTGTGTCAGATACGGTAAACTGAACTTTAATCCTGTCATTATTGCGTTCAACACATTTTACTTGAACGGTTATATTCCCTGCCTGCGTAAATTTAATGGCATTACCTAATAAATTTAATAGAATGCGTTGAATTTTTTTACGGTCGCTTATAATGTTTCGGGGAACTGCTTCATCGATTTCTAAATGTAACCCTAACTTTTTAGCTGTGGCAGTCGGGAGCTCTAGTTTGATTAAATCATTGATGCTTTCGTACAAATCAAATGCTTCTTCTTGTACTTCTTCGTAATTAATGTTGCCTGCTTTTATATCATCAAGAATATCATTAAACATAGATAGTAGCTCTTCACCACTGTCGTGAATCATATGAGCTTCTGTTTTGTGTTCATTGTCATCTAAGGCGTCTTCTAAAATTTCTGCCATACCAATAACCCCTGAAATAGGTGTGCGCAGATCATGGCTCATGTTGGCAATAAATTCTGTTTTAGCGCGATCTGCAGCTTCAGCTGCCTCTTTGGCCAACTTTAAATCACTTTCCATTTGTTTTCTTTCGGTAATATCGGCTGAAATTCCTAACATACCTATAATTTTTCCATCACTGTCATGCAACGGTACTTTCTTGGATAAATAAATAAGTTTCGTGCCATCCGCTTGATAAAGTGGTTCTTCCAAACTTAATGAAATTCCATTCTCAATAACGGATTTATCGGATTTTCTATAAAAGTCAGCCGATTTTTTGTCATATAAATCAGCATAGGTTTTACCAACAATATCATGTCGTGATTGCAGATTAAGTAGCTTTGCCATGCTATTACTACAGCCAAGATAAATATAATCCTTATTCATCCAATACACACTGACTGGAATTTCAGAAATTATTGCTTCAAGGTATTGGTAATTGGTGTTACTGTAGTCCTTTATGTTCTTTTGAATTGGCGTTGCATAAGAGGTGTTCTCTCGAGGTGGAGCTATAGTCTCTTTCTCACCTTGTGTGGATGGTTCAATGATTAAGGCATAACAAATACACTTGTTTTTCTTTGTCTTTAGGATAATTTGTTTAAGATGAGATTTACTTGTTTGCTCTAAATCCTCCTTCGAGCAGAAATTAGTGAGCGAAGTTCCAACAAGAAGGTTCTTTTTAAGCCTTAATTTGTCTGTCAGAGCGTTATTTACATCAAGAATAATATACTCTTCCGATACTAAGAGAATGGGTTCTTGGGCCATTTGAAGAATCGTTGATAGTGCTTGTCCATCCACAGTAGTCATAAGACATAATTTCCATGAAGTAGATAAATATTCGTGAAAGAATTATTCTTATTCTATAGCATATTATGTATCGAGTTTAAAAATTCATTCAGTTTATCAGCCAAGACCTTAATATGAGGTTCAGAAAACATAGACTCATGATCACCTGGCACTAAATAACAGGTGATCTTTTCTTCCGAATAATTTTCCCACCAGTTTAAAGGTGCATCATAGTTAAATAAATCAGTCAGTGTTTCGGCTTTGAATAAAATCAGTTTTGACCTAATTCTAGGCAATTTATAGTGCATGAGCATTTTTTCGCGTTGCCATTGAAGTTCTAATAAATTTTCAGAATGCTTAATTTTATGGTTTAGATGATGTTCTAATATTCGTTTATTTTGTTCTTGCATGAGCACTTTAAAGTGCTCCTCATTTCTTTGTAGGGCAGGATATTCAGCCCAGCCATCTAATGATACAATTGCTAGTATTTTCTCATTCTTTTCTTGAAGTTGTTTGGCTATTTCAATAGCAACAGTGCTTCCAAAGGAAGCTCCTCCAACAAGATAGGGACCTTTAGGTTGAATTGTTTGTATTGCTTTTATGTAAGCATTTGCCATTTGTTCCAGCTCTTGAAAAAAGAATTCCTGATTCTCAAGACCTGGATCTTGTAAACCGTATAAGGGCACCTCTTCATGGAGATAATTGCCAAGGGATTTATACCAAAATATACTTCCTCCAATAGGATGAATCAAAAACAAAGGTGTTTGATTCCCTGATTCTTTAATTGGAATGATAATGCGTTCAGAAAGCGTTAATTCCCTATTACAATTCTTTTCAACTTGCAGTAATTGTTCTATTTCAATAGCCAGGGAATGAATGGTAGGAAAATCAAATAATTTTCTCATACTTAAGTGAATGGAAAATTTCTCCTTAATCTGCGAGATAATATTCATCGCAGCTAAGGAGTGACCACCCATTTCAAAGAAATCATCATAAATGCCTAAGTGGTCTATTTTTAAAACAGAACACCAAATTTCTTGTAGTACTTTCTCTAGCTCATTTTGAGGTGCTAGGTGTTCTTGAGCCAGGTAGAGTTGTTTCAGAGGGGTAGGGAGATGTTTTCTATCAAGTTTACCACTGGGTGTTGTTAATAGTTTTTCTACAACAAAAAAGCGCGTTGGGATCATATAATCAGGAAGTTCACTTTTTAAAAAAGAACGAATTTCGGTAGCTGTTAACTGCTCATTTTCAAGGAGAACGAGGTATGCAGATAAGGTCAGTGCGCCATTAGAGGCTGTTTCAGGTTTCACTAGACATTGATAAATACAAGGAATTTTATCAAGACAAGATTCAATTTCACTAATTTCAATTCTAAAACCACGAATTTTTATCTGACTATCTCGACGCTCATGGTATTCCAAAATCCCATTACTCTGCCATTTTACTAAATCACCCGTTTTATAAACCAATTCATCCTTTTGGGTACCAAATGGGTTGGGTAAGAACTTTTGTTGGGTGAGTGCTGCATTATTAAGATAGCCCTTTGCTAACCCATCACCAGAGATGTAAAGTTCGCCTAAAATTCCTGTGGGAACCAACTGCATTTTTTCATCTAAAACAAAGACTTTCGCATTAGAAATCGGTTTTCCAATACGACTGACAGGTAGGAGTGCATCGCTAGGTGAGCAGGTTTTAGTGAGTGAATCTATGGTTGCTTCAGTGGGGCCATAAAGGTTATGGAGTAAACAGCCAAACGTATTATGTTCAAAAAAGATATGTATGGTTTCTGGTAACAAGACTTCGCCACCACAAAAGACATGTCGTAGTGAGGTGCATTTCCGAAACCCTTCTGTCAACGTCATTTCACGAAGCATTGAAGGAACCAGCTGAAGTATACTCACTTTGTGTTTGATAATTAGAGTAATTAATTCCTTAGGGCTTGCATGCGCATCATCGGGTGCTAGAACTAATCTTCCGCCTACCAAAAGCGGCATAAAGAATTCCCATACGGAGGCATCAAACGAAAAGGGGGTTTTTTGTAAAAAAACATCTTGTTCATTAAAATCATAAGCATTTTTCATCCATACCATATGATTGCAGGCAGCTTTGTGTGGAATCGATACGCCTTTTGGCGTGCCTGTCGTTCCTGAGGTATAAATTACATAAGCTAAATCAGAAGATGTAGTCGAAATGAGTGGCGTAGTCGAGGCGTACTCTTCATTTGTTAAAATCTTTTCAACATCGATGATTAATCCTTTGTAGTCATGAATGTGTTTAGAAACGGAAGACTCATGAGTGAGTAGAATTTTTGATTGGCTGTTTTCCAGCATGTAATTAATTCGTTTATCAGGATAATGAGGATCTAAGGGCAGATAAGCTGCTCCTGATTTTAAAACTCCAAGAATACTAATTAACATATTCATGCTTCGATGGAGATAAATTCCAATGATGTCATTAGATTTGATTGCATTAGAAATCAAGCAATGGGCTATTTGATTGGATTTTTTGTTTAATTCTTCATAAGTAATCGTCTCCCCATTAAAAATAGCCGCTATAGCATGAGGCGTTTTAGCCACTTGCGCTTCAATGTATTGGTGCAATAATTTGCTGGTATCGTAGGGACGTTTGGTATCATTCCACACCTTTAAAAGGCAATTTTCTTCATTGTTACTAAGGAACGATAATTCAAAAAGCTTTTTATCAGGATGCTTCAGTGCATCTTTTAACAAATTACAAAGATGCTGTTCCATGTTATTAAAAAAAGCATACGACTCTTCATGGACTTTATAATTGGTATTATTATGAATAATAATCCAGGAGGCATCTTCTGAGAGGTAGAAATTTAATTTTTTATTAGAAATAAGGGTAGGGCGGTTTATTGATTCAAAAAATGAAATGCTGATATCTAATTCATTAGTCAAGCCGTTTAATTCTGGATAACGACTAAAAATGTCTCTACAGTGAGTTCCATGTGATATAAGTCGTTCGTTTTCCTTCTCAATAAAGGATAAAACATCACTAAAAACCATCTCAGACGTCAAATGTGAGGTTAAAGGAAGATAGTTTTCAAGGATTTTACCTAAAAAGCCAACCTTTGTTTTGAGTGAGGAAGGGCTATAGATGCAAGAAAAATTTACATAATTATTGAGGCGATATAAATAAGTTAAAAGAAGTGCAAAAATAAAATGTTTCGCTTGTGAATTTTTCTCTTGGGAATACAACATTACTTTTTTTTGTAACTCTTCAGGTATTTTTATCCTTTTGTGTGTTTGGCACGACAATGAATGTTCATCATCTAATTTTATGAGGTGGGATAAAAATGAAACACCGCCATGAATATATTTTAAATATTCTTTCACCCAGAATTGCTCATGTTTAGGGTAAGTTACAGCAGGGTGTTCCATTAATTTTTGAATATAATCTGGATCAATTTCAGGAAATTTTTGACCCACAGTAAGCTTATGTGAGTCAATCAATCGGTCAATAGAAACTACTTCACCAGCAAGACTCATCAATTCATAAAGAACGATGTCAGTGGTTTGTGTGGTGATTTGTATATCAGTTGACGACGTGTGGACTATTGTTCCTGGCGCTTCTCCTGAAGATATACCTAATTTTCGATAGGAGTTAATGATATATATTTCATCATCGAGCATTATTTTAGGGGTAACCAGTTCATTTTTATAATGCCCAAACGTAAGAGCCCTGCACAACCTGTCAATCTCATCGGATGATTTATTCCATGAAATAAAACCAAAACCGTCAGGCTTATGCCTCAATCCATAGTAAGATCTCGAAGATAAATTTTGTTTAATCAGGTTTACTGTGTTTAGACTTAGTTCGTCTATAAGCTCCTCAAATGCTCGTACTGCATGTTCATAGCATTTTAAATTTAAACTGAGCGCTGTCTCATCTTCTTCTATTGAAAAATAGGGTTGTTTTAAAATATCCCCCGCATCGACTTTCTCATTCATGATGTGCCAACTAATCGCATGTTCTTTTTCATTGTTAAGAATTGCCCAGGATGTAGCATATAAACCTGCATATTTAGGCAAAGGGCTGTTATGGTAATTGATAGCGTAAAAACGTGGATAGCAAAGAATGGAATTCGGAAGAATGTAGCCGTTGGCAATGCTAAATAAGAAATCACATGGGTTATGCATATGATTTTCTGCAAATTCTTTTAAATTTTTGATGTAAGGTATGGCATTGGTTTGACACCATTTTTGGATAATTTTTGATGAAGATATCAAACCTAATAATTGATGATTTTTTGCTAAGATCATCGAAGCACATTGTAGGGTTATATTATCATCTCCTATGAGATAACAACTAAATGCCTTTTTAGCTTGCACAATTTTTCGCCTTCTCAATTGTTATTATCAGGTACACATTCATCATTTATCTTTCTGATTTTTAGTGCTTTCTTAAGTCTTCAAGTTTTTGAATTTTATTCATTGGAAGTTTCACTTTGACGTCATTATTATAGCATGAAGCAATAAATTAAATCATTTAGACTAAATTAGAGAGCAAGCGTATTTAAATCGTGCATTTTTAAGTTGTTGGTCGAATTCGAATGCCACAAGACCAGAAAGAACGAATGCAGGCTGACTACATGCTGCGCCAGATACTTATCAACAAACGTTCACATGCACAATGAAATTTAGAGAAAATTGTCCTTTGACCGCAGCTATAGAAACGAGCGAGAATAAAATCTATTTACCGAAAGGTATGATCATTCATGCTTGTCCCATCTCATCTCAGTGTGGGGTAATGGTGTATGGTGAAATGTTAACGTTCCCAACTCCCACTCAAACTCCGTATGGTGTTATTATTAGCTATGAACTAGAGATACCGAGTAATACCTTACGAAGAGTTTTAGCGTTATCCCTTACGCATTACATTCCCCTAACATAAAATAAAGACATTTTCGGTCAAGATATCCATATAAGTGTCACATTTTACCTTGTAAAACGAATTTGGTTAAAATTTGTCGGAAGGCAGGTTTTTTACCGACTGTTTCAGCGCGGGCATTAATTAGCAGTGCATTTTCCTTTCTTTGGCATACCAAGGCACAATACCCAGCACGGCTTCTAGTCCTTCACCAGTATTCATAAGACAAAGGTGGTTTCAGTTGGGGCTGCGTTAAAACTATTGGGTAATGGCTCAATCTGATGAATACCAAACTGCTCTTTAATGGTTTCGTAATCGGTATCGATGGTGAAGCGACCGCACATGTAACATCCTTTGAGTGGAATTTGAACTATTCTTACAAAGTACCTTATTTGTTATAGGACAAAATTATGAAAAAGTCTTCTTCCAGTACTTCAAAAAAAATATACTAAACCAAAAGTTAGAAAGGAGTATTTAAAAAATATTTCTGGAGGTAGAGGAGTTTTTATTCCCGACGATTTACCGGATCCTGATGAGATTCGTCGTATAATTGATGAGCGTTTCAAACGTTAATGGCATGAATTATTTTAAATAAGCTTTTGAAAGTTTCGACCACCTTGTGGTGTAATGAGGTGACTTTGAACGCATAGTTTATGTTTTTTAAGGTGATGGGCATTGGGAGCCTATTAAGTTGGCGTGTTTGAAGCTTCCATTCTTTCTATAATTTTTTTCCCCAAATAGTTCCATCATATCTCTTATTTTAGCCTTTAAGTGTCATTATAGAGTACCAATAATGGCATGACCTTATAGAACAGAATGTAAAAAATATTGGTGATTGAGGTTGAACAAAAAATTATTGGTTTTTGCGAGCATTTGTGCTTTTCGTGATTCTAAAGCTAATCATTAGAAGGGGAGGTCAGAATATAGCAAATATAGGGGTCACAACAAATAAATATAGAAATATAGGGAAATATAGGGGTCAGATCTTGTCTTTTGCCATCAAGGATTTTTCCAAACAAAGGCAAGATCTGACCCTATACCATTGGCGTAAAGCGACTCGTTATTTTTAAATCTCGATAAAGCTTAAATTAATTTTGTTAATTTAGAACGCAGTGAGTGCCAAACCAAAATGTATATTTTTTGATCAATTTAGCTATAATTATTTCTAAGTTGTCAACTATCAGTGTAATCAATATGTCAGATAAAAAGCCTTATGTGAAGCAGATGGAAGAGCTATTTAACCGCTACCGACATACTCGCACAAAAGAAAGAAAAGGCATCATTGATTATCTACTAACCCAACCTGCCCCGACTGAGAAGACCATTCTGTTAAACCATAATGATTATCTGGGACTGGCCTGCCATCCTAAAGTTATAGAGGCCCAGATAAATTCACTCAGTAAGGAGAAAAATAAGATTATGATGTCTGGCGTTTTTCTAAGCGCAGGAAGTTATCAATTTGACATGGAGCAAAAGCTGGCTAACTACCTTGGAAAAGAGAAAGGATGTATATTTCAGTCGGGGCTTTGCGCCAATATTAGTGTTACTGAGGCAATTACCGATGCTAATATACCTGTCTACATTGATCAAAGAGCCCATGCTTCGTTATGGTTTGGTTTGCGCTTCACTAGAGCAAAAATAATTCCTTTTCGCCATAATGATGTAGATGATCTTGAAAATAAAATTTTTAAATACGGGGCTGGGCCTATTTTTATTGACTCGGTTTACAGTGCCCAGGGAACTATGGCCCCTCTTGTCCAGATAGTCCAAATAAAAAAAGCACATCATTGTTTTTTGGTAGTAGATGAGTCCCACAGTCTGGGATTATTCGGAAATAAAGGCTCAGGGTTAGTAGCACAATTAAATCTTACATCGGAAGTGGATTGTATTACGGCAAGCTTATCAAAATCTTTTTGTACTCGTGCGGGGTTGGTGTGCGGAAGCGATGATTTTATTCTTTTCATGAAAGAAAAATCAACGTCAATGATTTTTAGCTCTGCCGTTCCTAATTACGATATTGCCAGAATGGAAGCGATGCTGCACATCCTGACGGCAGAAGAAGGTGATGCATTGAGAGCCCGACTGTACTTATTAAGCGCGAAATTAAGGCAATGCTTGATTGAGGAGAAATACAGACTATATACGGAGGATAACCGCTCCCCTATTGTTAGTATTTTTTGCGGGGAAGAAAAAGATTGTCGTTGCTTACGGCTTGCTTTTGATAGCAAAAATATTTATCTTTCTCCTTTTTTTCAACCCGCTACCCCTCCCAAAGAAACCCTACTACGAATGACGGTTAATAGCGGTATCTCCACGATGCAACTTGAATATATTGCTGAAACAGTGCGACATATAAAAAAGATTTTCTTACTGCAAAAAATGGCGCATCCCGCTTTTGAATTTTAAACCTTCATAATTCACTCTAAACAGTGAGATTTGTGAAAATTAGACCCACTAAGATTATGAAATATTATTAAATGAACAAGTATGGTAGTTAGTATTCATGCCATCATAGGAAAATAGTGATGAAGATAGAACAAATTCCTCTAAAAGTAAGATGCCATGGTCAAGATAATCAGCTCGTGATCCATTTCTCTTATCTCAAGCATTAGAGGCTTGTTCTTTTATACATTTATCTGTTTGTGCAAATTCCTTAATTATAAGGCGTGTAGCTGATGCGATAACATTGTCACGGGGAGTTGTAGCTTTTTCGTTATGTACAGAATATATTGTGACAACGATAGGGGCACAACTTGGCGGCCAAATTATTCCAATATCATTGGATATACCGTAGCCATTGCCAGAGCCTGTTTTATCAGCAACAATCCATCTTTTGGGAACGCCAGCACGGATTCGAGCATCTCCGGTAGTATTGTTTTTCATCCAAGTAACTAATTGCTCTCGTTGGGGTAATGCTAAAGTATTTCCAAGTGTTAATTTTTGTAAGCTCTTTTCCATAGCGATAGGTGTTGAGGTATCAAGTAAGTTGTTAGGATTTGAGTTTAATTCAGGTTCCCAGTTATCCACTCGGAATGTACTATCCTTAATAGAGCGAGCAAAAGCGGTAACAGCGTTAGGTCCGCCCAGCTTTTTCACTATTAGATTTGTTGCAGTATTGTCACTGTACATTATTGCTGCAGAACATAGCTCAGAGATTGTCATTCCACTGGCAAGATGCTTTTCTGTAATGGGCGACCAAAACACCAAATCTTTTTTAGTATAAGTCATTTTCTGTTGAAGCAAGTGTTTATCTGTCATGCTTTGCTTTAGGATGGCGGAAACAGCCATCACCTTGAAAGTACTTTGTATTGGAAAACGTTCATCAGCTCGATATTGAATGTGTTGGTTATTTGCCGTATTTATTGCGAAGACACCAATCCGTCCATTCATAGAGGCCTCAAGCACTTCGAATTTTTTCTCTATAGGTATCAATTGAGTGGGTTCGGTATTGGCAAAGGCAGGAATAAAAGTACTAATAAAAATAATTGTAAGGGTAATCAGTAAGAATAAGCGTTTACGCGGAAAAAAATTCATATTATTGACCTTTTTAAAACCAGCATTCTAATCGGCATGAAAGATAATCAAATTTATTTTTTAGTGAATGAACATTAAAAACTTTCGATTATTTGCGGTTGTCATGGCAGAATTCTTCATGCGGCTTTGCTGCATTCTGATGACAAGATGTAAAATAGGCAGAGAGTTTAACACACGATCCTGAAAGCGGCATAGTCGCTTCAGGATCTTTTCGTTCAATAGCGGATTTTATCTGCTGGGGATCCTTCGCTTTACTCAGGATGACGGTAATTTGTGCAAGACAATCGTGTAAAATTAATTCAAAAGGGTATTCTCTTGCCTGTCAGTAATGATGTTAAGCTTTACCTAAAGAAATTTCTGAAACGATTTTCAAACTCATCAACTTCCAAATTTGGCTTGGGGGCAGTAGAAATTATATTATTTTTAGGTGTAGTCTCTATAACTTCATCAAAATTTTTACCAATATATTTTCCTAATTTGACAGCTTTTGGATCTTCTTCGGGGAGAGAAGCTCGATCTTTTATATATATCGATTTAGTAAGCCCTCGCTCTTCATCGTCATTGAGAAATGATTTTAATCCTTTTATAGTAATTTTTTCATTGGTCACAGTATCATAGCTTTCCAAGTCAGCTATATGAGCAGCACCACCTAAAAAAATTTTAACAGAATTAGAATCTTTCAAAGAGGTGTTAGTAAATGTCTTCTCAAAGGATTCATTACCCTCTTTTATCCGTTGGAGCTCCCCTTTTCTAATTGCTGAGCTACCTTTAGTTTCTGCTCCCACAATTAAAATTCCATTTTCGATAGCCACTTTTGCAAGCTCTGAATAAAGGTTCAATTCTAAATTTTTAGCATCAAAAAATGGAAATTTGTCGAATATTTTTCTTAACTCAGGAGTGAATTCTTTTTTTTTAATGGCCTCTTTTAAAAGCACGTTGTGGTCATATGATAAGTGTTCTAAAACTAAAACAATTGAACGTAATTTATTGTCTTTTGCTTTCGATAGGGTAGTAATAAGTTCTATCAGAATCTCTTTTGGGGAATGATGAAGATGATCTTCTGCAATCAAAATGTTCTCAACATGATCATCTTTAATATAATCAAATAGAATTTCTTGGGCGTCCTTCATTGCAGCTAAATCAAATATTAACTTATGGCTAAACATAGCACAATTAATTATCTAATTGTACAAATTTAATTTAATTCAATTAAGTGTAAAAACGGGTCGTCCTGCAAAAGAAGATAATACTTCAAATGGGAATATCCAGGGGAAACAAATAAGAACAGCTGGGTGAAGGTATTGACAGCGACAATTTTTTTTTCAAATGGAACCCTGTTGCGGCTAATGTGTCAGAATTACGTCGAAGAGATTCATTTTTTATGACGTTTCTGAGTGCCTAATCCACTTTTATGAGGAACAGCAGGTTGATTCCAACCTTTTTTTTCTCCCTTTGACCAACCATAAGGTGTTTTTTCAATTAATCCCTTTGGCATTCCCTGTTTTTGTAATCCGGGGGGCATATTTGCGCCAGCAGCTGGTACCTTCGCTGCAGAGAATTGTCGATGGCTTGAGTGATCGGCCAATAAAATATGTGAGTTAACAAAAAAACCGATAACAACCCCCAAAAAAATGGTCTTTCTTTTCATCTTTTCCTCCTTGAATTATATTCTCCTTATCTTAAGTATAGAAAAATGAGAAAGCCTCAAATCAGCTTATTGATTTGTGAGTTACTATTAATTTTATCTTTCAGGTAAATATGACTTAAAAAAATTAAGCCGTATTAAAAAATACGACTTAAGCCAATTCATTAAGCGAATAAAAAGATAACAGACTTACAGGGAATTAGCCATTTTGCGGCATTCATCTTCACATTGATAACAGGCATCTGCACAACGTTTACAGTGTTCCATGTGCGTATGTTTAGCACACTCGTCGCCACAGGCTTTGCAAATATCGGCACAAAGTCGGCAGATTTCACTAGCAAATTGTGAGCCTCGTGCCATGATGGTAGCAGCAAAGCTGCAAATGGCAGCGCAATCTCTATTCAATTGAATGCATTAAACCAAATTTTTAACTTCACTTTCCTGTAAACAGGCCGTTGTACAGTGTTCGCACTCAACAGTGCAAGCGTTACAAGCATCAATACAAGATTGATATTTTTGATGAGGCATAGTGATCTCCTTAAGTATTGGTCTGGATTAACAATCCGTTGCTGTGACTATCACCCTTAGTTTAAGGGATTTAGAAATTAAAACAATGAAGGTTTCCTTTCATTTTTAAGTTAAATTTTGGGCTCCTAAGGGGTTTCACTCCCAAATGATGTTTTAAACTTTTCAATGTGAATTAAGCAGTTTTACTTGAGTAGAGTCAGTTTTTACAATCAAATAAAAGAGAACCTTGCAATCGCTCTTTAAGTAATTTCCAATCGTCAAGTCTCGTTTCTTGTAGCACTGTCAGAGCTCGTATATCGACAGATACCCAAAAATCCTCGAGCATGTCAAAGGCACCTGTAATTTCTTTAGGATAAAGAAAAACAGGTGATATTGCAAAATTGATACCAAGTCCTTCGGTCTTGGAGCGGGGTGAATACCAATTTTCATAATTTCCGCTAATACCATTATAATAGCGAAGTGAACGCGTAAATTTCTCATTTTTAAAGGTTGGTGTAGGATTAAATCCATTTTCATAATCACAATAATGCTGGGCTATATGGGCAGGCAGAAGCCACTGTAATTCTCCAATGGTTGTGCACCAAAATTCCTTGCGACTTTTCTCATTCCACCGAGAATAATTTAAATTATAATTAGCCAGTGCGGGGAGAATGGCAAAATCATAATGTCTTTCGTGATAACTCTGACCATTTAATTGATAAGTAACGCCCTGTGTTTCTACTTTAGCCAGTTGTTTAGCAAGTTCCTGGTGTATGGCGTTACCTCGCTCTCCATCAGGAATACAGTCAAGCATCATAGGGGCCATGTAACGAACATCGAGTGCCCATAAAGTGTATTCCCAAATAGATAGATTAAAGAAGACACGACCTGATTTATCCTCTAGTGTTTTTCTTTTTTCAATTAACCATTCAGGATAATGTTGCAGGATTTTTTGCACAGTATTCTGATTACCGATAACTGTAGCTTCTGCTAGCCGCTTCTTTAACCACTCTAAACGGTAATTATAATAAAAGAAGCGGGAGCTCATGACAAAATTACGTTGATCCAATCGATCCTCTAGTTCATTAAAGAGTTGAGTAGTAAGCTCATTCGGCAGAGGAAACTCTTCTAAGATCTCATTCAATTCATGTTTCATTTTCATAATCATCTCACGTAACAATAAAACTATTTGTTCATTAATTGAGCAATGAATAATCTAGCATTTACCTGTGTGTATGAAAAATCAATTATTGATATGAGATTTATATAAATAATTAATATCTACTCTTACCCCTTAATGTGGATGCAAACCTGTGCCACCAAATTGTTGCTCATTTAAGCTTTTGGTGTTCACTCTGATACACTATAAGTAAGCGAATAAGGACTATGTGAGGCAGGTATGGATAAACTATTAAAAGATGCTGGCTCTGCAGAGGAGCTTTTCAATAGAATCATTAGTGAGCGGCGCGCCACATCAAGTTTTGACGGTTCACCAGTCCCAGACGATGTGCTTGGTAAAATTTTAAGGGCAGGAATAGAAGCACCAAGTGGCTATAATCTTCAACCATGGCGATTTATAGTAGTTCGGGACCAAAAGCAAAAACAGGATTTACGCGAGGCAGCTATGAATCAGCCTAAAGTTGAAGAAGCGGGGGCTGTAATTGTCTTTTGTGGTGACTTAAATGCGCATCGTGGACAAAGTTTGGATAAAATATTGACTGAATCCGAAAAACATGGCTTCAGTAAAGAACAAAACGAAAAAGTAAGAGCAATCATTAAAAAAACCTTTGATGCGCCAGCAGGTAACGCGATGGGACTTGCGCCTGATTATGCGGTGTGGGTTAACCGTCATGTGATGATTGCTTTTACCACAATGATGTGGATGGCTGAAATTCTTGGCTATGACACAGCACCTATGGAAGGTTTTTTTGAAGATAAAGTTAAAAATTTGCTGGGTATTCCAGAAGATATACGTGTAGTCGCTTTGCTAGCTATAGGTAAGCGAAAAGGTGAGGATAAAAAATATGCAGGGCGCCGTCAGTTAAAAGAGATTTGTTTTGCTGAGGAATGGGGTAGGGAATACCAATAACCACCATGCTTTGTTCTTATTGAAGTTTGTTAAACGATAGGTATAATTTACAGGTTTAGTGGCGATGTGTCTTCTCTGTGGAAAGGCCTGAGAACTGACAGTAGTCTAGTTTAAACCATCTCTTTAAACGGGTTCATCGCTGAGGTAATCATGTAATTGATTTATTTCAGCGAGAATAATCCGGACTCCTTTTTCCTAATAAATCCTCTTACGTGCTTGCCTCATTATTTAGCTTATTAGCACATTTCGAGGGTATGTATGCCTTTAACAATCGAAAGAATTGAAGCAGGGATTAGTGGTAACGTACTTAATCTGCATGGACTGTCTATTAATGATAACGATGTCTCATTGATTTGTGATTTTTTAAAGGATAAGCCACACATTACTACTTTGAATCTGAGTAGAAATAATATTGCAGTGGCAGGCGCTCAACAACTGGCTCGTAATCAAACGCTTACCACACTGAATATTGCTATGAATAACATCAGAGACAAAGGTGCATATGCTCTAGCTTCCAATCAAACCATTACCAATTTAGATGTCTCTAGTTGTAATATTGGTGAAAGAGGGGCTCAAGCCTTGGCATGTAATCCAATCATTATCACATTGAATATCGGCTTTAACCATATTAAAAATGCAGGTGTTCAAGCCTTGGTTAAAAATAACATCATTACCAGTTTGAATATTGCCTGTAATGAGCTTGAGACCGAGAGTGCTTACGATTGTGCTGGTAATCAAACCATTACCGATTTAAATGTATCGGGTAACCGTTTCAGAGCAGAAGGAGCTCAAGTATTGGCTAGCAATCAAACGATTACTACTCTGGATATTTCTCGGAATTACATCGGCGTATCAGGAGCAATGGCTTTGGTTTCTAACAACAAAAGCATTGCTAAAATAATATTGGATATTGATGATTACCCGCCTCAATCATTTATCGACGCTATAGAAGAAAATACCACGCTGGTTGAAATGCATTTTTTATATAAGCATTTCCTCGATAAGAACTTTTTAAATAGGATTAATAATGTTATTTACAGAAATAAGTACAATAAAAGTGTGAAAGAAATAATGTTGGCGCGATTGCTCTTTCAATCACAACGCTCTTGGAGTAATTCCGTTAACGACGATGAAGAAAATAAAGACATTTGTTATTTAGGGCGGTTGCCTTGCGAAATGCTGGAAATTATTGCTTCTCATACAATTAAAGATTTCAACCCCGCAAGATATCGCTTTTTTGCTAATTATGCTGCTGCCAGAGAAAAAGCGGATTTTGAGTTTCTGCGACAAAACTTTGAAAAATTACCCTATTAAAAATATTCCATATTGACACAAAAAATGTATTTTTGTATAATTATTTTTCAATGCGATGTGTCTTCCCTGTAGAAAGGTCAGGGGACTGACGAATAGTCTAGTTTAACCATCTTTAAACGGGTTCATCGCTGAAGATAATCATGTAATTGATTTATTTCAGCGAGAGTACCTATTCTTTTCTAATAATTCTTTTACGTGCTTATCTTCTTAATTGAGATTAATCAGTCTGTAGAGGAGTTATTATTATGTCTTTAACCATTGAGCGAATTAACGCGGGCGTTAGTGGTAACCTGCTTAATTTAAAGAGATTGTCGCTTAATGACGATGATGTGTTCTTAATTTGTGACTTCTTAAAAGAGAATCCACACATTACTACTTTGGATCTCTCCTTTAATAATATTGGAGTGACAGGTGCCCAATTATTGGCACGTAATCAAACTATCAAGTCTCTGGATATTTCTTTTAACCAACTTGAAGAGGAAGGTGCTAAGGTACTGGCTACTAATCAAACGATCACCTCTTTATACATAGCGCAAAATGATCTCGGAGAGAGTGGTGCACGCTATCTGGCCAATAATCAAACGATTACCTCTTTAAATATTGCTTGTAACAAGATTGGAGCAGGTGTTCGATATTTTGCTGACAATAAGATAATTACTAGTCTTGGTATTGCTGATAATGAAATTGGAGATGCAGATATACAAGCATTAACTGCCAATAAAACGATTACCATATTGAATGCTTCTTTTAATAATATTAGTGATGAAGGAGCTCAGGCACTGGCTAGTAATCAAACGATTACCTCGTTGGTAATTGCGCACAACCGAATCGGAAGTAAGGGTGCTCGAGCATTAGCTTGCAATGAAACAATTACCGGTTTGGATATTTATGGTAACAATATTGGAAAAAGCGCAATAGCGTTGGCCAATAATAGAACTCTCACAAAACTCAGGTTAGATATTAAGAAAGAAAGAAAGCAGTTATTTCTTGATGCTTTAATTAACAATACCACGCTTGTTGAAATTGATGTTCGTTGCGCGGAGGAATTTATAGAGGATGAATTTTTAGATACTGTTGCCAGAATATGCAATAGGAACAAACTTAAAATTCCCCTAATAAAAAATCTGCAATTAGCACGTTTGTTCTTTCAGGCACAGCGGTCCTGGGATCAAGAAACTAACGATAAAGAAGAAATTTGTTATTTGGGACAATTGTCCGGCGAAATGATGGAAACAATTGCTTCTCATGCAATTGACAATTACAACGCTATAAAATATCGATTTTTTGCTGATTATGCAGCTGCCAGAGAAAAAAGAAATCTGGCGTTACTGAAGCAACAGCTTCCAAACTCTGTAGACACTGAGGCAATACCTTATTCTCAAAATAAACGCATGTATGTGGTTATGGAGACTTAATGGCTCTCTGGACAGGAGAGGTCAGGAAAGGATTCCACCGACATGCTACTGTCTAACCAAGAGATAAATTGAGAGGTTTAATAGGCTGCTTCAGATTAAATTTTTGAGAAGTGAAAGGTAAATTAAAATTACCCGCACGAATGTGCAGTAGTACCCATTACTAGCTATGAAAATTTTCAGACTAGTTTTGCGGTGGAGTAATCGAGAGACTCTGTCCTTTTGTGAGAGGGTTGCCTTCATAATCAAGACATTGCTTAACTATTAGGGTTTTTCCTGTAAAGAGCTCACAATGGATTTGATAGCCGGCCTGATTATAAATCAGTAATTTAGCTTCTCCAGGTATGTCCCCATCAAGATAAATTTTATACTGTTCTGGATTGGGTATTTTTTCAAATACCTGACCCATACACTGAGCTAGCTGAGCTCCCATTTGCTGCTTTACTTCATAACATTGACGCATCACTTGAATTACAACCTCTAAAATCACTTTTGGGTGAGTTGCGGCCATTGCCTGAACAGTTGTAACACCAATCAAACAGGCTAAAATAGCTATACGTAAGTACATAATTTTTCCCTAAACTATTTTCTCTTATTATAGAAGATGCTTTATAAGCGTTGCCTAGCATTCCCTTTATAAGTACTTGGAACATTAGTCATTAACAAAGGAAAGCATGGCAAAAAGTGCTTTGGACTGGAGAAAATCGACTATAGTCGCAAACTTAGCTCCTCTAACTTTGTGCTAACCTGCCTTACAGGTTCCCAGAAAAACTTGGTCAACAGGGAGGATTGTGGATGTTTTAATGTCGAATGGACGGGAATCAGCGTTTCCTCTTGCTTTAGGCTTGCCTCATAATTTAATAGTTCTTTTGAACTAAAAAAACGTCGTGTTTGAAAACGGGATTTTTTAAACTCTACTTGCTCTAATTGTCCTAATGTAGTAGCTGCTGCCTTTAATTCTTGCTCATAATCATTGACAAGTGTTTTACATTCTTCATTTAAATATTCTGTAAGATGATTTTGAGCCTGTTCTTGCAAAGCAGCTATAATCTTGTCTGTTTGTAAAGTAAATGCTTCAATGAGTTGATGTAAATGTCGTTGATAAATTTCTTCTTCTTCCTTGATAGCTGCTAAAGCTTTAATGGGCTCAGAAAGTTTAGTTTGTAGATGGGAAATATTGAATTTAATGCGCAGGATTTCAGCATTCATTCCCAATTTCTTTGTCCAGGTGCATTCTGGTCGTTCCAACTGGGCATTTATTGTGGTTATTTTATTTTCTTCAGCAGCTATTTCACGCATTTTTTCTTCAATGACTTGCTCTGCTGCGGATTTTTTTAATTGTATGTCTTTTAAATGCTTGTTTATAACCCGATGTTTTTCTGGTAGATCGGCATAAAGTTCAGGTATCTTTTTGTCCAATAGTTGTTCAATCTCATTTAACTCAGGCAGTGAAGTCCAATCCCAATAAGCGAGTCGTTGAATATATTGATGGAGAGTTTGAATAGGTTCAGGTAATTTCTCAAGAGCTTTGAGTTCCTTCCAATTTATTTTTAGTAAATCTTTTAACTTCCAAAGTTTTTTAAATTCTTTTTGTTTAACCAGAGGGAGTATTTCAAAGGCTTTGGTGTCCGTTAAAGTAAGCACCGCTTCACGATGATGCTCGAATTGTTCTTTTTGCAACGTCAATTGTGCGCGCTCTTTTTCAAGTGTTGATAAAGTAGAGGATTGGTATCCTGTGAAACCTTCCTTTAAGGAGGCGTCATTAATTTGCACTTCAATATAAGACTGCACGCCGTCACAACCAGTGCGAATCCGTACCTGATCGGCTGAAACCTGAAATAAAGCGGCAAATTGTGATGCTTTATGAGTGAATAAATTATCTTTGGTGTCTTGTTTGAAACCATCCGCTTTTTTTAGTAACTTGATTGAACGACTTAATTGATTTTTTAGCGCGTTGAGTGCACCTTTATAAGGTTGATAAGCTGCATAGGATTGAAAACGCTCTACTGTCTCATGCAATTCCTCAATAAGATAAATTCGATTATTATCCTCACTTATCTTAATCAGTATTGTTTTCAGATGATCCCATACGGCATCCTCATTAAATTGTAGCGACAGCTCTTCAAGACGAGAGCGAAATTGAGCAAGATGATAAGCTGACAATACCGCGTCATTACAGCTTTCCTGAAATTCTTTATCACAATGAGGTACGAATACCAGGGATTCAATCGCGGTTAAAGCAGTATTTATAACACTGCGAGGGTTTCTGTGAGTCAACGAAAAGAGATATTGACCCTGTAACTTCACACGTTGCTCTTGAAGAGCAGTATAGAGCGCTTGAATTTTTGTTTTATCTTGGGGAGCTTGTCTTAATTCTTCGGCTAGCTGATAAACCTTGTAGGCAGCTTCTTTAGCAACAGTGGATTCCAGGCGTGCATGCAAGGGTTGTGGTGTTTGATTGGCCCAGGCAAATTCATTGAGAAGATGATGAGCCAGCATTTTCATGATTTCATCGCTATACTGGGTGTTTAAGGCGACTAATTGCTCATCCAGTTCAAGACCGGCTTGTCGATAAAGTTGCGTAAAGGTTAGAACCAGGCCTTGCATTTTAAATTTATCGATCAGCGGCATTGAAGAGACGGTTTGCGTATGCGTCAAGATTAGTGGTTTAATTTTCACAAGTAACTCTTGAATTGTCGTTGCATTGGCTTGACTTAATTTCTGTTGATAAAATTCGATAGTTGATTTAGTAATCTGCTTGGTATCTTCAATTCGCAGTACCTTATTTTTCTGTTGTATTACTTTCTCGGCAAGCGACACCAGAATTGCTGGGAAAAATGAAGAAGATCGTGCTTTGTCGTCAGTGTTAAGTGATTTAATGGCCTCTGGATAAACAGCACAGAGTTCACCTATCAAATGAGGAAGAAGCTGTTGGCTCTGCGCTAATTCCAGCTGTGTTTTATCTTCTTCAGGAGGTTGAGTAAATTCAAGAACGGCTCCTGCTTTATCCAAAATGACGGCCTCCAAATTTTGCTGGATTAATGCAGCAGCTGAGGCTTTAAATGAAGGAGATTTGTCCTGTAAAGCTTCCTGAATGTTCATTTCTTTTTCAAGATCTAACTGTTTTAAATAATTAAGTTTCAAACGTTGTATAGCGGTAAGCGCTACAGTTTGTTGAGCTTTCGCTATCCATTTCTCTTCCCTGACAATCTCCCAAATTTTACAAATAGTGTTTTGAAATTGCGCAACGCTTGCCTCAAGGGTATCGGCCGAAATACTGGTTTCCTGTACATTGGAAAGCTCATTTAGAAGTACTTGACGCCATTGATAAAGCTCATTTTTCAAATGGTTATCTGCTGGGTAGAGTTCTAGCAGTAAACTTTCCCAAGCTTGCACTTGTTGCATTAACGTTTGCTGTGCTCTATCGACTGCCTGAGTATATAGTCTATCGAGTGTGGCTTGTAATTTGATATCATCCTGCATTTTTTTGATAGCTTTTTCAGACTGGAGCTGCCGATAGCTCGGAAAAAGAAAATACATTAATCGGGTAAACCAATTGCTGGGTGCTGGAACTTGATAAATGGGAAGCCATTGCCCAGGTTTTCCATTTCGGGCAGCGCGTCCGGCAATCTGTGTGGTCATACGCTCACTGTCCGTGTAGGTTTGAATAACAAACAATCCCTCAGGATGATCACCAGGATTAATATCAATCCCTCTTGCAAGCATCGCCGTGCCAATGGTAATTGTATTCGCCTTACCAGCTTGTTTAATGATGCGATCCAGCTCTTCTGGGCTTTCTTTACCAGTGACAATTTGAATCTTAAATCCTGCCTGCCTATAAGCTTCTAAACTTTGCCCGATGGTTTGGGCATCATCAAAATCCTCACTGATGACGAGAATGGGTTGAGTTTGGGTTTGACTCCATTTTTCGAGAGCATCTTTGCCTTTCAAACAAAAAGCCTCTCGATCTTCCAGCGTTAGGAAAGGAGTATCGGCATTATATCTTAATATTGGTTCTTTAATAGGACGTTTAACTGCATCGATTGCTTTATGGATAGCGTGAATTGTTTCCTTACGTGAAAACGTGAAAATTGGAGGATGTGTTTTGCGATTATCGCCTGCATAAGGTGCTACACTGATTGCTTGCGTACCGAGTTGTGTTGCTAAATATTGCAATTCGATTGGGTCACCAGGGGTGCCTGAAATTCCCACGAGTCGCCCTCCAGTGTTTTGATAAAAGCGCACCAAACCTCGGGCAGATTGGCTGGCGAGAACTTGTGGATCAGCGTCGATAAAGAAATAATGCGCCTGCTCATTGCTCTCTGCCTTCAATCGAGCTTGTAAAGCTTGCTGCACTCCATCGGTAAAAATACAACCTGTTTTAAGCGTACTGCGTACCAGTGGAACACAGACTATTTTTTTGGTTACCCCATTACCGGTTTCATCTTTTTCCTTAATGGGGCGAACAATAAAATGCTTATTCTCGACAAGCTTTGCTGCCTTGCAACTGGCGTTGATCCATTGTTTAAGTTGGCTATTGCTGGTGGCCAACATAAAGTTTTGCTTATTAGCATCACCGTTAAATTTTTCATTAATTTCTTTGTTAATATAGAGGCGGAACTGCTCAACATCCTCGTCTTCATCCCAGACCTTTCCTTTCGCAGGATCAGTGTTGCGAAAGGTTGGAAGATTAATAAATTGATAAGCGAGAGGGTAAATCCATTGAGCATGGATGTCTTTTACCTCAGAGGATGGATTTTCTGCAACCAATTTATAGAGGGTGGTTTTATCAAGCAACGCGTCATCACTTTCATCTAAAACAAGATGAATGGGATTTCCATTTTGAACATAAATTTCCTGCTTCGCCTCCTTGGCAGCAAGGCGGAAAAGCGCCATATCTTCCAATGTTGAACAATTAATACCATTTAGTTGATAATCTTTAGGCTGACTATCTGCCTGAATAAGTGCTGAATCAATCTTCAAAAACTTAAAGAAGGGCTCGCAACTGTTTTCATAGTCTCTGACTAACAAAGTACTATTTGCAGTGCATACATCCACTGTACCTCCTCGTGCCCACTGTAAAACTGCAAGAATTGGTGCAATTAGACTCTTACCCTCTCCTGTATTAATACGCATAAGTAAGTTGGCATCAGGAGTATGCAGAGAAAGCAACAACATCAGCATTTGTGTGGTATTTGGGAACAAGCCTGTAGTACGGAAATAAATTTCTCGCAGGTGAGCAAGAAGTTCCATTTGCGTTAGTTCGAGTTGTTCTTCAGGAACCTGGTTTGAACGCAATTGATCAAGTAATTGTGTAGCTCGTTCTTTTAATTGATGACGAGAGCAGGCTGTTAACTTTTTAAGTTGACTATAATCGTAAGGGTTTAAAGGATCAGTATAACCTAAGGTTTCTATATAGGTAAGCTGTCTTGCCAGTTGCAGTTGAAGTAACGGGGGAAGATTAATTTCATGCAGTAAATCTTCCAGACTTAATAAAGCTTCCTGAATCCTATTGGTAGCAAAATGTTCAGCAAGTGGGCGCGTCTCTCCTGTTTTTGCAAACGGATTAGTATCAAAGCTGGAACAATAGGCTTGAAGTTTTTCTGGACCATGGACTAACAGTGCTGAGTTCAGTGTTTGGGCAATGGGATAGGGAGGGGTGGCAAAAAGCTGCATGACTTGAGTCAGGTCGACTGCAGAGCGTCGGCCCAAGCCTTCGGCAATGTCAAGTAAGATGGGTAAATTAACGGTATCATCCTTTTTGCTGTTCGCAAGATGTGTCAGGATTGTAATAAGTATTTCTCTGTTTTCGCCATGGTGTGAGGCTAATTGAGTAAGAATTTTGGCATAGGTACTTAAATCTCGACTGAGATTGTCTAAGGACACACGTTTTAGCAAAGCGATACAAAGGGGGGCATGGGTTGGGTTTTCCACTATAAAAGTTTGTGTACGGTGCACTAAGTCTTGCACCAACTCATGAGAGTCATTCACGGTGACTCGGCTTAAAATTTGAATGATTTGCTTTAGGATTAAAGATTTTGTTTCCTCTTTTAGATTCGATTTCTTTAATTCATTTAAAATTGCCAAAGGAAATGGGCTTGGGTTTTTTAAGTTATGAGCCAGGCTCATCTTAAAAAATAAATTCTGTGTCTCTGTTTCCAGGCCGGCTAATTCAAAAAGGTCCTTCAAGCCATTTAAAGCACGATCAATAGCAGTAGTATCTGCCAAAGGATTCTCTTCGAGTGCTTCAGTTGTGAATTTTAGGTATAAACCCAATGAGGCCGGGTTGGCATGCAGAAGAGTATTTACCAGCGCTTGCTTCTGGCGATAATTGAGACGAGCAAGAGGAGGAGTTTGCAGCTGCTTATATATCGTATAAAATTGCGCGGATGCTTTATCCTTAACATCAATAAGAAAATTAAGATAACTCACAATAGTTTCTATCGTGGTTTTATAATTTTGAAGTGCTTGATCAGCAGGTTGATCTTCAACAAGCCTGGCGGCTGCTTCCAAAATACTATTTTCAAACTCTGGATCCTGGGTATTTAATTGTTGCAAGGTTTTTTTAAGCGCAGGTAAAACTTTTTTCTGTACCAGTTCTTCCTTGAATAAAAAAGTAAGGGAGTGAGTATCATTAAAGGTTGCTAACCATTCAAGACATAGGTTAGCGTCTACATCAGTCACTTTATTTCTATTGTGTTCATCATTAAAGTAGGCATGAATTTCGCGACTTATAAGACCATGCAGTTGGGCTAAAATGCCGGAAAATATTCTTCCTGTTACATTATCAGTGGATTTTCTTTTGCCGGTAAGGATGTAACTTAAAATATACTCCCCTTTGGTGTCCCCTAAACCACGCAAACTATAGGTTGAGTTAAGCAGTCTTGGCTTTTTTTCTTCGAAATATCTAAATTTAGCGATAATGGCTTCAAAGCTTGGGTTAGGTGTTTGTAGAAGTTCAACGAGGTTAGCCAAGGCATCAAAAAGCGGGAATAATTCCTGATTTAGTTGCTCTCTTAATTGATCGGGTACAAGCTTACTTTGAAGATTTTCTCTTAGCGAAGCTTCAAGGCTTTTTATGTGTAATATATCACTTCGTTTCTTCACTGCATCAGTAAGTGCATCGACGATAAGGTCATCAAGTTTTGAAATATCTCCATTACCGAAAACACATCCAGGTAATAAATTTTTTTCAATAATAATGTTTTTTAGCCATTGTTCCTGTTGTTCAGGCTCATCCTCTTTTAGAGGGTGGACAGACTCTAAGAGTGAATTGATAAGTGCCTGAACTTGTTGGCTCTTGGGCAATGGTTGGGATTTTGCAATATTAATTTTGCCTAAAAGATTTAGCAAAATATTACAATAGGCTATCCCTTTACTTTCTTTCAGCGTTTCAATCGCGGCCACCAAGTCATCAATAGTATCTTGAGACAGATTAGGTTCATCTATTGCTGCCAGTAACTTGATGGTGTTCAGGTCCAGATTCTGACGATTTTTTTGCAAAAGTGCAGAGAAGGAGGCAATAGCGGTTAAAATGGTTAAATTTTCATCAGGAATATTGTTTGTCTTTTGAATGCGCTCCTGCAAGGTCTCAATGAGTTGAAATCCTTCATTTTCCAGGCAGGAAATATAGGGCAGAAGGAGTTCATCTTTAAAATCTTTGTCCGGAAAAGACGTTTTAAGTTCAAGCAATCGCAGAAGAAGTGCTTGTATTTGTAGAAAGGTAGGAATTGGTTTAAATTGTAAACAACGTGAAAGGGCTTGAAGTAAATCAGCTCGGTCAGCACCAGGGAGCGTTTGTAGTAAGTTAATGCTGCTTTTTAGCATTTTCTGCCAATGTTCGACAGTAAGTGTTTCCTCCTCGGCAAAAGTGCATGTCAAAATAAACATTAATTGATTTCTTTGCTCAGGACTCCAGGTTGTCTGGCTCTGTATCTCTGCAAATTGTGCTTGAATATCTGCTAATCGGATTTTGCTTTTCCAATGCTGTCCCAGGTAACGAAACAGCAGTATTTTTAAATTTTCTGCTTCCTCATTGAGATGAGTATATACACCCTCCAAAGTAAGTTTTGTGTCTTCAGTTTTTTCAAGTCGCATACAGGCTGCTACTTGTAAAAATCGCTCTGATTTTGGGGCTTGTACCATCGCATAATGAACACCAGTGGGTCCCCAATGGAGATCTTCCAGCGCTAAACATTGCTCTTGTGGATTTTGGGCTTGTTCTAAAACATCCAGTACGCGATTCAAGGTTATTAAAAAATGACCGTCATGCTTAACAGGACAAGGACTGGGTAGGGTAAGGTTTTTATCAGCAATGCGAGGTAAAAAAACCTGCGAATAAGCTTCAAAAAAATGATTAAAATCAAAGTGATGTTGGCTGTTTTTAAGATGAGCAATCGTCAGAGTATTCCACCATTCTTTCTGTTCGGCTGGAAGCTTAAGAAGTTTTTGCAAATTTTTAATCCCACGCGGACTTAAAAAAGCATCTTGAGCAACAGGATCTCGTAAAAATTCAATATTTAAATTTTTATTTAGACAATGTCGCAGAAGTTTTATAAATAATCTGGTGTGAGTTTCACCACCGAGAATAAATAATTTTGCCAGGACAGACACAATAAATCCGGCGTCTTCTGGGCTATATGTACCAAGAAGAGCAGATACCTCTCTTGCATTAACAGGTGAGGCATTCGTTAGGCCCTCTTTTTGCACTAAAGGATCTTTTGTATCCAATAGATGCATTAAAATGATTTCAGAGAGGTTTGGTAGCAACCTTTGTGCTTCTTCAAGAGTAGGCAGTTTGAGCGGTGCAGGTGTGTCTAGTATGGGTGCAAGGGCAGAGGGAAGTCGCTGGGGGGTATCCGTGTAACATAAAGCATGTTTTTCACTATCGATATAAAAACCTTTCACTAGATTTCTGGGAATAATTCCATCTGTAAAAGCATGAGGATGCTCTTTAATTTTTTTTGCTGCTGTCTCTTGTAACCTCTGAATACCTAGAGCGGATAATTGTTTAACAAGACTCGGAAGTGCTGGTAAATCAATGGGAACATAGGCAAGATTTGGTATCTCCAGTTGTTCAATTTGTTCACTACGAGGTCTTTGTGCAGCAGTATCTGGGTACTTAGGAAGAGGAATACTTTTTTGAATTTGAATATTGGCACGTATTGTCGAAGAAGCATTCGTTAATGCTTCCTTTAAAGCATTAATTTTCGGTTCAGTCGTTGCATTTAATAAGACCTCTGCAGTTTGATTTAGGAAGGCTCGTCGTGCGTTAAAAGCAAGAATGTTACTACTTTGTTCAGCATGAGGAAGTTTGAAAAGGAAAAGTCGTTTACGTTTTTCCTGAACAAATTGCAGAAGGATGTCAATCTCTTCTTCCTTGATTTGATGGGGATCAAGCGTGACTTCAACAGGGGTATAGTTTATTTCTGTTTCATAGGTAGCGGTTAAATTCTCGAATAAAGATTGCAGGTACTTATTTTCAATATTAGCTGGCACAGGACGCTCCTCATCAAAACAAACTTCTTGTTACTAAAGCCACCCTAAAATTGGGAGCAGCATAATAAAAAAAGAGAATAATTTAAATACTCTGTGTTAAACAGAAAATCAGATCGATGTAGCTCATGATAAAACGTCTCTGTCACAGGGTTTGTGACAAAACTTTAAACAGCCAAGCGTCGAGCTAATTTCTAATGTTCTCTTTAAAATAGAAATAGACCTCCTATTGCTTATTTTTTTGCAAGCTGAACTATTTGAATAATGCTATTTTTTTCTCATTAATCAAAAGTGGAGCTAATCATAACAGAGTTAGCTTATGTGAAACTTAAGAGACAAAATATTACACCCCATTGATTTTATTTAAATTTTAATGTTAAAGCAGGTTGAGCAAAAAATATTCTATTGGCGCCGAGATAAACCTGCGATAGATGGCTAAATGACGTGATGAGTGGTTAAGGCTGACATATTAGCCTAGGTTGGTTCTCAAGGAACCGACCTAGGCTTTTTAAGAGGGTAAATTTTCATGACATACAAGGCATTAAGGGCTACCACTGTTAAAGGTGCCTATGGTGATTAGAACTGAAATGGCCATGATGGGGGGGCCCTGAATGAGAGTGATGATGATTTTCAACATAGGCTCCTGCTGGAAATGCGCGAGGATAAAAGTGAAAAGGAGTGCCCCAGTGGGTATGAGTGTGTCTTGAGTTTGTACAGGAGCCTCCAAAACAAAAGGGGAGTAAGCAAATACCACCAAGCGTTATCAACAAAGCAGCAATGGGTAAAATAGGTGCAGCTGCAACGGTGACTGCGCCAGCAACACCAGTGGCCGCGGCTGAAAAAAGAATGGGTGCTGCGACAGCTGTCGCTTTCATTGTGAATGCTGCTACAATTCCCAAGGTTAATATCGCTCCTGTTGCTAATGCAGCCATGCATTTTAAAATAAAGCTATAATTATTTCCGGTTAAATCTATTAATTTCGAACTCATGAGCTTGCTCCTGGAATTAAAATCTATCGGAACATTAATCTTCGTGATCTTGCCAAGCGCAGTCAACTTTTTTTGCAGAGAGTCGGTGCAGAATAAAAATTTTTGTTATTATTCGCAGGGTAGACAACTATTTCTGATTGGCCGTTACCTATTTCAATGGTAGGTATTTTCTAATTGCAATCATTGAATTATAACGCAATAATCAACTCCACTTATAAGACCCCAGACCTCATAATTTAATTCAACAAGTTAAGGATAATAATGAAACGGTATTTATTAACAGGATTGATGCTAACAGCATTTTCTTTTACTTCGGTGTCATACGCTGATTTTATTTTTCAATCAGCTCATTCCACGGCATGTGAAGATATTCCGGGGAAGTGGACTGGTCATGGAAAAGCAACCAACTGGTTAACAGGGGAATGCCAATACCATGGTGCAGGCATACTCAGTAGCCTTGATAGTTCTGGTCATTTTAAAGTAGAAGTGACTGCAGATAAGGATTCTGGTAGTGTATTGTGTCCCAAGCATGCGCATGAAGAGCTTATGGGTGCCTGTATGAATGGTGTAGTAACAATCATGACTGAATATGGAAATTTAGCAGGTCATTTTTCCAGAAATCAAGGTAATGCACAAGGAACCTTATCGGTGGGGCCTGGCATGAGTGCTGAGGTCTTTGTTGTCTTCGAAAGAGTAGGATAGAATGTTCTCTCTTTTTAATGTAAAAAATACAGGTTTTACTGAGTTAAAATGAATAAAAATAAGCTGCTTTTTGAGTTTTTAGCAGAACTCATTGACGTGGAAATTAAAAAATATGTCAGTCTCGCCTCCAGAGGAATTGGCCCCGATGCTCGTTTAAATGCTGCTCTTGTTTACGATGAAGTAAATGAGCTCTTATTCTTTGGAAAGCGTTTACTGGATGAAATTCAAGCCAATAAGGATGCTGATCAAATTGATGATTCTGTCTTTTATAATCTTTTTGATCAGGTAAAATTTTATATTGAGCAAGAGCACCTGCGTGCTTATGCGGGTAAATTGTTGGATGAAAATAATATCCATACTACGGTAGATACACGCACCTCCAAACAATTAGAAGTATTGGCTGAAATCGCAGCGTACGCAGAGGTTGATCTTTCAATAAGGTCAAAACCTGTCACGGAAATACAAAAGCAGTGCCAATTTGATAGTGCCAAAATCATTAAGTGTATTTTGACACTTGCTAAAAAGGTAAGGGAAAATCCTCACATGGAATTTGATGAAAAAATACCTCCCCATGCCCAAGCTATACTAAGAAGAAATGCAGCTACTAGATACCATCAGGTTGCTAAAGAAATTGATGAGCTCTATCAAAAGTGTGAGCTGGTGTTAAAAGACTCCCCATTAGAAGCATGTGTTTCTCTTCTTACAAAAGAAGAGGCATGGGCGCACTCTGCCAAACACCAAGGGCAACTTAATATCCTGCTTGAGCGTTACAAAAGTCTAGAACCTGGCTCTCGCTTATTTTCACCAACACACACCTGGCTTGAAGTGGCTGCTATTTCTTCAAAGGCAGAGGGATATCAGCCGCATAAACAAATCGCTGCAGCGAAATCATTATTTTCAAGCCGTCATGTTCTGTTTGGTGGAGTTATTATTGCAAGTAGCTGTGTTCTTGCCTTACTTTCTTATTTTTCCACACAACTGGAAGAAAATTATCCTTCTCTCCAATTGTAAACTCATGAACGCTCAAGGTGAATTTCAAATTTATGATTAGGAATCTTTTTAAGAACATGTGAACTATGTTGCTGTTCATCTTTTGGCTAATTGCAAGTCTGTTTATTTATGGGAACTGAAAATAATGGTTGCCCGTCCAGCGCATAGTTATAGACAAGTTCAATATTTTGATCAAAAAATCGTTTGATCTCACGACTTGAGCAAACGTTGGATTTTATTGATGCATCCAGCGTTTGAAACGCTTCCTCCTGACTGTTCAAGATATAATTCTTTTGATTTTCATTAAAGTTAACTAATTGGAAATAATACAATAGCTTATTTTGATTAGACTCTACTTTGACTAGTTCAGTGTGATTATCAATTTTAGCAGGTAAGTTTTTATTAAGCAGGGTGGCAATAGCATTTAATTTTTGCTCAGTACTCTGAGTATAATAGGTTGAATTAAAGTAGAAGAATAGTAGAGTCAATAGAACACTTAGGATAACGATAACTTTAGTAAATAGTGCTAAAATTTTAGAGCCTTTATATTGCGTAGCACTGTTCCAAATAGCAATCCAAATGAAAAGGGTGTAAATCATTGCTAGCAGAATCAGGATATAAATCGGTAGAGTACCTACTTTATTAATAATTGTAATGAGATGGGTTGCGATAATATAGAATCCAATGTTGATTACTGTAATAACCAGTACACCAAATACCCAAAAAGTAATCCACAAGGGTATATCGCCATTTAGCAGTTTCTTAAGAGGGGTGAGCAATCCACTCTTTTTATGAGCATTAGAGGGAGACAAGGATTCCATATTCTTTTCCTTAGAATGCAATTATTCTTTCATTTTCATGAGATAGTTGGTTGATTAGCAGGATTGATGCCAAGTGAATAAGGCTCTTGCGCATTTGCTGGCGCAAGAGACATTGTTATCTCCAGCAGCGGAATTGGCCTCGATAATTAATCCAGCAATCTGGGCGTCCAGGTACCATTACGGCGCCTGGGCCTGGATGATTGGGTACGCATCTGCCATTAATGGTCATATGATAACCAAAACCACAGCCTTGAGCAGCCGTTGTAGCGGATGAGTAAAATACGCCACTAATCAACAGAGTACCAAATGCCAGAGGCCCTAATAACGTTGAAAAGGATAGAGAACGAGTCTTCATGACAACTCCTTATTTCATCCTGTGTCTTCCTAATTATAGAAATTTTAGGGATTAATTGTGCGTAAAGAAACAGCAAAGAAAGGAGAAAACTTTAATTTAGCCTGTTAGAGGGTTCACTCGCAATAAGGTGTGGTTGCTCTTTTGTTGCCAGAATAATTATCGTATAGTAAAAGTTTAATCATAATAAAAGGACTACTTATGTTGAGAAATAAGCCTGCACATGGTCATGTCAATCAATCAGGTCATTTAGCTCAAGGTTATCCAAGGCAATATCACGGTTATCCCGGGGTTATGTTCACTCCTCCAGTCAATAATGTTCCTGCAGGACATCACCCTAGTCATACTAATACGACGACTGTGGTTTCTGTTCATAGCCATCCTGGCCATAATCCTCCGCATGTACACCATCATTCAGATCAAGGCATGTATCCACATTCAGGACGTTTTCCACGATTTTAGGAGACTCCAATACAACCCTGAAAGTGACATAGTCGCTGAAGGGTTTCTTCCTTCAAAGAGCGGGCTTTTATCTGCTGAGGATCCTCGGTTTGCTCTGTCTCTTAACCACATTTCTGCCTACACCCCGCGGACAAGCCGCGGGACTTCGGAAAGCGAGAGCTGGACTGAGTTTTCAGAGAGATGTAGAAGATGCGGTGTCTTGCTCAAGATGACGGTAATTTGTGCAAGATAACCGTGTGTAGAAAAATAGTTTAAAAAATTGCAATGGTATAAAATGAAGTGGAGAAAAATCTCTAGCTTTATAACGGTATCATGTTAAAAATAAACCAAATAAAACACAATTTTTTTACGAGATCACCAAGCCAACTTGAGGAGCTGCAATTTAAAGAGAGTGATTTCGATTTAAAGCAGCTTAATCTAGAATTTTCCTCAACCTATCAGCTCTTTATTTCCAATAAAGGTACTCTTACAAAAGAGAGTGAACTTCTTTTATATCTAAATTATTTATGCGAAGTAATGATGGGTTACTATCAGCTCGATTACGTTGAGGCAGATTTAAGCAGATTATTACTAAAGAAAAAAGAAATAGAACAGTTTATAAAACAAGAATGCTGTAGAGCGAATCCAAATAAGACCTATTCAGTGATATATGGTGAAACAAAAAAAAGCACTTCAGATTGTACCTTAATACTGACCCGCTCTAGCAGATGTCGTGAATACACGTCTACTTTAATTACAAA
Source organism: Legionella clemsonensis (assembly GCF_002240035.1). Lineage (NCBI taxonomy): Bacteria > Pseudomonadati > Pseudomonadota > Gammaproteobacteria > Legionellales > Legionellaceae > Legionella > Legionella clemsonensis. Next base: position 1,827,421 of record NZ_CP016397.1, on the reverse strand, counting down.
TTGCTCCTATTGGAATTACAGTCGCAGCCTTGCGAATTATCTCATTATTTATTTACAGGAAAATGGTTTTGCCGCTTTTATGAAAACGATTAATGAAAAAATAGGTCCTCATTATAGTTTGCAGGCTTTTATGAAATGGCTGGATAAACCGCAGAAAATTTTACGTCTCTCCAGTATTATGCTGTATGTGTTTCGCTTTATGACCAATCTAATGGTTTTACTCAAGCACGTTATAAATGCTGCAATAAGTAATAAATTATCAAGCAAAAAAGTGCTGACTCAGGAAATAGAAAAACGCGGCTTTACTATGGCCAATGATATGGTCTGGGGGAGCGTAAATCTGTTAAGTAACTATAATCGATTTTTTCAGTTATCTTCTTTGATTATTGCGCAAATTAATTTAGCATTTTTAGTCTTTGATCTTGCATTGTTTATTGTGCACTGGTCAGTGGATAGAAGGGACTATAGTCGACGTGTAGAAGAGCTTAAACAACAAAAAAGGGAAGTTTGTTCTTCTCTTGAGCAGGCTGTGATTAGTCGACAGCTTGATATTATGCATGATGAATGGAAAGTGGAGTGCGCCTATTATCAATTTAATATCGTTGCAGCCAGCCTATTAATTGTGGCTTTTGCTGCCACATTGATTGGCTTTGGTCCTTTGGCCTTAGGTGTTTTTGCCGCGCTTAGCATGTTTGGTAATGCTCTTTATAATACTTCTGATGAATACAAAAAGTACAAGCAAGCAAGTATCTCTGTTTCTCGGGAAAAGAGTAATGGCAAAACGTCAGAAGATGATTGCCATTATAAATTGCTCCATCAGTTGCATGCCGAATCTTTACAGGCCAACAAAATCTTTTGGAAGACATTAATCTTTAATACAACAGCAACCGCGTGCATTATTACTGCTGCCGCCATCTCTTGGCCCATTGCTTGTATTTTAACGGTGTCTTATTTGACTTATCGAATATTCGATAATTATCAACAAACCTATCGGGATAAAGACAAAAAAAAGCTTTCTTATGATATTTACCGTTTGTTTAAAGCGGATAATTCAATAACTCCTGTACCTAAAAGAGAAATACCTGTAGAGTTTTGTTGTCAGTAATTGATTAGCGTGCTGATTACAAAGACGCAGAGTAATGGGATTTATAAGAAATTTATTAGATGGCATAATAGACTCTGAAAATGGCTGGTAGATTATTCGTTTGCTTACGAATCACCTTTGAAATTTTTCTCACTAGAATACAAGGAAAAATATGGAAGAAATAATTACTCTTGCTCTTCGCAATTTTACCTGGACTTTATTTATCTTAAGTATGATAGTGGCCTCTCTTGTTTTATTGTTTAGGCCAAAACCTCTAAGCAAGGCTGAAATCATCGATGTTTTGTTCTCTTATTTCCTGCTGTTCAATGTGGGTATTAGCTATTTGTATAATTTTATTATGCATGTATTTTTTGGCGACTTTACTGCGCAGTTCATTGGATGGGCACAAAGTCCATTTCAACTTGAAGTTGGCTTTGCCAGTTTGGGATTTTCGGTAGTGGGTATTATCAGCTTCTGGAGTGGGCTTGGTTTTCGGGCAGCAACACTCATTGGACCTGCTATGTTTTTATGGGGAGCTGCTGGTGGTCATCTTTATCAAATGGTAACAGCCGATAATTTTTCTCCAGGAAATGCCGGCTCAATTTTTTGGAGTGATATTATTATCCCAGTCATCGGATTTATACTGCTGTGGCTGCAATATAAAAATCCAAAAATACAACATTAATCTCTTGTAGTCTGAGATTGCTCCCGATAGCGCTCCAGGTATTTTCTTGGCAGCTGTCTGCCTTTCGCAGGCTTGCAGAAGAATCCTACTTTCAGTTTAGTGATACTCTATGGTAGGATTGACGCTTGTTTAGCCGGAATTTGAATATGGATATTCTATTAATCAGTGTTGCGTTAATTTTTTTCTATCTCTCCTTTGCTCTAATTAAATTCTTTGATTCCTTGTCTAAGGAGTAAACGAATGAGTGTTTATTGGCTGTGTGGCTTAATTGCATTGATTGTATTCATTTATCTATTGATTGTTTTATTTAAGCCTGAACTGTTTTAGTCAGGTGTAAATGGATTTTCTATGTTAGAGATAAGTATTCTTCAAGTGGTGCTCTACTTTTTTGTTCTTCTTCTACTCATCAAGCCGCTTGGTTGGTATATGAGGCAAGTTTATGAAAATAGGCCATGTGGTTTAAATTGGTTAGGGAGGTCGCTGGAGCGAGGTATTTATCGATTATGTAATATTAACCCTGAAGAGCAAATGAGTTGGAAAAATTATTTAAGTGCAATGCTTATTTTTAATTTATTAGGGTTACTTATCGTTTATTTAATACAACGCTTGCAATTTTACCTACCGCTTAATCCACAAAAATTTGTAGCGCCTTCACCTTATTTATCATTCAATACAGCGGTAAGTTTTATTACCAATACCAACTGGCAAGCCTATAGTGGTGAAGAGACAATGAGTTATTTTACTCAAATGCTTGCACTTGCAGTACAAAATTTTATTTCAGCCGCAACAGGTATGTCTGTATTAGTAGCGGTCATAAGAGGTATTGCAAAACATGAAGAGAGCGGATTGGGAAATTTCTGGGTGGATATGGTCCGAAGTATACTCTATATTCTTTTGCCTCTCTCCTTGATATTAGCTGTTATATTAACCTCACAAGGAGTCATTCAAAATTTTAAACCCTACGAAAAATTTATCCCTCTACAGGGAGAAAGCCAGGCTATTTCTCTACAGGATACTTTAGGAAACAACATTCAAGAGAGCCAGGTGAGCTCTCAAATGGAGGCAGCACAACAGATGGAACAACTGATTCCGATGGGTCCTGTTGCCTCCCAGGTAGCAATTAAGCAATTAGGAAGCAATGGTGGTGGCTTTTTTAATACCAACTCTGCCCATCCTTTTGAAAATCCCACGCCCTTAACTAATTTTTTAGAAATGCTTGCCCTATTACTAATTCCTGCCTCCCTATGTTATACCTTTGGCTTAATGGTGCATGATAAACGGCAGGGTTGGGCAATATTAATTGCAATGGCTATTATGTTTATTCCAGGTGCTATTGTAGCCATTGTGGCTGAGCATCAAGGTAACCCCGCGCTGGTAACTTTAGATGTTGATTCTATGCACGGAGACGATCTCTATCCTGCAGGTAATATGGAAGGCAAAGAAACGCGTATCGGTATCGTAAGCTCAGCACTTTGGGCAACTGCAACCACTGCGGCATCAAACGGCTCTGTGAATGCCATGCATGATTCGTTTACACCTCTCGGTGGTTTAGTACAATTATGGATGATGCAATTAGGAGAAATTGTTTTTGGGGGCGTTGGTTCAGGACTATATAGCATGTTAGTGATAGTGATTATCACGGTGTTTGTTGCAGGATTAATGGTTGGGAGAACGCCTGAGTATTTGGGTAAAAAAATTGAACCCTATGAAATAAAAATGGCATCTTTTGTTGTTTTGCTGATGCCTGTTCTCGTTCTGATTACCACAGCTATGGGCGCCGTGACTCCTATGGGTGTGCGTTCTATAGCCAATCCGGGTGCTCATGGTTTTACGGAAATTCTTTACGCATTTACTTCCATGGGAAATAACAATGGAAGTGCTTTTGCAGGATTAAATGCAAATACCCCTTTTTATACCCTCGTTGGTGCAGTAAGTATGCTAATAAGTCGCTTTTGGATCGCTATTCCTGTGATGGCAATCGCTGGGTCTTTAGTTCGAAAAAAACGGATACCTATAAGTTCAGGAACATTAGCAACACATACTCCTCTATTTATTATCCTGCTAGTGGGAATAAGTCTAATTGTAGGTGCATTGGCATTTCTTCCCGCGCTCTCTCTTGGGCCAATTGTGGAACAGCTCATGCTCTGGAGGGAATATGGGTAGTAAAAAACGTTCAGTTTGGAATGTTAAGATAATCATAACAGCGTTAATCGCTGCTTTTTTAAAACTATCACCCCATTATCAATTACGAAACCCAGTGTTATTTACGGTGTATATAGGCGCAATTCTTACCAGTGTTCTTTTTGTGCAGGCTTTGGGGGGAGAAGGGGAAGCACCGTCAAGTTTTATTCTAACCATTGCTTTGTGGCTTTGGTTTACATTGCTATTTGCCAATTTTGCTGAAGCAATGGCTGAAGGGCGTGGTAAAGCGCAAGCAGAGGCTTTACGTAAAACTCGCCGCGACATTCATGCAAAAAAATTAGCTAAACCATCACGTGAAGCAACAATAAGCATTGTTCCATCAACTCACTTGCGTGTAGGAGACGTTGTTTTGGTAGAAGCAGGTGATCTTATTCCTAATGACGGTGAAGTTATCGAGGGGATTGCTTCAGTCAATGAAAGTGCTATAACAGGGGAAAGTGCACCCGTTATACGGGAAAGCGGGGGTGATCGCAGTGCTGTAACTGGAGGAACACAGGTCATTTCGGATTGGCTGATGGTACGTATTACCTCCAACCCGGGAGAAACATTTTTAGATAAAATGATTTCTCTGGTAGAAGGGGCAAAGCGTCAAAAAACACCGAATGAACTTGCTCTTACTATTTTATTGGCTGCATTGACTCTGGTTTTTTTGCTGGTTTGTACAACTTTACTCCCCTTTTCTATTTATAGCGTTACATCGGCCGGTAGTGGGAATATTATCACTGTTACTGTCTTAGTGGCGCTTTTTGTTTGTCTGGCGCCTACCACCATTGGAGGGTTATTATCGGCGATTGGTATTGCTGGAATGGATAGAATGATTCAAGCGAATGTGATTGCTTTATGCGGACGAGCAGTGGAGGCAGCCGGTGATATCGATGTATTATTGCTGGATAAAACTGGAACAATTACTTTAGGTAACCGTCAGGCAACAGAATTTATTCCAGAGATTGACGTCCCTGTTGAAGCATTGGCTGATGCAGCTCAATTAGCATCGCTTGCTGATGAAACACCCGAGGGTCGTAGTATTGTCATTTTAGCCAAAGAAAAATATGGCTTGCGTGGCAGGGATGTTTCCAGGCTAGGCGCTACCTTTGTTCCTTTTGCAGCACAAACAAGAATGAGTGGGGTTAATTTATTAAATCGTGAAATTCGCAAAGGTGCGGCGGAAGCGGTTGAACAATATGTGAAAGCACAGGGAGGTAGTTTTTCAGAGAATTTAATTTCAAATGTGGAAAATATTTCTCGCAAGGGAGGTACGGCACTCGTTGTAGCAGAAGGAGCGAAAGTCTTGGGCGTTATTTATTTAAAAGACGTCATTAAGGGAGGGATTCGTGAGCGATTTGCTCAACTAAGACGCATGGGTATTAAGACTATTATGGTAACAGGTGACAATGCACTTACAGCAACGGCTATAGCCGGAGAGGCTGGTGTCGATGATTTTCTGGCAAATGCAAACCCTGAAGAGAAATTAAAATTAATACGTCGCTTGCAGCAGGAAGGTCATCTGGTAGCAATGGCTGGTGATGGTACTAATGATGCACCTGCACTTGCACAAGCTGACGTTGCTGTGGCGATGAATACAGGAACGCAAGCTGCCAAAGAGGCAGGTAATCTGGTTGATTTGGATTCAAATCCTACTAAATTAATTGAAGTCGTCGAAATTGGCAAGCAGCTTTTAATGACTAGAGGAGCGCTTACTACCTTTAGTATTGCCAATGATGTGGCAAAATATTTCGCAATTTTGCCTGCAGCATTCTCGACCACGTATCCAGCTTTAAATGCATTAAATATTATGCATCTTGCAACGCCTGATAGCGCAGTTCTCTCAGCAGTTATCTTTAATGCACTGATTATTATTTGCCTTATACCGCTTGCATTACGCGGTGTGCGTTATCGACATGTGTCTGCCATAAGATTACTGCGTAGCAACGTCATCATTTATGGATTGGGAGGATTAATCGTGCCATTTGTGGGTATCAAAATAATAGACATAGTTTTAGTCACACTTGGCTTAACAGGATAAATAATGATTACAGGATAAATAATGATTAAGGAAGCTTGTAAACAATTAAAATCGGCCGCCATACTTCTCCTCATACTTACTTTGGTGACGGGGGGATTTTATCCTTTAATAGTAACAGGAATCGCCCAATTTTTTTTCCCGTGGCAAGCCAATGGTAGTTTAATAAAGAAAGATAACAAAGTAGTAGGTTCTATGTTAATTGGTCAGGCATTTAGTGGTCCCTATTATTTTTGGGGACGTCCTTCTGCAACGACTCCTTATCCCTATAATGCTGCCAGATCAGCTGGTTCGAATTGGGGTCCATCAAGTCCTGCTTTTTTAACGACAATTAAGAAACGTATTGTTCATTTTCGCGAATATGAGCCGAGCGATAATCGTTTAATTCCCATTGATTTAATCACAGCTTCAGGCAGTGGATTAGATCCAGAGATAAGTTTATTGGCTGCTTTCTATCAAGTTTCGCGTGTAGCAAAGGCTCGAAATATACCTGCAAAAACTCTTGAAGCGTTAATCAATCGCTTAACAAAGAAGCGTACTATGCTTGTTCTGGGAGAGCCAAGAGTTAATGTGTTGGAGTTAAATCTGGCACTGGATGAAATAAGCAGGATGCACGCGGCAACAGCCTCCTAACTAAATATTTTGTTTAAAATTACAGTCCCAACCACCGTATAAATTGATTCGTGGCCTTTAACTGAACCACTCTATCATCAAGTTGTACAGAGTAACTTTTAATTTGTTGAGTATTATCTATCTCTTCAATATTGGGCTTGACGTCTTTTATTTTACCAAGAGGAACTAATTTCATATGGGTAATGTAATAGCCTCTTTGTAACTGTACATCAGGAACTACAAAATGTATTTCATTCCAAATAGACTGATACTCCATACTTTGATGACTGAGAACTAAAATTTTTTTAAATTCTGGTTCACTGAGCGCAATGTATTCCACGTTATTAATTTGACGTCTAAGCATACGGCCGACTGGTGGAGTGGTTTGAAATACACGCTCATAGTCAACAGCTGACATCACTACCACAGGATCACTTTCTTCACGGTATTTGTTATGGTTTAGATCGGCAAAAAGAATCTCATCTCGCATGTCATTTTCAATAGGAAAAGCATCAATGATCTGCTTATTTGCTGAATTTGAGGAGTATCGGTCGCAATTTAAAAATCTGGATTGTTCAAACCAATTCTCATTAGGATAATAAATGACAAACAGTGATTTATCTTTAATAGTGTTAATAATGTCTTTGGTATGATCAAGCGGCAAGGCTGGACAACCCCAACTTCGTCCAGCTCTGCCGTATTTTTTTATAAAATTTTCGTCCACATACCATCCGCCATGCATAACCACATAGCGACTTGTCGCATTGTCATTAAAACCTTTGTCCAAACCTGTTAATTTTAAAGAGAGACCGTCACGTCCGTAGTAGGTACTATCTGTGAGATAGACACCAATACTGCTCGCTTTGCTGTTATGTTTATTTGAAAAATAATTGGTTTCCAGACTTCCCGAACGAATACCATGAGAGACATAGGTATGAAACAATAATTTTTTCTTATCCATGTCAAAAACCCACAGACGTTTTTCACTGGAAGGTAGTGAATAATCAATAATGGTCAGAATATTATTATGCGGCACATTGAACTGCTCAGCACATTTTACTGAGGTTAAAACCTTATTAATAACCGCAGTATTCAAAGTAGGAGCTTCCTGATGTAACATTTCTCTTATCCCACTCAAAGGAATAGTAGTCATCCGGGGGTATTGATATTGATTATTAACAATAGAATGAAAAACTTTTATCACGGGGTTATTTTGAGGGTGTAATTCCCTTTGGAGTGGGGCTGCTGAAGTCAGGGAAAAACAGGCCGAAGTGACTGCTAAAACGAATAGCAGGCGTTTCTTCATGGTATCTCCTTGATTGCACTCGGTGAATTATTATTCTTAAAGTTAAATATAGTTCATAATGAATAAATTATATAATTTTTGTAAAATATTTTTCTATTTCTCCCCTGCTAGGATTTGACTACAGTCTGCTGAAAATTCGTGCTAAAAAATCACGTCTCACGTTTAGGCTAAACCATGGATCCCGGATAGGAGAGGGTATGTCGAAGTTATCACTCCAATCGTTAAGCCCCTTGGTATGATGAGCTCCTTTAGGGAAGAGAGGGTATTTAAAGCGGCAAGAGGCATTAGGGAGTTCTCTAAAACTTTAACTTGAAAAGTGGTTTTTTTTAACCCAAAATAGCATTTTTTTAGATATATAAGGCTGAAAAGCGAGGCTATCCATTTTATAGGAAATTGAATAAATTACCTCATTTTTCACTACAATACTCCCGTGTTACTTTACAGGTCCTAAAGCGTCAGTTAGGAGACGGGTTATCCTATAAGGAAAGCGTATATGCAAGCGAAACAAGAAAAAGCAACTGTTGCCGGGCAAGATCAGTCTCTCCGATCTATTCTGAACTTAATTGACTCTTCTCGCGAAAATGATGCGACTAAGGCAGAAATTCTGGTTGAGCTATTTTCTGCTAACCCTGCTCTAAGGAATCTGACATTCCTACCGCTGGAACGGACCATCCTTCACATTCTGGTATTAAAAAACAAACCTCAAATTATTAGTCGATTATTAAACATGGAGCAATTTAAAAAATTGGCTGTAGTAGGAGACAGAACAGGTCAAACCAGTTTGCATTATGCAGCCAGACAGGATGAAACTTTTCAAGAATGCTTGGATTTATTGATTGAACTCGTGCCGAATTTATTAAATGTAGCTAATAAATCAGGAAATACACCGCTTCATGAAGCGGTGAGAAGCAAACAATTATGGGCTATTAGAACGCTTGTAAAAAGTGCGGATAAGACGATTGAAAATAAAGATCAAAAAACTCCTTTAGAATTGGCTGAAAATAATAGTGAAGTTATCAGTGCGCTAATGCATCTTGATCTGGAACAGGCTAATTCCCTCAATAGAATTCGAGCGAAGCAGAGGGTGGTGGAGTCTGATTTTGCAAGACAGTTTCCTCTTCTTTCTGCTAAAAGAAAAGAAAAATTATCATTGGAATCAATGGAAAGACGAAGTCCTTCTAATTCACCAAAGTTATTAACCTGGGAAGAGGCTCTAAGAGAAACCCATAAAGGATTAAATGGGAATGATAAAAAATTATTAAGTAGTTTTGAAAATATTGAACAGCTTTTTAAAAGGCTATTTTATGAATATCAACAAGATAAAAATTCATTTGAATATAAGGAATTGCTGACACTATTTTGCAAGCTGTGTAATGAGTGGAATCTTGTACCCAATGATGCCTTGTCCAATCTTGTACATAGCTTGCCTGAATGTTTATCTTGTCTTTATGACATCCTGCAGCAGCTTTTTCTTGAAATCAAGGAGGAGCATTCTGCTTTCACAATGCGCAACGAAGAAATTTCTACGGAACTTCGGATATTGTTATTTAAGCAAGGGCTAAACAATATATCTGAACCTGGTAAGAAACCAGACTTTGCTGCGATTGCAATACAACAACAGCTCTTGCTGGAGATTGATGATGTCAGTAGACGAGTTGAAATATTGGAGACCATCTGGCGTATTACTGCTTGTGAAAATCAGCATGACGAGAAAGGTGAGATAGATTTTCTAAAACTTAGTCGGCGTGCATTTGGCCTGCAAAATTTCCTCTCATTCGACAAAATTATAAATTTATTAACAGAACTTCATCCCCATTTTACTCAACATCAAAAGCTTGTTGCTAATTATCTTGTACTTGAATTAATTAATTTGAATGTAGCGGCCAGTTTTAAACTCGAAAAAACAACGGTGAATCATTTAAATCTATTTTTGGCTCGTTATATTCCTGAAAGTGAGGAAACAAGTTTTGCAAATGAAGTAAGAAAACGATTTACGCGATTAATTAGACGATGTCAAAATTTTTGCTTGCAGCCAGTATGGTGTAATTATCAATTAATACAGGAATGGACTCGTCATAGTAATTTGAGTCACTCTTTACTGTCATTTGATCAATTGATCAACAATGCTCTCACTAAAAGAAGTACTGATTGGCAACATGAAGTAACACTGGTGACTCATGAGCTTAAAACCCTAAGTAGAATATTTTTTGAGCAGGTTGAAATCAGTGAGTTTGCGAACGGCAACTGGTTGAAAGATCAATCCAAGGCTCCTCATATTGTTGTGTTTACTAATTATTTTAATTCGCTTAATAACTATTTTCTTTCTAAAATATTGAACCTGCCACGAAAAAAACTACTTCATGGTGTTAAATTTTTAATTCATTTAAGCCGGGAACTTGGTCATCTGGAGGGTGAAAATTATCCTGATCTCCAACACTTAATGATGATTCATAGTGTTTTAAATAATAAGAGTTTAGATCGATTAGTGTCTTTTAAGAAGCTTCCAAAAAGAGAGTTTCAATTGATGCAGGAGTTGGAAAAATTATTAGATGCAAGGAAAAATTGGAAATGGATGCGTTCAGTGTATCGTAACAACCAGACTGCTTTACCTTTTATTCCTGCTCTGCTAGGCGAGTTTACCTTTGCCAGAGAGCAATCACATTTGCTGATTCAAGCAGAAATGGCAGGAAAAATTTTATTCAGCTTTTTAGAAGTAAAACAATTAAATAACTTGGCTTTAAATCGATTTTATTCCAATTTACCTCAATTTTTACAAGCTTACATTTCAGTATCGGAAGATGAATTATATGGAATCTCGCTACGGTTATGCCCAAGAAAGACTGACGTCATCATTTTACCCAAGGAAGAGAGTTTGGAATCTATTCTGGACAAGTTGGAGGATGGATTAGCTGAAGGCATTATTCTAACTGTTAAAGTACAAGAAACAGCTTATTCTCCTTCACAATTGTTACAAAAGCTCATTGCATATTTCAGCCACCAAGTTCAGCATGCTGATATCCTCTCAGCAGAGAAAATTAGCCAATTAAAGAACCAAATTGAACAACTAGAATCAATAATTCCTAAATTTGTGACTGTGAATAACAACTATTATTGTCAACAACCTGCTCATAATGAAATGAATCTATTTTATTTTAAAAATGTAGTTATTCAATTAAAAAAACAATTACTCGATTCCAGTCGAAAAAATGCAAATACACCCACTAAAACGCACCGCTCTTCTTTCTTTTTAGAGAGCAATGATGCCGTTGTTCAGTCAGCTACAGAGTTAAAATTACCTAAATCTCATTCCTCAGAATGTGTTGGCTCGCGAATTGATCAAGGGGAAAAAAAATTATCATCCAAATTAAAGGATGAGCCTGTTCTGACATTATCGAAACAAGCATTTGCTGAGCATCAAGTACTTGAGACAGACCTATTGTTGTCAAAAAATAAGGGAAATGAAAAAGGGACAAGAGGAAAGCTATCTCTACGCTTACACAGAAAATCATTGGACAGTTTCTTTTTTAGCAAAGTTGATGCAATTTCTGAAGATAAACAATCTCTTTCCGTAAGAAAAAAAGGAAGTCCTAATATATAATAATCTACTGCATTGTTAGTAAGTCCTATTTCTCTCAAACCTGTTCGCGGTGACCCAGAAAGTTTAAATGTAAAAGTGTAGTATGCTTATGTGTACTGCGGACAAGCCGCAGTACGTAGTGATAAAGAATTTATTAACCTATCCTGAATGGTTACTTAATATATTTATACAGTTATCAATGATGATAATAGTGACTTCTTTCATGTTTACCATTGAGATCTCTGGTCACAGCGAGCATATGTTTCTCAAAAATACCAAATGCCTGTTGCATGTAATCCAGTGCTCTGTGGCCATTTTGAATAATAATGTCGACATTTTTTTCCAATACATCTTCAGGCTTTTTTAAATGCGAAAGTTCATCGGGTTTTAAATAAGCTATTTTTTGTAAGGTTTTAACGTTTAATTCTATCATTTCGCGTAAAGGCTTTTGAAATTGATTAAACGCATCTTTCCAATTTTCAATGTAATCCTGTTGCATAAGACCTCCTTTTATGTTGCACTGCACAATAAAAGCTTAGTTTTGTTGCCGCTATTTGTCAATATCAAGAGCGCTCAAGCCAAACACCGGTGAATTACATGGAAATTTAGGGGGTTTACCGGTTTTCTCCAACCTGCTTAAAAGTAGTTTCACCAAAAATGGCAGAGGGATAAATATAATGCTTAAACTCAAGTAAATTATTGCTCGGATCTTTTAAAAAGAAAGAATAGTGTTCAATTCTGGTGTTAGCAAAACGACGTTTCGGGGCTATCTCAAATTTTATTTTCTGAGCATTAATGCGATTTGCAAATTCGTCAAATTCTTGTTTGTTGAGGAAAATTAAACCAAAGTGACGTGGGTAAATTCCTTTTTGTTCAGGAACAGGTGTCTCCACTTTATGAGCTACAATTTGACCAGCACCACATTGAAAAATTAAGGCATGTTCTGACTCTCTCCCTATATTGAAGCCTAGCTGGTCATGGTAAAAAATTTTTGCTTGTGCAAAATCATGCACTGGGAATGCCAAATGAAATAGCGTATTCATCATCGCAGCAATTAAGTGAAAGATGAATAAAGTATAATTTGCTCTTGGGGGTAAACCAATCATCTTCTATAAAAAATAGATGCCATTTCTGCATAATTTTTACCTATATAAGATTCTCTTAAGGTAAAAAAAGTATAATTTTGTTTCTTAAATTAGTCTAGGCTGTAAATGTCCATTGTTTTTTTTGGTAATACACAAGCAGGAATTCAACTTCTTCACTTAATGCAAAAATTTTCCAAGGAAGAAGCGACTAATATTACATTAAATTTAAGTGCAGCGTATTTTGCTAAAACCAGTGAGCTAGAAATTTCGATTGTGAACAATGATCCTCGCTTTCAAGCGCTGCGAAATTTATATTATCGATCTGAAAGCACTGGTGTTTATTGTATTGATTTATTAGCCCCATCGATTGAGATGGCCAATGAGATTAAAGAATTTCAACATTTAAGCCATTTTTCTAATGTAATTCTGGTAGGGATAAATAATGAGTTAAGTGCAGCGGAGGGAAAAGAAAAACTTCAATCAATAAGAGAGGAATTGCAAGAGAATGGTTTTTATATTCCTGCTGGCTACACTATATCAGGTGAGGACGACGGTCTTTATGAGCTAATTACCGCATTACAATGTATTACTCAACGAAATGCTTTCTTGGCAAAACGAAAGGAGGAGCGGGATCGTCCTTTGTCGCCATGGGAAATGGCCGTGTCCTCATTAAAAAGACAGATTCAAGAGTTACCTTATGCCAAATTTACTGCCATAACGGAAGAAATAGACAATTTAAAGTGGAAATTAGAGCAATCTGTAGACATCACTGTAAAAGAAAAGGCAATTCAAACCTTTAGCCAAAACTGCCACAATATTTTAGAGAGAAAGCATCAGCATGTTCTCAATGTGGTACTTACTCTAGCCGCAGTGGCAACGGTGACCATTGTTGTAGGATTAATTGGTTTTGGTCTTGGATTTGCTGCAGGTTTGTGGACAGGACCCGGCGCATTTATCAGTGGTATCCTAACAGGAGCTGCGTTTGCTAAAGGTACGCTAGCAGTAAGTGGAACATTGGGTCTAATAAGTGGTGGCCTGGTAGGCTATGGTTTATTTAAATCCTCAAAAGAAGTGGTTGCAATCCATGATTTTGCAGAGCAAGTTAAAATGAGTGTGATGTAATCTAAATAGCCCTTATTATCACCCTTACCTACGTACCGCACGTCTACAATACGTAGAGAGGGGCTCTTAGTGCGCAAACACTACGCAGTGGCGACTAAAAATGATCTTCTTCGCTCCTGATAAAAAAGAATAAAGAATCCAATCACTGCAATACTTAAGGTTATAGGGATTACGCCCAGACCATAAATGAAAGCAGAGGACACTTTAATCCCACCAAAACGATTGATTATCATTCCGATGGTTGTATGAAAGGCATACCCAAAACTCATAATAATCATATTAGCTACTGCAGTTGTTATACCTGCAACTTGTTCAGGCACATAAGTAGAGGCTTTATAAATGGCCAAAATTTGATAAGCAGAACATACCCCTACCAGAATAAATCCCAATGCCATCGTTTCGCTCGTCATATGCTTTGAAATTAATGCTATAAAAATAACCATCATTAAAAAGCCTGAGCCAATAATTACTCCTAAATAATTACGTGTTTTTTCAGCAATAAAGCTGAGCACAGGCGCACCAAAACACATACCGATAAAAATCATGGAAGGTAAATAACTGGCAAGTGAGCGATTGTACCCATAAACTTCTCTTATAAAGGCTGAACCCCAGACGTCTGCAAACCCCTCCAGAGGACCGACCATCAAGCCTGACAATAGGCATAGAGCAATAATTTGACGGTGGGTAACCACTTTTTTTACATCCGCGATAATACTTGTTGTACAGGAAGGTTTGTTAATTTCAGGGATAATAAAATAAGTAAATGCAGCCAGTAAGAGACCAAATATAGCAAAAAGTTCAACAACTACTTTATAGCCTAATACGGTACACAAAAAGCTGACAGGTCCACCTCCATAAATCGCCCCAATTAAACCGATAGTTACCGCAAAACTGAGCATACGGGTAAAGTGTTCTTCTTTAAAACCCATACGGATTATCTTGAATGTTCCTAAAATGGCAGCGGAAGATCCCATGCCTATTAAAGCACGTCCAATCATGGGATAAATCCAGTGTTCAGCAAAAACAATGGGTAATAGTCCAAGGACTGTAAGGAGAATGCAGCAAGTCATTACCTTTCTTGGGCCAAAACGATCGAGCATAATGCCAATCGGTAAGTGCATTAATGAATAGCCAATGTAATAAATCCCTGAAAATTGCCCAAAAACCGCAGAATCAATATGAAATTGCTGGATAAAATTGTCGAGCATAATATTGGGCATTACGCGCAAAATGTATTGATAGGCATAAAATAAGGAGGCTACTAGCCATATTCCCCAGGCGACTATACGTGTGATTGACTTATTCATAGCTTCTACTTCATCAAAAGTTAACGATACCTGCTAAATAGATTTAATTAGAGGATGGTAGAGATTTTACGTGGTTATTCAGATGCATGCTCCGCCTTAGCGGAGGAGGTTAAGAGAGAAGCTTTCGAAAAAGCGGTAGGCTTTGCTCATATTATACTTCCAGTAAAAAATATCGCCAATAAGACATAATATGGGCATTTATTCGTTTAGTCAATATGAAAGTAAGCGTATTGCGTTACAAATTGGTTAATTTGTTGCCTATGTGCGAATTATTTTCTAAATTTAATGTTTAGTTAATGATTGCTTTGTTATCATTAATAAAGTAAGGCATTTTGAGAAATACAATGTTAAATTCAGGTGAAGCAGAAAAGCTTTTATTAGAGGAAAAAGAAGAAGCAGTAAGACTTGAGAAAAGAAAGCAGCGAATTGATGAGGCGATTGACGTTTCACCGGCTCTTAATAACTGTTTTTTCCATGCTTACGCTTTACATCTCTTAAGTAATCAGCATGCATTTCCCCCTGGTTTATTTGATTTAACTGAATTTGACGGAACACATGTCGTCACTCTAAAAGAAAGGTTACATGACGATAGGGTGCTGCAAGAGGAACTTACTACCGCTGCTACGCCAGACTATTTATTCGAAAAAACATTAATTTTAGGTATTTTATTGCGTAGCTGGTTTTGTACACAATTGTTTCATAGCGAAACCGCTCGGGATGCCCTCTTTGAGTTTAAAGGTGAGACTTATAATGGCGACATTCGCGCTTTTACTTTCTTGCGGATGGTGAGTGAGTATCAGGATGCTTTGTTCACTCCTGTTTTGAAGGCAAGAAGTCTTGTGCAGGATTTTAAAAATAAACTTCCTACATTACAACAATTATTGGACTTATCAGTCGATGTTCCCAACAATGTTTTTATAGCACTTAAACAGCTACCGAATATAATTGAAGCTTCTATTGCTACATTGGAGACAGATGAAAAAAATTCATCAAATCCCATTTCACCTCTAGAAAAATCCAAGCAGGTTCTTAAAAAACTATTAGATGTGCTTGACGATGCTCAAAAGGAGTTAAAAGCTACAGATACACATGAACTTTTAAATGATTTCATCAATGAAGCGAAAGCGGAGCTTAATTTCAATTTGGCAGCAGAACAGCAAAATTTTGTGCGCACGTTTGAGAGGAAGTACGAGGATTTTCCTATCTATCTAGGAAATAAAGCTTTTTTTAATGAAGCTCTTGCAAATACAGATTTGGAATCTATTAAGACATACTGGCATAAAGAAGGGTATGAAAATTTTTGCAGGTTTTTAAATTTATCCAATACCAAGATATCTTATGCTGATGTTGACCCTATTTTAGCAAATCTTGTTCCCTATGCCATTTATAGTGAAAATGGGGCAGTTTTAGTTTGTGATACGATTCCTTTCTTGGAATTGATGCTGAAGTTAAATGAAGGACATTATAAGCTTCTGACAAATCCTAGAACCATAGAGTTATTGCAACATTACCCTTTGCAACAAAAGCACTATCTACAGAATCGGGAAGCATTATTGGCCCAAAAACGAGTAGCAGAGGAACTTATAAAAGAAACCCTCTTTGTTGAGGCGCTTATTCCTGAAGATAAGGATAATAACTCTAATCTTGTCGAGGTGCTTCTTGAAGATGAGGGGATTAATTCTTTGCCTGTCGAGTTGTTTATTCCTGAAAATAATAAGGTTAATCCTTTAGATGCGCTTATAAAAAATCTACCTAAATTTTTAGACAAATTAAAGGAAAAAATGGGAAGAACTCCACAGACAGAAGAGGTAGGCCCTTCGACAAGTGGAGAACAAAAAGAACATTTACCTTCTGAAACTCCTGAAAGCCCTATTCATAGTGGGGATGGTATAAATTTACTGTCTTTAACTGAAGTAGGTGAGCAGCGTGATCCTCTATCAGTTTCAGTGGGCGTGAGTACTAGCGAAATTCAAGAACATCCTGACGAAGTGCGCGAAAACATTAATCCGGAAAATTTGAATAATGCGAAACTGCAGCATTTTTATCAACAACTTGTACAACTCGAACAAAAGGCAAAAGAGTTCAAAGCGAAAGAAAATCAGTCGTTGGATTATAAGCGAGCTGCAGAAGCAACGGGGGCTTTGTATGATAAGCTCCACAGAGCTTTTAATGATTTTGTTAAAAACCCCAATGAAAAAGCGTTTGAACTATTCAGCCAACAAAGTCTTGCAGCTATTCAAAAACATCAACCTGCCCTGGAAAGACACCGTAAAGAGTACGGACAATTGAAACAAATCATTGGGAATATTGTTTTGGCTATTGTGGGTATAGGTATTTTTTATGGTGCAGCATTAATGATTAACCGCGCCGTTAATGGACGCTATTTCTTTTTTGCTCCTAAAACAGCTCAGGATGTTTCCAAGATTGAAAAAATGATTCCTGAAATTGCACCGGAAAATAAGTCAACATTTTGAGTACCTCTGGGTAAAAATGAGGGCTGCCTAAGTACAAACAAATGGCGTCAACTATACTAAAGAAGCACTTGTTTAAAGAGGAAGCAGTCATGAAGATTACTATCCCTATTTTGCTGTGCTTTTCTGCTATTTCCTATGCTGCATCAAACAACGATATAGCAGTCTCTGTGGGTAACATAAATCCAAACACACAGCTATTACCCTCTCCACTTCCCGTTTTTGTGTTGGGTAATTCCGGTGTAGTTAATCACCCTTATCCTGGATCCAAACGAGCTTTGTTACCAACAGATAATAGTTATACCGATGCGCCTGGCTGTTATATAGCTTGTTATTCACACGTTAAAGGGATTTATCCTGTTTCACCTTCTATCTATGTCATGGGGCAAATCCGCGTAAAAGGACAATATCAAGGAAGGATATGTCAGCCTGAAGGCTATCTTAATAAAGATATTAGTGCAGTGAACCAATTCAAGCAATTATGTTCACAGAAAATCCCAGGTTGTAAAAACATAGAATGTTGGGCAGGAGGAGATACTGGCGGTTGGTTTGGAATCCAATTGTAGAACCCTTGGCGCTAGTTTTCAGACAAAAATTTAACCTCTTCCATCATTGCTGTAATACGCGCTTGCAAATATTGATCTTTTTGAGCAAGTAATTTAGCTTGCTTTAATTGACGCATGGCCTCTCTTTTTCGTCCCTGCAAAAGTTGGCAACGCGCTTGGGTGAAATAAGCATAATCTTTATGTCGAGAAGCTGCTTGTGCTTGTGCTAATGTCTCGCACAAGGGTAAATCCTGTTTAAACAATCTTGAGCCTTTTAACAACACGCTAGCGGCTTGTTCTGTTTTATCTGCTGCCAATAAGCCTTGAGCTTGAGCCATTAGGGCTGCATAATTCTCAGGGTAATTAGCCTGCAAATTAGCAAGTCTTTTCAGTGCTACCTCAAATTGCTTGTTGCCTGTTTCTGCTTGTGCCATGGCAATCTGATAAAAAAGATTATCCTGATCATGGTTTAGCAAGGGTGTTAAATAAACTTGAGCTTGTTGAAATTGATTAATGCCAAGAAAAGCCAGGGCATGGCCATATTGGCAAGCTGCATCGCTATTTTTCTTAGAACATTCAAGCTGATAATAATCCAGTAATTGCTTGTTGTTGCTAGCAACAGAAACACGAATTAATTCTTTAAACAGACGATAATCCAAGGCATCTGGTATGTTTTTGGCAGTTAGCCGCTGGCTACGATTTTCAGCCTCAGCAATTCGATCGTCATCAAGAGGGTGGGTTCTTAAAATTGCTGGAATATTGGCAGAGTAATAGTAACGGGAGTTTTCCTGCATTTTTTTAAAGAAACTGGCCATACTACGTGGGTCAAAGCCAGCTTTAATTAACATATCAATCCCAATACGATCAGCCTCTTTCTCATTTGCCCGCGTAAAATTAATGTTATCTTGTGCGAATCCGCTTAAGGAAGCCATCATGGCGCCACTTCCTAAGGTGGGATTAACAACACCTAACGCCAGGGAGGCTAACATGGAGGCTAGCAGGGGAATACGCATTTGCTTTTCATGCTGAATCCGCTGATAAAGATGATGCAAGCGAACGTGAGCAATTTCGTGAGCCATGACAGCTGCAAGTTCACTCTCGTTTTTAGTCGCCAGAATTAATTGAGTATTAATGCCAATATAGCCTCCAGGGCCTGCAAAGGCATTAATTTCACCGGATTTAACAATAAAAAAATAAGGCGTGGGAATTTGGGCGAATCGAGCCAATTTTTTCCCCAGATGGTTAATATATTGAATGGCCAAAGGATTGCGTTCAATACTGTCTGATTGATTTATTAATTGAATAAATTCCTTTTCCAGCGCTTCAAGTTCGCGTGTTGAATAAGGGGAGAGTGCATAGCTATCAACCATAAAGCCCGGGAACAACAGGATTGACATTATCCAGGGAATACAGCGCTTTAAAACTTGTCGTTTAAAACAGTGTAATAGAGTCATGAGTCTGCCCGTTGGAAGTTAAAGGCGTCTTGTATCAATGCTTTTATATGCAAGAGTAGAATAGTATATCACGGAATGGATAAAAATCGGTAAGCTACGTTCATAATGAATGTTAAGAGATGCAATCTTGGGCTACTCAAAAATTGAATAATTTGTTAACATATTCCGATTTTTAATTATTGATTTTACTATGCACAACTACTTTATGCTGGCTGCCCTCGAACAAGCCTGGCTCGGACGGGGTACTTGTGCGCCAAATCCAAGCGTGGGTGCTGTTGCTGTACATCGCGGTGAGATTATAGCTCGTGCTTGGCATCCAGGGGCAGGAAACCCACATGCAGAACAATTGGTATTGCAGCAAGTTCCTGAAAATTTACGAGATGTCACGCTTTATGTGACTCTGGAACCTTGTAATCATTGGGGTAGGACGCCACCTTGTGTTGAAGCGATCATTCAACGAAATATCGCGCAAGTTGTTTATGGGTTTTCTGATCCTAATCCGCTGGTTGCTGCCAATGATACGCCAAAGCTTTTACAAAACGCAGGACTTGAAGTATTACATTATCCTCTTAAGGAGATTGATAGTTTTTACCAGAGTTATCGTTATTGGACCTTAACCAAAAAACCTTGGGTTACTGCTAAAATTGCACAAACTTTGGATGGTAAAATTGCTGGTGTCAATGGTATTCCCTGTCAACTCTCTAACGTTGATTGTAATGAATTTACTCATCAAAAACGGCTATATACCGATATTATTCTGACAACGGCAAAGACAATTATTAAAGATAATCCACGTTTAAATGTGCGTTTAAAGGACAAGACTTACAGCAAACCATTGGCCATTATTGATAGGTCTTTAAGTTTGACAGGGAAGGAAGAAATTTTTAGCACGGCCACGCATTGTCATATTTTTTATCAGGAAGGTTATTCCGTTAAAATGCCTTTGCCAAAATGCAGTTATCATGCTGTACCTGTTAAGAACAAGCAGCTTAATCTTAAGGCTGTAATTTATCATCTTGGCCGCTTAGGATTTCACGATGTGTGGGTTGAGGCTGGCGGCATTTTATTTTCAGCATTGCATCGGGAAAATTTAGTACAGCGAACCTATCTCTATCTGGTGCCCACTGTTTTAGGTGAGAATACGACGCCAGCATTTTGTGGTGATTTTGTGTTTACCAGAAAAAAGAGGGTTTCATGGGAAGTAAAAGCTGACAATGTCATAGCATGTCTGGACTGGCAGGAGAATTGATGTTTACTGGATTAATTGAAGAACGCGGTGAAGTTATTTCCAATGTTCAAAATAAGGTGGCAAATCGACTTATTATCAGATCGCCCTTTGGACAATTGCAAGCAGGTGAGAGTATCGCTGTTAATGGAGTATGCTTGACATTATTACCAGAACAGGGCGAGCATCTTGCTTTTGATGTATCTCCAGAAACCTTGTCCTTAACCACATTAAATCGGTTGCAGCAAGGTGATTGGGTTAACTTGGAACGTGCTATGTCCGCATCGGCCCGTTTTGGGGGGCATTATGTGAGCGGACATGTGGATACCACAGCTTCTCTTAAGGCAATGGCATCAATAGGTGAGTATTTAAAAATCATCGTCGGTGATTTTGCAGTTTGTGCTAGTATGTATCTTTTGCCTAAAGGTAGTATTACGCTTGATGGTGTGAGTCTTACTATTAACAAAGTCGCGGAAAATGAGATTGAATTAATGCTGGTGCCGCACACTCTGGCAAAAACTACGTTAGGTCAATTAAGTATTGGCCAGCGTGTAAATGTGGAATTTGATTATTTGACTCGTATCGTGGCACATCAGCTCAAGATCGCGGGACAATTAAATAAAGAGGTTGAAGTATGACAAGTCCTTTCGCAACCATTGAGCAGGCCATTGCAACATTAAAAGCCGGCCGCATGATTATTTTGATTGATGATGAGAATCGCGAGAATGAGGGTGATTTGGTAATAGCGGCTCAACATGTGACACCAGAAGCTATTAATTTTATGGCTCGCTATGGTCGCGGCCTTATTTGTTTGCCAATGGCACAAAGTCTTATTGAGAGGCTGCAGCTGCCTTTAATGGCTAGAAATAATCGCTCACCTTATGGAACTGCTTTCACCATTTCTATTGAAGCGGCTCGGGGTGTCTCCACTGGAATCTCAGCCAGAGATAGAGCCCATACCATTCAGGTTGCTATTGATCCGAAAAGTACTCCTCAAGATCTTATTTCTCCAGGACATGTGTTCCCTTTAAGCGCAAAACCTGGTGGTGTATTGGAGCGGGCTGGGCAAACAGAAGGGAGTGTTGATCTGGCTATTCTTGCTGGTCTGACACCTGCTGCTGTTATCTGTGAAATCATTAATGATGATGGTACGATGAGCCGCCGCGATGATTTGGCACGTTTTTCCAAGGAACATGATGTTCCTATGGTAACCATCAAAGATTTAATTGACTATCGTATTTGTCAGGAAAAATTGGTAGAAGAAATTGCAACCACCAGGCTTCCTTTGCAGGATTATGGTAACTTTTTAATGACTGCCTTTAAAAATGCCATTGATTCTTGTGAGCACTTTGCCTTAATCAAGGCACCGAAAATTCCAAACCGTATACCTTTAGTACGTATTCATTCTGAATGCATTACGGGTGATGTGTTCGGTTCTTGCAAATGTGATTGTGGTGCTCAATTAAAACAATCGCTACAGAAAATAGCTGATGAGGGAGGGATTTTAGTTTACTTGCGCCAGGAGGGACGAGGCATCGGTTTAGCCAATAAGCTGAAAGCTTATGCTTTACAAGAGCAAGGTTATGATACCGTTGAGGCAAATCTCCAACTTGGTTTTCCTGCAGACAATCGAGAGTATGCAGTTGCTTTTCAAATTTTAAAGCACTTCGACATTAATGCAGTTCGATTGTTAACGAATAACCCCAAGAAAGTCGAATCCATTGAGAAATACGGCATTACAGTAAAGGAGCGTATTCCATTAATGGTGCATCCTACCAGTGAAAATCGGCATTATTTAGAAACTAAAAAACAAAAACTGGGACATTTATTAGCGATTGATTAGAGGCCAGCATGCAACTTATTAAAATAAATACCAATGAAACCGTCAATTCTTTTCCTGTAGCTATTGTGGTGAGCCGCTTTAATGAAGGCATTTCCAAAGAATTGCAACGAGGTGCTGTGGAACGATTGCAGGAGTGTGGGGTTGCTTCTCATGATATCACGCTTATCGAGGTGCCAGGGGCTGTTGAAATCCCTTTAATTGCCAAACAAGTGGCTATGAGCGGTCTGGTTAAAGTGATTATTGCTCTGGGTGCTGTAATTCGCGGCGATACCAGCCATTATGATTATGTTTGTGAGCAAGTCAGTAATGGTTGTCAGCGAATTGCACTGGATCATACCCTTCCTGTCATTTTTGGTGTGTTAACGACAGAGAATGAAGCGCAAGCCTGGGATAGATTAGGGGGACAGCATGGTCATAAAGGTCGTGACGCAGCGGATTGTGCTATTGAAATGTATCAAATCACACGTCAGTTAGAACAGTTTCATAAATAGCTTGATGCTGGTATTGCTAACCTCAACCAATTATAAATCCAGTCTATAACCGCGCGGGCATGACCGATTTTTTTGTCATGTGCAGAGCAAAAACATGAAAATAATCTATTAATTCTGCTCGTCTTTTGTTACAATAAAACCCCGTTTACATGCATTTTTATTTATTCGCTTAAGTACGCGGAGCATTCCAAACGGGGTCATTATGACAAATTATATTTTCATCACAGGTGGGGTAGTTTCTTCTCTCGGAAAAGGTATTGCCTCTGCCTCTCTTGCAGCTATCCTTGAAGCACGAGGTTTAAGCGTAACCTTAATCAAACTTGATCCTTACATCAATGTTGATCCAGGTACTATGAGTCCTTTTCAGCATGGGGAAGTCTTTGTAACCCATGATGGCGCAGAAACTGATCTTGATTTGGGACATTACGAACGCTTTGTACGTACTACAATGACCAAACGTAATAATTTTACTTCGGGAAAAATTTACGAAACCGTGATAAAAAAAGAACGACGCGGGGATTATCTTGGAGGAACAGTACAGGTTATTCCACATATTACCAATGAAATTAAACGCTCAATTAAAGAGGGTGCTGATAATTTCGATATAGCAATGATTGAAATTGGAGGAACGGTAGGCGATATAGAGTCCTTACCGTTTCTGGAAGCTATCCGACAAATGCGCATTGAATTAGGGGCACAGCGGGCTTTATTTATTCACTTGACCCTGGTTCCTTATATTCCTACCTCTGGCGAAACAAAGACCAAACCTACTCAACACTCAGTGAAAGAATTGCGTTCTATTGGGATACAGCCTGATATTTTAATTTGCCGCTCTGAAAAACCACTTTCATCAAACGATAGAGCGAAAATTGCTTTATATACCAATGTAGAAAAAGAAGGGGTAATCTCTTTACAAGATGCAGAAAGTATTTATCAAATCCCAATGATTCTGCATGAGCAGGATTTGGATGAGATTGTTGTAAAAAAATTGGGGTTAAATGTAAAAGCAGCTGATTTAAGTGAATGGGAAAAAGTAGTCGCTTCACAAAAAATTCAGACGATGTCGGTAAAAATCGGCATGGTGGGGAAATACACGGAACTAAATGATGCCTACAAATCCATCAATGAAGCCTTGCTTCACGCCGGTATTCATACGCAAACTAAAGTAGAAATTGTCTATATCGATGCTGAACTCATTGAAAAAAATGGCGCAGACATTCTCAATTCCGTTGATGCCCTCCTAATCCCGGGTGGATTCGGGGAAAGAGGAATTGAAGGTAAAATCAAAGCAGTAAAGCATGCTCGTGAACAGAAAGTACCCTTTCTTGGTATTTGTTTAGGAATGCAAACGGCAGTGATTGAGTATGCGAGAAATGTAGCAGGACTGAAAGGTGCTAATTCAACGGAGTTTGATAAGACTACGCCTTATCCAGTGATTGGCTTAATTAGTGAGTGGATGGAAGCAGATGGCAAAATCAATTTGCGTAATGAACATTCGGATTTAGGTGGTACCATGCGTTTAGGAGCACAGCCCTGCCATGTGGATACCAATTCTCTGGCTTATAAAATTTATCAAAAACCAGAAATTATTGAACGGCATCGCCATCGGTATGAAGTGAACAATCAATTTTTGAATACCCTGATACAACATGGTCTTGTTATCGCAGGGCGTTCTGCAGATGGTAATTTGGTTGAGATGATTGAGTTACGAGATCATCCGTGGTTTGTGGCTTGTCAGTTTCATCCGGAATTTACTTCTACCCCTCGTGATGGACACCCTCTTTTCGAGCAATTTGTGCAAGCAGCACGTAAGCATCATCAGCAAAAGGAGACAGTATGAAACTATGTGGTTTTGAAGCGGGGATCTCAGCTCCTTTATTTTTGATAGCAGGTCCTTGTGTGATTGAAAGTGAGGCACTCGCCTTAGAGACTGCGGGCTACCTTAAAGAATTATGTAGTCAATTAAAATTACCATTTATTTATAAGTCCTCTTTTGATAAAGCCAATCGTTCATCAGTCAACAGTTATCGAGGCCCTGGTTTTGAAAAAGGATTGATTATTTTAGAGAAGGTAAGAGAACAAATTGGCGTACCTGTATTAACCGATGTACATGAGGATACTCCTTTATTTGAAGTAGCTAGTATTGTTGATGTTTTACAGACTCCTGCTTTTTTATGCCGCCAAACCAACTTTATTCAAAAAGTGGCTGCAATGAACAAGCCTGTGAACATTAAAAAGGGACAATTTCTTTCTCCCTGGGAAATGCAACATGTGGTAGCCAAGGCGAAGGCCTGTGGTAATGAGCAGATCATGGTATGTGAAAGGGGCGTGAGTTTTGGATATAACAATTTAGTGTCTGATATGCGATCATTACAAATCATGCGAGAGACCAATTGTCCAGTAGTTTATGATGCTACGCATTCAGTCCAATTACCCGGCGGAAATAATGGTGTTTCTGGCGGTCAGAGAGAGTTTATTCCTGTTTTGGCAAGAGCGGCTGTTGCTGCAGGCATCGCGGGGCTCTTTATGGAAACTCATCCCAATCCTGACGAAGCTTTAAGTGATGGTCCAAATAGTTGGCCCTTAGATAAAATGAAACCTTTACTTGAGAGTTTAATGGCGCTTGATAGGGTGGCAAAGGAGAGTCTTGCATTAATCTAGGTTATTAATAGCTGAAATCTATTGACGCATTTGCGCCAATAGAATCGTATCATCTATCGGTTCTTTATAAGATCAGGGTTTTCAATTAGCTTTTCAATAATTTCCTTTCCACATTTAATAAGTTCTGGAAGTGGTTCATAAAGTCCTCCTGAGGCCTTATCTAACTTTTCAACCTGAAGTTTTTTATTTTTTCTGGGTTGAATTTTTCCTGGCTTTTTCATAGCACACCTCGATGTAAGGAAAAACATCTTTAAATATAGGCCATTAAAAATAGCTTAAGCTGCAATGTTAAATAAGGGAGTGGGAGAAAATGATGTTGCGGAGAGGCAGGGATTCGAACCCTGGGAAGGTTGCCCTTCAACGGTTTTCAAGACCGCCGCTTTCGACCGCTCAGCCACCTCTCCGATAGGGCGAAATATATATCAACACTGGCGGCATTGCAAATAAATTTTTTTACTTATCAGGGCAAAATCGTATTTTATTTAAATTATAAATAGCAAGGTGCCATCTTTACAAAGCGAAGGATTGAATAGGAGATGCTACTTGCAGAATCCTTTATCAGGCTTTGCCGCATTCCGGATAACGAGATGAAAAAAATATATAAAGACTCTCATACGTCATCATCCTGAAAGCGACATCGTCGCTGAAGGATCTGCGTTCAAAGAGCGGGATTTTATCTGCTGAGAATCCTTCGCTTTACTCAGGATAACGGTAATTGTGCAAAAAGTAGTGTTAAATTAATTCAAAATGGGATGATTTTTCCCTGATGTCAGGGTAAACCCCATGCAGATAGGCTTTAATTTGCGCTACTAGATATATTTATCCCTAATTCTTAGGTTTCAGTTCGCAAAATTATGTAGGATGGGTATAATGGGCCCGTTTGTGATAAAGCTATTCTCAATTAAAATGCCTTAATTCTTAATGAGGTTAAATGTCATCAATTGATAAAATCAAGATTGACTTTCACTCCAAGGCAGGACATAAAATTGGTGAAAGCTTTACCGATAGCGTTCATAACAATAGGTGTTTATATGAAACGAATTCAAGCGCTGCTTCTTATTAGTTTTTTGTTAGCTTTAACAGCTTGCTCCAAATGGTGGAGTAAAGATGATGATGACTATAATCCCTATCAGGGAATGACCGCTAAACAATTACTAACTGAGGCTGAAACGGCAATAAATAAGGGACAATATGAAAGTGCTGCCAAGCGTCTTGAAGCAATGGAGTCTATGTATCCTTTTAGTGATTATGCAGAGAAGGCGCAACTGGATTTAATTTATGCTTATTATAAAAAAGACGATTATCCTTCTGCCGCTGCGACTGCAGAGCGTTTCATTCATCTTTATCCACGCTCTAAAAAGGTTGATTATGCCTATTACATGAAAGGACTTGCCAATTTCCAACAGCCTCGCGGTGCTTTTGCCGATAAACTTCCTATCAATGAGTCATGGCGTGATCCAGGTACCCAAGCGCAAGCGTATAGTGATTTTGCTACTTTAGTACAAAAATTCCCTGATAGTCATTACAAGGCTAATGCGTTACAGCGTATGATTTATTTGAGAAATATGTTCGCTCAGCGCGAATTAAATACCTCGAAATATTATTATCAACGAAAAATGTATGTAGCCGCTGCGGAGCGAGCAAGTTATTTGGTAAAAAATTATCCTCAAGCGCCCAGTGCACAAGAAGCCTTGGCCATTATTTATTATGCAAACAAGGCACTTGGATTAAATAAAGCTGCCGAGGATGCACTGACTGTTTATCAAGCGACTTATCATAAGCAGCCTGCTAATGTTGTGATTTAGCTTTAACTGGAAGATTTTTGAGCTGCGGGCTTAGCCCTAACTCTTCTACACGTGTCTGAAAACCCTGCCCACTCTGTTTTCCCACGTGTTCCGCGGGTTCACGAAGCATTTGCGTTAAATAATTGACCCCGCGGGAACAAGCCGCGGGTGTAGGAATTGTTGCATATAAATCAGTTGACTCCTAAGCGAGACATACTTCGTCTTGCGATGTAACTTGTACTTGCTGATGAGGGGTGCTTAACCCAGATAATACATCGTTTATTAGCGCTCTTAGCTCGCCACTCAATAATGTTAATGCCGCATCTCGTTGTTGGTATTCTTCTTCTAATTGCCGTATTTCTTCAAATTCATCAATGAGATAATCCAAACTCTTTAAGCGCTTGAAAATCAACTCATGAGTTAAGGTAAATTGAATTCGCTCATTCCAAATCAAAGAAATCTCAGCGGCCGCCAAGCCTTGGGACAGTAGAGTCAGAATTTCTTCTGCGGGTAATTCATAGCCTTTGCAATTTACACGCTTTTTTTCATCATCTAAAGAAAAAAGCAGGCAATCGGATGCGAGTTGAAAGGAAGCGGGGAGTGAGGAAGGATCACTAATCCATTGAGCAAAGCGCATAGCCAGATTCTCCTGACAAGCCAGTGGTTCAATATGAATACCGGGAACTGATTTTCGCAGCAAAGACGTAAGCTGGGAAGCTTGATTATTACTTGCCGCATTGACTATTAGCCGATTACTGACGGTATCCAGTAAAGCGAATAATTGCTTTTGCACACAAAATGATTTGGGTAATAATTCAAATTCTAAATCTTCAGCGAGTTGTAGGCGTTCAGCGCGCTTAACGGTTCGTTGCTGCTGCGCTTCCAGAGCTTGTATGCGCTCTGCGAGCAAGCGCTTGATTACACCTCGTGGCAGAATTCTTTCCTCTTTTCCCAGGCAGATAAGAGAACAGCCTGCTACTTCCTGAACAAGTTCATCGGCATAAGCGGGTAGCCAGCCATAAATAAAGCGGGCATGTGGTGGACAAGGTTTTAATATCTCCTCGGCTAAGGCTGTTGTTAACTCTACCGATTCTTTAAACTCGTATTGATAAATAAGTGTATTACTAAACCACATGCTAGTTCCTCATTTTAAAAAAGAGGATGCTAGCATGTTTCTGAGAGCTCTGCGATTCTTAATGCGCAGGTCAAGAACAGGCAATGGGCAATTTAATGGTAAAAAATAAATTAATTATTTTAATCGGCAATTTTAAATTAAATTCAAAAGCTAATCATTTTTATTCTAATGAATAACACCGGTGCTCTTGCCACTTGGTTTGAAAGAGTACAGAAAATGTCCTATCTCTTAAGTAAAGGATTAACCTTAATCTTACTTCCGTCCTCGGATTAATCAAGGAAAGATAAAATGAAAGCTATATGTTGGCATGGAAAAAAGGATGTACGAGTAGACAACGTTCCTGACCCTGAAATTATTAATAAACAAGATGCAATTATTCGGGTTACGGCTTCTGCAATCTGTGGTTCTGATCTTCATCTTTATAATGGATTAATGCCTACCATGGAGTCGGGAGATGTTTTGGGTCATGAATTCATGGGAGAAGTTGTTGAGGTGGGATCGGCCAATAAAAAGTTAAAAGTTGGTGACAAGGTCGTTGTACCATTTACTATTTCATGCGGTAAATGCAAATTCTGTAAGAAAAAATTATACGCATGTTGCGAATTGTCCAATCCAAATGCAGAAATGGCAAGGCAGCAAATGGGACAAACACCTGCTGGAATGTTTGGTTATTCTCACATGTTAGGCGGTTTTTCAGGAGGACAGGCAGAATATGTCAGAGTACCGTTTTCAGATATCGGACCAATAAAGGTTCCTGCCGAGATTCCTGATGAGAAAGTTTTGTTTTTGTCTGATATTTTTCCAACGGGTTATATGGCTGCCGAAAATTGCAATATAGAAGCTGGAGACACCGTTGCTATTTGGGGATGTGGACCAGTGGGGCAATTTGCGATACAAAGTGCCTGGATGTTAGGAGCAGGACGGGTTATAGCAATTGATTGCGTGCCGGAACGCTTAAAGCTTGCTGAGAAATTAGGTAAGGCTGAGACCATAAACTTTCAGGATGAAAATGTTTTTGATGCCTTAATGGTGATGACAAAAGGTTTGGGACCTGAATGTTGTATTGATGCTGTGGGTTGTGAAGCTCATGTGGGACCAACCTTTGACTCTATCGTTGATCGTGTCAAACAAGTTACTTATCTGGCTACTGATCGTGCCCATGTTTTAAGGGAAGCAATTCAATGTTGTGGAAAAGCAGGAACTATCTCTATTCCGGGTGTCTATCTGGATAAACTGGATAATATTCCCTTTGGTGCAGCTATGAATAAAGGATTGACGTTCAGAATGGGACAAACTCATGTACAGCGCTATTTGCCCAAGCTTTTGAAAAAAATAATAGAGGGAGAGATAGATCCCTCAAAAATCATCACACACCGTATCAAGCTTAAAGCGACACCTGAAGCGTACCAAACATTTTTAGAAAAAGAAAAGGGCTGCATCAAAGTGGTAATGACACCTTAGGAGAATTTAAGATGGACATTTATGAGTATTTAAAAATGGATCATGCCAAGGTTTCACATTTATTTGAATTATTTGAAAAATCTGACATCCTGGAGCGCCAACAACAGATAGTTTCTCTGATTAGTAAAGAGTTACTCGTACATGCTCATTCTGAACAAGAGACTTTTTATAACTATTTGGCTCAGCATTCAGCAACAAAAGAATTAGCTGAGCATGGGAAAAAAGAGCATATCGAAATTGAAGAACAAATTGGCTCTTTGAATGAAAAATCAGGTAAAAATTGGCAGCAAGCAGTATCAAAATTAAAAGAAATTGTTGATCATCATGTCCGCGAAGAAGAAGGAAAAATATTCGAGAAAGCCAAGGAAGTAATTTCAGAGAAAGAAGCCCTTATTATTAAAGAAAAGATGCATTATTTAAAAGGAGAATTTTTAAATTGGCTTGGCAATCAAGTTCAGAAATCTGCACAAAAAGAGAAAAAAAAGCCTAAGTCATTAAAAAAATATCACAAAATCTCTCAAAAAGAGACTGTAACATCTCATCCAAAACTGCATTGAAAGCGTTGATGGTAATGTCCTATGGGTAGAAATATGCCTAGTTTTTCAATATAAATCCGGGATGACCTAAAGCTGGCATCCTATTTACTGTATCTTATATTCTTTTACTCTCTCATTATTAATGCTCTAATATCCTAAACGGCTCCGTTCCAGGAATATTTTGTTGTAGATTATTCCAATAATGTATATGGTAATTTTTAACGTTATTTCCTTTTAAAACTCCCATGCCACCGCAAAACGCTTTTGAATCTTCATACTGTTCATCAAGAGATAGTTCATTATTTTCTGCATATGAGCGACGTAGATGGATGCCGTGCTGCATATTTCGAATAGTATTGTAGTTGACTGTATGGTTTTCGCCTGCAGCCCAAATGCCATAGGTGTGAGTACGATAAATAGTGTTTCCAATATAATTATCTTTAATTATGCAGTTTTTTGTGTCATGGCCTAGTAAAATACCAACACCTTCGCCAACCATGTCAGGTTCTGATGAAAATTGCCTGTAAATTTCATAGAAATTATTACTTTTAATGAGCGCATTTTGCCCTTCGCTCATGTTAATGCCAATACTGTAGGCTTCTCCTTTATCGCCATTAATCAATACGAAGTCGTTGTTGCAAATTGAGGTGTTTTTTCCGCCAATATTTATTCCGGTATAAAGACAACTCTCAAATTGTATATTTTTTACTAAGAGATTATCTGTAAATGGCGCATGAATACCTATGCGACACCTTGATATTTTCCCGTTTGTTATGCTGATATTTTTATAGGTTGAGCTGATGAGGAAACCGAAATCACAGCTTTTTTCTACGCAGAAAATAGAATATCCGTCTAAGTTTATCTCTACATCATCGCAATCGATAATTAATGGTTTATCAATCACTCTTGGATGGCGTAGAGTATATAGCCCTGGCTTCTCTATTTTGCCATTCATAGGGATTGGCTGAGAGCGTCGAAAGAGGTTCTGAAATATCATCCTATATTTCCTTTATAGTCTTGGTAGACCGGATTGCCTAAAGGTTTTTCTTGAGCATGTCAGCTGAAATCCTCTGTTTTTGAAAATCATCAATAGCGTTGACACTGAAAGTAATTTACCAATAAGCATTAAATGCAGCAACATAAGAAACAAATTGTGTTGTTTCACGCCCTGTTACAGTAAACCAGGGACCTGCGATAATGCCTATATTTGGTGAGAAATTGTATTCAATGGCAGGTGCCAGAGTCACTTCTTCAATATTACCATGGCCTATAGAAGCGGGAATGCCTTGAGAATTATTGCCAATAAACCCTCGAAATTGAGTTGCTGCTCGGGATGCATAATAGCCTTCCATAACGGCAACCCAATTTTGGGTCAGCGTAAATTCTGCAGCCAGATCAGCAGTAAACAAATCTCCGGGATCAATATTTCCCCGGGTTAAAGGAGTGCCACCAAAACTACTTGCTCCTTGTATGTCAACGGTATTTGCATAAAGGTAATTTAAGCTTAAGCGGGTACGCAAGTAATGAGTTTCCCCAACGGGTAACAGGTGCTGAAAATTAAGTGCAACACCGGTTTGATAACTTCCTAAACCGGTGGCATCTGCACCATTATTTAAAGGATT
This sequence comes from Legionella clemsonensis, assembly GCF_002240035.1. Classification (NCBI taxonomy): domain Bacteria; kingdom Pseudomonadati; phylum Pseudomonadota; class Gammaproteobacteria; order Legionellales; family Legionellaceae; genus Legionella; species Legionella clemsonensis. The sequence goes on along the minus strand of NZ_CP016397.1, from coordinate 1,795,193 downwards.
CAATGCCTCGAATTTCCCCGTAGGAAATATTTCCTGCACCGTCACCCGTAAATCAGGTCGCCATCTTGATTCCTTCTGCTCAAGCAATTGATAGCCTAGAGTAACGGAAGTATCACCTAATCCCTGGGCTTGAGCGCCCCTATGTTTATTGTAAACGTAAGGTACACCGTATTGGATATCAAGTTTGTCTGTTAAGCCATGACTGAATATGGGGCTACCAACAAGACTTTCACTATGAGGGGTATGAACCAATTTCCAATGTCTTGTATAAATGCCTTCGTTGTCTGTATAGAAACCATAGATTTCAAGATTTGAATGTCCACGCGGAATAGTATGTCCTGCCGGGGCTAGTAAAGGGCCCGTAAACCAGGGGCCTGCCCAGGTAATATTTGCAGAAAAGTAACAAAAACCTAATAGTCCTGTAGTAGATACTCGCATAAAATTTTTAAACATTCTGAAATCACCTTGCAGCTTCGAAGGACAGTAGTGTAGATTAGCCGACTTTTAGCATTTGGGAAATAGGTTTATGACGAGCGCGATTTATTTACATAAAACTAAGCAAAACACAATTAAAAGAGGGCATCCCTGGATTTTTCCAAAGGCTATTGTGAAAATGAAGGGCCGACCCACTACCGGGCAATTGGTTGATATTTTTAATGAAGCGGGTGAATTACTTGGGGTAGGAGTTTACAATGAACATTCTTTATATCGAGTTCGCGTTTTAGCCTTCAACTGGGAAAAAATCAATACTTCTTCATTAAATGCAATTATTGCGCATCGATTAACTCAAGCACTAGCTATTCGCAAGCAATTAAATCTTCCCAATGAGAATACTAACGCATTTCGTTTATTTAATAGTGAGGCAGATGGTTTATCAGGATTGACGATTGATAGGTTTAATCAAATTACGGTAGTAGCCAGTTCAGCTTATTGGGTTGAGGCAAATAAAGCGATAATTTCTAAATGCATTCGGGAGCAATTATCAGGTGAGCTGGTGTGGCTGGCTCAACCCAAACCACTCGCTCAAGATGGCTGGAAGTTGACAGATGAAGAAACCATATCAATCAATACCCAGGTTTTAGAAGAGGGTATTGTATATCACATTGATTTTTCACAAACTCAAAAAACCGGTTTATTTCTAGATCAGCGTGAAAATCATGGACGCATTGCAGCTTTATCGAAAGGAAAAAAAGTGCTGGATCTTTACTGTTATACCGGCGGTTTTGCCCTGCATGCAGCTAAGGCAGGAGCTGTGAAAGTTACCGCTGTTGACAGCTCAGCACCAGCAATTCTTAAGGCAAAACAAAATGCTGCTCTTAATCACGTGAAAGGCATTGATTTTATTGAGGCAGACGCCAGAGATTATCTTGCAAGTGCTGGCGAATATGATCTAATTATTCTTGATCCCCCTAAATTAGTCCCTTCCCAACAACATTTGCAGCGCGCCAAAAATTATTATCGGTTCTTGCATCGGGAAATTTTTAAAGCAATGCACGCTGGTAGCTTATTGATGACTTGCAACTGTTCTTCCGCGCTATCTACTGAGGAATTTACTGCCTTGGTGACCAGTCAAGCAGCAGCAGTTGGCAAGAGTGCCCGTGTGCTGGGTATTTTTGGGCCGGCGAATTGCCATCCCACACTGCCGGCTTTTCCTGAAGGCAATTATTTGACGGCGGTCTTACTGGCGATGGTGTAATTAAAAAGGTCTTACTAAGATTCAAATAAAAATTTCTATTCTATCCTCGCATCTGGTGCGGTAGAGCGCTTATGCAAGCATGCCAATATATCGTAGAAACTCAATTTACAGGCTTGAAGTAGAACTAGTAGATGAAAAAATAAATCAGAAGCTTCATTAATTAACTCGCCTTTATCCTGCTGGATAGCTGCTATTACTGTTTCAACAGCTTCTTCCCCCACTTTTTGAGCACAACGACTAATACCAGTGGTAAGTAGTTGTGTGGTGTAACTCGTTGTATTGTTAGTGTTCGCTCGTTGTGTTATGAGCTCAATTAAACGATGTAAAAAGCTGAATTTAGATTCAAAAGCAGGTTGAAAACAGGAGGTATAGCCTAAGTGGCAGACAGGGCCTGCTGGTTGAACCTGAATTAAAAGACTGTCTCCATCGCAATCTGTAGTGATAGATTCTACCTTCATGGTATTACCAGAGGTTTCACCTTTACGCCATAATCGCTGTTTACTGCGACTAAAAAAGGTAAGTTCTTTCGTTTCCATTGTGATTGATAAGGCTCCTTCATTCATATAGCCAAGCATAAGTACATTGCCTGTACTATTGTCCTGGATAATTGCAGGGATAAGACCATTCATTTTTTTCCAATTTAAATTAGATTTCATCGTCGTACCTCTATGCCATTTTCTGCAAGCGTAAATTTAACCTCATTGATGCTTAAAATCTGATTATGAAAAACACTGGCTGCCAAAGCACCATCAACTTTTGTCTGTTGAAATACCTCGACAAAATCACTTGATCTGCCCGCACCGCCTGAAGCGATGAGCGGCACAGTAGTTATTGAACGGATAAGTTGCAATTGCTCAAGATCATAACCATTTCGTACACCATCTGCCTGCATGCAATTAAGAACAATTTCGCCAGCGCCTCTATCTTGTACTTCTTGCACCCAGTCTCGCGTTTTTCGTCGGGAATTTCTGCTTTTAGATTCATCGCCAGTATATTGATACACGTAAAAATCATCGTTGATCCACTGACTATCAATACCGATGACCACACATTGACTCCCGAAAATACGACTCAGCTGGTTAATTAAGCCAGGTGTTTCAAGGGCAGGACTGTTCAGTGATAGCTTATCGGCACCGGCATGTAAAATTGCTTTTGCTATGTCCAAATTGCGAATTCCGCCGGCAACAGTAAAGGGGATATTAATTTTTGCAGCTATCTGATTTATCCATTGTTGAGAAACACATCGCCCATCACTACTGGCTGTAATGTCATAAAAAATCAGCTCGTCAGCGCCTTGCTGAGAGTAACTTTCTGCAAGTGTGAGAATATCTCCCACTACCCGATGATTTTTAAATTGAACCCCTTTAACAACTTGAGCATGACGAACATCAAGACAAGGAATAATACGTTTAGCTAACATAAACATTTCTCCCTAAATAATTCGCCAAATTAAAGTCAGTGTCATACAGCATACGTCCTAAAATGGCCGCAGATACGCCCAATGCTTCCAAATCCTTTAAATCGTTCGCATGGCGAATACCTCCCGAGGCTTGCCATGAAATAGTGGGAAATCGTTTAACGGCTTCTTCATATAGTTTAAAATTTGGCCCTGTCATCATCCCATCCTGTGCAATGTCAGTACATAATATCTCTCGCACACCCAATAATTGATAATTACTGACAATTTGCCATAGATTGTTTGTTGTTGTCGTTTGCCAGCCATGAATCGCAGGCCTTGGTATGTCATTCTGAATCTTCACATCCAAAGCCAACACAATATTTTCAGCCGTGACTAATTTAATAAGTTGTGAGGTTAAAACAGGATTTGTAATTGCAATACTGCCAATAACCAGTTTGTCAATGCCATTGTTGAGACAAGCTTGAGCACAAGCCAAGCTGCGAATACCACCACCTAATTGAAGAGAAAGTCCAGGCCATTTTAATTGTTTAATTAAAGAGAGCTGCATCATTTTTCCATGTTGAGCACCATCAAGATCAACAACGTGTATGCGAGAAGCCCCTTGTTTTGCATAATCTTTGGCAAGCATGGCTGGTTTATTATTGTAGATTGAAAGTTGGTCGAATTTCCCTTGGCGTAAACGCACACACTGACCTTGTTGTAAATCAATTGCTGGAATGATTAGCATACACTCTCCAACTGCAAGAAGTTATTTAGTAGTTTTAAACCCACGGTTGCTGATTTTTCAGGATGAAACTGCATTCCGAAGACATTTTGATGTTGCACAATCGCTGTAAATTCCTGGCTATATTGACATCGAGCAATTGCATTCTCTGCCTCAAACAGGGCATAACTGTGAACAAAATAGACATAATCGTTGGCAGTTAACCCTTGGGCTAGTGGGGAGTCTTTTTGCCAGATTAGCTGATTCCAACCCATATGCGGGACAGGGTAATTTTCACGAGAAGTAAGTCTTTTTACATGACCAGGAATACGTTTTAAACAAACAATGTGGTCTTCTTCACTATATTCCATGAGTAATTGCATACCCAGGCAAATTCCTAATAAGGGTTGAGATAGTTCCGATAAAGTATCTATTAATTGATAACGTTGTAGTGCGGCCATTGCAAAGGCAGCAGTTCCCACTCCCGGCAAAATAACATGAGAGGCTTCTTTTATTTGCGTCCTATCGTGAGTAAGTATATATTGATAACCCAATTGCATAATGGCATTGGTCAATGAAGTCAGATTATTTCCAGCGATATCAATTACAGCAATCATAAAATTCCTTTGGTAGAAGGTAGGTCTTTATCACATTGGACATAGGCCTGACGTAAAGCCCGTCCTAATGCTTTAAAACAGGCTTCAATCATGTGATGGTGATTTTTTCCTGTAACGGTTACGTGAATGGTTGCTCCAAGACTGCTCGCCAGTGAATGAAAAAAATGTGAGACCATTTCTGTAGCCATATCACCTACAAATTCACGTGTGAATTGCGCTTCAAACCGACAATAACTTCGCCCACCAAGGTCAAGAGCGACCATGGCTAATGATTCATCCATTGGCAAGGTGAAACCGTAGCGGGCAATGCCCCATTTATCACCCAAGGCTTTTTTTAAAGCTTCCCCTAAAGCTAGCGCTGTGTCCTCAATAAGATGATGATCATCAATCTCTATGTCACCTTTGGCATTTATCTCTAAACCAAAACCGCCATGTTTGGCCACTTGTTCCAGCATATGATTAAAAAAACCAAGCGGTGTTTTTATCGCTGTACAGGCACTGTTGTCGAGAGTGAGTTTTACTTCAATGGCTGTTTCTCTTGTAATACGATTGACGTAGGCTGAACGTTCGCGCAACAAGATGGCCGGTGTTATTTTGTCCCAGCCGTGATTGCTGGCTACAGGAAGAAAAGCTATTCCAATATTCTCTGCAAGTTGTCTATCTGTTTCTCTGTCGCCTATCACCCAGCTATTGTCCCTATCAACAGATGTATTTCGTAGAAAGTCGAGCAATAAACCTGCTTTAGGTTTACGACAGCTACAATTCGAAGCTTCTGTATGTGGACAAATAAAAATCTCGCTAAAATGAATTCCCTGAGAGATAAACAAATTAAGGATAAAATCATGACAACGTTGAAAAGTATCCTGTGGAAAACGATCTGTACCCAGACCATCTTGGTTACTAATCATGATTAACTTAAATCCTGCTTTACTTAACATAAGTAAGTTAGGTATAACATCTTTACATAGTTTAATTTTTTCCAGACGGTCAACCTGAAAATCGTCAGGCTCTTCAACCAGAGTACCATCTCTATCAATTAATAAAACTTTTTGCATGACTATGTCCTGTCGGGGTTAAAAATTTTTAAAGTGTGCATTAACTGCGTATTTTGTTGCTCATCGCCTACAGTAATACGCATCATGTCTTCTAAAGGACTGTTTGCAAAATGACGGACAGCAATCTCATGTTGTGAAAACCAAGCACTTAAAGCATGTGCATGGGGGCTTGCCACTAAAATAAAATTGGTATGGCTGGGGTAAATGGTCTCTATCCACGGTGATTGCTTAAGTTGCACAACGAGATTTTTACGCATTGTAACGATACGTTGAATATTGCTACGGAACCATTCTTTATTGGCTAAAGCTTCTTTTGCTAAGGCTATCACTGTGCTAGAAAGCGTATAGGGCGGCATGGCATTCCGTATGGCTTGAATAACTTGTGGTTGGGCGATAACGCCACCGAGGCGCAACCCTGCTAACCCGCAGGCTTTAGATAGGGTGCGCAGAATTATCAAGTTATCGAAAGAAGTAAGTAAACTTGCGGCTGTCTTCGTCTCAGAAAAATCAATATAAGCTTCATCAACAACAATGACAGCTTTATTGGTAAAGTAATCACATAATTCCGCTATCTTGGTTATCGCAAGGAGACTGCCAGTAGGATTGTTGGGCTGGCATAACATAATTAATTTGCAGTTTGGTTGCCAGGTAGTTCGCAGTTTTTCAACTGACAATTCGAAGTTTTTGTCAATATCCAGAGGACAATTTAGGATCTGGGCTTGTTGCAGACGAGCATAAAAAGCATACATGGGAAAAGTTGGTGGACACTGTAAAATACTGTCTAATCCTGTACGTAAAAATAACCGCATGATTAAATCAATACCATCGTCACTGCCTCGAGTTAATACCAATTGTTCTGGTTTGACTTCAAAATAGTCAGCCATGAGTCGTTGGACTTCTTGTTGCTCCGATGCTTTGGGGTAGTGATTGAGAGACACATTTTTAAATTCTATAGGTGACCAGGGGAGTTCGTTGGCATGCAAGCGTACTTCCAACTCGTCACCTGTTGGCACATAAGGTTGAATATTCAGTAAATCAGGACGTATTAAATCTAATACAGACATGGCAATTCTCCATTTAATAAATTATTCCAACGCATTCAGACGAAGCTTTACCGCATTTGCATGCGCATCCAGTCCTTCGATTAATGCCAAAGTTTGTGCTGCATGACTTAAGTGGACTAGACCTTGAGAGGTGACATGCTGCACACTTAACGTCTTTAAAAAATCCATCGTACCAAGACTACTGTGGTTCCTGGCATAACCATTGGTAGGAAGCACATGGTTGCTGCCTGTAGCGTAATCACCTAGTGTTTCTGCTGCCCACTGACCTAGAAAAACAGTTCCTGCCGATTGAATATTGGGTACCCAGGATAATGCATCGCTCCGGTTAATAATCAGATGTTCGGGTGCATAGGCATTAATAATATTGCACTGTTCCAGAGCATTGGAACAAATTAAAATTCGACTGTGTTGCAGGGCCTGCTTAATAATTGTTTTTCTGGATAAATTGACGAGTTGCTGAGCTACTGCTTCTTTGACTTTATTGGCAAATTGCTCGCTTTCACAAAGTAAAATTACTTGTGAATCCACGCCATGCTCTGCCTGCGCCAGTAAATCGGCAGCTACAAATGCAGGACTAGCTTGTTCATCTGTTGCGATCATGACTTCTGATGGGCCAGCAGGCATATCAATTGCGGCGCCTAAAGGATCTCTTGCAATCTGACTTTTGGCTTCAGTTACAAAACTATTGCCTGGTCCAAATAATTTATCCACTTTGGGTATTGAGTCTGTCCCATAGGCCATTGCTGCAATAGCTTGAGCACCGCCTACCTGATAAATTGTTTCAATGCCACATAATTTGGCAGCAACCAGGAGGTGAGGATCAAGTTGCCCTTCTGGATTGGGAGGGGTACACAAAATCTTAACAGGACAGCCAGCAACTTTGGCTGGAATTGCCTGCATAAGGAGCGAGGAGATTAGCGGTGTCTTGTTACCGCCCGGCACATATAGGCCTACTCGATTAATAGGTCTGTAAATGCGTTCTATTGTTACGCCCTCTATTGTAGAAAATATGCTGGGCTGTGGTAATAGAGTCTGGTGATAAGACGTAATAGTCTTTATAGCAGTTGTAAGGGCATCCATAGCAGAGGCACTGATTTCAGCACGATTGATAGACGCTGAGGGAATTTGTAATCCGGTTAAGTCAACGCCATCAAACTCACGTGTAAATGCATATAGCGCTGCATCACCTTGCAACTTGACTGCGGAAATAATGGTTTCAACCTGCTTTTGAAAATATTTGCTTTGTTGTGGTCTGGCTAATAATAATTGTCTTTCCTCAGTCGAATAATTTTTCCAGAAATAATAAGTTAACATAGGTATTACTCCAGCATTTTTTCGATAGGCAAGACTAAAATCGAACTTGCGCCCAGGGCTTGAATGGTTTCAAGGGTATTCCAAAATACACCTTCACTTGAAACGACATGGACTGCGACCTTATCCGGATTAGCCGACAAAGGAAGAATGGTGGGGGACTCTGCACCTGGAAGTCGTTCACAAATTCGCTCCAAAGCGTATTTAGGCGCATGAAAGAGGATATATTTTCGTTCAATCGCTTGTTGTACGGCCTGAATACGACGTTTTAGAGTAATAAAAAGATCGTGCAAGGGTGATTCAAGAGGCATGGTAGTGCGTATAAAAGTGGCTTGACTTGTTAATACGGTCTCCACATCAATTAATTGATTATCTTCCAGTGTTTGACCACTTGATACCAGATCACAAATGGCATCTGCCATTCCCATTCTGGGAGCGACTTCAACAGAGCCTGACAGAATGAGACTTTCGGCGCGAATTTTTTGCTTTTCCAAATATTGTTCTAGAAGATAGGGATAGCTAGTGGCTATGCGTTTGCCTTCGAGACTGCCGGGGCCCTGGTAGTCAAAGGTATCGGGAACAGCAATTGCTAAGCGGCAACGACAACTGCCAAGCGGTAATACAACCTCATAAGCTCCATTTGAAGCCAGTGCTGCTTCAAATAAAACATTCTCCCCTACCATCCCGCCATCGCATAATTGATCAAAGATTAGGGTGGGAATATCATCATCACGCACAAACAATAAATCAATCGGAAAATTTTCAACATGGGTTAATAAGGCATTTTCCTTGATTCGAAATTTTAAGCCACAACGCTTTAATAAACTAAGGGATTCTTCGGCCAGACGGCCTTTTTTTTGTAACGCTAAACGTAAACGCTTTTTCACGACTGCTCCACACGATCTGCAATAAGTTGATACCCACCACTGCCGAATGTAAGACAGCGAGCCACACGAGTAATGGTTGTTACACTGACGCCAGTCTGTTCATGAATAGTTCGGTAAGGAATATTTTTGCGTAGTAAAGGGACTACCTCCCACCGATCAGCCATGGCTTCAATTTCAGCTGGGGTACAGAGATCAGTAAAGAAGGCAAGTGCTTCTTGCTGATTCTTAATTGAACTAATCGCTTGCATAAGTTGATGGATTGAATGTTGTTTGTGGGAATGTGATTTCATAGTTATGTATTAGTGTAATAAAACATTATCACATTGTAATGCTCACTGAATAGAGATGTCAATAAATAATTTGACAGCACCAGACATTTAGGTTGAGATGGTATTTTTCTTTTGGAGAGAGGGATGTTATTGGAGAGGGAACAATCTTGCGTATTGCTTATTGATGTCCAGGAAAAATTAGCTCCCCACGTCAGAGAATCCGAAAAACTGCTAGCGCGTTGCGCCTGGATAATACGGTTAGCCACAGAGTTAAAGGTACCATTGCTGGTGAGCGAACAATATCCAAAAGGTTTGGGGAGCACGATTGAACCTTTAAAATCACTGGTTTCACATGCCCAATGCAGTGAAAAAGTTCATTTTTCTTGCTGTCGTGACCCATCATTTGTACAAAATCTTGAAGTTCTTAAGAAAAAACAACTCGTTTTGATAGGCATTGAAACGCATGTTTGTGTGTTACAAACAGCAATGGAATTGCATAAAGCAGGTTATGAGATTTTTGTGGTAGTGGATGCTGTCAGCAGTAGAGCAGAAATAGATCATAAATATGGACTGAAACGGATGAAGCAGGCTGGTATTCAACTTATAACTGCAGAAATGGTATTTTTTGAATGGGTAGGACAAGCTGGAACAGAAGCGTTTAAAGTATTGAGTAAAACTTACTTAAGGTAGATGAATTAAAGGAGACCCAATGAATTTGGATAATCAAATCGTTGTCATTACTGGTGGTGCATCAGGTATGGGAAGAGCTTGTGCTCAACTATTAAGTTCTCACGGCGCAAGAGTTGTTATCTGGGATAAGCAAACAGAAAATACACTTGAGAATGTAGCCTTATCTATAAACTGTGATGTCAGCTCAGCAGAAGAAGTTGAACAAGCGATCCAAACAACGATAAATGAAGTAGGTAGACCTCGAATCTGTATTAATTGTGCAGGCATCGCGCCCGCCAAACGTATGGTGAGCAAAGAGGGTGCTATGCCCTTAGCCGATTTTAAGCGAGTGATTGATATAAATTTGGTAGGCACTTTTAATGTCATGCGTGTGATTGCCGAAGCAATGACACATTTGGAGATTGACGCCAAATCACAGGAGAGAGGCGTCATTATAAATACAGCTTCAATCGCTGCCTTTGAAGGACAAATTGGGCAGATGGCATATAGCGCCTCGAAAGGAGGGGTCGTTGCAATGACATTGCCTGCAGCACGTGAACTGGCACAATTTGCGATTCGCGTTAATACGATAGCTCCAGGTCTTATTGCAACACCTTTATTATTAAATATGCCGAAAGAGCTCCAAGAGAGCTTGGCTGCAACGGTAACCTTTCCAAAGCGCTTGGGAAAACCCGAAGAATTTGCGGCGCTGGTTTTACATATTATTGAAAATACTTTAATCAATGGTGAAGTCATTCGTCTTGACGGAGCATTACGAATGCAAGCGCGCTAAGTGCTCTATTTGGAGAAATTCTAGCTTCTACAATTGTTTCTATTGCAGAAGCTAGAGGGGAGAAATGATCATGAATTTTTAAGGCACTTGTGCTTTTCATCCTCGGTGTTCTCATTAGCTGATTTTTGCGCTGAAAATTGATGAAATATGGAAGAAAATGTTGTTAACGCTTTAACAAGATGTTTGCTTGAATCCTCATTAGGCTCCAGTTTAGGCAAAGCATTCAATACACCAGTAAGGCTACTATCTTCCAGGTTTGACAAGCTGTGGAGCATTTTCTTGAGTTCCCTGGTTACTGTTTCCAACTGTTTTAACTCATCCTCCATTTTTTGTACAGCTTCAACTTGATGCTGAAGGTCATATTCTTTTTCTAATTCTGCGATTTCTCTTAAAAGAACTTTCTGTTGTTCAACAAGTTTTTTTTGCGTCCTGTTCCATCTCCCTTGGCAACGAACCATGTCATTTTGCATCTCAACAAGTTCAATTCTTTTGCTAACCAGTTGCAATTGACCGCGGAGCTGTTTAATCACAGTAGATTTTACTTCATCAAAATTATCCATCTCGATCTTGTAATTGACTAGTAGCTTATCAAGGGAATCTAATGTGTCAGCGCCTTGACGCTGTGCGACCATGGTTTTTCCTTTGCCTAAAAGTGATACAAGTCTTCTACTACAGGCGTCCATTTGAGTCATTAAAAAGGTAATTTCAGGATCAGTACGAAGTTTTTTAATGATTTTACCCAAATGTCTCTCTATAAACTCATCACTTTTTTTCTGAAAAAATTTGGCAGAAGAGGTATTTAAGTCAGGCTGCAATAGAAAGTTCAGGTGTGAATTACAATAGTCAATCTCTTCCAGGATTGACTCCTTTTCTTCCTGGGAGAATTGAGCGGTTAAACAATTCTTAAGTAAAAAACGTAGCTCTTTTAAAAACTTAACGGAATCCAGGGTCTTATCTCTGTTAGCCAATAATGCTGCTTTAAAAGGATGATTGGGTACTGACATAATGGCGTAGGCCAAAGGCAAGCCTTTTTCATTGGTCACGCAAAGTGATGCGCCATGTTTAAGGAGAATCGATAAACAATCTCCCATAGGTGATTGTTTACTATCAAGCGCAAAACAAGCATGCACAGCAGAAGGATAGACTTTATCTTTAATAGTAACCTTTTGATTAGTAAGATTAAAATGACCATGAGTTAAAGTGAAGTCTAAAAGCCCCAGGTTTTTTGTTTGTAAACTAAGATTAAGGTATTTTTCGTTAAGCAAATGATGCCAGGAAACTAATTGCTTCGCCAGATCAAACTTTCTTTCAAATAACAGGGTGGGGAAAACCTTTTCTCCAAGTGAGTAAATTTCCCGATGAAGGCGTTGCAATTCTGCAAATGTGCTTAAACTCAGCTTTTCCTTCTGATGTTTTAAGGAAAACACCTCAATTTTTGAAAGCAAATCTTCCAGTTTTTGAGCTTGGGCAGTTCTGTCCAACTGCTTGAGTAATTGTTGCTCTATAGATAATTGCCTGAGATTCTGTTCAGCTCTATCTGCCGTCTTCGTACGTTTTTTTCTTTTCGATTGAGGAGGTGTCTTATTTTCACTTAGGGAGGAGCTTATTTCTTCAACAGAATTATCCTCTTCTGTCTCAAAAAAATCTTCTTGTATGAGTTCCGTCGGAGGGTGTAGAGCGTCAGCACTGGAAATAGCTGTTGACTCCGCTGCAAGTGTTTTTTGGATGTTTCGAAAAAAGCGCAGCTTATTTAAATAAAGATTATGTGTAACTAAAGGAGCTAGAGCCTTCAACACATCACAAATAGATTCCAGTTTGTTGCAGTACTCTTCTGAAGATTCTTCCTGTCCCTGAAATAGTTCCGCTGCTTCTTTTTCAAGTTTGTAAAAATCTTCTTCCAATTGTTCAATAATTTTATGTTGCTCTTTTCTTAAGCTAGCGATAACAGGTTTCACATAAGTTATTGCTAAATTAATCAAGTCATTGTCTAGCTGACCTGTTTCAATTGGAATATATTTATTTTCCTCTTCTTCTTTGGCAAAGACTGCATTCATGGTAAGTTCGTCGTTTGCATCAAAATACACATGAAGACGAAAAATTTCTCCCCCATCGTCGGTAAAATAAGCGGTGTAATGGTATTGACTTAACTGAGGATTATTAAGTTTTTCTGTTTCATAAATGCTAATATGGTGATTCAGTAGTTCATAGGCTTGATTGTTAACTCTTAAAAATACAGGTTCATTGAGTAATAATTCGAGCCGATAATACTGGTTGTTTTCTTTATTGGTATCAAGAGTGATTTTTTTACATTCAGGAATAAGAGTATTCCTTGTAAAACGGGAATTGAGAAAATTAAAGAGCGTGTTCTTGGCCATGAGTACATTCTGTCTATTGAGGTGGACAGAGTATACTCATAAATACTCATGATGTGCAATTATTGATTATAATTCTCAAAAACTATTTTTTTTGTTTCTCAATTATGCTTTTTGGTAATTGTTCGAGTCATTGGATGATTTTATTCCACCAGAGGCAGTATAAACACTGGTGGTATTTTCAGGAACTTGGCCTGTGATAGTATTAATAATTTCCTGACGTGTATAGATATTGCTAGTAATCACTTGTCCATTAACCGCATTTAATTCACGACAAAGGATTAATTTTTCAGCAAGTTTTGCATTTAAAATCTGAACATGAGCTGCTTCCTGGGTAGAGCATTGAGCTAAGAAGTCTTTGAGCGATTCCTTGGCTGATTTGACTTGCAGGTCTACTCCCAATAAATCGGTTCGCTGTTGAGTGATTTGTTCAAGTTGATTAGAGACCATTTGCTTTTGATTTGCCAAGGATTCCAGCAAGTCAAACTGGCGAGTGATTAGTGCATTTTTTTCTTCTTCTAAAAGCGCAATAAGTTGCTCAACAAAATTTATTTCCTGTTCTAAGATTTGAATAAGTTGAATGGGTTTTGCGTCAGTCATCTATAAAAATCCTTTTAATAGGCGGACCCAGGGAATCAGAACATTTCAGTATCTTGAAACATGGTATCGGCAATTTGTTTACTATTAATTTGATAGCGGCCAGTGGCCAGTTCTTCTTTAAAAAATTCAACGCGTTTATTATCAACTTCTGGAGCGCTTAAAATAAATTCTTTTAACTTATTAAGTTGTTTGGAAATGGCGCTAAAATTCACTTGATTACTCTCGTCAGATTGTGAATCTGAAATAACAGCCTTGCTGCGTTGCTGTAGTCGACTCTCAGTATCTAATATTTTAAAAGGATTGGAGTCATTAATTGGATTTACCATAACATTACTCTCAATTGCGCTCATAATCGTTATCGGCTCCTTTAGCTGAAATCTTTAGAATAATTCGTATTTTTATAAACCTATATCATATTTTCACTTAAAGTGAAACTCGAACTTGTCTTTTAGCGCTCACCTGGGCTTCGATAATTTTTTTTGAAGAGAGATTTTTTACACGAATTAAGTCACCATCGGCCCCATCATTTAAAGCAATTCCTTCCATACTTACACTGAAATTTTCACTTAAAGCCTGAATGGCAATTCGCTCTCCCTTGTGGACGAGAGGTTCGGCTCGCAAAAGATGAGGAGTAATTACGCCTCCCTGAGCAATATTTGTTTTACAAATTTGATTAATAACGTCACTAACTTTATTAAAATACCCTTGCTTTAGCTGACTAATATCTATTTCCTGAGTTTCCAGATCATCCTCAGTGATTAAAGTTCCTTTGATTAATGGATGCTTTGCTGTAACGACAAGTTTTTGCACGATAATTTTTACTGGTACAAACAGTGTCCAGCGATTATTTGTTTCCTGACATTTAATGCCCAGGGTATTGGCGCGTATCGCAGGAACTTGATAAGGATTAAACACTTCAAGATGATTTTCCTGACAGGTTTTTAATTTAAGCCTTGGGTCAATTTGGTCAACTGCTACCTGAATTTTGCTATCCTGCTGAGTGGCGAGTGAGGCAAGAACATAGTTTTCAATTTTTTGTTTAAGCAGATCGAGCGATTGAATGCTCTCTGTAGCCTGTAGAGTAGGGTGGGTAATCAATAGGAAAAAAGCTAGAATAACCTGTTTCATTGCGGTAATCTCATTAGTCAAAACACCGTGGTTAAGCAAAATGTGGGCCAACTTAGGAGGTGAGATGTTTTTATATCGACTTCTTTTGATTTTCTTGGGATGGGGATTTTTCCTATACTCCTATTCGGCCAGTCATCATCCTCAAGAATTTTTAGAATCAATTAAAGGACAACCTGATGAAGGTAAACAAATTGTTGAGCATTTCTGCGCGAACTGCCATGCTGTTAAACCACTGATAGCCATTGGTGCTCCTCGCATTGAACAAAAAGAAGATTGGGAAATCCGCCTCAGTCAGGGTATAAGGCGTTTATTTCAACATACGGAAGAGGGATTGAATGCAATGCCACCACGTGGTGGATGTTTTGAGTGTTCCGATGAGCAGTTAATGTTAGCAATAGAAGCGATGTTGCCTCCAGACCTAAAGAGAAAATTTATTCTTAACAAAAAGAACATAAAATAATCAAATAGTTAAAAATTTTTATCAAAAAAGCTAAATTTATTCAAAATCCTCCCGATAACATTAAAAAAAGAGGGAGGGTTAACCAATGAAAAAACAACTTCTCATTGGGCCACTGTGTGCATTAACGGTCGGTTGTGCGATGGATAGAGATTCAGTCGTAGACGATGCTGGCCATGTTCACTATACAAGGAGTTTTGCTTCGGATACCAAAGGTAGTTTCCATTTTCCAGAGAAAAGAGCTGCTACTGGTCGAAAAGTATTTATTTTTGATCCTAAAGCAACCGCATGGGCTGCCTATGATGCGGAAGGAAATCGCGTTAAAACAGGTAGCGCCTCTGGAGGCAAAGACTTTTGTGAAGACGTTGGTAGACCTTGCCGCACTGTAACAGGAACTTTCCGAGTTTATTCTAAGAAAGGGGAGGATTGTACTTCCAGCCTTTATCCCATTGAAACTAATGGTGGGGCAAAAATGCCTTATTGTATGCATTTTAACGGCGGATACTCTATTCATGGTGCCTATGAAGTACCTAATTGGAATGCAAGCCATGGATGTATTCGTGTATTACCTGGCGCGGCTAAATGGTTAAACCAAGAGTTCATGGATATTGGTACCACTGTAATTGTGAAGCCTTATTAAATGAGGTTCACTGCATCTTGAAGGAAAACTGCGAACACTGTTTTAACTCGATTTCAGCAATGCGTTACTTAAGTTTAACTGTGTTCGCAGATTATTTAGTCACCGTATTCTGGTTTTGCATAGGAGAGAAATAGAATCGGGTCATTGCGAGCATCAGCGAAGCAATCTAGTACGATCTTTAGCAAGGCTTCTTTCTGGATTGCTTCACTTCGTTCGCAACGACGCCATTAAAAATATTATCTGTGCAAAGCACATCGTGCATAAAACTATCAGGTTTTAGAATCAAGAATATTTTTTAGTAAACGGTTTACGTCTTCTGGATTAGCTTGTCCTTTCATCTTCTTCATTACCTGGCCGACAAAAAAAGCCAATAGCTTGTTTTTACCTGCACGATAATCAGCCACTTGTTGTGGGTATTGATGGATAGTTGTCTTAACAGCTTCATCAAGTAAATTAGCATCTATGGTTTGTGAAAATCCCTCACGTTCAATGATTTCATCCACATCATTTTCTCCAGCCCACAACCGTGTGAAAATTTCCTTCGCAATGTTGGCAGAAATAGTTTTTTGGCTTAAATGGTTAAGCAATTGAGCTATGGATGAAGGAGAGACTGGGGAGTTTTTAAAATCAAGGTTGGCGTCATTAAGAGCTGCTGCATGAGTGCCTTTAAGCCAGTTAATAATCATTTTTTCATCGGCAATAGTTTGTGCTTTTACTGCCTGAAAGAAATTATAGTGTGCAGGTGAGGCTAATAAGAAGTTAATATCTTCGTGGTTGAAAAGTTTATTTTTAAGAAACGTTTGCTTAATTTCTTCCGGTAAAAGGGGCATGGTTTGTTTGATTTTTTCCAAATCCGCTTCACTAATATATAGAGGCAAGAGGTCTGGATCGGGGAAATAACGGTAATCGTTTTCATTTTCTTTGCTGCGAAGGGGATAAGTTGCATTGGTGTCTGGGCTATATAATCGTGTTTCCTGCGCAATGGCTTGACCATTTTCTAATAAATCTTGATGCCGGGCCTGTTCATAGGCAATCGCTTTTTCAATAAATCGAAAGGAATTTAAATTTTTAAGCTCAGTTCTAACCCCAAGTTGCTCAGAACCTTTGGGCTTAAGCGAAATGTTAACATCGCAGCGAAAAGAACCTTCCTGCATGTTTCCATCGCAAATTCCAAGAAAGCGAACCAGCTGATGTAATTTTTTTAAATAGGCCACCGCTTCTTCAGCGGAAAAAAGACAAGGTGCCGTCACTATCTCTAATAGAGGAGTTCCTGCACGGTTTAAATCAATTCCACTGTAATTAGAAAAGACGTCATGGAGCGATTTCCCCGCATCCTCTTCCAAATGGGCTCGAACAATAGGTACTTTTTTGTCTCTATTGTCATCCAATTCAACCATTAAATAACCATGTGAGACAATAGGGGCTTGAAATTGGCTTATTTGATAACCCTTGGGCAAATCTGGATAAAAATAATTCTTACGCTCGAAATAAGAATGTGTGTTAATTTGGGCATGGATAGCCAGCCCAAATTGAATGGCCATATAAACTGCTTTTTGATTAAGGACAGGCAAAACACCAGGTAATCCTGCATCGATAAAGCTGGTTTGCGAGTTGGGTGGGGCACCAAATGCAGTTGCCGCCGAAGAAAACAACTTTGACGTTGTTTTTAATTGCGCGTGAACTTCAAGACCTATCACTGTATCCCATGCCATAAATCACCCTTTGTAGGTTGGTCTGGCCTGGTGCCAGTCAGTACACTGTTGATAATAATGAGCCATGTTAAGAAGTTTCGCTTCATCAAAATAATTGCCAATCAATTGCATGCCTATTGGCAAACCTTCACTAAAACCTGCAGGGATTGAAAGTGCAGGTAACCCTGCCAAATTGGCGGCCACAGTAAAAACATCTGCTAAATAATTTTGTACTGGATCATTAATTTTTTCACCTATCTTAAAAGCACAGGTAGGGGTGGTGGGGCCTAAGATAATATCAACTTGACGTAAGGTATCTTGCAGTTCAAGTTGAATTAATCGCCTTATTTTTAAAGCTTGTAAATAATAAGCCTCAAAATAACCCGAAGAGAGCACATGGGTGCCTGTCAAAATTCGACGTTTGACTTCCTCGCCAAACCCTTCATTACGTGAATTAACAATCAATTCGCGTACGGATGCAGTTTTTGCGCTGCGATGCCCAAAACGTATGCCATCATAACGTGATAAATTGGATGAGGCTTCGGCACAGGCAATGACATAATAACAAGAAACCCAAAGCGGTTGCAGTGATAAATCAAGCTCAATAATTTCAACCCCAGCCTGTTGAAAAATTTTAACAGCCTCGTGTATGGCCGCCTGGATGGCTCTGTTGACTTCTGGTTGAAAAAAACAGGACGGTAAGCCAATTTTTAATCCTTTGAGAGGATGAGACAAGCTTAAGGCATAATTGGGTAAGGAATAATTAACAGACGTAGAGTCTTTATTATCAAAGCCTGCCATTGCCTGTAAAATAATGGCAAGATCTTCCGCACTACGGGCCATAGGTCCTGCATGGTCGAGACTGGAGGCAAAAGCAACCATACCGAACCTGGAAATTAAACCATAGGTAGGTTTTATACCGGAAATACCACAAAAAGCGGCAGGTTGTCTAATAGAACCCCCAGTGTCAGAGCCTGTAGCGAAGGGAACAAGTCCGGCTGCTACGGCTGCAGCAGAACCTCCGGAGGAGCCTCCCGGAACCCGGCTCGTGTCCCAGGGATTGCGAACGGGGCCAAAATAGCTGTTTTCATTTGCCGAGCCCATGGCAAACTCATCCATATTGGTTTTCCCTACGACGACTGCACCTTCTTTTTCAAGTCGCGAGACGATAGTCGCTGGATAAGGAGACTGAAAAGAAGCCAACATTTTTGAGCCACAGGTCGTGGGAAATTTTAAGGTACAGAAAAGATCTTTATGTGCCATGGGTATGCCCGTTAAAGACATGCCCTGACCTGTGTGAAGCAATTTATCAGCCTGCGATGCAGCGTTTAAAGCGTTCTCTTCACTAATCGTTATAAAAGCGTTGAGAGATTTATTCTGCTCAATACGACGTAGAAAATATTGGGTTAATTCAACACTTGAAAATTTTCCATGCTGCAAACCATAAGACAATTCTTTTAGAGAATAATGATGCATCTGCTATTGTCCTGACTCAATTACTTTGGGAACCAGATACAAATTCTCTTCGAAAAGTGGTGCAATCTCTTCCAATTGCCTGGTACAGTCTTGCTCATGCACTTCATCTGGTCTTAAACGTTGATGCAAATCAAAAGGATGAAACAGTGGGGCAATCCCCGTTGTATCGACCTGCCTTAATTGTTCAACAAAATCCATGATGGCATTCATTTCTTCAGCCAATTTTGTATTTTCACTGGTCTCTGCGTCCAGATAAGCAAGCTGTTCAATGTTTTTTAAATCATCGTTTGTAATTGCCATTTTTTTCCAGAAAAGCCATCTTTCAGGGGACTAAGATACATTTTTTTCGCAAATGATAAAAGAAAAAACTTAAAGGACATTGCTCCGTTTAAGAATATTGGATATGCAAGTTTAGTTATATGTAGACAAGTAACTACGTTTATTCTAATATTGTAGTTACGTAGCTACAGAGAGATGATCATGACAATTTCAACATTTACTAGCCGTGAGTTTAATCAAGATGTCAGTAAAATAAAGAAAGCAGCAGCACAAGGCCCTGTTTTTATTACTGATAGAGGACATCCAGCCCATGTACTTTTAACAATCGAAGCCTATTTAAAATTATCTAAAACTAAAGAAACTATCGTTGACTTATTAGCTATGCCTGATGCGACAGATATTGAGTTTGAAGCACCCAAAATAAAAGGAATTTATCATATAGAGGAGTTTGATTAATGTATTTAATGGATACCAATGTTGTATCTGAAATAAGAAAAGGTACAAGAGCTAATGGTAATGTAATATCATGGGCTAAAACAGCTTCTACAGCCTCTTTATTCCTATCAGTAATTAGCATACTAGAAATAGAAATCGGAATTTTACAGAAAGAACGTCAAGACCCATCTCAAGGCGCTATTTTACGTACCTGGCTTAGTTCTCATGTACTTCCTGCTTTTTCAGAGCGCATTATAAACATTGATATTGTAGTAGCCCAACGATGTGCAAAAATTCATATTCCACGGCGCTCAGAAAGAGATGCCTTAATTGCTGCTACAGCGTTAGTTCATGGATTTGTGGTAGTAACAAGGAATGTCAAAGATTTTGAAGAAACCGGAGTAGAACTCCTTAACCCTTGGGAAATCAAAAACTAAACGAATACCTTGCAGAGCCCCTGTTTTACAGTAGAATGGTTTACCATGGTTTTGGATGGGTGCATTATGTTAGAGCAGGTAAAAACGGCAGGTGATATTTATATTGAGTATGAACAGCATGGTTTGGCTTATGAAAATGCCATAGAACCGCTTCTTGAGCGTCTGGATACTCAAAGAGGTGCATTATTTGCGTCGAGTTTTGAATACCCAGGGCGTTATACTTGCTGGGACATTGGTTTTTATAATCCTCCACTCGCAATAATTTGCAAGGCTCATACCATCCAATTACAGGCACTGAACAAACGCGGCGAAGTCCTTTTGGAAATTATCCACCCTGTTTTATCGGGTTGCGATGAATTATCAATTACAGGACATTCAGGACAACGTTGCACTATCGAAGTGAAACCTGGAAAAAAAATATTCAGCGAGGAAGAGCGAAGTCATCAGCCTTCAGTGTTTACCGTATTGCGCAAATTACTGGCCTTTTTCAAATCCGATGAACCTTATTTAGGGTTTTATGGGGCTTTTGGCTATGATTTAATTTTTCAATTTGAGACTTTGGAGCAATGCAAACCTCGAGCGCAAGAGCAGCGTGAGATGGTATTATATCTTCCAGATGAAATTTATGTGGTGAATCATCGTAAGGAAGAAGCCTTTATTCGGCGTTATAATTTTCAATTTCAAGGTAAATCAACGCAGGCTTTACCACGAGAGGGGGAATTTAAAAATTATAAGCCAGAGCTAAAACCTGCGAAAAATTGTGACCATGTGTCAGGCGAATATGCCAACCTGGTAGAGGTTGCTAAACAACGTTTTGCCTGTGGCGATCTATTTGAAGTAGTTCCCAGTCAGACTTTTTATGCGCATTGTCCTGAACAACCCTCTGCTATATTCAGTCGTATGCGCCGTCTTAATCCTTCTCCCTATGGATTTTTTATTAATCTAGGAGAAGAGGAGTACTTGGTAGGGGCGTCACCGGAAATGTATGTGCGTGTACAGGGCAAACGGGTAGAAACCTGCCCTATTTCTGGCACTATAAAACGCGGTGCTGATGCAATAGAAGATGCCCACAATATTCAACTTCTTCTCGAGTCGGAAAAAGAGGCTTCTGAGCTAACCATGTGTACTGATGTTGACCGAAATGACAAATCGAGAATTTGCGAGGCTGGCAGTGTACGCGTTTTAGGACGCCGGCAAATTGAAATGTACTCCCGTCTCATCCATACCGTTGATCATGTAGAAGGCATTTTACGGGAGGGTTTTGATGCGGTGGATGCCTTCCTTACGCATATGTGGGTGGTCACCGTAACCGGTGCCCCCAAAGTTTGGGCGCTGAAGTTTATTGAAGAACATGAAAAATCACCACGACGCTGGTATGCGGGGGCTGTCGGTTGGTTCGGTTTTAACGGTAACTTAAACACAGGGCTTGTTTTACGAACCATGCGTATACAACAAGGAATTGCTGAGATTCGTGTCGGAGCAACTTTACTGTTTGATTCGGATCCTCAAGCTGAGGAGCAGGAAACGCGTTTAAAAGCATCCGCATTTTTAGAGATGTTACAAAAGCCTGAAGCTAAATTAACCGCTGCTTCTTGTTTAACGACCAATGGCTTGGGTAAACGCGTTTTGCTAGTGGACCATCAAGATTCGTTTGTGCATACTTTAGCGAATTATATACGTCAAACCGGTGCTGAAGTAGTTACGGTGCGTAATGATCATGCGTTGGAGTATTTGAAAAGCGAGCCTTTTGATTTGGTCCTTTTATCACCAGGTCCTGGGAGGCCTGCTGATTTTAAAGTCTCAGAAACTATTGATGTCATCCTTAAAAATAAGTTACCTTTATTTGGTGTTTGTTTGGGGTTACAAGGGATTGTCGAGTATTTTGGCGGTAAACTGGATACCTTAAGTTATCCTATGCATGGAAAAGCTTCTGAGATTGAGGTTAAAAATAATGCCGGTCTTTTTGCAGGATTAGGTTCTTCGTTTACCGCCGGTCGTTATCATTCGCTTTATGCTCGGTTGGAACAGTTGCCTGCGGAGCTTGAAGTAACTGCCCTTAGCAAAGATGGGATTGTAATGGCAATTGCACATCGTTCCCTCCCAATCCAGGCTGTGCAATTTCATCCGGAAACTATTCTTTCCATGCCAAATCAAGCCGGGTTAAAAATAATAAATAACCTCATGGGAATGATTGGTAGCAATGCGTAATAAAATTTTAACGCTCTATTTTATAGCCATTATCCTCGGTATTCTTACCGGGATAGTAGGATCTTTTTTTCAGTTGGCGGTGCAGTATGGCTATCATTTGGTTGTTTCGATTGTACAAACTGCACACACAGAGGCTGGTAAAACGTTAGTATCGATTGCGATTTCAACTGCCTTAATTTTTCTTGCCTGGCTTTTAGTGAGGGGGTTTGCTCCGGAGGCTTCAGGTAGTGGCGTACAAGAAATTGAAGGAACTCTATTGCATGAGCGTCCCATTTTTTGGCGACGTTTGTTGCCGGTGAAATTTATTGGTGGTGTGATGGCTATCACCGCTAAAATGGTGCTTGGACGTGAAGGACCCACCATTCAAATGGGTGGGAACCTTGGTGAGATGCTGGGCGAGTTTTTCCGTTTATCGCCAAAGCGTTGCGATGCATTAATAGCAGCAGGTGCTGCTGCTGGATTGGCCACCGCTTTTAACGCGCCATTGGCGGGTGTCCTTTTTGTGTTGGAGGAAATGCGCCGTCAATTTAATTTTTCCTTTACAAACTTTAAGACGGTAGCGATTTGCTGTGTAATGGCCACCATTACTTTGCATTTTATTATTGGTCCGCAACCCGCTATCCCCATGTCAGTATTTTCTTTACCTAGTTTAAGCTCCCTCTGGCTTTTTTTCATTTTTGGCATTTTAATTGGTTTTGTTGGGCTTTATTTTAATAAAATTTTAATGGCTACGTTGGCTGCAACGGATAAATTGTCGACTAACCTGCGAATGATATATGTCTTATTGATCGGTGTGCTTGTTGGATTTTTGGCACAACATTTTCCTGAAACCGTGGGCGGGGGTTATGAGATTATTGAGCGTTCATTGACTATGACGCCTTCTTTCACCGTTTTATGGCTTTTAATTTTTATTCGATTTGCTACAACAATGATTTGTTACTCTTCCAGTGTTCCTGGAGGGATTTTTGCCCCGATGCTTGCTTTGGGTACTTTATTAGGCTTAGCTACTGCTGGTATTCTTCATTATGTGATTGATGATGTCACGGTTCAACCGGGTATGTTTGCTGTAGCTGGGATGGGCGCTTTATTTTCAGCTGCAGTTCGGGCACCAGTTACAGGTATTATTCTGGTAGTAGAGATGACACAAAACTATTCTTTAATTTTACCACTGATGGTGAGTTGTTTAACATCAACTACTATTGTACAGTTGGCGGGTAATAAACCCATATATACCCAACTGTTAGCGCGCACCTTAAAAAAAAGCCAAACAGTTGTTGCCAGTAAGTATAAATAGCGTCTTTCAGCATGTGCCGTAAAAATTTGTCCTAAATTGGAGTAGGAAAAAAATGCCCCAAAGTAACAAAGGTAATAAGGTTATCATTAAAACAGTGCGAAAAGGTGGAATCGCAAATCTCGTAAATAAAGGACAGGAACTTTTTACAAAAATCGTGGAGTACGGAAAGGGAGTCGGCAATCTTTATCGTTTGATTATAAATCACAATGCTGTCCAAGACCCGAATGCTTTTCATAAATTGCTAGAAGAGCAATACAGTAAAATTTCAAATGACACGCTTAAGGTATTAACGATACCTATTTTCTCTCCCACCAAATCTCAAGTGTATGACCGAGTGGTTGCTATTGGTAATCCGGTAATCCTGCAAGCACTTCGCCGCATACCGCGTGCTGAAACAGTTTCCCCTTCCTATTTTGAAACACATCCAGATACTCCCAAAATAAGTGGGGGCAGGGCGTTTGGTTCAGTACTTGAAGCGATAGGCATGGGAATTTTAAGTGCAGATAGTGAAATACACACACCTTTTATACAGGAAATGATTTCTACCCTCACGATTAAGTCAATTGAGGACAATGAAAATCAGTTTTCAGACAATAAGTATAAAAAAAGATTTATTCAAGTCATTAAAGAGGAAACGGCGCAATTAGTCGCAGCAATACGTAATGCTGCAGAGTCTAGCCAAGACGAGATTTGTTATGTTGATTTTCGCTTTTATGCATTGAAAATCTTTTTAAGAGGATTTTATCCTCATGCTAATTGGCAAGACCGCTGGATAAATGAACTTTCCCAAGAAATTGAAACAGTCTCCGATTTGGCGTTTAAATGCATGGTAAACCCCCATGCTGATCTAAACACGTTGCGTGCTGAGGCTAATAAACGTTTAAGTGCCTACATTGACAGAATCATGTTAGAAGACCAAACGTTTTATCTGCGTGAATCCTATGTAAAAAGTATTGATAAAGAAATTTTAAGACAAATTATTGTGTCCCTGCTTTTTGCCGGTGGCGACAATATTAAGAAATATTTAGATCATGTTTTTGTGGAATTTGGTAATGACAAAATTCGTGAACGGTATTTGTCTAAAACTCCCACAGCAGAAGCGCTTAAGTTATACATTACAGAAGTGGGGCGATTGTATACAACAATTTATGCCCAACCTGGTGAAGCGTTGGAAGACTTTATAATCGAGTATAAGGACGAAACAATCCCTATTAAAGCCGGGGACAAACTTCATTACAGCACCTGGATTGCCAATCGCGACCCACAAGAGTGGGGACCTTTTGCCAATGAATTTAAACCCGAAGAGAATCAACAACACTATAACAGGTTGCAACCCTTGGCTACCTTTGGTGATGGTTCTCGTGTATGCCGAGGAAAATCAATTACTTTGGCAATTATTGAATACTTAACTGCCAAAGTGCTCGAGGAGTTTAGATGGAAATCTTATGTGGACGGGCAAGACAATAGTCATCCTACTGAATTTAACTTTAATAATGGCGTGCAAGGAAAACCAGGTTTCATCTTTATGGCAGTAAAAAAACAACAGTTGGAGAGGGATAGCCCGACCAGCGAGATGATAGAAAGTAATCAGCTTTCACATTGGCGTATAACTGGAAATTCAGACGGCGTGGCAAGTAAACTAGGAAAGTTTAAACAGCCGCTACAAATACCGGATAATTTGTCAACCCAACAGCACGAGCTTTCATTTACCTATAATTAAACTCTCTACATGCCGCACATTATATGCGGTATAGACTTACTGCATGGTTATTACAATTTTCCCAAAATGTTCATTATTTTGCATTCGCAAATGCGCCTGCTCTATTTCGTCGAAGACAAATTTGGAGTCAATAACAGGCATTATATGTTGATTTAATAAGGCGGTACCCCATTGATGTTGAGCGGACTTCCACAATTCCGCTTTCTCGGCTAATGATTGTGAACGCAGGACAAAACCATTAATTTGCAATCGTTTTTCCATAATCCGTAGTAGATTCATTTCAACTTGATGGCCTTGCATGCAGGCAATTTGGATAAGTTTGCCTTGTATTTTTAAAAGTTTAAGGTGTTTGGGAAAATAAGAGCCACCTATAAAATCAACAATAACATCTACGGTACACTCTCCTAGCACTGCTTCGAAATCCTTCTGTTTATAGTTAATAAGAGTGATTGAAGCTAATTTTTGGGCTTTGAGCATTTTATCCTGGGTACTAGTAGTGCTGATTATTTTAGCACCTTGCAATTTAGCCATTTGAATGGCAAGCGATGTGATTCCACTTCCTGCAGCATGAATTAATAGAGTTTGTCCTTGCATTAATTGACCCAACAAAAAAACGGTAGCATGTACTGTTATTAATGCTTCAGGCAATGCAGCAGCATGATCATAATCCCAATTGCTGGGAATTCGCTCTGCCAAATGCTGATTAACGCAGCAATATTCAGCATAGCCTCCACTGCCAACAAGACCATAAACAGCATCACCCACTTTAAAACGTGTTACTTCATCCCCGATGGCAATCACATCCCCTGCTATTTCTAGCCCAGGAATGTCAGATTCACCGGCAGGTGGAGGATATTTGCCTTGACGTTGTAATAAATCGGCTCGATTAACAGCGGTTGCTTTCACTTTTATAAGCAGTTCTTCCTTTTGACAAACAGGAAGTGGTTGCTCATTAATGATCAAACGACTTTGTGGGCCTGAATTTTCTATTAAAATGCAACGCATAATATTGCCGAGAGTTTTGTTTAATCAATTGTAGCCTGGTTGCCGCTTAAGCGGCAACCAGATAAGGGTAAATACCAACCTACAGTACCTGCCATATAAGTATTTTATATGGTTTATATACAAATAAATCATTTCTGCAGAAGCCAAAATTACATAAAATAAAGTTTATCGTTGCAGAAGGTACAATATTTTAGGCTTGAACCATGAAGGAAAAATATGAGCCGGCAGAGCCTGGACTTCAAAACTTACCGCCAGAAATTAAAGTAATAGTTCTTAAGTTTCTTGATATTCAATCAAAACTGGCTCTATCACATACCAGTTATGGTTGGCGCGACTTAATTATAAACCTGCCAGATGCTGATGAAATAACGAAAAGATTATTTCGTCTTGACAAAAAAAGGCATCATCATAAGACAATAGAAATAATGTCGAGAACAATGACAGCAAATTCAGCAGCTAAACTGTTTGAAGAATTACTGTCTCTTAGTATCCCTTCGGTCTATATGTTTTTAATCATCACACACACCACACCGCTGTCTTTATTTTTTGATTCATCTGAGAAAAGAGGTGCAATATTTGTTTGTGCGGTAGTTATTATAGTGCTTGCCACAATGTTAGCCATCGCTGATGATCTGGTGCATTATCTTAGTGAAAGTGACGTAAACGCTGAGAAACAGTATGCACATCGCCGTACTTTTCAATTTTTTGCCCAATCCAATCAAGGTACTTCGCAAGGTTCTACACCGACCGATACAAATTCGGAGGAAGAAGGGAAGAATCTATATAGGGATTTATAGTACGCGAAACATACAAGGAACATAGTATTCCTCTATTAAAGCTCGCCAATTGAAAACCGTTCGTTATATACTGCAAAACAACCAGGTTATTTAATTGTTTAATGGCTAACTATACACAATATAAAAAACTGGCTTTGATACTTATCTTGCCACAATTGCTTGTCACGGTTTTATTTTTTATTTGGCCTGCACTGAGCGCTGTTATTCAGGCGTTTTTCTTTAGTGATGCGTTTGGTATAACTAGTCGATTTGCTGGATTAACTAATTTTTTTGATTTGATGAAGGATCCTGGTTATCTGCAGGCTGTCTATGTCACCTTTTTAATTGCTTCTTTTGTGACCTTATTAACAATAGGGCTGGGTTTACTCTTAGCGGTGCTTGTGCACGCGCGGCAAAAAAGCCAGGGAGTGTATAAAACGTTATTTCTATGGCCCTATGCAGTGGCTCCGGCAATCGCTGCCATACTGTGGCGCTTTTTGTGTCAACCCACCATAGGTTGGTTAACCCATGCACTGCAGCATTTTGGTATTGCTTTTAATTACCTTACCAATGCCAAACAGGCGTTGCTTGTAGTAATATTAGCCGCGAGCTGGCAACAATTAAGTTACAATTTTTTGTTTTTTTTTGCAGCACTTAAAGCAATACCTTCTTCTTTAATTGACGCAGCAATTATTGATGGGGCATCAGGATGGAGACGTTTTTGGCAAATTATTTTTCCACTCTTGTCCCCAACAAGCTTTTTTTTATTAATAATGAATTTAATTTACGCATTTTTTGACACATTTGGCATCATTGATGTAATGACTAACGGGGGGCCTAACAATAGCACAACCACGTTGGTGTATAAAGTTTATAAAGATGGTTTTGTGGGATTAGACCCGGGAAGTTCTTCGGCGCAGTCGGTTATTTTAATGTTTATGGTTATTGTGCTCACACTAATTCAATTTCGCTACCTTGAAAAAAAGGTGCATTACGAATGAAAATCTTAATACGGGTTATAAACCATGGTTTGTTAATTTGTTTCGTATTTTTATTATTTATGCCGCTTTACTTAGCATTAGTTGCTGCAAGTCACGAAGCAACCGCTATGATGCAAGCGCCACTTCCTTCTTGGCCAGGATTTATGCTGTTTGACAATATTAAGACGGTTTTAACGCAAGGAATCACAGCTACCGGAGGACAACCGATATGGCAAATGTTAGTCAACAGTTTTATCATGGCAGTATTGATTGCCAGTGGTAAAATCATATTGGCTTTATTGTCTGCGTTTGCTTTGGTGTATTTTCAGTTTCCTCTAAAGGGTGTATTTTTTGCCTTAATTTTTTCAACCCTAATGTTACCGGTGGAAGTGCGGATAGTGCCTACCTTTCAAGTGGTTGCCACTTTTGGTTGGCTGAACAGTTTCGCTGGCTTGAGTCTACCATTAATGGCCTCAGCTACGGCAACTTTCTTGTTTCGCCAATTTTTTAAAACTATCCCCAAAGAATTGGTGGACGCAGCAACACTTGATGGAGCAGGGCCGCTGCGGTTCTTTAAAGATATCCTTTTTCCTTTATCAAAGACACAAATTGCGGCACTATTCATTATTCTTTTTGTATATGGTTGGAATCAGTATCTTTGGCCATTACTTATTACTACCGATAGCAGCATGTCAACTATTGTAATGGGCATCCGCTATTTAGCAGGCGTTGCAGACCAAATTCCGCAATGGCATTTTATTATGACCATCGCCTTAATTGCCTTATTACCTCCTTGCTTGGTTGTGTTGGTGATGCAACGGTGGTTTGAAAAGGGGTTAATCCATTAATGTCTACTGTAAATTTAGTTGATGTAAGTAAATACTATGGCCAACAACTCATTCTGGACAAAATCAATGTAAACATTGAAAAGGGTGAGTTTGTAGCAGTAGTAGGACCCTCAGGGTGTGGGAAATCGACATTACTGCGATTAGTAGCTGGACTTGATGCAGTAACCAGTGGCGCTATTTTAATTAATAATCAATGTGTGAATAAAATTCCTCCTGCCAAGCGTGATATGGCTATGGTTTTTCAAACCTATGCTCTCTATCCTCACATGACGGTTTTTGAGAATATGGCTTATGGTCTGAAAATGCGAGGGATGAAAGCTAAGGATATTCAGCAACGAGTTAATGAGGTGGCAACGCTGCTGCAATTGTCAGATTATCTGCAACGCAAGCCTCTCTCTTTATCAGGTGGGCAGCGGCAACGTGTGGCGATGGGGAGGGCAATTGTGCGCTCACCTGCTGTATTTTTATTTGATGAGCCACTTTCCAATCTTGATGCAAAGCTGCGCACAGAAATGCGTTATGAAATTAAAAAACTGCACCAACAACTGAATACTACTTGTTTGTATGTTACTCATGATCAAACAGAAGCGATGACAATGGCTTCAAAGGTGCTCGTGCTAAATAAAGGACAGGTTGAACAAATTGGTGTCCCACATGTTCTCTACAATCAACCTGCATCGTTGTTTGTTGCAAGTTTTACCGGTCACTATCCAATTAATTTGCTCCCTGCAAAGATTGATTTAAATCATCAAAGAGTAATGACTGAACTGGGCGCAACATTTCCTTTACCCCCTCTAGACGATCCTATTGCTTGTGGTACTGAGGTTATTATAGGTATTCGTCCCGAGCACTTGCGAATTTCTGAAAAAAATACAACAACCGCTTTACCAGTAAAAGTTGAATTTGTCGATGATATGGGAGCTGACAAGCTGGTGCAAGCTATTACCTTGTGTGGCAAGGCCAAATTTACAGTGCGCGTTCCTGCCGATACTGAAATTATTGATAATCAATTTACCTTGGAACTTGTTGTAAATAAAGCTAATCTATTTCATCAAAAGACAGGGTTGCGCCTTGGAGGGTGGCATGGCTGAAGAAAAACAAGCTTTAAGAAAGATTGATGCTCCACTTTATAATTATTTTCAAGCGATAATATTATCCTTTTATAGCCGACGATTGTATGTTGATGTAGGTAAACGATGGAAAGGATTTGGAATGCTTTATTTATTACTGGTGATGTTTCTGTTTACCCTCCCTTTCGGCCTACGTATTATCTCTGACTTTGATACATTTTTCGAACAGCAACTTATAGAACCTATTAAGCAACTTCCGCCAATTTATATTCAAAATGGAGAGGTTTCTTTTGATAAACCCATGCCTTATTTTATAAAAAATGAGTCAGGGGAGGTCGTTTCTATTATAGATACTACTGGAGCAATAAAATCCATTGATGACACCTATCCCCATTTAGCAACGCTAATTACCAAGGATAAATTTTATTATCGAGTACCTTCACCACAGTTTTTTTTCACAAAACAGCCGAATAAAGAAAAAGATCCTGTCTATGTTCAGCCTCTCAGTAAAGATATAAATCAAATATTTGATGGTAAAACCTGGGTCGAATCCTCAGGTTTATCCAGAGTGAAATTAGTTTCCCAATTAATCATTTATCCCACTATAGCGCTCGTATTTTTTGCTATTTATCTGGTTTTTTTATTGGTATTTGCGCTAATGGGGCAATTTCTTGCAAGACTTTTTTTTCACCTGACTATTAGCTATAAACAAACAGCGCGTTTATTGGCAGTAAGTTTAACCCCACAGATACTTTTTCTTGTATCAGGCTTAACTCTTGATTGGCTTTTTCCAGGTTTCGGTTTAGTACTGATTATTCTTTTAGCATTTTATTTTAGCTTTGCTGTTATCTCACTAAAACGTGAAAGTCAGAAGCTGGTGGTTTCGTGAAGGAATTAATTCATTTTGCGCATGGAAATGGATTTCCTTCGCTCTGCTATTTACAACTGCTGAAACAACTAGAGAAAAAATATAACTATTGTTACATCGATAAAATAGGACATAATCCTCTGTTTCCCGTTACAGAAAACTGGCATCTCCTCGTAGATGAGGTGATAGCCAGTGTAGAGTCGCAAGCCACTCAACCAGTCATTGCAGTAGGACATTCATTAGGTGGTGTGTTAAGTTTACTGGCTGCCATTGAAAAGCCCAGTTTATTTAAAGCAGTGGTAATGATTGATTCACCACTTTTAGGACGAATTAAGTCAAGTATGGTACGACTGGCCAAAGCCTTAGGAATTATTGACAGGGTTACACCTGCATTCAGAACACGAAGTAGAAGGGAGCATTGGCAGACCAAAGAACAACTCATTGACTATCTTAAAACTCGAGATTTATTTAAAACATTTACACCTGAATGTCTGCAGGATTATATTGACTATGGGCTAAGAAAAACTGAGTATGGATATATACTACGCTTCGATCGCCATATAGAATATTTAATTTATCGTACTATACCGCATACTCTTCATGAATATGAAGGTCAATTAACAGTCCCTGCGACATTAATATATGGAGATAAAAGCACAGTGGTTGATAAACTGGATATACGCTACATGAAGAAGCATTACAATATATCGAGCGTCAGAATGAGCGGTACTCACATGCTCCCTATGGAGGCGCCAGAGCAGCTTGCAAATCAAATTTTCACTGTACTGGATGCTATACTGAAACAATGACAACTTCCTTTGAATTGCTTGAAAACTGCCGTCTTCTAAGCCTATTCTAAGAATGTTTCATTAAACTACAAACCCCAGCAAACTTATTAAAAGGAGAGAATAGTGGTGCATAGTCTAATCGTTCTTGCAGCGGTAAGCGCGGCTATCTTATTGTTAGCCAAACAAGCATCTCTTGTCGTATGGGCTATCAGTTATGGTCTTTTTGCTTTATTAGTGACAAAGTATGGCTCTCCAGGTGTCATTACCCAAATTGCTTTGTGGACCGTATTTGCTGTATTGGTATTGGGTTCTATTAAGTCGCTACGCAAAAATTTATTAACGCGTCGGCTATTTGGCATAGTAAGTAAAGCGATGCCTGCGATGTCTTCTACAGAGCGAGAAGCGCTGGAAGCTGGAACAGTCAGTTGGGAAGGAGATTTATTCAGTGGAGCTCCTGACTTTAATCGTTTACTGGCCACACCTGCAGTTAAACTGACTACAGAAGAGCAGGCTTTTATTGATGGTCCGGTTAACGAGCTTTGTCGCATGATTGATGACTGGGATATTACACACGTACGAACAGACATGCCTCCTGAAATGTGGCAGTTTATTAAGGAAAAAGGCTTTTTAGGAATGATTATTCCTAAACAATATGGTGGTTTGGAGTTTTCAGCAACTGCGCAATTTTCAATACTTGCCAAATTGTATGGCCGTTCTGTTACCGTAGGTAGCACCGTCTCTGTGCCCAATTCATTAGGTCCTGCTGAGTTGTTGTTAAAATACGGTACAAAGGAACAAAAGGAGTACTATCTGCCACGGTTGGCTGACGGAAGAGAGATTCCCTGTTTTGCGTTAACAGGACCTAACGCTGGGTCAGATGCCGCTTCTATTCCAGATAAAGGAATAGTTTGTCGTCAGGAATTTAATGGCAAAGAGGTGTTGGGGGTCCGCTTAACATGGAATAAGCGCTATATTACCCTTTGTCCTGTTGCAACGGTGATTGGTTTGGCCTTTCGCCTGTTTGACCCTGAAAACCTGCTAGGTAAGGGGACTGATGTGGGAATTACCTGCGCATTAATCCCTGCAAATACACCTGGAGTGATTAAAGGACGCCGTCATTTCCCACTCAACACTGGTTTTTTAAATGGTCCTACTCAAGGAAAGGATGTATTCGTTCCAATGGATTATTTAATTGGTGGCGCTGCTATGGCTGGTGCTGGTTGGCGTATGCTGATGGAATGCTTAAGTGCAGGTCGGGCTATTTCTTTGCCATCCAGTGCGACAGGTGGCTCGCAAGCCGCTGCTTTAGCGAGTGGCGCTTATGCAAGAATACGTAAGCAATTTAATACAGCGATTGCCAATTTTGAGGGAATTGAAGAGCCATTAGCAAGAATTGCTGGATATACTTATCTAATCGATGCTGGTCTTAGTATGGCGGCAGCAGCGATTGATCATGGGGCTAAACCTTCAGTAGCAGGTGCAATATTAAAATATCATACGACTGAAAAGGGACGTCAGGTAGCGATTGATGCTATGGACATTCATGGTGGTAAAGGTATTTGTTTAGGCCCCAATAATTACCTTGGACGTGGTTATCAAAATCTGCCTATTGGTATTACTGTAGAAGGAGCCAATATTCTGACCCGTAGTCTTATTATTTATGGTCAGGGAGCTGTCCGTTGTCATCCTTATGTATTTAAGGAGCTAGAAAGCGTTAGGAAAAAAGATTTAAATGCTTTTGATGAAGCATTTTGGGGACATGCTGCCTTTGTGTTTGCTAATCTGACGAAATCAGTTATTTTCGCAATAACTGATGCCCATTTTGTGTTTACGCCCAAAAGTAATGTCAGACGTTATTATCAGTTGATTCATCGTTACAGCACCAATTTGGCCTTTTTATCTGATTTTGCGATGGCCGTGCTTGGAGGGGAGCTTAAGCGAAAAGAAAGAATGTCTGCCCGTTTGGGGGATGTGCTTAGCAATTTATATTTGGCTTCTGCAGTCTTAAAAAGATTCCATGATGAAGGTGAACCAATAACAGATTTGCCTCTGGTTGATTGGTGCTGTCAACAATTGTTACATGATAGTGAAGTAGCCATTCGAGATGTTATTTCGAATTTTCCTGCTCGTTGGGCTCGTATTGTACTGAAGTTAATTCTACAACCCTTTGGTAGTCAGCGTCCTAAACCTGCAGATGATTTAGATCATAAATTAGCTCAACTTCTCACGCAACCGAATGAAGCCCGTTCACGCTTAACTCGTTTTGTATTTAAAGAAGCCATCCAAAATTGTCCTTTAGGTTGTTTGGAAGAAACGTTTACTATGATTTGTGCAGTTGAAGAACTTGAGAAGAAAGTAAGTCGTGCTGTGAAGGATGGAGAACTCACTTCTTTAACTTTATTAAAACAGATTGATGAAGCAGAGCAGAAGGGTTTATTAAAAGAAAACGATGCAGCTCGCTTAAGAGCCGCTGAAATTAAACGACAAGAGGCTATTGCAGTTGATGATTTCAGTGATGATGAGTTGCGAAGACCTACAGCTGATTCTTCATTAGTAAAAGGTGCTAAGAAAAAGGAAGTAACGCCCAGTGAAGATGATTTAACAGCAGAGGTAATATAATTTTATTTGCTCAACGTGCAAAAAGACGACCAGTGTGGTGTGATTAAGCGCAGTTTAATCCTGCCACACTGCAAAATAGGAGTTATCAAGTCAGATAATTAGAATTACTTTCTCCAGAACTGTTCGATAAACATGGTAAAAATTACCCTAACCAATCAAAATCCCGATTCTTCTTACAGAAAAGCTATTGTGGATGTTGGCTCAAAAATTTGCATCATTGATGATCAAGAGAAGAATCTAGATTATCTGCGGGCCATTAATTTTCAGCACCCTCTACTAACTTATCCAGCTTTGCAATCCACTTCTAATTCCTATCATTATAGCTATACGAATGTCGATGAGTTGCTGAAGACAGCAAGATATATTTACGCTACACTTCTTCAGTCCAAAAAACCTGAGGACTGTCAGTTTGTCATTTCACCTTCACCAAAGTTTCATTCTTTAAAAACTACTTATCAGATTCCTTTTTCTTTGGATCCTCATAAACCTGCAAAAAATCGTATTAGCGTCAATCAATTGAATGAGTTGATAAGTCACTTGTCTAATCATTCTTTTCGCTTTATTGATAATCTAATAATTGAGGAGACACTTTCGTTAGATAATCTGCCGTCAAAAATTAACGGGAATACTCTTTTTAATTTTGATAAAAAGACTTATCTTTTTCTACATAAAGCAGATCCGTTTGAAAAAATTGAATTACGTTATATAAATGGATTCATTGGCTTTGGTGTTTATGCGAAGGAAACAATACTACGTGGCGAATTTGTTTGCTTGTATCATGGGATCAAAAAAAGTATCCCCGACATGAAGCGCTATTATTTCAATTTTCATCTTGATGTACTTGGTCTGGGAACGGACGCACGATTTTGTAGCAATATTGCTCGATTTATAAATCATGCTCCAGCACTGGCCAGAGTAAAACAGTTTGACTCCTCATTGCTTTATGCCAATCTTGGTTATAAAAGGTATTTTCTCTATGGTATTGAAGTAGTGGGTTTTATCGCCTTAAGAAATATTGCAAAAGGGGAGCAATTGTTCATTGATTATGGGCCAGAATATTTTGATCCGACAGAAGAATACCGTTTTAATATTAGCGAAAAACTTACAGACCCCATGGGCAGTCTATTAAAAGAAAAATATCACGAAAAATTAAGTATATGGAGAATAATGGCTAAAAACGGTATTACTCAAGCAGCATATCGTCTATTAAAAAGACCAATAATTGCACTTTTTATCGCGTTAGTAGCTCTTAGTTTAATTTACAGTTTATAACTCAATAAATTATTTTGAGCACCTCAAACTTCCTCAAGAACGTCATCTGGCATAGTAACGTTAAGTTCAAGAACAGAACTATCTCCCAAGCGCTCGAGATTTACGCTAACCTGATCGCGACTAATACGAATGTATTTTGCAATAACGGCCAAAATCTCTTCCTGAAGCTTGGGTAAATAATCTGGAGTATTTCGTTGCGAACGCTCGTGAGAAATAATAATTTGTAAACGCTCTTTTGCTACGGAAGCTGTAGTGTTTCTTTTTCTTAAATAGCTAAATAGACTCATGCTGGAATATCCTCCTTGTTTTTACTGAACAAGCGGCGGAGCAATCCTTTGCGTTCAGTATTTACAAAACGCATTGGGCGACTTTCTCCCAAAAAACGAGCAATAGCATCCTGATAAGCAAGGCCCGCATCACTCATTTCGTCGAGGACCACCGGAGTTCCCGTGTTAGAAGCTTTTAACACTGCTTTAGATTCAGGAATAACGCCAATTAGAGGAATTGCAAGAATTTCTTTAACATCGTCAACGGATAGCATATCACCTTTTTCAACTCTTTCAGGGTCATAGCGGGTCAATAACAGGTGTTCCTGGACTGGTGTTTTATTCTCAACGGCTCTTCTTGTTTTGCTAGCCAAAATACCCAGAATCCTATCTGAATCGCGTACAGAGGAAACTTCAGGATTTGTTACAACAATAGCATGATCCGCAAAATACATTGCCATTAAAGCACCAGTTTCAATTCCTGCTGGTGAATCACATACGATAAATTCAAATTCATTGGCTAAATCATTTAGAACTTTCTCAACCCCAGAGAGAGTCAAGGCATCTTTATCACGTGTTTGAGATGCCGGCAGTATGCACAAATCAGGTAAACGTTTATCTTTAATGAGGGCCTGATTTAGATTAGCTTCCCCATTGATTACATGGACAAAATCATAGACAACCCGGCGCTCACAACCCATAATAATATCGAGATTTCTAAGCCCTATATCAAAATCAATGACCACGGTCTTATGGCCTCGCATGGCGAGCCCTGAAGAAATTGCTGCTGAAGTTGTGGTTTTGCCTACACCACCTTTACCTGATGTGACAACTATAATTTTAGCCAACGTTAAATCTTCCTATAGTTAACTTTTTAACTCAGTTTACACGTTATTGTTTAGTCAATTCAAGCTTAAGGAAAGATTTAATTTTCATTCCTAATTTTGATTTTTTGTAAGTATTTTTTGGTATTTATTAATAATGCCTGAACTTTAGTAAAGGGTTGAATTTTTAAAATGGAAAAAAGAATTGTCTTCATAAATAATTACCGGACCATGGTATACCATAATCCGGTTTGTAGGTAATCAATATCTAATTTAATACCAACCATTAGAGCCGCAGCAGGCCACGGTATAGCTTCCACAGCCACCACAAGAACTTGTGCCACAGCAATTTGAAAATCCGCAGCTAGAAACTAGTGCTGAAGCTCCTACTATTAACAACAAAAAAGCTATTTTTTTCATGATAGCATCCTTGCATTAATTGGTGCATTTATTATGCACATGGACTTAATATCTAACAAATATGAATGCTTCATTGTGAAGCGTAGTCATAGAACTTCAGATATTCAAGCTTAAGATACAACAATTTTGGTTATCCCTGGTTAGGGAGAGCAAGCCATATATTGATTTAACCGTTTGATTTTTCAATATTAATATATGTGTGATTGGAGTAGAAGAGGGAGTAATATCTTAATCGTATATTTAATATATGCTTAACATTTATGCATTATACTCAAAATGTGCCACCCTTGGAGTTTAGTAT
Organism: Legionella clemsonensis; assembly: GCF_002240035.1. NCBI lineage: Bacteria > Pseudomonadati > Pseudomonadota > Gammaproteobacteria > Legionellales > Legionellaceae > Legionella > Legionella clemsonensis. The sequence continues at coordinate 1,757,935 of NZ_CP016397.1, read as the reverse complement.
GCATCTTGTTGTTTATTTTTGCGGAACGGGTAATCCAGGAAATAATTTTCCTAAATTATATGATTACCCATCTGAAAGTGTGCGTACAATTTTTGTGAAAGGTTGTGATGAACCTGAAGTCTGCAACAGTGCTTCTTTCCCTGATTTAAAAAGATTTGCCAAACGCTTTACCCAAAAGCTTTTTGGAAGAAATAATACGATTGAAGTGAATGAAGACGTTCTAAAAAGTATCGGAGTACGGTTAGATCGTAGTAAACCAGGTGATGGCAAGGAGGAAATTGAGAGTATTACTTTATGCGGATACAGTCGTGGTGCGGTTACTTGTTTTGAAGTTGCAAAACAATTAAATCAACTAGCTCCCAATATTCCAGTCAACATAGTGGCTGATCAACCTGTTCCTGGAAATTTCTATCAAGGAGCAGGAACGAATGCTGGCAGCATTGCTGATTGTAGTAATCTATCTAATTTAAGAAATGTCACTGTCATTTTAGGTTCTTACACTGGCGCGCTAGTTACACATGTTGATTTGCATACATGCTTAACTATGCCTGACGATTTGCAACCTTATAAAAATAGCTATTTAATGGCTAGTGACAAAAATAAAGTTTATTACATAAATTCAACCGGTGAGTCTGAAGTCGTAGAGACAAATGCTAGAATGGGCAGCCATCTCGCATCTTTGGGAATCACGCAAAGTAAAGAAGAAAAATATACTATAAGCAGCAGATCCTTTTTTGAATTGATTGCCCATGAATATAGACCCGAAGCGCAACGTGAAGTAACGAGTCCTATTCATCGCGGTTTTTTTTCACAAATTTTACCCAAGTTACCACGCACGGCTGAGCGGCAAATTATTTTAATTCCACGTGAAAGCCATCATCAAAATAGGATTAATGCTCCAAGTGGAGAAGAACACATGCATATGCAGGTGGCTAAATACCTCCATGAAAAAGGGGTGATTTCAAAAGAGACTTTTGAACGAAAGCGAGAAGAAGCCAAATCGACTTATTCTCACTATGAAAATCTTCCGGCCAATCTCTTTCCACCTGTTAATCAACTACAGAGTTTTTTTGGCTTAGAAAAAGAAGAAGCTTATCGCTATCTTGATAAACTTCATCCTGCAATAAACCTGCGAAAAGGCATGACATGGCAGCCAAAAAAAGAAACTTTAATTGCGTGGTGGAACAGACAAGAGAAACATGCCTCGCGCTTCTCTACTCAATTGACCAAAGATTTAGTGAAAACAATTCGGGTCACAACAAAAGACGATATTGAAAGCCTGAAAAAGCTATTTATTCAGGCAGACAAGTGGTTAATTATGAAGGAAAATACTTTAACCTCACGTTACTATCAAGTAGAGAGTTTGCGTAATAATATTTATCATGATTTGGTGCAAAATAGTCATGTGCCAAAGAGAGAATTAGCTGAGCTAAATCGACAAAATTTAAGTGAAACAGGTTATTTTTTGAAGCATTGGCAACAGGGTAGCAAAGCTGCGTCTTGGTTCAGAACGAAAGAAACTATAAAACTGGATGAGGTATTTAAACAGCATGACACTATAAAACCACCCACTCGGGAGGGGGATTTGGCATTAAGAAATGCTTTAGGTGAATGGTTGGAAGCCAAGAAAACATCGCAAAGCAAGCGGTATGATTTGGTAGTGGAAATGCTGGAACATTTACAGGATGTTATTGATAAGAACTATGACATGGAAAGCAGTGTTAAATTACAAAATTAACGAAGCCCGTATGAGTGTTAATTCTATTCCCAGAACTATCTATAATAAATAGTATAAAGTGGAAAAAATAAGGGAATAGGTGATGCAAACCTCGCATTTAACGGCTGAAAAAATAGTGGATACAGCGCTTATTCTTGCTAAAAGAAGCTCTTGGGAAAATTTAAAATTGTTTGATATTGCTCATTATCTTGATGTCAATCTGGCAGATATTCAGCATCATTTCCTTGAGAAAAATGAGTTGGTGGATGATTTTTTTGAGCGTGCCGATAGGGCAATGCTATTGAAAGGAAGTCAGCCTGATATTGTTCAACTTCCTGCAAAAGAACGCTTGGCTCTATTACTCATAGAATGGTTTGAGTATATTCAACAGTATCGACAGATAGCAAAAGAGATGATTTGTGCTCAACTTGAGCCAGGTCATTTACATACCCAGTTTTCATCCTTGTTGCGTGTCAGCAGGACTGTTCAATGGTGGCGCGAATCTGCCCAACGCTCAGCTAGTTATTTACATCGAGCAATGGAAGAAACTGGTTTAACTGCAATTTATGTTGCCTCACTTTTATACTGGCTGTACGATGACTCAAAAGATGCGATAGATACCAAACGTTTTATTGAAAAACAATTAACACGCGCAGATAGACTTGTTCATTTCTGTAGAAGATTTCCTAAGCCTTGCTCAGAATGACGCCTTGTTGGTTATTATTTAGATAAAGTATAAATTTGCCCTGGAAGATCACCAGAATTATTTGCTATTTCCTATAATGTTCGTATAATGTTCGGTTAATTTAATTTTAGGAGTGTGGTATGTTTTCTATCGTACAGCAAGCACTGACTTTTGACGATGTGTTATTGATTCCTGCCCGCTCTGCCGTATTACCGAAAGAAGTGTCTTTGAAAACTCGTTTAACACGTGAAATTGAATTAAACATGCCTCTGCTTTCTGCAGCAATGGATACAGTTACTGAAGCGCGATTAGCCATTGCTCTGGCACAAGAAGGCGGAATAGGCATTATCCATAAAAATATGGGAATTGCTATTCAGGCGGAAGAGGTCCGGAAAGTTAAAAAATTTGAAAGCGGCATGGTGAAAGATCCCATTTCTGTTTCACCCCATATTACGGTAAAAGAATTATTGGAGGTCATGGCCAAACATAACTTTTCTGGTATGCCTGTCGTTGAAGGTGAGTTGCTGGTGGGCATAGTAACCAGTCGAGATATTCGCTTTGAAACAAATCTGTCTTTACCGGTTAGCGCTGTGATGACGCCCAAAGAACGTTTAGTCACTGTTAAAGAAGGAGCTAGCAGAGAAGAAATTCGCAGTTTATTGCATAAGCATCGTATCGAGAAATTACTTGTTGTTAACGATGCTTTTAACTTACGCGGTTTAATTACTGTCAAGGATATTCAGAAAGCAAAGGAGAATCCTTTTGCCTGTAAAGATAGCTTTGAACAATTACGCGTAGGTGCTGCTGTTGGTGTTGGTGAAGGAACCGATGAGCGGGTTGAAGCATTGGTTGATGCTGGTGTTGATGTTCTTGTCGTAGACACGGCTCATGGGCACTCTCAGGGAGTACTCCACCGGGTCTCCTGGATAAAAAAACACTTCCCTGATATTCAGGTAATTGGTGGTAATATAGCAACGGCTGCAGCAGCGCTTGATTTGGTGGATGCGGGTGCTGATGCCGTTAAAGTAGGTATCGGTCCAGGTTCTATTTGTACTACACGCATCGTAACGGGTGTTGGTGTACCCCAAATTACTGCCATCGCTAATGTTGCTGAGGGACTTAAAGGTCGAGCACCTATAATCGCTGATGGTGGCATTCGCTTTTCTGGAGATGTTTGCAAGGCATTGGCTGCAGGAGCAGATACAGTCATGTTAGGTGGCTTATTTGCAGGTACCGAGGAATCTCCAGGGGAAATCGAACTTTATCAAGGAAGAACTTATAAAAGCTACCGTGGTATGGGATCAATAGGGGCTATGTCACAAACACAAGGTTCCAGTGATCGTTATTTTCAAGACGCAAGTCAGGGGAATGATAAATTAGTGCCAGAAGGGATTGAAGGAAGAGTACCCTATAAAGGGCCCGTCCAAACCATCATTCATCAGTTAATGGGAGGTTTGCGCTCTTGCATGGGATATACAGGATGCAAAACGATACAAATGCTACATGATAATGCAAAATTTGTGCAAGTAACCAACGCCGGCATGCGTGAATCCCATGTACATGATGTGAGTATCACTAAACAAGCTCCCAATTATCAAGTTGATGACAATTAATTATGACAACTATTAAACGCAAGCCCCTCGTTATTCTTGATTTTGGTTCACAATACACGCAGTTAATTGCAAGAAGAGTAAGAGAGATGGGGGTGTATTGTGAAATTCATCCTTACAATGTTGATGCAGAAGTACTCAAACTCTTAATGCCTTGTGGCATTATTTTGTCAGGAGGTCCTTCGACGGTAACTCTGGACATTAATCCCAAAGCTCCGGAATGGCTATTTACTTCTGGTATACCGCTGTTAGGCATTTGCTATGGAATGCAAACCATGGCTGTACAATTAGGAGGACAAGTTCAATCCTCCACTCTTCGTGAATTTGGTTATGCCGAGTTGCGATTACATGGTCACAGCAAATTACTAGAAAATATTGAAGATCGAACTACACAGGATGGCAGCGCTTTATTGGATGTCTGGATGAGTCATGGCGATAAGGTAACTCAGTTGCCGCCCGGTTTTGAAGTCATCTGTGAAACACGTAATGCGCCTATTGCTGGTATGGCTCATAGGTCGCGGCATTGGTACGGTTTACAGTTTCACCCCGAGGTCACCCACACCATACAAGGTCTGCGTATTTTACAACGTTTCGTTATTGATATTTGTCAAGCTGAAACGAATTGGACAGCGGATAATATTATTGATGAAGCCATTCATACTATCCGTCAGCAAGTGGGCGATGATCAGGTTGTACTTGGACTTTCAGGGGGCGTAGATTCTTCTGTAGTTGCGGCTCTCTTACATAAAGCAATTGGTAAACAATTAATTTGCGTATTCGTAGATACCGGACTATTGCGACTTAATGAAGCAGATCAGGTAATGACCATGTTTGGTGAACACATGGGCATACAAATTATTGCCGTTAATGCAGAGGAAAAATTTTTAGACGCCCTACAAGGTGTGGATTGTCCTGAAAAAAAGCGAAAAATTATTGGCCGCACATTTATTGAAATATTTGATGAAGAAGCTCAACGTCTGCCTAATGTCCAATGGCTGGCTCAAGGTACCATTTATCCGGATGTTATCGAATCTGCAGCAACCCAAAATAATGGCGCTTCCATGGTTATTAAATCACATCATAATGTGGGTGGCTTGCCTGAAACATTAAATTTGCAGCTTCTGGAGCCCTTACGTGAGCTATTTAAAGATGAGGTCCGAAAAATTGGGCTTGAATTGGGTTTGCCCTATGAAATGGTTTATCGTCATCCTTTTCCTGGTCCTGGTTTAGGGGTGCGTATATTGGGTGAAGTTAAAAAAGAATATGCCGAGATTTTACGTCAAGCTGATGCTATTTTTATTGAAGAATTAAAAGAAAATGGGCTTTATCACAAAGTCAGCCAAGCATTTGCTGTTTTTTTACCCGTTAAAAGTGTTGGGGTAATGGGAGACGGTCGACGTTATGATTATGTTATTTGTCTTCGTGCTGTAGAAACGGTTGATTTCATGACAGCTCATTGGGCCCAATTGTCTTGGGATTTTCTGGCAAAGGTATCTAATCGCATCATTAATGAGGTTTCTGGTGTCTCTCGCGTAACTTATGATATTTCTGGCAAACCTCCAGCGACAATTGAATGGGAATAAAAGATTTTTTTTGGATGACCGAAGCTTACAATCTGGCTTTAAAGGCTAAAGATCAGGGAGAAATTCCTGTTGGGGCTGTTTTGGTTGCTGAGAATAACCAACTCCTGGGAAGAGGGTGGAATCAAGTATTGCAAAAGCATGATCCCTGCGCTCATGCCGAACTTATTGCGCTGCGTGAAGCAGCTAGACAACTGCAAAATTATCGTTTGCTAAATACCACCCTTTACGTCACGCTTGAGCCCTGTGCAATGTGTGCAGGTGCGCTTGTACACGCTCGTGTAAAACGAGTAGTTTTTGCCACGCGCGATTTTAAGGCAGGTGCTGCAGGTTCTGTTTACAACCTATTACAAGGCTATCCCTTAAATCATCGAGTTATTATTGACGAAGGAATTATGCAGCAAGAGTGTGCTCTTTTGTTGACTGATTTTTTTAAAGCAAAAAGAGGTTAATGTAGGGTAGAGGTTGTCACTCATAGCCCTTTTTCTTACATTATCAAGGCCAGAGGATGACGAAAATTTACACGTTGTGCTTGAGTCAGAATTGATGGATCGTTAAAAACGGAGGTCAAGTCCCAATAGACGTCATTGCGATAAGCGTAGCGATGAAACAACCTAGGGATACAGCGCAAGAAATCCAATTTTTAAATGCCGTAATAAGACCTAAGTATAATGGGTTACAAAAGTGAACGCCGCTGTGCTGTAAATAACGATTCTCAGAAGTTTTCAGTAAACAATTCTCGTGTTAACGCATGCTTTAGCTGCTCTTTTTCTTCCTTACTTAAAGGATTTCCCCTTTTTGTCGTAATAAAAAACATATCCTCTACACGCTCACCAAAGGTGGCAATTTTTGCATTATGTAAACTAATCCCCATTTTTAAAAATACACGGCTTATAGTAGCAAGTAGCCCAGGTCTATCAGTAGTGATTAGAAACAGGCTGGTTTGGTGAAGTTGACTGTCCTCACTAAAACTTATTTGCGGTTTTAAATTAAAGTGGGCCTGAGTACGTGTAATTCGGCGTCTGGTTGTTGTTGGTAATTTTTCATTATTGGTAAGTTGCTCTTTTAGCGCATTTTGAATGATGATAATTCGCTCTTTATCAAAAAAAGCCTGATGTTGCTCGTTTAAAATAATATAGGTATCTAAATCATAACCATTGTCACAAGTTAAAATAGTAGCCTCCTGAATGGTTGCATAATAATTACTTAACACGGTAGTGGTAATCGTAAAGCGCTCATCACGATGAGGCATGTAAATAAAAACTTCAGTGCCGCCCTGGCTGTGATGAGGCATAATGAGCACCAAAGGATACTCTTTGCTGTTAATAATGGCTTTAGTGTGCCTGGCAATAACATGGGCTGGTTCATGCAGGAAATATTTATCTTTAAAATGAGACCACAAGGCTTCGACTGTTCCTTGACTAAAACCGCTTTTTAATAAAAACTTCATGGCTTTATCTTTTCGAGACCGAATAACTGCGGCTTCATCCAGTAGATTTTTTTCCTGCATAGCAAAACGAGCTGCTCGATAAAGCTCTTTTAACAAGGAGTCTCTCCAGGTATTCCAAAGTTTTTGATTGGTAGCGCAAATATCAGCCACTGTGAGTAAATACAGATAATCCAAATAGGCTGCCTGAGGAAGCTGGCTACAAAAAGTTTGAATGGTTTTAGGATCATAAATATCTTGACGTTGTGCTGTTTGTGACATTAATAAGTGATTGCGGACCAACCAAACCAGTAATTCACGCTCGGCCTCACTTAATCCATGACGGCAAGCGAAATGGCGAGCTTCTTCAGCGCCAAGCTCTGAATGATCACCACCGCGACCTTTGGCAATATCATGGAAAAGGGCTGCAAGATACAAAATCTCGCGTTGTTTAATCATGGGCATTAATTCTGCTGCCAATGGAAATTGGTCAGCATATTCTGCTTTTAAAAATCGGGCAAGATTACGAATAACAAAAAGAGTATGTTGATCCACCGTATAAACATGAAATAAATCATACTGCATTTGTCCAGTGACTGCAGCAAAGCTATCCAGATAGTAACTGAGGATTCCATATCGATTCATATGCTGAAGTGTCTCAAAGGGATCTTCAGCTGTTTTAAAAATAGCAAGAAAGCATGCTGTCGCTGCTTGTGATTTACGAATTTTGTGAGTAAATAAATACAGACTCTCCCGAATTAGACGAATAGTACTTGCTCGAACACCAACTATATGTGGACGTTTAGCTATCCATAAAAATAATTCCAACAATGCCAGCGGTCTTTGTCTGAACACTGAGGGGTGTTTTACTTCAATATAATTATTGGCGAGCTGGAAATTACTGTCCAACGGTGTTATCTGTTGTTTTTCGTGATAAACGATAGCCTCTGCAAACCATTGTAATAACATTTCATTAAGTGCACGAATGCGCTTGATAATTTTAAAATAGGTTTTCATGAATTGTTCGATAGCCAGACTGTGTGATTTATCGGTAAAACCGAATAAACTGGCTAATTTGATTTGGTGGTCAAATAATAAACGCTCTTCCTGTTTCCCCGCAACCATATGTAACGCAAAACGAACTTTCCAAAGGAAATGTTGGCAAAATTGAAGTTCCTCATATTCTTTTTCAGTGATAAAACCACTATGAATAACGTCAGCAAATTGATGAATACCAAAATGGCGTTTGCAAATGTTTAGAAGAATATGAATATCTCTTAAGCCACCCGGACCGTTCTTAACATTAGGTTCAAGATTGTAAGCTGTATCACCATATTTAGCATAACGTTGAGTCTGCTCTTGTTTTTTAGCAAAGAAATAGTGATTACTAGGCCACATGTGGAGAGGGTGTGTTTTGTAGAGGAGTTCTTCCATTAAACTACTGTGACCCTCAATTAAATGGAGATCCAGAATACTAGAAATAACACTTAAATTTTTACTGGCTAAATCCGCACAGGCCTCAACGGTGGTAATCTGGTGACTTACCTCTAACCCCACATCCCAGCAAGATTGTATAAAGGCCTGTGCTCGCTGAGAGTGTATTTTTGAAATTTCTTCGGAGTGTAACAGCAGTAGATCGATATCTGAATATAATTGGAGTTCCCGTCGTCCATAGCCACCCAAAGCCAGAAGACAAAATTTATTGTCTTTATCCAGTTGGTGTTGATGAAATAGTCTCAGTAATATCTTGTCTATGAACGTAACTAATTTATTGGTAAGGGAGGTAATATTTTTTTTGGGGTAAAATTCTTTACACAGCTCTTCCTTGAACTGTTTAATTGCTTGTTTTAGAGCAAGATTAGCGTTCTTCATTGCGTAAGGTTAAAATTTCAACCCCGTCCTCAGTGACCAACAGCGTATGTTCCCATTGTGCTGAAAGACTGTGATCCTTAGTAACAACAGTCCAATTATCAGGTAGCAAGCGGGTATGGTGTTTGCCAATATTAATCATGGGTTCAATGGTAAACGTCATACCAGGTTTTAGTACTTCACCAGTACCGGGAATTCCATAATGCAACACCTGAGGATCTTCATGGAAAATACGACCAATACCGTGGCCACAATAGTCTCGCACTACCGAGCAGCGGTTTTTTTCAGCATGTTGCTGTATGGCATAACCTATATCCCCCAAACGTACCCCTGGTTTTACCATATTAATGCCAATGAATAGACATTCATGGGCAATATTTACTACATGTTTTGCTTTAACAGAAGGGCTACCGACAAAAAACATTTTGCTGGTATCTCCGTGATAACCCTCTTTAATAACAGTGACGTCAATATTAATAATGTCCCCATCTTTTAAAATTCTTTTACCAGGAATGCCATGACAAACAACATGATTAATTGATGTACAAATAGATTTGGGGAAGCCATTGTAATTTAAAGGAGCAGGGATGGCATGTTGTTCATTAACAATGTAATTGTGGCAAATTGTATTGAGTTCATCAGTGGTTATACCCTCTTTAACATAGGGACCTATCATCTCCAGAACCTCAGCAGCAAGTTTGCCAGCAACACGCATCTTTTCTATTTCTTCAGGAGTTTTTATTGTTACTGCCATTGTTTTAATCCGCAAAATATAAATAGTAGCATAAGCTTTCTTTTCGTCGAACATTATGACGGGATTCTATTAATTATAAAAGAAAATTTAAATGATGAAGGGTAGGTAATGGTCTTTAGATTTGGCAGCACTTGGCTGGAGGAAGATAAAGCCGTAGCCCGGGGTATCCAGTTGTTTCGCCCAGGGCTATTGGCTTATAAGAAGAGTATTAGCATTTATGATTCATGCGCTTTTCTTCCCATTGCTTCATCAGTTGTTTGAATTGTGACTTTTGATCTGCATTAAGAACACTATAAATTTGTTGCTTAGCAGAAATTTTCGCTTTCATCATTTCGCCTAGCAGTTCTTTCTTTTGGCTAATCAAGCTATTTAACTTGGAATTATCCAAAGTATCTGCTGCAATCAAATCATGAATTTGAGAGCGAATGGATTTCATTTGTTCCCAATTTGATTGTTGGCTTTGCTTCAGTTGATCCTTAATCGCTTTGATTTTTGCCTGCTGTGAAGCGTCTAAATTCAAAGAATCCATCATTTCTTGCATGCGCTTACCAGGACAGGGACATGAGCCATTGTCTGAAGACATGGAAGAAGTAGTGGATGTGGTTTGATTTGAAGTAGACGTATCATTTGCAGGAGCAGCAAATGCTGATTGTCCTAAAGCAAAAGATAAAACCAATGCAACTAGCGATATTTTTTTCATTTTACTATCCTTAGTTAAAGTTATTATTAAAAACTCCTCAGCAACGATTATAGACACTGATTTTTATTTTTTCCTCAAAATCAGAATAATAATGATAAAAAAAAATGAATTAAAGTCAATGAAGTTGATGATTGTGCTGGGTTATGGTATAAATACGGCGCTTTTAACGACACACACGCTTCGTCACATGCGGTGGGGTCCCGATAGGGTACCGCATGGGAAGTGTGGAGGCTTAACCCTGGAGAAATATATGAACGTTAGTATGCGTGAACTGCTAGAAGCGGGGGCTCATTTTGGCCATAGAACCCGTTTTTGGAATCCAAAAATGGCCCCTTATATTTTTGGTTCCAGAAATAAAATTCACATTATCAATCTGGAAAAAACGCTACCAATGCTAAATGATGTAGTTAACTATGTCGGTCGTTTAGCATCAAATAAAGCAAAAATTCTTTTCGTAGGTACCAAGCGAGCAGCACAGGAGAGTATTCGTGAGCATGCTAGGCGCTGTGGTATGCCTTATGTTGATCATCGTTGGTTAGGCGGTATGTTGACTAACTGGAAAACAGTACGTCAATCTATTTTTCGTCTCAAAGAATTAAAAGAAATGCGTGAAAAAGGCGCATTTGAGATGATGATTAAGAAAGAAGCATTAATGCTCACCCGCGAATTGGAAAAACTGGAGCGAGGATTGGGCGGTATTGAAGATATGGGCGGTTTGCCTGATGCTCTTTTTGTGGTCGATGTTGGATTTGAGCATATCGCAGTCGAGGAAGCTCGCCGCTTGAAAATCCCTGTTATTGGTATTGTTGATACAAACAATAGTCCTGATAACGTAGATTATGTGATTCCAGGCAATGATGATTCTATGCGTGCTATAGAAATTTATGTGCGCTGTATTGCGGATGCGATTCTTGATGCCAAGCAAGGTAATACTGTAGGGGGCGTAGCATCGGATGCTGAATTCGTTGAAGTGCCTACAAATAATAAAGAAGTAGAAAAAGCAGCAGATGAATAATTAACTTTTAAAAGAGAGGGGGGCGTTGATTTATTGACGTACCCCCTTTTTGTTATGTGGAGGGGTGGATTATGTCAATTAGTGCTTCATTAGTAATGCAATTAAGAGAGCGTACTGGTGCGGGAATGATGGAGTGTAAAAAATTTCTGATCGCAACTAACGGTGATATCGAACAGGCAATTGTTGAAATGCGTAAAGCTGGTCAAGCTAAAGCAGATAAAAAAGCCGATCGTGTCGCCGCAGAAGGTGTTATTGTTATTGCTCGCTCTGCGGATAGTCGTTCAGCAGTAATGCTTGAAATTAACAGCGAAACTGATTTCGTTGCTCGTGATGAGAATTTTACAAACTTTGCAACGAAAGTTAGCGAAACTGCACTGACTTCTTCGGCTGCCAATATTGAAGAATTATCCAATCAAACCATGTTGGGTAGCAATCTGACCGTCGAACAGGCAAGACAAGAGCTTGTTGCCAAAATTGGTGAAAATATTAAGTTGCGTCGTATTGAAAGAATGTCTTCTGATGGTGTAATTGGTCATTATCTGCATGGTAGCCGCATTGGTGTTCTCGTCAATATGAAAAATGGTGATGAGGCGCTTGCAAAAGATATCGCTATGCATATTGCTGCCAGCCGTCCTATGGTTGTTAATCGTGATCAAGTTTCTGCTGAGGCAATTGAAAATGAGCGGGAAATTTTTACTGCTCAGGCTCGTGAAAGCGGTAAGCCACAGGAAATTATTGATAAAATGATCGAAGGCCGTATCAATAAGTTTGTTGATGAAGTTAGTCTTTTAGGTCAGCCATATGTTAAAGATCCTAATAAAAAAGTGGGTCAATTGTTAAAGGAAAAAAATGCTGAAGTGATTTCCTTTACTCGCTTTGAAGTCGGTGAAGGGATTGAGAAAAAAGAGGATAATTTTGTTGAAGAAGTAATGGCTCAGGTTCGTGAGTAATGATGAATTCCAGTCAGTCGCAATTAAAATATAAGCGCATTTTGCTAAAGTACAGTGGTGAAGCATTGATGGGGAAAGTACAATTTGGTATTGATCCATCAATTCTTGACCGTATGGCCAAAGATGTTGCCGAACTAATTCGTATGGAAGTTGAAGTCGGCATAGTCATTGGTGGTGGTAATTTGTTTCGCGGTAAGGCGTTATCGGAGGCTGGTCTCGGGCGCGTAACAGGCGATCACATGGGTATGCTTGCGACAGTAATGAATGCTTTGGCTTTACGTGATGCTTTAGAGCGTATTGATTTGCCTGCACGTATCATGTCTGCGATTCCCATATTGGGAATTGTAGATCCCTATCATCGACGCAAGGCCATCACTCATCTACGTAATGGTCATGTGGTCATTTTTGCGGCGGGTACAGGCAATCCATTTTTTACTACCGATTCTGCAGCCTGTTTAAGAGCAATCGAGGTAGGTGCTGATGTTGTATTAAAAGCAACAAAAGTTGATGGAATCTATTCGGCAGATCCTCTTAAAAACCCTGATGCGGTTCGTTATGATTATTTAACTTACAAGCAAGTGTTACGAGAAGGATTGGAGGTAATGGATTCGACGGCCATTTGTTTATGCCAGGATCACGGAATGCCGCTTCAGGTGTTTGATATGGCAGCTCCAAATGCGCTGAAGAAAATAGTTCTCGGTGAACGGGTTGGAACCATAGTAGGAGCAAACCATGATCAATGATATCAAGCAGGACGCTGAAAAGCGTATGAAGAAAACAGTCGAAACACTACAAAATGATTTAACTAAAATTCGCACGGGTCGTGCTAATCCTAGTCTTTTGGATCATGTTCAAGTCGACTATTATGGTAACTCTACGCCTTTGAACCAGGTCGCTAATATTACCGTTAGTGACTCTCGTACCTTATTGGTTACTCCATGGGAAAAGTCAATCGTTGCGGCTGTGGAGAAGGCAATTTTAACCTCTGATTTAGGATTAAATCCGGCAACAGCTGGAAATGCGATTCGTGTTCCCATGCCTCCTCTGACTGAAGAGCGCCGTAAAGAAATGATTCGCGTGGTAAGAGGAGAAGGTGAGCAAGGACGAGTTGCTATTCGGAATATCCGTCGTGATGCCAATAACCATCTTAAAGACTTGGTTAAAGCAAAGGAAATCTCGGAAGATGATGAGCGTCGTGCGAGTGAGGTGATTCAAAAATTAACCGATAAATACATCGCAGAGGTTGATGCTCTGTTGGTTGAAAAAGAAAAGGATTTGATGGAAGTTTAATTCCTGGACAGGTGAGTATTGGGAAAATAACTGTCTTCGCTTAATCACGTTAGATAGAAGACAGGCTCCTACTCTAATAGTAGCAGTACGCATGGTTTAGTTGGGGTCGCTTTCGACCCTAACACCCTGGGCAAACTTGACTGTCCTATTGCAACAAGAGACTACATCAGCGTTAGGAACTACCTTGACCAGGTAGTCTACCTCCTGGAGTAAATCTTCCACCACTGACGTCAGTCAATTTTTGGGGCGAAATTTTTTTCTCTTGTTTGTCTTTTTTTAAGTTTTTCTGCTTGAGGGATTTATTCATAAAATGCTTTTAAATCGGTGATTGGTAATTTTACTATAGTATTAATAATTACCTTTTTCACGGATAAGCTTAATTAATCGCGAATATTTAATGTTTTAATTCTGCAACACATCCCCATTTCTCATCCCAAAAAAGATTCTTGAGTTGTTTATGTTGTTTAAGCACGTCTATTAAATAATTTGCTGACTTATGCTTTGTGGCAAAGATAATAATATTTGCTGATTTTTTAACTGAAACGGCCAAAGTAGAATTGTGGAAATTTTTCCGGATGAGTTGAAATATAGGCCATTGTTCGCTGCGATTAGCCAAGTTAACAGCGAGAATACCGTTTGTGGTTAACATTCGTTTGCAATGATAGAAAAATTCTTCGGTATTACATTGAGATGGAAAAACATCATGGGTAAACAGATCCACAAGGACATGTTGAAATTGTTTATTCGTCTGCATCGCGAATGCTTGAGCGTCTCCATGAATAATTTCCAGGTTGCTAAGCTCATTAACCCTGAAGAACTGTTTTGCAATATTAATGACTTCGCCATCGTATTCCACCGCTGTAAGTTTCACCTGATGAAACGGAGAAAGGGCATGAGCAACGCCAGCACCACCGAGCCCAAGCATGCAGCAACTGCCTGGACTTAAGCGCACAAATAAAGTAAGAGAGTTTACATAGTACAGGCCAGGACGATGCGGAAAATATCGATTTAAAAGTGTTTGGAGAGTAGTGCCTTTGAATTTTAGCCAACGGAATAAAAAATTTTGGTAAACACGTATGCCGCTGGTCGATTCATGAACACAAGCACCCCAAAGCGTTTTCCACATCAGAGACTGGTCTCACATTGAAAAGGATAAATAGAACCCAAGGCCAAAATCTGAGTTAATTCATCCAAAGCCGTTAAATTTTCATTAATAAATAAGGGATCTGCCAAATCATTCGCATGTAATTGAAAACGATAGTGGCGCTTAACCCAAGCCTCCAATTCGATTAATAGTGTTTCAGTAATTAAAACACCTTGATGCATGGCTTGAAGCTCGGAGTGATTTAAAGGCACACGTAAACGAAGGCATGCAGGACCACCTCCATTTCGCATGCTTTGTTTTAAATCCAGAAAATGTACGGCAACAATAGGATTCGAATTATCTGCAATAAGATTATCAATGACGGATTTGGCGCGTTCATTGATTTGACACTCAATGGGTGCAATTAAAGCCATCTGAATTTGATTGCCTGTGCTTGGTAATGTGACTAATTGTGAATTAAAAAGATAAGTATTCACTGCTTCAGCGACAGTCAGTTGTTCCTGTTTAATTTCTATTATAGTCACAGAAAAATCCGCTTTTCTTTGGAGTTCTTGTAAAATACTGGCTTGTTTAAGCCAAGCCTCCTCATGAATTAATAATACAGATTCATTGGCAACCCCAATTACATCATTGTGAAATACTCCTTGATCAATGACTAGAGGATTTTGACAAGCAAAAATAACTCGCTCTGGGGCTAATAAATGGGCTCGAGCAATTGCCTGTGACGCTTCCAGAGTTTGTCTGGCCGGATACCTCATCGGTCCTTCAAGAGTAGTCTTGGTCAATCCTTTTTTGCCGTAGACAAAAAGAGTAATTCCTGGATTATTGTGGCTTTTGCAAAGTCGATTGTGATTGGCTGCACCCTCATCCCCGGTAGTATAACTTCTGGGTAATAAGGGATGATGCTGGAAGTATTGCTCATTTGCGAATAGATATTTTAACAAATCACTGGAAAAATCAGCCTCTTGATGACGATGTAAATTGCCAATTAAATTTGCTGCTGTGAAATGAACGCGGCTATCGGATGTATCAAGACTTGCAGATACTGTCGCGGCATTGGCAGTCCACATACTTGAGGCAGAATAACAAGCGCTAAGTAGTTCAGGGGCAGTTTGATGTGCCTTTGTGATTTGTTGAGCAGCATTTCCACTGAAGCCAAGTTGATAAAGTAACTGCAAATTAGGCCGTTGATGAGGAGGCAATACGGCTTGCTTTAGCCCTAATTTATGCAATAAACGCATTTTAGCAAGCCCTTGAAGTGCGGCGGCTTGCGGGTTTGAGAAACTTAAGGCATTGTTTGTTGATGCCAAATTGCCTGCTGCCAGCCCCGCATAATGATGAGTTGGCCCCACTAATCCATCCATATTTAATTCAAAAACAGCCATGTTGTTATTCCAATTGAATTCCAGGTAGCAATTGCGACGGTGAGGTTAATTCTGATTGTTCTAAACTTGCAATGGGATAAGCACAGTAATCTGCTGCGAAATAAGCGCTGGGACGATGGTTCCCGCTGCAGCCAATCCCACCAAAAGGAAGACTGCTGGCTGCTCCTGTAGTAGGTCGATTCCAATTAATTAAGCCCGCACGAATAGTATGATAAAATTTTTGGTAATTTTTTTTGCTGTCGCTCAGCAAGCCAGCGGATAAGCCATAGCGCGTGTGATTTGCCATAACCAATGCTTCATCAAACGTTTCATACCTGTAAATTTGACTTATTGGCGCAAAAATTTCTTCATCAGGTACTTCAGCAATGCCAGTCATATCAATAAGACCAGGTGAGAGAAAGCCGGTATTCTCTTCCATCAAAGCCATTTTAAGTAAAGGTCTACCACCTAATTTAATCAAATGTTCCTGAGCTTTTAAATGATTAAGTGCATGCTCATAGTCAATTACAGGGCCCATAAAAGGTTCTGGTTTATGTGTAAAAGGCGCTATCTTTAGTTGCTCACAAGCTTGAATAAGCCGTGATAAAAATTTATCTCCACTGGTATTATTGGGAATAAAAAGGCGTCTTGCACAGGTGCAGCGTTGTCCGGTGGTAATCATTGTCGATAATAAAGTTTGATAAACTGCAGCATCGATAGTAGTCACTTTATCAATGATTAATGGGTTGTTTCCGCCCATTTCAAGTGCCAGTATGACATCAGGGCGCCCGCTAAAATACTGATGAATAGATTTACCCGCTTTATAGCTCCCGGTAAAATAAACGCCTTGAATATCAGCTGATAATAGGGTTTTGCTGGAATGAATTCCTCCCTGAATACAATTGATGACACCTTGAGGCAAACCGCTTTCATGCCAGCACTGAGTAATAAATTGGGCCACAGCAGGGGCTAATTCACTAGGTTTATAAAGAATGGTATTTCCGGCTAAAAGAGCAGGCACTATATGACCATTGCTTAAATGTGCGGGAAAATTGAAGGCGCCCAGAACAGCGACGACGCCGTGAGGCTTGTAGCGAAGATAGGCTTGCGCGTCAGCTGTATTAAAGCATTTTTCACTGGTGCGCTCCTGATAAGCTTCCATTGATAAATTAATCTTGGCAATAACAGAATTTACCTCCGTTTTTGCTTCCCATAATGGTTTTCCGGTCTCCAAAGCAATCAAATAAGCCAATTCTTGCTGCCTGGCACTCACTTCTTTGGCAAAATTTTGCAGATAAGCTGCTCGGGCTGAAACACTTAAGGAGGCCCAGCTTGGCAGTGCTATATGAGCTGCTTCACAAGCCGCCGTAATTTCTTCGGCAGTGGCGTGATTTCCCTGCCAGACAATACTGCCATCAGCGGGATTTTTGGAATAAAAAACCTCTCCTTTCCCCTGCATCCAGTTGCCGCCGATATAATGAATTGCAGTATTACTTTGATGGCTTGTTCTCATTCTTTGACTCACTGTAAATAGTTGGTTCCTCAATTTTCAATGGAGCCAGGCGCACACAGTCACCTTGTTTGACAGCTAACAGTTCTGCTGTTTCCTTACTGAGAATACAAGAGCTTTGTTGTGCATTAAAAACTGCCTGGCTAATAGTAGCGCGAAAATCCAGTCTGGTATTGGCTAATAAAAATCGCTTGGAGCTTACCTCATCACTAATGTTTTTAACGGTCATTACTTGACTGCTGGCAATGGTTCGAATTTGCTGACGTGGTGCTTCAATGGTAGGGCCAGCATCAAAAATATCAATATAGGAATTATAGCGAAATCCTTCTCTCATAAGGATATTCATTGCCGGAACTGTGGATTGATGGGGTTTACCGATTACAGCCTGTGCCTCTGGTGCGAGTAGCTTGACGTAAAGAGGGTTTCTTGGCATTAAATCCGCAATGAATTGCTTATTGGTTGAAATTGTTAAACGATCAGCCTCTGGAAAAGGCATATGAAAAAAATGACGCCCTACATTATCCCAAAAGGGAGAATGTCCTTCCTCATCAGATATCCCACGCATTTCAGCAATTACTGTAGAGGCAAAGCGATTGGGATAGTTGGCCATAAATAAAAATCTTGCTCGAGAAAGAAGCAATCCATTATTGCTGTGCCGATATTCAGGCTCGAGAAAAAGTGTACAAATTTCGCTACGCCCTTGATTATCATTAACCAAACTTAATACATCATAATCACTTCGAATATTAAGTGAATAACAAATACGTGTTCTTTTTAAAATTTTATAAGAGTAAAAAGGCATTTCATAGCCGATAGCTGCCTCTATTGCTGAAGTACCAACTATTTTCCCTGTTGCAGGGTCTTCAAGCACAAATAAATAATATTCACTTACTGGTTGGTTTACCATTTTTTGAAAGGAGGAGCAGGCCCATGTAAGTCTTTTCTGCAGTACTTCTTTATCTTTAGGAAGAGTTGTCATGCCGATGCCACTATGTTCAGCCAGCTGATGAATGGCCTGCAAATCAGATTCACGAATGCTGCGAAATAACATCATGGGTGTAGTTCCTCAAGCCCACCCTGAGCTAAATTCTGTAATAAAAGAGCGCTAAGCGCTGTCCGTTCGATTAGACTGTCCAGTAAAATATATTCATCAGGACTATGAATATTTCCTCCTCGAACGCCCAGAGTATCAATAACTGCTAATCCATGGTGAGCAAGATTGTTACCATCACAGCAGCCACCACTATCTTCCCAGTTAATCACTAAATTAAGCAAACGTCCTACCTGCTGTATACGAGAAAATAATTTTTCAGTGGCAGGACAAATGCGCTTTACAGGTCGTCCAAAGCTGCCTTGAATAGTTATTGAATAATCTTCACGCTTCAGTTTAGTGATGATGGTATTCAGTTGATTTCTTACCCATTGCTCATCTTCAGGTTTTGCAATACGAATATCTAATTTGGCCACTGCTTTGTCAGGCACTACATTTAAGGCCTCTCCTCCTGCAATTTTACCTACATTGACGGTAACGTCTTCGCGAAGACCGTTAAGAGCATGAATGGCAACAATAGCCTCAGCCAAATAACTAATTGCATTTCTTCCTTTGTAAAAGGATCTTCCGGCATGGGCTGTTTTTCCTGTGGCGATAAGTGTTAATTTACCGCTTCCCCGACGATTTTTCGCTAAGGTGCCTTCCGGATCCATCGCTGGCTCATAGAGTAAAGCTGCCTGATAATTCATGGCAATTTCATCAAAGAAAGTACTGGAGGCTGGTGAGCCTATTTCTTCATCAGCATTAATGACTACATCCCAGCCCAATTGGTTGGCAATGCCTAGCTTTTCAAACGCAGTGAGGGCATGAAGTATAATGATAAGTCCGCCCTTCATATCAGCAACGCCCGGACCATTTAAATGATTTTTATTAATATAGGTTAGATGTTGAAAAGGATTAGCGGCCGCAAAAACAGTATCCATGTGTCCACATAAGAGAATACGGCGCTTAAGTTGAGGTCGCTTACGAATGAAAAGAATATCCCCGCAACGCTGGCTGATGGATTCGCCTTTCATATTGATAGTGGTAATCATAGGTGGTGAATAGCGTTGTATGTCATCGGCCAGGGGGGTAAATGCTGCTTCCAACACCTCTGACATAACGGCAAGACCTGGCAAATTCTCAGTCCCTGAATTGATAGCGCAAAATTGATGTAACTGCTCTACCATGTGCTTTTCTTCAGCATAAAGGTAAGATAGCAATCCTTCTAAAGCATGGTCCATATTTATAATCCATTTACAAAGCTTATGACATTAGCGGAAAAATAAAGCCTTAGCAACATTGTAGCAGTTGTAAGCCTGTCAATTATCCACAGAGCAAATTATTACTTATTCAAAATAAATCAGCGCTATCCTCATTCAGACCTATACTAATTGCGGAAAAAATAGCGACTACATAACTGTCATGGATTATTTAATGAAATGCTTGTGCATCCGTTTCAATTGATTCTTCAGGGTCTGAATTCTCTTTTAAAGAATGAAGTTTTTCTTTCATAGCGTGTTGAATTTCCTTTCGTTGACTGGATTCAACGCCGGCTTTATAGGTTGCTATTCCCGAATTTATCCACGCTTTTGAATGTCCCAATGAGAGGGGATATAAAATAATACCAGCAAGCATTTTCATAATTCCTGCCAGCTTTTGCAGGGTAGGTGAATGAATGGCAAGTTTATCAGCCAATACTTCATAGGTTTTAAGATTTGCTGTATCCGGATTTAAAGTAACCCCTGTTGTGCGAACTGCTGCTTCAAGTAACAAGCGTTTGCCGCTACAACCCATATTTTTTTGTAACCTGATTTGCTCTAGGATACGTAGACTCACATCAATCGCAGTTTCATCGGAATAATGATTATTCTTATGATTGGATTTGGCTGCAAGAAGTTCTCTTATGCTTTGTTCAACCCTTAAGTCTAGTAAATCATGAATGCGACTATGAGGGCAGTTATAATCACGCCATTCTATAAGCCAGGCTTTGTCTTTATTATTTTGTAAATCTTCATAGTGGGCATTAATGTAAGCATCTACTGCATTCCAAAGAGTCTTCAAGTGGTGATTCATTCCACGTGCTTTAACCATGGCCGGTGCGGCATGTAGCGCGCATTCAAATTCTTCTCGATTCATCGGTGTGTCTGTTTTAAAAGACTTCAATAAATTGAAATAGGCAGAGGAAACACCACCGCGGTCAATAGCATCCTTGCATGAAAAATTAATACTTTCCGGTTGAAGCTTTTGAATAACATGATTAGTTAATTCGAATTTTATAAAATGAAACCATAGGGCTTGCCTCTGTGCGCTTGATAATAAGGATTTATTTTCAAACCCTAAGGCTTTAAAGCTATTCTTTAATAATTGCTCAAGTTGCTTTTTTTCTTCTATATCATTGTAGTTATCAAATTCATCCCTGAAAATAAGTTGTCGTGCTTTGTCACTAATATAAAAATCTCTAACTTCTGATTCGGCATCAGGGTTCTGTTGTGCAATTTTAAGAAATTCATCATAAATTGCGATTGCACTGATGCGATCTTTAGTTTTTCGGTATTGGGTCCCGGACATTAAACCTTTGTCTGCAGGGAGAGTAATGACCACAATATTGGGATGATTATCTTCAAGTTTATGAAGCGCTTTGGTTAATGCACGTTCTTTTTTGCCCTCTGTATCAGTTCTGTCAAGCCCTAGATTATTAAAATAAATGTGGAGAATTTTTGATTTATCATTTGCTCTTTCATGCTTTACTTGCAACCATCTTTCAAAAAAAGGACTCACTCGCTCTATGCCTTGAGCACGTTGTGCTTGGGTACCAAAACGGTATTCCTGCGGATAAAATTGTGGTGCCTTACTGATGTAATTATATTTGCGAACAGTCGCAAGACTGGTTGTGTGCTGAGGTTTAAAATCATCAGCAATCATTGCTGTAAATCTGCCTAGCATTGAACCCGCTTCAGCTGGGGACAATGTGCGCTTGTTAACTTTGTTTCCTTTATCTGCGAGGGCGCTGGAAATTGATTTTTGGATTTCAGTATCGGTCAAAGTATGATTGAGTGGAATCGCTTTGATGGCTTTAAATGTTTCTTCAAGAATAGTATTGTCATTGTGATACACGGAAAAGACAAAATCATCATAATCATTGACTTTAGCATCTGTTTTTAAAAGGCTCTCACTTCTTGGTTTGTCATAGATCGCTTCAATGTTACCTTCGACTTCGGTAAAAAAATCGGTGTAAACATCAGCGTAGGCAAAATTGCAGTTATATTCAGACTGTGCTCGGATATTCTTAAGCTTATTGGCCAGTGATGGAGAAAAATGAACCAAGACTGTATCAGTTAATTTTAAATTTCTTAAATAGAGAAAGCAGTTTTTATTATGAAGACTATCGCTAGTTAATTTTGTTTTTGTCATAGTAGTGCCATTTTATTATTTTTACAGCGAATATTCTAGTTTTTAATTCTTAAGAAAAGATGAGATAAGTCTACGATAATCAGGTTGTTCTAAACCAGAGATTATTTTTATGCTCACGATCCCTCAATTGTGCTAGTATTTTATTGGTTTACTAGAATTACTCGCAATAACAGATTTAAAAATGATGACTAAACGAATCGATTCTTTAATAAAAAATACTCACCCACAATGGCATTCTATGCTAAGGGAAGCATTACAAGAGGTGGATGAAAGTTACCTAATACAACTTGAGCTGGATAAAAACTGGTTGCCAGGTATTGATAATTTACTTGCCGCATTTAGTATACCTCTTGAAAAAACAAATTATCTCTTATTGGGGGAATCTCCCTATCCTCGTCCCCAATCTGCAAACGGTTATGCATTTTGGGATGCTGCTGTTCAGAATCTGTGGAGCGATACAGGGCTTAGCAAGGAAGTAAATCGAGCAACATCATTCAGAAACTGGATAAAAATGCTACTTGTTGCTCGTGGGGATTTGCAAAGGGATTTATCACAGAAGGCCATTGCACAATTGGATAAAACTCATTTTTGTCAAACAGCAAATGATTTTTTTAAGACATTAGTCAACAGAGGGTTTCTGTTGTTAAATGCTTCCCTGGTTTTTAGCAATGATGGAATACGTAGACATGCCCGGCAGTGGAAACCTTTCATGAATAGTTTATTAGATCAACTGGCTATTTATAACCCTTCGTTAAAATTGCTTTTATTTGGCAATATTGCCAAAGAAGTACCTCAAACAAAGTTTTCTTCTTGCTTAATTGCTGAACATCCTTACAATCTTAGTTTTATTAATAATCCACAAGTGCTGGAATTTTTTAAACCGCTGGACTTGCTTAATTATGAAAATAAAACCAACTGTTGACCTGCAAGAGATTGCAAAATTTTCACAACATGCATCCCATTGGTGGGACAAAGATGGGCCATTAAAAACCCTGCATGATATCAATCCTGTACGTCTTGAATTTATTAAGAAAAATTGTTCTTTAGATAAAAAACGTGTTCTTGATGTAGGTTGTGGTGGTGGAATTTTATCAGAAGCTATGGCCAGTGAAGGTGCCCAGGTTACAGGACTCGATTTGTCGGAAGAAGCATTGGAAGCTGCTAAATCTCATGCGGTCTCTCATCAATTGAAAATTGACTATCTTTGTTGTCCAATAGAAGACTATGAGCACCCAGGTTTCGATATTATCACGTGCATGGAAATGCTGGAGCATGTTCCTGATCCACAAGCAATTATTACCCACTGCGCACGGTTACTTAAACCTGGCGGAATGCTTTTCCTCTCCACGATTAACCGAACATTTAAAGCTTATACGACTGTCATTTTGGCTGCTGAATACCTTTTGGGCTTATTACCCAGACAAACGCATGAGTTTAATAAGTTTATTAAGCCAAGCGAGCTTCTAGCCCTCATACGACAATCAGGTATGGAACTTACCGAGCTCACAGGTATGAGTTATAATCCCTGGAGCAAAGCGGCAACATTAGATGATTCTGTGGCAGTTAATTATTTAGTCTCTTGCTTCAAGCCATGACCTTTTTGGCTTGCATAACGTTGTTGATAACGCTGATGAGCATATTTTGCTTGCTCTTCAGTAACAACATCAACCTCATTGCCAAAGAGATCGACGCGAGCTACATTGGGTTTTTGACAATTTAAATAGGCAGGTGATGAGCTGTAATAGCTTAGTGCTTCTCTTAACGCTTTTTTACTGAAAGGAGGAGTATCCAAGCGTTCATAAAAATCGATAATTTCATCAAAAATACCAATTTGTAAGGGTTTGACTTGGTTACCCTTTTTAAAAAAAGCATTGGGAAAATGTTCAATCAGCCAGTCGATGATCTGCAATTTATCTTTTTTCACGCTTTCTGGTTGCTGACTCATAATTATCTCAAAGGAAAAATTAAGTGCATCTAAACTATCATAATTACTGACTTTAGCAAGCAAGTTTTAGGGGTAATTGTGAAAATTGAAACAATATCAATGGTTGCTCGATACACTCCAGCAGTAGTTTCCATTGTACAATCTCATGCCGGTTCAATCCTAGTCCATAATTCTATAAAGGAATAATTTATATAGGAGGCTGCCATGAACACTGAAAGTCCTATACCTCATGTCGATAAAATGCAACAGCGTTTTCAAGAGCAAGTTGACCATCTTCGTGAAGATATTAATAAAATAGATGAACCTCAATGTAAGGCCATGTTTGAAACCAGCGCTGAAGTGCTGCTTGGTTTAATTAAGGCATTTGAAGATTATAAGGAAAAGAAAGAGGCAGCTTGGAAACATTGATTAAACAAAATAGAAATTTTCAAACACAATTTATAGAATGACGATATTTGGTGAAAATCCTATCATACTGAGTCTGAGAAATCGTCACAAAAATGAGTAGGTTGGGTCGTTTTCGACCCATTCCTTAGATCCTGAGTGAAGATTCGTATAGTGTTTTTCTCATGACCACCCAAGAAATTTCTCAAAGTAGAACAAGAGATCTCTATCTTCCGAGCATTCCTTGGCTTACAATACAACATAACCTATTGAATTTAACTTAATTTTTAAAAAATGGTTAAAAAATAATGGTTGGTTCTTTAAATAAACACTCTTGCAGAGTAAAGCACCAGTTGCTAAATTTTAAGTATGACTTCAACGGATTTGAGGTCTTTTCAAAGGGATTTGCAATCATAGGAATGTGATAGTCAAGGATGATATCAAGATAGGATATCTTGATTGGAGACTGCGAAGCCAGGGTATCAGCCCTGGCTTTATTATTTATACACTTATATAGCCTGAATGCGATAAATAGTATCGGTCAGGGTAGTATGCAAAAACCACTGAGCCGTTTTTGATGGTATTAATGACTGGTTTAGCCAAAGTTTTTGCAATAGAAGGGCAACCCCAGCTTCGTCCGGCACGGCCTGATTTTTTGATAAAATCGGGTTCTACGTACCATGCACCATGGATAACTACACGCCTATTATAGGCATTATCGTTAAATCCACGCTCTAATCCTTGTAAGTTAAGAGAATAGCCTTTTGAGCCGATGTAAGTGTTACGCGTGATATAGGTTCCCAGGCTGCTTTCTTTGCTTGAGGGTCTATTGGAGAAGTGATGAGGAACTCTATCGCCTGAATTTCTGCCGTGAGCGACATAGGTATTGTATAAAAGACGCTCTCTACGAACATCAAAAACCCACATACGTTGTTTGTTAGAAGGTAATGAATAGTCTATTACAGTAAGAACAGGTTTTTTAACGGCACCTTTATCTGCAGCTTTCTTATAAGCAGTAAGTGCCAACTTTAATACGTTTTTGTTAAGTTGTGGCGCTTTTTGACTAAGGTGTTGCACCTCCGTGTTAATATCAAATCCAGTTTTGGCTGGGGGTGGTGTCTGAGTCATGCTTGTTGATAAAAAAGCTGCAGAAATAAAGTTTAATATGGTGTTCATAACACTCCTTTTTTCTTGATAAAACGCATGAATAAGGGTCTCAAAAAATTGGTGATTATATTTACAACTGAGACAAATGTAAAATTACAAGGGTACTGTTTATACATAAGGGGGAAACTTTAGTCAATTCAGAGGCTTAAAGGAGGGCTATAGTTTAACATCTGATTCAAAATTAATCAATAAGAATTTAATTTGATCTACAAGTGATTAAATTTGCTCACTTTGTTGGCTAAAATAGAAGCTAATTTGCCATAAATAGATCTGTTTTCTTCCCTCAATGTTTAAACGAAAGGCTTAAATTGAGCTAAATTTAAGCAATATAAATCGAAGTAATTTAGAGTAAATAGATTTTAATTCATCTTATTCTGCATTATTATCCCTGATATTTTTGACCTGCTACAATTGGAGAAAAACATGCTTGAGCGGTATTCTATTCAACCTCCGCAAGGCTCTCGGGCGCTTATCAATAAAGCTTATCGAATGGATGAGTTGACATTGATGAGTGAACTTATTGAAAAGGCTGCACTAGATAGTAGACAGGTAACTGCAATCCGCCAAAAGGCAACAGGATTGGTTGAACAAGTCCGAGCAGAACGAAAGAAAAGCACCGGTATTGATTCCTTTTTAACAGAGTACTCGCTCTCGAGTGATGAGGGAATTGCTTTGATGTGTCTTGCTGAAGCCTTACTGCGTGTACCTGATAATGCAACGGTTGATAGTTTAATTAAAGACAAATTAACCAGTGCTGACTGGAAGGCGCACCGTGGTCAGAGTGAGTCATTTTTTGTAAATGCTACTACCTGGGCACTCATGTTAACAGGAAAAGTTTTAACTCCTGAAAAAGCGGATACTGTTTTAAGTAAAGCTTTATTTAAAGTACTTAATCGTAGTGGTGAAGGTGTGGTGCGTAAAGCTGTTGATACTGCGATGCGTATCATGAGTAAACAATTTGTTACAGGTCGTACAATTCATGAGGCGTTATCACGAGCCAAGAAGAAAGAGGCAAAAGGTTATCGCTATTCTTATGATATGCTGGGCGAAGCAGCACTCACTGCTGCTGATGCCAAGCGCTATTTTATTGCCTATCAGAATGCAATTGAAGCAATTGGTTTAAATGTTGATAAAAATGCCACTATTTACCAGCGACCAGGTATCTCAATCAAACTTTCTGCTTTATTTCCTCGATATCAGGAATCCCAACATGAACGAGTAATGGCTGAATTACCTCCTAAACTCTTGGAGTTGGCTCAACTGGCTAAAAAATATGATATTGCACTCACTGTTGATGCCGAAGAATCAGAGCGTTTAGAACTCTCTTTAGACATTATCGAGCGTGTATTTCTGGACGATAGTTTGCATGGCTGGCATGGTTTTGGAATGGCTGTGCAATCTTATCAAAAAAGAGCATTTTATCTGCTGGACTGGATAGCTGACCTGGCAAGAAGCAAGCAGCGTCGTATGATGGTTCGCCTGATAAAAGGAGCTTACTGGGACAGCGAAATTAAAAAAGCACAGATGCAGGGAATGCCTGAATATCCTGTTTTCACACGTAAGGTATTTACGGATGTTTCTTTTCAGGCTTGTGCTAAAAAGCTATTAACAATGACCGATGCAATTTATCCAGCCTTTGCAACACATAACGCCTATTCTGTTGCTATGGTTTTAAATTTGGTAGGGGACTACAAAGATTTTGAATTTCAATGTTTACACGGGATGGGAAAGGAGCTTTATGAGCAGATTGTACCAGCCAATCGTCTGGGAATTCCTTGTCGTATTTATGCTCCAGTAGGTAGTCATGAAGATTTGTTGCCTTACCTGGTTCGCCGGCTTTTGGAAAATGGGGCTAACTCTTCGTTTGTTAATCGTATTGTTGATGAAAATGCACCCATTAGTTCATTAGTTGAAGATCCTGTCAGTAAAGCGAATCATCTTTTAGGAAAAATTAATCAAAATATTCCTTTACCTGCCTCTATTTTTCTACCAGAGCGAAAAAATTCAAGTGGCATTGATTTTACTGATAGAGAGGCTGTCGCCAAGTTACAGCAATTGTATGCAGCAATGGATTTTTCTCGTTGGCACGCTAAACCACTTTTAGCAGGTAAACAAGGAGGAGAAGTCGATAGAAGTGTTACTTCACCGCAAAATTTTCATCATCCTATTGGTCGTGTTAATAATGCAACTGCAGAAGATTTAAACTGGGCATTAACCAAGGCTCAACAAGCATTCTCTGCATGGAGATGCATGCCAGTCAATGAGCGAGCTGCCTGCATTGAACGTTTTGCTGAGCTTTTGGAAGCACATACTCCTGAATTACTCGCTATGACTTGTCTGGAAGCAGGAAAAACGTGGAATGATGGTATTGCAGAGGTGCGTGAAGCTATTGATTTCTGTCGTTATTATACCATGATGGCTAAGAAATTAATGGCAAAGCCAATGCGTTTGCATGGCTACACCGGAGAACTTAATGAGTTAAGTCTTCATGCCCGAGGAGTAATTGCCTGTATCAGTCCCTGGAATTTTCCTTTAGCGATTTTTACAGACCAGGTAGTTGCTGCTTTGGTAACCGGGAATTGTGTTATTGCAAAACCAGCAGAGCAAACCTCTATCATTGCTACTTTTGCCGTGGAATTAATGCATGAAGCAGGTATTCCTGTTGACGTAGTGCAAGTATTGCCTGGCAGTGGTGAAGTGATTGGTGCCGCCTTAGTTGCTGACCACCGCATCAAAGGGGTTATATTTACTGGTTCAACACAAACTGCAGCAAGTATTAATAAAACATTGG
Source organism: Legionella clemsonensis (assembly GCF_002240035.1). NCBI lineage: Bacteria > Pseudomonadati > Pseudomonadota > Gammaproteobacteria > Legionellales > Legionellaceae > Legionella > Legionella clemsonensis. The sequence goes on along the minus strand of NZ_CP016397.1, from coordinate 1,729,629 downwards.
CGACTCGTGGTGGTGAAATTATTCCTTTAATTGCTGAAACGGGTGGTCAGAATGCAATGATTGTGGACTCATCTGCTTTATTGGAACAAGTTACAGTGGATGTAATTACCTCTGCGTTTGGAAGCGCTGGTCAACGCTGCTCAGCCTTACGTGTACTGTTTGTGCAAGAAGAAGTTTATCCACGCATGATTGAGCTGTTAAAAGGAGCGATGGCTGAATTGCAAATAGGCGATCCCCGTTGGTTATCTACAGATATTGGACCGGTTATCGATAATGATGCTCTGGCTGGTTTAAAGGCACATGTTCATGCGATGCAACAGGAACATGAAATTATTTATCAATGTGAATTGCCTGAAGATTGTGATAAAGGTTATTTTATGCCACCTACCGTCATCGCTCTTAAAGACATGTCTGCCTTAAAAAGGGAAGTTTTTGGGCCTGTGTTGCATGTGATTAGCTACAAGCGTAAGGCGTTGGATAATGTAATCGAGCAAATTAATGGTACTGGCTATGGGCTAACCTTGGGAATTCACAGCCGAATCAATCAGACAGTGGAATACATTCGTGATCGTGTTCATGTTGGGAATTGCTACGTTAATCGCAATATGATTGGCGCTGTAGTTGGATTACAACCCTTTGGTGGAGAAGGGTTATCAGGAACTGGTCCTAAAGCCGGTGGCCCCTACTATTTATTACGTCTGTGTCATGAACGAACTTATACAGTAGATACTACAGCAGCTGGCGGTAATGCCAGTTTAATGTCTCTACCTGAAGGATTTTAACCCTACTGTAAAATGTGAGGAACCCTGAATTCGATAAAAGTAAATTTTTCTGGTGGATCAATTCTTAATTAAATTTTTAAGATTCACCAATACCTGGGTGATAATAAAGAAGTTGCTCAGGCAAATAAGTACCAGAGTCCTCTTTCAGACCATCCTTCAATCCACATAATGATCAGGATGAGTTTTGTCAAAGACTTCTTCATGTTTTTTGGCGAACCACCAAGGTAAAACAACGAATAAAAATAAACCCCCAATTAAAAAAGCTTCGAAGAAGAAAACATTACTAATAGGAATTTGAGTAGGCGGTACAAAACCTATTAACATTGCTATAAGGCAACACAATGTGCCAATACCAGCAACCAACCACATCATTGCATTCCCTCCAGGTACTTTATAACTGCGAGGCTGGTCAGGTTTGCTATAACGCAATTTAATCGCTGCGGAAAACATAAACACGTAGACCAATAAAGCCATCTGCGCACTTAAATCGCTTAAAATCCAGTAAGCTGCATTAATAGAATCGAATAAAATAAATACTGAACTCAACAGAGAAAAAATAATACCTTGAGTAATTAAAATTGCTACGGGAGCCCCATAGCGATTTACTTTGGAGAACACTTCGGGTAAGGAGCCATCTTGTGCAGAAACCAATAAACCTTTTGTTGGACCTATAATCCATGCCGAAACGCCACTTAATCCTCCAAGAATAATAAGAAGAGCAATTACGGCCGTCATATTGGGCATATTATAAGCGTTAAAAAATACAGCATAGGCATCAATTAAGCCGGAGACTACGCTTAACTGTTGATTTGGAACTACAATGACAATAGCTAAAGAGCCCAATACTAAGGTGGCAAAGATGAGAAGAGCTGAATATAAAATGGCACGCGGATAATCTCGTTGCGGATTCTTAACCTCTTCTGCATGCACAGCAGACATTTCCATACCCAACAATCCAAATAACACAGCAGAAAAAAGCGATAAATTACCAATAGAACTAAAATCTGGCAACCAGGTGGAAGGGGTCTCTACAGCCAACGGACGTCCTTGCATGAGCCATAGCACACCTAAAATACTGATGCCAACCATAGGCAGAATAGTTCCCAATGTAGCACCGATAGCGCTGACGATGCTTGAGATTTTCATGCCAAAACAGTTTAACAAGGTAAATATCCAAAATAGACTTAGCGTTGTCCCTAGCAGATAGAATTTATTGTTGGCTAATTGAGGTGCAAAAAGATAAGACAGTGTGGCGGCTATAAATGCCAGAATTGTAGGATACCAAACGACATTATAAATCCATTGCAGCCATATAGTGATAAAGCCCGCACGTCGCCCAAATGCTTCACGAACCCAGACGTACAATCCACCGGTATTTGGATAAGCCGTTGCTAATTCTGCAGCAACCAAAGCGACTGGGATAAAAAAAGTAAATGCAGCAACGACATAATAGGCTACTAAAGGTAATCCCAGTTTTGCGCTTATGGGGAGTGTACGTAAGCTATCAACTGCAATGACATTAATCATTACCAATGAAAAAACCGATAAAACCTTTTTAGGACGCATGTGAAATCCTTAGTGGATGTCAAGAAAAAAGAAGGTGAATGTTAAGGTCTCCTGATTCAGTCTCAGGAGACCTTAAATGATTACATTAAATTTCGCAGTACGTACTGCAGGATACCGCCATGTCGGTAGTAATCGAGCTCATTGTTTGTATCAATGCGACAAAGAACCTCAACAGTTTCCTGCGTACCATCCCAACGCTCGATAAGCATAGGCAATTTGGCGCCAGGCTTTAATGAATCATCAATATCAATGCTAATTCGCTCAGTGCCATCCAGACCCAGTGTTAAGCGATTGGTACCTTCCTGGAATTGTAATGGCAATACACCCATGCCAATTAAGTTTGAACGATGAATGCGTTCAAAACTCTCGGTGATAACAGCCTTAACACCTAATAAATTGGTTCCTTTGGCTGCCCAGTCACGGGAAGAACCAGTACCGTATTCTTTACCAGCTATCACCACCAAATGATGATTCTCTTTTTGATAGAGCATTGAGGCATCATAGATGGACATAATTTCATTAGATGGAATATGACGCGTAATACCACCTTCAATACCGGGCGTTATTTCATTACGAATGCGGATGTTAGCAAAAGTGCCACGCATCATCACTTCATGATTACCTCGTCTGGAACCATAAGAGTTGAAATCAGCTTCACTCACCCCTTTAGATTTTAAATATAAGCCAGCAGGCGAGCTTGCTTTAATTGAACCAGCAGGAGAGATATGATCAGTTGTTATCGAATCACCGAGAAGAGCCAATACGTAGGCTTTCTTAATAGGTTTAATTGGGGCAGGAGTTTTTGATAAATTTTCAAAGAAAGGCGGGTGCTGAATGTAAGTAGACTCAGCGTTCCAATTATAGGTCGAACCGCTACCTGTTTGAATGGCTTGCCAATGTTCATCCCCCTTAAATACCTCAGCGTATTCCTTGCGAAACATAGCTCCATTGACTTTGGCAACTTCTGCAGCGACTTCCTCATTTGATGGCCATATATCTTTTAGGTAAATGTTATTACCATTTGCCTCTTGGCCGATAGGGTCTTTACTTAAATCAATACAGGCGGTACCACATAACGCGTAGGCCACAACCAACGGTGGGGAGGCTAACCAGTTAGCGCGAACCTGTGGATGAACTCTACCTTCAAAATTACGGTTACCAGAAAGAACAGAGCATACCACAAGGTCATTGTTATTGACGCACTCTGCAATGGGATCAGGCAATGGACCCGAGTTACCAATACACGTAGTACAACCATAACCGACAAGATTAAAACCTAATTGATCTAAATATTTTTGTAAGCCGGCATGTTTTAAATAGTCCGTAACTACTTTAGAGCCAGGAGCAAGAGAAGATTTAACCCAGGGCTTGCGTTTTAAGCCTTTTTCCACTGCTTTTTTGGCGACTAATCCAGCTGCCATAAGTACACTGGGATTAGATGTATTGGTGCAACTGGTTATTGCTGCAATAACGATGTCACCGTGCTGCATTTTGTAATCATGGCCTACTACCGGATATTTTATTTCTTGCTCAAGAGTCTTGCCAACTTCTTTCATAAAAGTGCAGAAAGCCTCAGGAAGTGATGTTAAAGTTACTTTATCCTGTGGTCTTTTGGGGCCAGCAAGAGAAGGTTCAACCGTAGTTAAATCAAGGCTTAAAACATCGGTAAAAACAGGATCTTCAGTGTCTTTGTCATACCATAGGCCCTGTGCTTTACAGTAGGCTTCTACGAGTGCAATAGTATGTGAATCGCGACCAGTCAGTTCTAAATAGCGCAATGTCTCTTTATCAACTGGAAAAAATCCACAGGTAGCGCCATATTCCGGAGCCATATTAGAGATAGTTGCCCGATCGGCGAGTGGCAAATCAGCAAGGCCAGGGCCATAGAACTCAACAAATTTACCTACTACTCCCTTTTGACGAAGCATTTGGGTCACCGTTAAGACTAAATCAGTTGCTGTGATACCTTCCCTTAGCTTACCGGTTAATTTGAAGCCGATGACTTCTGGAATTAACATGGATACAGGTTGTCCCAACATGGCCGCTTCTGCTTCGATACCACCGACTCCCCATCCAAGCACACCAAGGCCATTAATCATTGTAGTATGAGAATCTGTACCGACTAAAGTATCAGGGTAAGCGTAAAGTTTATCACCCTCTTGACAAGACCAGACTGTTTTCCCCAGGTATTCCAAATTGACTTGATGACAAATACCAGTGCCTGGAGGAACCACCTGAAAGTTTGCAAATGCTTTTTGTCCCCAGCGTAAAAACTCATAGCGCTCTTTATTGCGCTTCACTTCAATGGCTGTATTCACCTCGAGAGCATCCGGGCTTGCAAATTTATCCACCATAACAGAGTGATCAATGACTAAGTCCACAGGAGATAATGGAGAAATATGTTGAGGATCGCCGCCCAATTTGGCCAGGGCATCACGCATTGCTGCTAAATCTACAACAGCAGGAACGCCAGTGAAATCTTGCATAAGAACTCTTGCAGGTCGATAGGCAATTTCATGTTGTGACGTTCTTGTTTCTAGCCATTGAGCAATTGCTTTAATGTTATCTGTAGTAACTGTTGTGCCGTCTTCAAAGCGCAGTAAATTTTCGAACAACACTTTCAATGAATACGGTAAACGATTAATTCCTGGAAAATGTTTTTTCTCAGCGTCTTTAAGACTGAAGTAATGATATGTCTTACCATCTACGGATAATTGTGATTCCGTTGAAAGGCTGTCTTGACCCACTTTCATAGATACCAACTCCATTGAGTTAAAAAAAAACGTAATGATAGCCTAAATGGAGCAAGTTTTCATGAGGGAAGGGCGATATTCCGAAATTTTTAATTTCAGAACAAAAAACTTAAGGAAATAGCCATCAATTTCTTGCGTATGCAGGGAAATACCATGACATAGCTGCGAGACTGGACAAGCAACGAGACACTGAATTAAGCGTTTGCAGGCTGAGTGGCATAACTATCCATGGGACTGGCTACTTTCTCTGAGTTTAAGCAGGAGTAAAGTTGAGTAAACAGAGCCTTTTCCTCATTTTTAATTTTTGCTTGATTAGGAATGATTTCTACCAGGGCATAAAATGCAGTTGGTAGCGTGATAGATAGAGATACTCCGAGTATAATCAAACCAATCGGTACACTAAAAGGAAGAGTAATAAAGCTGAAAACAAAGACAGTCAATCCGGTTTTTAAAAGAACATTATTTACCTCATCAAATAACGTATAGGGATGGCTATCTTCCTGTCCAACAGGACAATAATCAGAAGATTGATAATAATTCTCAATGAGTTCCTTAATGTTTTGTGGCGTTTGAATACAACTTAAGAGTGTTTGGGCAAAAAGGGCATAGCATCGTAAGATGGCGTTTTTTTCGAAGGTATTTTGGGAATGAGAAAGCTGGTTTTGGAAAGCCCATTGCTTTTGCATAATGAGGTTTGAGAGGATTTGCTGATGTTCAATATATTTTAAGCTTTTTGAAATTAAGGCACTAATCCTCTCTTCACTTATTTTTGCTTTTGACTGAAAGAAAGTTAGCATAAGTTCATCCTGAGCTTGTGTATTCCAAATGAGCCTATCATGCACTGGAAAATGAAGTATTGAGTTTTACATCCGCGTAATAATTTTTAACAAAATAGAACTTATTCTTTAGAAAGTGCCTTTATAAATAAATTAGATAAACTCGACTTTAGCGAACTTCTCCGGTTCCCGAATCCCCGCGGCGAAGACCGCGGGGCCACTTCGATTTCAAATTATACTACAGCTTTTGCTTAAACTAGTTACCACATCAGGTCTTAAGCTGCCAATGACAACAGATGGAGCAACTGATCCATTTCTTGTTCATAGTTCAGTGATGGGCCTCGCGGTCTTCGCCGCGGGGATTTGGGGAATTCGCTAAAGTCGAGATAAAGATGGTATAGATTTTGCAAGAGATAAGGATAAACAGGGAGTGTATTAATGTTTGATTTAATTCAGTTAATATCGATGCAATTGGCAGGAGCAGGGAAGAGTGCCTCACTCCAACTGGAGGATAAAGTCTTGCAACCAGCGCAGGATGAAATTGCTTTCATAACGTTGATGGCTGAATTATTAGCTGAGAGCACACCCACTGATTCAAACGAAAAAGTTTCTTTTACCTTGCAAGCCATTCCCTTAACCTCTGATGAGACTGACGAGACACAGCCAATTGAGCCAGAAATAATAGCCACAAATGTCTCTGAATTAATGCAGATAGATGATCCAGATGAAGCACAAAAAATACTCCAGATAGAATCTACAAGAGAAGAAAAAGACTCCCGTGATCCAGCAGATGATCTTCTGCTGTTAGCCTGGTTTAATGCATCAATTTTTGAATCTCCCAATAGGGAAGTTCCCAAGGTTGGTGAAGTGAGACAAAGTAAAGAAGGGTCTACTTTAGAACCTGAAATGTTAAATAACGTTATAGTCTCAAACAACTTATTAAATAGTAAGGAGATTGAAGCATCTCCTGCAGCAATAACCACCTCACCGCTGCCTGGAGCTCAACTAAAACCAGATCAAGGAAAGAAACTTCTGCCGCAGGAATTACCAGATGCAGAAATGAGGATACTGGCAACAGGTATTACAATAGCTGATAATCCCCCTGATAAAGAAACTGCCTCTCTTAAAAGAGGGGATGAAGTGGCTTTATTCAGCAATGACGCAGAGGAAGCTGACTTTAAGACGAATAAAAATGGTTTCGCTGACATCACCGACATAAAACTTCCAATCAGCAACAGGATTACTCAGCCGCCCTCTATGGAAACATCTGCTTTTTCTGCCATGCAAACGGTCCCAAGCAAGAATTTAGAAGTACCCTTTAATGCAACAGTATCTCCTAAAGTTCTGCATTTGACGCAGACTGTTTCGAGTCCTGAGTGGGGAGAAAATTTTACTCAGCAAATCATGTGGCTAGGCCAACAAAAAATTAAAACAGCCATTATAAAGTTAAACCCTCAAGAGTTAGGTCCTTTGGAAGTTAACCTTAAGTTGATAAAGGATACGGCCAGTGTGAATATAACCACTCATACTGTTCAAGTGCGTGAGTTGATTGAGCAGACTCTGCCAAGATTAAGGGAAATGATGTCTGAACAAGGCGTAAACCTTTCTCAGGTTAATATAGATGCCCATAACCATCAGCGCAGTCCGTCACCACAGAAAAGTGAATCAATAACCTATGAACAAGAAAACGGTGAAGAGACAATCCTTCTCACTCCTTTACCAAGACCTAAAAATAAAGGAATCGTTGATTATTTTGCATAATGCTCTTGACTAAATAACTTTGCTGTTCAATAGTAAAACTCAGGCAATAAACAAGGATGGTTAAAGTGTCTAAAGTCAATTTTTCCTGGGTAAAAAATTTTAATTTTCTTCTGGAAACAGTTATTCCCTTTGATTGGGAACAGCTTAATGTGGGGAAAAAAGTTTCCGATTTTAATAAAAATTTGAAGTTTGCTAACAATAATAAGGAAATTGTTAAAGCTCAGGCAAAAATTATTGATTGCAAATTGAGGCAGGCATTTTCAAAACTTTTTATTAGTGATTTTTCTGATCCTTCTGGATTTGCAGAAATAGAGAAGGCTAGTTTTCGCGTAAAAAACTTCCTGGAGGTACGGAATACTCTTGAATCTTATATAAAAAATAATGTAGAAGTGCATCAGAAAAATGATTTGCAATGCATGGCTTTTCAGCGATGGATTGAAACCGCTGACTATTTGCGCAAAGCGCAGTGCTATGAAGGCGCATTTCTGATAATCAATGCACTATTGCAACTGGATATTAAACTGAAGTTAACGTCTCATTTACCTCAGTCTTATCAGAGGAAGTTTGCTAATCAAATAGCCATGATTTCACCTTCCAATAATTTTATAAAGCTCCGTAAGGAAATCACACAAGCTAAATCAGCGACAAAATTCGTTCCCGTATTTTTAAGAGCAAAAGATATTACCACCTTAAATTATTTACTCGATCAAAATATGGATAACGAAAGTAAGCAGGCTAATTTTAAGAAAAAAATGGCAATTTTAGTCGATATTAAGCGTGAACAGAAGGAAAAATCTCCTGGCTTACCGGATGAATTGGAAAAGATTTATCAAAGAGCTCAAGCAAAATATGGTAGCGAATGTAATATGGCAAAGAAAGTCGGAAATAATAAAATAAATAATTCTTCCAATAGACCAGATGTTTCAGCAGGTAAAGAAACCATGCAGTATCAGGTAATCAAAATTAAAATTAAAAAAAGCACACGCATTTATTTTTACAATGAATTACCGGCTTTTTGGCAGAAAGAATGTCGAGAAACAGTACGTGAAGAACACATTATCGCGCCCCAAAGTACTGGTTTGGCGCGATAATAAACAGGCTTCTGAGCTAACTAGAAACAACGTTTTGCACAACGGATAATGGCCCCATTCCAACGATTTATCAGGCAGTTTCGTTGGCAACGGTAGCCATGGCGATAATAGTAAGTACGCCAACCTGTCCAATAAACATTACGATGATAATACCTCCTTGGTCCCCAATATCGACCGGGGTATCTGTCGTAAACATAAAAATAAGCCAGTTCCGTCTTGTTTGCACTAGGCGTTAAAGGTGTTGATGTTGCTGCCTGAGCAGTTGCTGCAAAAAAACCTGCAGCAAGGAAAAGAAATACAGAAGTAATGAGAACAGGTAGCAACCTAAATCTTTTAACAGAACAGTAATACATAACCTTGTCCTTAACTTTAGATTGGCCCATTTTTAATTATAGGATATTGAATTTTAATTAACCAAGATAGAGCTTAATAAGAGGTAGACAGAGTAAACGCATCTAATTTCAAGGCCCTTCTTTTGCCTACTTGCTGTTCTTTATGCACAGCATCCATGCTCTCGTAACTCTTAAGAATTGTTCAGTGAATTCTCGAGTTTCTGACATTCTTCTATAAATGCACTGCCTCTCGTTTGAGTACTAAAGAAGGAAGGGGATTTGCTGGTAAGCTTGGAATATACGAACAAACCAACACCCGGTACAACGCCTGTGGCAATGACACCAAGAATGACCAGACAGCCCTTAACAAACCGTTTCCACGCTGAATCACGATGTAGTCCAAGTTTTGCTTCAATGTCGGGTAGGGCCGCTTTAAATTTCTCTATTCTCTCGCTGGCTAAAGGCACCGATTTACTGTCTGCTAATTTTTGTTTTAAATCATGCACCGCATTAAATTTTTCTTTAATGTTGTTATAGCCTAAAGCTGCTTCATCCTCTGCTGGTAATGGATGATGAATGTCATGTGTTTCTAGCTCCGGGTTTAACTTTATGGCTTGACTTAATAGATGCTGCAAATAATCATCGGCTAAAGGAATAAGCTTCTCATTAATTAATGTCGCTTTTTTCAGTTCAGCAGCTGATTGTAATTTTTCGAGTAATTGCTCGGTTTCTAATTTTAACTCCCTGATTTCTTCTTTTTGATCGAGTTTCTCAGCCAATTGTTTAAAAGAGAATTTCTCCTGATTTAAAAGCTTTTCTCGTTCAGATTTAAGTTCTTCTTGAAGTTTTTGCTTTGCTTCTTCCAATTGAGCAATGGTTTCTCCTTTTTCTGCTGTTTGCCTTGTTAGATCTGCAATTTCTGGAGAAGGAGCTCCTAATGCTATTGCCTCACTTTTAAGAAGATCAAAAAAGCGCTGACTAATAGAAGCTGGTTTTTGGCGTAAATTAACCTGACGTTCTTTAAGCAGCATTGCCCCTCTATGAATTAAATGCAGGCAGCGGAAATGAAGTTGTTTATTATCGATGGCTAAGGTGGTTGGTGATAAAAGCTTATTAAGCCCTGAATAATCTCTTTTTAAATTTTCTGCCAAAATATAAAGTTGCTCGATATCTGCTAAATGCTTGTCAGTTGACGTTTGCCTTTCTTCAAAAAAGCGTCCTAAGTGTGTGTTTTTCTCCTGTAATATCAGGGCATTAATTTGTCCTTTTTGTTCGATAGAAAGACTGTCATTTAATCGGATTTGATCAAGCGCATCAGATAATATGTTCTTGACAATTTCAATAGTGACTGGTCGTTGAAGTGATTGTAGACGCTGTTTTACCAGTTTCAGCTCACCAGTTTCATCCGTCTCAACATTAAGGTTTCTTACAAAGGCATCAAAAGTGTTCTGGAATTCTTCAGGTGAAGCAAGAGCAATGTTTATTTGCTTATCAAGTTCATCGACTTGTTCAAGGATTGAGTGATAGTGAGTCTCGATAGTTCGTTTTAATCCATTCTGCAAGAAATTTTTGCACTCACGAAGAATAATCTGATTGTCTTCTGATATCTCACCTTTAGCACCTGTTAAAGCTATATTCAATACTTCAAACGGTTCTTGGATTACCTCGCGCAGCTTAATGGCTTCTTCTGCCGTTAAATGATTTCTTAGGTATTTTTGACTAATTAAATCAACGCATATTGAGAGCCCGTCAAAGAGAATCTTACGTCCGTGTTCATCTTGAACCAGTTTCAATAATTTAGAGGAATCCTTTCTGTTAGCGACCATTTCAGCAGTCACGGCCTGCATGGCATTACTAATTGCCTTCACTAACCTATCGGGTGTGGCAGTAACTAAGCGATCAAGCTGTATGTAGTCTCGTAAAAAAAGCATCGCATGCTCTGTATTTACAAAACTGCCTGTCATCTGTGGAGCGACATTACGCATTTTATCATGTCTATTACCTCGATTATGAACAAAGCGTTCACGCTCTTCTGTGTATTGAGCGCCGAGGTAAGCATAAGAACCATCAGCGAAAGATAAATAAGCTGCATTATTTTTTTCGACAGCCAAATAATGCTTTAATATTACTTGATATCTATCAGATTCATTAGCTTCTAAAAATAGATTGAGAACACCATCCAGGGCATTGTGTTCAAGATTCAGGTTATAAGCAGAGGGTGCGAATATACCCGTAGATTGGTGAAAAAAATGAAACAATTTACAAAGTACGAGATCTTGAATGGTCGTCGTGTCCCTGTTTTCAATTTTATCGGAAACCTCCTCGAGCTGCTGAGTGTAGCGGTTACCACTTGCTGAGCCATGATGACCAGGAATGATAAGCGGTTGCATCCCGTTGGGCACAATGGGAGTAAAGCAGCGGGTCCGTTCATCTCGATAGAGCAGGAGTTCATAGTTATTACAAGCAGGTCGCTCAAAGAATCGTTCATCTTTCCATGCGATACCCGGAATTTTTAAGAAACCGCCGCCAGGAACAGGATCAATTAAAAAAGAATTAACTTTTACTTCCTGTAAACGCTTTAACAGTTCCGCCCTTAACTCCTGACTATCTGCCTCTGTATTCTTAAAAAATTTTCCTATAGCAGTGCGGGTATAATTACAAGGACTCGCGCTAAGGATATCAAAGAGTGGTTTCTGTGGTTCTTTCTCAAGAGCAGTTTGAATGCGTTTTAATTCATGCATGACTAAAATGGATTCAACAGCACCTCGGCTATGTGCAGAAATTTGAATAGTCTTTTTACCCGATGCCAATGCACGCAAGGCTAAAAATACTCCCTGTGCGATACGCTCACCCACTTCACTCCCTAAGGTGGTAGGCCCATTGACGACGTCAACTGAAGGAGAGCAATAGGAAAGAGGGCTATTTGATTTAGTAATTTCAGCTTCTTCACCCAAGATCCGGACAACGACTTGAGCTGCATAGGATAAAGTTTCTCCGCGCTCATAAGATTTTTTTTCTACAGGATCTTTAAGCGTAATAGTGGGTCTTTCAGTAAAAACAGTGTCCGTCCCCAATAAAAATAAGAAATAATGGGGTTGGGCAGTCTTCTCTTGTTGTAAAAGCGTAAAAATTTCAGTTAAATCGTTTGGCTTAGGCATGTATAACTCCCGAGAACAACTTCAGTCCCTGGAAAGTTTACGTCCCTAATATAATTCAAAGTGATTAGTGGTTGCTCATGTATAAGTGAAGGTATTGTACTTCTTTTGTACTTTTTGCGTCAATACTTGTACTCTTGTCTTACTAATAATTTACAATTGTAAAATAGTAATTTCTGCCTCTGTAATGGTGGAGGCATAGAAGCCTGCAGTGTATACTAGGAAGACTTTCCTTCTTAGTAATGACTATGCAATTACTCCATATAACCAATGGTGATTGTGCCGCAGCGTTAATAAAAACGGCATTTACTACGCAAGAGGTTATTGCCTTGTGCGATATCTTGTATGAAGGGCCTGTCCAGGACAATTTAAATAGTGAACAGTTCAATAATAAGCGAGCAGAATATTTAGCCAATAGGGGCTATGGTAGCTATGACATGATAGCTGCTTCATTTCATAAACTGCAAACTCAACTCACTCGTTTAAAGCATTTTGATGAAGTTATTTTATGGTTTGAGCATGATAGCTATGATCAATTGCAGCTCTTGCAAATATTGTCTTATTTGTACCACCACAAACCACCTGGAGCACTTTCTCTAATATGCATTAATCACTATCCTGGGATAGAACCATTTTTAGGGCTCGGACAATTAGAGGAGCAACAGATTAAAGCGTTGTTCCCCTGTCGTCAGAAAATAACTGAAGCTCAATTAAAATTGGCAACTCAACTTTGGAAAGCATTTACAGCACCAGAACCCTTACAATTGTTCAAGTTAACAAAGAGTGATTTATCCGATTTACCCTTTATGAAAAAGGCCTTGTTAAGGTATTTTCGGGAATTCCCCTCTACTCACAATGGATTAACTTGGACTGAGCAGTACATCCTGGATTCCATTACTGCAGAAACAAACACTATTGTTGAATTATTTCGTCAATTACCCTTCAGAGAAGAAGAGTATTTTTTAGGTATGGGTGATATAACTTTTAAACAACTCATTATTCAATTGGCAGAAGCTGAAAATCCCTTAATTAAAATTAAGCAGATAAAAGGAAATGACGATGCGGAACTTGAGTTGACAGCTCTTGGTGATCAAGTAGCGCAAGGTGATGCTGATTGGATAGCTATTAATGGGATTGATTGTTGGCGAGGTGGAGTTCATTTAACCCTAGACAATATTTGGCGCTATTCGTTAGCTACGAATGAAATTTGTGGTCCTTTTAATTTTGATGCTGGCCGTGATAAGCTCTGCAAAACCACCTAAACTGTGAATGTTGAGACTTAAAATTAATCCACATAGTGATGTTGCTCTATTTGAAATGCAGGGCGGCAGGAAATTAACAGCTCCATTTCTCCTTCCCAAAAGTACTTTTCACCTGCTTCAATTAATACTACATCGCCAGGATTAAGTCTATGCTCATGGTCTTCAACAACAACTTTACCACTTCCGCTTTTGATATAAACAATTTCCTGGCAAGTTAAATTGGTTGCCCGGCGAGTATCTGGGTAGCGACCATTGATTTTAACCAAAGCAAAATCAATATTCTTGTCATTGACAGGGTATTCAGTAACCAAACAATGCTCACTGTTTTTTCGTTGTATGGTTTGATTTTTTAATGCAATTTTCATTTGAGTTTTATCCCTATTTATTTTTCTAACAGCAAACTATATTTGGCTAAAGAGGGAATGCGCGCCATCATAATTTTAGCAACTACTAATAAAGGAATAGAAAGCAAAGCACCGCCGATACCCCACAACCATGCCCAAAAAAGGATACTAAAAAAAACCACAAGTGGGTTAAGATTTAAACGACTACCCAGTAAAATAGGCGTAATAATTTGTCCTTCGATATTATTGATTAGAAAGTAAAGTAATGGGGGGAGTAGAATATAAAAATAGGAGTCAAATGTTAATAATGAAACAAAAAATATAACCAAAATCCCTATTGCCGGACCAATATAAGGAATAAAATTAAGACAAGTAGCCATTACTCCCCATAAAATAGCATTAGGAATAGCAAGCATCCATAGCATTGTCGCAATGGCTAAACCAAGACAGATACAAATTATCGTAAACGTAATTAAATACGTAGAAATATCTTTTTCAATCGTTAATAAAAAATTATTAGCAATTTTCGTTTGCCGATAGGTGATAACTTTTTGTAGGTTTTTAAAAATAGTGTCGGTATAAATGAGTAAAAAAAATAAATAAATTAATACAAGGAAAATAAATAATATAACATTCGTCGTCAAATCAAAGATGGAATAGCCAATGTCAGTAACACCAGTTTTAATTTCAACTTTAGGAGTCTGTCTGGTTTCTGTAATTGTTTGTGCTTTTTTGAAGGTTTCACTCAATTTTGCAATAGGTTTTTTTACAAAAGAAAATTTTTGTTCCAAAATTTGCATTTTTTCAGGTGCTTGATCTATCCAGGTTACAGCAGGTACAGTAAGCGAAGATATGCCAAAACTAATCAGGGCTAAAAGTAAGGCTGTAATAGTGGCTGAAGTCAGAAGTTTAGGAATTTTAAGCTGTTGCAGTAATTTACTAAGTGGGTTAAATAATAAATAAAGAAAAAAGGCAAGCACAAGAGGAAATAAAATCGCTTGTGCAATGTACAGCACGAAAATTATGGCGAGAAAAGCTAATATTTTTAATTCCCATCCTGTTGAGACGCGATCGTTCATTGATTCATCCATAGATAAAATTAACCTGAGGTTGTTAATAATTATTTAGGGTAAATAGAGATAACCTCTTTTTCTTTTTGCTCACTTCTTAAAGCGCGCTGCCGAATTGCTTCTTGTAATTCCTTAAAAAATGCGCTGGTTGAGGCGGTTACCTGAGGGTTCTCTGCAGGTGTATCAGGCTCAATATTCGCATAATCATCGTCATTATATTCAGCCAGAATGTGTAAAGAATTTATTTTCTTTTCATAAGCGATTAAAAAATTTCTTAAGCATCTGGAGAAACCTGATTCGGGGGGCAATTTTAATGCAATGGCAGAACTGGCAAGTCGAGCTATTAAGGCTTCGTCAGAATAATGCTCAGGATGTTGCTTTATCTCTTTATGAATTGCACACAATTTTGGGTAAAGATGAGGATAGAATTCATCTTCTAAATTTCGATAGGATTTTATAAATTGCTCAAATAACTCATTCACTCCAGGACTAATAGGCATTGCGTTGACTCCCTTCTTGTATTTGAATTAGTAAATAGCAATTAGAATGAAACTGCAATAATAAATTTGCTTTTATACCACCCTAGCTCTAGCTTTGTGTTTTTATCATGGCTATTATTGTTAGATGTAGGCCTAAGTTATGAAAAAATGAGAAATTATTTTTTGTGACTATAATTATAAAGTAAGATAAGGAAATAAGGAGAAAAGTCATGGCTGATAATAATGATAACAGTGTTGGTATTGTTGCTATTATTGTAATTATAATTCTGGCAGGTATCGCACTGTGGTATTTCTTTGGAGCCCCGCGAACAACGACAACGACCCCAACGGGTACCAATGTTAATGTAGAAACACCTGCAACAACCCCAACTGCACCTGGCAGTACAACGGTAGTTACCCCTCCTGATACAGGAACTAGTACTACGACAGACACTACCAACACAACTAATACAACCAATACTACTGGCACTACAGGTACAGATACAACAGGTACTACCACGACAACCACCCCCGATACAGGTACTAGTACAACAACTACTAACCCTTAATAACGGGAGTTAAAAAGCCTGGCTGCTACGGCTGGGCTTTTCTATTATTTAAGTCCCCTTTTACTTCTCAAGCTAGTAAATTTTGGCGCAGCTTTCTCTCAACAGGCCGCCTACATTCTGCAATATCAATAAAAGCGGATGAGTTGCCTCGTGGAAGCAATGAATAAGCTATGTATAAACATAAATAGAAGGAATGTTGGAGTAGTAAAATGTACAAGAATATAAATGCAGCAAGATCCTTTGTTACCAGGATTTTAAATTTGGCAGGAATTACCATTAATGGAAATGCGCTTTGGGATGTGCAAATTTATAATGATCAATTCTACTCGCGAGTTTTGCGTGACGCTGATTTGGGCCTGGGTGAATCCTATATGGAGGGATGGTGGGATTGTAAACGTATTGATTTGTTAATTGAACGCATTGTGAATGCCAACATTCACACTAATATAAAAATAAGTCCCCATCTTGCACTTCGACTACTGATGTCTAAGTTTTTTAATTTTCAATCAAAAAGACGTGCTTTTCAGGTAGGGCGACGTCATTATGATCTTGGCAATGATCTTTTTGTGGCTATGCTGGATAGCAGGATGAATTACACGTGTGGTTATTGGAAAAAGGCAACTACATTAGAAGAGGCACAGCTGGCTAAACTGGAATTAAGTTGTAAAAAATTATTGCTACAACCAGGCATGCGTTTGTTGGACATTGGATGCGGTTGGGGGGCCTTAGCAAAATATGCTGCTGAAAATTATAAGGTAGACGTTGTGGGCATCACTATCTCTGAAAAGCAATATGAATTTGCCAAAGCGCATTGCCAAAATCTGCCTGTAGAAATTCGCCTTCAGGATTATCGTGAAGTGAATGAAAAATTTGACAGGATTGTTTCATTAGGGATGTTTGAACACGTTGGTTATTTAAACTATCGTAAATATATGCAAGTTATTGATCGGTGCTTGAAAGAAGAGGGCTTATTTTTATTGCATACCATTGGTGGTAATGAAAGTACAACACAAGCGATGCCCTGGATTTCAAAATATATTTTTCCTAATGGCATGATTCCTTCCATTGCGCAACTAGGTAAATCAACCGAAAAATTACTCATTATGGAAGATTGGCAAAATTTTGGCATGGATTATTACAAGACTCTTTTGGCATGGCACCAAAATTTCAATGGAGCATGGGATTATCTTAAAAATAATTATGACGAAAAATTCTTTAGAATGTGGAATTATTATTTGCTCAGTTGTGCAGGCGGTTTTAACACAAGAATGCTTCAGTTATGGCAAATTGTTTTTTCAAAAGGATTAAAAGAACGTTATGACGCACCTAGATAATCTTAGATAATAGGAGATTGTGGAAGCCTCTGAGGTTATTTGTGCTGTCAGAGTCGAATTCATAGAATACGCAGATGTTATGCATCATTGCTGCGAGCCTGCAGTAACTCACGTAACTGCACGGGCAATATAGATTGTGCCTTTTGCGTGACTGCAGCCTCATGTTTTTGCCATAAAGTACCTAGATAAATAATTAACAAACCAATGCAGGTCAGAGCGATGGGAAATAATAAACTATCTTTAAAGACTTGTGATGCAAGGTGACCCAAATAAATGGCGCAGCCAATCGCTCCAAAAATAACAAATACTTTTCTCATCAAAATGACACCTACACCAATCATAATAAGATTAATGCACATATAGAAGAATTTTGATAATTCACTGTCTGAATGCTGACAGGTTAAGCCGCCCCAAAAGGCGATCACTCCAAAAAGGTACAACCAAAAAGCATAGTCCAGTGTATTTCTTGAGCGAAGATCAACCCAAAAGGCCAGCAAAATCATAACAAGACCGAAATACATAGATACCATTGCGCTTAATTGAAAGGTTATATACTGACCGGCGAGCATCTCGGTGATATCCATTGACATATACCATAATGTTATTGCTATAGGCATGATCATAAATGGGTAGCGATAGATCCAGGCCAAAATAATACCAACAAGCAGCGTTCCCAACTCCATAAAAAACCAGTTCCATTGAACAATACGATGATATTGTTGATAAGGCGTATCATCTGGCCACCAGCCCATGCCCAATTGAAAACCATAAATTGCCAGAGGGGTTATAGCGATTACAAAAGTGGCACATATTCCTGCAGGAATGATATACCCATGTTTTGCAAATTGGTGAGCTAGCCAAAGACCAATACAGGCATAAGCGAGAGAAAGATAAAAAATTCCCCATCCGCCAAATGCTTCCCAACCTAAATTCATAAAGATAGACATGGCGCCAATTGCAATCAAACCACCAAAATAATAGAGAACATTGGTTAAGTTAAATGAGGGAGCTTCTTCGGGTTGATTTTTAATAAATTCAAGCAAATTCTCCGCTTGCCTGGAATCGAGGATATTGGCTTCCACTGCTTTTTTTAGCATCTTACGTGAAATTTTCATTTAATTTCTCCAGATTATCCGCAAACGGAATGTTTTAATTATAGAATTGATTGAGAAAGTGCGCACGAATGATAAAAAGAGATGAAACTTAGGATTCTATAAGGATAATTTCTTGCGTTCTATGCTACTAGTATCTTAATTTAAGGTATGAATATAATTTTACTATCTTTACGAAAGGGAGAGACATACCTTTAAGGCGGCGTTTATAGTTGCCCTGATTAATAGAAAAATACCTGGCTAGAACCGAATGAGCAGTGTCTAAGTGACCGTGAGTATTTTGTTCAACAAACCATACCAACTCTAGGTATGGTTTGTTTATTTTTGAATGATGATGGTTTCTGTAAATTTATCCCAATCTAATAAGTGAAGTGCATATCAATAAAATATTCTCGAAGATAGATATAAGAGCGTAATCGCTTATTTATAATCAAAGCCTTTATCTTTTGACAATTTCTCGTCATCGACCAAATCAGCCGCATTAATGAGTTTTTGATAATCGATATCTTCACATTTTATAACTGGTATTTTATTATCAGCTCGTCGTGATAGAGTAACCTTGGTTGTTTTGGTTGACTCTATATGACAAGCAATTTCTTTAGCTTTTTTCATATCGGAAATTTCTAGCCAAGTGACAAATCCCTTTTTTGCATTGTGTTTCCATCCAGACTGTCCTGATATTTTCTCTAAGGCGTTTATTACGGCATTTATTTGTTTGCTATCTAAAGTACTCGTTGAAAATAAAGTGAGTCGCTTTTGTTTTTCTTGCTCTAATTTTTCAGGTACATGAGACAGTTTATCGAGACTCATGGAGAGAACAAAAATTGAGGCTTCAGTCTCATCAGCCATCTGCATCGCGAATAAAACCTCCGGGGAAGAAAATACCTGTTTTTGGAATGCAATTAGATTAAACTCTGGATATTTTGACTTTGTTTCTTGTAATAAGTCACTTAGGGCGACTCGCAATGTAATCAGTTTTTTTAGTTTTTCATTTGAAAAAGCTTTTTCTTGGGCTTCAATTACACGAGTATGAATAAGCTCAATTAATAGCACTAGAGAAGAATCAATTTCCGCAAGTGCTTTTTGATATAGACTATCTTTATCTTCTCTTTCTCCAGGGTAGCGTAAAACAATGCTAGGGTAGCCTAATGCGCGAAGAAAAGTATTAATAAGGCAGGTAGCTGTTCTTCCATTTGCATTACCGAAAGGATGAACTTCTGTAAGCTCATAAAAAGTTATGGCTAAAAATTCGGAAACTTTTTTCAAATCTTTGGTATCACAAGCATGTAAGTTAGATAGGGTAGTTTGGGCCCATCGATTCATAGCTTCAGGAATAAGTGGAGGAAGCATGCAAATTTTGACAATTTTGTTGACTGTACTCTTTTCACGCTCGCTTAGTAGATTGAGATTATAAGCGCTAGCCAGTTTACTTTGTACTAGAATTCCCTTTATTCCAGGACTTTCATAATTGATAGAGGGTTGCAGTGACTCATGAATCGTATAATTTTTGTCTTTAGCAATCTTCTCTAATAAATTAATAAAATCTAGAGCAGATTGATAATTCATATCAAATTGCTTGTTTAAAAACTTCGCAAATTGCTGCGGAGATTTGCATTCATGGAGGTCAGACAGGTATAAAGTAAAATGAACACCTAACTCAGCACCTAAATGCCATCGAAAAACAATTTCATTAGTATATTCACCCGATTTTCTTCCGTGAGCCTGCATTAACGATTTTCCAATAAAACCGTGTATAGTTTTAACCCACTCAATCAACATTGTTGGGCTAACATTAGGTAAACCAATTTCTTGAATTCGCGGAAGAATAATGTTTTGAGCATAAAGATAAGCGTTTAAGACATCATGATGTTGACCAGCTTCTGGGAAAAGCGCATCTTCAAATGTTTCTGAACCTGCCAAACGTTGAGGGCTAGACTCCGGTTCAAAGCCATATACTAAGGCATGGTTAAATTCAGTCAGTATTGCCAAATCAAGCATAGTCGTTTACCAATTTATTAAATAGCGCATAATGTTACCAAAAGCATTAATGAATGTCCAACAAGGTTTGCTGTTAATCACATCATATAAAAAAGCTTACAAAAAATTGCCTGCCTCACAAAAAGTATGAATAAATGAAGCTGTGCGAGTTATTATCAACACTCCTAAAATCGGTGAAGAAAAAAGGAAATTTAGCTGGTGTTTATGTCTATAAGTTTTAATCATCAACAGTTTCTTTTAGCTTATAAATGGGAGCCTTTTGTTAGCACTTGGTGTGCACGAAAATTTCTATCGTGATCTAAAAGAATTTTATGTTAAAGTATTAATTCTTTATGGAAGAAAGATGAGTTCAATAAGTTACTTAATTATGATCCTAAAGATGAGTGAAAATTATATAAATATGATGTTTCTAAAGCCATTTCCATACGATTCTATTCATTTGTAAAACGTCGATAGAAATCGATAATATTGATTTCTATCGGCGCAATAGACCTAATCTTCTAATTACGTATTGATGGTAATTAAAAAATTTAATGAGATAAACCGCTAGAACCGTCTTTTCAGTAGCAGGAATAATTATATGGGTCAAGGTGCAGTGTGATTTGAATAAATTGTGTCATTTAAAGATTGATCTAGTTCATAATAGGACGGAGATATTCATTTAGGTGCTTGGAATAGTTAATTGCCTCATCGACAAATTTTATTGCTGTCTTATGTGCTGGATCTGGCACAAAGGCAAAGATTAATTATTGTTTTTATAAATGCTTACTTTAAACTGACTTTAACGGGGATGCCAAATACCTGATATTCCTTTGGAACTATGGTAAGAGGCGAAATAATAGCTATTAGCTTATTTTGTCTTGTGGCTAAAGGATTGACTTCAGAAAGAGGAAGCTTCTCCGCGTAACTGGGTGTATTGATGATTTTTCCTGGAATAGACTCTCCATTTGGGAAAGTAATGGAAACTTCTTTACCCAGATAAATTTTATCCAGGTACTTTGGCTCGATAAACGCTATAATCCGTAAATTTTCTTTCGTAACGATGGATAAAAGCTGTTGTCCGCTGGCAACAAATTCATTGTTGTAAGTATCAATTTGCATGATTGATCCAGCTTTATTTGAACGAATTAAAAAATATTTTTGTTTTTCGTTTAATTGAGTGATTTTGTTGTCTATTTCTCGTAATTTACGTTGATAATTCACTTCAAGTGTGGTTTTGTTGCGCAATTTAATGTCTATAATTTCTTTCTGCAAATTCGAATGTACCCGTTGGGCGCTCACGTAGTTCTTTCTTGCCTCTTCAAGCTGCAATTCTGACATGTCTCCATTTTTCATATAATTTTTAAAGCGATCATATACTTCTTTGCTAGTCTGTATATCCTGGGAGGCTATATTCAGCATTGTTTCGAAAGGCTTGTAATTCTCTAGACTAAATTGCTGAATCAAGTTTTCGAGAAGAAGTTTTTCTTGCTGCAAATACTTTAATTTTACTTCAAGAGTGGGTGACTCAAAGCGGAGTAAAACATCACCAGGATGAACTTGTTGTCCCGTTCGTACTGTAAGTGATTTGATATAACCTGAATCAGGGGCGCGAATTGTGAAAGTATCAAAGATGACCAAGCCAGAAAAATGGACGAATAGGTATTCTGTAGCCAGTTTTGCGATTAAAAAAATTAATGGCAAGCTGATTAAGAGAACCAATAAAAACCATCGTAATTTAGGGGGAGTACGTTTGCCGCTGCCGTAATTAGTGGCTAAATGCTCGCCGGTAATTTTTTTAAATTTAATGGCCATTATTTGCTCTTCCTGATTACCCACCAAGGTGCCATCGTCGTATCCTGATGCCCCTTAAATAGTATTTCATTCATTATAAATAGCGCTGTCATGGTGCGAATAAATTGTTGATAGATAGGGGTGACTACAATCCATCCTATTAATTTCAAGTCTAATTTTGGTCTCTCGGATACTAGTAGTAAGAAAATAATATATAGAAAAAAAGTGGCTGCAAAATAATAACTATAAACCAAAATACTGACAGCGGCCATTGTTGGCAAATCAAAGCGAATGAGAAGATAGAGGTAGTAAAGCAAAATTAAGAAAGGAAGCATTAACTGATAATAAAGAGCATACCAACTAAATAAAAATACTTTTTTGCCACCCATGATTTTACTGCTGAACATACGCCAATGACGGCGGATGTAGATATAATACAAATCGCCGTCCCAACGCATGCGCTGTTTTAAAAGGCGCTTAAGCGTTGAGGGAGCAACTGTCCAGGCCACTGCTTCAGGTTCATTAACGATTTTAAATTGGGGGTAACGTCGACAATAGGCATGAATTCGCAAAGTTAGATCTAAATCTTCTGCTGTACCGCTCATCCAACCACCCATTTGTCGTAAAAAACTAGTTCGGAAAATTCCAAATGCGCCGGAAATGTTATTAGTGATATTGATTTCCGTTAAACCAAAACGGCCAAGCTGAATACCCAGCATATATTCCAGTGCTTGCAATTTGGTTAAAAAATTCTCATACCAGTTTCTAACGCGAATAGCACCAGAAACAGCAACAACGTTAGGATCAATAAAATGTTTAACAATTTTTCGAATACTTAAATTATCAATGGAGGTATCTGCATCTATCATCACTAAAATCTCTCCACGCGCCATTTTTAAGCCCAGATTCATCGAACTTGCATGGCCACCACGCGTCTTTTTTTCAATAATGCGGATTAAACAATTTTTAGTATCTTTATACTTGCAGGCTAATTGTTTCATGCTCAAGACAGTTTTATAATTTCTTATTGCATCATCAATAACAAACAAGAGCTCTATTTTTCCTGGATATAGTTGTTCTACAACTGAACGCAAGGAAATTTCAAGCTCTTCCTTACTTTCGCTGTAAGCAGTTATGACCACACTAACGAGAGGATAGGAGGCAGAAGGTATTTCTTTTTCAAAATGTATGCGTAACCAACCTTTAATGACATAGAGAAGGGTAATAGTATAGAAAGGCAATTCTAATAAAATTACAAAGGGGAAAAAAAATGTAACAAAAAACCATAGATTATCTGTCTTAAATATCGTGATCAAATAAACATAGACTGGATAAAAAAAGTCATTCATACCTATCAATCCTTGAATGTAAATTTGCAATCATATATTCAGCATCTTGCTTTGATTTATTAATTTCCCCGGAAGTTATAAAACCCATATGCACAATTAACTTTTTTTCGCTCTTATTAAGTTGTTGCTCCTCACTAAACGCTTGAATTCTTTTTAGTAAAACTTCGCATCCCTCATCATCGGTCATAGGAAGAAAAAAGAGCACAAAATTCTCGCCGTGTGAGGCCAGATCGCTATCTCTGAAAACATAGCGCAAGCGCTCATAAAATTCAGTCAATACTTTTTCAGTATGAAAAAGACCCAGTTCATCAAGTAGCTCTTCTTCATTCACAATTTTTAAAGCAAGGACACTAAAATGCAAGTTTTTGTAACGCATTGTCAATTTAAGTTGCCATTTAATAATGGCAAAAAATATGTCAAACTCAATGAATTCAAAAAAGTTACTAAAGCGGGTTTGTAATTTTTTCTCGATACCGCGTGCTAAAAATTCCCCATGCTTTGTAAGTTTATAAGTATACAGTCGACGGCTAACCAGATTTTCTGGTCTGGTATTTTTTGAACAATTTATACAAATTATAATAATTTCAGCGTCAAGAAAATAAAAACCACATTGATTGCATAACTTGTCTTCAAGCGGTTTATCATAATCCATCCCAATATGTCTTAGCTTCGCATTGCATCGCGGGCAAATTAAACGCTCTTGCCTTAAAAACTCGCTTGAGGGTTCAATGTTGCCACAACTGAAACAATGAATAAATTGCTGGACTTGTATATTAATGCTGTGGCAGTTCGGGCAAGCATTTTTATAGTTCAAAAGGCCCGAATGGCAAGAGGGGCAGGTTTGAATTTCATCAACCAGCTTTTCCTGGGAAAGCAAATCCCTTGATACCAGATTTTGTAGAAAACTCCATTCATCGAAACTGTTGCTCTCCCCAAACAGTACTTGAAGCAAAGGAAAGTAAATGCCTTTTGCAGAATGAGGTGTTAAATAGCCGTGAATCACCAGATTGGAGCGTGTAAATAAATAACTTAATAAAAATAGTTCCTGATCTTCCAGTAAACCTGTAAGCGGAATTAAGGATAGACGTTCGTGAATGGCTAGTGCAATACCTGGTGAATCTTTTCCTAATTGGCCATCAAAAATGCCCGCATCATCTTCCTCTAGTTGGCCTAAATAAAAAATTGGGGTGAAGCGATAGGGCTTGCGCTGTCTTAGGATTGCTAATAGCTCAAAATAGTTGTGCCCAAGGTTTAAATCCAGGGCTAGTGCAAAACATGCTTTTTCAGGAAGCTCTTTGTCTGAAGAGACCCATCGAACCGGACAAGGGAGATCCAGCTCTTTAGGACTTCCTATAATCCATACAATTTGATCATCCATTGGTATTGTCTTACTAGTTATTATTTTTAGCTATATATACCTAATATAGTCGCCAGATTTAATTTTGGTAAATTTTAATAAATTCATTAAGTTCGCTTATCCGCTCTTTATTGTGTTTGGTATAACATTCAATAACGGAAAGCGATTCTAAGGTGCCGCCTTCGTTTTGCAATCCCTCAAAGTCACATTCTTTTTTGCGGTAATCTAACCAGGCTTTTTGAGTGGTGATTAATAGATTCTGATTAGTTTGAGATAAAAGGTTGAGCAGTGTGTTGTAACGCCTATTGAGTAAATTATTATAAAATACATATTCACTCTGGGCACAGGCTTTCATTGCTACTGTCGTGACTGCATTTTCATAACAAGTCTGAATTTTTTTTAATTCCTCAGAAGATAAATCAAATCGTCTGAGTGTCTCTGTTTTATTTTGAGGTATATCTCCAGGGAAAAATTCTTTATTAGCGGGATCCATGGGTATATTCAAGGTAGTCAGTTGTTCTGGGCTTATTTGAGAAATGGGGTGCATGGTACAGGGAAAGTAGGATAAAAACGTTAAATTTTTCAATAAAATAAGGCCATTAATTTCCCAACCTTTACCAATGCCACTATAGATAATGTAATCATAATTATTTTTGCTAAACCGTAAATAAATGCCACCACCTCCGCTAAACATTTGGGAGCGGCCAGTAAACGCTTTACCAGGTGGAATTTCACGCTCTGGATAATACAATTCAATATTATTTTTTTTCCCAAATCGATATTGGAGGTATCCAGTAGTCGCTGATAAGTTTTCGGACGCACAAAGAGAAATAATTTTCTCATTTTTTGTAGGACAACTGAAGAGAATTTGTTCATTGCGTTGACACAATGAATTACTCTCTGCAAAACTTGCGACAGAAAATAATAAGAGAAAAAGGAATAGGAATCCTAATTTTCTATCCATACCAGGGGTCCTTATTTTTAAGATCTGTTATTTCCATAACTATGAAAATAATAGATTAAAAAAATTCATTAAACAAAGAGTAGTACTATGGTTAATTTCAACAACTTAAGCGTTAAAACGTTTCTTAGTGAATATTGGCAAAAAAAACCGTTAGTTATTCGTAAGGCTTTGCCCCTATTTAAAAATCCCTTAACTCCGGATGAGCTGGCTGGTTTGGCTTTGGAAGAAGAGGTAGAAAGTCGTATGGTGATTGAAACGCCTGGGAAGGCGCCTTACTGGCATCTCAAGCGTGGCCCTTTCTCTATGAAGGATTTTAAAACATTACCTAAAACACATTGGACTTTGCTGGTGCAAGCGGTCGATCGTTTTATCCCTGAAGTTGCGCTCATGCTTAATTATTTTGATTTTATACCTCAATGGCGCGTTGATGATGTCATGATTAGTTATGCAGTAAATCAGGGCAGCGTCGGCCCTCACTATGATAATTACGACGTATTTTTATATCAGGCACAAGGAAGGCGAAAATGGTCATTAACGACGAAAAATTGTCATAAAAATAATCGATTACCCGATGTTGAATTAAGGATTATGGAGAATTTTCAAACAGAAGAAGAGTATCTTTTGGAAGAGGGTGATATGTTATATTTGCCTTCTCATATTGGACATTATGGTGTAGCTCTATCTGAGGAATGCATTACCTATTCATTTGGCTATCGCAGTTATCAAAGTCAGGAGTTGTGGGATAGCTTTGGCGAGTATCTTGCTGAAAAAAAGCAGGCTGAGAGTTTATATCAAGATCCAGACTGGACGACCATCAATGCAACCTCGGAATTACCACCAACAGCGTGGAGAAATGCTAAAGAATTAATGCAACAACTGCTGGCAAATGAATCCCAACTTAAATTATGGTTCGGATGTTTTGCAACTAAATTAGACCAGCATGCTGAAGAATTATTACCTGATCCTCTTTCAGAAGAGGTGAGCATTGATGAGTTTCTGCAAGAATTAAAGACAAGTCAGAGAATACTTCGTAATCCTTTGTGCAGATTTGCTTACCAGGGTGAGGAAAAATCCATGCTCTTATTTATAAATGGTTATGAATGGAATGTCGAAGGTGTTTCTACTGCTTTGATTAAATTAATAGCAAACTGTCGTCATATAGTAACTGAAAAATTACAACCATTTTTACAAAAAGAGGCTGATATATTTTTTCTCTTTGAATTATGGAAGTTACAGTGGTTGGAATTTGGGATGAAGGATAAAGGGTAATATATTAAGCTTAACGTTTACTTGCGCATACATTCAACGAGTTTAATCAAAGGCATCTCTTTTTGGTATAAAGTTTGCAAAAGAAATAGCACTGCAGATTATCAAGTGAGGGATAGTCAACATGGTTAAAAAAACGATGCTTTATTTGGCATTAGGATGTGTAATCAATAGCTTGGCCTTTGCTCAAGAGCGAGAAATTGCAATTACCATTGACGATCTGCCCTTTGTGGGTTCTAGTAATAATAATCCGGCAAAATTAGAGCGTGAGAGAGAGCGTATTTTAAAAATTTTGCAGACTTTAATTGACAAAAAAGTCCCTGCAACAGGATTTGTGATTGCAGGCTCTATAGAGAAGGGGCAATGGGAGCTGTTAGAACAATTTCGTCAAGCAGGTTTCACGTTGGGAAATCATACCTATTCCCATAAAAGTTTAAACAGTATTACAGCAGAAAAATATATAGATGATGTGGATAGGGCTGATAAAGTTTTAACGCCCTTATTCCCTAAACATAAATATTTCCGTTATCCCTATTTGGCCGAAAGTTCTGGGCAGAAAAAGCAGGCAGTTTATGATTATTTGGCGGCTCACCATTATACTGTTGCTCCGGTCACCGTGGACAGTAAGGATTTTGTGTTTAATCAGCAACTTTTTGCCATTCCTTATCGTCAAAGAGAAAAAAATCTACCGCAACTTAAAAAGCGATATCTGGATTTTATTTGGAATCAAACCTTAAAGGCAGAAAAAAAGGCAGAAAAATTAAATCCAGGGAAACCGGTAAAACAAATATTATTGATACACGCTAATTTATTAAATAGCCATTGTTTAGGAGATATTATCGATCTGTATCGACAAAACGGTTATAAAATTATTAGCCTGGAAGAGGCCTTATCAGCCCCTGCTGAAGCAATTAATACTCCTGCTGGAGAAGACGAACATTATGACATGTTTTTCAGTGACAGTGTTCTTAAAGCACTGTTTAATCAAAAAGGTTAATAAATTGAGAGGGTGCCACGGCATGTTCATCACCGTAGCTCTCCTTATGAAGACGTGCTTTTTTATTTTGGCTGAGAAGCGTGTAGGATTTCCTCATAGTGGGTTTCAAGTTTAGACAATAATTGACCTGCGGTGGGTCTTTCGTCAGATCTGCCCATCCATCCCCAAGTGATGTATTTAGCTATTTTAGGTGGTGTATTGTGTGGTAAGGGTAATCTTTTGCCCGAAAGAATTGCTTTATAAAAGGGAAGTAGGGTATCTGAAGGGGTAAAAATATCTTCGATAGCATTCGTATCTTCAGCACTTGTTTTACTTGAATTAGTATCCAGGTTTTTAGCATTAACGATCTCTTCAATATCAGGCATTTTCCAGCTAACAATTTCCCAAAAAGTGACAGCTAGACTGTAGATGTCTACTTCTTTATCATAGGGTTCTTGAAGAAAAATTTCCGGGGCCATCCAGCATAGAGTGCCAGCTATATCTTCTAAAGGCTTATCTCCTATTTTTACAGCACTACCAAAATCAGCTATTTTAGCGTTTGAATGCTCATCTATAAGGATATTAGCGCCTTTAATGTCACGATGAACAATTAAATTTTCATGCAAGAATGCTAAGCCTTTCGTAATTTGTTTTATCCATTGAAGCCTTAGCGACCAGGGTAAAGGCTCCTTGCTGGCTTCTATTCTATTTCTTATAGAGCCCTTAGCCATGTGCTCCATAGCAATAAGATAATAGCCATCGCAGAGCATGTAGCCAAAAAATTGTACAATACAAGTATTGTGAAATTCGGCCAGGTAGCACATGATTTCTTTTTCATTTGTCCCTGTTTTTTCATCTTCCAAAATTTTAAGGGCAGCCTTTTTACCGCGAAAAACAACTTCGACAACCCGAGCATAACTGCCTTTGCCGAGCTCCTTTCCGCCACCCGTAAATTCTTGCTGTTGTAATAAATAAGGATCGGGGTTTGATGAAAATAATCTGCTTTCTGTAGTAACTTCGGATGCTTTTATCAGGGTTTTTTGTGGCATATTGAATCTTTTTGAATATTTATAATCATTATTGCGCAATTATAAATCTTATTTTGCAAAAATTACATGGGTAAAATTACCCATAAACCCTATGCCTATTCAAGAAGATTTTTTATTTAATGGTTTTTTATCCGTTATCTCTAGACGAAGGTTTTCAAATTCCTGTTTTAAACGATCCACAGCGTGTTGGGGTAGTAAAAGCCAATAATGTCCTTCATTTTTCATATGACCTGCAATGTAAGTTGCTCGTTTGCCCGCACCCCAAAAAACATCACCACGTACTAACCCACGAATAGCTCCACCTGTATCTTGCGCTATCATTAGACGTTGAAAGGGCTTTTGATCATCGCTTCGTCTGTCTGGCCTGGTAGTGGTCAACCAAAGTGGTGTTCCCATAGGGATCCATTTTAAATCAATCGCCAGGGAGTAACCGGGTGTTAATGCTACTCCTTGCGTACCATAGGCTGCATTATGAGAGAGAAGTTCAAAAAAAACAAAAGATTTGTTTTGATCGAGAACTTTGTGCATTTCTTTGGGATGTGCCATTAAATATCGTTTAATGGCTTGCATGGAGGCGTTATGCTTGGTCATAACCCCTTTATCAATTAATACTTTGGCAATAGCTGTATAAGGTGCGCCATTTTGTGCAGCATAGCCTAGATAAATTTGTTTACCATCAGGAAGCTGAACAATTCCGGAGCCCTGAATTTCCAGAAAAACACGATCAATTGGATTATCAATCCATACCAAGACAGGTGCTTTTTTCTTAATCATCCCTTTGTTAATTTCTGCGCGAGTGTAATAAGGCACAATTTTATGACCTGCTACGCGTCCAACCAGTTTTTTATGTTTAAAACTAGGGTCAAACTGCCCAAGATCAATGGTGACTAAATCAGAGGGAACACCATAGATAGGAACATTATATTTTTCTGTTTTAGTAAGACTACCATAAAGCAAGGGCATGTAATAACCAGTAAATAAGCCTTGCACAGGACGATTGTTGTAGAATTCCACCGGGCTAAACCATTGCTGAAAAAATTCTTTTGCTTTCTTGTTTGTGATTGGTTTAATAGTAAGCGCTGCCTGACAGGCCGGCTGCCAATCTTTTGCCTTCAGGTGTAAGTGATGGCTCCCTACAAGTTTCTCAGGATTCTGTCTTAAAAAAGTTTTACAGGAGATTTGAAATGTCTCCAGTGATTTTTTTACATTCGCCCTGTTCCAGCCTGGTAGCTGTTCGAAGGAACCTTGTCGCAAAGCCAAGGGTAAGGGCTTCGGTTGTGACCAAAACCACCATACTGAAAGACCGGCAATAACAACAACGGCAGTGAGAAATGAATATATTAATTTTCTTTTCATTGGGCAAATTTTACACGAAATAGACGTTAATGCAAACCCGGCTACCAAGGAATTAAGTAAAGATTAAGAGTAATTTTAAGCCATTTCTTTGATATATCTGGTAAAATTTACAGGAAAAACAGTTGCTTTTTTTTATTAGCGCTGATTATATTCATGCACTAATGCCATCTGTAGTCCCGCTGCAGTAAGTGATAAAAAATTATAACCAGGATCAATAGTAGTCCGCTCTAACCACTCATTAGCAATGCAAATGTCAGTTAATCGATGAACTTCTTCTAAAGTAACACTATCACCAAATTTTTCAGCAAGTGTGGTAACTGCTGTTTCGTCCATGCTTAAAAATACTTGGGCGCGACTCTTTCCTTGGGCTTTCATTTTATTATAAAAAAGCATCAAAATATCCAATTCAGTCATACTCTTATATCCTTAGAGAGTCCTCTCGTCTAACTATAGCTCAAGATTTTAATGAGTTTCTGGTTTTTACCATGAAATAAACCGCTGGCAGAATAAAAAGTGTCAACAGCGTCCCCAAACTTAAGCCTCCTAGTAAAACAAATCCAATGGCATGACGAGATTCTGCGCCGGCATCATGCGTTAAAATAAGTGGAAAAACACCAAAAAGCATGGCTCCAGTTGTCATTAAAATGGGACGTAAGCGCAAAACAGCGGCTTTTTGCACCGCTTCTAACACGGGTAACCCTTTTTTTCTTAATTGATTTGCAAATTCAACAATTAAAATTCCATGCTTGCTGATTAAGCCTATCAAGGTAATTAGTCCTATTTGGGTATAAACATTAAAAGATTGTTTAAATAAATAGGCAAACAATAATGCACCACTACTGGCCAGAGGCACAGTAAACATAATAATTAAAGGATCAATAAAATTTTCAAATTGAATAGACAGAATGGCAAAAATAAAAAGCAGCGATAAACCAAATAAAATAAGCATTGTATTTGAGGATTGGGTATAAGCTTTGGCAGCTCCTTCCCAAGTCATTTTGTAATTGCTGGGTAATTCGCTCTTTGCAATGGTAATAAGCTTTTCCATTCCTTTTTTAATAGAATCTTGAGGTAGAAGACTAACATGTAGGGTTGTTGAGCGCATTTGGTTATGATGATCCAGAGTAGGGGGCTGAGCTTTAGGTTTCATTGTTGTCAGAGCGCCCAGAGAAACATGTTTGCCCGTGGACGTAGTAAGATATAACTCATTTAAAGTCCATGGCGTTTGGGTTCCTTGTAGAGTTAGATTATAACTAACGCCATCTTTTTGAAAGGTAAGTGATTTATCTCCGCTAAAAAATACTTCTATTGTTTTGGCGACCTGTTTAGCTGAGAGCCCCAGTTGAGAAAGTGCATTATTGTCAATTTTAATACTATAGCCCATCGAATCAAGTCGCAGATCATAGCGAGTAGCGGCAAATGCTTTGCTTTGATCAAGTGTTGTCTTTAATTTTTCAACCACATTGAGTAATTGACGAAAATTATCCACTGTCGAAATAACTAACGTCAGCTCAGAGCCACTCCCAGCATCATCTATGCCTGGCAACGCAGTGTCCCAGCTCCAGGCATGGGCATCCATCGAAGGAAAATTATTAAGCTGTGGTTGCAGCTTATTAACTAATTCTGTTGCTGAGAGTCTTCTTTGGGAGTGTGGTTTTAATGGAAGAACAACGCTTGCCCCCCAATCACCAATAAAAGTCAATGAGCTATTAATATCAGGTAAGTTTTTAACTTTATCTTCTATGGGTAAAATTTTTCTATCCAGTGTTTGCAGGTTTTCTCCGGCCAGCATGGGTGTATATACTCCCATTAAACCACGATCTTCTTTTGGTGCTGTTTCTCTGGGCAACAAACTATAGAAAAATAAACTGCTAACCAGAAGGCAAACCACGCCAGCAAGGATAAATTTTTTTCGTGCGATATTGTGGCTTAAAATATTGGCATATCTCTGTTCCAACACGGTTAAAAAATCATCGAAACGAGGCCATCGTATCCTATTATTCCTATTTAAAAGATGAGCGCACATTAAAGGAGATAGTGTTAGCGAGACAATTCCGGAAATAAATACACTTCCTGCCAATGCTACGGCAAATTCAATAAAAAGTTGTCCAAGCATTCCTGGTATAAAGGCAACAGGCGCATAAACACTTGCCAGTGTTAATGTCATAGCCACAACAGCAAAACCAATTTCTTTTGAACCTTGTTTGGCAGCATTCAGTGGGGATAGCCCATTCTCTATATGACGCCAAATATTTTCTAATACGATAATTGCATCATCCACCACCAGACCTACAGCCAGAACCATGGCTAAAAGTGTCATCAAATTAATTGAAAAACCAAATAATTTTAAAAAAATTAATGAACCTAACAGCGAGATTGGGATTGTGACCAGAGGAATAAAAGTAGCTCTGCCGTTTCTTAAAAAAATAAAAACAATGATAAGCACTAAAAGGATTGCTTCTACAATTGAAGACTGGATATTTTTTAGTGAAGCATTAATAAAGTCAGATTGATCAATAATAATTTTTATTTTTACATCGCCAGGTAAATTTTCCTTTAAATGATTAAGTTCTTGACGAACAAGCCTGGAAACTTCAAGGGGGTTAGCATCGTCGGCGCGATTGATTGCTAATACAAGTCCAGTGTGCCCATTCACTCTAACTCGCATCCGGTCTTTGTCTGTTGTGAGTTTGACTTTGGCAATTGATTTTAGGAACACTGGATGATAGTTATTGGTTTTTATTAGTAAATTCTCATAATCTCTGGTTGTTTTTAATGCAAAATTGACAGTACTCGGGATTTTGTTTTGAAAATTACCGGCCGGAAGGGAGACACTACTTTTGGCAATGGCATCAAATACTTCATCTACATTAATTCCAAAGCTAAATAATTTTTTAGGATCAAGACGAATAGCATACGTATAGGGTTGTCCCCATACATCGACAGAGGATACCCCTTTTAAACTACGAAAGGTATTTTTTAAATTAAGATTGGCAAAATGAGTTAACTCACCAAAATCCATCGAAGATGATTCAAGTGAAAGTCCAATGAAAGGTAAGCCATTCGACTTTTTTTGCTGCTCGATTGCAGGCGTTTTGACTGCAACGGGCAATAACGGTTTTGCTAGAGAAACAGCGTCCTGAGTAGCACTAAGAGATCTATCCATAGAGCTGCCTGGACGAAAAGAAAGTGTGATATAGGATGAACCTGAACTGGATTGAGAGGTGATTGTTTCAAGGCCTTCTACGCCAGCCAATCGTTCTTCCAATAGATTAGTTACCTCAGATTCTACAAGTTCTGAACTGGCATTGGGATAACTCGTTGAAACAGTAATTGTCGGAAAACTGATATTTGGGTATTCGCGGATCGGCAAAGAATGTAGACAAAGCAAGCCTGTTATAATAAGCAGACAATTTAAAACAACAGCGGTAACAGGGTGTTTAATAAAATAAATTGGCAGATTCATAGTTAGTTTATAGTGGCAGTGGTTGGTTTATAAATTCCCACAGTCATTCCTGGATAGAGGCGCTCCTGACCTTTGGTAACGAGTAATTGCCCAGGTTTTAAACCAGAAGTAACTTCAATATAAGCTTTATCCTGCAGACCAACATGAATCGGAACCAATTCCACCTTATGGTCGCTCACGAGGTAAACAAAACGTTTGCCATTACGAAGGAAGATAGCCTGCTGAGGAATAACTATCACTTTTTTCTTTTCCCGTATTACGA
Organism: Legionella clemsonensis; assembly: GCF_002240035.1. Classification (NCBI taxonomy): domain Bacteria; kingdom Pseudomonadati; phylum Pseudomonadota; class Gammaproteobacteria; order Legionellales; family Legionellaceae; genus Legionella; species Legionella clemsonensis. The sequence continues at coordinate 1,695,427 of NZ_CP016397.1, read as the reverse complement.
GTTCTACGTTAATACTGGCTCCTATTACACAATCTTCACAGCGAATATCTACATCGGCTGGACACATATGAGTATCTTCATCAATCATTTTTTGTAGATGGGTAAGCCGATAGGATTCACCTAATACACGCACTTCCTGACCTTCTTTTATCGTTTTAATCGTTGTACAAGGGATATCAAAATCAACTGTCAAGGTTGTGGGGTCGTATAAAGTGACGATGGGATCACCCATATTAACCTGAGTACCTTCCCGTTTTTTATAAGCTCCTATAATACCGTCAAAGGGGGCATAAAAACGCAGCGTGTCCAGTTCAATTTTGGTGTTGGAAAGATTTCTCAATGTTTCTATCCAGGCTTGTTTTTTTTCTTCAACTTCCTTTGCACTGACATAGCCTGTTTTAAGCAAACTGGATAATCGTTCGTACTGAGTTTTTGCAATATTTTCCGCAGTTTCAGAAAGATAATGATTTTTTTCCACGTCGGGATTGTCAATTTTGGCAATTAAAGTACCCTTTGTAACACGTTGACCAGTCGCAATAAATGCATCAAGCATGCCATTAGCTTTGGCAATTAAAATTGTGGCATGTTTAGGGTGAATTGTTCCAATTAGTTCGGCCGTTTGTTGAATATTTTTAAATGCTACTTCTTCCACTTCGACAATTTTTAAGGGTTCATTGTCTATTTGTTTTTTTAATCCCCCAAAGAGTTGATAAGCGAAGATAAGCAAAGTGCACGCAATAGCTATTAGAAGTAGCTTTATATAAATAGATTTTCGTGTAAAAAGACGAAAAATTAACTCACGACTCACAGGACCTCTCTCTTCTGTTCGTAAACAATCCAAAACGCAGTGAAACTTTAACATATGAAAGAAAAAAAACGAGCTTGCATGTTTAAGATGGGGACATGAGCTTTATTTTTTGATCAATGTTTTCGATTGACATAAGCTTTGGTAAATTCTGCCCCTAAAAAAAGAATTTGCGCCGAATAATAGACCCAAATAAGCATAATAATTAAGGATGCTGCAGCTCCAAAACCATTGTCTATATTACTGCTGCCAAGGTAAATGCCTAATAAAAATTTGCCTACTGTAAATAATAAAGTGGTTATGAAAGCACCTAACCATACATCACGCCATCGAAGATCAACGTTAGGTAGAATCTTAAAAATCATTGCAAATAATACAGTGATTCCGCCAAGAGAAATGAGAAAATTAAGCATTAGACCCAGCAAAGCACCGCCTGGCAAAAATTGGCTTAAAAAATCACTCATTGCAGTCAATAAAACGGTCAAAAGCAATGAAACCAACAATAAAAACCCTATGCCTAGAACCATTGTAAAAGACCAGAATCGGTCTTTTATCATACCAAGCCACCCTTTGGCTGCTCTCGCTTCTACATGCCAAATTTTATTTAAGCCGTTCTGCAATTCACTAAAAACACCTGCGGCACCAAAAAGTAAAATAATTATGCCGATAATTTGTGCGAGCAGGCTGGTGGTAGGTTCAAAAGCGTGCATTAACATGGTTTGAATTTGTTTTGCGCTACCACTACCAAACATATTCTCAATTTGGTGTAAAACCTGGGTTTGTATGGCCTCTTTACCAAAGACCAAGCCGGCAATGGCTATACAGATGATAAGTAATGGACCGATTGAAAAAATAGTGTAATAGGCAAGCGCTGCCGCCAAAGTAGAGACCCTGTCTTTACTCCAGCCTGCAATGGTTTCTTTGATTAAACGCCAACTTAACTGTAAAGACATCCGTGTTTCCCAAGTTAATCAAGCTACCTTACTATAATAGATGGCAATAGTTTTTAAAAGATTCAGAGCTTATGACCACTGGGCAACCTCATACTTTATCTACATTATAAACAACAAGGCGTCATCTTGAGCAAAGCGAAGAATTCAATATGGTTCAGGGTTCTACTTGCAGAAGATCCCTCATGCGTCTTTGCCGCATTCTGGATGACGGGAGGTAAAAAATATATAAAAGAGCTCAACACACGTCATCTTGAGCAAAGCGAAGAATTCAATATGGTTCAGGGTTCTACTTGCAGAAGATCCCTCATGCGTCTTTGCCGCATTCTGGATGACGGGAGGTAAAAAATATATAAAAGAGCTCAACACACGTCATCTTGAGCAAAGCGAAGAATTCAATATGGTTCAGGGTTTTACTTGTAGAAGATCCCTCATGCGGCTTTGCCGCATTCTAGATGACGGGAGGTAAAAAATATAAAAGAGCTCAACACACGTCATCTTGAGCAAAGCGAAGAATTCAATATGGTTCAGGGTTCTACTTGCAGAAGATCCCTCATGCGGCTTTGCCGCGTTCTGGATGACGAGAGGTAAAAAATATATAAAAGAGTTCAACACACGTCATCCTGAAAGCGACATCGTCGCTTGAAGGATCCTTTCGTTCAAAGAGCGGGATTTATCTGCTAGGGATCCTTGGCTCTGCTCAAGATGACGGTAACTTGCGCAGAATAATCGTGTTCAAAGTGATCTTGTCCTTCTTATAACAAGTTTTAATTAGTTAATAAGCGCTAAAAGTGTTTCCAGCTGATCTGCTTCAGTAGCGGGCTTGTCCCAGCGGATCCGGTTGATTCGTGGAAAACGCAACGCTACGCCTGATTTGTGGCGCGAGGAAAAATTCACGGCATCAAATGCCACTTCAAAAACCAGCGCTTTTTCCACCTCTCTCACCGGTCCATAGTGGTGCAGGGTATGATGACGAATCCATTTGTCTAATTGATATAATTCTTCATCAGTGAAGCCAAAATAGGCTTTGCCAATAGGCAACAACCTGTTCCCTTGCCACAGGCCAAACGTATAATCGGAATAAAATGAGGAGCGCTTTCCATGTCCCCGTTGCGCGTACATCAACACGGCATCGATTAAATGAGGATCTCTTTTCCATTTATACCAATGTCCTACTGGTCTACCAGCAATATAAGGACTATTTTTGCGTTTTAGCATCAACCCCTCAACCGCAACGTGTTGCTCTGCAAGAACGGTTTCTTTTAACTGAAGAAGACTCTCTGTGTCGCTGAAGGATAAAAGTTCAGATAACCACATATTTGAGGGCTGATGACGTCTATACCAATCTTGAAGTTTTTGGCGTCGTTCTTTTAAAGGTAAGCTACGAAAATCAGTAGAGCCTTCTTGTAAAATATCGTATAAAACGATAGCAGCAGGTTGCTCTCTAAGAATCTTGTCGCTAATTTTTTTCCGATTCAGTCGCTGCTGCAAATCATTAAAACTACCGATAGCTGTTTTACTTTTAATGACTAATTCACCATCTAGCACAACATCAGTACTGATTTCACGCAACACGTCTGGAAATGAACCACTAATATTATCGCCAGTGCGGGAGTAAAGGGCTTTATTCTGTGCGCTGCTGACCAGTTGTACTCGAATACCATCATATTTATGCTCAGCAAAAAAAATATCAGCAGTAATTAAAGGTAAATCTTTTTCTTTGAGAGGATGAGATAACATCACTGGATGAAAAAAAACGGCTTCAGATAGTTCGGGAGCAGCCTGTTTTCCTTCAAGCCATGCAAATAGTTCAATATAAGGGGGGTTTAAACCATGCCAAACATGTTCAATGTCTTTAATATCGACCTTTCCATACTGGGCCAATGCCTTTTTGACAAAGCGAGCAGATACCCCAACTCTTAAACTTCCTGTACCTAATTTTAACAGCGCCCAACGTTCAATGACGTTAGCGTTATCCAATAACTCAATAAGATAGTCTGCCATTAGCCTTGCGGGTATTTTATTAAGAGTATGAATAACCTCAGTAAGCGTTGGCAGTTTAGGCAATTTCTTCACTGCTTCAGGCCATGCTAAAGCCAATGTTTCAGAGATATCACCTACATAATCATTGGCCAGGGAAAATAAATAATGATCAATGCGTTCATCAATTAATTCACGTATTAAGGCGCGTGTAAAAGTAGGGAATTCATGTGTATCAGCCAAAATAGCAATGGCATAGCCTCGCTCAGGATCTGGGGTCGTCGCGAAAAAATTTTGTAACAGGCGCAGTTTGGCGAGATTGCTGTATGAAAAATAAAGACTGTTTAATAGCTGAGCAAATTTTTTCATTGTTCAGTCCTCATCCTCATAACCCATAAGATGTAAAGGGCGTGCTTTATAGCCTTCTTTTAGTGCTTGATAGACTAATGCTTCTTCCTGTCCATGAGTCACCCAGATTTCCTCAGGCTGAATATCCTCAATTGTTGTTAACAATTCAGGCCAATCCGCATGATCAGAAATGATAAGTGGTAATTCGACTGATTTTTGCTTAGCTCGGGCACGAATTTGCATCCATCCTGAAGCAAATGCCTTAACTAGACTACCAAAACGCCGTGTCCATCTGTCATTAAGGGCTGCAGGTGGGCACAATATTATTTTTCCAGCCGAAGACTTTGCATCCAATGTACTGGCAAGCCTAAGCTCACCAAGTGAAATACCGAATGATTCATAAAGCTGACACAGTTTAACCAATGCCCCATGCAGATAAATGGGTTCGTCGTAACCCAATACGCGTAATGACTTAATTAATCGCTGACACTTTCCTAACGGGTACGCACCTACCAAGTGGCAGGTAGAGAAGGTTGCCAGAGAATCTAGTAATTTTTTAAGTTCATTTTCAATGGGTGGATGTTTAAAAATGGGCAAACCAAATGTTGCTTCAGTAACAAAAAGGTCACAGGGTAATGTTGCAAAAGGAAGGCAAGTTGGGTCAAAGCGGCGTTTGTAATCGCCAGAAATAGTGATGCGGTTATGGGCGTATTCAAGCACGACCTGTACGCTTCCCAGTACATGCCCGGCAGGCAAAAAAGTCAGCTTCACCTGATTAATAACAATAGAATTAAAACAAGATAAGCTTTGCCAATGGAGTGTTGATTCTTTCCCGTAGCGCAATTGCATAATAGCTATCGTTTCAGGACTGGCTAAAATTTTGTGATGACCAGGCAAAGCATGGTCACTGTGTGCATGAGTAATAATGGCACTTTCTACCTTATCAACAGGATCAATGTAGAACTTGCCAGGTATGCAATAAAGACCTTGAGGTGTTAAATTAAGCCATTCTTTAGTAACCATGAATTTATTTCAAATTATTTCTTTATTAGGAAAATAGTCTGTGTTAAGTATGGCACAATGCTAGCTGCTACAACTCATCATCCTGGCAGCAAACCATTGCTACCGCTATCTATGAAGTTGGCGGGAATTCCTGCCATTAGATTATCTATTTGCTATTAGAGGCGTTTATTCTGCATTATTTACAATTAAATTTAAATTTATCTTCCTGGGGTAATGTATTGATAAAGAAACTTATTTTTTGTTTAAGCTCGGGAGCATAGTTTTGCTCAGTGGCATAAAAATAGACTGTTGTATTTGCCGCTGATACGCGAGCTCCTGAAAAAGATAAACAACCTAACAAGACCCAGTTCCTGGGAAGCGTATCAAACCAGTTGTTATATAACATAACCAGTTTAATACCTGATTTTTTTACAGCCTCATCCATCCAGAGAGGATCTTTTCTATTTCTTCTTTTTCGGTAGTTTTCATAGTTTCCAAGCCCCCAGAGATCTAATACATAATAAGGATTGTTAAAAGAAATCCAGCCTATATCATTTACCGCCACTGGCCCCTTAAGCCACTCCAGTACAAATCTTCGCATTTGGAACTGTTGATGATAGATATTGTTTGTTGCTTTTGGCAAACTGGCCAAAACTGTGAAATAAGGATAACTGCCAAAGATAAGGCCGCCTATAAAAATTATGTACCAAAGAATGGGATTTTTAAGTTGATGATAATTAGCAAAATAAAGGTAAAAAATGAGCAATAAAACAGCTGCGTAAAGGTACACTTCATAGCGATGAAACCAGTTAAATCTACCCAAAACCAAATGTAGTATTAACGCCGAAGTAGCAACAATTAATAATTGTTTTTTAACAGCAGCCCATTGAGAGAAAGCAATAATAACTATTAAACCGAACGCCAGGATGAGAAAAATAAGCGCTTGACGTTGAGTCAGATTTAGACTAAATCCATCAAATAATTTTTCGCCCAAAGATACGTTATGGCCAAAATCAATTTTAAGTAGTATGGAGGCAGTGAGAGGGGGTTGACCAATATAATAGAGAAATAGAGAGAACAACCCTAACAGACTCAGCATTATAACACTGGTAATAAGAGTTTCGCTTCGGTGTCCTCTGTAAAATAGAAAAATCAAGGCAGGAACAGCGATGGCCAAGGTTTCGTACCGTACCAGAGGAGCCAGGACGATAACAAGGGCTAACCATTTAGAATAACGTTGTGTCCTGCTTTCTTCAATGAGTCCCGCCATGATAAGAACACTCAACAACATTTGCAGGGAGTGTTCCATGCCTGAAAATATAAGGCCAATCAGATTAAGCGAAGGAATTAGCAAGCAAAAAAGCACCACATTTTTCCAGTGTACTTTTGATTGGTCAGTCTCTACAGATAGGCATACTGAAATAAAAACTATTAAAATAAGGCCAGAGAAAAGGCTGTTTAAGATAAGAGGAACGAACTCAAAAAAGGAGAAAAAAGAAAATGGGGCAAGCAAAAAAGGCCATAGGATGCTCGATGAGGGGCTGGAAACTTCCCCTTTATTAACCCCATATTCACCGATGCCAATATGTTTGGCGAGTGATAAATGGATATAGGGGTCATCCAGAGAGTAGCTGAAAAACGAATGGTTAATAGCAAGAATTAGTTGCCATTCAATGAAAATGGTTGCAACAAGTAACAACGAAGGAATTAGATAATAATAGAGTTTTGTAGAATTAAGATTCATTTCAGCATAGGAATCCCATCGCGTCAGGTTTGAGTGCTTTCACCCAACTATTAATTGTATATACTCGTTGGTTGATTGTTTTCAACCCAACGTCCTTATACGCGGTTAATTGATGGTATAAATAAGCCATTCAAATAGGTTCCTGAAAACTTTTATCAATTCCTTTAGCCATATTTTTAATAGAATAATATTTTAATAATTTATTTCTTAACTTGGCCCAAACTTCCGATTTCACGAACATATATTTTGCCAGTTGACGTGAATCGTTTTGGGCCTTTTCCACTCGTTTCTGTCGACGTTTTTGATAAAGCGACAAAGCCCAGTGAAGATAAGTTCTGTCTGTTCTGGAAAGTTCTTCCGCAAGCACAGCAGCAGACTCCATCGCCATTGAAGCACCAATGCCTGCTGTCGGTAAAAAACCTGCCGCGGCATCACCCAAAAGTACAACGCGATCTTTATGAACGAACATCGCTTAACGGCCAATAAAAAAATGAGTCTTCATTATCTGCAGGTAATTGTGAAAAAATTGTTGGATATTGAGCATGCAGTTCAGGAAATTGCTTTATAATCTCTTTAGTACGGCCGGCATAAGGTTTTATTTCTTTTTCTGAGGTAGGGCCTGCGGCAATCACACCAAATTTTTCCTCTGTCGGATAAATACCAAAAAAATTACCGGCTCCCCAAAATTCCCTTATTTCATTTTTATTAAGCGTTTCACTATCAGTCCACCATACCCAGCCACCCCAGCCAGTATCGTAATATTTATAATCTTTTGCTGTAAGAATTAATTTTCGAACGCTGGAATGCATGCCGTCGGCGCCGACAACAAGATCATACTCTCCCTGGGTGCCATCCGTTAAAATGGCATGAACTTTAGCGTTAAACTGATTGAGGGTTTGTATTGTAGTATTGAATTTAATGGCTAATCCTTCACAACTTTTCATTAGCGTTTCAATCAATGCTTTACGGGAGCAGCAACGGTAAGGTCCATAGTGAGTAAAAAGCTCATGAAATGCTAATTCTTGAATAACAGAACCATCGCCATTACACATTACATAGGTATCACCGGCGGTGGTTGAGTCCAAGAAATTTTGCATCAGTCCCAGACCATATAAAACTTTACTGCCTAACGGATAAAGGCCTAACATATAACCACTGTGAGCAAAATCAGGCTGCCGCTCAATAATCTCACTTTTAATCCCCCGTTGTTTGAGTAAAGCGGCTAAAGTTAATCCTGCAATACCGGCACCAACAATAAGTATGCGCATGAGACTCCTCATTTAAGCTCTGATGCAAATGGAAGCAAAGTTTATACCACAGTAAAAAGCAGTTATCTTCTTGTCCGCAGTCACGTATTGCGGACAAGAATGCTTTTATCACTGTAACACTAAGCTTTTCTTCTTAATGCATAAAACACAATGCCTAACACAAAACCATAAATTAGATGGCCGATTAAAGGAGGAATATTGGCTTTAATGCCTACAAGAGTCCATTTAGAGAATAGAGAAGTACCTGCTGTGAGATAGGGGAGTAAAGTCATTGGTCCAACTATCCACATGCCAAAACCAAACAGTAATCCCCAAACAATAGCAGCTATCCAGGAACGTATAAGCCATCCTAACACAAGCGCAAAAACAATACCGGCAATAATGCTGACAGCTGCATGAATCAACAATCCTCCCGTTTTGGTGGGCATATTGATGACTGATCCCAATGTCTCAATCCTACCGCTCATCAATAAAAAAATTGCGAAAACTACACCTGCAACGATACCAGCAATAATTCCATGAAGGATACATCTGGCAGTACACATGACAAACTCCTTTTTATTGTAGTTAACCTGCTAAGAAGAGATTGTTTTCTTATGACCGTGTTTAAAAAGTGTTTCTTTTTCTTCATGTGGGCTTACATCATAAAGAACGGCACCTACATTTTCTGGAATAGATTGAAGCCATGGTGAATGTTTCAAAGCATCTTGACCCTGCTCATAACCTAATCGAATACCTTCGTTAATTGATAAGGGTGAAAAAGCATAGTCTTTTGAAGACAAATCAGTATCCAGGCCATGTCGATGAAATCTTACTAATGTCATAATTGTTTTGCAGCCCATTGAACGTATTTCCCTTGCTTTTGCCTGATTTTTAATATCTTCCGGTAACATATTGTAAAGTTCAGAAATCGCATGACGCAAATCATGCGCTTCACAAAAGGATTTTATAACGCGTTTATAATGGCTGGCGTAGGTCATGTCTTTTTTCTTCAATTCGATCTCATCCAGTGTTGAAGGTAATTTGCTCTCGGGATCAAAAAGTTGCACCATGAAACACAATGTACTCACACGGGGTAAATCATTTAGGATAACCTCAATGGGTGTGTTGTTAACAATACCGCCATCCCAATAATACACATCATCAATTTTAACAGCCGGAAACCCTGGAGGCAGGGCTCCACTAGCCATAATATGTTCCGGAGAGAGTGTTTGATGCTTGGTATCAAAAAGAACCTGTTGACCATTATCAATGCGAACAGCAGAGAGGGTTAGTCGTGTTTTGCCGCTATTGAGAATATCAAAATCAATTACCTGTTCGAGTGTTTCTTTTAACAACGAGGTGTCATAAAAGCTAATATCATCAGGAGTCGCATTTAAAATAAAATGTGGGTTAATTAAACGTGGCTGAAAAAATCCTGGCTGTCCAAAAAGAAGGGTAGTTTGCGCATGAAATTGGTTATACCAACGTCTCATGTCCAGATTTTCCACATAGTCATCCCACCATGAAAAATGTATAGGGGTGGTAATAATTTGCCAAAATTCTTTGAGCTTTGCCACTCGATCTTCTGGTTTATTTCCTGCAACAATTGCTGCATTGATCGCACCAATAGAGATACCACTAACCCAATCAAGGTCATAGCCTGCATTATGTAGTGCTTCGTAGATCCCTACTTGAAACGCACCCAAAGCTCCCCCGCCCTGAAATATAAAAGCAACACGATTCCAGGCTGGTTTAATCTGAGGCTCCTTTCTCATAATGTCTCCTTTCGACATGACGCAATTTGGGAAATTGATTTAATCGTTTCTAAAATGCAGCTTTAAAGTCTGGTTTTATAAGCAAGTTTTTTAGCCTTTCTTATTGCTAGTGCATCCCCAATTCATACAAAAACCAATGCATAAAGTACGGATAAAATATTAGGTGCTCGAGTTATACTTGTCATTTTATTTAACAATAATACTATCTTATGATATTAGAGCAAACTGAATAAAGATCAAAAATTTTTAAGCATGGATCTCATGGATTAATGGAGGGTTTGTTCCCATGAGCTCTCCATAGCCAAAGCTAAATCCTGAAGGTTTATACGAATAGGCGTTATTTTTTTTCGGGTGGCTTTTAAATATTTATAATGTAGATAACAACAAAGTCCTAACAATAATACTTTTGTTTTCATTAACAACCTCGTAGATTGATTATTGAACCCAACTCTTATTGTTATTGTTCGAGCAATACTTGTGGGGCTTAGCTAAATTAGCTTTGGTATAGAATACTACAGAAAAGGGGAGTAGAAATCAATTAATAGGATAAGGAACTGCCTTTAGTAGCTAACCACTCAGCAATTTTTTCATGCTCTGATGGTTCAAATAAGATGGGTGCATGTCCTGCATTTTCTATTTCGATGACAGCGACATTAGGATGACCTCGTTGCATCCGTTTAATATGTTCTGGTAATAACATATCGGAATTTTTACCTCGGATAACCAGTACGGGGCAGGTAACTTTTTGCCACAGGTACCATAAGTCGATGTCAAAAATTATTCCTTCCAGGGCCCGGTGAGGATTAACAAAAAACTCCTTAATGAATTGCCCACTTGATTTTGAATCTTTAATATTAGGATCTATTTTGGCAACAAAAACACCAGGAGAACGCTCTTTAATACTGTGAGTGGTCAAATAATTCCAATGCTCTTCACTTAAGTTGCCAAAACTTTCATAGATAGTTTTAAAGTAGCGCTTTGCATCTTCTTCACTGACAAACTCTGGATGCTTCCCTACATAGTGTCCTAAACGCCAAAGTGCATGAACGGGAATTTGTGGACCAATATCATTTAACACTAAGGATCGAATAGGGGAATTAGGTAAAGCGGCAATCGCCATTCCTATAAGTCCTCCCATTGAGGTACCTATCCAGTCAATGGTATGGGCCCCTGTTCTTGCTATAAGGGTTGTCATATCGCTAATGTATTGTTGGAAGTTGTAATGCTTTGAATTTTTAAACCAGCTACTGTCACCGCGGCCGACAATGTCAGGACAAAATACATGGCGCCCCTGGTTGCTTAGATAATGAGCCAAGGGATCGAAATCACAACGATTGCGTGTTAAACCGTGAACACAAATTACTGCAGAGCCCTCTATTTCAGGTAGACCCCACTCCGCGTAAGCTATTTTGTGAAATCCTTCCTGAGAAGCACATATCACGTAATTCACTTTCATTGCACTCTCTTCTGGTGAGGTTTATTTCAGCATAGTATAGAACATTGATTACTTAAGAGTTAATAGATAGTCCATGCAGAATTATTATCGAGAGGAACAACAGCTTCGGTGTGATCAAAGTGAACAATAGCATCAAACTGATAAGTTAGATGAGTAAAGAAATAATGACTCAGACGCTCTGTTTCTGGCCGATAAATAACACCTATCGCGCGTTGCAATCGAGGAATTTTTAAAAAGTGCTCAAGGTCTTCAGGGGTTAAATCTAATAAAAAATTATGCACTTTTAATTGATGAAATAGTTCCTCATAACTACTTTTACATCCAGGAGTGATTTTTTTGCGTTCTGGTGGCTCTCCCCATTCGTTAGCAGCTGTAACATAGCCTTCGTAGGTAGAAAATCCAAGTGCATAACTGTCTCTATCATGCTGCTCCCGAACTAACTGTCCAATATTGATTTCGCCATGTTCACTCATTTCTGTAGCACGAGCATCGCCCAAGTGGGAGTTATGAGCCCAGATAACTATTTTTGCAGGTCGATTAAAGCGATTTTCCAGATGATCAGCAAGAATGGCTAGTGTTTCGACCATATGTTTATCACGAATATTCCAAGAAGAGGCACGTCCTTCGAACATGGCTCGATAATAAGCCTCCGCATCCTTAATTACACGGGCATTTTGCGTGGCAAAAAAATAATTATCTTCAGCGGTTAGTCCATCCTCACGCATATATTTAAAGGCATGATGTTGGAGTTCAACTAAAACAGCAATGGCTTCATTAATGCATGATTTTTTTAAACCAATATTGGTTAAATAACCATAAGTCTGCGGATCAATTTGAGTATGATCAAAACAAGCATAACGTTTTCTTGCTCGCTGTGCTGCTTCTGGATCAACCTGCATCAAATAACCAATTACAGCCTGCATGGAAGTATTAAGACTGTACAAATCAAGCCCATAAAAGCCAATTCCTTGTCCTAGAGGCAAATCATTATTATAACGTCGTAGCCACTCAATAAATGGAGGGATGGTTGTATTGCGCCACATCCATGTGGGAAATCGCTTAAAATCTTCCAGTGCTTGTTCTGCATCCTCTGATAGCTGTTTATTGCTTTGAATATAGCGATGGACACGATAAGCATCAGGCCAATCTCCTTCAATAGCAACAGCCATGAACCCTTTTTCCTCAATTAATCGGCGCGTAATGTCTATTCTGCTTTGGTAAAACTCCTCAGTTCCATGCGTAGCTTCACCGAGCATCACAAAACGTGCGTTGCCAATTTTAGTTAAGAGAGAGGTATAATCAGCTGCTGTTGGATCGAATGGTTCTATTTTGTTGTTTAAAGCGTCAATTAATTTTTTTTGATTCTGATTATTCATAACATCTCCTCATACGTTGTTTGCCAAGTTTGAGATGGATGAGTTAAATATCGAATAAACCAGTCTCTTGCTAATTGAGCAGCCTGATTAAGAGTGTCTGCTTCTTCAAATAAATGGGTCGCTCCAGGAACAATTTCTAATTGATTAATGCACTTCAATTTTGAAAGAGCCTCTTCATTCAAGGAGATAACAATATTGTCATTACCGCCTACTATTAGCAAAGTAGGCGCTTTAACCGACGGTAAAAATTCATCCGCTAAATCAGGTCTACCTCCGCGCGAAACTACTGCTTTAATTTGTTCTAATTCTGTGGATGCTATTAAAGCGGCTGCTGCTCCTGTGCTGGCTCCAAAATAACCTATAGGCAAATTGAAGTTTTTTCCGAGCACCAGTTCGTTGCAATTACCAGTCTTTGAGCCAAGAGAGGAATGTTGAAGCGAAATTCACGAGTAGTAAGATCAATTGCTTCTTCTTGTGGCATGAGTAAATCAAAGAGCAGCGTGCCCAGTCGCGCTTTGTTTAAAACTTGAGCAACACAATGATTGCGGCTGCTAAAACGGCTGCTTCCACTACCATGAGCAAATAAAACCAAGCCTAAGGGAGCTTGTGGTAGGTATAAAAAACCATTAAGAGAAATATCCTCATTAACGATGGTTATGTCATGTTCTGTATTCAGGGGATACTCCATACAACCTCCCTTTGCACAGTTATTTATAAAACAGGCGAGATGTCCTTTAAATGATTGTTAGGCAAACTGGCTAATAATTCTGCCACTTCAGCATCCGTTGTTTGAGCAAAATCCTCATACCATAAGCCTACTGCATAAAAATGTAGTGGTTGCAAAGGACACACAATTTCATCAACCAGTGTAGCCATCTCGCTAAAAGTAGAATAGGCAGCAACGGGAATCGCCATAACAAGTCGAGTTAGATTATGCTTTCGCAGTGCTTTTATGGCAGCACGCATAGTCGCACCAGTAGCGATACCATCATCTACAAGAATAACAGTTTTACTATTCAAATCAGGAAAAGGCTTGCCATGACGGTAAAGGGATTCTCGTCTATTTAATTCTTTCTTTTCTGTTTGAATAACTTCGTCAATCGCTTCTTGAGAAATATGCAAAGCTTCAACTATTTCCTCATTAAAAATAGTGGTTGCACCTGAAGCAATTGCTCCCATAGCCAATTCTTCATGACCGGGTACACCTAATTTTCTGACAATAAAAACATCAAGAGGCACGGAAAGTGCTTTTGCCACTTCATAACCAACAGGCACGCCACCGCGGGGTAAGGCCAGAACAATGACCTGAGGATTGTGAGCATAGTGTCGCAGCTGATCCGCTAGAATTCTTCCTGCCTCATGTCGATTAATGAACTTTTCCATACATAATTTTCTCCATAAGCTAAATTGTATCAAGCGGATCATATTGAAGATTTTTAATGATTCGATGTAATTTATTGTCAATAATCTCACCACTAATATGACAAAAATTTTTTTTGACTCAGTTTGCATCCACTCTAGCAATTTTGAAATTTTATCTCCATGTTTTTTGCAGTTTTCCCATCTTAAAAATGGATTTTTGTGGTATATTTATGCTTCACTTTTTGAGGGAAAATTATTTATATCTATGAAGTAATTTTAGCATATTAAGTCTCAATTATTCTAAGTTTCATTGCGAATTTTAGTTTTAAATTGCCTGTCTCTATAATAGAGAAGATAGGCGGAAGAAGGCGCTATCTATAAAAAATAAATACGAAAAATGATGAATTAGCGAGAGGTCTAACTGCGACAAAGAGGTCGCAGTAAACAATTAGGAATTAAAAAGGCCATAAAGTATGGCGGATATAGCAATTAAGCCGATGAAACTAATAAAAATACTCACCACTGAATTTCTGAACTTTTTCATTGCCGGTACTTTAGCAATGGCATACATAGGCATAAGGAATAAAATTACGGCAATAATTGGGCCACCTAGCGTTTCGATCATACCAAGAATACTGGGGTTTAATGTTGCCACGACCCAGCAGGTAATGATCATAAATCCTTCAATGAAATACTGTATTTTTTTGGGATTTAAATCGTTACCACGGTTAGCAAATCCTTTGATAATTAATCCTTGCAAACCTTCGCTGGCTCCTAAATAGTGGCCAAGAAATGATTTTGAAATCGCGACAAAGGCAATAAATGGAGCAATATAAGCCATCATTGGCGTGTGAAAGTGGTTCGCAAGATACGATAAAATGGAAATATTTTGTTGTTTTGCCAAGGCAAGATCTTGAGGAGAGAGGCTAAAGACACAGCTGAAAACAAAAAACATGACAGTGGATACCATAAGAAGATGACTGTATCTTAGAATCCAGGAACTTTTTTCATCAGCATCTTTCCCATATTGCTTTTTTTGAGCCACGGCAAATGAAGAAATGATAGGTGAATGATTAAAGGAAAATACCATCACCGGTATAATAAGCCAGAGTGTCATTGCCAATCCATGAGCACCTTCGCCATTGATCGCGCTGCTTTGCTGAACAATAGCATTGTTCCAATGAGGAATTAAATAGAGGGAAAGCAGGATTAAAATACTAACAAAAGGGTAAACGAGAAAGCTCATGGATCTAACAATCATCTGCTGACCAAAACGAACAATAGCCATTAAAGCCAAAATCAGTACAATAGCTAGTAACACGCGGGGTGGTGCTTGCATACCCAGCTGATTTACAATAAAGCTTTCGGTAGTATTAGTAATTGCTACACTATACATTAATAAAATGGGATAAATAGCAAAAAAATACAGGAAGGTTAATATTTTACCGGCAAAGTTACCAAAGTGCTCATCAACAACGGTGGTAATATCATCTTTAAGGGAGGAGCCAGAAAGCACAAATCGGCACAAAGCCTGATGTGAGAAATAAGTCATGGGGAACGCAAGCAAGGTCATGATAATTAAAGGCCAGATGCCATTTAATCCCGCATTAATCGGTAAAAAAAGAGTACCTGCACCAATTGCGGTACCATAAAGACTGAGCATCCAGACGGTATCTTGCTTATGCCATTTTGAAATATGACTTTCTGCTTCAGGTAGATTCACGGTAATCTCATTGAGAGACATAAAACATCCTCGTTTCTTGCTATGAGTTGAACTAACTCATGCCCATGTGTGCTTCCACTAATGTTCTTTTTTTAGGCAGCATTTCACATCTTATCGAAACAGAAAATACAAATCAAGCATTTAATATTTCCTTAAGCTCATTAAAATAAACTATTCAAAATTTAACCAACCAACTATGATTTACTATGAGTGTTGTAATTATTGGAGATGGTCCAAGTGGACTTTATGCTGCCATTAGATTAAAGCAAGCTGGTGTAAAAAATATTAAAGTGATTGGTCCGCGTGACGGGAAATATGTTAGACCGGGTCACATAAATTTTTCGGTTTTTACAAGAGCGGAAGAGGGTGTCGGGCGAAAATTACGCGCTAGCACTAAAACCGCTCATATTAAAGATATTGAGCGTAAACTCTATAAACTTGCTCTTAATATGGGTATTACGATAGAAAAAGGAACCTTTGTAAAATTTTCAGAGGATAAAAAAGGAATTATCGTTTCTAATCAGGAGGTTGAGAGTTTCTTAGCTTGTGATTTTGCATTCGATTGTACAGGCTCAAAGCGAGCTTTGGTTCACGCAATCAATGACCGTGCAAAACAAAGCCTGAATCCGCCGCCTTTTGAACTATCACCCGTTTCTGAAGAGGTCATGGTTAAAAACCATATGTTGGCCTATGTAACCATGGGCCAACGAGATTTTCTAGCGTCTAAACGCTATCCTAGCCATAAAAGCAACAGTCTTATAGGAAAATCACCTTTGGAATTTGCAAAGGCCATGGAGCGTTTGCGTCAGTTTGGTTGGCGAGAAATGGCATTTCCACGTTGCTACAGTATGCCATTCGGTAAAGATAAAGTTTGTTTTTACTTGGAAGCTCCTGATAATCTTCCTGGAGAAAAAAAGGAGGAGTGGTTTCAAACAGTGTTGGAGTGTGGAACAGGCAATTCAGCAATTCATTTTCAGCAATTACCGCCCTCAAAAAAATATCAATCAAAGCCACGATTGACCACCTTTATAGTCGAGCCACGACAGCTTAATCGCTTTTCTTACCAGGAAAAAGGGCTACCCTATGTGATTACTCAGGGGGATACGCAAATTGAGCCTAATTATGTGTTGGCGCATGGGATTGTCGAGTCCTTTGAGCGTATTGACGCGATGATTAAAGGATTAATTATTATCGACGGGAAAATTCACTATTTTGATGAGGAAGATTATGAACATGATGTTAAAAGTGCACTGACTCGTCATCAACAGTCACTCATTGATCATTATAAGGAACGCAAGGAACATTTTTTAAGATGGCTACGTGAGGCTAAAGGATATTATGAGGAAGCGTTTATTGCTGATGCTAAGCCTCAATTTCAGGAGCGCTTAAAAGAAATAACCGCGCGAATTGCTTATTATGATGCGCTCGATATCCTGACCACGTATATTTACCAAGATAAAATTATCGTCCCAAGATTTAATCCGGGAGTCTTGGTTTCTAATTTAATTAAAGCAGCAGAGGGTTTACTGAAAGCAAGCACTAAATTACCGCCTTTATTTGATAATGAGGCTCAAGAGGCCAAAAAAGATTAAAGGGGCTTGTTGTTCTCTATAAAGAGGTGGGAAATCAATTGTTCAAGGCAGGAAAATTTGATTTGGCCTTGGTAATATACCGTCAGGCGCTGGAAATAGATAAAAATGTGGATAGCAACTCTAACTCAGAGGTAGTAACTCTTTACTCCAATATGGTTTTGGTGCTTCGTAAACTATCACAACCTTACGAGGCGCTTGATGTTGCCAAAAATGCTTTAGAATCCTCTGTTGAAGCAGGGGCGGAAATAAAAAAGAAAATACTATTCAATATATTAGCTGTTATCTCTGAGACCATTGAGACACAAAGAGTAAATAATGCTTTTATTCGACGATCTGTCGAATTTTGTCTTGAATATAAAAAATTTCTTGATGAGTATTTACCCTCTGAACTGGCAGAAATGTCTAAAAAAATGGTAACTGTTTCAGGAGATAGTGATACATTAAGAATTAAAGCCAGAGAATATTATTCCATGCAGCAGCTAGAACTTAGTTTAATCACTTATGAAGATGCATTGAAGATGCATCGTCTTTGTAAGGATAGTAATGATATTGAAACAGCCGCTGCTTTAGCGGCAAATATTATACTGCTATATCGCAGGGTCGAGCGTATTTCTCAAGCATTACCTCTTGCAGAGGAATTCTTAAATAGTTCAGACTCTTTTGGCGTGGATATAAAGAAAAAGATTCTCTTTAACCTTATGGTGGGGCTAAGGGAGCATCTGAATAAAAATTGCTCTTCTGAAGAAGAATTAAAGTCACACCCTCTGTTTGAGAAATTTCATCACCTTTTGACCAGGCACTGTGGGTTTATTGAAAAAGAGCTCGCGGGAAGCTTAAGAAGTGAACTTGAATTGCAAAGTTCAATAAGCCGGGAGAATGAGCGCGGTTCCAAGACTGCTAATCAAATAAACTTTACTTGATTAGCATAGCATTAGAATTTTATTAGGCATCACCACATGCTTTTGCTAATATTAGCAAAAGCATGTTTTCTGAGTCGAGCCTCTCATGTTTTCTAATGAGTTGATTTTTAAACAATTGCAGAAACTCTATTATGCACCAGTCCCATTTCCACTGGAAACTGTTGTCGTTGAAAACGCCATAAATGCCTTTTTTAAATTTCTGAATGAACCTGAGGATATCAAAAATCACATTGATTTTACTATTGCACCACTTCATCGAAGAGGTGATGTTGGTTATAAACATCGGCATGCTAATGAGCATCTCTATAATGACTCGAAAGATTTTTTCCATTTCCATCCAGCCTTATTTGAAAAGTATGACACGTTTTTAAAGGCAAATGCTGTTGTGCTTGATTTTGTTTTAAAAGCCAAACCTATATGGGATTTAGCATACAAGACCGTGTATGGAATTTTACAGGCTTTGGATAAAAAATTTCCTGCACTGGTTAAAAAAGTGTTTGAAACGGAACATGCCCATGTTTTATTAAGATTTTTAAAATATGACTGGCAGGAATCAGGTAAATATTTGGCAAAACCTCATTTTGATGCAGGTTCTTTTACCTTGGCAATTGCAGAAAGCTCTCCTGGTTTACGCATTGGTAGTTGTCCGGAAAACTTAAAGTTGGTGGAACACAAAGAGGGTCATGCAATTTTTATGCTTTCGAGTAATTTTAAGCAAATCATGCCTACTGAGGAGTTGTCAGCAGGATGGCATGATGTAATTCAACTGGATGAAACACGGGTTGGTAAACCTTTTGCAAGATGGGCAATTGTTGCATTCATTGAAGCCCATGGCGTGGTTGCTTTACCTAGAACGGAAACCCATAAGTGGTATAGCGGAGAGTCTGCCTAGAATCCACATGGAATATTTTTAAAAGGATAGAGCTCTCTTTAAGCCTGATGTAATATGTACTCTTTTTAAGAGTACTTAGGCTGCTATGAGGGCAATAAAAAAAGCTCTTCTCTATATCTATCTATATTTAAGTAAACAAACTGAAGAGGCTAGTCATCAAATTACGCTATTTGCCATGGTTATGATGATTAATTTTCCTCTTTTTGGAGTCCTGTGGAAATTTGAAATTTTTCAGTTGACGGAAGAGTTTGTATTGCGAATGATTGCTACAGCATTGTGTGCTATGTTAGCTACTCATCAATTTTGGCGTTCATCCTGGCTTAAAGCATTACCACTGCTGTGGTATCTCACATTATTGTTTTGCCTCCCATTCTTTTTTTCCTACCTGACGTTGTTAAACCATGGTTCTACTTTATGGCTTATGAATTGTGTCTCTGCGATTTTCTTTCTATTTTTGGTAACAAGTGTCGTTGGAGCATTGAGTCTGTTAGTGATGGGTGTGAGTATTGGCTTTATTGGATTCTTTTATATTGCAGGTCATGTAGCTGATTATAATCCTGGAAATGTTTCATTATTTAGCTTAATTATTACTTTTATCGCGGCAATTGTTATTGGAGCACTGTTTGCTCGTGATAGGGAGTTAATTTATGAAGGAAAAATTTCTGGAATGCGCTTGCTGGCTGGCAGTATAGCTCATGATTTGCGCACGCCATTGGCCAGTATTCATCTGCAGGCAGAATTGCAGGAAATGTTGGTTGAAAAACTGAAAAATCCCGAAGTAAGAAAGCATCTGAAAGAAGGGCTCAATAAAATAACTCGCGGTATTGAGATGAGTAATCAATTAATCAGCATGCAGTTAAGCAACATACAGCGTGATAAACTTGATACCCAAAGCTTTTCCATAATGCCCATTAAGTCATTGTTGAAAAGATCTGTTGAAGAATATCCTTTAAGAAAGGAACAAAAGAAATTCATTCATATGAATCTGGAAACTGATTTCTCCATATGGATAGGAGAGGTAGCCTTTAAGAACTTACTATGGAACTTACTAAAAAATAGTTTGGATTTTATTGAGGAAACCGGAAGAGGTGAGATTACTATTTGGCTGGTAACGGGTGAAGAGAAAGATGATTTTAATTATTTGCATTTTAAAGATACTGCCAAAGGGATTAATAATCCGGAAAAAATTTTTGATACCTTTTATTCAACGCGAAAAGGAGGTACTGGTGTAGGGTTGGCTTATTGTAAATTATTAATGTCTGCCGCAGGTGGTGATATCACTTGTGATGGAAATCAGCCTGGGCAAGCGCATTTCATTCTAAAATTCCCTAAAGTAGATTAGACATTTTGTTCAAACTGACAAGGCATTATGAGCTAATATCCAGTATGGTGGCTGATAATTCTTCCCACATTTGTCGTTGGTGAGAATAAATAAAATGAAAAGCATCTCTTACTTTTTCTTCAGACGTTAACCAGATAGGAGTTAATTTTTCTACTACAGGCTCAAAATGCTCAACATGCATATGCACATTAAAAAATGCGGTAGCAACTTTAGGTAAGTGGAGCGATTTTGCAAACTCGGTAAGATAGAAATAATCGATATTGTCCAGTCTTTCATAGGCTGCAAAAGCAGCAAGGCGTTCATTTGCATCATGAGTAGAAAGCCAATGTAAATGACCTGTGTTAAATGCTTTGGCAAAAGGTAAATAATGGGTTTCGTTAACAATTTCGTCATGAATGTCGAGATCACACTCTTTTGCAAAAATTTCATACAATTTTTCATGTGAAACCCGGTTTTTTAATCCTAACTCTTCCTGAATGTTTTCCAGTATTATTGTTTTGGTGTAGTCATCGTTAGCAAAATTGGCCACATACCACATGAAATTAATAAAATGTCCCCGCAGATGATAAAAAAGACCGGCAAAAAAACGTTTCTGCTTACTCGTCAAACAAGAAGTTTGTGTTTTATCAAATAGAGAATTTTGTTGCATTTGTTGTCGATAATTTCTGTCGATATCAGAAAGAAATTGTGTAAAAGTTGCTGGAATTGCCATGACGTGAGTTTAACCCTTTTCTTTTGTTTAATTAGCACTCTACTTCATACAGAAGATAACTCATTATAAATTTATCCCTTGCTAATGATATAGAGCAAAAATTATTATTTTTCTAGAATAACCTTAAAAAAACATCCTCTGAAGTCCTGGAGATGTGGATTCCCGGTTGCCTAGGATGCAATATCTGTTCAATGGATTTTTAATGGATGTACAAGTCTCCCCATTCATTCGCTATGTACTATACTTTTACAAGCATAATCATAACCTTGGGAGAATGGTTGTCATGTCTCATATCAAACGCACGGAAGAGTCTGAAATTATCCATCAATACAGTAAGGATATTCTAGCAGCAATGCCTAATCTTGTTTATATTTTAGATAAAAATTGTACATTCGTGGGAGCAAATACGAATTTTCTAACGCTTGTAGGGTTTGAAAACAATGAGCAGTTAGCAGGTAAAACCTATAAGGAAATGACTGAATTTTTACCTTGGTCTGACGAGCGTACTCAAATGTTTAAACGAGATGATATTAATGCTTTACTATCAGGTGAATCTGCCTACAAAGTGAGTGAACCACCGATTATTCGTGCTAAAGATAATGTCCTCTATTACGAATCTTCAAGAGTGCCCATTTTGGATAAAGACAAAAATGTAGTTGGACTGGTTGTTATCTTAACTGATGTAACAGCCTATAAAAGGATGCAAGAGCAATTAGCCAAAATAAAAGAGCAATTGCAACAAAACAATATAAAATCGCACACAGTCCCAGTCATGAGGCATGCCAAATCTGCCAATTTAAAAAAGATACCTAAAATTTTAATGGTGGAAGATAATTCCATCGCGCAAAAAGCAACGCAGGCATTGCTGATGCAGCTGGATTGCCACGTGGATGTGGCGGATTCAGGGGATAAGGCAATTAGTCTATTTAAACCCGGTAAATACGATTTGGTGTTCATGGACATTGGTCTTGAAGGGACATCAGGTTATGTGGTATCGAAAGAAATTCGAAAAATGGAAGACAAATCAGAATATCGTGTGCCTATTATTGCCCTAACTGGTTATGAAGCCGATGTGGTTAAATATGACTGTGTGGATTATTTTATGGAAGGAGCACTAACGAAACCTTTGACCAGTGAGCAAGCTAAGCAAATCATTCAGCACTATGTCTATGACATTGATATCCCAGTTCGAGGTCTAAGAAGTACTAAAGACATGGAAAATAACTCACAGCCCTAGATATCTGGGTCTGTGAGTTAAAATTATCTCTACAGTGTGTTTAGCACAGTAGCAAATTCATCCAGTTTTTGCTCAGAATCCGTTTTAACCGTAGGGATAAAGCGATAGCGGCCAGTAGCAAGTACACTGGCAATATTAGCTAAGCCCAATGTGGCGATGGACAATACCACATGCGTTAAATTAAGCAAAAATTCGCTCCATCCGCGATGATGCGCTAATTCCTGTCGAGCGGTCTTAATTGCATCCATACAGGTGCTCTTAAAAGTGTCTGTAGTTGTGTTTTTATTAATAAAGTAAGCCTCGCGAGCCTCATGTAGTGCTCGGTGTAAAGCGCTTGCTTCTGCTGCGGCTTTTGTATAGTTTTTATTTGTTTTTGCTATCTTTGATAAGTCCTGTAATTTTTCTACTAAAGTATTCAGAGCAGAGTCAAATTCTTGGCGATGTGGTCGTTCTACAATGGATTCTCTTGCTTTAGGTTCTGTAATTTTAATAGTATCTGAAGTATTACCAGGGTCAGAATTTTCAGGATTATCCGTAATAGTTTCTTCGGATATCATTGTTTCATCAGGATCAACTGCCTTAGCTTCTGCTTCTTCTGCTTCTTCTGCTTCTTCCGATGTAATTTCTTCACATTTTAGACTAAACGTTGATGCTCTTTTGATGGATTTTCTAAATTTTTTGTCTCCTGTTTCTGTTTTAACTGAATTTTTGTTTTCCTGAGCTTTAGGTTGCTGTTTTGTAGCTTTAATATTTTCATATTGTGCTAAGGCTTCATTTAGTGCTTTGATGTCCTCTGAAATTTCCCTATAAAGAGAATCGACATCCAAAAGTTTGCTTTTATCTTTTAAAGTAAACGATTCTTTTATAATGTTTAGTAGTGCACCCATTAAAGAATAATAGGCACTGATATTTAACTTAAAGGCTAACTCTAGCTTATAAAGATCATGAATTTCTTGGGGACTGGGGATGGCTCCTGGTTTAGGAGTTAAAAAGATTGGATTAACCGTATTTAAATACTCACGCTCGCTGGCCAATCTTTCTGTCAATAGCGCTAGTATAGGGGCAGCGTTAGTCAATTTGTCTTTTTTTATAAATTGCAAAGCTAGAGATGTTAGCTTTGCAATCCCCCCAGTGTCTCCCTGTCCGCTTTTAAAGCGTTGGAAAGAAATTGTTTTTCAAACTCTGTTTGAGTAGAGTGTTCGGGAAAATAAATAAATAAGAGATGACTCCATTTCTTGGAGATCTTAAGAGGATCATTATTATCTTGTAATGCTTTATAAGATTGAAGCAATTGGTTTATTTCAGTCAGGGTTACCATAGAATTACCACCATACAACAATGAGATCAAAAATAATTCAAAATGATCTCACAATAAGCAAAAATGGTCAAGTAATTTTCGTAATAATTTCGTGAGACGCTATATAAGACTTGCGGTTAATCCTCTTAAAAATTGTGTTTTTTTAATAGATAGAATAAATTTAAAAGAGAAACATAAACCAGGGAGAGATTTATGTTGAACGTAAATTCAGGCATCATTTGCGATATACTTCTTAAGGCACGTCAGTTTCAGGCCAAGGAAAATGTAAGTTTTCCGGAAGTGACGGATGATATGGATGCCTCTTATGTATTGGCTGATCACGCAGATGACCTTACTTATCAAGAAGTTACACAAGCAATCAATAACTTACGCCCAGACCAACAGGCCACACTAGTCGCTCTGATGTACATAGGGCGTGGCGATTATACTGAAGCTGAGTGGGAAGATGCCTACCGTGTCGCTAGAGAGCAATGGACAAATCGTACGGGTGAATATCTTTTGGCAAGGCCGACAATGCCCGATGATATTGAGAGAGGATTAAATTCATTGGGAATTTCTTGCAGTGAGTAACAGGTCAAAATCAAATTTAAAAAGGCACAGCCTTGGCGTACGGCATAAAATGTCATTCTGCATAAAATGTCATTCTGAACGTAGTGAAGAATCCCTTCGTTTAAGAATGATAGTAATTGTGCAAGCTGACAGTGTTGAATTAATGCAAAAATGGGATGATTTTGTCCTGCAGAGAATAAGATTTAATTTCTAAAACGAGCGATAATTGTTATGCTGCCAGATTTAGGTAAGCAATATTTTTATCAATTATGACGAGTTCAGAAAAAAAATTCCCTCGTTTATTGTCATTGGATGTCTTTCGTGGATTAACAATTGCTTTAATGATTTTGGTGAATAGTCCCGGTAATAATACAGTTTATACCTGGTTAGAGCACTCTCCCTGGAATGGTTGTACTCTGGCGGATGTTGTTTTTCCTTTTTTTATCTTTATTGTTGGGGTTTCTGTGGTTTTTTCATTGACAAAAGCCAAAACCCAGGGCATAACTACCACACAAATGCTTCCGAAAATTCTAAAACGCAGCATTATTATTTTTTTAATTGGTTTGTTTTTAAACGCCTTTCCTTACCACTTCGATTTAGCCACTTTGCGTGTCTTTGGCGTGTTACAACGAATAGCAATCTGTTATTTACTCTGTGCTGTATTATTTTTAACAACCCGTTTTACCACACAACTTATTCTTTTAGTTTTGCTATTGATTGGTTATTGGCTGCTAATGTTTCTTATTCCTGTACAGGGTTATGGTGCTGGTAATTTAACACCTCAGGGGAATGTGGCAGCCGCTGTCGATCGTATGCTTTTTTCTGCCTCTCATCTATACGGCAAATCTTACGACCCGGAAGGATTGCTTAGTACGCTTCCGGCTATTGCCACCGGATTATTAGGAAATTTGACGGGTTGCTGGTTAATTTCTTCACGCAGAGCGTCAGTTAAATGTATGGGATTAATAGGCGTTGGTTTGTTAAGTATGATAATCGGTTGGGTTTGGGGATTACAATTTCCCATTAATAAAACACTTTGGACAAGCTCCTATGTCTTAGTGACCGGAGGACAAGCATTGTTGGTATTCGCTCTATGTTATTGGCTGGTTGATATTAGAGAGTGGAAAAAATGGTCAAAACCTTTTGAAATTTTTGGACTTAACGCCCTTGCAGTTTATTTTTTACATGTCTTTTTTCTAAAGATTCAGCTTATGACACCTGCTCCTTCCGGAAATTTACGTTCCTTTATTACCGAACAACTTTTTGGTTGGGCTTCTCCTGAAAACGCTTCTTTACTTTATGCATTAACCTATACGTTAGTTTGGTTACTCCTATTAACACTTCTTTATCGAAAGAAAATTTTTATTAAGATTTAAAATAGGGTGTTATCCCCGATCTCTTTAAATTATGCTATCTTAGCGACAGTATGGTTAAATAGCTTCCCTTATGAAGAAAAATATTTCAACAAAAAATCGTGGTTCTCTCAGCAACCCTGAGGGACGTTTCGAAAGCCAAGCGTATGAACATTTTGATGATGGGTGGATGCTTGAAGAAGAGGCGTTGCCTCCTTTAGAAACTTTTTTATTACCCGAGACTTCCAAATCGGTTATCACCCGCAACGATTCTCCTGATCTTGGTTTTGAACAGTCCATCAATCCTTACCGAGGTTGTGAACACGGTTGTATCTATTGTTATGCAAGACCCAGTCATGCCTATATGAACTTATCGCCCGGCCTTGATTTCGAAACAAAGATTTTTTACAAAGTGAATGCGGAAAAATTATTAAAAGAAGAACTAAATAAAACGAAATATAGGTGCAAACCGATTGTTCTTGGCGCAAATACCGATCCCTATCAACCGGCAGAATCTAAATTACAAATTACAAGAAGTATTCTTGAAGTTCTAAGGGAGCATAGACATCCAGTCATTATCATAACCAAAAATTCGTTAATTGAACGTGACATCGATATTCTTAACGACATGGCCAAAGATAATCTCGTTCGAGTGGCCGTTAGCATTACTACGCTTTCCAAACAATTAAAACATATAATGGAGCCAAGAACTTCCGCACCCTCAGCCAGGGTTAAAGTTGTTAAACATTTAAGTGAGCATCAGATTCCTGTTCGTGTCATGGTGGCTCCTATTATTCCTATGGTTAACGATGTGGAAATAGAAAAAATTCTACAAGTTACTAGCGAAGCAGGGGCGGAATATGCAAGCTATGTCTTAATCCGATTACCTTATGAAGTAAAGGATTTATTTAAAGAATGGCTTGCCCAACATTTTCCTCAACGAGCAGAGCATATCATGAGTCTTATACGACAAATGCGCGGTGGCAAGGAGTATGATTCTACTTTTGGTAAAAGAATGCGAGGCGAGGGGGAGTTTGCCAATTTAATAGAAACTCGTTTTCGCCTAGCTTGTAAACGATTTAATTTAAATCAAAAATCACTGGATGAGCTGAGTACAGATAAATTCAAAAAAACACCCGCTAAATCATCCTTACCAAATCAGTTAAGCTTGTGGGATGAAACGTTTTAGCTTAACTATCATCCACTCAGAGAATTAGGTTGACGCTTACTTTGAGTGCTGTAGAATTAATTTCACTTTCTGTAGTTAAGTCGGCTCAGGTCAAAGCCCCTGGAGTAACTTATGAAGGCATTGAGTCAAGGATTAGACATGACAAGAATGTTAGGTAGCAAACAAGCCTGTGATTTGATTTTATTTGGCACTTTAGGCGATTTAGCGTCTCGCAAACTATTACCTGCACTTTATCAACTTGAGAAAGCAAATTTACTTCATGCTGATACTCAAATTACGGGTGTAGCTCGTGAAGAGCTGGATTATCATAGTTATATTAATACTGTAGAAATCAAACTGCAGCAATTTTTAAAAGCCCCGATAGAAGCTGAGGTATGGCAACGCTTACAGCAAAGATTGAGCTATGCAAAAATTGATCTAAGTCAAGCGATTGATTATGAAAAGCTGCTGACTGTCACGAAGCCGACCGCACGTGTTCCTGTGAGCTATTTTGCAACACCACCCTCCTTATTTGGTCAAATTAGTCATGGATTGTCCTTAATAGGGCTAACACAAGCGCCTGCTCGTGTGGTTTTAGAAAAACCTATTGGGCATGATTTGGCCTCCTCCATTGTTATTAACAATGAAGTATCAAACTATTTTAATGAAGACCAAATTTATCGTATTGATCATTATTTGGGTAAGGAAACAGTATTAAACTTACTGGTTTTACGATTTGCCAACGCACTTTTTTCATCTCACTGGGACAATACAGCCATTGATCATGTACAAATTACTGTCGCTGAAGAAGTTGGCGTAGAAGGGCGCTGGGGATATTATGATGATGCTGGCCAAACCAGAGATATGGTACAAAATCATCTTTTGCAAATTTTATCACTCATCGCTATGGAGCCACCTCAAAATCTTGATGCAGATAGCATTCGAGACGAAAAACTTAAAGTCCTGAAAGCATTACGGCCTATTAATCTTACTAATGTTCAGGAAAATACGGTGCGAGGGCAATATGTACATGGATTTGTCAATGGTAGATCAGTGCCTGGCTATTTGGAGGAAGCGGATGCCAGACAGAACAGTAAAACAGAAACCTTTGTAGCGCTTAAAGTTAACATTGATAATTGGCGTTGGGCTGGCGTACCTTTTTATTTGCGCACTGGTAAGCGTATGCCTAAAAAACATAGTGAGGTAGCAATCTGCTTTAAGCCTCAACCCCATAATATTTTTCAACAAATTTATAAGCATTTGGCGCCTAATAAACTGATTATCCGTTTACAACCTGACGAAGGGGTGGAAATTCAAATGATGAATAAAATCCCAGGGCTGGGCGAGACTATGCAGCTGCAACAGTCAAAACTGGATCTAAGTTTTGATGAAACATTTAAATCCCAGCGTATTGCTGATGCTTATGAACGGTTATTGCTTGAGGTGATGTTAGGAAATCAATATCTGTTCGTGCGTCGGGATGAGGTGGAACAGGCATGGAAATGGGTTGATGGAATTTTACATGCATGGCATAACTTTAAAGAACCGCCGACACCTTATCAAGCAGGCACCTGGGGACCTGTTGCTGCAACGTCATTGTTGGCTCGCGGTGGACATAACTGGGATGAATAAGATGCACTTACATCACTTTGATAATGCTGAGCAGCTTAATCAGCAGTTTGCCCAAAAAATTGCACTACTCATTACGCAAGCGATCGCTGAACGTGGTCGAGCCTATCTGGCAGTTTCAGGGGGAAAAACACCGGTAAATTTATTTCAGAAGCTGGCTGTAACCGCTTTAGATTGGGAAAAAGTTATTATTATTCTAACTGATGAACGTTGGATAGATCCACGGGAAAGTGACAGTAATGAGCAGTTAGTACGAACTTATCTGCTTAAGGATAAAGCTGAAAAAGCAACATTCATCAGTTTATACCGTGCAATGCATGAGGATGCTGATGAAATTAAAACTTGGATTGCCACTTTACCAATGTTTGATGTAGTCATACTCGGTATGGGAGAAGATGGACATACTGCCTCACTGTTTCCTTGTAGTGCTGAAATCCATGCGGGGCTTGCTGATAATTCTGATCCTGTATTAACAGTTCAACCCACATCAGCACCTTATCGCCGAATTTCCTTGAGTAAAACCCGGTTGCTAAATAGCCGAACAATTTTCCTACATTTAGTCGGTAAGAAAAAGCTGGAAACGCTCAATAAGGCACTTGCTGGAGTGAACCCGCTAGAGATGCCGATCAGAGCTTTTTTACATCATCCATCCATAAACATTCAAATTATGTATTCACCTTAGGGCCGAACATGCACCCAGTAATAAAAAAAATAACTGAGCAAATAATGGATCGCAGTAAAAACTATCGAGCAAATTATCTGGAGCAAGTTGAGCAGGCCCGGAAAAAGGGGCCTCATCGTGCTTCTTTGCAATGTGGAAATCTGGCGCATGGATTTGCTGCTTGTCAAACCCATGAAAAAGCATTGCTTCGTGGTTTAACAAAACCGAATATTGCCATTATCTCCGCCTATAATGACATGTTATCCGCTCATCAACCTTATGAAGATTATCCACGAATATTGAAAAAAGCAATTAGTGAGAGTGGTGGAACAGCTCAATTTGCAGGAGGCGTTCCGGCGATGTGTGATGGCGTCACTCAGGGACAGCCGGGAATGGAACTCAGTCTTATGAGCCGCGATATAATTGCAATGTCGGCGGCTATCGCACTGTCACATAACATGTTTGATGGGGGCTTAATGCTTGGAATTTGCGATAAAATCGTTCCGGGCTTGTTAATAGGTGCTTTAAGCTTTGGCCATTTGCCCTTTGTGTTTGTCCCTTCAGGCCCTATGCCTTCTGGCATTGCTAACAAAGAAAAGGCACGTATCCGGGAGCTTTATGCAGAGGGAAAAGTAGGTAAAGAAGCATTACTGGATGTTGAAGCTGCATCCTATCATGCACCAGGAACCTGTACTTTTTATGGGACAGCCAATTCCAATCAGCTAATTGTAGAAACAATGGGATTACACTTACCTGGTGCCTCTTTTGTTAATCCAGGAACCTCATTACGAGACGCCTTAACTCAGGAAGCTGCTCGGCGAGTAATTGAGCTGACTCATCTTGATAATAATTATTTACCTATTGCCAAAATCATTGATGAAAAAGTGATTGTTAATGGCATGGTGGCTTTGTTGGCAACAGGAGGGTCAACAAACCATACCATGCATTTGGTAGCTATTGCTCGTGCTGCAGGGGTGCTTATTAATTGGACTGATTTTGCGGATTTATCTGCTGTTACCCCCTTAATCGCTCGGATTTATCCCAATGGACATGCTGATATTAACCAATTCCAGCAAGCGGGTGGTATGGCTTATTTGATTCGTAGTTTACTCGATGCTGAATTGCTCCACGAAGATGTCAATACGATAATGGGGTTTGGCTTACGCCATTACACCAAGCAACCAGTATTGGATAATAAAGAATTATTTTGGATAGAGGGTCCTCGGGAGTCACTTGATTTAACCGTATTAAGATCTCCCTCCAATCCCTTTAAAGCAGAAGGTGGACTGCAAGTTCTCTCAGGAAATATAGGTCGTGGTATTATTAAAACGTCAGCTTTACATCCTGATGCTGAAATAATCGAAGCTCCGGCAGTGGTATTTTCCAGTCAGCATGACCTTGAAGTTGCTTTTAAGGCGGGTGAATTGAATAAAGATTGTGTGATTGTTGTACGCTTTCAAGGGCCAAAAGCATGCGGCATGCCTGAGCTTCATAAGCTCACACCACCACTGGGCGTATTACAAGACCGGGGATTTCAAGTGGCTTTGGTTACAGATGGGCGTATGTCAGGCGCTTCTGGAAAAATACCTGCAGCTATTCATGTTACTCCGGAGGCTGCTGATGGGGGTATGATTGCCAGGATTAAAACAGGTGACATGATATTAATTGATAGCAGAAAAGGGATTTTGCAACTGCTGGTTTCAAAAGAAGAGCTGACAAAGCGCCATAGTGAAGAGGAACACTCAGGCACTCCATTGGGCATGGGCCGAGAGCTTTTTTGCAACATGCGTAGACAACTAACGGGTGCAGAACTAGGGGCCTCTTGTTTATTTCCAACCGAGGTTGGTGCCCATGATTAATTCACAGTCTATTTTCTCTATTGATGAGCAATTTGCCATTGTGGCTGATATTGGTGGTACTAACGCACGCTTTAGTCGGGTTGATTTTTGTAATTGGCATGTAGATAAAGTGGCAGTCTATCCTTGCGCTAATTTTCCAAGTTTAGTTGCAGCATTAGCTTACTATCAAGAGAGTCAGAAACTTTCTGCGATAAAACACATTGCTATCGCTATTGCCTGTCCTGTTATTGATGATGTGGTTCGCATGACAAATTTCCATTGGCAATTCTCTATTCGAGAGATAAAGGAGCAACTAAATATTGCCGAGTTACAAGTCATGAATGATTTTACCGCAGCTGCAATGAGTTTACCTTTGCTGGGAAATGAGGAAAAAGTTCAAGTTGGTCAAGGGTCTGCTGATTTAAGCAAACCAATGGTTGTATTAGGCGCAGGTACTGGTTTAGGCGTTGCTCATTTAATTCCAACTGACAAGGGATTTATCCCTATAGCAGGTGAGGGTGGTCATGCAACCTGGGCTGCTCAAACGGAGCAGGAGTGGTTTATTCAACGTTATTTAACCACTAAGTATGGGCATGTATCTTGTGAACGTCTATTATCTGGGGCAGGTCTTGAGGCAATTTATTTAGCATTGGCCTCTTATCAAGAAATAAAGGTAGTACCTTTATCGGCCGCACAAATTTCAACATTTGCGTTAACAAAGCAATGTGACTTGGCTTTTGCGGCAGTCAACCAGTTTTTTGCTAGCCTTGGATGTTATGCTGGCGATTTGGCACTAACTTTAGGGGCATTAGGTGGAGTCTATATTGCTGGGGGCATAGTTCCTAAATTACTGCCATTAATGGAAGCAAGTAGTTTTAGAGCACGTTTTGAGAACAAGGGGCGATCCAGTCGTTTTAACGTTCAAATTCCCACGTATGTCATCACAGCGGAGCAGCCCGGTTTGTTAGGTGCAGCTGCCTATTTAAAACAAATCATGGGAAGGAGTGCTTATGTTATGTGACAATAAAAAATTTGACGCTGAAAAACTATTTTCTTTAAGCCCTATCATTCCTGTAATCGTGCTTCATGATCTCAAAGATGCACTACCTTTGGCAAATGCACTCATCGCTGGCGGCATTAACATATTGGAAATAACGTTAAGAACTCCAGTTGCACTTGAAGCAATTCGTCTATTAAGAAAAGAAATCCCTAGTGCAGTAATAGGTGCAGGTACTGTGACTACAGGACAGCAGATAGAAGCTTGTATTGAAGCAGACGCACAATTCATGATTAGTCCTGGACTTACTGTGGAGTTGTTACAGACATGTCGTGAAATTCAAATTCCATTTATTCCGGGCGCTTCAAGTATTTCAGAGTTAATGGAGGGGATGCGATTCAACCATACTTATTTTAAATTTTTCCCTGCTGAAGTGGCAGGAGGTATGGCGATGCTAAGAGCAATTTACGCCCCTTTCTCGAGTTTGAAGTTTTGTGCAACAGGAGGTGTTAATGAAAAAAACTTTCTGGACTATTTAAGTTTACCTAATGTAGAGTGTGTGGGCGGAAGCTGGATTGTGCCTGCGGAAGCAATGAAAGAAAAAAAATGGCATCGTATTACTGAGTTAGCTGCAACTGCAAGAGAGCAGGTAAACCGTATACTTTGATTAACAGGATAGAACATTAAGGATAAAAATATGGCCTGGTTGGTAGCAATTATTGGATCCGTAACAGGTTTTTTATTTGGCTATGATGAAGGGATCATCGCTGGTTCTTTGGATTTGGTGCGAAATTATTTTGGTTTGACGCACACGGATGTTGGCGTTATGACTTCTGCTTTACCTTTTGGCGCCTTAATAGGTTCCATGCTTATTGGAGCGGTTCTAGCCTCGCGTCTTGCTAAAGGTTTTGGTAGACGTTCTACTCTTTTTGCTGCAGGAATTCTTTTTCTTATTGGTGCATTAGGCACTGCTATAGCTACAGAAGAATGGATATTAATTTTTGCGCGGTTTATTCTTGGTATTGCCATTGGAACAGCTGCGGTTACCACACCTCTTTATCTGGCTGAAACTGCTCCTGTGCAACTTAGAGGAGCTATAGTAGCTGTTTATCAATTGGCTATTACGATAGGAATTGTGTGTGCTTATTCGGTGAACTATTTGTTAATAGAACATCAAGCCTGGAGAACAATGTTTGCTTCAAGTGCACTTCCAGCATTCATTCTGGTATTGGGTATTTTCTTTTTGCCAGAGTCACCGCGCTGGCTGGTTAGTGCGGGTAGGGATGATGAAGCTGCTAAAGCATTAAAACGTCTGCGTAGCAATTTATCCATTGAGCAGGAGTTAACTGAAATCCAAAGAACTCTGGCTAATGAGCCTAAAGAAAACAACTGGCGTATGATGTTTAAAAAACCCTTGTTACCTGTGCTATTGTTAGGGATGACATTATTTTGTTTGCAGCAACTAAGTGGGATTAATGTCATCATTTATTTTGCGCCAGAAATTTTTAAAAATCTTGGTTTTACCAATACAATAGGGCAGATTCTGGCAACAATGGGTATTGGGCTGGTGAATTTATTAGTTACCATTATTGCCATGGTGTATGTGGATAAAATAGGTCGACGTAAATTATTGCTAATTGGTTTTACTGGTGCCTGCATTAGTTTGGCTTCACTGAGCCTCTTTTCTTTCTATAACGCCTCTTTATTAGCTTACCTCTCCGTGCTATGTCTGACGGTTTATATATTTTCCTTTGCAATTAGTATAGGGCCTGTTCCTCATATAGCAATGTCAGAAATTTTCCCCCTACATGTTCGGGGTATAGGAATGGGACTTTCTTCCATTAGTAATTGGGGATTTAATACGTTAACTGTGTTCAGTTTTCCAATTTTGCATCATCAATTTGGTATCGAATTTACTTTTGCCCTTTATGCCTTAATCTGTCTATTAGGTCTTTTTTATGCCTATTACTACATGCCAGAAACCAAAAATCTTAGCTTGGAAGCCATTGAAGATCATTTAATGCGCGGTTATCCCTTACGAGATCTGGGCCGAAATGAAGAAATTACTTCAATTAATGAGGATGGGCTGGTTTATGAGTAATTTAGGTAAAGGGCTCTGACATTAGAGGGTAAACACATTATTGTTATTAAACCTGAGAGTGAACGCATCTAACGTTTAGCACAAAAGCTCCTTGTTGGCCTAGATGCTGTGCCTTATGCACAGCATCTATAATCTCGTATCAATATTAAGGTGGATTCTACATAAAGTGGTAGTAGGCAGTCTAAACCTCATACTAAACAAGCACTTATTCATTTATTTTGTGATCATCTCAGGATTTGTGCGGGATTTAGAAACTACGCCCACGACAAGCTGCGGGGCGTAGAAAGAGAAGTGATCAAGGGACAGCATCAGACAAGTGATTAATGCAAATTCAATGATTCCCGCAAATTAATTGCTCGAAGAACGGCGACATAACTCCAAGTCAGGGAGTTAGCACCTTGTTGAATGCCTGTATTGAGATTAATCTGCTCGCTCATGGTTAAATCAGGGGCATACTGTTTAATAAGTCTTAAATAATGGTCTCCCTGCTTTACATTGGCTTTAATGAATGCTTGATGTTTCCGGTCAGCGGGAAGCATTGCAGCTACTTTATAATAATATTCAGCCATTGTTGCTGTTAGAATAAACCAGGGATTCCCTAGCCCATCATTACGATAGCCATCATAAGTATCACCTGGATAGCGTCCAAATAACAAAGCATCAGTGTAATTATCATTAATAGGATAAAGCATTTTAAATTGCTCTCTTAGAGCATCTGCAGTATTTCTAACATAGGGATTCGTAGGAAGAAATGGATTATTCTCAGTATACCCAAGTAAGACACCTAACATCACTGCTGAATCCAGCTCATTTGTCTTTTGAGGACCCGGATGTGGGGCGAGAGTAGCTTGTATAATGGCTCTGTCTTGATCAATATGCTGGTTTAATCGCTCTTCCATTAAACGAGCTTGTTCTTCGTAAAAGGCGGCTGTTGATGCTTCATTGAGTTCGCGTGCTAGTTTAGCGCCCTCAATTAATGCCTTTCTCTGGACCATTACAGTAAAGAAGTGATCTCCATAAACTTCTTCCCATAGGTCATAATTTTTTTCTTGCCAGTGATGCGCTATATATTCCAAATCCATTTTAATCGCTCCCATGGATTCAGGATCTAGCCCACCACCGTAAAGATGAGCCTGGACATACGGCAGTTCATTATTTTTTATCAGAGAATGAGCAAAACGTATTAATGTTAATGCTCTAAGTGCTGGGCCATCATTTTGCGGCCGCCCCCATGGTCCATCATAAGCACGACCATCTAAATAAAATTTAGGCTCACCTA
Source organism: Legionella clemsonensis (assembly GCF_002240035.1). Lineage (NCBI taxonomy): Bacteria > Pseudomonadati > Pseudomonadota > Gammaproteobacteria > Legionellales > Legionellaceae > Legionella > Legionella clemsonensis. The sequence continues at coordinate 1,660,069 of NZ_CP016397.1, read as the reverse complement.
AAATATCTTGTCCCGGTAGAGTATCTGTTTGATGCTGTGCCTTTTCTACCCAATGTACATAATTAACCAGTCGAGCTTTGTCTTCAGGCTTTTTATCTTTTTCATACCAGGTTTCAATTAAATCCATAGTAATTGCAGCATCACGTACCCAGTCATAATAGTAATCAGGATAATATCTGGAAGGTGAAGCAATGACTGCACCTGTATCAGTAATATTGGCAATAAAATTTTGTTTTAGTGTTGCTATTTCTGCAGGTGAGAAAACAGCGGCATGAGTTACTGCAATAAAAACATAACTTAACAAAACTAAAATCCGTTTCATTTAAACCCCTTAAATAGTTCTAAAAACGCAAGAGCCCACATCTTACCGGAAAGGAGTAATTCAAGCTATAACACTTTGATTGGGAAAATAAAATTTTTCTCTAAATGCTGATACATACGCAAGCTATTTTATAATGCTATTTTCATTAAGTACTATAATGGTTTTGATTAATCGCTGTAAAAATAGGGATATAATAATGAAGATCGACAAAATTATTTCTGCTTTATTATGCTGCGTGCTGTTGCAGATTGTTAACTCACCTTTTTGTGAAGCAAGTACCCAGTTGAAGTTATCAGCTGACGAAGTCATCAAAATCACCCTAAAAAATCCTGATATTCTTGATAAAACCAAAGCACAACAGTCAATAGCGATAGGTGGTTTTTCCGGTCTGAGATTTTTGCGACAAACCTCCAAAGGGAAATTGTTATTTCTAACCCATACGGATAGAGGACCTAACACAGAGGCATATATAAGAGACAGAATTGTCCAAAGACCTTTTATGCTGCCGAACTTTACCCCACGCTTGATTTTTTTGGAGGCGGATATAGTTACAAAAACAATGCGGATTAAAAAACAAATTCAATTAAAGGATGCAAAAGGCAAATTACTTACAGGATTGCCCCGGGAACGATCGAATGAACATCCTGTTAATCTTAAAGGTAAAGCTTTGGCATTTGATAAATTGGGAATGGATCTTGAGGGAATTGCTATCGCAAAAGATGGAAGTTATTGGATGGCCGAAGAATACGGTCCCTCTATTGTTCATTTTTCTTCACAAGGTAAATTACTCAATTTATTTCAGCCAGGAGAAGGATTACCTGCCTATATAAAGCAAAGGAAACTTAATCGTGGATTTGAAGGCATCGCCCTGGAAAATCGAAAGGTATTCGCTATTTTGCAAAGTGGTATAAAGAACTCCAAAACTTTACCGATTGTTGAGTTTGATATCGATAAGCAAGTAACAACAGCACAATATTCCTACCCACTCGACGAACAAGATGGACGAATTGGCGATATGGTATCAGTCGGTTCAAAACGTTTTTTGGTCATCGAACAAAATAAAAAAAATAAAAAAATTTTTTTAATTCATTTGGGTAATTTGCTCAAGGATGAATTGGTGCATAAACAAGAATTGATTAATTTAACCAGTCTAGGGCTAAACGCAAAGAAGATTGAAGGGATTACATTAGTAGGGCAAAAACACATTGCAGTGATTACTGATAATGATTTTGGTTTAGCAGGAGAATTAGATCAAAAAACTGGTAGGGCAACATTTAAGAAAGAAAAGTCTATGCTTTATATAATTCCTTTGCCTCTGAAGTTTTCTTGATGTTTTTGCTTAAAAGAGCCAAGCGACTCAAGGTAATTATAATTGAAGCAAGATTGACGATATTAAATGTACGGTAAATAGCATGGCATACAATAACATGTTATAATTATTTCCTCTGCTCTATTTTAGAATAGCTATGGCTACTACACAGTTATACGATGAAACGCCTTTGATTCACTCTCAATTTATAAAAAACACTTATGGAAGAGAGGTGTTTTTTAAATTGGAAGCATTACAACCGACCGGATCTTTTAAAATTCGAGGCATCGGTAAATTATGTCAACACTATAAGAAAGAAGGTGTTACACAGTTTGTTGCCTCTTCCGGTGGAAATGCGGGTATTGCTGTTGCCTATGCGGGTATGAAATTAGGAATTCCAGCGACAGTTTTTATTCCAAAAACAAGTCACCAGATTTACGTTGATGAAATTAAAGCCTACGGTGCACAAGTAGTGGTTGGAGGGGAGGTTTGGGACGAAGCGCATCAAGCAGCTTTATCATTTGCTGCGCAGCAACAGGCAGCTTATATTCCGCCTTTTGACCACCCGATTATTTGGGAGGGACACGCTTCAATCATTCATGAAGTAGTAGCAAATAAACATTTGCGGCCAGAAGCGATTGTAGTTGCTGTAGGCGGTGGAGGTCTTGCTTGTGGTATTCTTGAAGGAATGCATCAGGTTCAATGGAATGATATTCCACTTATTGCGGTAGAAACTATCGGCGCTGACAGCTTTTATCAATCTGTAAAAGCCCAGAAGCAAATTACTTTGGATAAAATTACTTCCAAAGCAACAAGTCTTGGTGCAAAGCAAATTGCTACTCAATTATTTAAATGGCATTTTAAACATCCAATAAAAAATGTTTTGGTAAGTGATGCAGACGCAGAAGAGGGTTGCAGGGCTTTTGCCAGGGATAAGCGGATTTTAGTCGAGTTATCTGCAGGGGCAGCCTTATCACTTGCTTATACAAACCATTCGGTGCTGGATGATTATAACTCGGTGTTAGTTATCGTTTGTGGAGGAATTAATACCAGTTTTTTCAATTTAGACGCCGATAATTAAATAATTTTTATTTGTTTTTCTTGCTTCTCACCTGGCTCAGCGGAGATAGTTTGTAATCTTGCTTTGAACCTTGAGGTTGGATTTGTTTTTGGTTGCTCCGAGAAAATGGCATCTAACATTTTTTGACCAGAGGCATCCTCTATTTTTTCGCTTAACCATGTTTGAAGATTTTGAAGCTCTGCAGGATTGTCAGATTGAGCGATTATTTTTTTCAGATGCAATGCCATGAACGGTAACAACTGATTAATTTGTTGCAAGCTTAATTGTTCAAGTAGTTTAATTGCATCGGTTGGCGAGTTTTCTTCAATTTTATCAAAAGAAACCAACTCAAGAAGTTGTTTATTTTTATCGAAAGAAAGATACTGCATCAATTGCCCTAATTGTTCAAAATTAAACTCCATAGAGGGTATAACTTCTTTCACAGAGACAAAGACTTGTTTTCTTTGTTCAGCAGTAAATAATTTTCCCATCACCGTATTAATGGCATCAATATTGTTCAATAACTGTTTGATTTGTGGGTTTTTTAACGTCCTGGCAATTTTGTCAGGTGGTAAAAAGCGAATAATATCGCCTAACTGTTTTTCATCTTTTATAAGGGTAGAGAGATTAGGGCCATATTTTTCATAATTACGTGCTCGAGAACGCTCAGACATATGGTAAAGTCTTTCAGCAAGATTATCAGCATCCTTTATAGAGGCTATATCAACAAAATACTGCTCAGGATCACTCACAGGGGTTGGCCCAGCTTGAAATGTTTCCGACTCATCGATGTATTTTGCCAAATCCAAATGAAAAACAATGTTAGTTTTCAAAAAATCTTCCATTAAGTTTTTTAGCGTAGAATAAGCCTTATTCGGAATTTTATCTTTTAACGTCGTTTGTAGTATAGAAAGAATTGCTTTTTGCAAGTTTTCCTTCTGTAAGTGAGTTGCTCTTCCTATAGGATAACTCGCTAATAATTGATGTACAGCAAGCTTAACATCATCAAGCGGTTGGGCAATATGTTTATTTTTAGCTAATAAGTATTGATTAATACTTTCAAATTCGACCAGAAATTCCCTAAGAGCAGTGCCTTCAGCTGTATTTTTTTTAATTGTTTTGTATAGTTTTGTTTTATCATCAAATTTAGGCGCGGCGTCTAGCACATAAAGCGCCAGACCCATCTTAACTGAATCTGATTTTTTTATAGTTGTATTTTCTATAGAGAGCGTATCCCAAAGCTTTTCTTTATAGCGATTTGGTAGTTGAACTCGTCCATCTACTCCTGCATGAAATTTTTGTTGCAAAACTTTGGGAGTAAAAAAGAGAGACGCGTGTTCTTCAGAATATACATTTAATTCGGTAGTTAAAACTTGGTTATAAAGAAAATCAAGCTCATGATTTTCAGCAAAGTCACTCCAGCTGAGATGCTGTGCTTTGGGTACAGTGTAAACTGCAGACTGACAATTTTTGTTAAAAACGGGAGCCATTTGTCGGAAAAATTTATTATGCAGTGGGTTAATATTTTTCTGATAAGCTCCTAAAATGACAATCGCTTTCTTTAGATTTTCACAATGACTCAAATCAAAATTTTTATTAAATGATGTTGAGCGGTGGTGAGTGATTTGTTTAGGATTGCCTGGAACGGGGTCGCTGGCGAAAAGAGACATGGGAATCTCTAAATCATCGAGATGACGAGCAACTGCAAACGTGGTTACAGCACCTCTGCTAAAGCCAGTCATATTGATATCATCGACCTTGAATTTTTTCTCGTTTTCAACGCCTCTAATGACAACAGCATTACCGAACTCTTGTTTCAAGGTTCTAAGGGACAGCACGCCATCATCGTTAAAACAGGTACGTAATTTACGGGCCACAGTGTCTAAGTTAGGGCTGATATAGCCAATTCCTGGTGTTCTTCCACCGATGGCTTTGTCTTGACAACCATTAAAATAAATTCGAATTACATCCGTATCGAATGCTTCCTTTTCATATTTTTGTTCAAGGTTTTTTGCGGTATCGCCAGTGCCTGCAAAAGCAAAGAGAACTTTTTTACCCATTGAGTCAAAATTAATCTATGTGGCCTATAATAGAAATATTAGTACACTAAAATATCTTTTGGGGTGGCGATGAAAGGTAAAGAACCCGAAGAAGGCGAGCTAGAAGGTAATGCTCTAGAGGAGGATGGTGAGCTAGAAGATGAAAAACTAGAGCAAAATAATGAATCATCGAAAGACAAACCACCACCGATAGTTGTTCGTAAAGATAGTGAGTTTTTTATTGCTATTGGCAAACAGGATATTCATAGTTTTGTCATGTTAGGGGTGATTAAAGAAGACGGGGTCCCTCAATTGTTAGCTAGAGTGGGTAAAACGGGTGATGTGGGAAATGCCTGTTTAGTTACAGCGGCCATAAAAGCACTTGGTCCAGGAGCTCCTAGCAGAATGCAAGAGGAACCGATGTTTGGGAAAACGAATAAAGCTATCGCTTATCAAGCCTATGCGATTAGTTATGAGCAATATAAAGAATTCTTAGAACTTATCGCTATCATGGAGAAAAGCCAACAGCAAAATCCAATAATAGAGGATGATGCAATGGGAAATAAAATAAAGTGTTATATCCCCACCAGAAGATCCGATGTAAGTAGAAAGGATCATGTAACGCTAAAGTACAGGGAGTTAAGCAACGTTAAATTTTCAACAGAAAAAATACAAAATGTGCCAGAATCAACCATAAAAGGTGTCCAAGAATTGCATATCACTAATACGTGTCGAACAACATCGATTAATCTTATCGAAGCGATCCTAGGGTTTAAAACGACTATTTCAAAGTATTTTTTTGTTAATCCAAATTACCAAACGGTGCTGCGCAATGGCAGCCCGGATGAGAATACCTTTTACATTCTTCCACCGCCACCGACCACAGTATTGGCAGGTTTTAGCGATAAGCAAAAACAAGTATCAACGCTTGAAAAAATCTATAAAAGATTGGAAGAAATTCCTAAGAAACATCCTGAGGATCCGGCGACTAGAAAAAAATTTGAGGCTCTAAAAACAATTTATCATAAAGCTGCAGGAGATAATACTCTGGATGCGACTACATTTTTGCAAAAAATACTGGAACATGAAAGGGATGTTCTTTACACAAAACGAGCCCCCAGCTTTTTTAGCAGAGTTTTATCATTGCCTTCATCAACTGAAAAAATGTTTCAAAAATTTGAAAAAGAATTTCAAGAAGAGTCATCAAAAAATATCGCTATTCCTGCCTCTTTTTTAAGATCGTAAGCAGTCTTTGCTGTATCCAATCATTTTCATCATCCATGTTCGCACACATCTGCCATTTGTTTTTAAAAATCGCTTATGATAAAAAGATTAACCCATTACAGAAATTAACTCGGTTTAGAATTTTTCATGGATGAAAATAAACACTTAGCCACCCATGTATGGATAGTTTGTGCGCTGGGATTATTCATTGACGGGTATGATTTGTATATTGCGTCTGTTGCTGAACCTTTTATTAATGCCTTATATCATCCCTCCGCTGTGATGATAGGATTTACTCAAGCGGCAGCACCATTGGGTGCTGCATTCGGTGCTATTGTAATCGGGCGCCTGGCTGATGCGATAGGCAGGAAAAGCATGCTTATCATGAATCTTCTGTTTTTTGTACTCATTGCATTATTGAGTGCTTGCGCCTGGAGTATTACCTCTCTTTGTATTCTACGATTTTTTTTAGGATTTGGCATAGGCGCAGATTATCCCATTTGTGCTGCCTATCTGGCAGAAATGATACCTGAAAATAAAAAAAATCAATTCATTGCTACCGCCATGTTTTTAAATTGTTTGGCATCTCCCGTCGGTGTCATTGTAGCCTGGATAATGTTTAAATTATATCCTCATATGGAAGTGTGGCGCTTAATGTTTGCTTCAGGTGCAATTCCGGCTTTAATCGGCTTGCTATTGAGAGCAAGATTACCCGAAAGTTTTTTATGGAAAACTCATCAACAACTCAAATTGGCCTCCGAAGAACGTTTCTTTTTTCACTACAAAAAGCTGCTTTCCCCAAGCATGATAAAAACCACTTTGTACTTATGTCTATGCTGGTTCTTGCTCGATATTTCTTATTATGGAATAGGTTTGTTTACTCCCTATGTTTTACAAGCATTTAATGTTTCCGTTGAAACTAATTTGAGTGTCGCTCAAGCAGACGTTCTAAAAAGTACATTATTGGTGAATTTGTTTGTTTCTCTAGGGGCATTTTCGGCTATATTTGTTGTGGCAAGTGTTCCTTTGCTGAAGTTGCAGAAATGGGGTTTTCTGCTGTCATTTCTAGGTCTCTTGCTTCTCAGTATCAGTTATCTGTCATCCAATGTAGGTATAATATTTACTGGTTTTATTTTATTTAATTTCTTTATTAATTTTGGACCTGGATTAACCACTTACTTACTGCCCGCAAAATTTTACAAGCCAGACTGTAAGGCTACAGGACATGGATTGGCTGCCGGAGCTGGTAAGCTTGGAGCATTCTGTGGCACGATAGTTTTGCCTGTGCTTCAAGTGCAACTAGGAATTTATCTAACGACTGCTATTTTATCTGGAACGTTGCTGCTCGGTTGGTTGTTGACCAAGCTTCTGGAAAAAGAGCAGAGAAAGTTAAAAGTAAAAGATAAGTTTTTAGTGTCAGAACCAATACTATCATCTGTTTAATGGGGAAATTATGTTTTATCAATTAAATGAAGAGCAACGACGATTTTGGCAGCAACATGGATTTATCACCTTATCTGATTTTTTTCCTCTTCATATTAAACGGCAGCTTAAAAGCTGGTGTGATGAGTTAACTGCCTTGCCAGAAACTCCAGGAAAATGGATGAAATACTATGAAAAAAATAATCAAGGAAGCCGCCAGCTTTGTCGCATAGAAAATTTTATTGACTACCATAAGTCTTTGAATGAAATTGCAAGTGGTGAGCGTACTTTGGCTCTTGTCTCTGAATTAATGGGTGAGCCTGCAGCTATCTTCAAGGAGAAAATTAACTACAAATTTCCTGGTGGCGGTGGCTTTAAGCCGCACCAGGATGCTCCTGCATTTGTAAGTTTTAACCAAAAATTTCATATTACAATGATGGTGGCTATTGATGACTGTACACTTGAAAATGGTTGTTTACAAGTGGTCGAAGGTGGCGCTAATAATCCGGTAATTCTTCCGCAGGAGATTGATGGTTCTATTCAAAAAAAGATAGTGGAAAGATTGGTATGGTCACCGCTTGTGTGTGCAAGCGGCGATGTTATCTTGTTTGATTCTTATCTGCCCCATTATTCTGAATCTAATCGCAGCAATAGTTCTCGTCGAGCTATGTTCATTACCTTTAATAAATTTTCGGAAGGCGGTAGAAAACGGGAAGAGTATTATAAAGATAAGCGGGAAAAATTTCCCCCAGACTGTGAGCGTGATCCAACCAAAGATTACTCTGCAGGGGCGGCAGTCTACAATGTGGCTAATCCAATCAATCAATAATACAGACAATGAAAATTAATTTGGAAAATAAAATTAACAATACGCTCGATTGTTTAATTCAGGCAGCTCATTCTGATTATATTGGGGAGTCTGTTTCCCAGTTGGAGCATGCTTTGCAGTGCGCTTATTTTGCTGAGCAAGCAGGGCATAGCCGGGAAGTCATTCTTGCCTGCTTACTGCATGATATTGGCCATTTTGCCTCACCAACACAGCAGTTTAGCATGGATAATTTAGGCATTTTTTATCATGAGTGGATTGGGGCCAAACTGGCTTATGACTTAGGAATGTCAGCCAAAGTTTGTTTGCTGATTGGCTATCATGTGGAAGCAAAACGCTACCTTGCTGGCAAAAATTCAAACTACTGTACCCGTCTTTCTCCAGCAAGCAAAGGGACTTTAAATTTTCAGGGTGGAGTAATGCTTAATGAGGAGATGAAAAATTTTGAGGCTCATCCTTTCTTCAAAGAGATTTTGCAGGTAAGAATTAATGATGAAAAGGCCAAGATAATTGACCTTGTTGTTCCAAATCTTGAGTATTATCGCTCTCATCTAAAAGTGCATTTTCTTGACATCACTGAAAATCGTCAGTCCAATATTCCTTTACCACATCATGTAAGTGCGTCATGGGTCAGAGAGTTTAAAGCATTTCTGGAAAAGGAATCTTTAATCACTAACTAAGATAAGTTAGGTGATCTACTGGATTGTAGTAATGCTAATAAAAAATTAAACAAATTTATTTTTATGGTTAAACTATGTGATCAGTTCCAAGAAATTTGAGGAAAGGATGCGTAAGCTACCGATTATTTGTTTTATTGCTTTCATCAGCCTTAACACGGCTGCAAATAATTTAAAAAATTCACAGAATCCAGAAGTAACACGTTATATTGAAAAAAGTTGGGATATCCTAGTTCGGGATAATCATCATCTTTTAAAATCTCAGCACGATGCGAAATTAACAGCTCAACGGCTAATTATTTATGTATCGAAAGAAGAAGATATTAATGCGATTCGAAATGAGGCCATAAAAAAATTTCCTCCAAACAAAAATCGTCTAATCGAGTTTCGCTATCTTCCAAAGGATATAAGTACCATAAGCGAACATGGATTGCTCTATCTACCTTATCCTTATGTGGTTCCGGGAGGACGTTTTAATGAAATGTATGGCTGGGACAGTTATTTTATAGAACTAGGTTTACTGGAGCATAACCGCTTTAATCTTGCCCGCCATATGGTGGATAACATCATTTATGAAATCAATCACTACGGTACTATTCTTAATGCAAATCGCAGTTATTATTTAGAACGTTCGCATCCTCCATTACTAACTGAAATGATATTAGCTTATTATCACCGCACAGGGGATAAAGAGTGGCTGGCAAAAACACTACCAGCTATTAATAAGCTATATCAATATTGGATGTCACCACCTCATTTTATTGCTGAGCTTGGCTTGTCACGTTACTATGCAATGGGAGAAGGGCCATGTCCTGAAGAATCCTTAAGCTATTATGCCAAAGTCACTGATTATTTTAAGACTCATCAAATTAATGACTATGACAAATCAATGTACTACGATAAAAAAACGAATCAGTTAACTCCTCTGTTTTATCGAGCTGATCGCACGGTTAGAGAGTCTGGTCTGGACATTACCGCAAAATACGGCCCATTCAGTGCTGCAATTTTGGACTACGTTCCAGTTGATTTGAACGTTCTTCTCTATAAACTGGAGGAGGAGGCTAGTGAAATTCACCGTATTTTAAATGATTTTCCCGCCGCTCAAAAATGGAGGGAGCTGGCTGTAAAACGTGCTGAGCGTATTAACCGCTATTTATGGGATGAGCAAAAAGGTTACTACTTTGACTACAATTTTAAAAATAAAGAATTGCGTCCTTACATTTATGCCACTACATTTTATCCTCTCTGGGCAGGCATTGCTTCAAAAGAACAAGCTACTGCAATTGTCAATAATCTACCCAAGTTGTTAGCGAAAGGAGGATTGCTGACCAGTACAAATTATCCAGGCTTTCAGTGGGATGCTCCTTTCGGTTGGGCTCCCTTACAGTATTTCGCTGTGTATGGCTTAAAACGCTATGGGTATACTGATTTAGCGTTGGATATTGCGCAGCGATTTGTTAGCACTGTCAACAAGGGGTTTCTGGAGGGTCATACTATTTTTGAAAAATACGATGTTGAAACGCTCAGCGTTAAAACGAAAGATAAAATAAAATATAGTTATTCCAGCAATGAAACTGGTTTTGGTTGGACAAACGGGGTTTATTTGGTTTTTCTTAACTTAATAAAGCAGCAGAATCCGCTGTTAAAAAACCCTACTCATGTGCCACTTTGATTTTAATAGTAAACAGGCACCTGGTTATCAGTTCATATAAACAGTGTAACAGTGGACTCAGTACTGTACGCCAAATGAGTAAAAAATGTAACTTTGGCTTAAACTGTCGATAGCAATGTTCTTCTTAACCCATAAAAATTAGAAATTGGAAGTAAATTAGATGTGAAATGTTTCCTCTCTTGAGTCCCCACAAATCAATTTATTATCTGGATTAAATCATCTTCAGGCAAGGTCGGTAATGCCTGTTTAATTTTATCAGGAGTATCGATTTTTAAAGCATCAAATAGAAACAAAAGGCATCGTTTTGATTCTTCATCTTCTTCTGAAATGTAGCCTGAAGCCAGATTGGATAACGGCGTGATAACCTCATCCTGATCGTCAAAATCACGAGTAATTTTTGCAAAAAAATCGGCTCCATTATCAATTAATCTCTGTAAAAATTCATTAGAAGGATATTTTTCAGGACAGGTTTGATCATCACCAAATAACAAATGTATGGGTGTTGTACCGTGTTTCGTAGGTGCATTAATAGAAGCTCCTGCCTCTATCAAAATAAGCATGCCTGTATGGTAGGATTCTGCAGCAAAAAAATGTAAAAGGGTTTGTCCAAAACTTCCTGCTTGCGATAATTTATTGGCTATAATGGCAGTTTCCATTTTATTTAAAAAAGCCAGAGCATTTTCCAGTTCTGTTTCTAAAGCTGCTCCTTTAGCGATTGTGCGTAAAGTTTCTATATAAGAGGAAACCTGTAAAATTCGCGCAGAATCATTTGAATGCTGTTTAACGTAGGTTACGATAAAATCGGCAATACTGGCAGGATTTTGCCCTTCCAGTATTTCTTTGAAATTGGTTACTTGACCATTTTCAAGGGAGAACTTTTCAGTTTGATAGCTTTCAATAAAAGTGAAACTTGGATCGTCCTCTTCGTTAATTAATTTCCCTTCAACAACAAACTTAAACGTATTTTCTGCAATCTTTTCTAAATCACTATAGCGTTTTTTAAAAAAGAACCAAAGGGGTCTAAGCCCTCAGTTTTTGCCTTTTTTTCAATCTGTTCTGCAGTTTTTAATTGTTCTTCTGCTTCCCTTTTATGGGTTTTTTCCTGCTCCTGATTTTTCTCGTCTTTAGCCATAAAGTTTTCCAATATTAGGATTTTGTAATACTATTTTAATATTAATTAATAGTGTTATTTAGTCACTTTTTCAAATTTCTCCTTCATTGCTCTTACATTTATTTGTTTGAATAGTGAGCAAGGCATAATCGTTAAAAATGCGTTAAAAAGCACAGACATTATTCTATAACCTAACTCAATACACTAGAATATGAACAAAGTTTATGAATGTTAGAGGGTAAAATGTCAGCTGAATCGAGAAGTAAATATGAAAATAGAAGGGATGAACGATCAAAAGCTCTTGAAAATAATCCCTGCGGTATTTGTCGTGCTTCTGGTATGCCTGTTTGCAAAGGTCACGGCGGTGGTGGTGGCGGTGGCGATGAAGCTAAAGATGAAAACTTCAACAATGAGAATGCCCCCACCCCAAAATATGTACCTAAAACTATAGAAGTTAAAACATTATCTTCTTATCTGGAAAATAGTGAGGTTTGGAATTCGGAAGAAGATTTTCTTTATCATTTTAAAAATGATTCAGCTATATTTTCGATTGAATTGGATGCAGCTAAGGGATTAATTCATTTTCAAGGTAATGAACTTCTCAGTGCTGACGATGAAAAGGATCTAAATGAGCTTTATGATAAGATTGAAGATGAGCTTAATAAGTTTACTGATGAAGTAGATGCACAAAATATTAGCCGCTCAAGAGAAGGGGATAACTTGAGACTTAATATCCCTGATCCAAAATTAAAATTATATGATCAATTTGTTACGAGACTTCTGAATAAAAATTTAATTCCGGACAACAATTATAAGACAGATATTGCCTATAAGGCTGATCAAAATGTTGAACTAAAGGTTGATGAGAAAGGAGTTGCTACCTCTTATAAATCACCAAATCCATTTGATATATCAAGTGGACCAAAGCCTACAAATGGCTTTAAAGAGTAATTAACTTGACCTGAAATCATTGATGATTTTTGCAAATAACTAACTTGCTTCTAATCTTATGAAAGTAAAGCGATCTATTTATCTTCGGGATGGGTTCATGCTTTAAAACGGTCAAGATTGAAACTATCCTGTACGGAGATTTGTTTATAATAAATATCGCTTTAGATTATTTTCAATACATTATGCCTAAACTATCTAGTGATGCATTGCAAAAAATAACAGAGCCTGCTCATATTTCAGCTGTAGGTTATGCTTATGTTGAATCGAAAGAAAAAGGCAAAAATGAATTTACAAGAACGTCAATCACTATTGGCAAGAAAAAATCACCGATAATATAACTGCCGTAGATACTAATACACGTTTTCCAGCAGCCTCGTTGAGCAAAATTGTATTTACTTATCTGGTATTACAATGGGCAAAGGAAAATAAACTCGACCTAGATGAACCATTACATGATATTGTCAAGAAAAAACAAATCGAATTGGATAAACCCTTGGATCATGTTCTGAAATATGACAGATTCGTGGACAAGGGAGAGTATCCCAGATGCAACATGCTGAAGGAGTGTCGGAACATGAAATATCAGAAGCAGCTAAGCTAGACTCCGTACGAGAAGTAACTCAACGATATTGAAATACTTTAGACCCTGCTCGGAGTGATGCGGAAAAATATTCAGCAACGGCTGAAGATGCGGTAGGAAAAGATAGTTTGCCTTCTCCTTCACATGATAAAAATCCTATTGTAAATATAATTGGATTACCAAAATTAATTAAAAATTAAGATGCCGGAATCTATTTAATTTTTGGATAAAGCTTAAAATTCGATATCGCATTGACATTCTCAATTATTTTACTTTAAGATTAAAAGTTAATTTTAAGAAAATATTAAAGGTAGGTTTATAGCGCCATGAAAGTTACCTCTTAAGTCCGCCCATCTATAGGGTAAGGAGAGAAAATCATGATTGATTTTCTATTTTTTATTGTCCTAAAAGACCTACTTAAGAGTAATCATGACCCATAAACCGATTCAATTTAAAGACCTAGGTCTTATCTATCCGCACAAAACTTGTTTTCAAGACTTCAATGGTGAAATTCATTTTGGTGAGCGTATTGCACTCATTGGCCGTAATGGCTCAGGAAAATCAACCCTACTCAAGATGCTGTGTGGTCTTTGTTTGGCCTCTGCTGGTGAAATTAAAGTGCCACAGGATGTTCATTTTGGTTATTTACCCCAAGTGATTGAAGAGTATCCTGAGTTAAGTGGTGCTCAACGATTAAACCAAATATTGACCAAGATATTGTCTGATAATCCTAATGTTTTGTTGTTAGATGAACCCACGAATCATCTGGACAGCCGTAATCGTCGTTCTTTAATGCGCATGCTTAAGCATTATCCTGGGACATTGATCATTGCCTCTCATGATACAGAACTCATCAATACAGTCACAGATACTCTATGGCATATTAATTTAGGGCAAGTGACTGTATTTAGAGGAGCTTATTTTGATTATCAACAAATGCTTGAAGACAAGAAAGCATCGATTGAACAGGAGTTATCAAGGATTGCACGACAGAAAAAAGAATCACATCTTGTTTTAATGAGAGAACAAGAGCGTAACAAGCGTTCGCGTGTGCAAGGTGAAAAAAAGATAGCTCAACGCAAGTGGCCAACAATTCGTTCTCACAGCAAACTAGCTAATGCTATTGTAACGGGAGATAAACGATTAAGTCGCATTAACCATAAAAAACAACAATTGCTAGAGGAGCTCTCTTCTTTTGACCTTCCTGAAGTTATTAAGCCCAAATTTAAATTAAATGGCCTGGAGTATCATAAGTGCTTAATAAGGATTCAAGATGCTTCTATTACTTACAAGTCTGAGTCTGTGATTCTAGATGATATTCATTTTTACCTTAGTGGCTGCGAACGGGTGGCATTGCATGGGGACAACGCATCAGGTAAATCAACCTTTGTCAAAGCAATATTAAAAGATAGACAAATTATCAGGACAGGCGAATGGACTGTTCCTAATTGGAATACGATTGGCTATCTCGATCAGCATTATCAACATTTGAGCTTGAATGAAACGGTCTTGGATTTAATGAGGTCTAAGATGACCCATGCCTCTCATGCAGAAATTCGTGCTCATTTAAATGATTTTTTATTTCGAAAAAATGAAGAAGTAGAAATTAAGGTTAAAAGTCTTTCAGGCGGTGAAAAGGTAAGACTATCGATGGCGTTGATTGCAGCTCAACCACCAAAATTACTTATTTTAGATGAGGTAACCAACAATGTAGATCTGGAAACACGTACCCACATCATTGAGGTGTTGCGCGATTTTCCAGGGGCTATGTTGGTCATCTCTCATGATAGGGACTTTTTAGAATCGCTTCATATTGAAACTAAGTATCAGATTCATCAAGGAAAGATTCACTATTGCAATGATGCCAATTTAGAAGGTAATTAAATATAAAGCTAATCCCTTACCTAATCATTTAGGCTCTTGCTGGCATTTTTAAAATTATATAATGTCATAGTTGTTTTATTCATCCTGTTAGCGGGATTTTGGGGGATTATTTAATAGCTTATTGATTAAATCCTTCATTAATACTTTGGCGTCGAATAAGAGCATGGATATGTGCAGGAAAAAACCTTTCCAGGTATAAGACAAGATTGCCTTCCTACCTCATGAGATTGCGATTACATGAGATGGAAAGACGGCCTATATCATCAATTTCGGCATCAGAGACTACGACAGTGGCTCTGGTATTCCAGGAGTATCAATTTCGGTAGTCGATCTACTCCCGCTTAAAAGAGTTTGGGTATGATAGACAGCTTTAAACCAAGAGACTGGGAAGATCGCCACTCGGTAGGGTGGGAAAGAGCGACACAAGCACAACTTGATGATATCGTTCGATACAATTTCATTGGATTCAGGAGGAGATTTATTTTTTGATTAATTGCTCAAAGTGAGGAAGACATGGTTAGTCGCATAATAAATAAAAACATCCAGATTTACAGCTACCCCAATGAGTTTGAAACTTGTTCTGGCTCATTAACCATCGGTGATTTACATGGAAATCCGGTTAAAGCTCTGCATATTCTTTTTCGCCATAAAATAATTAAATTTAAAGAAGATGTTCAATCACCTCATTCAGTTTATGAGCAATTCGTTAAAATTTATGATCAGTTTGGTGAAATTCTTCAAATTTGCCTAGAAAACAAAACGCTTCAACATTTTCAAAAAGTCAAAATTGAGAATTGTTTGGCGCAAATAGCCCATATCAATCAGAAATTAATGCTGCTAGATAGTCAATCAGATCAATATCAGTTATTAAAGCAAGATAAACAACAGTGGTTCGATAAATTATCGAGTACCACGTCTTCTAATAAATTAATTGAAGAAAGATTTAAGGAGATTAAAGATCAAGTTGTTCATTTGATTGGACAATTTAATTCGTTGATGGACAAGTTGGAAATTAATAATCACAAGGTGTTAATAAGATTTCTTGGTGATGAGTTCGCTGATAGAGGCAATTGTGATTATTTGACTTTAAGAATTCTAGATTTTTTAACCACTAATGATTTAAAAACCACTCACTTACTTTCCAATCACGGTTGTGAATTTATTTATGCTTATGAAAAAATGGTGCAGAGTAGTGTATTCGAAAACGCAGGGTTTATTCCCGATTTCCAAACCCAGTCAATTCAGGGACTTAAACTATTGTTAGACAACAATGTTATCAGTTGTGAAAAACTAACCACATTAATTAACAGAAGCTTCAAGCCTTCTCTAAAAATTCTTGATTATACCTTAAATGAACATGGCATTAGTTTATTTACCCATGCGCCAGTACGATTTGATAGCATTGAATTGCTGGCAAGACGGTTAGACGTTATTTACGATGGTTCAACTAAAGAGGCTTTAGGGCGTACTATCGACCAAATCAATCATCAATTCTCTTCTTTTGTGAATTCAAATAACATACATACTCTATTTTCAACTGCTGAAATCAAGGATGTAGCCCATATGACCGCGGAAGAACGTGTCGCTTGGCCGGCGGTTTATTTGACCTGGAATCGCTGGACAGCAATGAAAGACATAGAAGAGACACGTCCAGCCGGCAAAAACGGGTACTCCCTAACTTACGTACATGGACATGATATTTTTGAGAGTAAGCTGGCCTATGTCCATAATCTCGACACACTTTGCGGTAAGGAAGCACATAAACTAGAAGACAAAAAAATTGATGAATATATGAAATTTTTGATGGATCATAAGTACAATGTGGGTGACACAACAGAAGCAGAATATTATATGCGCAATGTTCTCCGGTACAAAGTAATTGATTCTGATGAGTATGGCTTACGGTCTAAATTAATTAAATCGCAATCTTCAGAAAAAAAAAGCTCGCAAGAAGATTTTGATGCGGATGGAAGTATCAAAAAATTAAGCAAACTAGGTGAGCCTGTTTCTTCTGCTGTTGTAGTAATTACCATTGAGGAAAATAAAGTCTTGCCAATTTTTAATCCGCAAGATAGCAGCATTACAACCATCAATTTTAATTCTCATACAACGGAGAGTAATTTCTTCACTGCAGGCCAATAATTTTTTTTCGGTTCGACCCTTCCGAGCCAAAAACATTTGTGTTTTGACCTTTATTTCGGGAGTGATTTTTGCTTTGGTATTAATTTAAATTTTTCCAAGGTTTACGTGAAGGATTAATTCAGTCACTGCGTTCCTTCTCACCCTTCGGGCTTTGCGCTCTTCGCTTCGCATTTTATCAAACCTCCGACCTTGGTTCGTAGCCAATGGGTATCGCGAGCTACGAGCTACAGGGTCAGATCTTGTCTTTTGCCTATTGAAACAGTTTGAGGTCATTTAGAGAAAGCAAAAAGCAAGATCTGACCCCTTGTCTGTTATATATGCTTATTTTACTCACCACCTTTAAGGTGAAAGAGAGTTGAGATTGAATTGTTGCAACGAGTTGTTAGGTAATATTACCCATTTAGTGTGCTCGTCAAGAGACTTATAATTGGGCATATTGTTTAATTAAGATCATCATCGATTGCCCCACCATAAATAAAGAAAGAATGAAACCTGCGTGCAGTTTGCTTTCTATCCGTAAAGTTAGCGATGAAGGCATAAAAGCATGGTGCTAGGTTTGATGATAAGAGAGATAGTATGAGATTAAGTGAAGACGGCAAGATCCTGTTGAAGGTTGCTAATAGCGACATCAAAGAAGATGGTTCTTTTGATATTCCCGACGGGGTCAACTCTATTGATGATTTTGTATTTAATGGTTGCATTGGCTTGCAAACCATCACCATTCCTGAGGTGGTCACCTCTATTGGTCATTATGCATTTTTCGATTGCAGTAGACTTCAAGCTATCACCATTCCTGAAAGTGTCACTTCTATTGGTAACGGGGCATTTAGAGGCTGCATTGGCTTGCAATCCATTACCATTCCTGAAAATGTCACCTCTATTGGTCATTGTATATTTTATGGTTGCAGTGGTTTGCAAGCTATCACCATTCCTAAAAGTGTCACTTCTATTGGTAATTGTGCATTTAGAGGCTGTATCAGCTTGCAATCCGTCATCATTCCTGAGGGAGTTACCTCTATTGGTGTTTGGGCATTTGGCGGCTGTATTGGCTTGCAAATCATCACCATTCCTGAAGGGGTCACTTCTATTGGTAGTTGGGCATTTAGCGGCTGCATTGGCTTGCAAACCATCACCATTCCTGAAGGAGTCGTCTCTATTGGTGATGAGGCATTTAGCAATTGCTCAAGTTTGCACAGCATCATGATTTCTGGCAAGGAAGATGCTTCTATAGAGCGAATTATCAATTTATTACCTGATTATTTAAGAGACAAAGTAATTTTAAAAGATGTAGCGGAAGCTGCTTTTCAAAAGTGCAAGGCTCAGCTTTCCAGAGTGGCTCAAACGTCGGAAATAAATCCGCTATATCGCTATTTTAATTGTGGAGCAGGATATATTTCCGAGATTACAGTGA
This sequence comes from Legionella clemsonensis, assembly GCF_002240035.1. Taxonomy (NCBI): domain Bacteria; kingdom Pseudomonadati; phylum Pseudomonadota; class Gammaproteobacteria; order Legionellales; family Legionellaceae; genus Legionella; species Legionella clemsonensis. The sequence goes on along the minus strand of NZ_CP016397.1, from coordinate 1,641,439 downwards.
AAGAGGATGGAAAAAATATATGCAGCAAGCTTCCAGATGATATTTTTAAGTATATAAACGGCTATTTAGTAAACGATAATCCTTATTACAAGAAAGCAAAAACCCGTATGCATCAAGTGCCTTTGCCCAAAAATAAAGATGAGATAAAGGCTTATGAAAATGCCTTGGAAAGTATAGCCAATGAATGCATAGCAAAAGCGAAAGAGTTTAGTAACTCACTGTTTTTAGTGTTACCCAAAGGATTAAGAGAGTCTTTATCGCAATTAAGAGGAATGACGCTTAAAAAAGAAGATAAGCAGGAAGGTTATCTTAATATCGCTGATGCTGTGAATAATCTTCATCAAAAAATACTGCAAAGTTTTGAGAAGACCTTTCCCACCGATGTCACGCAATTTAAAAAAGAGTGTAAGGATGCCATTGAGAAGGTTCAGCTTGTTTTGGCTGGTGAAGGATATCAACCTGTCACAGTGACAGGCCAGCATTTCTCTTTCTTCAAAGCAGAGGTTGCTGAGAAGGTCAGTGCGCTGGAGAACACTGTACGAGGTATCAAAAACTTCTAATGCAATGAATCATTTCAGCCAGCCAAGCTGGCGATTTACCCTGGTTGGTAAATGAGTTGGTGGGTAAAGTTACCCATTTAGTACCACCCCTAAAAGGCTTATAATTGAGCACAATGTTTAATTATAATGTCATCGCTTGGCGCCACCATGAGATAAAGAAAGAATGAAACCTGCGTGCAGTTTGCTTTCTATCCGTAAAGTTAGAGATGAAGTCATAAAAGCGTGGTGCCAGGTTTGATGATAAGAGAGATAGTATGAAATTAAGTGAAGACGGCAAGATCCTGTTAAAGATTGCTAATAGTGACATCAAAGAAGATGGTTCTTTTGATATTCCTGAAGGGGTTGTCTTTATTGGTGAGGGGGCATTTTACGCTTGCAGAGGCTTGCAGTCCATTGCTATTCCTGAAAGTGTCACCTCTATTGGTGATTGGGCATTTGATGGTTGCAATAGCTTGCAGTCCATTGCTATTCCTAAAGGGGTCACCTCTATTGGTAAGGCGACATTTAGCGGCTGCAGCGGTTTGCAATCCATTACTATTCCTAAAGGTATTACCTCTATTGGTAATGGGGCATTTGGCGACTGTACTGGCTTGCAAACCATCACCATTCCTGAGGGTGTCGCCTCTATTGATAATTATGCATTTAGCGAATGCATTGGCTTGCAATCCATCACCATCCCTGAAGGGGTCACTTCTATTGGTGATTATGCATTTAGCGGCTGTATTGGCTTGCAATCTATCATCATTCCTGAAGGGGTCGTCTCTATTGGTAATGGGGTATTTAACCGTTGCTCAAGCTTGCACAGCATCATGATTTCTGGCAAGGAAGATGCTTCTATAGAGCGAATTACCAATTTATTACCTGATTATTTAAGAGACAAAGTAATTTTAAAAGATGTAGCGGAAGCTGCTTTTCAAAAGCGTAAGGCTCAGCTTTCCAGAGTGGCACTGGCGCCGGAAATAAATCCGCTGTATCGCTATTTTAATGCGAAGGCCCCGTATATTTCCAAGGTTGAGGTTGAAGTAGAAGTAAAAAATAAGGATGGAAAAAAGGAAATTAAAATTATAGAAGAAGAATGTAGCAAGCTTCCCAATGACTTGTTTCGGTACATGAACCACTTTTTAGTGAGCGAGAGTCCTTATTACAAGAAAGCAAACACTCGCGTGTCTCAAGTGCCCTTGCCCAAAAATAAAGATGAGATAAAGGCTTATGAAAATGCCTTGGAAAGAATAGTCAATGAAAGCATTATAAAAGCGACAGCGTTTAGTCAATCACTCTTTTTACTGTTACCAAAAGAATTAAGAATATCTTTAGCGCAATTGAAAGCAGTTACCCTTAAAAAAGAAGACGGCAAGCCGGATGGCTATCTTAACGTCGCTGATGCGATAGATACTCTCCATCAAAAATTACTGCAAAGTTTTGAGAAGACCTTCCCCGCTGATCTCACCCAATTTAAAAAAGAGTGTAAGGAGATCATTAAGGAGGCTCATCTTGTTCTGATTGATGAAGGGTACCCACCTGTCGCAGTTACAGGCCAGCATTTCTCTTTCTTCAAAGCAGAAGTTGCTGAGAAGGTCAGTGCGCTGGAGAACACTGTACGAGGTATCAAAAATTTCTAATGCAATGAATCATTTCAGCCAGCCAAGCTGGCGATTTACCCTGGGTTACATGAAGGAAGCAACTTAAATAGACTGGTGTATATGCTTATTTTACTCACCACCTTTAAGATGAAAGAGAGTTGAGATTGAATTGTTGCAACGAGTTGTTAGGTAATATTACCCATTTAGTGTGCTCGTCAAGAGACTTATAATTGGGCATATTGTTTAATTAAGATCATCATCGATTGCCCCACCATAAATAAAGAAAGAATGGCTCTACCCCAAATGTAGGGGCACTTTAATCAGATTATAGTAATCTAACTCTTTGATTCCGCAATCAAAAGAGGATTAAAGTGCCAAGAAAAGATATTATCCTAAATTTACCTGGCTATACAATAGTCAAGGTGACAGGAAACAATCCTGTTTATATTGAAGTAAGATATACTCGAGTTGTGCGTTGTATTTACTGCAATGGCAAGCGATTAAGGAAGAAAGATAGCTTTAATCGAAAGATACGTCATGAGTCTATCGGATTACGTTATAGCTATTTACTTATTAAATCGCATAAGTTTCAGTGCTATGGGTGTAAGCGCTATTTTAATCAGCGTTTTCCGGGGATAGGTAAATACCAGCGAGCTACAGAAAGCTTGCGTAAAGAGGTGTTTCACCATCATACAGAGGGTGTTAGTCAAAAAGATTTAAGCCGTCATTTCCATACAGGCAAATCAACGATAGAACGTTGGTATCATTATGGTTATGAACGGCAAGAGAAACGGATTACATCACCCTTATGTCCTCGTGTATTGGGTATTGATGAACACTCGTTTACAAAGAAGCAGGGCTATGTAACTACCTTATGTGATTTAGGTAAGCATAAGGTTTTTGATATTGTTAAAGGCCGCTCAGGGCGAGATTTAGAGGCTTATTTTAAAACATTGGAAGGCAAAGAGCGTGTACGTGTCGTGTGTATCGATTTAAGTAGCAGCTATCGGGCTTTGGTGAAACGCCACTTTCCTAAGGCCAAGATTGTGGCTGATCGCTTTCATGTCATCCGATTAATTAACCAACTGAGCATGCAAACCTTTCATCAAATTGATCCCACAATGAAGTATCAAAGAGGCACACTCATGGCTTTGAAGACAAAGCCAGAGAATCTAACGTCATTACGTTTAAGCAAACGCGACCAATACCTGAAACAACAACCCGCGATTGCTGCGATTTATGATTTTAAACAACAGTTGCATGAACTATTAACTAAGAAGCATTGTACAGCAAAAGAGTGTAAACGCTTATTACCGCAATTCTTGGAAATGGTTAAAGAACTAAAGCAAAGCGCTTTTCAATCGCTTAGAACTTTAGGAAATACACTATTTAAATGGAGAGAGGAAGTCGTTAGAATGCTTCGTTTTACTAAGAATAATGGAATAACTGAAGGGTTTCATCGAAAGATGAAATTGATTCAACGCAGGGCTTATGGGTTTAGAAATTTTGAAAATTATAGATTAAGAGTTAGAGTGCTTTGTGGATGAGTAAAGTGCCCCCGGATTTGGGGAAGACCCCATTTGGTCACAGTGACTTACGATCCTCTACCAGGGTTTTCGTAAGTCCTTGATTTTACTGATTTAAATGGCGCGCCCGGAAGGATTCGAACCTCCGACCCCCTGGTTCGTAGCCAGATACTCTATCCAACTGAGCTACGGGCGCGTGTACGTGGCGGAGAGAGAGGGATTCGAACCCTCGATGGGATTTCTCCCATACTCCCTTAGCAGGGGAGCGCCTTCGACCTCTCGGCCATCTCTCCGTTCAATGGAGGCGAAGTATAGCAGGTATTTAGCCTACGTCAACTCTCTTTAAAAATGTTTTTATTATCAATTCGCTAAAAGCTTACAAAAGCGCAGGATAACTGCTATCTTTTATAGGATAATTTTTAACGATTGTCAGCTGCATGGCAACTATCAGGAGGAGTAATGAAGCTCAAATCGAATTTAAGCGGCAGAGAGGTATATATAGTTGATGGTAGTCGGACACCATTTCTTAAGGCAAAAGGAGTAGGTCCTTTTACTGGTTCAGATTTGGCCGTTGCGGCGGGTATGCCATTGTTAAATCGCCAGCCTTTTTTACCTACTGACCTGGATGAGGTAATCATTGGTTCTGCCATGCCAGGCCCTGATGAAGCAAATATTGCCAGAGTAGTGGCTTTGCGTCTTGGCTGTGGAGAAAAAGTTCCAGCATTTACTGTCATGAGGAATTGTGCTTCCGGTATGCAAGCACTTGACAATGCTGCTATGCAGATTGCCAGTGGTCGTAGTGACTTGGTTCTTGCTGGAGGTACTGAAGCAATGAGTCATGCGCCTTTATTGTTCAATCAAAAAATGGCCTCATGGCTAGCCAGTTGGTTTGCCGCCAAAAGTATGGGACAACGGGCAGTACTAATGACTAAATTCAGACCTTCCTTCCTGGCCCCGGTTATTGCCTTGTTGCGTGGTTTAACTGATCCCATTGTTGGCTTGAATATGGGCCAAACTGCTGAAAGAGTTGCCTATCGTTTTAACATTACTCGTGAACAAATGGATGCTTTTGCTTGTGAAAGTCATCGACGATTGGCCGCTGCTTATGCAGAAGGACGAATGGAAGAAGTTGTTCCGATCATTGATAGCAAAGGGCGAGTTTATCCTCAAGATGATGGAATACGTGCCGATTCAACCGTTGAGAAACTGGCAAAGCTAAAACCTTATTTTGATAAAAAATATGGTATGGTAACCGCAGGTAATAGTTCACAGGTTACTGATGGTGCTTGTTTACTAATTTTAGCGAGTGCTGATGCAGTTAAAAAATATAATTTATCTGTAATAGGACGTATAGTAGATTCACAATGGGCTGCTCTCGATCCATCGCAAATGGGGTTAGGACCTGTCCATGCGGCCACACCTATTATGCAGCGTCACAATTTAAAACCTGCGGATTTTGACTGTTGGGAAATTAATGAGGCGTTTGCTGCACAAGTTTTAGGTTGTCTGGCAGCTTGGGAAGATGAAGAATATTGCCGTACGCAGTTAGGTTTAAAACAAGCAATGGGTGCGCCATCATTAGGTCGATTAAATATGGATGGTGGTGCAATAGCGGCGGGACACCCAATAGGTGCAAGTGGGGCTCGCATTGTATTACATGTGCTTCAAGGACTAAAACACCATAATGGAAGTCGAGGTATGGCTGCTATCTGTATAGGTGGCGGACAAGGGGGAGCAATGTATCTGGAACGTGTGACAGAGGTGAAAGGACATGAGTAATTATAAACACTGGGAATTGCAAACTGATGCCGACCATATTGCCTGGTTAGCAATAAATCGACAGAATGCAGCTGTCAATACTATAAATCACGAGGTTTTGGATGAATTAAACAGCCTTTTACAAGAGATAGGACAACGCTCAAATTTAAAAGGCCTAGTCCTTTATTCGGCAAAGAGTAAAGGTTTTATTGCGGGTGCTGACGTTAATGCTTTCTCACAATTTACAACACCTGCTGAGGCTGTTGATTTTTTAAGAAAGGGTCAGGCCGTATTCTCCCGTTTGGAAGCGCTGTCAATACCCACTGTGGCCATGATTGATGGTTTTTGTATGGGAGGTGGATTAGAATTAGCATTGGCTTGCGATTATCGCGTTGCCAATGACGATAAAGATACGCGTATAGGTTTACCTGAGGTGATGTTGGGTATTCATCCTGGATGGGGTGGAACCGTACGCTTGCCAAGACTAATTGGTGGGTTTGATGCACTTTCTAAAGTAATTTTAACGGGTGCACCTCTAAGTGCAGAAAAAGCCAAACGTTTCGGTATTCTGGATGAGGTTGTCCCGCTAAGGCAATTAAAGCGAGCAGCGATTTATTTTGTAAAAAACAAGCCATCCAAGCACAAGCCGAGCTTCTTGCAATCAGTAACCAACTATTCCTGGGTTCGCGCATTACTAGCACCTCTTTTACGCAAGCAGGTTGCTAAACGTATATCAAAAAAGCACTACCCGGCACCGTTTGCTGTAATTGATCTCTGGGAGAAAGAGGGCGGCATTGGGGAACGTGCTTATCTGAAAGAGGCTGATTCTGTTGAGCAGCTTATCAGTGAAGGTGACACAGCGCGCAATCTTATCCGTGCTTTTTTATTACGCGAGCGGATGAAAGCTTTTGCGAAAGACAGTGATTTTAAAGCACAACATGTTCATGTTATCGGTGCTGGTGTGATGGGTGGTGATATTGCTGCCTGGTGCGCTTTACGCGGATTGCACGTCACTTTGCAAGATAAATCCCATTTGCAAATTGCCCCTGCTATTGGCCGGGCACATGCCTTATTTAAAAAGAAGCTACGTAAGCCTCGCCTAATACAAGCCGCGATGGATAGATTGATTGCTGATCCTGAAGGTTATGGCATTGCACGAGCTGATGTGATTATTGAAGCTGTATTTGAAAATCTGGAAGTTAAGCAAACTATTATGAAGCAGGTAGAAGCGAAGGCTAAAAAGACTGCGATCATAGCCACTAATACTTCTAGTATCCCTTTAGATGACATTAGTGAAGTCATGATTAATCCCAAACGTTTGGTTGGCATCCATTTCTTCAATCCAGTTGCTAAAATGGAGCTTGTAGAGGTAGTCAGTAGTTCCAAAACTTCGAAAGAAGTCGGTAAAGATGCCTGCGCATTTGTCAACCAAATTGGCCGCTTGCCTCTACCTGTTAAATCAAGTCCAGGATTTTTAATCAACCGTGTATTAATGCCATACCTCATGGAGTGTGTGCAATTGCTTGAGGAAGGTTACAGCGGTGAGGAAATTGATAAAGCTGCTAAAGATTTCGGTATGGTAATGGGGCCAGTTGAGTTGGCTGACACGGTAGGCATGGATGTCTGTCTGGCTGTAGCTGAAAATTTGACTGCACATTTCGGTGGAACTGTGCCTCAACGGCTGCGAGATATGGTTAAAGAAGGCAAACTTGGTCGTAAAACAGGTGAAGGTTTCTATCGCTATAAAAATGGAAAACCAATTAAGCAGAAAGTAGCAGCTACCAAGCCTAATAAAGATATAACACATCGTTTAATTTTAAGAATGGTCAATGAAGCTGCTACTTGCCTACGTGAAGGGGTTGTTGCCGATAGTGATTTGCTGGATGGAGGAATGATTTTTGCGACAGGTTTTGCGCCATTCCGTGGTGGTCCAATGAATTATGCTAAGCACTTTGGTCATGATAAGCTCAATGAGCTTTTTGCTAAATTGGAGGCCCAATATGGCGACCGGTTTAAAGCAGATGTAAGTTTGTAATTCAGTGATTTATTTAGCGGCAAGCATTATCTTGCCGCTTTTTTGAAAAAGCAAGAGTATGAAACGGTTAAGTCGACTACAGAGACTGACTCTGATTGTCAGTTTACTTACGCTACAACCATTATGGGCTATTTCTTTTGTGCTTCCTGAGAGAGAGGATATTATTGGCGAGATTCAATATGTTACTCCTGAAATGGGAGAGACTCTGAGCGAAGTAGGAATGCGCTATGACATTGGTTATTACGAGATGGTTCGCGCTAATCCCCACGTAAACCCTCACAATCTTTTAAATGAGCGCACCACTGTACTGATTCCTTCGCAGTTTATTTTGCCCCCAGCACCGCGTGAAGGGATAGTAATTAATTTGGCAGAATATCGTCTTTACTATTTTTTACCTGACGAGAATATTGTTGTTACTATGCCAGTAGGTATTGGTCGTGAAGGTTGGACCACCCCTATAGGCAAGACAAAAGTGATTGGTAAAGAAAAAAATCCTGTATGGCGGCCAACAGCAAATTTATTGAAAGAGGCAGCAAAGCATGGGGTACAAATTCCCGGAGCATTTCCAGCAGGAGAGGATAATCCGCTTGGCAGGCATGTACTACGTCTTGGTTGGGCTACCTATCTTATTCATGGCACTAATCGACGGGATGGTGTAGGGGCCAGAGTAAGTGCAGGATGTTTAAGAATGATGCCGGAAGATATGGAATATCTATTTAAACTGGTAAAAGTAGGAACACCGGTACGTGTATTGAATAATCCGGTTAAGTTTGGTTACTTGCAGGGGGAATTGTATATACAGGTACATCCTCTTCTTGCAGAGCAAAAAAATCAAAATTTAAGCACATTGGCTGAGATACAACTTAAGCGAATAGCGATGCTTAACAATATTAAAAAAATAGAATACAGGCTGAACTAAAGTCTCCAAGCGGTATTCCCAAAAAAATAAGCTAGAATATCCTGCTTTTTGCGCAATGGAAACATAATCCGTGAGTGATTAATAATACGATTGCACTTGCTAGCAAATCAACAGGATAGTGCCAGCCTAATAGCACGCAAGAGACTATTAACAAACTATTAATGGGTAATAACAGCAAAAAAATAAAGCGTGACCAACGCATTAAGTAAAGACAAAGCCAAGCCCAAATTGCGTGAAAGGAAGGAAAGGCAATCATTCCTCCTTCAATGGTTGAGGGAGGAATGTGTTGGTGAATTTCTTGAAATTTAATTCCCGTTGCGTACTGTGCTGAACTAAAGAGCTCGCTCTTGAGCACCGTTGCGGGTGCTAAAGTAGGGTAAAAATAATAAATTGTAAAACCTAGCAAAGCACTGATAAGTAACAGACAATAAAATTCTCTCAGGTAAGAAAATTTTCGTATGACGATAGCAATGAGCGGTAAAACACTCATTTGATAAGGTAAACTGTCATAAATGTAAACCAGTATTTGAGTTAACAAGGGATAACGTTGAGTCCATCCAACAATAGCGACTATATTAATGTTTAGCGCTGCTTCCAATTCTATTAAAATTTCATCGACAGGAGTGAAGGGCGTGTATTGGACTGCGTTAGTTGCAAAAGCAATCATCGACATAACAAGGAAATAGTAAATTAATTCTCTGGTCATTTTAACTACAATACTTGCTTTGCCAAATTGTATATAACTTCCCAGAAAGCCCAGAAAAAGAAGTAGGGCAATTAACATAGTATTAGGTGGGAAATAATTGTTGCCGGGAAATTTATAGATGAAATAATTAACAGCTAGAGCTACTGATGCCAATACGCCAAGAATAAAAGCAGAAACAACCGAGCAATAATGAAAATTTCTTGGCATTTGGGGAAATTATTCAGAATCATCATGTTGTTTTTGTTTGATGGCACGGTAAATTTCTTCGCGATGTACTTCGATGGAACGCGGTGCATTCACTCCAAATTTAATATTACCATGTTCCAAAGTTTTAAATGCCACTATCTGAACAGCAATTCCTTTAATATTAACAGTGAGTGGCTCTTCAAAGGGAATAGTCATAATATTCATAAAAACCTCTTTACTTTTTAATATGTTATATCGCATGACCTGGCTAAATGCAACGTTAATCTTGCAGGATTTACGTATAAAAAAAACTTTATTTTCTACTTCTGTGGTCTATCCATCTATGGAATCCAGTGATGTTGCAAGCTTGCTAAATACCGCGAACATCGGTGCGGGGTATAACAGCTTGAGCAAGTGGTTAAATATTTTTTGAATTATAGAGATAGAGATGTCGGTCAATTATAGCATGGTGTTTATCAGCAGCTTGAGTCAAAACATCACGAACGACTTGCTCCATGATTACCGGGGGAGAAATTCTTTTAGCTTGCTCCAAGACTGCGATACGCTTTGATAAAGCGTCTGCTTCTTTTCCACCATAAAAGCTATTCACTAGGGTTTTATTCTTCTTCTCCAGGCATAGATCGATTGCCTGTTGAACATTTTTCAATGTTTGTAAATAATTGGAAGTCATGGATTTTTCCATGAGGTCGACTATAAAGTCTGAGGTAACTGACTCATGTCGCAATACCTTTGAGCAAGATTTTGCTAGACTGTTTATTTCCTTCTCATAATTATTGGTTTCATTCAGCAATAAATACTGCATGGCACGAGCACTTTGAGTTTGAATAAGGGCATCAAACGTTTCGTTATCGACTAAAGGGTATTTATCCTCTAATGACCCCATAGAATACCTCTCAAACAGCGATTATTGTCTATTATTGTAGTCTTAATTTTAAATTTTGCTGGAAAGCAGGTAATTAATTATTAAGCATTAAAATCTGAGCTGTTTGTTTAATACTTTCTAATGTCATTTACATGTTCGTGCTTTCTATAAGAGCGTTAAATAAAATCGAAGTTCTTGCGCTGAGTAAAATAAAAGTCTCGAGAAGTACAAATAAAATTAATAAACTCTATAATTACTCTGTAGCTTTGCCTTAATAAATTCTATGGCAATTGCTCCTGATAAGAAAATCAGTTATGATTGTGCGTTTTTTAAACCTTGCCTTACTTTATCTTACATTGAAGAAGGCTCTTACCCATAAGGAGAAACTCAGTGAGACATTATGAAGTAGTGTTTCTGGTGCATCCCGATCAAAGCGAACAAGTACCAGCAATGGTTGAGCGCTACGAGGGAATTATTACCAAACATGATGGTAAAATTCATCGTAAGGAAGATTGGGGACGCAGACAGCTTGCCTATACCATTAAAGACGTCCACAAGGCGCATTACATATTAATGAATATTGAATGTAACCAGGCTGCCCTTGATGAATTGAAAAATGCTTTTAAATTTAATGATGCCATATTAAGAAATTTAATCATCAAGCGTAAACACGCGATTACAGGCCCATCCGTGTTAATGAAAAAAGAAAAAGATGAAAGAGCAGCTTAAGGAGTAATATTATGTCAACTTCATATTTTCGTCGTAAGAAAATGCGTTTCAGTGCAGAAGGTAGCAGCGAAATTGATTATAAAGATATTAATGTGCTGAAAAATTATATCACTGAAACCGGTAAAATTGTTCCAAGTCGTATTACTGGTACACCAACTCGTCCTCAACGTCAGTTGGCGCAAGCCATTAAATGGGCTCGCTTCTTGGGATTATTACCCTATTGTGATAGCCACCGATAAAAAATGACGCGTTTTGGTGAATTATTGCGTAAGCAGGGGCGTTTCCTCTTAGAAAATGAGACTTACGCGCTAATCTACATCGCAATTTTAGCTTTAGTGCCCTTCGCAGCATGGCTATCCGTAGCAGTGATAGCCTTGATAACGTTGCGTAAAGGGTGGGGGGCTGGATTTAAAGGGTTGATGGCAGGAGTTTTAACATCATTGCTCCTATCATCACTCTCTCTATCCTGGTCTTTAGCTTTTATTACTGCTGTTATGGCTTTCTTACCTTGCTATTTGACTGCTGGCGTGTTGCATTCAACTACAAGTTGGCGTATTGCCATGAGCTTTATTGTTTTGCAAGCATTAATAGGCATTTTACTGCTCCATTGGTTCGCTCCCGCGTTTATAGCGGAGCAATATCAATTTATTCAGGCAGTATTAAAGCAGCTTAAGGGCGATGAGGTTATCGCTGATGTCCTGAACACTCCAGGTGCGCTGAATTCGGCTGTTATTGCGAATTATGTAATAGGTATTCAGGCAGTAAGTATTATTTTATCAGCGATTGCTTCATTAATGTTAGCGCGATCAGTCCAGTCTGGTCTGTTTTATCCAGGTGGATATCGGCAGGAAATGCTTGAGTTTCGTGCCAGTGCATCGGGTGTTGCTTTATTGGTTATTGCTGTAATAGGTACTTATCAGGAAATTCCTCTGGCAATAAGCGCTTTGCCCGTATTGGCTGTGTATTACGCAGGTGCAGGAATAAGCATAGGCTTTAATGCACTGAACAAAGGTAGAAGGGGTATAGGTAGATTAGTTTTGCTATTAATCCCTTTAATTTTGTTACCGTTTGTCATAATTCCCATTTATGTAATTTTAGGTGCTTTAGATAGTTTGTTTAATTTTAGATTGCGCTTGTCTGTTAAAACAGGTTGAGCAAAATAAGGGGTTATAAGATGGAAGTGATTTTATTAGAAAAAATTAGAAATTTAGGAAACTTGGGTGACAAAGTTAATATAAGGGCTGGATATGGCCGTAATTACCTTATCCCCCAAAACAAGGCTGTTTTTGCTACAGAGCAAAACATTGAACGTTTTGAGCAGCGTCGTGCCGAGCTGGAAAAGAAAGCTCAGCAATCGCTGGCAAGTGCTGAGCAACGTGCTGCCAAATTAAATGATATTACTGTTGTAATTTCAGCAATGGCCAGTGACGAAGGCAAGCTTTATGGATCCGTAGGTCCTAACGAAATCAGAGATGCGTTGAAAGAAAAATCAATTGAAATCAGCAAGCGCGAAATTGTGATGCCTGAAGGACCAATTCATTCAATTGGTGAGTATAGTGTTGAAATTCATGTTCACAGCGATGTTATTGCAAATTTGCAAGTTCAAATTGTGCCAGCAAAATAAAACCAAATAAAAAGAATCTGCGACTAGCAGATTCTTTTTACTCCCACTCCCAATTTTTACCCTGTTAATAATTCTCTAAACGCACTACTTCATAAGCGGGTTCTTCGTAAGGATGAGTAAATTTTAAGGCTTGTACTACTTTATCAATACAATTTGCTGAACAGATCATCTCTACTTTATATTCAGGAACTACAGTCAGCGTATTAATGGTGCCAACTGCAGGATTTGCACCAGCCAGAGGCTTAAACTGGCCTTGTCCTAAGCATTGCCAACAACAATATTCATAATCACCCTGTCTACCTGCTCCAGCTGTAAACACCGCCTGTTTGACTTGTTCAAGGTGACTCTTTGGAACATAAAATGATAATTTGTAGTTGATTAATTTTTCCACTTGATATTGCATCCCAAACTAGGTTTTTGTTCAATAGTAACTGGTTCATTTGCCAGCAAACTATCTAATGCCTGTCGTAAATAATCACCAGTCACGTCAATGTTATTCCCTGGACGAGAATCATCAAATTGCCCTCTATAAACCAAAAGAAGGTTAGAGTCAAAAATATAAAAATCAGGAGTACAGGCAGCCTGATAAGCTTTAGCCACTTCCTGAGTTTCATCAAATAGATAAGGAAAAGGATAATGCTGTTCAAGTGCTATTTTTTTCATGTTTTCAGGGGAATCATCAGGGTAGGCTAGCACATCGTTAGAATTAATAGCCAAAAAACTAACTCCCTTGGGCATATAGTCATTTGCCAGTTTTGTTAATTCATAATTAATGTGTTTCACATAAGGGCAGTGATTACAAATAAACATGATGACAGTAGCTTTACTATCCCAATTCTCATTGAAATTTACTATGGAGTTGTTAACAGTGTTAACTAATGAGAATTGTTTGGCGGGAGTACCTAAAGGAATCATATTTGAAGGAGTTTTAGCCATAATTTTTTATCCTTGTAAAAAAAACAACTTTAAAACAGCAATTAGAGCAAATAATGAATTAAGAATTGCCCATAATAAGGTAATCGATTTTCCCTTGTAAGTTGTATAAAACGCATAAATTGCAATGGAAAAGCTTCCTATGAAAAATACCCATTGATTCTCATAAGAAAAACCTACTGACAGGACTGCAATACCGGTAATTCCTATTAGAAGAAAAATATTATTTAATTGTCCACTCATAAAATAGAATGCTAACAATTGAATACAAAGGAGAATGGGTAAGGCCAATTGCAAGGTGGTGCCAATTCCCAAAAGAATGGCACCATGACCAGCCATAAGGATCATTTCAAGTGCAATGAAATAAATTAACTTGAAATGAATGGAGGTAAGAAGCAGTAAAGCGGATCCAAGCACATAATATTTCTCGGCGGGTGTATTAGCCAGCCCCAAAAGTAATATGAACGAGCCGATTACACCGACTAAAAGAAATAATTGATCCTGTCTTGTTGTTTTCACCTAATCACCAGCGTAAATAAATTCCTTTTTTTGTTGCATCAGTAATTACTTCATTCTGTGATTTATTAGTAGAGACCCAATAATTTCCCATATTACTTAAAGCAAATTTGACGCGTGGATATTGGCAAACCTCTAACACATCGCGACAATCCAGCGTCTTTATTGTTTCTTCTTCTTTAACAAAACATTGAAAATGTAAATTTTCAACATCTGAAGCAAAAGCTGCCCAATTTAAAGGATCCAGTTTTGCAGTAAGTGAGGGACTCATGAATACTTCACGGGTTTCAATCCGCTGTAATTCAATAGGTTTACTGCTACGGTTTTGGATGAGATAAAAAGATTGTTCACCTGTTTCATTAAGAATTAAGTGATGGTCGCTGAAACCGAATCCTCTAACTTCGCAACCATGAGGAAATGGTGTAGGAGCAGAGACAGCTCCAAATGCTTTACCCAGATATATAATAACCATTATTGCTGGCATCATTGCTCTACAAAATGACATGAAAAACCTCATAAAAATTTGGGAAGCGGTATTTTAATGATAACTGCATTAAAAGTGAATCAACTTTATATTATTCGCCATTAACTGCAACTTTGGTCTGGATCATTGGTGAGTAGGTTCGGTACATACTAAGAGCCAAATACATAACCACATAACTCACAGACAAGAATAACCAAAGATAATCGACATGAGGGTAAGTCCACAAAACCAAAGCTGAGCTAAGTCCATAAATTAGTGAGAAAGTATGCATAATAATTTTTAAATAACGATATTTAGTCAAATAATCAAGACGAGAGGGATAAACATATTTAATGGGTACGAAAATAAGTACGCACAAGAGAGCTAATATCCATGCATTGGTATACATTGAGGTGTCAAAAATGAACATGTAAAAAACAGCAATATTCCAGTAACAGGGGAAGCCCTTGAAGAAATGATCAGGTGTCTTTGCATCTATTTGACAAAATTGATAAGACGACGTGATTGTAATTGCTATGATAAGAATTAATAGATAATGTGCAGGCAACATGTCGGGTTTTACATAAAGGAAAAAGCAAGGTGTAATCACATAGTTTAAATAATCAACAATATTATCTAGTAGTGTTCCATCTATATTAGGAAGAACTGCTTTGACGCGCACTAACCTTGCCAATGTACCATCAACAGCATCAATGACGACCGTAATAGCCATAAACCATAGTGCCTGTATGTAATTATGTTGATAAATTTTGACAAGAGTCAGTACGCCGAAACAGGCAGCACTTGCTGTGAAGGCATGCACAGCCCAGGCAACCAAATAATGAGCGGGGTGGTAGCCTAGTTTTTTCTTCGTCATTGTTTATCCTAATTATGTAGTTACTCGTTCGTAATGCTTTTTATTTGTTTTTAATTGAGTAGTCAATACAAAGTAGTCAATACAACCCAAAATTAGCAAAATAGTAGCAACAATCAAAAGTAGTGTGCAAGAAACTAAATAAGGAATTCATGAATTTTATAAATATTGGTCGTTAGAATTATCATCTGTTGGACTTTTTGTTTTAAATATAACCGTTTACTGAGAGTTTGCGTCCAGCCTATCATAAGCTACACTGAAGAAAAATACTTGGAGGTAATAACATGATTATTCAAACTGTTAATCCGGCCACGGAAGAGGTATTAAAAGAATATCCCTTACTTAATGAAGAGCAGATAGAGGCCTGTATTGATGCCGCACAGCTTACCTTTAAGGTATGGAAAAAAACTCCTTTTTCTCAGCGTAAGCAACTGATGTTAAACATGGCAAAACTACTTAAAAATAAAAAGGATGAGCTGGCTTTATTAATTGCAAGAGAGATGGGTAAACCTATTACAGCAGGTAAAGCTGAAATTGAAAAATGCGCCTGGGTTTGTGAGCACTACGCTGAAAATGCTGAACAATACTTACAACCACGCATTATTAAAACTGAAATGAAGAAAACAAAGGTATGTTATCAACCGTTAGGGATTGTTTTTGCAATCATGCCCTGGAACTTTCCTTTCTGGCAGGTATTTCGTTTTGCAGTACCCGCACTGATGGCTGGAAATGCAGCTATTCTAAAACATGCGCCTATTTCTACAGGCACAGGCAACAAAATCGCTGAATTATTTGAAGAAGCAGGTTTTCCTAAACATTTATTTCAACATTTTATTTTGGATAATGATTTGGCTGCAAAGGTTATTGCCAATAATAAAATTGTGGCGGTGACATTAACTGGTAGCGAAAAAGCAGGGGCTGCGGTGGCTTCCAATGCGGCGAATCATTTAAAAAAAGCAGTCTTGGAGCTGGGAGGCAGTGATCCTTATCTGGTCTTGCATGATGCAGATCTTGATTTGGCGGCTAAAGCTATTGTCACCTCACGGCTAAATAATAGTGGCCAGGTTTGCATTGCAGCCAAACGTGTTATTGCAGTTGAACCTGTTCATGATGCACTGGTAGAAAAAATAAAGGCATTAATGGCCAATTACAAAATGGGTGATCCATTAGACGAAAAAACCAATTTTGGGCCTATGGCACGTGATGACCTGCGAAAATCGCTTCATGATCAGGTAGTGAAAAGCGTAAAATCAGGAGCGAAATTAATGGAGGGTGGTGAGATACCAAAACACAAAGGTTTTTACTATCCACCTACTTTATTGCTAAATGTAAAAAAAGGGATGCCCGCTTTTGATGAAGAGCTATTTGGCCCTGTTGTAGCTGTTACTAAAGCGAAGGACGAGGCTGAAGCTATTCAGCTAGCCAATGAAACTACTTATGGACTTGGAGCAGCTGTTTTCACTAGAGATTTAGACCGTGGTGAACATATTGCACAGTATGAAATTGAAGCAGGGGCTTGTTTTGTGAATGCACTTGTTGCTTCTGATCCCAGAGTTCCATTTGGTGGTATTAAACGTTCAGGTTTTGGACGTGAGTTATCTAAAGAGGGTATCTTGGAGTTTGTAAATATAAAAGCGGTTGCAGTTAACTAGGCAGCTGAAAATTGAATGGTGATACTGAGACGGAAGCTAAAAAAAAGCTAATTTGATTAAATTAATGAAATACTGGCTGTAAGTTGGCGCATAGAGGTATATAATTTGCGGCAAATTTTTATTTTCATGCCTAAATGAGGTGAATGAATGTCTTATAAATTTGAAGAGGGTAAGGATTTAATCATTGATGCGGTGGTCGAGCGATTAAAGGAAAAGATGGAAGGGGAGCAGGCTTCCCTTTGTGCCGAATTCGTTCGCCAATTTTACGGTACGGTAGCACTTGAAGATTTACGAGAATGGGATATAGAAGATTTATATGGTGCTGCGGTTAATTTTTGGTCTCTTATACAGCAGCGCGAACCTGATGAGACAAAAATCCGCATTTATAACCCTGATTTTGAACGTCATGGTTGGCAAACTACACACACCGTGGTCGAAATTATTACAGAAGACATGCCGTTTTTAGTCGACTCATTAAGAATGGTCATTAATCGTCTCGGTTTAGTCTCTCATTTAATTATGCACATGGGTGGCTTACGACTGCAGAGAAATAAAAATAATCAGGTTACAGCCATTTACCCACGTAAAAAAGAAGGTGATGTTGATGTTGATGGGGTATTGACAGAGGCTGCTATTTTTATAGAAATTGACCGACAAACAGATCCTTCGATTCTTGAGGATTTACATAATAATTTTGAGCGCGTCCTGGAAGACAATCGCGTTGTCGTAAAAGATTGGTTAGCAATGCGTAAAAAAGTTCGTGAAGCTATTGCAGAATTGGATCAGGTTTCTTCGGTTCTTGATCCCGCCGAAGTTGAAGAGACAAAAGCGTTTTTAAATTGGATAGAAGATCACCATTTTACCTTTTTAGGGGTCCGAGATTATGAATTGGTGCAAAGGGGGCAGGAAACTATTTTGCAGCCATTGCCGAACACAGGATTAGGTGTTCTTCGTCAAAGTATGAGCAAATCAAGTGCCCGCAGTATTTCTGCAATGACGCCGGAAGCCAGGGAACATACTTTGTCATCCCGTATTTTGGTCATGTCTAAAACCAATACGGAGGCTACTGTGCACCGACGCGCCTATACCGATTATATTGGCATTAAACGTTTTAATAAAAAAGGTCAGGTCATTGGGGAGCGTCGGATTATCGGCCTGTACACTTCAGCTGCCTATAATACCAATCCTAAGCATATCCCTTTTCTGCGCCATAAAGTGGCCTTAATCATGAAAAACTCAAATCTCAATCCTCGTGGACATGCCGGTAAGGTACTTTTAAATATATTAGAAACCTTGCCTCGTGACGATTTGATTCAAGGCTCTGAAGATGAGTTATTAGAAATTGCAATGGGTATCTATTACATGCAGGAGCGTCGTCGTATTCGTATGTTTGCTCGTGTTGATGTTTACCGTCGTTTTGTGTCCTGCTTGGTCTATGTACCAAAAGAACGTTTTAATACGGAATTACGGCAAGAAATGCAAAAAGTACTCGCCGAAAGCTTTAATTCTCATGAAATTACCTTTTCAACTTGGTTTTCTGAATCAGTTTTAGCGCGTATTCATTTTATGATACGCACTAATCCACAAGATACGACACAATGGGATTTCAAGGAAATTGAACAGCGTTTAATTGAAATAGGGCGCACATGGACTGATGATTTGCAGCATTTCCTATTCGAAACATTTGGTGAAGAAAATGCAAATAGGTTATACAGTCGTTATAAACATGCATTTCCTGTAGCTTATTCTGCAAATTTTTCGCCAAGAACAGCTGTTTATGATGTCAAACATATAGAGACCTTATCGCCAACCAATCCTTTGGTGATGAACTTTTATAAATTAATGGATGAAAAAACAGAAAATTTTCGCCTAAAGATTTACCAACATGATAGTACCATTCCTCTTTCAGATGTATTACCCATTGTAGAACGTTTGGGCATGCGAGCCATTAGTGAGCGGCCTTATCAATTAAAATTTGAAGATGGCAGAGAAACCTGGATTAATGACTTTGCACTGCAATATACTCGTGGAACGCAGTTTGAAATAGATGATATTAAAGACCTGTTTCAAAATGCATTTGCCAGCGTGTGGTTTGGGGAAGCAGAAAATGATGGCTTTAATCAATTGGTTCTTGGGGCAGAGCTGGATTGGCGACAGGTCGCTGTTTTGCGAACTTACGCTAAATATTTTAAACAAATTGGCTTTACTTTCAGTCAGGAATATATTGAATCAGCGCTCAACAATAATACATCTATTGCTAAAAAATTGGTGGCTTTGTTTGAGACACGCTTTAATCCTACTTTTGAAAATAATCGGGAGGAAGAGTGCAGTAAAATAGCCAATGAAATTTTTATGGCGCTTGATGATGTTGCTAACCTTGACGAAGATAAAATAATCAGGCAGTACGTACAAATTATTCAATCAACATTAAGGACCAACTATTATCAAATTGATAAAAAAGGTAATAATAAAAGTTATATCTCGGTTAAATTAAATAGTAAGGAAATCCCGGGAGTACCCAAACCTTATCCGATGTTTGAAATTTTTGTTTATTCGCCCAAAGTTGAGGGAGTTCACCTGCGCGGTGGCCGCGTTGCTCGTGGAGGATTGCGCTGGTCTGATCGCCGCGAAGATTTCCGCACAGAAATATTGGGTCTCATGAAAGCGCAACAGGTTAAAAATGCAGTTATTGTTCCGAGTGGAGCAAAGGGAGGTTTTGTACCAAAGCAGCTGCCTGTTAGTGGAACGCGCGAAGAAATTCTGGCCGAAGGTATTCGATGTTATAAACTCTTTATTCGCGGTTTGCTTGATATCACTGATAACTACAATCACGGCACGGTTGTCCGGCCCGTCAATGCGGTCTGCTATGATGAGGATGATCCTTATTTAGTCGTCGCAGCAGATAAGGGTACCGCGACGTTCTCAGATATTGCTAATGAAATTTCACTGGAATATGGTTTCTGGTTAGGGGATGCTTTTGCTTCAGGAGGTTCAGTAGGTTATGACCATAAGAAAATGGGAATTACTGCAAGAGGAGCCTGGGAATCTGTAAAACGTCACTTCTATGAAATGAACCGTGATATTCAAACCAGTGACTTTACTGTGGTTGGTATTGGTGATATGGCCGGTGATGTATTTGGAAATGGCATGTTGCTGTCCCGACATATTAAATTACTGGGTGCATTTAACCACATGCACATTTTTGTTGACCCAGATCCAGATCCGGAAACAAGCTTTAAAGAACGCGAACGTTTATTTAATCTGCCTCGCTCTACCTGGGTTGATTATGATAAGAAACTTATTTCTAAAGGTGGTGGTGTTTTTAATCGAAGTGCCAAATCAATTACTGTTAGTAAAGAAATGAAAGAAGTATTTGATATCAAACAAGCCTCCATCGAACCTAATGAATTAATACGCCTACTTTTAAGAGCAAAAGTGGATTTGTTATGGAGTGCTGGAATTGGTACTTTTGTCAAAGCACAGACAGAGAGTCACAGTGATGTTGGCGACAGGACAAATGATGTCATCCGTATTAATGCCAAGCAGCTGCGTTGCAAAGTAGTGGGTGAAGGCGGAAATTTAGGTTTAACCCAATTAGCGCGAGTAGAATATGCACTGAATGGTGGCCTTATTTTTACTGACTTCATTGATAATTCAGCGGGTGTTAATTGCTCGGATAAAGAAGTTAATATCAAAATTTTGCTTGATGGCATTGTTGCTGCTGGTGATTTGACGGACAAACAGCGAAATGAATTACTGAGTGAAATGACTGATGAAGTGGCGGCATTGGTGTTGAGAGATAATTTTGCTCAACCTCGAGCCATTAGTCTTGCTGCCATGCAATCTGCACAGTCGGTGGAACTTCATAGTCGCTACATTAACGAGTTGGAACGAAGTGGCAAACTGGATAGAGAGCTTGAGTTCTTGCCCAATGAGAAAGTTTTGATGGAGCGTAAATTAATGGGCAAAGGTTTGACTCGTCCTGGTATTGCCGTATTGCTCTGTTACACCAAAACTATTTTAAAAGAGCAAATTTTGGCTTCCAATGTTCCAGAAGATTCTTTCTTAAAGGGAATCTTAGTGGGTTGTTTCCCCAAACCATTACAAGAACGCTTTAGTAACCAAATACAAAATCATCCACTAAAGCGTGAAATTATTGCAACCCGATTAAGTAATCTTATTGTCAATGAAATGGGCTTCACTTTTGTTTATCGATTGCAAGATGAAACCGGTGCACCTGTTTCTGCTATTGTACGTGCTTATATGATCGCAAGAAGCGTTCTTGATCTTGAAACAATCTGGAATGAAATTGCCGCATTGGGCACCACCATCACTGCAGAAAAACAAAATGAACTCATGATGCTTTACTTGCGTTTATTAAGACGTGTAACGCGCTGGTTCTTAAGAAGTCAACGAATGGGTTTAAATATTAGTAAAGCTGTGAAGCATTATGGTCCCGGTGTTAAAGAATTTAAAAAAGCCTTCCCACAAGTCCTTGGTGAAAGCAACCGTGCCCAGTATGATAAGCATTTTGATGAGTATATAGAGTTAGGTATCCCAAAGAAACTTGCTCACGAGTTGACGTTAACTCGCGCCTTATTCTCTGCTTTGGATGTCATTGAAGTAAGTCATCATACAGGAATTGGGGTTGCAAAAGTTGCGGAAATTTATTTTGGTATTGGTGAATTTCTCAATCTGGCCTGGATTCGCACCCAAGTCATTTCTCATCCTACAGAAACTCACTGGGAATCTTTGTCAAGAGAGGCCTTACGTGATGATTTGGATTGGCAACAACGACAACTTACTGCAGGCATTATCAATTTTTCTGATAGAGAAAAAGACTTTATGCATTCTCTAGCTCTTTGGTCAGAGAATCATCTTAGTCTCATTGATAGATGGCGTCATGTTCTTGCTGATTTACGTTCTAGTCCTACTCTAAATTACACCATGTTTTTTGTGGCCATTCGAGAGTTACTGGACTTAACGCAAACAACTATACAGATGTCCACCAAAGAGGTAGCATAACTGAGCATTATTAATGCCTACTTAAATATCAATCAGGATGACGCCTTGTTTATATTGATATAAAGTGTGATTGCCCTGTCACGCACTTTTGGCAATTTGATAACAAGTGCTTATTTACCTTATAATAACGCGTCATCCCACTCTCCAGCTTGAGAA
The DNA here is from genome assembly GCF_002240035.1 of Legionella clemsonensis. Classification (NCBI taxonomy): domain Bacteria; kingdom Pseudomonadati; phylum Pseudomonadota; class Gammaproteobacteria; order Legionellales; family Legionellaceae; genus Legionella; species Legionella clemsonensis. The sequence goes on along the minus strand of NZ_CP016397.1, from coordinate 1,619,314 downwards.
TTTATGAAATACTCATTAATGGTTCTCTTCTTTTGTTTACATCCCATTATCGGCAATACTGCAAGTCAAATTTTGGTTCTTTCAGGTGGCGACAATCCTGGGCTCAATCATTACTCACAGTATTTACAAACGAAAACGCTTTATGAATTCCTGGTTAATCAATATGGCAAGAATAGCGTAAGCCTCTATTTTGGAGCCGGAAACAATGAACTTCGCCAACCACTGCCTCTAGACGTTCATAAAAAAATCAATACAAAAACGGATAAATATGATAAAACGGATCAAATGCTAACTGGTATCATTCCAGATAATCATAGTGCCACCAAGGAACAAGTCAGTGCTTATTTTTTATCCCCTAAAATTCTCTCATTAAAATCTAAAGATAACCTATTCCTTTTTGTGAGCGATCATGGAATGCCCTATGGTTTTTTCGAAGATAAAAATGCCGATCCCTATAGCAATAATTGCATTGACTTATGGCACTATAGCAAACCTTTTATTAATAATTTTATTAATGAGAATCATTTTAATAATGCTTGCCTATCTAAAAATGAACTCAGCTCACTGCTTGAACAAGTTCCAAGCCAGCATATTGTGTTTGTGATGTCACAATGTTATTCCGGAGGTTTTCACCAATTATCAGTCAAGCTTAAAAATAATTATCCTAGTGCCAATCCCAAAATTTGTGGGTTTACTGCCGCCCCCCCAGACCATTATGCTTCAGGTTGCACAGCCGATGCTGACGGGGCTACTTATCAAGGCTATGAACGATCGTTCACTGAAGCGTATACAGGGACTGGCATATTGAACGCTCAAAAATTAAAAGATCCCGCAAAAGATATAATTACTGCTCATCAGCAAGCAATATTAGATGACATGACTGTAGATATACCTATCAGTACTTCTGATTATTATCTATTGTTATGGGCCGATTATTTTATGAAAGAGCAGTTTTCCTCTCGCATTGCTAAGTTTAACCAACAAGCCATTCAAATAATATTTACTAATTATAAAAATGAACTTAAGTCAATCAACAACCAGGACTTAAATCAATTTATTGATTTAACCAAAGCCAATGAAACTAAAATTTTTTCTTTACTTCCAGAAGCAAAAGAGTTCGCACAGCTTTCTATAGCGCTGCAAGCTAAAAAGATCACTGAATTAGAGCAACAAATTAAAGAACAAGGTGATGAGTTAGAGTCAACCTGGGATGGTATGATGAATCTTTATAAGAATATAATCAATAGACAATGGAATGAACAAATTACCAACTTAAATCCCAAGGGCTATCAATTCGAACAAGAATTCTATCAAGCAATTATAAAACAAGGACTATATAAGCGTCCCTTCCAGCTAGACATGTATTACTTGCAATATTTATCTGCAAAGAACAATGACAAGGATTTAATAGATTATCAAAAAAACAGGCTACAGGTTATTAAACAATGGGCTGAGGAAAAACATAATCCAACTTTGGTTAATGCGATAGATTACTATCAATCCTTGGAGAAAAAGCAACAGCAACTACAAGACGTTATTGCTGAAAAGGAGAAAAATAAACAATTATTAAAGCGTATTTTAACCTACAACAAAGTTATTGCCGCCTGGGTTACTTTAATTAAAATTAACGATAAAACTGCTTTAAATGAATTGCAAGGATTATTGGACTGTGAACATTCTGAGCTGCGGAATGTGTGATCAAGGCTGTTCTCATAGTATTTTTGTTGTATTGTCAGACTTGATTGTAGGGCTGGCAGAGGTAAAATGCAGCTATCATAATTAATAAGGAAGCTAAATGTTAGAACCTGCTAAGGAATACTCTCCAAGTTTTAAATTTATTCATTGGTTTATTGCCCTGTTAGTGATACTGATGCTAAGTGCAGGCTTTTTTTTAGAAGACTTACCTGAGCAGTATATAGGCTCTGCCTTTATGGTTCATAAATCAGTAGGCATTACTATTCTGTTCCTCATGATTTTTCGTTTAATTTGGGTCGGTTATCAAGGAAAGCTGCCTTTACCAGACTCAGTCCCTGTATGGGAAAGAGTATTTTCTCGTTTGGTGCAGTATAGTCTTTATCTTTTTTTAATCCTTATGCCTTTAAGCGGGTGGATAATGTCTGTTGCTGCAGAAAGAGTACCTGCTTATTTTGGCTTGTTCTCAATATCGTTACCTTGGATTAAACCTGATAAACAACTGGCGCATTTTATGGAAGAGGTTCATGGCGTCATTGCCTGGATTCTCATTGGTTTGATTGTTCTACATATCATGGGGGCATTGAAGCATCATTTTTATGATAAAGATAATGTGTTGCTCACCATGTTGCCTCGACGCAAAAAAACCAAGACAACAGGTGAAATGGTCAGAGATTCTTAAGGATAATCATTTGCTGTTGATCTTCAAAATATATTTGTTGCGGGTGTTCTCGTAGAATGCTCGCCGCAATAAGAAAGTTATTATTTCCAAGAGGACAAAAATCAACTAACTCACCAACTTCTACTTGTTTCGAGCTATCAAGTAATCGTTTACCAGCAAGCAAAGATGCTGTTGACTCTATAATAAATAATTGTAAAGCGTGTTTTAATTTGGCCCTATAATGGGTTCGCGCAATAATTTCCTGTCCTTTATAACATCCTTTATCGAAATTTAAGTATCCGGATAAGTGTAAATCAAGGCGATGAGGTAGAAATAATCCTCTTGTATCAGGATAAATTTGAACCTGCTTTTGCTTAAGCATGAAATAATGCCATGGCAATGACCCAGCATATTGATTTGCTCTAACAAAGGGCTCGATAAACCGAGGAGCATGTTCACTATTTACGATAAAAAGATAAAAGTTATCATGAACGCAATAACTATAGAATGCGTCTGTGCCTATGGCAGATAAAGGATTGGAGGGTAGGGACACATTACCAGGTAACAAATCATACGGATTGGCTAAATAAAAACCGTAGATAAGGTTAGTTTCATCTGATTCAATGGTTACTTTAGACAACATGGCTGTTTTAAGCAGAGAATTTTGTGTGTCTAGGAGCATGTCTTTAGGTAAAACCAATTGAAAATGCTGCCAGTGAATGACATCTGGTAAACTTAAAACTCTTCCTTTTAAATTGCATTGCGCGCCCTGGCGCATTGTGTCTGGTGTAACTTTGCGTAGATCACACGTTAATTGACCTTGTAAGAACTCTTGTGCGCGTTCACCTACAATTCGTAGCATCCCCAGATGGGATAAGTCAAACAAATAATTTTTTTGTTGCTGCAGAACAAAAGCATCCTCTAAGGGAGGGATAAACGAATAGGAACGATGATTGATTAAGTAATTAGCTAAATTCATTTTTAGATAGATTAGATTGCGATAAAGAGGAAGTTTAGTGTAACATCCCCTGGGATGACAATCGGTAATGCAATGATTACACCTTTAAGAAAAGCAAAATTTCTCTGGCACTGTAGACGAGGCATGCTCGAGTTGGATTTAATCCTAACTCGTTTTGCTGAAACTTACCTGGATAAACTTACTGATCAGCAACTCAACGCATTTGATAAATTATTAGGTTGTATTGACCCTGAACTTTATAGCTGGTTAATGGGTTATGAAAGCCCTGCCGAAAAGGAATTAGTTGAAATTGTTGAATTTATTAAATTGCACGATCATTTTCGGTAGGTCAAAACATTTTTTGCGTATTGCTGTAATAACTTATGGTTGTGCCTTACTGGTGTTACTTAATTGTAACTGGCCAATAGGAATTAAATCAGCAACAGGATTTTTATTGCTACTTCAGTGCATTCGAATTTTTTGCAAGCCAACCCCTCATCCTCAATTACAACAATTAACTTGCACGAATAAAACATGGTTATTGTATAGATACAATCATTCTGCGCCACTGATCTATGAAAAAATTCGTCTTATAATTGATACAGGTTTATTTCTGCTGTTGGAGTTAAGAGCTACCCATGAAGCCCGGCTCTTAGTCATTTTTTCGGATCAAATCGATGATTCTACTCATAGGTATTTGAAATTATACGAAAAATTTATTCAGTCTTCAGACACATTCAGTTAGCAGAAGCTTACAGCAAAAACCTATGTTAGAATGCTGCAATAATAATAAACCACGACTTTTATGCTTGAGAGTGATCGCTTGATAAGTGCAAGTTCAGCAGCCTCAGAAGAGGCGCTGGATCGTGCTATTCGACCTTTAAGTCTGGATGAATATATCGGTCAGGATGCTGTTTGTTTACAAATGCGCATTTTTATTGAAGCTGCTAAAAATCGACGCGATGCTTTGGATCATGTGCTCATTTTTGGACCTCCAGGTTTAGGAAAAACCACATTAGCAAACATTATTGCTCATGAAATGGGGGTTAATTTACGACAAACTTCTGGTCCTGTACTTGAACGGGCTGGTGACATTGCTGCTATCTTAACTAATCTTCAGGAGAATGATGTCCTGTTTATTGATGAAATACACCGATTAAGCCCTATCATTGAAGAAATACTCTATCCAGCCATGGAGGATTACAAACTGGATATTATGATAGGGGAAGGGCCCGCTGCTCGCTCCATTAAACTCGAATTGCCACCCTTTACGCTCGTTGGAGCGACAACAAGAGCTGGATTACTGACTTCTCCCTTGCGTGATCGATTTGGTATTGTGCAACGCCTGGAATTTTATTCGGTTAGCGCTTTGTGTCATATTGTATCACGCTCAGCCAAATTATTGGGTGTGAAGGCGGATGAGGATGGTGCAAAAGAAATCGCGATGCGTTCTCGAGGGACCCCGCGGATTGCAAATCGCCTGTTGCGTCGCGTTAGGGATTATGCCGAAGTGAAAGGTAAAGGAATTATTACCCTGGAGATCGCTAAACGTGCATTGGAAATGCTGGATGTCGACCAGCATGGGTTTGATTTAATGGATAGAAAATTAATTCTTGCAGTCATTGAACGCTTTGATGGCGGACCCGTCGGTATTGATAGCATCGCAGCGGCAATTGGAGAGGAAAAGGGGACAATAGAGGACGTGCTGGAGCCTTATTTAATCCAGCAAGGATTTTTAATGCGCACTCCCCGAGGTCGAGTGGCGTCCCAATTGGCTTATCAACATTTTGGCATTCCTATGGTTGCACAGGAATAGATTGCCATGACTAACCTGCATCATTTTAACCTCCGAGTTTACACTGAAGATACGGATATGATGGGCATTGTCTATCATGCCAATTATTTACACTTTTTTGAGCGAGCTAGAACCGAAATGATACGAGCCTCAGGTCTGTCTCTGAGTAAGTTGGCAACTTACGATTGTCATTTCGCTATTCATAATGTAAAACTGCGGTATCTAGCGCCTGCTCGTCTGGATGATTTACTAACTGTCGTATCAAAAATTACTGAGCAAACCTCATGTAGTTTCACGTTTGAACAAATCCTTTATAATCAGGATAGTAAACAACTATGTCACGGGCTGATTCAAGTGGTCACTATCGACGGACGGATGAAGCCCAAGCGAATACCAAAAAATTTATTTGAAGTTGAAGTTTGAATTGTTAAAATTGCTATCATCATGCAGTATAACTGGGCTTATAGCTTGTTTTGCCACAAGTGATGATTCCCATTAAACGCCTGGATAAACAAAAGTTGGAGGAAAAAGTGGGTAGCCATACCAGTGTATTGGGTTATTTTATGCAGGCCGGTCTGGTTGTTAAGACTGTGATGTTAATTCTGCTTGCTGCATCAGTTATATCGTGGACTCTTATTTTACAAAGAGCATGGTATTTCAAGCGTAAAAAAGAAGAATGTGACGCCTTTACCAGACGTTTTTGGGCAAGCAGTGATTTAACTAAACTCTATGCTGATATAGATAGCAATATTGACATCCGACAAGGATTAGCTGCTATTTTTCACGCTGGTTTTAAAGAATATATACGTTCACGTAAATTAGGCAATATATTAATTGAACCCATCCAGCGGGCCATGCAAATCAATCATGCAAAAGAGGCGACTCAACTGGAACAACATCTTCCTTTCTTTGCCTCCGTTGGTTCTATTGCTCCCTACGTTGGCTTATTTGGCACAGTATGGGGAATTATGACCTCATTCCAGGCATTGGGGCATGCACAGCAAGCTACCATTGCTATGGTTGCTCCAGGCATTTCTGAAGCATTGGTTGCAACCGCTTTGGGCCTTTTTACCGCTATTCCTGCAGTAATTGCATTTAACCGCTATTCAACTCGTGCTAATACCCTGCTTGATCGCTATGACTTATTTCAGGAAGAGTTAGTCTCACTTATTGAGCAACAGACTACAGCGCCAATAAGAGGATAATGGTTATGGCAAGAAAAAAACGGACATCTTCCCGTCCAATCGCTGAAATCAATGTAGTACCCTACATTGATGTGATGTTGGTATTACTTGTCATTTTTATGATTACAGCACCCATGTTAACACAAGGTGTTACAGTTGATTTACCAAAGGCAGCCAGTCAAACACTAAAGCCGACTGATAGAGAACCAATTATTGTTTCTGTCAATCAACAAGGCGATTATTTTTTAAATATTAGCAGCACTCCTGAAAACCCCATTGAACCGAAGGCGCTAATGGTGCGCGTGGCTGCTGAACTGGAGTTGGCACGTCAAAATAATCAGCCTGTAAATGTCTTGGTTAAAGGAGATCAAGGGGTTAACTATGGTAAAGTTGTAGCTGCTATGAGTCTGTTGAAACAAGCTGGCGCAGAGCAGGTCGGATTATTAACAGACTCTTCAGATTTACCACAGGAGAGCCTGGGATGATAAATGATGAAAGTTATCGGAAAGCCTTTTTTATTGCGATAGGATTACATTGCTTTTTAGCCTTGTTACTTTTGACTGAATCAATCAGTCAACGTCCAGTATTAATGGCTGCAAAAAATGAGCCTAGTAAAGCGTTACCCATTGAGTCTACGACACAACCAAGAGAAGTGGTTAAAGCTGTCAGTGTCGACAATCAAGAGGTTATGCAGACAGTAAATCGTTTGAAACAGGAGCGTGCGAATCAACTGAAGGCTGAGCAAGCAAGGCAGCAAGCATTGGCACGTCAGGCTGAAATGGCACGCAAAGCGAGGTTACAAGAACAGCAACGTCTTGCCAAGCTTAAGGAAGAGGCTGATAAAATTGCTATTGCTCGTAAAAAACAAATTGAAGAGGAACAAAAGCGATTAAAACAATTGGCCTTACAAAAGGAACAAGAGGCAAAACGTCTTGCAGAGTTAAAAGAAAAGCAACAGCAATTGCAGAAGAAGCAGCAGGAAGAAGCTGAAAAACTTGCGCAGTTGAAAAAGAAACAGGTTGAAGAAAAATTAAAAGCAGAAAAAGAAAAAATAGAAAAGGAAAAAGCAGAAAAAGCGAAAGAATTAGCTCGCCTTGAAAGAGAAAGGGCTGAAAAAGCGAAAGAAGCCTTGGCTCAAGCTGAAAAAGACAAAGCTGCACAAGTCGAGAGAAATCGACAAGCAGCGGCTCAACAAGCCGCTGAGAATGCCAAAAGAGCACATATAGCAGGTGAAGTGGATAAATATAAGGCATTAATTGTCAATGCAATTAGTCGTCATTGGATTTTACCTGAGAATGTTAATCAAGGGTTATCCAGTCAGTTTCGAATTAGATTAGCCCCGGATGGTGCGGTATTAGAAGTCAGTTTAATTCGCAGTAGCGGGGATCCGATTTTAGATCGCTCCGCCCAAACTGCCATTTATAAGGCATCACCACTACCAGTGCCGACTGATCCAGAAACTTTTGATATATTTCGTGACATCAGTCTAACTGTACGTCCAGAGAATGTTAGGGGGTAAAAGTGTTTATTAAACGGTTTATAACACCACTATTTTTGTTGTTATCGACTACAGTCTTTGCTGTCGATTTGGAGCTAACGCAGGGTATTAATTCCGCGCTACCTATAGGTATTGATTCCTTTGGTTCTGATTCGTTTGGGCAGCAACTTTCTGAAATTGTCAATAATGATTTAAAATTTTCAGGCCAATTTAAAGTGATTCCTCCACCGAACCCTAACGACCAGTCTTCCATTACTAGCTGGCGTCAGATCGGGGCTGACAGCGTATTATCAGGTAATATTCGGCGCACGGGTTATAATCGCTATGAGGTGAGCTATGAATTAGCTGATGCCGTAGCCCACGGACGTGTTTTATTATCAAAAAGCTATCAAATTAGCAGCAACGAGTTACGACCACTTGCCCATCATATAAGTGATGAGGTGTATCAAAAATTAACTGGCGAACGTGGAATTTTTTCAACTCGAATTGCTTATATTTTGGTCCAACGTAATGGTGAAAAAGCTAAATATTTCCTGGAGGTAGCTGATGTGGATGGTTACAATCCACAAAGTTTATTGGTTTCTACAGAACCAGTGATGTCACCAGCCTGGTCGCCTGACGGTCGACAAATTGCTTATGTCTCTTTTGAAAAGAAAAAAGCCCAAATATTTACTGTGGATGTAGCAACAGGGCGTCGTCGCTTGGTAACTGATTTTACAGGGATCAATGGAGCACCTGCCTGGTCGCCTGACGGTCGACAGTTAGCTGTTGTGTTATCTAAAAGCGGCGCGGCGAAGATCTATAGCGTTGATTTAGCCACGGGTAATATGAAGCAACTGACCTTTGGTGAAGCAATTGATACTGAACCACGTTATTCACCGGATGGACGCTCATTACTCTTTACCTCAGGAAGAGGTGGTGCACCTCAGGTTTATCGTTTATCTCTGGCAGATGGTAAAGTGAGTCGAGTGACCTATGAAGGAAATTACAATGCACGAGCTTCTTACACGCCGGATCAAAAATACATCGTGATGCTACATCGAGAAGACAAAAGCTTTAACATTGCGGTTCAGGATGAAAGTGGACATGTTTCTCAATTAACGTTTGCACCTATGGATGAGTCTCCGTCTGTATCACCGAACGGGCGATTGATTTTATATGCGACTCGCCATAATGAACAGGGTGTTTTAGGAGTAGTATCAATCGATGGACGCATCAAATTGCGTCTTCCAGCGAGAGAGGGTGATGTACAAGAACCAGCCTGGTCTCCTTATTTAGGATAATGTGTGCATGATTAGACGAATTCTTTTAATGTTAATAGCCACTTTCGCTATAATTGGTGACAGTTATAGCTGGAATTCGCTGGGACACCGCCTGGTGGCTCAGATTGCCTACCATCACCTTAATTCGCATACAAAGCAGGTGCTTAATCATTATAATCATGCACTTGATAAGGTTTACAGACCTCAAAATTTGATCAATGCAGCGGTGTGGCTAGACAGCTTGCGCTATCAAAATGATCTTTGGTTGGGACCAAGACATTATATTAATATTCCTTTCTCCCTGGATGGCACGGAGCTGACTGAGCCTGCTGAAATAAATGCAGTCACAGCTATTATGGCTGCTAAACAGTTGATGCAGGATAGTTCTGTAAATGATTTTGAAAAAGGATTTACATTACGTATCTTGCTTCACGTTATAGGCGATATCCATCAACCTCTCCATGCAGCAAGTCAATTCAGCATAGAGCATCCTAAAGGTGATCAGGGAGGCAATCTTTTTCCTTTAAATAACAATTCCATTGCCACCAATTTACATGCCTATTGGGATAGAGGTGGCGGCTGGTTAAATACTGGCAAATATTACAATGCAGCTCAATTGAGCAAAATGGCTCGGCGCATAGAAAAACATTGGCCTTGTCATGTGCAACAAATGAATCTTGATCCAAAATTCTGGGCACAGGAATCTCATCAATTGGCTGTGCAAAAAGCTTATCAAATTCACCCGGGACAAAAGCCTTCAAAATCCTATCAGCAAATGGTAAAGACAACATCAGAACAACGCGTGGCTATAGCGGGTTGTCGCCTGGCCGCTTTGCTCAACCAAATCACTTAGAATTGCCACGTAAGGGATTGTTTCAAAAGCTTTAATTTGTTACCTCACGTGTTAATAAATTCACCACTCTGTTTTAAACTTAATATTAGCTTAAGCTTATTATTATAAAATGAAGTCCTCATTATTACGTTGTTGAGGAAACTATGGGGCGAGGTGTAAAAGATAAGCAGTATACAACGTTTGAAAAAAGTAATTTGTATGCGCTTTTAAATAAGTTGAAACCCCATATTCTGGCACTTAATAAACAGCTCGCTACAGATTTGCAACGTGATAATACTTCGTTCGAGACTAAATTTACCAAAAAGCAGTTTGAAGCCTTAATTAAACTCATTGACCTTTTTGAGCGTATTGGGCCAGAGTTTACTAAAGGCAAGAAACCCGGAATCTTTGGTCTGTCGCGTCATGCAAGCAGTTTAAAGGAGCTAGAGAGCATTAAAAAGCCTTTATATACTACGCGCTATGCAATTTATAAGCTTATGCTTAGAGATAAATTTCCGGATATTCTCACTAGTTGCTATAATCAGGCTAAAAAAGAGCATCCAAATCAACTGGCCGAGCACGTTAGAGATAAACTTAAAAAAGCAGTTCAAAGCGCGCTTGTTGGTCTTAATAAAATTATACCTGGCGCAGATGCAACCCCTTATCTTGCCGACATTGAAGTGATTATTGATCAATATCCCGTTACAAACAAAGCAATTGATACGGCGAAGTTTATCAAGCATTTCAGAGAAAAATTTATAAAAGATGAATTGACAGTCGAATTGAAAGTGACTCATCCTGCTGCTTACAACCTTCTAACTCAATTTTTTCTATTATGTGAAGAGGTACCAAAGGAATTGGAGGATTTATTATCCTTTTTTGACCCAGCAGCACTTCATATTTCCACGGGAATACCAGGGCTTCCCAAAATTTCTCGAGTTGAAAGCAACAAGAGTAACTTTATGTATGATTCTGGAGAGGGAGCCAGGGATTATGAGCAGTTTTATCGTGAGTATGTTAATCTTTTGCCCTCTATTCTTTCAGCAAAATTAGTTGACTACTTCCAGCATTATCAGGATTCGCTTCATGTAAAAAGTGAACGGGCTAAAATGAAACTGATTAGTGCATTTTTAAAAGAAGAAAACGCGCTATTAATTGAAAAAGTTGACGCTATTTTAAAAGACAATTCCACTCTTAATAAAAATGATGATGCTGTAATTAACTCAGAGGAAGAAATCAGTCTAGAAGGGATTGTTAAACAGCTTGAAATTGAGGAAACAAAAATAAGAACACTTGCTACTGAGATAGCAAAGAGAGCTTATCATTTACCTTTTAAGCAATTACTAGCAGAACATCCGACCCTGATAGAGCAATTCAGGTCCAATCCAGATTTAGATACAAGTTATACTGATCATCCTCTTCCCAACATAGTGCTGATTGAAGGTGACAGCATTTTTCAAGTCCTTCATGTTCAAGATGAACTTAAGCTAAACGTAGAAAAGCAACAACAGCGACTTCGAGATTACCTAGTGGAAATTGCTAACAGGAAAGAAAAATTGATTCTCCAGTTTCATCAACAGAGGAATGCTAAATTTTCGGCACAGGTGGCTTTGTTGACGCAAGATATTCCACCTTTTGAAAACTTGACGGTGTCTGCATCTGATAATGTTGAGCAATTAGAGAGTAAATACTCTCTATTGCAAAAACAATTAGTGGAGTTAGAAAAAAAACAGGCCACGCTTGATAATTTGCAATTTGAATTAAATCAATCGCTTAACGATCATAACTTTCTAAAAGCCAAAATTACGGCTATCTATAGTGACAGTAATGCAAGACTCCATGAAGCCAAGCATTCTATTGTTGAAGCACAAAAATTAATTGAACAGCAATTGCAATCAATCTCTCTTCAGTTAGACAAGGCTACTTTCGCTTCAAGCCACAGTCAGCGTTTGAGTTTATTGAAGGAGAAAGAGAAGTTACTGGAAAGAAGCTCTGCTGATAAACAGCAAATTGAAAAAGAGCTTGCTGCGTTGGTAGAAGAACGGGATAACCCAACAGCTGATTTTGCAACTAAAACACAGCAACTTCATGTAGTTATTGAACATTTTCTAGGGGATATAACAAAACATAAAGAAGTTATTCTTAAGTTAAGGCCATACAGTTTAGAGAAATTCAATCACTTATTTGCTAAACCTCAACTGCAATCGAAACCAGAAGCAGCATTAGATTGGCTAAGAGAAATTAGTAGTGATGAAGAAAAATTAACGCAACAAGAATCTAAGTTCAGCGATAAAATAAAGAGGTTAGAAGCAGAAAGCAAAGCGCTTGTTGCTTTCTACCACACAGTGGAAGCGATTAGAAACGAGAATAATACCTTTGGGATTCATTCAATAATTCCAAAGTTGAAAAAAGATCCTATTAAAGAAATTTTGCAATTAAAAGAACTGCAAGAATTAGTAGAAATTTACAAGCTTAGCGTTGGAAGCGAAGCTTTAATGACACTGTTTAAGGTTGATTCAGAAAAAGAGCTTCAATCAAAATTTGCGCATGATTTAGAATCAGCGCTTAAGGACATGCAAACCAAACAAATCGCTGTTAATGAGGAAATTAAAGCACTGAAAATTATCCAACAAAATAATAAAAATAAAGGTTCTCTTGAAGAAATTATAAAGCCACTTGCGCAGATAGTAGAAAATCATGAGGACTTGGTCTTGAAAAAAGAACAGCTTGCCAAGGACATTGAAATACGAGATTTGAAGTTAAAAGAGCTTAAAGCACTCGAAACTGAGGTTGCTACTCTTCGTAAAATGAATGAGTTATTTGAAAACAATCAACGGGTAAGTCAAACAATTGCCGAAAAAATTCAAGCTATCAATATAGACCCATCACCGAACAGTAAATGCCAGGAGCAATTTTTAGAGTTAGTAACGGCATTAGAGGAATTAATTAACCTTCAAAAATCAATTGGTTCTTCATTTGAGCAAGTAGATTTGCTTCTAACTACAGTAACTCAAATAACTGATCAAAAGAATAATGAGAATGATGCTGCTAGACATACAAAAGTATTGGAAGACCTTGTTATTGCCAGACAAAGCCACTGCTTGACAAAAATAAAAGCGCTTTTAACCGCCTATGGGGAGGAATTGAAGCGTGAGAAAGAAAAGTTTCCAATGGCATTTGAAATCGATAATTATAAGGCGCTCGAAAAGTCAGTTAGTAGCATTAAGGCTTATTTCAATACCATTAAACTCGATGTAAAAAAATTACAAGCCATTCTTAAATTACATCCAGCTAGGGAATCTGTTTTACCTACCATGGCTCAAATGGAGCTTATAGAGCAAGAAGAGGAGAGATTTACTGCGGGATTAAAAAATGTTGAAAGTGCTTTGGAAAATATTAAAGCAGAAGTTGCAAGAAGGAAGATAGAAGCGCTCTTTAAAAGTGAGTCAGAAAATTATATTAAAGATCGTGCTGAAAAGTATATGCTTAAAGACTCGTTAAGTAGTAAAGATGCATTCCTTAGGAAGAAATTTCTTGATGAGCTGACATACAATCAGTTGAGGCGTTATGTTACAACAGGAGATAGTACATCGCTTTTAAATTATATTGCTAAGGAGCGAGTAAAATTTTCCGGCCTTACCATGCAGTCCCTAATAAATCGATTAATTATTAAAATAAAGGAGCTAGATGGACCTGCGTACGATTATCATGCAACGACTCATAAAGAGGCATTGGAAAAATTAAAAACTGCTTCAACGGATTTTCAGCAGGTTATTAATAATCTCTACCACAAAATAGGCCTGCTTAAGACACATGGTGATAAAATTGGTGGTGAAGAAGGAAATATTGCCGAGAACTTAGCGGGTGAGTTATGCAAAAAAGTTGATATTTTTGTTCTGCAGCAAGCAGACAAGACAGATAAAAAGTTGATCAAAGAAGAATTTCAAAACTTTAATACTGACTTTATGACCTGCTTACACAGCCATGATGAGGTAATGTCAAAATCACGTTCATTCTGGAAGCCTTTCTTACTTAATATCACTGCCGCACTATTTACAGTGGGTATTGCTTTAGGAGTGAAATTAATCAGCTCAAAATTACGAACAGGTCATGCTTCATTTTTTGGTGAAACCAAACGATTCCAGTATGTTCAAGACCTGGATAAAGCTGTTTCAGAAGTTTCAGCCGCTGTATCTGCCTAATTGTTGTAGCCTCCATTAAGGCTACTATGGCTGCTTTGTAGTTGGGTCGTTTTCGCGGCCCAACACATTAGGATATTTCAAGGCTTCTGCAAAGCTTCTATCACTGCCCCCAGAAATCGTGTCGCTTCACCGCCAGTAACAGCTCGATGATCAAAGCTTAAAGATAAAGGCAATAGACGATGCTTTTCGATTTTATCTTGATTAACAATAACACCCTCATACAGACGACCTACTGCCAAAATAGCTACCATGGGTGGCACAATAATAGGACTTGCAAATCGACCGGCAAATTTACCAAAATTTGATAAAGTTATCGTAGCGCCTTTTAAATTATCTGCTGCGACAGTGCGATTTTGGACGTCCTTTTTGTAATCATTGATTAATTGTCGTATTTCTGTATCACTGAGTTTGGCGGCATGGTGAATTACAGGAACAAATAGACCATCACTGCTATCCATCGCCAAGCCAAGGTTTACTTCAGTAAAACATTTGCGAGCACTATGTTCTGTACTAAACCAGGCGTTTAGAGCAGGTTCTTTTTTACAAGCATCCACAATTGCTCTTACAAGACGAACGGTAATATCCGTTTGTGGTTGCCAGCATTCAATATCTGCTTCATCAAAAATGCTTACAGGTACAATTTCCTGATGAGATTGAACCATGCTATTGAGCATTGCACGACGAACTCCTCGCAAGGCTTCAAAACCTTCAGGAAGTCGTGCTTTTTCATTCGCTGCATTCTGCACATCATCGCGGGTAATGACACCATGTTCACCAGTACCCTTGAGTGACTTTAAATCTACGCCCAATTTTTTTGCCAGTAGACGCACAGCAGGTGTTGTCTTGGCACGTGGTGAACCGGATTGGCTTGAACCAATGATAAAATTATCTTCACTGATGTCAGTGCTTTCTTCCAGATTACCAACAACTGTTCCTTTATCGGAGCGTGCAGCTTCGGCTGCTTCAAAACCCACTAAGGGTTCGCCTGTTTTTATTACATCTCCTGGCTTACCAAATAATTTTATAATTTTTCCTGCTTGAGGACAGGGCACATCAACTACTGCCTTCGCTGTTTCCATTGAGACCAAAGGTTGATCCACTTCGACTGTATCACCTTCTTTAACAAACCATTCATGAATTTCAGCATCAGGCAAACCTTCGCCTAAATCAGGTAAATTAAATATATTCATTATCACTCCATTATGCTCATGACACTGTTTTTAATTCGCGACACACTGGGTATGTAATGTTTTTCGAGTTGAAAATAGGGCATTACCGTATCATAACCAGTCACCCTTTGTACGGGGGCTAATAAATCAGACAATAAATTCTCCATGAGCTGTGCAGTAATTTCAGCACCAACACCACAGGTTCTGGCACCCTCATGGACAATAACACAACGCCCGGTTTTTTCAACTGAAGCAATAATGGTTTCAATATCCAGAGGCTTAATTGTTGCGACATCAATCACTTCACAGGAAATACCTTCTTCTGCTAATTGCTTTGTTGCCTGCATGGTTTCATGCATGCTTGCACCCCAACTTACCAAAGTAACGTCCTCTCCCTCTTGCAGTGTAAAGCATTTACCCAAAGGCAACGCATTGCCATTATCTTCGACAGGTTGTTTTACTAGTCGATAAATGCGTTTCGGTTCTAAGAAGATAACCGGATCAGGGTTACGAATTGCTGCCAGCAGTAATCCATACGCTCTCTTGGGCGAGGAGGGTATCACCACCTGCAGACCAGGAATATGAGCGAATAAAGCCTCAGTACTTTCAGAATGATGTTCAGGTGCACGAATGCCTCCACCAAAGGGAGCTCGAAACACTATCGGGCAATGTAATCTGCCACGTGTTCGATTGCGCATGCGCGCGGCATGGGAAATAATTTGATTCATTGCTGGGTAGATGAACCCCATAAACTGAAATTCGGCAACAGGTTTTAAGCCCTGAAGCGACATACCAACGGCAAGGCCGGCAATCATTGATTCAGCAAGAGGTGAGTCAAAAACCCGGTGTTCACCGAACCGTTCTTGTAAACCCACAGTGGCACGAAATACACCACCATTTTTACCAACATCCTCACCAAAAACAATGACATTATCATCTTTGGCTAATTCATAAGCTAAGGCCTGGGTTACTGCTTCAACAAGGGTAATATCAGGCATGGGCAGCTTCCTCCAGGGCTATTGCACGCTGTTCGACAAGATAGTCGGGCAATTCGGCATAATGATAATCAAACATACTGCTAATTGGTTGCGGTGGACGAGTTAAGTATTCATTAACCGCTTCTTCAATCAGTTTGCTACTTTGCTCAAGCAATATTTCCTCTTGTTTTGCGTCCCAAATATTCTGTTGTTCTAGGTAATGCTTGAATCGACTGATAGGTTCTTTTAGTTTGGCGTCTTCTACTTCTTCACAGGGTTGGTATCGAGTAGCATCATCAGCAGTTGTATGATCACAAAGACGATAAGTTAAAGCCTCAATTAGCGTTGGACCTTCACCTCGACGTGCTTTCTCAATTGCCTCGCTTATTATTTCCCGACATGCCAGTACATCATTGCCATCAATTTGAACGCCTGCAAATCCTGCAGCTATAGCCTTTTGAGCAATGGTTTCACAAGCAGTTTGCTTTGAGAGTGGTACAGAAATAGCCCATTTATTATTATTAACCACAAAAACAACAGGTAATTTCCAGGTACCAGCCACATTCATTGCTTCATAAAAATCACCTTCAGAAGTACCGCCCTCACCGATACAGACCACTGCGACACGGGGTTGTTTGCGATATTTAAAGGCAAATGCAACACCCGCTGCGTGTAAACATTGAGACGCAATAGGGACACATATGGGAAGATCTTCTGAACCACAAGCAAATTCGCTACCGCGTTCATCACCACCCCAGTAAGCTAAGATTTCAGACATTTTTACGCCACGCTGGAATTGGGCTGCATAGTCACGATAATAGGGAACTAGCACATCTTCTTGATGCATCGCATGACCAATAGCGGTTGAAATTGCTTCTTGACCATTAATGGGAGCATAGGTCCCCATTTTTCCTGTACGCTGGAGAGCAATTGCTTTTTTATCAAACGCTCTTGTGCGAACCATTATACTGTAAAGTTCCTTCAAAATATCTTTATCGGCAGTAAAGGACGGTAAATTGTCTGAAGGTTTACCTTGTTCATTGATGAACTGGACAAAAGGTATTTCAAAACGGGCGACTGTTGTCACGGCTGTCTCCTTGTTAACAACGCCGCCATAGGATACTCAGAATTCCACTTAAAAACTAGAGGTTATTACTATTTGCTCCTTCTATTCACTCTATTCAGTAGGAGGCGACTTTATCCTTTGCTATCGGTGTTATACACTGTGGTGACGCATTTGCGGCAGTGAGGCCACAACTGCGTCACGCTAATCAATAGTCGCAGGCGAATTTAAAGGATTCCACAAGCTCTGATTCGCTACTGTTGGTTGAGTTGCTTGGGGAAAGGACGGCTTTTAATTCCATTTCAATAAGCTGCATGAGAATCTCAGTGAGTTTTCCTGGTAACTCTTTTTTCTTCACCTTGAGGTCAATTAATTTCTCTTCGAGCGTTTTTCTTAACATTTCCTCCAGGGGCTTCGATAGATAAATATCTTTGTGAGCAGTAGATGGTATGCCAATATGTCCTCTGGCCATAGAGTTGCCTGTATACGTGTCTACAAGTGCTCGAATAACGAGAGCCATGGTATCGTCAGCTAATGAAATATGGAGGGCATCTTTTTCTTTCGGCAGTTTTTCCTTTAAAAATTTATAAATAATATTGAAGCAAGAATAGACATTACCTATACAGGCTGATCTTCTTTCCATTTTTTCGTATAACTCACGCATTAGTAAATCAAAACGGTATTCAGTTTTTCCAGCTTCAATACTTAACTTTCTTAAGCAATCAAGTTTTTCTGAAAATAATTCTTTAGTACTCGTATTAAGTTTCATTCTCAATAATTCTAATCTCTTGGCAGTTTCTTCATCTTGGATCAGAGAAGTGGCGGTCATATTTGGTGAAATAAAAAATAGTAATCCCCTTAGCATCACATTGACACGGGCAATATATTCTTGGTGAACGGCGAATTCATACTCGTTGATATCAAGAAATTTTTCCTTACGTTCTATTGATGACAACCGCTCTGTTGGTGTAGGACCGTAATTTAAGCGCTGATTTGTCATTATTTGATTTACCATGGCCCGCAGATAAGCGCTCAACATTGTTGGTAATACTTCATCAATTTCATCATAGAGTGGCGCTAAAACATCATTAAAAAGGTAGCAAATAATTTCCATTTGCTGTTGCTTTATTGGATAAAGCTTCTCATTTTTTTTATATTGCAAATTTATGGGTAAATCATACATAGAGTAAACCAAATCTACACTGCGAGTAAGGGCATCTGATTTGTTTTTATCAGTAAAATAAGACAAACAACTCAGTGTATTACCCCATTCAGTAGGCCAGTTTTTCTGATTAAGAAAATTCTCAATCCGTATACCTTTGCAATGGTCCGTAGAGCTAGCGGATACAGTCGTTGACGCTTTCTTTTCAGAATGACTAAAAAAAGTTGAGGAAGGCTTGGAAATAGTTCTTTTCAAAGGTGGGGTTTTCTCTTCGTAAAGAGGCATCATGGGATGTGTTTTAATAAAAGTGGCCATATCATTAATAACAGCAACGTCGTCCTCAATTGTAATTCCATGAAATTTTCCCAGGCATTCAAGTAAAAGAGCTTTGTCGTAGTTTGTAGTTGTCCCTGCTAAATTTAGTGTACACTCAGCTCGATTAGTTTCTTGATCATAAATCCAAATAAAAGGGTGTTGAATATAGATAATCGAAGGGAAACAAATTTTCATACTTTTATCCTAATTTGAGAAAAATAATGCCAAATGTATAATTATATTCCACTTATGTAAAGATTTTTTCTAAAAAATTGTACAAAAAGGTCCCCTGGTGATGAGTTTTACAACATTTAATCTGCAATATTCTGAGGATTTACTTAAAAACTATCAAAATTTAATAGCATTACCCGGCTTTGTATTACTTGAAAGTAGCGATAAATGCCAGGGTCGCTATGATATTTTGAGTGCTTATCCTTACCGTCAATTCAAATTAAAACAGGATTCTTGTACAAGTTTAATCTTTAAACAGATGCAGGAAGCGGTGCCTTTTCGAGAGTCTGTTGTTGATTTGCCATTTCAGGGAGGAGCAATTGGATACTGGTCTTATGATTTAGGAGCACGTTCTTTTGAAATTTATTCGCAGCCTCAACCTAATCTGAAAGAAATGCCATTGGCTAATGTTGGCCTGTATGATTGGGCAATTATTGCAGATCATGCACGAAAAAAAGTTAGCTTATTTTCGGCCAACACTCAGCCAGAAACTCCTGCGATGATCAAAGAAATTTTATCACTTTGGGAATTAAATGAAGTTAAACATAAAATGTTTAGCTTAAAGGAAGAGTTTAAACCGCTAATTACTCAGTCAGCTTATTATGATGCCTTTAAAGCAATCTATAAAAGTTTACAGGAAGGGCGCTGTTATCAAGTCAATTATACCCAGCCTTTTAATGCTTCCTATGAGGGAGATGCCTGGGAAATGTACAAGAGGGTCAGATTGAAAAATCCTGTGCCTTATTCGGCGTTTCTAAGGACTGAAGAGGGAGATATTTTAAGTTTTTCACCTGAACGTTTTTTATTGCAGGATAATGATTTATTATTAGCTTCCCCTATTAAGGGATCTGAGAAACGATCAAGTGATCTTATTGTAGATGAGTTGTTACGTAAAAAATTAGCAGAAAGTAGTAAAAATCGCGCTGAAAACGTTATGATAGTGGATCTATTACGCAATGACTTAGGCAAAATTGCGCATTCTGGATCTGTTTCAGTTCCATCCTTGTGTGAAATTCAAAGTTATCCTGCAATTCATCATTTAGTAAGTCATATTGAAGCAAAGCGTAAAGCGGAAGTATCACCTTTACAAGCGTTTGAAGCCTGTTTTCCCGGAGGATCTATCACAGGTGCGCCCAAGCTTGAATCTATGCGTGTTATTGCAGAAAATGAACTGTATGCTCGGGGAGTTTATTGTGGAAGTATTGCCTATTTTTCATACCATGGTCGCTTTGATAGCAATATTGCTATCCGTACAGTTATTGCTCGAAACAATATTTTGCATTTGGCAGCCGGCGGTGGAATAGTTATTGACTCTGACTGGGAAGATGAATACTGTGAATGTTTAACCAAGATAGCAGCAATTCTACATGGACTTCAAAGCACCTGATCACACTGCTTTACATCGAGTAGCTTCCGTATTGGTGCTTCACAATTTATCCAATGATTCGTTAATTCTCACTCGACGAAGCTTAACGTTAAAAAATCATCCCGGTGAAGTCTGTTTTCCTGGCGGACGTTGGCAAGAAGGTGACAAAGATTTGCTTGCGACAGCGCTTCGTGAACTACAGGAAGAATTAGCCATTGCTTCCTCACGGATAAAATCACCCCGGTTGATGAGTCCAGAACTTACCCTAAGTGGTTTTCTTATTTATCCCTGGTTCGCTACTATTGAAGCATTAGAACCTTATTCCGCTAATTCTGAAGAGGTTCTTGATGTTTTTAATGTACCATTACAGGATGTGAGAAAGTTAGAACACTATCAGGAGATTACGGTAAATAGGGGTGGAATTGAATTTAAAAGTTGCTTATATACGGCCTGTTCCCATGTGGTATGGGGAGCTACTGCTCGAATTATGAAGCAGCTTTGTGATACAAAGAATAAAGTAATTTAAAAGAGTAAATGAAAAGTTGGGCCAAGGCCCAACTTTCAGATTAGGACAATGAATTTAAGCCGCTGTAGCTTCTTCTGTTTTAAGAGCGCGTCTTAGTATCTTTCCTACATTTGTTTTTGGCAATTCGTCATAAAATTCGACAATTTTGGGAATTTTGTAGCCCGTTAGATGTTCTCGGCAGTGAGCAATGATTTCCTCTGCGGTTACATTCGGATCACGCTTAACAATACAGGCTTTAACACGTTCCCCGGATTCTTCATCAAAAACACCAACAACACCTACTTCAAGGATACCTGGGTGCATACTAATAACTTGTTCAACCTCATTAGGATAAACATTAAATCCAGACACATCAATCATGTCTTTTTTACGATCAACAAGATAGACATAACCTTTTTCATCCATTCGCGCTATATCGCCTGTCTTTAAAAACCCATCAGAGGTGAAAACCAAAGCTGTTTCGTCAGGTCGCTGCCAATAACCTGCCATCACCTGTGGGCCTTTGACACATAATTCACCAGCTTCACCTAATGGAACATCGTTACCTGCATTATCGCGAATGGCGATATCTGTAGAAGGTAGGGGTAGCCCAATGCTGCCATTATAATCTTCAAGATACATAGGATTGATGGTTACAGCTGGACTTGTTTCGGTTAAACCATAGGCCTCAAGAACTCTTGTTTTGGTTTTCTCCTTCCATTTCAAAGCGACACTTTTCTGTAAAGCCATACCTCCAGAAAGGGCGAGTTTTAATTTAGAAAAATCAATTTCCTGCAGTTTTGGATGATTTAGCAATGCATTAAATAATGTGTTTACACCAGTGATAGCGGTAAAACCACTGTTTTTAATTTCCGAAATAAAATGGGCTATATCACGTGGGTTAGTAATTAATATATTTTTAGCTCCTGCTCTTATAAAAGTTAAACAATTGGCTGTCAGTGAAAAAATATGATAAAGGGGAAGGGCTGTTACAATGGTATCTTGACCGTCTTTTAAGAGAGGAGCTATCCAGGAGGATGCCTGCAATACATTAGCAATCATATTTCCATGCGTTAAAATCGCGCCTTTGGATATCCCTGTTGTTCCACCGGTATATTGCAGAAAAGCGATAGATTGATGATCAACATGTACAGGTTCCAAATGACCTACTTCACCTTGCTTTAATGCTTCATTAAAGCTAATAGCATGAGGAATATGATAAGCAGGAACCATCTTTTTAATATATTTAACAACGGCATTGACTAGCATTTTTTTTACTGTGGGAAATATATCACCAATTTGCGTGATAACTATATGTTTAATTTTTGTATGGGGCAGTGCTTTTTCGACTGTTTTAGCAAAATTGGCCAATACAATAATTGCTTCTGCGCCCGAGTCGTCCATCTGGTGAGCCACTTCATCACTGGTATACAGAGGGTTCGTATTAACGACAATATAGCCGGCTCTTAAAATTCCAAAAAGAGCAATGGGATATTGCAGTAGATTAGGCATCATAATCGCAACGCGAGCCCCTTTTTTTAAACCTAATTGTTGTAGATAAGTAGCAAACTGAGCACTCTTTTTATCAAGCTCTGCATAGGTTAATGAGCTACCAAGATTGACATAGGCAACCCGGGATGCATACTTACGGCAAGACTCTTCAAATAAAGCAACAATAGATGGGTATTCGTTAATATCAACATCATAAGGAACGCCCTTTTGGTAATGTTCAAACCAAACTTTATCCACGTTTATATCCTTCTGTTATTAATCCCCTCATGGTAGTATAAACAAAAATCAGGGTGATGGATATCGAGATTATGGCGGATAATTTATTGAAATCACAGGCTTTTAAACTTAAAGGCCGTTTATATACCTTTACCGTATTGCAATTATTGAGCCGTGATCGGTCTCTTTTTGAGCAGCAATTGGTTGAGATTGTTGCAAAAGCGCCACGTCTTTTTGATAGAACCCCTGTGGTATTGGATTGCAGCGCACTTGAAGAGGGGGAAATTGATTTGCAATCATTTTGTCAATGCATGCGTGAGAATCATCTCCTGCCTGTTGCTGTTCAGGGTGCTGATCCTTTTTTAGCAACGTTGGCTCAATGTCAAGGATTAGCGGTATTAAATGCTTCTTCAACACATGATAAACCATTATTTGAAGACCAAGAGACAATCGTTGAACCCATTAAAACCAAATTACTTACAACGCCAGTCCGTTCTGGACAGCAAGTGGTGAGTAAAGGTGGTGATTTAGTGATTACTGCAGCGGTCAGTCATGGTGCTGAGTTACTTGCTGATGGTAATATTCATGTCTATGGTGCCTTACGAGGCAGGGCATTGGCAGGAATCTCTGGCGATAAACAAGCGCGAATTTTTTGCCAGTCTCTCGAAGCGGAGTTGGTTTCAATCGCCGGCTTTTATCGGTTAAGTGATGCTATCGAGCCGCACGCTGGACCTTGTCAAATCTATTTACAAGACGATCATATTCAGATAGAACCTTTATGTTAGATGCTGTTTTTATTTCTGATTTACATTTGCATCCCAATGAAGCACAAATAAATGCTCGATTTAATGCATTTATTGATTGGGCGGCTGCTAATACCAGAGTTCTTTATATTTTGGGTGATTTTTTCCATGCCTGGGCAGGTGACGATGGACTTGAGCCATGGAGTCGGGCAATTGCGCAACGATTATATTGGCTTTCTCAACAAAAGGTAAAGATTTATTATCTCCATGGAAACCGTGATTTTTTAGTAGGTACGCGATTTGCAAAAATGGCTGGAATGGAGATTCTTGCGGAGCCAGCTATTATTTCATTGCATACAAAAGTAATGTTGGTCCATGGGGACAGGTATTGTACGAATGATCGCACGCATCAATGGTTTAGAAGACTAACAAGAAATCGTTGGTTTATTCAGCTGTTCTTACATTTACCCCTGTCACTACGTCAGCGACTGGTCAATAAGGTAAGGCAACACAGTCAAAATAATAAGAGCAAAAGTATATCAGACATGAATGTGGTAGAAACAACGATGCTTAATCATATGCAAACGCAGAATATAAATATTTTGATTCATGGCCACACGCATAAGCCTGGCTTAAGAAATTATGAGTATAATAAAAATAAATACAGCCAATATGTTTTAAGTGATTGGGACAATAATCCTCAATTACTTTGTTATAATAAGACAAATGGTTTCAATTTTGTGCGATTTTCAGGGGAGACAGTCTAATGCCGAGTCCAAAAACTAAGCAAGAGCCTATAGATAAATTTAGTGAGGCTATGTTTCAGCGTAGGCAACAATCTGATGAACAAAAATATATAGAAGCTACAAAGGAAATGAAAGCAAGAAATGATGCCATGAAACATGAGCGTCAAACTTCTGCAGAAGTGAATGAGGCGCGCAGAAAAGTAGAAGAAGACATTAAAAAAATGATTGATGGCCGTTCAGAAGCATTTGTGGAGTGGGCTACTGGTATGAATAGCATTGTCTCTTACCTACGGACTTTTAACGAGTATCTTTATTTATCCATGGGTAATGATGCCATGCCTAATATTTCTTGGGATAAATCCAATAGCGATAGTTTAAACATAAGTAGAGATGGCAAAGCGCAACCGGATATAAGTTATAGTGTGACCATGGATGACACTGGACATATTAAAACAGGAGTTACGGCCGATAAGAACATAATTACTCCTGAAGAAAAGAAATATTTTGATGCAGCACTGTCAGCCTGGGCCCACGACAATGATTACACCCTGCAAGTCGATCGTGCTAACCCAGATGCAGGTTTTACTTTAAAAAATAACACAACGGGCCAATTAGTGACTGACAAAGCTGTTTTTGACAATCTGAAAAAAGATCCTACCAATGGTCTGCATCGTTATTTAACGGATAGATTTGCTATGACTTTGGAGGAGAAAAGTACTCCAATAGTAGCTGGTCCCTGAGCGTTCTCACCAGAAAATCTTTAAGTGACTATGTCGCTTTCAGGATGATTTGATAAGGGTATTCCGCTGTGAAAGCGGAATACCTGGTCTTCTGAAACGATTAATTGATTTTCAATCAGCAGAAAAAAATTAACACGCTTCTCAATATCACCTCCGTACAGTTTTGCGAGGCGTAAATAATTCTGAAAATGACGGGATTCTGATTTCACCAAAGACGCATAAAATTTTTCCAACTGAGGATCATTCAATACTGACAGTAGGGAATGAAAACGCTCGCACGAACGGGCTTCGATGATTGCTCCCACAATTAACTGATCACTTAAACGCTCCTTGCATCCTCCTTTAGTAACATGCTGATGCATTTTCTGAGCATAATTGGAGGGTTGTAATGGCCCAAAATTAATTTCACGTTGGTTCATGAGGTCGATGACCTTTTCAAAATGTAATAATTCTTCTCGAGCCAGCGGTGACATGACTGCCACCAATTCCTTCTTTTCTGGATATTTGCTTATAAAGTTTACGGCAGTTGCTGCAGCTTTGCGCTCACAATGGGCATGATCAATTAAAAGGAGAGGTAAATTCTCTGCTGCTGCTTCTAACCACGTGTTGGGGGTGGGAACACGAAGAAAATCAATTAAAATTTGCAAATCACTGACAATTGGGCTTAGCATGATAAGTTACACTATACTATTTAAAAATAGTGCGTTTTATATCACAGACTGTTACAAAATCATATTGGATGAGCAATGAGTGTAGAGAAAGCAGAAGTAGAGAATGACTTATCGGAGTGGTTATCAACTTATGGTTTGGTCACGGTTGAACGGATAATGGAGCGGTATAATATTCGGCTTCAGCAAGAGGATTTAATTAGTGTCATAAAAAACCCTAATACTTTCTATCACCAATTAGTGCGTGTCCCTTTAAAAAATGTATTAAACGGCATTATTTTACAACAAGCTCATGATTACCAGGTGTACGCTCAAAAATTATTCGTTGATTATTTATTGTCAGGGGAATCAAGCAAAAGTGCAGATTCTCCTGGGGGATACACACGAGAGGATTTGGAAAAAGAGCGTCAAGTACTAATAAAATTGGGTGAGGAATTTCATGAGAAGGAGTTAGTGCATACTCGTCTAATCGCTGATAGTCAAAAACATCTTATAAAACAGGTTGAAGAATGGCAGAAAATTTTATTACAAGCAGCAAAAAAAATTAAAAACGCCTTGCAATTGCAGCAAATCTCTGTAAATGAAAATGTCGTTATTCAAGCCATTAATATTTTATTAATTACGCAGGATGTCAGTAAGGGATCAGATGTAGCTTTAAACGAAGAGGGGTGGGTTCGTGTTGAAAAAATTGTTCAACAAAAACTTTCTGAGGAATTAAGGCAACTATTTGTTGAGCAAATTGCCACACTGCGAAATTTTATGTCAGAAACAGACTCTTTATTGCATGAGTTTATTGATAAAATAGCTGCGATGACCTCTGCTCTGCGAAATTTTCGCACGCAATTTTATAATTTAATCTTAAAAATAACAGAACTTATTCGTCAACTTCCAGAATATCGCGCTAATCCTGTGCAAACGGAAGAGAACCGTGAATCCCTCCATTTTGACACGGCTATTGGTGAGCAAGAATAAGAGCGCTTGTTGTAAGGACTATGTGTGGCTTTGGGAATGAAGGAAGAGTATGGCGGGGCTCTCGTTAATGGAGTAACTTGGCATGAAAAAAATTAATTAGCCAGTGAACTTACATCTCGTGTATAATACAGCGCTTTTAACCGCAAGTAATTGGAGTACGTTATGGCAAATGAATTAACTTTATCTATTATTAAACCTGATGCAGTAGCAAAATCAGTGATTGGACAAATTTATTCCCGTTTTGAAAATGCAGGATTAAACATTGTTGCGGCAAAAATGAAGCAATTGACTCGTCAGGAAGCAGAGGGTTTTTATGCCGTGCATAAGGAGCGTTCTTTTTTCAATGATCTGGTATCATTCATGAGCTCTGGTCCTGTGATGATTCAGGTTTTACAAGGCGAAAATGCAATTACTAAAAACCGCGAGTTGATGGGTGCGACCAATCCCAAAGAAGCTGCGCCAGGGACAATTCGTGCTGATTTTGCAGACAGTATTGATGCGAATGCAGTTCATGGTTCAGACAGTGCAGAAACTGCGACACAGGAAATTGCCTTTTTCTTTGAGCCTCATGAAATTTGCAAAAGATAATTGACTGCTGAGGTATCAATGAATCAGAAAATCAACCTTTTGAATTTCAATTACCAACAAATGCGTAGCTTTTTTAGTGACTTAGGTGAAAAGCCTTATCGTGCACAACAAGTGATGCAATGGATTCATCAGGTTGGTTTTCATGAGTTTTCACAGATGAGTAACCTGGGGAAGGCGCTGAGAGAAAAGCTAGCCCAAATAGCTGAAATTCGCTTGCCAGAAATAGTCACTTGTCAGAAATCCAGCGATGGAACTCACAAGTGGTTGTTAAAACTTGACTGTGGTAACTGTATAGAAACTGTTTTTATTCCTGAGACCAACAGAGGGACATTATGTGTTTCCTCTCAAGTAGGTTGTGCATTAAATTGTAGCTTCTGTTCTACTGCAAAACAGGGTTTTAATCGTAATCTAAGTACAGCAGAAATTATTGGACAAGTATGGCTCGCAGTTAGAGAGTTATCGCAGCAACAAGGCATTCATGACAAAAGAATTACTAATGTGGTAATGATGGGGATGGGGGAACCTCTGCTTAATTTTGACAATGTCGTTGCTGCGATGGATATTATGATGGATGATTTTGCTTACGGTTTATCTAAACGAAGAGTCACTTTAAGTACCTCTGGTGTGTTACCAGAATTGCAAAAATTGCGCGAGGTGAGTCCTGTTGCCTTAGCCGTTTCCTTGCATGCCCCTAATGATAGTTTACGCAATGAGTTAGTGCCAATAAATAGAAAATATCCTCTCGCTGAATTAATGGCTTTATGCAAAACTTATTTTAAAAATGAGCCTAAACGAAAAGTTACTTTTGAATATGTGATGTTAAAAGGGGTAAATGACCAACCAGAACATGCAGAACAACTCATTAAATTACTAAGAGATGTGCCTGCGAAGGTTAACCTTATTCCCTTTAATCCCTTTCCTTTGACACAATATGAACGCTCTTCACAAGCCACTATCGATGCGTTTCGGGATAAACTCATTGCAAAAGGAATTAATACCATTACCCGCAAAACACGAGGTGATGATATCGATGCTGCTTGCGGTCAACTGGCTGGTGATGTCAAAGACAGAACCAGTCGCTCAGCGCGGTGGCAAAAATTACATTTTGTTTCGTCAAAAGAGCCGATGGCAACAAAATAGTACCCTCGGAAATCAAAGGATTTTGAAAGATGTTCAATCTTACGGGTAACTACACCGACAAATATCAACTCACTATGGCGCAAGTTTATTTTTTAAAAGGATCAAAAGAGCAAGCCGTATTTGATTATTTTTTTCGTAAACTTCCTTTTAATGGAGGCTATGCCGTTTTTGCTGGTCTACATGACTTATTGAGTCTACTTGAGAATTTTTGCTTTAAAAGAGAAGAAATTGACTATCTTAAAGAGCAGGGTTTTGATGCTGGTTTTCTCGCCTACTTAAAAAATTTTCGTTTCAAAGGCAATATCTATTCCTGTTGGGAGGGAGAAATAGTTTTTCCAGTTTGCCCCATTGTAACGATTGAGGCGTCTATCATTGAAGCACAAATTGTAGAAACAGTTCTTCTAAATTTATTAAATTTTCAAACACTGATTGCAACAAAGGCCAGTCGTATGCGCTATATAGCAGGAAAACGCAAACTAATTGAATTTGGTTTGCGAAGAGCACAAGGCACTGGGGGGCTTTATGCAAGTCGTGCTGCAATTATAGGTGGATTTAATGCTACCAGTAATGTTTACGCTGGGCAAAGCTATAAACTCCCTATTTCAGGAACAATGGCCCATTCATTTGTACAACATTATGATAATGAATTAGAGGCCTTTCGCGATTTTGCTACTTTCTGGCCCGAAGATTGTGTCTTATTAGTGGATACTTATAACACGCTGGAAAGTGGACTCCCTAATGCCATTACGGTTGGCAAAGAAATGCAAGCAAGAGGACAGCAATTGAAGGGAATTCGACTGGACAGCGGTGATTTAGCTTATTTGGCCAAGGTCGCACGTGAAATGCTTGATGAAGCTGGCCTGCATCAGGTGCAAATTATTGCCTCTAACCAATTGGATGAATATGTGATTAAAAGTTTAATTGATCAAGGCGCTCCTATTGATGCTTTCGGCGTGGGCACTAATTTGGCTGTAGGACATCCTGATGCAGCACTGGACGGTGTGTACAAATTAGCCTTTGCGAATCATAAACCACGCATTAAGTTATCCGAAAATATTAATAAAATTACCTTGCCTAATAAAAAACAGGTTCTTCGTATTCTTGATGAGGAAGAAGCTTTCTTTGGGGCAGATGCTATTGTTATAGAGGGCGAAAAAAATATTACCAGAATGCATCATCCTTTTGATGTTTCAAGATCTCTAAATCTGCAAAACTTTAAAAAGCAACCTCTATTACAAAAAGTAATGGAAAATGGCAAGTCGTTAGTAGCTACAACAGCACTTTCCAATATAGCACAATATAGCCAAGAGAGATTTAGCCAACTACCTGAAGAATATAAAAGATTTGATAACCCCCATATTTATAAGGTTGGGTTAAGCTCACAACTTAGAGATGAACGTAATGCATTAATAGAAAAGTATAAGAGGCTATGAACACATTAATTATTCTTGATGTACAAAATGATTTTTTACCTGGAGGCAGTCTTGCTGTCCCCCAGAGTGACTCTATTATCCCGGTTATAAATCAACTACTGCCTAGCTTTGAACTGGTGGTGGCCACCCAGGATTGGCACCCCGCTAATCATAAAAGTTTTGCCTCCAATCATCCAGGTAAAAAACCGTTTGAAAAAATTATCTTGCAGGGCATAGAGCAAACTTTATGGCCTGATCATTGTGTACAAGGAACATCTGGAGCAGAACTTCATCCCAAGCTGGAAATCCGCCCAATTGAAGCCATCTTTCGAAAAGGAACAGAGCCTGAAATTGATAGTTATAGCGGCTTTTATGATAACGGTCACTATAAAAGTACAGGTTTATCTGGTTATTTAAAAGCCAAAGATGCCCATGAGCTCTTTTTTTGTGGTCTATGCGCAGATATTTGCGTTTATGCCACTATTAAAGATGCGTTAGCTGAAGGTTTTCACTGTACTTTAATAGAGGATGCTACTGCTCCTCTTAGCTATAGCGCCTTTGTGAAAATAAAAGAAGAGTTAGTCAGCAAAGGAGTACGTTTTTTAAAAAGTAACCAATTAATTGGTTGAGGCATAAGATTGCAATAATTACAACTCATCCAATTATAAATGCAGGGCAATGTATTGAGTTTTAAGCACAATAGTTATTTTTTTACCTATTATGGTGAAAGGTTTATTTTTTATAAAGGTAATTTTGCCACAGGACAAATTAAAAAATCTTGAATGCGCCAGCTCAATTGATGGATTTCCTTTATAGCCTTATCAATGTTGATGAGTAAACTCTCTTCTGTTTTAGGGACCACTAAGGCTTCTCCAAAATAGACGCGTCCATCTTCTCGTATCCTAAGCTTTACTTCTTTTACCCAAGGTAACTGTTTTAAGTAGTCCAGGGTGGTATTGATAATGGGATCTTCTTTTTTACCGTCAATTTCTGTAGGCGTTTCATCCATAAGAGTAAAGGCAGCATTTTTTGTGTTAGTAAAACCATCTTTTATAATACCTAAGGAAATAAAAATTGCTATTAAGGCATCACTCCACCACCATCCAATACTGATACCAATAACACCAAAAATGGCCCCTAGTGCCGCTACCCAATCTGCCCGGTTAGTATGCCCATCCACATATAATATTTTATCGTGTAAAATTTTAGCCAATTTAATTTTAAACCTTCCCAGGAAAAAAGGTGCCACTATTTTATATAGCATAATCAAAAAGATTAGATAACCGACCCAGATTGTGTAGCCCCAAAGGGTAATATAAGGGATAGTAGGGTGTGTCTGTTTGATTAAAACATGCAATCCATCAATCAATAAAAATAAGCCAATAACCATTAATGCCGCAGAACCAAGTAAAAAAGCAATTTTTACTGAATTGTGAAAACCATAGGGAAAACGTGCACTTGAGGGACGTACAAAAATTTTTGAGGTCACTAAGAAAGATATTGGCGCTGTGAGACTTAAAATGTCTTCAAGCCATACCGTTTTCATGGTTTGAATATTACCCATAACAAGAAATTCAAGAATGATAATTGACACAAGATAGGCAATTGACCACCATTCAACTCGTTTAGCTTTATTGAAATGAGGGACTAAATCATCAGGAAATTCAAAATCTCTGGTTTTATACATAGCCATCCATGCCTAACTTACTATTCCTTCATTAAATTTAAAAGATATGCAACATATACTATAATGCTCTTTCCTGGAAGTGATCACACCAGAAAATTACTATAACACAAAGTACATCATTCTTTTAGAGAATTAAATGGCTAATTGGCGTTTAGCCATGGTTTGAAATAATCCCTCCTCCCTCATTAGGTCAGCATAAGAGCCTGATTGAATAATTTCCCCTTGATGCATGACTAATATTAAATCGGCTTTTTCAATTGTAGTCAATCGATGTGCAATGACAAGGCGTGTCACATTTAACCTCTCCAAACTCTCAATAACAATAGCCTGGGTAAGATTATCCAGAGAGCTGGTTGCCTCATCGAAAAATAAAATTCGCGGATTTTTAGCAAGAGCTCTTGCTATTAATACACGCTGACGTTGTCCACCGGATAATGTCCCACCACGTTCAGAAATCACAGTATGCATTCCCATGGGCATTTTCCGGATATCATCCGCCAACCCAGCTTTTTCTGCAGCTAACCAAGCGTCTTCCTGAGTTAGTGGGGCAGAGCCTACAATATTATCAAATAACGTGCCTGATATTAAAAAACTGTTTTGTAGCACAACACCACATTGCTCACGAACTCGTTGAATATTTAATTGCTTGATATCATGGTCATCAAAGAAAATATTACCCTGATCAGGTTTTTCAAAGCCTAACAGAAGACGTAGGAGAGTGGACTTTCCTGATCCTGATGGACCTGTTACAGCAACATATTGTCCAGGTTCAATAGAAAAAGATACATTTTTAACCACTATTTGTTCTTTAGTGTAGGCGAATCGTAGCTGATCAACTTCCAATTTTCCTTTTAAAGTTCCTGGGTCACGTTTTCCGGCATGGATTTCCGGCGTATTTTCAATAATAGGTGTTAAGTGCTTCATGATGGGAATACTATTGATAACCGTGCTAATCGCGTCAGTCA
Organism: Legionella clemsonensis; assembly: GCF_002240035.1. NCBI lineage: Bacteria > Pseudomonadati > Pseudomonadota > Gammaproteobacteria > Legionellales > Legionellaceae > Legionella > Legionella clemsonensis. The sequence goes on along the minus strand of NZ_CP016397.1, from coordinate 1,587,053 downwards.
TTGCCAACATGCCAGCAGCAAATTGGCCAAGTGCAGCATTAAATGCCAGAAAAATACCCAAGCCAAAAGGATTTTCACGATTAATAAATTGGGCAAAAATGACTACAGATAATAAAGGTAGCCATAAAGCATTTAAACTGGATAATAACGCATTATACCAATTGGCCTTATAAGTTTCATTTTTTATTTGGCTATTTTTTATCGCCCATAAAGAAAACGCTGTTTTTTCGCGGCCTGTCGCTTGAATTTTTCCAATGCCCCGAGCAATTGAATGACCATCCCGGAAAGCTCACTGCTAATAGCAGTGACCGATTTGTAATGGGAAAATTGTCGTTTGCTAATGAACAAAGTGTACATACAAATGAGAAGAATTATGAGTGTGGCAGTAAAAGCTAATCCTCTGTCATAATAAAATAATAGGACCAAGCTAAAGAGTGAAAAAACGCCGCTTAGAAGCGAGCTTATTACTACTCCAGCCATAATTTGCCGAACGCTACTGGCTGCCATTGCTCTTTTAGCTAAATCGCCGCTAGTAAACTCACGAAAAAAGGTAGCAGGAAGACGGATAAGTCGATCCCAAATGGCAATTTCAAGATTAAGATTTAATTTACTTCCAATTCGAAGTACGGTAATTGCACGAACAAGTTCAAATAGACTGGCGGAAAGAGCTGCTACCGTTAAAGCTAAAACAATCTGCTTGAGTTGTGAAAAATCTCCCGCTGGAACTACTTGCTCAAATAAAACACCGGTAAACCACGGAGGGACAAGACTAAGGATTGCTGCTAAAGAACCTACTATGACTAAACGTAGGAGGTCACGCCGACAGCCTTGAAAAGAAAAAGAAATTAAGTCTCGAATTTTTAGTTTTTTTGGCGGTAGTGGACAGTATATTTGCCAAGCGGTTAATGCAAAAAATTGAGCCTCTTTCGCTGTAAGTTTTTTTCTTATTCCCTCCAGTGGATTAATCAGGATCAGACCATAAGTTAATTTGGGAAGAGCTAAATAAAAACCTGTTTCATTTGGTTTTTGGAGCAAAACGGGATGGGTGACACTGCGCCACCATTTTCCGCCAAGTTGCACCTGGCGAACTTGCATGCCTGTTTTCTGTGTAATTTCTTCAATAGTTTTAATGTGAAGAAATTCAGGAATTGTCAGCTGATAAAATTGTGCTACATGTTGGACACAAAATGTTAAAGTATTTTTTCGTCCCGCTTTGCCAATAATCGTGTGGGGTTGCAAGGTAGAAAGCATTTGCATATAGGCGCGTTTGAGTAAACTATTTTCAATTTTTTTCCTTATGATTACTCGGTGTTTTTCGGTTTGCCGAATCAAATGAGTCGTCTGGATTAGTAATTCATGGATGCTTCTATAAAATTTTAAGGCTGCTGTAGATTTGTTTTGTTGTTCTTTTAACAGTAATGTCTTGGGAGAATCAACGTGGTACTCTTGCAGATAATCAATAAAATGTTGCTGCCATTGACGCAACGCTTCAATATTAATGTCTTTCCAGTCAATCATATTGAGTTCAGCATTAACTGAACAAGAAGCCAGCAGTTGCCAGGTTGAATTTATCTTACTCAATTTTAACCCAATTAAGAGCTCACCAGCTTGCCAACGTCCTATGGGATATCGCTTACCCGATTCGATGCCCTCTGTAGGAACCAAAAAAAGATTAACGCTGCCTTTGATAATCAGATAGTTATAATCCAGCTTAAGTAAATCAAACTCACGAACAGAAGAATGAAAAATTGATTTATCCTCATGCATTATTAAGCCTCACTTGCCAATAAGTGCCAATAAGCACCTTTCATGGCTAACAAATCTTTGTGTGTTCCTCGCTCAACGACTTGGCCTTCTTCCAGCACAATAATCTCATCTGCGTCACGTATAGTGCTTAGTCGATGGGAGATTATTAAAAGGGTGCAGCCTAATTGTCGCAAATGTGAGTCAATAATTTGTTCCATTTGTGGATCGAGTGCTGAAGTTGCTTCATCCAATATGAGGATACTCGGTTTTTGCAGTAAAGCACGTGCTATTTCCAAACGCTGTCGTTGCCCACCACTAAAATTGGATCCTCCCTCATTCATCATACTTTCATAGCCTTGCTCTCGCTCACCAGCAATGGCTTCATGCATTAAAACTGCTTTGCAGGCATTGAGAATTTCTTCGTCAGCAATGGTAGGATTCCATAAAGTTAAATTATCTTTTAATGTAGCATGAAACAAGTTAATGTCTTGATCAACACTGGCAATTGAATGCGTTTTTATTTCATTAGGGATGCTTTGCAGCGGTCTATCGTCAATGAATATATTACCTGTCCATGGCTCATAGTGGCCTAATAAGAGTTTGCCAATAGTCGATTTACCACTTCCCGAACTACCAACAAGTGCTACTCGTTTTCCTGGCTTGATTTCCAATGAAAAATTAGTCAACAGAGGTTTAGCTAAAGGGCTATAGCCAAAAGTAACTTTATCAAAAACGACATGACCTGTTAATTTATGATGTTTGGGAAATTCACGGGATTGTGGCTTAAGATAACGTGGCGCCAATCGATGAGAGGTAATATCTTCTATAGTGAATAAATCAGCTGAAATTTCCTGTACTTTTCCAGCCAGCATCACCAACATTTTTATAGGGGAAATGAAACCTCGATACAAAATTTGAAAACCAATCACTGTGCCAATGGTCATTTCTCCAAGAATAGTTAACCAAGCACCGACTCCCAAAATAATGGTATTGGTAAGTAAATCCAGCGCTAGAGGGATTAGTGATGAAGAATCCCTTGTCCAGCCTAATTGTTGTTCTGCTAGTAAATGATTGGCATGCATCCCGCTAAACTTACGGAAAAAATCATTTTCAGCACCTGAGGCTTTGTAAGTTTCTATCAATTGTAGTCCGCTTACAGCAGTACTCATTAAGCCATTAATTGCTTTGGTTTGACGTTGACTTTCACTGGCACGTCGATTGGCGATGAGTAGTAGGGTTACAATATTAATAAGAGTAGTGAATATAACTAGAAGCGTTAGCGGTAGGCTAAGCAGGAATAGAACAAGGAGATAAATCAGTGCTAACATTAAATTAACTATATTTGTGCCAAACTGCTGGGAAACTAAATTGGCTATGGCATCACTGGATTGCAGTCGATTAAAAATATCGCCCAGATAGCGTTGAGTAAAAAAAGACATCGGGAGACGCAATAAATGCCAGAAAAAGGCAGAACCATTAACCAATGCCATTTTAGTTTCAAGGCGCCCAAGCATGATTCGTTGATACCAGGTTAAAAGGCCGCTAAAAATTGCCGCAATGATTAAGCCCAACAGAACGGGTCTCTGCCAGTTAGTGAGTTGTTGTACTAACACTTCATCGATGAAAATTTTATTAAGTGCTGCAATGGCAATCCCTGGAATAGCCAGGGATAAAGTAGCTAACACGATAAAACTTACTGCTGCCTGAGAATGACGCAAACGATTAAATAAGCTGGGTAAAATTTTAGGTTTATGACCTGCTTTTATAAATGATACACCCGGTTTTAATTCCAGAATAACGCCTGTAAAGCCTTCATCAAATTCCTCCCAGCTTAGGGTACGTGAGCCATAGGCAGGATCATTAATATAAACGGAACGCTTGCTTGCTCCTTCTAAAACAACAAAATGATTAAATTCCCAATGAATAATTGCAGGTAGTTGAGAGTAAACGATTTCCTCTGGTTCAATACTGTAAGCTTCAACGTCCATTCCATGCTTTTCAGCAGCTCGGAAGATATTGTCAGCTCGACTCCCATCTCGAGAAACACCACAATCATTTCGTAGCACATCAAGGGAAACCCATTTGCCATAGTAAGCTAGTACAATGCCAAGCGCGACAGCGCCGCATTCGACAGCTTCTATTTGTAGAATGGTCGGGGTTTTTTTTATTCGATTAATCAATCTGTCAAATAACATGATGCTTTAGTCTAGTCCTAAAAATTGTTTAATCGCTGGTATGACCAAAGTAATCGGGGGCTGTGTTTTGGTAACAATATCGGCAGTGCATAGGGTACCATTTGTAATAATCATATTAGGCCCTCTTGAGGTAGTCCATTTAAAATGACTTGGTGTGTTCGCTTCTATTAAATTAATACGCACATAGAGCTGAGGACCTTCTTTTGTAAAATCCTCTACTAATTTTTCGTTGGATAAAACGGCCATCATGCTGCTATGGGTGCTGGGGAAACTGGCCACATTTTCAACAATCCCTAAAATACTACCATACTCTTGTTTTTTGACAGTACTGGGTACAACATGGGCTACCATGCCAGGAAGAATAATTTTGCCCATCCCTGCAGGTACATAAACAGCTGCATCTACTGTTTCTGCATAGGGCTCTATATCCATAATTTTACTACCTGCCTGAACGATTTCACCTGGTTTACCTAGGATATTAATTACTTCGCCATCCACAGGGCTTACAATAATGCTATGTACTTTAAGTTTTTTCTGGATAAGTGCAAGCTCCATTTGAGCCTGCAGAATGCGATTTTTAAGCTCATTTAGTCGTTGTTGATTAGTTTCTGCACGCCGTTTAAACTCGATGAGGTTATCGGTCATTTTCTTTTGGATTTCATCGCGCTCCTGTATTTCTTTAAAATAGTTACTTTTTAATAAGGCTAATTCTTGCCTCGATATCACTTTATCTACTAGTTTTTCGCGTTCTTCAAGGGCTTTCCTCAAATATTCTAAATGTAGATTGGCATTTTTCAGATCATTTGCCCAATTTGCCTGTAGAGCTGCATTTCTTTCCTGCTCAAGTTTAAAATCTTTTTGAATAAATTGTTGTAAATCATTAAGCTGTCTTTGTAGAGTAACAAGAAGTTGTTGCTTATTTTCTAATTCTAAATTAAGAAGAGGGAGTTTAAGTGTGGCTAATTGTTGGCCTTTTTTGACCAGCTCGCCGATTTGTACGTCAACAGTTAATAGACGTCCTGAATCTTCAGCAATAGCATCATAAATTTTTTGACCACCACTAATTAAAATACCATTCCCTGATACCCTGGTATCAATACGACCCCATATAGACCAAGCAACAATCATCAAGAGAAGTATTGCCAAACCTAAAAGAATTAGCCAATTTAATGGGGAAACAATGCGAAAAAGGTTATCAAGTTTTTCGGGATTATTTAACCGAAGCAGACTTTTCTCTCGAAACAATTTGGGCATAGAACAATGTATTCCTATTACTATCCATGTTTCCAGTATATCTCTGATATTTAAAGATTTCGACTTTATAAAACTGTTTTTAAATCATGGAGTAATAGGAATAGCATCTCCTCATTTTCACGAAGTTCCCTCGCCTGGCTTAGACTAAATTTGTATCATTCACCTTCAGCAGAATAATTTTCTTATCCTGATTACTGGTTAAAGAAACATGAATATAGTGATTTTTCATTAATTTTTTGGCGATATCTAGTGCTTCTGTTTTTGTTTTGTCTTTCTTCAGACGAAGCCAGGTATACAATGTTAGGAAGGAGCCATCATTATGATTTTTATAAAAGGCATTATGAGAAATAATACCACTCTTGCCACTCAGGTTATTGGGCTCTAGATATTCATAACCTGTGGTCATTACAAAAAAATTCTTGTCATTGCGTTCGGCCTCTGCAGGGATGTCTGCAGCTTTAAAAGTCCAGACATCTTTTACTTCTTCATAAGACACCAGTTGCAGCCAGGTATCATCAATAGAAGGGAAAAGATTGTAGATGGAGATACCGCTGATGGATTGCAATTTTGTGGGTAAATCGACAGTTAACCATTTTACAAGCTCCACCTCTTTTTCAAGTTGATCAAGAGAAGGGGGGACACGATAAATGTTGAAACCATATCCCCAAAATGTCCATAAATAGCCATTTGCTTCCTTGTAAGTTTCTTTTTGGGTGGCAGTGAGAGAAGATTCTTTTGCAGGGATACCTTCACCGCCATTGTTGGTAGAAGATGATAGCCATCCACGGTTGACAAATTCTATACCAATACTGGTGGTGTTCATGCCGGACCCGTGATTCTCAAATTCAACCAAATCATTAAATTGCAGGATAGTGGCATCTCGCTTCACAGACATATGAGCGGTTTCATTGTTGGAATCGTCAAAGCCATCACCTGATTCCGCTGCTGTTTCATGCAACACTAAATGCCTAATACCAAAAGGATCACGATAAGCGTTTTTACGTCGATTATGAACAACTGAACTGTTTGTTTTCCAATCTTTATAATTGGTTATGTCAGAGATACCTGTATTAAATTCTACCATATTAATTACGATGGTTTCCGAGCTTGCGGGATTGTATTCATTCAAATTTTTCACGATATCGGCTTCAGTTGGATCAGCGCCTTCACTGGCATTTATTTTTTCAAGAAAATGAACCACCTGTGTTGTGGGCTGTAAATCACTGTCCGTAATGAGTGCTTTAAATGCATTCGAAAATTCTTCAAAGGATTGCACCAGTTTTTTACCCTGATTTGGATCAATGATTTCTATCGATTTCAAATCAGTACTTATGCCTGTGATAATGAGTGCATGAGCAGAAAATCCCTTGGTTTCATCAGCATCAGTCGTTACCCATAGCGGTCCATATTCAATGAGCCAGTCGCGGTAATTTTGTGCGGTATAGCTAGCAAGAGGTTCACCTTTCATGCCAAGCGAGCTGATAAAATTTTGTTTTTCAGTATAGGGTAAACCTGCTTTTTGATTGTAATAATTGAGGTATTGAGGTCCTGCTTTAGCAAGCACTTCTTCAATGGTGTAATTTTTACCATCTTTCCAGCGCAACATCATGGTGGCTACGGTTGCCCAACATGCATTACTATTTTCCTGTTTTATTGGACTAATTCCACCTTTACCGATTCGCGTCTCTATTGTTGGTCCAGAAGTACCACCGCCATCAAATTTGGTATTAACTTTAGTGCCATCAGGCTTGGTAATTGCAACTTCACCACTTTTACTATTACTAACCTTATCCAAATTTTTATTAATGCCTTCTTGAAGTTTGTCAGCATTGGCATCTTTAGGCGGCTGGTTAGTATTGGCTCCTGCTCCCAGGTAAGCATTCAGTGCCTTTTCAGTGAGCTCCATCTTTTGTTTTGGATCCAAATTGGGATTACTATTGATTGCCTTAATCGCATTATCCAAGCGTTTATCCATCATTTTTTGAACTTCCAATTTGGCCGCTTCCTGTCCAAAAGTCTTTGTTGCGTCGTAAGAGGCCTTCAACGCTTCAAGTGCATTGGTTTGATTTTGGGAAAGACCGGTAATATCTCTAAATGCATCACCTTTACCTAATAAGGATAAGGTAGCACCTAAGCCAGTTGGATCAGGAGCGTTCGGCGCATTTTGAATATTGACCATAGGATTTGGAAACGCTGCGGGTTGCAAATTACCTGGTTCTGCGCGACGACTTTCTGTACTGACAGGGTTGATGGCGGTAGGACTATCAGGAATAGGAGATTCTTCCCAACGCCAGAATCGACTTTCATCTTTTTCTTCACAGGAATTACAAGCCCCCATCATCGCTTCTGCGTAAACTCCTTTGGTTGGAATACTAATACTAATTGGATCACCTGCTGCTACCATATAGTAATCTGTTAATGAATCAGCTGTACCAAAATTTGGATCGAGATTTAAACCATGGGCAACGGGAAATACTAGGCTGTTCCCAACGATGCCAATAAGTTCATTTTCTACAAGAGATGCTAAGCTTCGCCCTAGTCCTTTACCAGGTAAAATGATTCCATCTAATAATAAGAAGCGTCTTTCTGGAGACATTCTAAGCCAGATAGCCTTATGATAATACTCCAGATTATCGTTAAGATGATCGAGTAAATTATTAATTAGGGCTATATCATCTTTACGGGGATCGCGCAGTTCGTCAACAGTTGGTCCTGCATAGAGAGTAACTCCATCGCTGGGAGATAAATCATCATAAATACTCTGATAACGACATAAAAAGCCTTCGTAATGACTTGTTTTATAGCGGATAAAGCCTGAAGTTACTATTATTGATGAAAACTCAGGTAGTATATTGTTAGTACCGCAGCGAATTTTAATGTAATGCACCTTATCTCGACTAAATTGAGAAGGTCCCATAAAGCGCACGGAAACGTTCAGTGTTCCCTCCTTGCGATAGCGAGAAGTAAGTGTGGTATCAAAATTCATTGATGAAATTTCATTACCAGTTTCATCGGCAACATGAAAGGTGAGGGCTCCAACAAAAGAGGTTGCTATTTTTTCTCCCAGTAAGCGATGAAAAACTTCGTCTTTATTTTTGGCATTTTTTAAATGATGATCGTAAAAACCTTTAGGTGTATCGGCCCCTAGAAATGGAGTCAGGCTTTGCCAATTTGCTTCATTAATGTCTTCAACCATTTTCTTCTGATAGCCAATAATCATATTTTGCCCACCATAAATAGGCTTGGAGTAGTCATCAACTTCTACCGATTTATCTTCAGGTCTACGGATAATAAATTTAATTTGAAAGTTACCTGAGGCATTGAGAATCTTTTCAGAAGCGAAAGTGCCAGCAGGAAAATTGCTGTCAATCCATTTATTTTTAATGCGTGCTGCTGCTTCAAAACCCTTAGATAGTGAGGGATTAAGCAGTGCTGCATGAAGGCTTTCCTTCCAGCGCAGTAGCTTGTTCAGTTCAAATTGACTCATCAGCAGAGGAACAAAGAGACATTCTCTTGCTTCCGCAAAGCGTTGACGAACTTTGAAGTGGCGTAAGACTTCAAAATATTGAATAGTAACCGCATGACAATGATTATAATTAGCTACTGTTTCGGAAGAGACTTCAAAGCGCTCTCCCTGTGAAACTGTTTGTATGACTGAAGAGCGTTGACTACGAACAGCATTAGCCGATTGCATAATCCTGTCTCTTATTTTTTGTAAATCACTCGCAGAAGTTTGTCTTAGGCTATTTTGTGAGGCACTAGACCCAGAATGTCCAACACCGCCAGAGACGCCAAAAAGCATGCCACCGATAACGCCACCGATGCCAGCGCTTGCACTGGCTGTAGTGGCACTGGACTTCCCAGAAATCTTTTCCTCGATAACACCTTTGGTAATTTCAAAGATATCTCTATCGCGACTTAGTGAATTGTACAAACTTTCCTCATATTCTAAGGCTTGAATATTGGTGGCTGATTCTCGTCGTTCCCAATCAAAAACAACAATTTGTTTCTTTTGCCCAGGGGCTAAGGGCAAGCTGTAAAGTAAGTCTCCCAAAGAGTAGCCATCGGCAATCCACTCCGACTTAAAGTGCAACAAATGACCATGTGCTACAGAAACAGCTTGATACAGTGTAGGTTCCAAATCCCAATCCACTGTGTTTTCAGTATTCAAAATAATGCGTCCTAATGGTTTTGTTTCTGCATGTGCTACCATTTTCCTAAAACGATGACTTTCATTCATCTCAATAAGATCAACAATATTATCTTTGGTAATGCTTGTTTCTTTCTGTAAAAAATTTTCTAATACATTTCGATTGATTTTTATAGTTCTTAGCGTTTTCACCAACTCATTGTCATCAGAAACATTAGCCGTTGTTTCAGTCGCACGACGACCATTGCCTCTCGTGACTACCTCTGTACGATTACTTCTTTCATTAACTTCTGGTAAATTTATTCGAGCCCGCGCCGACAGATGACTAAAGGCAGGTAGTTTGATAATAGGATCAATGATTTCCCAAATGCGGATGGGATGTTTAGTGAGAATATCATCCAATGTGATGTCATCGTCATCTTCCAACACATAGCCTAAAATTTCAGGTTCTGTCGTTCGTACAAGACTGTAAAAAGAATACTCCTCCAGCACTCGTTTTGTCTCATGCATATCTAAGGATTGACATCCACAATCTTCTTTGTCAGCAATTTCTTCACTTTCAAGTAATTCAACAACTAAAATAACGTTTTTAGGAAAAACATTGGCAGTGCTTTCATCATCAACATGAACAACCTCTAATCGAATAGGCACAAGATTTTCTTTGACTGCATACCCGACGCGCGCTATAGCTGCAGTAAAGGTTCCTTGTGGGTATTCAATGAAAAAATAGCCATTGGCTTCCGTGCGGACGCTGGCAATAGGAACTAAAGGCTCTTCCGGAGCTCGACTGGCTTCAAAAATTATTTGCACATCTTCCAATTTTCTCTTGCCATTTTTTTCAAGTAAGCGTCCATAAACAAACTGTGGTTTGGGTGAAATCATTTCAGGATTAGGTTCGGATAAAACAAGAGGGTTGTAATCAAACTCTATAGTGACAGGGACATTTTCCTTTAGACGGGTAGCGGGAGTAGTCGTTTGTGCAAGAATATTATTTGTCTTAAAAACAACACCAAAAAACACCTCCTTATTGCGAGCCAGATTCGACCCTAAATTGATCGAGATTTCACCTGAAGCGGGGGCTGTATAAAAATCGCTTTGAGGACGAAGTTCCTCCTCGTCAGTTTTCGTAAAATAGGAAACTTGCAGGGCAATGTCACCTTCGGGAATAGTGCCACCGATATTTTTCAATTGGACTGGTATTTTCATAACTATTCGGTTAACTCAAGTAAAATTAGAGTTGCTTCCGCTCCTTGTCTAATGAGTCAATAGATTAACTTCCAGTTAACTAGAGACTCAGAATTTCTTCCGTAGTAATTAAAAATTATAGACAATAAAAATCAAAAAATTTGCGAGACAAAATCGTCTTATTCTATAGCTGTTCGACTTACCTTTATATTCAATAACCGGTTACTCAGTACATTAATACAAAGACCGCTTATCACGAGTAATCCGGCTGCCAGTTTCCAACGCTGAAAAGGCTCACCAAGAATAATGACGGAACTTAAAATTCCAACAACGGGAACTAACAGTGTGAAGGGCACTATCATACTTACTGGATAACGGCTTACCAGCCAGTTCCAAACGCCGTATCCTACCCAAGTGGAAATATAAACAATATAAGCTAAAGAAGAGAGGCCACGCCACGTTAGGTGATTGTAAGTGTTGATCACACTGGTAGCTCCTTCAAAGGTCAGTGTTATGAGAAACATTGGTATAATAGCAACAAAACTGCCCCATACTACGAGAGCAATCATATTAACTTTGGTTGCTTTTTTAGTAATTAAATTACCGATTCCCCAGGTTGCAGCTGAACCTAATATTAAAATAAAACCTAACACGGAAATATTACTATCCAAATGCAAAGCGACTAAGCCAATGCCTATGAAGGCTACAAGAGCACCCAGAATTTGTAAGGGATTGGGTTGCTCTTTTAAAAATACGGAGGCAAAAAATACACTAAAGAAAACCTGTACCTGAATTAGTAAAGAGGCCATTCCAGGCGTCATACCGGCATGCATTCCAAGAAAAAGCAAGGAAAATTGTAAAGCAAACATTATCAGGCCATAAGACAGGACAAGTTTAAAAGGTACTGCCGGAGGTTTTATAAAAAAAACGGCAGGAATACTGGCCAATAGAAATCTTAAAGTACAGAGAAACAACGGGGATATTTCTTCAAGACTTAACTTTACAAAAAGAAAATTAATGCCCCACACAAGAGCAACTAGTAGAGCAAGTAAAATATGAGAAACTGGCATTTTATTAATATCCGCATAATAAGTGCTCTATTTTAACGTAAAAATGCAATATTGTTTAGAGAAAAACCAGATCGTTGATGAAAATAAACACTACTCGTTAGGCAGTTTTATCCACAACGAAATCCCCAAGCGATTTACTATACTTTCAGGGGTAAAAGCATCTAATTTTGAGCAAAAAAGCCCTCAATTTCAGAAATTTTCTTCTCAATAGAGGAACAATATTAGCTGACTCAGTAGAATGTAATCATGGTTTCACGAATATTGCTGATTGGATAACCGATGAGGCTCTCGGACTGAGTTTTTCTCAGGAGAAGAGCGGGATAGTTGTAAAGTTAAACCAGGTGATATTCGTGCCAAGTTTAATGAACTGGTAGGGCTTAATCCTGAGTTAGAAAGAAAATATCTGCTTGCCGCGTATGCTGATTATATACAAAATGATTTAAATACCCTTTTCATTGTCTCTTCTATAGGCCGTCTCATTGTTGTTAGTACTTAAATTTTGGTTGGCGTAATCAATACTGGAAAGAAGACATTGGTCAAGAAAAGTATGTGCCACGTGTTGAGCTACAAACCGTGCTGTTTGATTTCCGCCATGACCATCGTAAACCCCTAAAAGAATGGGTTGCCCGGATATTAGCGATTGTACACCTACAGATATATTGTCCCATGAGTGGCGCTTTGCTTTTTGAACCAGATACTTTGCAATCTCTTTCTCTGTTTTTTGCCCAGGCTTGCCATCATTAAGATTGGCTAAGGTATTAGCAAGGTAGCTTTCTTGTACACTTTTAGTTGCTTCATAACCCGCAGCATCAGTGAAACCGTCACAAGTTGTAATAACCTGTAATTTATCCACAAGCTTATTTTGACTTAATAAAGTATTTAAATTAACAATATCTATTGTAGCGTTTGAGGATATTAATTTTTCAGCGACTTTACCTTTAATAGCATAATCACCAATAGCTCGAGATACAGCTAAAACACCATTTACTCGATAAGCATTTCCATCGTAAGTAATAAAGCCACCAAGCTTTTTTATTCGCTCTTTTTCCGCGGGCAAATTGGGTTTATGAATCACCGAGTTTAACCGGGCTACGTTTACAACTTGCCCTTGTTTATCATAAAGGATTATAAATGAAGCTGCATCGGCCAATGTGGCGACTAAAAGATGATGTTGGCCATCGTAGACAATAGTAGAAGCGGTGGTTCCACTTTTCTCCACTAGATAGTTCACTTCCTCATCGAGTTGTTTGTAAGTCGTCCATAAGCGTTTTCCTAACTCTTGTGGTGTCAGATGTCTTATTTTTTTTCTGTCAATAACACACCAGGCTAAAGCATCTTCTTGAGTAGGGCGAGCATGTCTGGCTTCACAGCATCCAAACTTATATTTCCTGTTTTCATTCTCTACGTCAACTTTTCCAGGTAGAGAAATGATTTCAATCATTGTAACTCCAGACAAGCATTTTATAATAATTGTAGACGTCATTCTGCTTAGTGAACTTATCAGTAAAAGGTCCATCCTGTCGTAGCTGATGCGACGTAATTATTTTTATTTTGATCTCCATTCCAATATTGACTAACAGGGAAGGATACTCCTAGCTGAATGAACCATTGTTTGGTCGAAAACCATAATGAGGGCGTGGCATAAATAATATTACCTCCGGAGTCAGGAATAGAGTAACCACTAACCTTATTTTTTTCAGTATAAGTACCATTTAATTCACCTAAAAGAAAAAATATATATTGACCGGGAACACTGTGAAAATTCCTACCTATACCACATTGGTATAAATATTCTGTACCTAATTGTATATTCTTATTTTTGGTAGCCCATGATATGCCGGGAGAAGCAAACAAGAGCCAATTTACTGACATTCTGCTAAAAGTGGTTCCTATAAAAACAGTTGTTGCTCCTGTATCCGTGGGAGATTTTTTAAAAGAGCCTGTCGGGAGTGTTAAACCATTAACAAGAGTAATTTGATCGTCATAGCTTGCATTGCTTTTTTCATAGAGCACATATTCAACTTGAAAGCTTATGTCTCCGACTCCAGAGGAGTGGTAAAATTTATCTACATAGTTCACAGTCCATGGTAGTGTCACTAAAAATGAAGCTTGATCAGATAAACCATAAAGTGCATTAAAGGGTACTTGCACGGAGTATTCATCCACACTTTTTAAATAATCGAAGTCAACAAAAAGCTGTAGCTGATTTTTATCAATTATATTTTGGCCAAAAGAAGTGAAAGGGCCAGGCTGCTGCGCTGAGGGTAATGCAAAATTACCTTGAGAAGGCGGTTGAGTTTCAGCCTGAGTTATCCCCGATAAAAGATAAATTATCAGAAAATAGGGAATAAAACATAGGACATTGGGTTTTCTCATAGAAAAGCAAAATTTATCTCTTTAAAAGATTATTTAATGACCTTAAAGATTAAGCAAGTGCAGGATTAATAGGAAATCCCATAACTTATGGTAGGCAATGCGTCAGCTTGTTTTATTTGCTCACAGGCATTTAAAAAATAAGTGAGAAACTCACTTTCAGGTTCAGGTAATTTGTGTTTAATGTTTTTGCTACTAACATTGCCTCTAACGATTAAATAGCTCAGAGCATGTATTGAAGTACTTCTCACCAGATAATCCAAATGATGAGCTGCCTGACACAGCGTGTCTACCATTAGTGTCTGAATTTCTGGATTTACCTTGTCAAAAAGGAGGGCTTTATTTTTTAAATACCATGCAGTACTTTCAGCATCCAATTCTTCAGAAATTGCAAGCCCCACTTTCCGTAGATATTGCTGTATTTGCAGGGGGCTTAGATAGATACTCATGCTATGGATAATTTTCAAGCCAGATTGCCATTTTCCGCACTCTTTGCAGTCAAAGAAAGCCATTGCCTTGTCAAAGAATAGCTGGTATTGATTCTGGCTCAGTCTGGGAAGAAAAATTTGAAGCACACTAATGGCCAAATCAGGAGCGTATTGCTCAAATCCTTCCAGGATAGTCTGATTAATTTTGTCCAAATATCGCTCTTCCAATTTTGAGGCCAAGCGGGTGTAAAAAATTAATTTTAAAGAAACAATAGCTGATAAATTACTAATATTTTTTAGCGCCACAATTTCAATAGCCTGAGCAATTTTTTCGGTGGGCAACCTATCAATGATGGCGATGAAAATTTGCAATGTAAAATCAAAAAATTCAAGCGAGCGAGCATAATTCATTGCCTGGTCAAACAGTGAACTTATCTGTTCATCATCGAGATGTGGGCCGAAAGAGGAAAGGGCGTCAAAAGCAGCATGACGTATGTTATCCTCCTGAGTAGTGTTTATAGTATCTATAATTACTTTAATTGACTTTTGCCGGCTTTTTTGATCGAGATGATTAGCTGCAAGAGCCAGGGTATTAAGGGAACAGGAAGCAACTCCTCCGCCTCGATTATTCTTAATAAAATTTAGCAATGTTTTCAAAATCTTATGAAAAAGTGCATGAGAAGCTATAGTAGGTATATTCCTTTTTAATACGGTCTTTAACACTTGTTGCACCAATTCAGTTGAGCCCGTTTTAAGCATACTGTTTATTTCAAGTATTGATTGCCTAAGAGGTATTTTGGATAATTGAGGTAGCAGTACCGAGAGTGTTTCCCAGGCTTGTTTTTTGATAGAAATGGGTTGTGTTGAATTTAAACTTTTCCACACAAAAGCAAAGGCCAATTTGAGCTCATCATTGGTTTTGTCTGTAAGGTACTGCCAGGCCAGTAACTGTTTCTGCTGTATTTCTGGTGAATTTTCCTGAGCAGCAATAAAGTGCAATAGAGTTAAGCGGTCTTCTCTATTAAGTTGTGGCAAAAAATAGCTTATATAATGGCGTTCTGCCTCAGTTAAAGATGTGTCGCTTTTAATTATCTCTATACTCTGACGTGCAAAGAAATCAAAATTAGTTGTAAGGAAATCTTTCGTTATGTTTCGAAGAATTTGGCATGCCGAACTTGCTATACTTTTATCGCTATCGGAAAGAGCCTTAATAAGAATTCCAAAAATGATTGGCTGTTGATCAGGAGTTGCTATTTCAATAAAACAAGCAAAAAAATGCAAGGCCATTTTCCGATGAAGTGCATAAGTAGCTGCTTGCTTATCCATATTAAAAAAATACTTAGAAAGAAATGTAAAGAAATCATCTCTAATTGTTAAATCAATTCCTCTTTTTTTGCTAAGCACAGCAAGTCCAGCCCAACGAAAATCAATGCTGCATGAATTTCTGCGAATTGCATCCCATATAGTATTGTCATTTCGGGGAATACTTACAGAAGGATTTTCCTTTAACCATTTCTTGAAAAGTAGCAATTGGATAGCTTGTGCCTGCTCATCGTTTTTTTTAAACAAGGCTTCTATAGCGGCTGCATGATGTCTTTTATTTGCCATACCCGCTTTAAGAATATTATTGGCTGGCATATTGAAGTAGATATTTATCAAAACGTGATCGGGTATATTGTCGAAAAAAGCAAAGTGAGCAGTCATAAGAGTCCGTTTAAGTTTTAATCCAAAATCCTAAAATATGTACTATTTTCGCATTGCTTCAATAGTTTTTTAATAGGTAATTTTACCCATAGATAAAACAGAATTTTATTTAAAGAGACGGATATGAAAACGAAGGAGCTAAAGCGTTAACTTAATCTGGGGTAATGTCTCAGCCTGTTTGATTTGATCGTACAAGTTTAAGAAACAGTTGATGAACTTGTTTTCAAGCTCTGGCAGTTTGTCTTTAATATCTTCTTGCTTAATGTTACCCCGAACAATGAAGCAGGTCAGTGTATTTATTAAGGCATTTCTAACTGAATAACTTCCATGATTTCGGTACATATGAAGCAGGTTCTGTATCATTGAGGCTTGGATTTTTAAATCTCCTCTATCAAAAACAAGCATTATATATTCTAAGTAAAGCTTAATTTCTGCTCCCTCTAATTTTTTAAAGTTTTGAGAGATTATAGGATTAATTTTCTCCACAGATTGTTGTATTTGCTTTTTACTGAGGTAGCTACTCAAGATATTTATCCTACTTAAGGCTGCTCGGATATCCCATGTTGAAACACATTGAGTATCCTCCTTAGGCTCAAGAAGTTTAATTGCTTTATCCAAAATTATTTGCAGATCGTTTTGATCCATTGCTCGAAGGAAAATCTGATGCTCATCCCTCATTACCAAAGGATAAGAAGAGTTTTCTAAAATGAATTGTTTAACTATTTCCAGATGCTGCTTTTCCAACTGATGAGCTGCATTGGTTAAAAATTGAAATTGCAAACCAGTAATATAATTGGACTTCTCTTTGCTTGTAATTAATGCAATAACTTCATTAATTTTTGCAGAGTCCAACACTTTAGCTAAAGCAATAAAAATTTTTAATGCAAATTCATAATTTGAATCCCTGAAATTCTTTGCGATACTAAAAAATTCATTCACTTGTTCTTCATTAAGATAGTTACTAAAAGAGGAAAGGGCAGCAAGGATACCGGTAACAAGGTAACTATTGGAATAATCCAGAATTTCGCCAGTTATTGCTTTCTTAATCGTTTTGAGCGCTGATTGTCGCCTCTCCTCATCAATATAGGAAGCAATCAAAGGCAAAATATCAAAGAAAATAGTTAGTAATCGCGAATCCTGAAAATTAGCATCAACCAATAATTGAAGATTGCTAATTATCTTTGGGAAAGAGGGGTGAGTTGAGAGGACATTTGTTCTATTAGTAAGCCTCCACAAGATGCATGCGGCATCCACGAGAGAAAGTAAAGAACTATCCTTATTGAGCATGCTGTTAATTTTAACTATCACTTGTGCAAGCTGTTTCTGGTTTAATCGAGGCATGAATGTCCTGAGGATGCTCCATGCAATATCTTTAATAGTGGAAGGATAATACAAACTTGGGATACTCAAGGTAGAGTCGAGGTTTTTATATACAAAATCAAAGGCCAAACCCAAATCGGTTTGACTTAACTGCTTTGCAATATAGCTCAAGGCCTGCAATTTTTTTCTTAATACCACATACTGTTGTTCATGAGTTTCACACGCTTCTTCGTTTAAAATGAACTGTAATAATTCAGAAGCCTCTTGTTTATTAACCCGGGGCAAATAGTGCCTCATAAAGCAATCTTCTTCATCAGGAATTAAAGGCGAGGCGTCATTTTTAACAAATTTAATACTCTCCTGAACAAAAGTGTTCAGTGTTTCTTGAGGGATAACTGCTTCAATTCTTTTCAAAATAGAAAATTTAAAAGGCCAATGTGATTGAGCAGCGACAGCATTTATAAGGATTTGTAGTTGTTCTGTGTTTGCTGTCACTGCAAAACAAGAGAGAAAATCCAAAGCTATTTTTTGAACAGAACGCTCCCCCTCAAGCTTTTGACAAGCAGTAAGAGAGTGGGTTAAGAGATGATCTGGAAGATTTAAACTAATTCCTTTTTTTCTTGCAAGGAGGACAAGACCATACCAACGATAAATAGTATTACAGGAATTTCTGCGAATGGCATTCCAAACTATATTGTCATTTTGCGGTATATTAATGGTCTGCTCTTTCGCCCACTTTTTTAAAAGCCTGGCTTGAATATGTCTTGCTTCCTTATCATTTTTTTTAAATAAAGCTTCTATGGCAGCCATACGATGATTTTTATTTATTATGCTCGACTCAAGGATTTTGCTGGCGGGCAGGCTTAAGTAAATCTCTACCAGCAGGTGATATGGCATATTTGCAAAGAAATGAAATTCAGTAACCATAAAAATGCTTAAGTTAGTCAAGAGATGAACCAGCCAGCATTTTCGCATTGTCAGGAGAATGTTAAATGGGTAATATTACCCAGAGATTAGCTACCATTTTTAACCAATTATTTTGATAAAATGAATTTTTCCTTTTAACGTGTAAATTCCTACCCTTCAAGATTTGAGGGATTGGAAAGTATGAAAATAGCTTGATTATGCCTTTATTTCATATACAATGACTATCTTTTATTCAAACCATACTCACATGCTCACGCCACCTTAGTTTTAATCGGCATATTTCTTCATAAAGCTCATCGAGAAACAATTTTAAAAATAAAATAATCCGTGTCTCATTGGGTTACTCTGTATTACCTAAGAAGGATAAAAAATGTGGTTTTCTTCGACACGCCAAGAGTGGTTTGGCAATCTACGAGGGGATTTATTAGCAGGTATTGTTGTAGCTTTAGCTCTTATTCCCGAAGCTATAGCGTTTTCTATTATTGCTGGCGTTGACCCTAAAGTTGGTTTATATGCATCTTTTGCAATAGCAACAGCAAGCGCCATTGTAGGCGGCAGAACAGGAATGATTTCAGCAGCGACAGGAGCCATGGCTTTGCTAATGGTTACCTTGGTGAAATCTAGCGGCTTACAATATTTACTTGCAGCAACACTCCTTACGGGACTTTTGCAAATAATTTTTGGCTATTTGAGACTTGGAAATTTAATGCGTTTCGTTTCCCGTTCAGTCATGACCGGATTCGTGAATGCCCTCGCAATTCTTATTTTTTTAGCTCAACTTCCTGAGCTCACTCACGTCAGTTGGCATGTATATGCAATGACCGTAAGTGGTCTCGGCATAATTTATTTATTTCCTTATATCAATAAAACAATACCATCTCCATTAGTTTCTATTATTGTATTAACTGCAACTTCAGCGTCATTCAACTTACCTGTACGAACAGTTGGAGATATGGGTATCTTGCCCGACACGTTACCAGTTTTTCTGTGGCCAGATGTTCCCTTGAATTTAAAAACGCTGCAAATAATTTTTCCCTACTCTTTAGCGTTGGCAATCGTGGGGTTATTAGAATCGATAATGACTGCTACCATTGTTGATGATTTAACCGATACAACTAGCGATAAAAACAGAGAATGTAAAGGACAGGGTATTGCTAATATTATTTCAGGATTGCTAAGTGGCATGGCAGGTTGTGCTATGATTGGGCAATCCATTATTAATATCAAATCTGGTGGTCGTGGACGCCTATCGACCTTAACTGCTGGTGTTTTATTACTAATAATGGTGGTTTTTTTAAGTGATTGGGTGTCACGCATTCCAATGGCAGCATTGGTCGCTGTAATGATTATGGTATCGATGGGTACTTTTTCTTGGGATTCTATAAGAAATCTTAAAAAATATCCGATGTCATCCAATATTGTGATGATTTCAACTGTAGTGGTTGTAGTAGCAACACATAATCTAGCTTATGGTGTATTTGTCGGGGTATTATTTGCTTCATTATTCTTTGCCAATAAGGTAGGACGCTTTGTTAATGTCTTATCAACCCTGGACGAAGAAAATAATTGTCGAACTTATAAACTATTTGGTCAAATTTTCTTTGCCTCATCAGGCCAATTAATAAATTATTTTAATTTTAAAGAGAGGCTTGCTCATGTTGTGATTGATGTCAGTCATGCTCATTTTTGGGATATAACGTCTGTTTCAAGCTTAGATAAGATTGTTATAAAGTTTAGACGTGAAGGGACTAAGGTTGAGATTATTGGTAAAAACGAAGCCACAGCCACCATTATTGATTTGCTTGGTGTTCATAACAATCCAGATGAAGCTAGAAAACTACTGGGTGCTCACTAATTATTTTTTACCGGAATGTTTCTCTGTAAGGGAATGATCATTTGGAATTACACTTCATAAACTGCGGTATACCTTCTTAAGCCGGAGTTAATATAGAGCCATTAATTCAGTGATAGAAAAGTTCCTTAATTTTAACTCATTAAAACTTATTAGCTTGTATCATCAGAATTAGGCAAAGTTATAACTTAGTTATATTTAAAAAAACGATTAAATAGATTGACAATTTATCTACTGATAGATAGAATGGTCAATTATGAAAATTACAACCATGCAAGAAAAAATATTAACTACTGCAGAAAGCTTAATCCAGAAGATGGGTTATAACGCTTTTAGCTATAAAGATATTGCTCAAGTGGTGGGCATTAAAACGTCAAGTATCCATTATTATTATCCAGCAAAAGAGGACTTGGCTGTTGCTGTACTCGACTGGCAATTGTATCGGCTGTCATTTTTTTTAAATGAACTAAAGCTCCATTCCTCTTTATCTTTGCAGCAAAAACTATTGAGTTTAGTGGATAAGTTGATGTCTTTGACTTTGCATGATGAGATGAAAATGTGCTTAGGTGGTATGCTTGCATCGGATGTAATTTCATTAACAGAAAAAGTTAGAGTTAAAGTCCGTATTTTTTTTAATGTTTTGGGTGATTGGATAAAAGAAGCAATCAGCGAAGGACATTCTGATAAAAAAGAACGAGATATTTTGCAACCAGAGGAGCTTTCAAGAAATATATTAGTTCAACTGGAAGGAGGGTTGCTGATGTCAAGATTATTTGAGGATATTTCCTATGTTGAAACAGTGAAGCATTATATTAAAAGAACATTCTAATTTTTTTTACCTTATCTATCTACCTTCTAGTAGATAGATGATCAGGAGTTCCTATGAAAATTAAATTATTAAGTATTTGTGCCCTTACTTTTGGATTGATAACTTATAACTATGCGAGTAAAACAACTATGACAATTAACACGAATAACATACAAAAAGCTTCTTATATTACTATGGAAAGCAAGCAAGGATCCGCCGCAAATTTTGAAGATTTTCTTAAAAATGGAGCTCAACTTGTGCGACAAACCGAGCCTAATACTGCACTTTGGTTTGCATTAAAAAAAGAAGATAATCATCTTGCTATTTTTGATGTTTTTTTTAATGAAAAAGGAAGAGAGGAGCATTTTGCAGGTCAAGTTGCCAATGCGTTAAAAGAAAATGCCTCACAATTTGTAGAAGGAGGGTGGGAACAAGGTGTACTACTTAATGTAAGCAATTATGATGTCATTGCCTCTAATAATTTTCATCTGGATACAGTTTTAACCACTAAACATGCCTCTTATATTGTTTTTAAAGCAAAACCAGGTAAAAGCCATAAGTTAGAGCTTTTATTGAAAGAGGGTTCTCAACTTATTAATAAAACAGAACCAAAAACATATTTTTGGGTTGCCTTAAAAACTGACAAAGATACCTATGCTATATTTGACGCCTTCCCTGATAAAGCAGCTCAAAAAGCGCATTTCGCGGGCCAGGTAGCTTCAGCCTTACAAAAAAATGCTGAACATTTGATTGCCGGAGGATGGGAAAAAGGTGTTCTAGCACATGTACATAATTTTCAAATTATAGCTTCATCCTAATTTTGCGCACTTCGGTGCGCCTTCTTCCCATGCTAAAACACGCAACGGATTATATCAGGATCTTAATCAACTCGAATTACAATCTTTAATAATAAAATTGCTGGAGTTTGAAAATTGAGTTTTTAAATGATCCTCGTTTTCCTTTTCAAATGATTAGTCTACCAATTTAGGAGCCTCCAAAATGCCAAATTTTTTCGCAAAATGTCCTGACGACGTAGTTTTGGAGATTATTAGGGAAAATTTCTCGTAGAACTCAGTTAGCGCAAGTAGATAACGATTTAATTTACTAATGAAAAATGAGAAGTTAGAACTAGCTAACTATAAAATTAAAAACCAGAAAAAATGGCCTTATGTTAAAACGCCTCGCGAAAAAGATATTTTAGACGATTATGCAAAAATAGCCATTCTGCAAAGGAACTACAATACCAAAACACCTCAGGCAATTTCAGGTCGAAGAAACGATATTGTATTGTTTGTAAAAAATAATCCAAATAATTTATTGCAACCTTTAATTAGCTCTTTTTAGCTTTTTGATACAATATTCTTTTAGAGCAGTTGAAGACTATATTTGTAAAGTGCAATTGTCCTGGCAAATGGGCAGGGAAGCTGCGGCGCTAAACCAGGCTTTTTAAGTCTGATTATTTTGATAATCAGACTTAGTGTAATGGATGGAGAATCTCACGCGAAGTGCAACAAACCCTTTCTGACTATGTAGATTACTAGTGTTACAACCACCTCTATCTGTTAATAACTATAAAAAATTAGCAAGTAACTGTCATTAATTTTAAGTTAGCAAGGCCCTGCGCTTCAAATTCAATAGTCGCTATAAATATAGCGATAGATCGTTTCATGAGAAATGAGCGTCTGCCCTCCATTCTCATATTTTAATCGGCCCTCAATTTCCAGGGTGACCAACCGCAGCCTAATTTATCAGGAATATACATGCACAATTGATTATCTTTTGATAGTTTCGTGCTCCTTTTTCGGCGCTTTACATACCTCTTTTGCGCTGAAGAAGATAGATAATAGGGTGTATTGTTTGTCCACGTACTTATCACACTATTACGTTTTAACTCTCTATATATCGTTGACCGGTGAATCTTCAATATCTGCGCGCTATCTTAACTTTTGAATAGCCTTTCTCTAGCATTATCTGAAGAAATACACGATCCAATTCGCTCAGATGTTTATACCTTACTCCCATTTTACCGCTCCTCATGCAACTGATGATATTTTATTCATCTGTCGCACTTGGCGCGAGATTCTGCCTGGGGCGCGTGGATTAAAGTTGAATTTAAGACTCCCTTTCGTCCTGTAGCATGCCATGATATGCTACAAAGCCTGCTCCTCGTTTTGGAGATAACGATAGAACACGACAATCAACAATTGGGCGAAAGGTTCACTGGCCTTAAAAACCCTCCTCTTCCGACAACCTCATCCGAATTCATTACCTTGCTGGCTCATTATCATCGAGCCGAGATTGCGCGGATGGCGGGATGGAGGGACCGCATCGATCGAACGAGCAACTGGGCAATTACCGCTGTGGCCGCAATGCTGTCACTATCCCTGGCGACGGCGTCGGCGCATCATGGGGTCTTGCTGTTCGCGATGCTACTTGTTTTGCTGCTCCTCCTCATCGAGTCAAGGCGATACCGGTTCTTTGATGTCTATAGAGGACGAGTACGCCTTATCGAGCGGCATTATTTCGCTCCCATGTTCACGGCGGCCAGATCAATTGCGGAGCATTGGACTGACATCCTAGGCCAAGATTTACGTGAACCACGCTTTCATATAAGCCTCAGGATGGCAATATCTCGGCGGTTACGCAGAAACTATGTGTGGATGTTCCTCATTCTACTGATGGCATGGATCTTAAAAATTTCCTCCCCAAAGCTGCAAGTGATCGGTGTTCGTCAAGAAATGACAATGTCCTTCGGTGAAATTGTGAAGAATGCTGCATTGGGGCCGATTCCCGGCTGGGCTGTGTTAGCATGCGTCGCTATGTTCTTTGGATGGCTCACTTATGCCTGCCTCCTCACACCGAAATCTACTGGTGAATTGGCACATGGTGATGTTCATGTCTGATAGCTGTGGAATTAACAGGCAAACTACATCTTTAGAGTTTTAACTCTAAAGGATGCTTACTACCTTCCAAGAGCTTTTTCGAATTAAAAAAGCTATAAGGATGTTGACATGGGGTTTCGTAGCTTCTAAGTAAGTCTACGATATCCTGACGATTAATAATTTCAGCAAGATCAAGCGGCGAAATAGATAATCTATCTTCAACGTTTCCCTGGCGCTCAACAAATTGCTCCATTTTAGCCCAAACAACTTTCTGAGTGGAATTGTTCTTTTTGGTGTACCCTTCAATTAATTTCTTTAGCTCATTTTTATTGGCCATATAAGGAACATTAAATTTTATATTTTTTTCTAGCATGGATTTAATAAAATCAATATTACCTTGTTGAATAGCTATATGGGCTGGCGTAATATCATTCAAAGCTTTCTCCCAATTACTATTTAGTTCATACAGCGTTATTAGTACATTAAGCTTCTTATTTTTAATTGCAACATGAATGAGTGTTTCCTGATTTTTATTTAAACTTTCAAGGTTGATGCCACAATCATAAAGTGTTTTAATCACATCGATATGCCCACATTGAGCTGCGGTAAAGACAGGAGTTACGCCCTTACTATCTGCTTGATCAAGGTCAGCACCACATTGATGAAGTGTTTTAATTATTGCCGCGTGGCCATTTTGGGTCGCGAGTATA
The DNA here is from genome assembly GCF_002240035.1 of Legionella clemsonensis. NCBI lineage: Bacteria > Pseudomonadati > Pseudomonadota > Gammaproteobacteria > Legionellales > Legionellaceae > Legionella > Legionella clemsonensis. The sequence continues at coordinate 1,562,449 of NZ_CP016397.1, read as the reverse complement.
ACAGGTGTTAGACCTTTAGGATTGGGTTTATTAAGACTTGCCCCGCATTTAAAAAGCATTTCAATGGCAGATGCATGTCCACAGGCAGCCGCCAGATGAGCTGGTGTTGAACCTTTTGCATCAGGCATATCAGGATTAACCCCACCTAGACAAAGCTGTTCAATGACCTTAGCGTGTCCTTTTTGAGTGGCAATTAAAATTGGAGTGACTCCATCAGGAGTTGCTTTATTAAAATCAATACCGTACTCCCGGAGTTTTGCAATGACGTTAGCATGGCCTTTTTTAGCGGCAACAATGGCTGGAGTTATACCGTTATTATCTGGTTTATTAAGGTCAACTCCACATTTAAAAAGTGTTTCAAGAACTTCAATACGTCCTGTTTCAGCGGCAATATAGGCAGGTGTAATACCGTCAGCTTTTGCTTTATTCAGATCAACGCCATATTCATTAAGTTTTTTAAGGATAGTGGTGTGGCCCAAATATGCAGCGACAAAAGCAGGCGTCACACCCTTGACATCTGCCTTGTTAAAGTCAGCACCTCCTTTATAAAGGGATTCAAATACGTCAACATGGCCGTTTTGGGCAGCAATAATAGCAGGAGTTGTCCCATTAAACATGGCTTTGTTAAAGTTGGCATTATACTCACAAAGTTTTAATAAGACGTTAACAAGTCCTTTTTCAGCAGCGACACAGGCAGGAGTAGCACCATTATTTTTTTCTTTATTGAGAAGAGCGCCACATTGAGCAAGTACTTCAAGGACATTAGCATGGCCCATTTGAGCGGCAATAAAGGCAGGTGTTTCCCCATTACTCTCCCCTTTGTCAAGATCAGCACCACACTGATGAAGTGTCGCAACGGTATTAGCATGGCCGCCGTAGGCTGCGATATAGACAGGAGTAACCCCATCAATTCTTGCTTTATCAGGGTTAGCCCCACACTCATGAAGTTTCGCTACGACGTTGGCATAGCCATTTTGAGCCGCAATAAAGATAGGAGTGGCTCCATTCGTGTTGGATTTATCTAGGTCAGCCCCACATTCATGCAGTTTAGCAACTGCATCGACATGACCACTTTGAGCTGCGATAAAAACAGGAGTAGCTCCCCTCTTGTTTGGTTTATTAAGATCAGCATCACATTTAAAAAGCGTTTCAAGCGTGTCAACACGTCCAATTTCGGCAGCAGCAATGGCTGGTGTGGAGCCTAAGCTATTCTCTTGATTAAGGTTTGCCCTGCATTGAGCAAGTATTTTAATAACCTCATTGTAGCCCATCTGAGCTGCAACAAAGGCAGGCGTAGCTCCACCAATTCTTGCTCTATTAGGATCCGCACCTAATTCATAAAGTTTCGCAACCGCATAGGCATGGCCATTTTTAGCAGCAACAAAAATTGGGGTCACACTGTTAGCATCTGGTTTATCGAAGTCCGCTCCTAGCTTATGCAGAAAATTAATATAATCAATATCACCTAGTGCTGCAGCAAAGTGGACTAAATAGAGGTTGCTAACTATTGTAAACTCAGAAACTTTATTTACCAGTTGACAAAACTGGAGGAAAAGTTTTTTGCCAGACCACTTGGGAGAATAACTTTTATTATAAAACTCCGAAATTTGAAGATAAGTTCGAATAAAATTCGCAGTTAATTGGTGATCATTTATAATCACTTTAAGGAATAATTGAGTACGATTACGGTTACTTAGGGCAAATTCTAATAACGTTTGAGATTTTCTTGGTACTTGATCGGGAATTGCTGTAGCTTGCAATAATATTTCTTCAAAGGGATAAGTTGAGAGTGTAGCAGTTAACTGTTTTTCAGAAAAATTATTCATTAATTGTTGCAGTGGAGACAATGATTTTACTTTTTTCTTCTTTTTATGAATTTGAAATTGCTCTTCTTGAACATTCTTTTCTGTTTCTGTAAAGGAATTTTCTTCCTGCATTTTATTTTCTTCAGAATTAGTTCTTTCTTTTTTTGTTATTTCTGCTGCAGGTAAGGCATTCATTATTAGTTTTTGAAATGCTCTAAACTCTTCTTGCGTACGACCGAGTTTGTTCTGAAAGATATTGCAAGCCTGGGTTTCATTGCCCTGCAGTACTAATTTTCGCGCCTCGTTTTCCCAGTCTTGGGTGGTTGATTGGGGTATGGGGGTATTTTGGGGTGGTGTAGCTTGTTGATTTTCATTGATAAACGCAGGATTTAAGGCATGGTACAGCGGCTCGTTACGATGTGTCTTGTTTTGAGCGAAGACAACCCTTCGCTCAGCACGCGTAACGCCGGTAATGAAGCCGTTAAAATAAGGAAGGCAAGAGTCATCCCCTTCCCCTGCTTTAGGGAGATGACTTGTGGTATTGACCGTGCCTTTCTTCTCTTTCAGTTTGGCACAAGCAGCAGCGCTGTCTTTACCATCGAGGGGACGCCAGAAAAGGATGGTGTCATATTCCAACCCTTTAATTTGCTCAGGGGTGAAGACTAAAGGCGTTTTAAAGGTTTCTCTTGCTTCCTTAATAAACTCAGGGAAAGCAACCACGGCAAATCTGGCATTGCTGAGCGCTTCCTGTTGCAGTGCCTTTAATTCCTCGCTGTTAGTATCAAGCCAAAGGAGTTCTCCACGGTCGTTGTCTTCTTTGGCCGAGGTAATCTGTCCCAGCTCGACTTTATCAGCAGCACCACCGGTGGCCTGATATTTGAGTTGAATGAGTGCATTGGTGACCTTCACAACGAGCCTGGAGCAACGGTAGCTTGCTGCTAATTGATATTCGCTAAACGGCTGTTGTGCTTTATGAAATAACTGGCGCAGAAAGGGTAGTCGGGATTTGCCATCGAAGAGAATCTGGTGGTCACCTAAAAAATAAGCGATATTGTTCTCGTCAGCCAATTGATAAAGACTATACAGTTGCGCGAAAGAAAGGTCTTGTGCTTCATCCACCAGCACCATGGGGTAAGACTTGGCGGTGGCAATGGGAGTAAGCTCGCTGGTGAGATAAGCCGCGAGAAATGTAGTGTAGAGTTGGCAAATCAACTGGCGTTGTTCTTCATTGACACTGCTTTGGCGTGTGCCTAATTGGATGTAGTCCTCTGGCGTGTAACCTGAACGAATTCTAAACTCACGCCAGATTTCTTCCGCAGTCAGTGAGCCAGCCAATGTTTTAAACTGGGCCTGCTTGAGAGTCTTGGTGAGCCAATCGTTAAACAAAGAGATATCTGCCAGAGGTTTTCCTTTTTCTGCACAATGCTTCTTAAATAATTCCTCATAGGTCAGAAAGACAACACTATCACGTCGCTTTTCTTCAGCGTTACTCTCCCACTGTGCTTTCATCTGTGCAACCAGCAATGCAGAACGGCTAACATAGAGAATAGGCCTCGACTCTTGCTGATTCATACGCTTGAGGTAATCAGCCAGCGCCAAAAAAGCCACACAAGTTTTACCCGAACCCGCGGGACCATAGACCAATGCAGGCAATTTGGCCTGCAAGGCTTGCTCTTGTGGTGTACTTAAGCGAATGAAATTTTCTTTGTAGTAATCCAGGGCAATCAGGCGACTTTTTTCTTTGCTGCTGGACAATTGCTTTTCCAGCGCTTCATTTTCGGCAGGACTGCATGCCTCCAGTGTTAATTTTTCCAACGGAATGTCAATGGAAGTATCAAGCTTGCTGAAGAGGGTTTTTAATAAGCTAGGATTTCTTAAGTAGCGATTTTTCGCATACTCGTGCTTGTAGACGGGATCGAGCAAATACAATCGCTCGTTATACGGCGCAAATAACAGGCGTGTCTCTCTATTGACCCGAATACTGTAGATGGAAACGCCGGAAATACCATGAAGTTTTTCCAGCTTAAGACTCTTATAGTCACCCTCTAGAAGCTGTTTTATCTCTCTCTCAAACGTGGATAATAAACTCGCTTCACCAAAAACTTCTCGCCAATAAAAGAGGTCACTCATGATAATAATAAATAAAAATCAAATTGGCATATATTAATGCAATGTGATGAGAGTTTGGATGGGTGTAATTACCCATGGAAAGTCTTGAAAATATGTTTATTGTTAATCAATAACAATATAATGAGCCTATTATTAAGATGGTTTTCACTAGAATTATGGAATAAAATACTTAGGAAAATTAATGCAAGGAACTACTTTTATTTGTGAAGCTAAAAATTAACAAATGGATTATTGGTTTTCTACTTTTAATCACTATTATTCTTATTTATTTTCAATTTACAGAGCTAAGTAATTTTATTCAGCTAGTACAACGGATTAATCCTTTTTGGTTTATATTGGCCTTACTCTTTCAAGGAGGAACCTATGGAGCCCTTGCAGGCGTTTGGTGGATAGCTTTATGGCGCTTGCATCAAAAAATTTCCTTCTTAAATCTGATTTTATTAAGTTTATCTCAATTGTTTGTCAATCAAACTATTCCTTCCAGTGGTTTAAGTGGAACAACCCTGGTGACGCAGTATTTGCTTCAACATAATATTTCTAAAAAATCAGTCGCTTTTGCGGTCACTTTAAATGTTTTTAGTCGACAAATTGCTTACTTTTTAGCGTTTATCCTGGCAATTATTATTCTTTGGCTTCATCAAAGCCTGGGTAAAGCGCTTATTATTTTGACTATTATTTTTACTTCTACCATGATCTTTATCTTTATCGCTGCTATTTATTTATGGACGCATATTCGCAATAAAGCCTTACCTGGTTTTTTGGAAAAATTTGAACTCTTAAAATCATTCGTGTCAGCAATTAAAAAACTTCACCCTAAAATGTTGTTACAGCCAATAGTTAGTATCCCCGCTATCTGTTTACAGGGCGCTATTTTCCTTTTTGATGCTTTAACCTTATGGATGGTTTTATTGGCACTTAATACTCATTTAGATTTTGTACTAATTTTTGCAGTCCAAGTGATTGCCCAGGCTGTTGGATCAATCGCTTTGATTCCCGGCGGACTTGGTGTATTTGAAGGCAGCATGACAGGCATGCTATATGCCTTGGGGTTACCTCTCGAATCAGCCTTGGCTGCTACTATTCTTTTCAGAGGTTTAACCTATTGGTTACCCATGATTCCTGGATTTATGATAACCCATAAAAAATTAAAGCCATCTCAATTTGGGAAGAGGAAATAAATTGGGGTGTGACAATCATTGCATGAAATCAATCGAATATATAACCAAGTAGTTAGTATGTAATAAAATGATTTTTCCTACGACACAGCAATGGCTTTTAAAGCCATAATTCAATTTCTAGGATAATCTTAGACTATACTTAATAATACCCCGTAACAAACAAGGAGATTATCATGAACAGGGAAGAAGATAAAAAAATGAATCCACAAAACCAGGGCGAACAAAAATGGCGTAATCAAGATGAGAAAAAACAAGCCCCGGGACAATCTGGTCAAAAACAAGGCCAACAACCTAGCAAAGGCCAGCAAGAGCGTCCATTCAGCGACCAAAAAAAATATTAATATATAAGAGAGCAGGTTGGTGCCTACCAACCTGCAATTGCTTTACCCATAGCTCGTCAATCATTTATATAGTTGGGAAGAAAGTTTTTGTACGCAAAATTAAATGCGTTTACTAGCCAGATACTGTATTCAACAGAAAAAACAATTAATATAAACCCTCTTTATTAACCAGCATTAAGGATATCCCTGATGCAGAGTATAAAAAATAAAATTATTTTAGTTACCGGCGCCTCAAGTGGTATAGGTGAAGCTTGCGCACGTCTTTTTGCCAGTAAGGGGGCAAAACTTATTCTTTGTGCGCGTAGAACAGAGCGTATAGAGCAACTTGCTTCAGAATTAAATCGCTTCAACAATGTAGACTGTTTGCCTGTGTCACTGGATGTGCGTTTCAAGGAAAATGTGGAGCAAGTTTTACTTCCCCTACCTTCTGCCTGGCAAGAGATTGATGTATTAATTAACAATGCCGGACTTGCATTATCTAGCGATTCTATACAAGAAGGCTCCCTTGAAAATTGGGACAGAATGATTGATACCAATGTAAAAGGATTACTTTATATAAGTCGTTGTATTTTACCCGGTATGATGGAGCGCGGTCGAGGTCATATTGTCAATGTTGGCTCCATTGCTGGGCAAGAATGTTATCCGGGAGGAAATGTCTACTGTGCAACCAAACATGCTGTGCGGGCAATTACCAAATCAATGCGTCTGGATTTATTAGGGAGCCCTATTCGCATTACTGAAATTGCACCTGGTGCCGTGGAAACGGAGTTTAGTGAAGTTCGTTGGGGCAATAGAAAAAAAGCCCAGGCATTCTACGAAGACTTTACTCCCTTGTTGGCAGAGGATATTGCTGATGCAGTTTATTACTGCATTACTCGACCTCCACATGTGGATATAGCAGAAATGACCGTTATGCCAACAGTGCAAGCATCAGCAAATCATATTCACAGAGATGGCAAATGAGAGTAATTCCTTGCCGGTTTACCCGTTAATTTTTTGATTGCATTGCTTGCTGCTGCACTTGCTGAATTTGTTTCTGCAGCTCAGTCTGTACTTGTTTGATTTGATTTTGAGTTTGTGCATTTACAGTTTGAATCTGTTGCTGTAACTGTGTTTGCATTTGTTTCATTTGAGCCTGTAATTGCGAATTCAATTTATCAATCTGTTGTTGCTGTTGTGTCTGCAACTGTTTTAGCTGATTTTGTAACTGTGAATTCAATTGTTGAATTTGCTGTTCTGCTGAACCTGACAGTTGAGTTGGGGCAGCAGCATATATATTTGTAATTCCTGCTATAGAAAAAAGAAAAAGTCCTATTTTATTCACGGTGAACTCCTTGATAGTGAAAGAAAAAATATTACTTCTACTTTAGCGGTTTTTCTATTGAACGCAAGATTCAATTTTCAGCTACTTTAAAATAAAATAAAACCTTGATCAATCATCAACAATGTGTTAAATTATTGTACAGTTTAATGGAAGCCGTTTATTTATGTCTTTAAATATTACAAATATGTCTACCGAGCTAATAAATGCAACTGAATTAATTAATTACACTGATTTTGTTACCCATTTGTGCAAAGATTTGTTTAAAGTAACAGGTATTAATCATTTCAGTTATGTGGAAATGAACGACACAGGTAATTTTATTTGGTTAGGAACTGATAGTAAATATTTTGAACGATGCATTCATCAACAACTGGTTGAAACTGCTCCTATTAGCATATTAAAAACCTATCCCAAAAATGGTTTTTACTTAATTGATATCTATCAAGAGGAGTATAAACAATACAGTGCGCCTGTGTTTCAACTACTTAACCATTTTGAATATGGACATTCCTTTCGAATATTGGAAATTGCTGACTACAATAGAATTAAATTATATTCATTTGATGCTCCACTCGGAAAACGTGATATAAATCATGTTTACTTAAATAATCTTGAAATATTTAAAAAATTTAGCAGTTATTTTGAAGACAAAATTACCTTTATTCGTGATAAATTTGATGCAAATAGTCTTCAAGATAACAAATATGCCGAGTTTATTCATCTGTGGAATTCTTCCTTTAAACAAAATGGCATCATGGATCATACGTTACCCACTATGTTCTATTCAGCCGAGTCTAAAATACAAATCACTCCTCGCGAAAGAGAGGTATTATTTTGGTACATCAAAGGAAAAACTTCGGAAGAAACTGCAAAATTATTGGATGTTTCAAGACGAACCATCGAACGACATTTTGAGAATTTGCGCGATAAATTTGGCTGCTTCTCTAAAAATCAAATTGCATTAAAATTAATGGATATGCTTTAAATAAAGGGGTGTATTCGTCCCTTTGCCCCTAAATATACGTTCACACTAAACAAATAGAATGATTTTGTAATTAACAAACTTGAAATAGTTTATCTCTCATCATGAGCCATTGCAAGCCAGGTGCTTAAATATTGATCTTTATGTTCAAAGTTAGTATAATGCCTTCTTTTTATGAGGGGCTACTATGGCAATGTCAGAAACTGAGTTGAGAGCATCAATAAAACAATATGGTAAGGGAAGGCTTACGGAAAAAGAACAAATAAACATTTTAAACTTTATTCTTGAGGATGCAAAAAATAAACTTGCAAAACAGAATGAGATTTATAATTTAATTGCAACGTCTCAATTAAATCTAAGCAATAGGGAAAATTTAAAAGAAGCCATTACAATAGTTAATCAATTGATTATTGACTTAGAAGCAAGGGATAAAGACAGAACAACTATCAATTATCTAAAGGAGCGTGGCCTTTATCGAATTCTGTATCGCAACCCCCAAATAAAGGGACAAGAATTACCCCCAGATGACATTTTACATAAATTATTACGTAATGGTTTTGTGGGTGTCGCTGCATCTGCACTTATTATTCTTTTTTTTATGGCCACCGCGTTTTTTACTGCACCTTTTTGGCTTACGGCAATTGCCACAGGATTGTTTGTGGGTGCTTCTGTTTATTTAAGCGGAATTCTGTATGGTGTAGTAAATGATATTTTTGCAACCCATGCTAACTTACCTTATTTTTTATTAGGACATCAACCCCAACAGACGAGCTTATTAAGAACAAATGATAAAGTTGCACAAGGCATCGCCTGGGGCGTAGCGGCTACATTTGGTCCTGTTATAATTGCTACTATTCTTTTTACAGTCGCGGCAACAATTACTGCTTTTTTTGTACCGATAGCGACTTTTATATTACCCATTATGATGATTGCAATGCCATTGATCGCTGTGGGGGCAGAATTTTATGCCCGCAAAAAAGCACGTGAATATATAGAACAAGGTGAAGAATTTATTTGGATCGGGTCCAATGAATATCAAACTACTGGGCTTCAATATATGTGTCCAACAAAGGCAGAGCGTGCGGCGTGGTATGCCAATTCGGATAGAAATATGTTTGGTTTCACCAAAGTGCCTTTGATTGGTCTTGGTGGACTAATTGGTTTAATTGTATTAAGTGCCGTGAGTATGTTTTTACCCCCAGTTCTTTTTGCTGCCCCTATAATAGCGCTAGCAATTCCTGCTGCATTTGCCGCAGTTGCCTGCGTTACTTTGCTTATTTCCGGTATATATATGTACGTCAATCGTAACAAACAGGTTGACAATCGTTATCGCCTTGAATTTAATCGCGATGAAATTGATCCTGATTTATATCTTGATGAAGATAGGGATTATGTGCGTGAATTAGTAAAAAAATACAGTAAAGAATCAGACATTGAAGATAAACTTTCAGTTAATCCAGATAATTATGACTCTATTTTTGGCAGAAGTCCCGCTTCCAAAAGAAGAGAAACAAGAGAAGAAACTTTTGATGAAAGAAATAAATTGGCTATGCAATAGATCATTTTATCTTAAAAATTAATGTGAGGTGAAAGTGTAGTTTTGGAAGATGGGCTCTTGCCTAAGTAATTGATCAAGAGCCCAGCGCCAACTGCCTAAATGTTAAGTAAGTCCAGTGTAGGCTATGTATTAACTAGTTTAGATTTGTTCAGAAGATTAATGATGGCCTATATCAATTTCTTTTTCCCCTCTTCTCGTGGAATTTACAAACTCTTTAAACAAATTTAAAAAAGATATTTTATAAATTAAAAATTCAGGATGAAATTGAACGCCTAAGAAAAATTTTTTGCTTGGATCTTCTATGCTTTGAATAATATTATTCTTTTCTATTGCCCCAATTTTAAGATTATGGCCAAGATTAAAAATGGATTGTTTATGAATACTATTTACTTTTAATGAAATTTTTCGGGTGATTTTAAATAGCAAGCTGCGGGGATTAATCTGAATTTGTTTGCGGAAAAAGAGATAACCTAATAAATGAGAAGGATATTGGGCCTCTTCAAAAACTTTCTCAATATCAGTATAAAGCGTTCCTTTTCTGTAGACATTCATTAATTGGCAACCACGGCAAATTCCAAGAACTGGTAAATTGTGTCGCTCAGCATAAAATAAGTGTTTAAGTTCAAGTTTGTCGCGTTCAAAATCGTAGAGATAATTAGCTTTTTTACTACTCCCGTAGAGATCTGGAGTTATATCCACACCACCACAAAGGAGTAGACCATCATAGTTAAAATTATCCTGATTTTGCCTGGTATTAACGCACAAACATGTTCCTCCTGACAGCCAAATGGCCAATTTTATAGCGCCAATCACAATTTTTGATTGATTATTTGAATAAGTAATTGCAATAACTGGTCGAGTTTTCATAGTTCTTTTACATAGGGAGTGATATGATTTAACCATTTTGTAGTCGGCATAAACACTTCTTTTTTTTGTTTTAAATAATCTTCACTTAACTGCATCCTCAGTCTTTCATTAGCAGCTAATTTTTCAACAACAAGCCATCGCCTCCATTCAACGATAAGATCCCAAGATGTTGAGTGTAGATTAGTATTAGGTAAGCGATAATGAAAAGTCGGACGTGGTTTAATTAAAGTAAAATCCACGTGATTTCTCACTTTCATGTCGTCCATATAGGCAAAAAGTGGTAATAAATCCAGGGAACGATTTCGGGTATAATTATAGAGTAGATAATCATCAATTAAATTGGATAAGGATGGTTTATAAGAGGGTTGTAAAATTTTTAGTGCATAATTTTCTGGATATTCATCAATATAAGGTGAAATTTCTCTGGTAAGATCAACTTTTATTACGTCACGTAACCAGTCATTTAATAAAATATAAGCTTGTAGATAAGATAAAATCGTAGTGGAATTGAGTTTTGGCACATCTGGATTAATATGAACGCCAAAAGCAGCTAATAGCGAAGAATGAGTATCTTTGGCTTTATTTTTTCTTAGTTCAGGAATAATTTGATTTAACAATGCTATTTGTGAAATTAAAACAGGTGGAGTAATAATCTCAATAGGGACAACATTCTGCAGCACATAAGAAATTGTTTTTTCCAGATAGCCCTCAATATCAACTTTTTTCTGTTTAACGTTTTCAGCGGATTTTTTTGCCAAATTCTTTAAAATTTGTGCATCCATCTCAATATTAAAGGTACCTAACGCTGAGTTAACCAATGACCATTGTTGATGATTATGGACTTGAATAGTGCCTGAATAGAGTTTTTGCAAAAGCTTTGTGGAATCTTGGATGGAAAGCCCAACGTACTCAATCTCAAACCCAACTAATCTTTCTTGTTGCGCATAGTTTTGCATCAATGGTGGAAATAGTCCTTTATTGCTCATTAATTCAAGTCTGACAAATAATGAAGTCGTTAAATTTTACTATAGACTATTTTGAACTGTAACTACGGAAATTGATAATTGACTAATTGGTTAAAGCATTGTAGAAACATTGATTGACCCATCGGTCAAATCACCCCTACCCTTAGTCTTTTCAATCAAGAACAATATATAGACGCTTTGACTATAATTTTAGCAAGTTTACATGTATCACACCTTTATGAAACATTTGCAGTTAACACGCATTGCCCAAGAATTGGGATACGCATCAATAACAAACGAGGGGTTGTGCAAAGGCTTTTCAGCTATGCTAATACAAGCTGCTTGCTGTGGTCAGATAGAAAGATTTTATAAAAGACTTGAAATTCTTGAGCAATACAAGGATAAACCCGAAAAACTTAAAAGCGATATTGCTGTATTACAGAAGTTATCAAAAACCGAGCAAGAGATTCCTGATAATCACCAAATACTCGAGATTCCTGCATTTTTTGAAGGTATAGCACTTTATCTCAATCCAGAGATTGGAGCTGAGATGTTTGGTGGTAGAAGTTATTTTCAAGATCATGAAATCGAAATATCCGCTTATATACAATCAAAGGAATTGGAAAATCTTGGGGGATTGCATTGCGCCTTAAGAACAAATGATCAATATAATCAGAAAGAGCTAGCGGAGTTTTTAAAAGGCATCGGCCAAGAACTAAAAGATTATCCAGATTCAGCAATTAATTTATCATGCAATAACCACTCTGTAGCTATTCGGGTTTTAGGGAAAGATCAATTTCAATTAATTGAAACGGACAGTCTCGATGAATTAAATACACATTACAATAGCCAACAACTTGCAAAGAAATTAAATAAAACTTTTAACAAGTCATGGCGCAATTGGATTGGCGAAAGGCCGCTTGTAATGTCTGTCTCTGTTTTTACCAGTAAAGCTAACCCTCTGAATCTTAATCATTTAAAAGCAACACATCCATTAATACCTTCCCAGGATAGTATAGGTTTTACTGTCTTGGAGTGTGCAGCGGAGAACAACGATGTTGACACATTAAGACGAATTGACTTTACAAAAATTTATGCTCCTAAAATATCGCGAGCACTTGAAATAGCATGCTTTCGTTGTAGCAATGATGTGGCAGACTTTTTATTAAAACTTCCGTCTATTGATTTGAGCAAATCAAATGCTATTTTTGCTGCGCTTAAATCTAAAAACTACTCTCTTGTAGAAAAAATTCGAAAGCACCCAACATTTAACCTTCATGCCACTTATCGTAAAGGAAATGTCCTTCATGCGGTAGCAGCAGCTAAGCATGCAGGGGCAGAAGCAGTTGATTTAGCAAAACAGTTTATTGATTCAGGTGTTGATATTAATGCAAAAGATATCAAGGGATATACCCCGCTTCGCACGGCCTGTCATTATGGTAATCTCGAATTAGCTAAGTTACTTTTAAAGCATGGAGCAGACCCGAAGGAAAAAAATATAGATAATATAACTGTCTTACATGTTGCAGTGAAAAGTGGACATCTCGAATTAGTTCAAGAGCTTTTAGACCGATACGAAGAGGGAGACAAAAATTGTAATGCAAAAACTTTACAAGGTAACACTCCTTTTCATTTCGCTTGCGCCACCGGTAACAAAGCAATGGTTGAAAAATTATTGTCTTATGCAGATTGCGACATACGTACTAAAGAAAATTTAACGCCTTTAGGAGTTGCGTGTAAGAATAATCATTTGCAATTAATACCAATCCTTCTAGAGAAAACAACATTATCGATTAATGACATTAAACCAGATTCTGCTTTACTTCAGAAAATCGCTCAATGTGATATTGAAACCCAGAATAATTTTCTCAAAAAAGCTCTGGAATGCTATATTGCCCACCGCAACACGGAGCCTGAGTACAAGGATCTTTTGCATACAGGTTTTTCAAAAACAGAGAAGATTTCTGCTGCCCAGGCACTCCTTAATAAACTAAAAGGTGACCCAATTAATTTAAAATCTCATCTTGCTGCCTTAAACGATAAACGCCTTTCCTCACTCTATGGCATGTATAACCGACTGCATCCAGTTGTAGCCTTTAAATCAGATGAAAATGGAATATCCCCCTCTTACAGCACAATGATAAAAGTAATGCCAAAAGCGGTTCACTCTTCTCCAAGACCAGACGCAGTACCTTTAAAAGAGAGACAAATAATGGAGGAGAGCTCTGACAAAAAACAAGAACAAGTTGAATCTTCCATTAAATCCCCTACTCCTTTTAAAACTTCTCCTTTGTAGTAATGTTTAAATAATGGTGTCAGCCCTCAGTACGGGGTGAGCAAATCATGATGAAGGGGTGTGATGAGTTAACCTAGAGTATCATTTGTAAAATTTGTGCTGTAAAACTACTGCGTAGATAAAATCCGCGAGGAAGCGTTAAAATTTTACTGCCCTCTTCATCAAATCCATAGCAAAGTGATTTAGCGTTTGCTGCTTTAGGTCTAACTTGCAGATACTGTCCTATGGTGGCATCAATTTTTTCCAACTTTCCGCATCCTATCATGAATGTTAACTCATGCCAGTCGCCGGCGAGAATCAATTCATCTTCTTTACTGGGAGACCATAAAAAGCCGTGTCCTATTCGTCGATGCTCGAAAGGAATATTTCTATCGCCTTCAACAGGTATCCATAAAATGCGTCTTAACTTGGAGTAGCATTGCGAAGAGAGCCACTGTTGTTGATGAATGGTTAATAGAGGAATGCTGGTTACAAACGTGGATTCGGCCGGTTTGCCTGTAGGGTTAAGGGGTAAAGTTTTAAGCTCAATACCAAGATAAGAAAAATCAGGAATGGCTTTTGTGCCTGCGGTAGTTCCTAACGCTAATTCAATAGCCAGGCCCGTCCAGCCTTTACGCTTTGTTTTCTCAGCAGGAATGGAAATTTGAAGCATAGAAGCTAATTGTAAAAAACTTAAACCTTCAATATTACGACAACGCTCCAGAAGCTCAGTCTCACTCTTCAATTGCTCTTTTGGAAATAGTTGTTGGTGCATATTCCCCTTCTTTTAATTCCACACTAATTGGAGGAATCGGTGGTTTAATCCCAGCGGCTTTAAATTGTGCTGTAATTGCAAATAAAACTTTTGAGCGAATTTCAAAACGCGTATACAACTGAACATTAATAAAATAACGTATCTCAAATTCAATCAAGGCATCATCAATTTGTTTTAGAAATACTTGGGATGGCGGGTCATTAACAATTTCTGGAATCACTGCAAGAACATCCAAAATTAATTGCTGAATCATCACAGGATCATCGGCACGACTTACTTTAATTGGAATAACAGTTCGCACAATACTGTCTTGATGCGTCCAGTTTGTAAATGGCTTGTTGAAAGTTTCCGCATTAGGTATTAGAACTTCCGTATTATCCCATGAGCAAACTCGCATTGAGCGAATACCAATATGAGCAACGCGACCTTCAAAATTACCGAGGGTAATTAAATCCCCTTCGCGAACGGGTCGCTCAATGAGTAACATTAAACCACCGACCACATTGGATGCAAAATCCCGTAAACCAAAACCCATACCAACAGCCAGTCCCCCGATTACCATTGACATGCCACTAAAATCCAGCCCCAGAACTCGTAAAGTGATAAAACCACCAATCAAAATAACAGCATATTGTGTGAATACTGATAAACTATTCCTAATACCTGCGTCACGTGCATTGCGATAGAGCCAGCGATAACTAAACTCTCGTGTCCATTTAGCAGCCCAGGCAAAAACTGACAGTAAGATAAGAAATGCAATAATACTAAAGGGAGTAATATAAACTCCTGATAAATTAATCAAGGGGTATTCGCCGAATTTCATTAAATTGGCAATAATAAGGGAATCTGAATGCACACCAAATAATTGGCTTAATAGATACAAACTAGCGCCAATTAGCAAGACCCGCAATACTTTATCGAGTGGTTTTAGAAAAACTTCAATCCATAACCAACCATTGCGCATGGATGAAATCATCCATTCAGAAAAAAGATCAAGTGCATCAATTAATAAGCCGCGGATTACAACATAACCCGTAAGGACAAGCAAAATTTGTACTTCGTAGCGACTCATCGACCATGCGAGATTAATATATCCCATTTGACCAATTATCGCCGTAGTAAATAAAGTTAAAGGAATTAATATTACCAACAGCATCACGGCATTACGAAAATAACGCTTTTTAGTTTTCAATAGGGGATGCAGCAGGTGACTGATAGTTTCTCTATTTTTCCAGCCTACAATAGAGACAGCAAGCAAAAATAGCATGAACAGACGGTTAAATATATCCTGCATCAGTGCAGATAGAGGCAACAAGTGACTAATAACCATCAAGGCTGTTGCCCATCCCCCTGCAAGCAAAAGCCATTTAATGCGATAGTAAAGTCGAACGTCGGTTCCTGACGAATCACTAACTCTCTCCAGCAGTACAAGTCGTGCAATTAAAATTAACAGGCGAAAAATAAGCCAGACAAAAATCAAGTTGAGCAATAATTGATAGTTTGAGAAAAGGATATGATTACCGTAAAGTAAAATTAATACCGAGGCCACAATGGTCAAATGAGGAATATTACGGCTTAATAAGATAAGTGCTCCATCATATAGATGCCCCGAAAGGCGCGATCGTTCCTTATCTCGAGTTAACCGCTTTAACAATTTGTGCAAGCCGTAGGCAGCAAGAATGAGAAAGCCCAAAATAATCCAAAGCATTGCAGATGGGAAAAAATCCTGCCACAAATAATTATCCTTCACTTTGAACACTAATGATTTCAAATAATTGTAAATTTGCGCTGGAATATGAATCAACTGCTCAAAAATAAGCGGCCAACTATCTAGCCGATATTCCGACAAACTCTGCCTTACCGATAGTTGTTTTTTTAACTCTTCCAGATGATTTTCTAAATCCTCTTGCAGCGTTTGCTGTTGAATAACAATGCCTTCAATTCTCGCATCAACGATACGTATCAACGCGGAAAATTGTTTTTTTAAATTTTCATCAGTTAAGTGACTACGTTCATCCGTTAACATTGAAACCATTTTTTTTAAACTTTGTTCTATTTCAGATAACTGAGTAATGGCCTCTTTATAAGTATCTGTGATTCTTTGCAGTGTTCTTATGTTAGGATCTTTAAGTAACAAATAATCAGCCTTCACCAGTTTTTTTTGCAGATCAAGTTCGGCTATTTTATATTGGGTTAAATTAATGACCTGATTATTGAGTAATAATTTGGCTTCTGCTCGATATACAGAGGGAAAATCATTATCTGATTTTATTTCCTGTTGCAGCTTAATGGTATGTTCATATAAACGAGCTAAAGATTGATTAAATTTTTCCTTTTGTTCATGAAATTTTGCTAATTGCTCTTGCATGAGCGCTTTTGAATACCATAAATCTAATTGTTGCTTATGCAAAACCAGGGCCTGTTGATAACGATTAGCCAATGATAAATTTTCATTAATTAGATCAATCGTTTTTTTATTGACATCGGTGAGCGTATTAATTTTGCTAATTCGTTCTTGCGAATCATCCTGTGATAAAGATGTTTGCTGCAAGTGTTTTAATCGCTGCGTTAAATCTTGCTGTAACTGCTTTTGATTTGTCAGGAAGCTTTCAAGACTGGTAATTTTAGCCTGATTAAGCGCCATCATTGCATTATTTTCCTGCAGTTGTTTCTGATAGCTTGCCTGATCGACTGGTGGCGAAATGAGTTTTATCTCATTAATAGCCAAAGTGAATTTATTTTTTTCCTGGACGAGATATTCTATTAACTTGCTTGAGCTATCTTCTGTCTTGGCAAAGCCTGCGTGCACGGATAGTAGCCAGACAATAAACAGGCTCAATAAAAAATAGCAATAAAACCAGCAGCTTTTTATCAGTGTGCTGGTTTTATCAGGTTTATTTTGTTGCTGATGGTGCAAGACGAATTCCTAACTCATTAAGTTGCGTGCTACCAACCACAGCAGGGGCATTTGTCAAAAGACAAGAAGCAGACTGTGTCTTGGGAAACGCAATAACATCACGAATTGAACTGGAATAGGTTAACAGCATCGCCAAACGGTCAATACCCAAGGCAATACCTCCATGAGGAGGGCAACCATACTCCAGCGCATCTAATAAAAATCCAAATTTCTCTTGAGCCTCTTGCTCCCCTATTCCCAATAAATCAAATACTGCTTGTTGCAACTGAGGTTGATGGATACGAATAGAACCACCACCAATTTCAAAACCATTAATAACAATATCATAAGCTCTTGCAAGTGTTTGCGTTGGATGTTGTTTTAATGCCTCTACCGATAATTCTTGAGGAGAAGTAAATGGATGATGCATGGATTGTAGCTGCTTGGTGTTCATATCAATCTCAAACATTGGCCAATTAACGACCCATAGTAAACGCCAGCCCTGTTCTACCAGATTATTATCATGCCCTAATTTAACGCGTAAGGCTCCCATTGATTCATTAACTAACTGAGCATGCCCTGCGCCGAAAAAGATAGCATCACCAGTTTGTCCTTCTACTCGTTCAATAATGGCTTTTACGCAGTCTTCTGATAAAAATTTAAGAATGGGAGATTGTAAGCCCTGCATACCCTGTTCAAGATCATTTATCTTGATGTAGGCTAGCCCCTTGGCACCATAAATTCCCACAAAAGTACCATAATCATCGAATGCTTTGCGACTTAATTCACAACCTTTGGGTAATTTTAGTGCAACAACTCGTCCTTCAGGATTAGCTGCAGCTGTTGCAAAGACATTAAAATTACATTCTTTAACTAAATCAGCAATATCAACTAATTCTAAAGGAATGCGTAGATCCGGCTTATCACTACCAAAACGTCGCATTGCCTCTGCATAAGTCATTTTTGGGAGTTTCTCAGGTAATTCAACTTGCAGTGTTTCTTTGAAAACTTTTTTCAGCATCCCCTCAATAAGATCTTGAATATGATTTTCATTAATAAAACTCATTTCAATATCGAGTTGAGTAAATTCAGGTTGTCTATCGGCGCGTAAGTCCTCATCTCTAAAGCAACGGACAATTTGATAATATTTATCAAAACCAGACATCATCAACAATTGTTTAAACAATTGCGGTGATTGTGGCAACGCATAAAATTGACCAGGATGAACCCGAGACGGTACCAAATAATCTCTAGCACCTTCCGGTGTTGCCTTGGTGAGCATGGGGGTTTCGATATCCAGAAAACCTTGTCCATTAAGATACTCACGTATAGAACGTATCAAATTATGACGAAGCGTCAGATTATATTGCATGTCACTACGGCGTAAATCCAAATAGCGATAGCGATAACGTAAATCTTCATTGACGGTTTGATGATCATCAGGCAAAAATGGCGGCGTTTTGGATTGATTTAATATCTCTAGCTCTGTACCCAAAATTTCAACCCGTCCTGTAGCCATTTTTTCATTCATCATTCCCTGCGGGCGAGAGCGAATAGTCCCTTTAACTCGTACGACAAACTCATGGCGTAATTTTTCAGCAATAGTGAATATCTCTGCGAACTCAGGCTCATAAACCACTTGCACCAAGCCGGAACGATCACGAACATCCAAAAATATTACCCCGCCATGATCGCGACGATTATGTACCCAACCGCAAATACTAACCGATTGTCCAATCATTGATTCCTGAATACTCGTGCAGTAATGTGATCTCATGTGAGCCGCCTGTTATACAATTAAATTTTTTAAGTCGGAGGTTGCAGCTGTTGTAGACTGCATTACTCCTAAAGAGATAATAAATTTTAATGCCTCATCTACTGTCATGGCTATTTCAATGGCTTCTTTTTTCGGAACCATTATCAAAAATCCTGAGGTAGGATTAGGTGTCGTAGGTACAAAAAGAGAGATCATTTCTTCTTCAGTGTGAGCTGAAATGACTGAGCCATCAGTGCTACCTGTTAAAAACGCAATACTCCATGCACCCTTTCGTGGATATTCTATGAGTAATACCTTGCGAAATGCCTGACTATTAGTAGCAAATAAGGCATGAATAACCTGCTTGGCAGCATTATAAATGGAGCGAACCAGAGGAATTCGGGCTAATAGCTTTTCCCCAAAACTAACAAGAAGCTGACCAAAGTAATTGGTGGCAATAATACCTGTAACGAAAATAATAACCAGCGACAGGATAACTCCTAAACCTGGTATATGAATACCTAATAATGTGTCTGGACGATAGGCAGTTGGCAGCAGTGCCATCGTTTTATCAAGTAATTCAATAATAAATCGCAAGACAATAAATGTAACAACAATAGGCAACCAAACCACTAGGCCAGCCAAGATATAGCGGCGGAAAACTTTAGATTTCAATCTTTATCACCCTTCTTCTCAGTTTTAGTTTCAGTTTTAGTTTCAGTTTTAGTTGTGGTTTCTGCTGGTTTTTTTTCAGTTGCCGAAGTATCTGATGCTGCCGTAGTTGCCACTTTTTTTTCTTTATTTTTAAAATCAGTTGCGTACCAGCCTGTTCCTTTTAATTGAAAACCTGTGGCTGAAACCAGGCGTACAGCAGCGTCTTCAAAACATTTAGGGCACTGTTTTACTGGGGCATCGCTGATTTTTTGCATCAAATCAAAATGATGATGGCAATTTCTGCATTCGTATTCGTAAATTGGCATCAATTAATCTCCAAAATTGATCGTTCGTGCTTTTTTAGCTTCTTTAGAAATAGTATTGAATTATAGCTAACAAGATGCCTATGAACAATGCATTTGACCCTGCTTAGGCTTATTTATTGCAGGCAAATCGCTGAATAATTTTATTTTAACTATTTCTTAATGTAAGTTGCTCAAATGAGGAGTCTGATATTTATTTGCCCACAAAGCAGTTCGACCAACTTCTCACAAATCTACGTCATTGAAGCCATATCTAAGGATGATTCAAAACATTGCGTGAAAAAATGCGGTATCAATTTTCCTTGAAAAGGTATGGTCGCAAGCAACGGGACCGAAATTTTATCAGATAAAGTGGCTATATTTTCTGACAGTGCTAACATGTTTTTATCCAAACAGTTAGCAATCCAGCCACTGAAAGGAATCTTGTGGGCCTGTAGAATAGAAGTTGTTAATAGTGCATGGTTTATACAGCCTAACTTCATCCCTACCACTAAAATAACTGGAATTTCAGTTATTTTCAGGAAATCTAGCCAGGTTTCCTCATCATTTAAAGGAACTAGCAAACCACCGGCACCTTCAATAAAAAGAAAGTCCAGAGTTTTATAATAATCTTGTTGGCAAAAGGTCGCAATTTCCCGCGCTGATAATTCGGCATTTTCTGCCTGGGCAGCCAAATGAGGTGAAATGGGAAGCCGAAATTGCCAGTTATTAACTGGATAATTGAGATGAGTGTTATATTGTTGCAAACGAAGGACATCTTCATTAATTAGTTGTCCATTTTTTTCGATACAGCCACTTGCAAGCGGTTTAATAGCCATCCCTTTTTTTCCAAGTTGCTTTAAATAATCAAGAATTTGGCAAGTAACATAAGTCTTTCCACAATTGGTATCGGTGCCCGTAATAAAGAAAGCGCTCATTTAAAGATAGTCTCCAAAGTATTAATAAACTCCCTTTGATGCGAAAGAAAAGGCATATGTGCTGCTTTTGGGAACATCACATAATTAAAAAGAGGATACAGCTTTTGCATTGCGCCCATTGTTGTACTTGGTGTAATAGCATCAAGGCGTCCAAATAAATATGTGGTTGGTTTCTTAAAATGAAACAAGGATTCTCGCAAATCCCAGTCTGCAAGAATGGTTAATCCAGCCTTTAAACTTTCTATACTGGGTAAGAATTGAGGAGAATAATTATAAGTTTGATTTTTTAACTGTAAATTCACAAACTCGGAGATGGTTTGCTGTGGATTTTCTGTTAAATTTTTAAAGAAATTGTTGAAAACATTTTCATCAACACCAGGCCAATTCTTTTCTTTAATAAATCGCGGAGAAGAAGCAATATTAATCAAGTGGGTGACTTGCTCAGAGAGCTCATTGGCTAATCGAGAAGCATATAATCCCCCCATAGACCAACCAATTAAAGCAAATTGCTCTGGTAAGTGTTGAAGTAATTCTGATTTAAATTGTGACCAATTCATGAGAGAGCTAAGACCAAATCCAGGTAAATCCACTAAATACAAGGTATATTTTTTTTCGAAAGCAGTGGCTAAATCACACCATATCGTGTGATCAAAACCCCAGCCATGAAAAAAAACCAGAGAGGGCCCTTCCCCTTGTATTTTAATATTCAGATTCATAAATTCGTTTTAAATTTAAAAATAGGGCATCGATATCTTCAGGTTCGTGGTGATAATTTAAAATAACCCGAAGTCCGGTATGTTTTCTGCTAACAGTGGGTTCTCGTATAGATTGACAAAAAATACCACGCTGTTTTAATTGCTCAGTGTAATACAATGCTTTACGGGGACAGCCCAGTTGCAATTGCTGGATTGGTGTCTGTGAGTGTTGCCATGTTAAAGGAGATGATTTTATAGCCTTACGGAAATAGTCAATTAATTGGAAAAGCTTTTTACGTCTGGAGTCGGCTTCAAGAATAAACATAAGGGTTTCTAATACACCATAGGTCAAAGCGGGACTAACAGCAGTAGAGTAAATATAGGATCTCGCTGATTGTAATAAAGCATCAATCCATTGGCCCTCTCCTACGACAATTGCTCCCTGTGCGCCCAATGATTTTCCGAAGGGAATCACTCTTAAAGGAACTTCTTGTGGTGTCAATTGATGCTGTGCTACTGCTCCAAGACCTTGGGGGCCTAAGATACCAAAGGAGTGAGCTTCATCGACTATTATCTTTGCATGATTTTTTTTACCTAAACTCGCCATCTCAGTTAATGGAGCTAGTTGGCCACTCATGCTAAAAATTCCTTCGCTTATAATGACAGCATTATCCATTCCCCTCGTTAATTTAGCCTGCAAATCCTGAAGATTATTATGTAGAAAGCGGGTATAACTTATTTTATTGAGTTGAATTCCATCATAGAAGGAAGCATGAAGTCCTTTATCAATATAAAGATGCGCATCAAGATGGGTTAATAAAGAAATAATACCTAAATTGGCAGCATAGCCTGAAGAAAAGAGTAAGGCATCGTCTGTATTTAAAGCATGAGAAAATGCTTCCTCAAGCGTTTGATGCATCGGATGATAACCACATACCACCATCGACCCCCCACTACCACTGGGATATTTCTCGAAACCTTGTTGGAATGACTTCTTAAGACGCTTACTCATAGTCAATGATAAATAATCATTTGAACTGAAATTTAGCGACGGTTTTGGACTACACACCAACTGTCGCTTGCGGTAGAGGCCAGCGGCACGTAGTTCTTGCGAGTAGTGAATGAGAGTGTCTTCTATCATGCTTCTGCAAATGCTTTTAATCCTAATTTTTCAAAAAGCAGTTGATCCTTGTCTTGCTTAGGATTGTCTTCTGTTAATAATTTATTACCAATGAAAATGGAATTTGCACCTGCAAAGTAACAAAGTGCCTGAAGCTCATCACTCATATCGGTTCTGCCGGCAGTTAAACGAATCACACTTTTTGGCATTAAAAGACGTGCTGTGGCAATGGTTCGAACTAATTCTATACCTTCAACGGGTGGAGTTTTTGCCAATGGTGTGCCTTCAACAGGAATTAAACGATTGATGGGAACACTTTCAGGTGGCGTTTTCATATTCGCTAAAGTCAAAAGAAATTCTATTCTGTCTTGACGAGTCTCCCCTAATCCTAAAATTCCTCCACAACACACATGAATACCCGCATTTCGCACTCGCTCAATTGTTTCCAGACGATCACTGAACTTGCGAGTTGTCGCCACTTTGTCGTAATAGGAAGGTGAGGTGTCAATATTGTGATTGTAATAATCCAAGCCTGCCTCTTTCAAGGCATGAGCCTGCTCTGTAGTTAGCATACCTAAGGTCATGCATGTCTCTAGACCCAGCGCTTTAACTCCGGCAATCATTTCTTTCAATTGGGACATTGCCTTATCTGGAGGACAGCGCCATGCGGCCCCCATACAAAATCGTTTGGCACCATTCTCTTTGGCTTCCTGGGCCTTAAGTAAGACTTCATCAACGGCCATTAATTTTTCTTTTTCTATATGGGTTTTATAATGACCACTTTGCGAGCAATAGCCGCAATCTTCTGGACAGGCACCGGTTTTAATACTTAATAACTTGGCAAGCTGTACAGTATTCTCTGAGTGATTTTCTTTGTGCAAACAATGTGCCTTATAAAGCAAGTCATTGAACGGTTGTTCATAAATTGCGGTGATTTCATCGAGTGTCCACGGCTTATTATAATTCACTTTTACCCCTCGCTATTCTGGCTGAGAGAATATATCCTCTCTTCCTCTCTGCATGTCATCATGATAAAGTCAGCGCATTTATTGTCAACCAAAAAGTTATCAAATGGTTAACAGCAATCAAATTATCGAAAAAGATTTGAAACATATCTGGCATCCGTGTACCCAGATGAAGGATTTTCAAAATCACCCTCCCTTGGTTGTGCATGCTGCAAAAGGAAGTTATGTCGACACTAATAAAGGTTCTCTTATTGATGCCCTATCAAGTTGGTGGTGTAAGTCCCTAGGTCATGGTCATCCTGCTGTCATTGCTGCGATTCAGAAACAGTTAGAAACGTTTGAGCATGTGATTGGAGCCAATACAGCGCATCCTCTTTTAGCAGAATTAGGTGAAAGATTGGCTGTGCTGAGCGGAAATCAACATGCTTTTTTTGCGAGTGATGGTTCAAGTGCCGTTGAAATTGCGATGAAACTAGCTCTACATGCCTCTCAATTAAAAGGAAAATTCCATAAAACTAATTTTATTGCTTTAAAAAACAGCTACCATGGAGAGACTTTGGGAGCATTAAGTATCAGTGATTTGGGCTTGTATAAAAAGCCTTATGAAGGTTATGGAGTAACATGTAATTTTCTACAGGCAATACCTTATTTAAGTAACATTTTCGATCCCTTATGGCTGAATGCAGACGCATATTGGCCACAAACTCTTTCTCAGCTCGAAAAAATAAAAGACAAGGTCTGTGCTGTTATTGTTGAACCTATTGTGCAAGGTGCTGGAGGTATGTTGTGCTACAGTGCTGATTTCTTACAAAAGTTGGCGAAATGGACAAAGGATAACGATATTTATTTCATTGCTGATGAAATCATGACGGGATTGTGCAGAACAGGTAAATGGTTTGCCTGTGAGCATGCGAATATTAAACCTGATTTAATGTGTCTATCAAAGGGATTAACTTCAGGCACATTACCTTTAAGTTGCGTACTGATTAATCATTCAATTTTTGAGCTTTTTTATGATGACTATGAGAGTGGGAAATCATTTTTACACTCTCATACCTATAGTGGTAACGCCTTAGCTTTAAGTGCGGCTATGGCAACGTTAAAAACAATGGAAGAAGAAAAAAGCAACGAGCAGGCAGAACGCCTTGGGTATCTGATGCATTCTTTAATGGAGGAAATAAGATCAGCTACAGGGAGAATCAGTAATATTCGCTCCATAGGTGCTATGGTTGCCGCAGATTTAACTGAAATAAAAGGTAAACGTATTGGCTATGAATTATACAAAGAGGCAATTAATCACGGTGCTTTATTAAGGCCGATAGGAAATACTTTGTATTGGTTGCCCCCCTTGAATATAGACCGCGAAACGGTTGAGAATTTGGCTGAAATCACTCTAAACTCTATAAAGGCAATTTATCGCGCTGAAGATTAATGAAAAAAAACAGCCCTAATCATGCCACTATGCGACAGGCATTAAGTATTACATGGATGCTTCTTACGGCTATTTTTCTTATCTTTGCCTTATATTTTCAATGGCTACATAATGAAGCTGAAAAGCAACATCAGGTGAGTTTAATTACTAACCATCTGAGAGTCAAAATTGATGATTTAATAGAAGACTCTTTAAGAGCAGCCTACACTCTACCTCTGTACGGTCAAAATTTACAGGATTGTAAGCCTAATCTATTGCCGCTTTTAAGGAGTGTCGTTTTTAATAACACTGTCATTTCTGCGATTGTAATTAGCGATGCTCAAAATAAAATTATCTGCTCCACGCTCGGCAAAAAATATTTACTGCCCTCTCCGTCTTCTGAAAGTCCAAGTTTGTTTGGACCTTTAAAAATAGATAATTTAAGAGAAAATGCCTTTCTCTTGCAACAAAAGCTTGGTAACTATCATCTAGGCATTTATATTATTGAGTCCCTGCTGCAAAATATATTAAATTCAGCTCCAAATGAAGTTTTATTTGTCGGACTTTACAATCAGCATCAGCGAAAATTTCTTCTTCACAAGGGAAATAATCCTCTAAAAGTAAGAGAGGGTCACGATAAAAGCATACATTGGGCTGATGCACAACTACAAAATTTGAATGCATTTAAAATCGTATTAATTGCTGATCCCAGACATTTCACAATAAATTTTATTTACCGTTTGTTGCTGGCAACTGCTATCATTTTATTTCTTTCCATACTCGTTTACTGGCAAATACGAAATATTTTAAATAAACGGTTTTCTTTAACGCATGCCTTAAATACTGCCATTAAGAATAATAATTTTCAGCCTGTTTATCAGCCTGTAATGGATTGTGTAAACAATAAATATTGTGGTGCTGAAATTTTATTACGCTGGCAAACTGACAAGGATGAAATTATGCCAGAAGCATTCATTGAAGAGGCTGAGCAATCTGGTCTGATTGTCCCTATTACATTGCAAGTCTTAAAAAAAGCATTCAAGGAATCGCACCACTTTCTAAAAGTTCACCCTGATTTCCATTTTGCTTTAAATTTGTCAGCCAGTCATTTTCAGGACAAACATTTTTTTACTAAATTTCATCAATTATGTGAGCAGTATCATGTTAAACCACAACAAATTATGATCGAATTAACTGAGAGAGAGTTGTTTGATCAAACCAATAAAGCGCTTATAGCAAAAATGCATGATTTAAGAAACAGAGGTCACTCGCTGGCCATTGATGATTTTGGTACAGGGCATGCAAGTATTCGATATTTACAGCATTTTCCATTTAATTATTTAAAAATAGACAAAATTTTTATTCATGCTGTTGGAACAGGAGCTATTACGGAGAGCTTGAATCAAGCTATTATTCAGATGGGGAATTCATTAAAGCTTAAAGTAATCGCTGAAGGCGTAGAAACCAAAGAACAATTTATGTTTTTACGTCAATGTCATGTAAGATTTATGCAGGGGTGGTTTTTTGAAAAAGCAATGCCTTATGAACAGTTAGTAAAAATAATAAATGGATTACAACATGAAAAATAAATTAGGTGTGATTGTTTTTTATAGTCTTTTTCTTATAGCACAATCCTCTACAGGTGCTGTAGTCTTAGATACCAATTATTGGAAATGTACCGCTTATGATGCCGAAAATCGATCCTGGGTAGGACATAGTGATTATCAAATAACCTCCATTAATAGAGCTTTCGATGCCTGTAAAAAGCAAAGTCGGGTACCTGCAACTTGTAAAACGTCTAAAGAAGATTGTGAAGCAATCGTAGATGGTATGACTACGCGTCCGATGTGGCGATGTCTTGCTCTGGATTTGGCTGCAGTTCCATGGTTTAGCAATGTCTATGACAAGGCCAGTGATGCTGCAATGGCTGCCAAATCATTTTGTCAGGCTAACAGTGCTTTGCCGGAAACCTGTTATGTCTATTTATTTACTTGTAGAAATTTAAACGTACGGAATTTTTAATGTATTGTGTCGGATTAACAGGAAGTATTGCCAGCGGAAAGTCGACAGTAGCTGCTTTTTTTAAGAGCAAAGGAATTACTGTAATTAGTGCTGATCATGTTGCTCGTGAGTTAACTCAAACGGATGAGCAGGTACAGAAAAAAATTATAAAGCATTTTGGCCAGTCAATTTTAGATGCTTTCGAAGCAATTGATCGTCCTAAACTTCGACAAATAATTTTTGCCCACCCTGAACAACGATTATGGTTGGAACAATTGTTACATCCTCTGATTAGAAAGCGAATTGTATATTTGCTAGGCAATAACAAAAGCCCCTATTCCGTTGTTGAAATTCCTTTATTAAAAGAACGTACAACTTATCCCTACCTTGATCGCATATTGGTGGTGCTGGCAGAACCCGAGCAACAAATTAAACGTGTTATGGTTAGAGATAACTGTTCTAAACAAGAGGCTCAGGCAATTCTTGCAGCACAACCAAGTGATAAAGAAAGAATTGCAATAGCAGATGATATTATTCTGAATAATGCCTCCCTGGAAACCCTAAAAAGAAAGGTGGCAATTTTACATGAACAATATCTTTTATTAGCTTCTCGACAAAATACGATCAGTTAACTCTGTGCAAGCTAAAGACTGTTGGTTTTAATCAGTAGGTTTGGCGCCTGTTAATTGTAACATTTTAATTTATATGATAATTTGCACATTAAGGTTTAATGAATTAAAAAATCAGCTAAGGACAGCAAATTTTCTATGTCTGAAGATACAATCACCTTTCAACTAGCGACTCATTACTTGCCTAAAATTGCCCTGCGGCTTGAATATCTTTACCTGACAATAAAGCAAGGCTGTGAAGAAACTCATTCAGTTATCCATCATTATGCTTTAAAAAATTTAATTGAAATTCTTAAATTAATTGAGAAGCCAGAGCTTAAGAGTCGTTTTTTAAAAGAATTAATGCGTATTGAGCATGCATTAAATAAAAGTAATATTGTCATCTCTGAATCTTTATATACAAATTTATGCACCCAAATCCAGATTTTAACTCATGTAGCCGGACGATTTGGTGGCGAAATTCATAATGATCCCTTTTTGCAATCAATTCGGGTTTATTCCTCAACTCAGAGCAACGATTGTGAGATGTACTCACCACAACTTCTTCTTTGGCTAGGATTAGATGCAAAATTGCGACAGCGCGATTTGGAAAACTGGTTAAAAAATTTAAAAGCGCTGCAATCTACTGTTGAATTGTACCTATCATTATTACGTGATAGTGCTGAATTTAACAAAATTGACATGTATAACGGGTTTTATCAGCGTTCTTTACCGCCTAAATCTTCTTGTCATCTTATTTTACTAAAAATCGAAAAATCGTTCGGCATTGTTCCTAGAATGCAGTTAGGACATCATGGCTTGAGTCTTCGTTTGTGTGACATCAGTACCATGCGTGAAGTACGTGAAACAAATGCAAGACTTGACTTGGCAATTTGTCAGATCTAACTCCCCGCGTTTCACTTATTTCGGTAATTTTTCCATTCTGGCATAATATTCAGGGGTAATTATGAGGTAATTTTTTTGTCATACAGAAATAACGGGGCTTTGTATGCCGCCTTATCGGGACTTTTTTTTGGCTTAATTGGCTATTTTGGTGTTAGCGTGATGAAGGCTAACGTTTCCGTCAATAATATGCTTTTTTGGCGTTTTTTGGTCTCCAGTCTTTTCATGGGAATGCTCTTAATTCCTCGGTTCAAAAAGCTCACTTTTAATGCAATAGAGTCAGTTAAAATTACTTTTTATGGAGCTGCATTTTATGGAACATGCTCCATCTTTTATTTTGTGGCAACCCAATACATTGGCTCTGGACTCTCCATGGTCATATTTTTTACCTATCCATCCATTGTTTTATTAATTAATTTTTTATTCTTTAAACAAAAAATTAGCAAAATTTACTATTTAGCCTTACTAATAATTTTTTTAGGAATGGGCTTATTGGTAAATGGAAATAGGTTTGATTTTAATCTCATGGGGATTGGCCTAAGCTTGTTATCTGCCCTTTTGTATGCTCTTTATTTAATCGCCAGTAAGGGTATTTTTATTCCAGCTCTGTTAGCAACATTCTTCGTCTCGCTTGGTGCAATGCTCATTTCTTTGGTTGCAGCTTTTATTGAAGGAACATTTTTTATCCCAACTGGTTTAGATGTCTGGTTTAATATCTGTGGAATTGGAATTATCTGTACCGCACTGCCAATGCTGTTGCTTTTAAAGGGCTTACAGCATATTAGCTCATTACAAGCAGCGATATTATCTGTTTTAGAGCCTGTATTTGTAGTTATCTTCGGAATAGTACTTCTGGGTGAGCAGGTTAGCCTTATTCAAGGATTAGGAGTAGTTATTCTACTTGCCGGAGCACTAATTTCCTTACTACATTATCGTTTTGAATAATTAGGAATACGAATAAACTTAGATTTTTAGGAACTTATTATTTGCAACCAAGGAATACATGGGTGAATACCTTAAAGCTGGTGACCCAAACCATGAGAAGGGATCAGACGAGAGGATCCCTTTAGTTATTAGATTATTTATTAATCCAGCAAGATCCAAGCTTCTTGCCAGGCTAGACCGACGCCTGGTTCATAATAAGTTGGCGATTGACTGCACCAACCGGAATAGGGCCATGGTTTACATTGATAACGTTTATGATCATGTCGCCCCATAACAATAGTATTTGCTTTATATTCAGCGATGCCATCAGGATAAATAAAATCCACTTGACTTTGCTGCTCAATAAAATCAATTGCCACATGATATTGTGAAGGATCTTTATTAATAAAGATTTTATTCGCCTCTTCTTCAGGAATCAGTACAACCTCCCCTGTTTCAGCTTTTAATTGTCCTATACGAAGCAATGAGGAATTAGCATTAACCTCTTCTGCCAAGGCAAATGGCCATTGATTACCGCCGTTATTTTCAGCTGTAACTACAATACGATGAGTTTCTATCTCACCATTGTCATGATGAAAGAGACGAAGTTTTACGATCATTCCCACTGCAATTTCTGCAGTATTGTATAATGATTGCAATTCATGCCATTCCACTGGCTTGCCAGTATTGTTAACAAAAACATCACTACAAGAGTAAAATGCCTCAGGGCTATCCTCTCTTTGCCAGATAACAAAAATAAGCTGTCTCCCTATTTTATTGGCAGGTATCTTACAAGGCATGTTGTATCGATCGTTAACAAGACTTACTGTATTGATAGTACAAAAGGGTTGAGGTTCGAGATCGGACCATTTTAAAGGCTGATTAAATTCATAATCACTTTTAGTGATATAAAACTTAAAATATTTGGTTTTATGCGGTGCTGTAGGATAGTAGATAAAATGAAATAGTCCCTCTGCATCTGGCTCAATAATACTAGTACTCCAGTCGCTTCGAGCAAGATTTAATCCTTTGTAAAATTCTCGTCCTCCGCTACACAATTGGCCATCAGGAATAATGTCCGTATGGCGATCATTTGCTGCAGGCTGATTCACTTCGTTCCAATTATAGATTGGTTGTTTACCCCCAAGTTCTACAGCTGCTTTACATGCAGACGATTTCGGATTTTCGGGGTTTTCCTTAAAGCATTGATATATTCGCGAAATTGGAACCTCCATTGAACCATGGGCAAATATAGAGCAACAAATCGAAATGAGAACGCTCCCTAGCATCATTTTAACAAAGCTCACTTTTTATCCTTAAAATAGGCTGATTTTTTAAAATAACTTATTTCCGTGAATAAATAAATGGCTGTAATGTCTGAATATTTCTCTCGCGGTATCTCTATATGCACCATAATTCATTTGAAAAAATGAAAAAAAGAAGCAGCATAGGATACCTCCGTCCTTTTCGTCAGAATTATGGCTGGACCTCTAACTATCAATATGGTCTATCATTGTGAGGCTGGGAGCCGGAATCCCAGAAATATCTGAGTAAACTCTAGTAATAAAATCCTTGAGACCTTCTCTTATTTAAGAAATTACTAATGACGAAATTTATTTTATTTTGAATAGATTTGTTACCTCTATCGCATAGTTCAATATGTTTTGCTTCATTAAATCGTACAATGGTCATCTTTAACTTTCTATAATCTCTGCGATCAGGTAAAACCCCAGGGTCTGCATTGGTATCATTCGCTCGGATGGATAGTATGGGGAATTTGCTGTCCCGGGGAAAAGGCATACGCAAACTATCAAGTGAGATTACAGATTGAACTAAATGAGGATATTGTTTTGCAAATAGCATGGAAATATCACCCCCATTTGAATGTCCAACCAAAATAACTTTAGTGAAATTTAAAAATGGGTATTGAGTGGCTAGCACTTTTTCTATAAATAGGAGATTTAAAACGCCCCTATCCCAAAGTGGTTTCCTGCGTTGATATAAATTACCGGTACGAGATAAAGGTGAATCTGTATTCAAATCATGCTGAATACTTATTACAAAATACCCTTGGCTTGCAAGGTAATTTGCGATTGAAGAATATTCAGTATTTCTAACTCCATAGCCGTGGTTAATTATTACTACCGGCATATGTATTTCATCAGAAATGGCTTTGTCTTTAATTTTTTTGTCTACATAAGTTTGTATTGGTATTGAACGATTTCTTGTTTTATCCACCATGCATTGTGAGGAAGAAATAATGCTACTCTTGGTCTTTATAATTGATGTGGGCTTATTTTGTCCTATAGAGATTGAAGAAAAACCCATCAGAAAACTCAACAATATAAAAATAATTTTAAATAATTTCACTATAAAACTCTCCACGATAAATCAATAAGGATTTTTATTCCTTGTTACACATTTCTTTATGCACGAATTATCCTTTTGTCTTTAGATTATTCAAACTCAAAATAGAATACTAAAAACATAACCTTGAGACTCTCTGTGAGAATATCCTCCATGGTAAGAAGCCATCTCTACCATTTTTTTGGAGAATTTATAAACACAAAGATAACTCCTAAAATCATTATAATGTTTGACAAGGTATGCACAGATTTATCCACAGATTTTGTGGATAAAGTAGTTAAAGAATTTTTCTTAATAAATAATAATAATCCTTACCAGCAAAGGAATTTAGCTAATATTCAAAGGAAGAATCGGTAAATTGAAGCGAAGGATTTAAATAAAATATCCACAAGCTGTGGTAAAACTGAAAACTGAAATGCGGACAGACATATTAACAAATAAATTCTAAAAAAACAGCCTTGACGTTCATATATTTTTAAAAACTTTTTTCTCTCCAACAATCTAGTCCAAAAAACTTCTGATTTATTTAAAACTTGCTCTGCTCGAAAGGGGGTTCAAATTGCCCCTATACTAGAAATAAACTTACTCTCTAAATTTATTCAAGCATAATTCGTATAGGTTATAGCCTATGTCAGGGCAAAATCATACTTTATCTAAATTATAAGCAACAAGGCGTCATCCTGAGCAAAGCGAAGGAGCTCTTCGTTCAAAAAGTGGGATTTATCTGCTGGGGATTCTTCGCTTTGCTCAGGATGACAGTAATTTGTGCAAGATAATCGTGTGAAATTAATTCAAAATAGGATGATCTTGCCCTGTAGACTATATTAGTTCAATGTTACTCTTATTTACGCACTGTGGATCAAGACAAATCTGCTTAATTAAATCAATAATTTTAGTGTTTGCCTCAGGAAAATCATAGAGAGGTAACTCCTTACTATTAACCCACCGTAAATCCATTTGGGATTCAAGACAGCTAGGCTCTCCTTTATAATCTCGCACTTCAAAAATGAGCAAATTAACAATTTTTGTACTATAGGCATGAATGATTTCTTGCAAAAAACGAAAAGAAAGAATTTCTATACCTACCTCTTCCTTTATTTCTCTAGCAAGAGCTTCAGCAGGTGCTTCGTCAGGTTCAAGTTTACCGCCTGGAAATTCCCACAGACCTCCATGAGGAACATGCAGAGGCCTGCGGGTAATAAGTACTTCACCTGATTTGTTAACTATAACAGCAACGACTACTTTCAAGCTAAACTTCCATGACATACTTTATATTTTTTTCCAGAGCCACAAGGACAAGGATCATTTCTCCCAATTTTTCTCTCAGCTCGTCTAAACGTAGTGTCAGTTTGCTCTCTATTTACGGCATCACCCTCTTGATGAAGAAACTGCATTTTTTGCACTTGCTCCGCCCGACGTTGTTCCTCCACAGCATTAACATCTTCAGCGGTTTGTACTTCTACTGAAGACAGTAAACGTACAATTTCATATTTTAAATTATCCAGCATCATTGAAAATAAGGTAAATGCTTCACGTTTGTACTCTTGCTTCGGATCTTTCTGCGCATAACCGCGTAAATGAATACCTTGGCGTAAGTGATCCATCGCAGCCAAATGTTCACGCCAGTGGTTATCCAAGGTTTGTAAAATCACTGATTTCTCGAAGTCAGCCAGCACTTCTCTTCCAGTTAACTGTTCTTTTTCACGATAGCGCTCAATAGCAAGTGCGTGAATTTTTTCACGAATTTCTTCTGGCTGTAGACTATGATCAGCTTCAACCCATTCATTTATATCCGCTCTAATTTTAAAATCTTCGGCTAGCGTTTGAGATAAGCCTTTCAGATCCCATTGATCCTCTAAACTTTGTGGCGGGATAAAATTATCAACCAACCCGTAAATGACATCCTGGCGCATGGTTTCTACGACCTCTTGAGGATCTTTCATCGCCATGAGTCCTGCACGTTGTGTATAAATTACTTTCCTTTGCTCATTAGCAACATTGTCATAATCCAACAATTGTTTACGAATGTCGAAATGATGGCCTTCCAATTTGCGTTGAGCATTTTCAATTGCTTTGGTAACCAAATTATGCTCAATGGGTTCACCTGGTTTCATTCCTAAACGCCGCATCATAGAAGCAACGCGTTCTGATGCGAAAATTCGCATTAGATTATCATCCAGAGAAAGGTAAAACCGACTACTTCCTGGATCTCCCTGACGACCTGCACGACCTCGAAGCTGATTATCTATTCGACGTGACTCATGACGCTCAGAACCAATAATTCTTAACCCTCCTGCTTCAAGAACTGCGTCATGACGTTTTTGCCAATCTGCTTTAATTGCCTGGCGCTCCGCCTCTGTTGCCTCAGGAGGTAAGGTTGCAAGTTCAGCAGATAAGCTACCACCCAACACAATGTCTGTACCGCGTCCTGCCATATTAGTAGCAATAGTTACTACTCCAGGCCTGCCTGCTTCCGCAATAATCTGGGCTTCTTTTTCATGAAACTTGGCGTTTAACACCTGATGTTTTATACCTGCTTTTTTCATGAGGTGGCTCAATAATTCAGAAGCCTCAATGGAAGCCGTGCCCACCAATACAGGCTGTTTTCTCGCCACACAATCTTTTACATCTTCAATAATAGCTTCATATTTATCTTGCTGTGTTAAGTAAACCAAATCAGGTTGATCATGACGACGCATTGGCTTATTAGTAGGAATAACTACTACTTCAAGATTATAAATTTGCTGAAATTCATAAGCTTCGGTGTCTGCAGTTCCTGTCATACCACTTAACTTATTATACAACCTGAAATAATTCTGGAATGTGATAGAAGCCAGCGTTTGATTTTCATGCTGAATGGCAACACCTTCTTTGGCTTCAATAGCCTGGTGCAGTCCTTCAGACCAACGGCGACCTGACATGGTACGGCCGGTGTGTTCATCCACAATAACCACTTGATTGTCTTTGACAATATAATCCACATCACGATGAAACATTGCATGGGCTCGTAATGCTGCATTGACGTGATGCATCAATATAATATTACTTGCGTGGTACAGACTTTCACCCGGATCAAGCAGATTTTTTTCCGTGAGCAGATCTTCTACATATTGATGCCCTACCTCTGTGAGGTGAGCCTGCTTTTGCTTTTCATCAACCGTATAATGACCACCATCTCCCTCTTCTTCCTGTTTTTTAAGCTGAGGAATTAATTCATTAACTTTTCTATAAAGTTCAGAACTTCCTTCTGCAGCACCAGAAATAATTAATGGAGTTCTCGCCTCATCAATGAGGATGGAATCAACTTCGTCAACAATAGCAAAATTTAATTCTCGTTGGACTTTGTCCTCAAGACTAAATGCCATGTTGTCACGCAAATAATCAAAACCAAATTCATTATTGGTACCATAAACGATATCAGCATGATAAGCCGCCTGTTTTTCAGGATGAGGCATGTCAGGGTATATAACACCCACTGTTAAACCTAAAAATTCATAGATAGGTTTCATCCACTGGCTGTCACGTTTGGCAAGGTAATCATTCACCGTAACGATATGGACGCCACGTCCGGTCAGTGCGTTTAAATAAGCGGGAAGAGTCGCTACTAAAGTTTTACCCTCTCCGGTGCGCATTTCAGCAATGTTTCCTTCATGGAGCACGATTCCCCCAATTAACTGAACATCAAAATGCCTTAAACCTAAAGTTCGCACGGCAACTTCTCTTACTGCAGCAAAGGCTTCAGCAAGTAATTCATCCAGAGTCTCACCATCGGCCAGACGCGCCTTGAACTGCGATGTTTTAGCCGCTAACTCTTCATTTGACAGTGCCTGCATCTGCGATTCAAACGCATTAATTGCTTCTACTGTTTTTTCCATTCGACGCAAAGTACGCTCATTGCGACTACCGAACACTTTTTTCATCAGGGTATTTAACATAGCCTTGATAATCCTCTAGATAATTCCAGCTTCAAAACTGCTTAATTTACTAGAAATTTGCTAAAAATGCCATTTAAAGCGTTTATTGTTTTAGTGAAATAGCAAAAGATAAACTATCAGATGGTTCTGAAAAGCAGGAGTTAATAGTAAGTCATATGGTTTTTTAATCTTTTACACAATAATAATAGTAAACCCAACCTTGATAACATTCTAAATTATAGGTTTTTTTGTTAAAGAAATCCTTCATGCGATCAAAATCACAAGCAGCCTCAAAAACATAATTCTGGCTATAATGGTAACCAGGAAAGCAAATATAGGCATAAGTATTTGAGATACATACCAAGAGGGATAACGTTAATAATCTTTTCATTATATTCCTTGTTATGCTTGCTCCATTTCAGCAAACACTGCAATTACATGCTGCAATCTTGCCACTTGCTTATTTTGCTGAATATTCATCAACTGTTCTTTCCAACGTTTAGCCCCTGCTAATCCATGAGCAAAATTAAACAAGGGCTTGAGTAATACACTTAAAGCAACACCTTGGGAAAATGCTAATCTAATGTAGTGCGTATAATCCTGCAATATCTCATAGCGTGTACGAATTGGAGTCTCAGGATAATAGTATTGATGAACAGCAGCTAATGCATAGGGATTTTGACAAGCCAGTCTTCCCAGCATTACGCCATTTACAAAACCCATGTGCTGATTGATGTCATGGATAGTAGCAATATTTCCATTGATAATAATGGGTAATGTGGGAAGCTCTTTTTTAATGCGATAAACGAACTCATAATTGACTGGAGGAATGGTTCGATTTTGCTTCGGGTTTAAACCAGACAACCAGGCTTTTCGGGCATGAACAATTAATTTATCGCAACCTGCATTCACCAGCTTATGTACAAACCCAGCAAAAAAGTCATAGCTGTCTTGATGATCAATACCAATTCTGGTTTTAGCTGTAACAGGAATGGAAACTGCAGATTTCATAGCACTAATGCAGGCTGCTACTTGCTCTGGCTCGTTCATCAGGCAGGCGCCAAAGCGGCCAGCCTGAACCTTGTCACTCGGACAACCCAAATTTAAATTAATTTCATCAAATCCAGCATCTTGAGCGAGTTTGGCGCACTCGACAAGTTTTTCCTTATCTGCACCACCCAGTTGTAAGGCTAACGGATGTTCAATGGCATTAAATGAAAGGGCACGAACAGGATTATTTAGAATAGCACCAGTCGTTTGCATATCAGTATACAAAAGAGCACGAGGGGCTATAAGACGCATAAACACACGAAAATGCGTATAGGTCCAATCAATCATTGGTGCAATGGATAAAGGTGAGATCAATGCTACAGACAAAATTAGTGTCCTATAATTGGGTTGAACAAAGGATTCGGTCAATATAACGACAACATGAACTAATTATACACTTGCAATGCTTCAATAACCAGCTGTAATCTGGTTCTGCCCTGATAAGAGTTAATATCAAGTTTATAAGCCGCATGGACCTGTCGGACTCGATGATTTGGCCATTGATTAACATCAATATTAAATGCAATAGCCTCAAATACTCCTCCCTCTGGGTGGGCCAAAGTGAGTTTTAAATGATGTTGTCCAACCAGGCGTTGCTCCATAATTTCAAAAATATTATCAAAACAAGGTTCAGGAAATTGTTGTCCCCAGGGACCTGCTTGTTGTAAAAGCATTGCTGTTTCCAGCGTAAGTTCCTGAGAATTTAATGAGCCATCCGTCCAGAGCTCTCCCTGACAGAGGCTAGTATCAACGTGTCTGCCCACTTCAGTTGTAAAAGCCTGTTGAAACGCAGTAAAGCACTCTGGCACCAGGCTTAGTCCTGCAGCCATCGCGTGTCCACCAAATTTTATAATAAGCCCAGGGTAATCTTTGTCGACAGCCGCCAGCGCATCACGAATGTTTAATCCAGCAATTGAACGCGCTGAACCTTTAAGTTCGGTATCACTTACCTTAGCAAAAGCAATCACTGGTCGGTGGTATCTGTCTTTGAGTCGTCCTGCAAGAATACCAATAACGCCCTGGTGCCATTGGGGATCTACCAGACATAAAGCAGCCGGCAACTGTGAATTTTCTATTTTTTGTGTCAGTTTTTCCACAGCCACCATGGCTTGTTCTTTCATTTCAGCTTCAATAGCTCGACGTTCCTGATTTAATTCATCTAAATGCGCTGCCAAGGTGCGAGCTTTTTCAAAATCAGTACTTAAAAGACATTCAATGCCTAAAGACATATCATCCAGTCTACCCGCAGCATTAAGCCGTGGTGCTATGGCAAAGCCTAAATCGCTCTCGCGAAGGCGTGAGCAATCACGGCCTGCAATGTCTATTAACGCTTTAATTCCTGGACGACA
This sequence comes from Legionella clemsonensis, assembly GCF_002240035.1. Lineage (NCBI taxonomy): Bacteria > Pseudomonadati > Pseudomonadota > Gammaproteobacteria > Legionellales > Legionellaceae > Legionella > Legionella clemsonensis. The sequence continues at coordinate 1,524,396 of NZ_CP016397.1, read as the reverse complement.
TTGCCCTTGCCTTATACGGGCTAATCCTTGATTAACCATAATTCGATTATTCTGGTCCAGCGGAACGACATCAGCCACTGTACCAAGTGCTACTAAATCAAGAAACTGAGCCATATTGGGTTCTGCTAACCCTTGTTCTTTAAACCATTCACTTTTTGCCAGTTGTCTTCTTAAAGCAAGCATGACATAAAAAATAACACCCACTCCTGCAATTGATTTACTAGGAAAAGGATCATCAGGTTGGTTTGGATTCACAATGGCGCACGCTTTAGGTAAAACCTCACCTGGCAAATGATGATCAGTGATTAATACATCAATACCAAGTGAACTCGCTGCATCTACCCCATCAATACTAGCAATACCGTTATCTACAGTAATAATCAAATGCGGTTGCCATTTTTTAGCCACGTCAACAATGGCAGGCGTCAAACCGTAACCAAAATCGAATCGATTGGGAACAAGGAATTCAACTTGAGTTGCCCCCATTAAGCGTAATGCAGAGATTGCCAGCGCTGTTGACGTAGCGCCATCTGCATCAAAGTCACCAATGATGAGAATGCGCTCTTGTGTACGTAAGGCCTGTTCCAAACGTATAGCGGCTTTTTCAATGTCAATGAGCGAGTTAAAGGGTAATAAAGCCTGAAAAGTTTTGTCAAGTTGACTGGCTTCTTGAATGCCCCGCGACGCAAAAATTCGTTGCAGAACGACTGGATAATCAGACAAAGAGGAAGTTAATGAGGGTACTTGTCGTTGTTTAATACGCATAAATTACGATCTCCATAGTCTGACCCACCATTTTATGGAGGGTTGTGAATAAGCAAGATTATTCCAATACCATTGAACGGATTTTTTTTGCGTTTTTTCTCGCAAAGACGCTATATCGATGTGATGAGGATATTTAATGAGCAGTAAGCTGTTTTTAGGGAAAATTAGTGAACTGGGGACGGGTTGAGCTTGCTTAACACTCTTAAGAAGAATTTCATCATCCGTAAACAGAGGTTCTTTTCTTGTAGGTTTAAATTCACCTTCTCCCCATAGCCATAAACCATTAATAGTCAGCTTGCTTTGGCGTTGGTTGTTTAATGGATGTGAACTGAGAAACATTTGCAACTCTGTAATAAAACGCTGCCAAAAGAGTTCTTTGTCAAGTGCTGCAAGTGTGGGCATTAGGGATTGGTGTAAGATTTTATAAACAGATTTGCTATTAATGGCTGGCTGGTCATCAATTTTTAATAACCAGGTATAGGCATCGTGATAAAAAGTCTCTATTCCGCTGGTGTTAAGAAACTCCGTAATCACTGCAAACCATCGACGAGACTCTTTATCATCCAGCTCGAGCATTTCATCAACAGCCACGATCATGGCATCATTATGGGTAGCTTCCCAATGAATGGGAGAGGCAATCAACCATTGACCTTGAAGCTGATAATAGCGACTTAATAATTCTGCTAGGGGTGGATTTAAGGCGTCACAACCCAGACAAGTTAAAGCATTGGGATAATAGCTACCTTGGCTGGGTAATGGTTTACTGTCAGGGGGAGCTTCCGCTGCGCCATTAACTACTATTTGCATTTAAACAGCCTGCAAATAGCCGTCTCGTTTAAATAAAACCTTTAAATTTCGGAGTGCCTGGCGCGTTCGCTGGTGGTTTTCAATCAATCCAAAGCGAACAAAACCATCGCCCTGCTGACCAAAACCAATACCTGGCGATACAGCAACATAAGCGTCTTTGAGCAGGTATTTAGAAAATTCCAGTGAGCCCATATGCTGATAGGCTGCAGGAATCGGCGCCCAAACAAACATCGTAGCCTTGGGTTTTTCTACATCCCATCCAATATCTTGCAGTCCTTCACACAAAATATTACGTCGTTGTTCATAAAGTGCTCTAATTTCATGAACACAATCATCAGGACCTTCAAGTGCCGCAATAGCTGCAACTTGAATGGGCGTAAAAGTGCCATAATCAAGATAGGATTTAATTCGCGTCAATGCAGCTACCAGCTCTTCATTACCACAGGCGAAACCTACGCGCCATCCAGGCATATTGTAGGATTTTGACATGGAATAGGTTTCAATAGCCACGTCAATTGCTCCAGGAACTTGAAGAATTGATGGTGCTTTATAGCCATCAAAAACAATGTCTGCATAGGCCAGGTCATGAATAATCCAAATACCATGCCGTTTCGCGAGTGCTACAACACGTTCGAAAAAACTATAATCGACACAATGGGTACTCGGATTTGCCGGAAAATTAATTACCAATGCTTTGGGTCTTGGCCAAGTCTGTTCGATAGCAATTTCAACAGCTTCAAGAAATTGAGCTTCATCAATTAAAGGAATCTGTTTAACATTGGCACCAGCAATAATAAAACCATAGGTATGGATGGGATACGCTGGATCGGGAACCAATACCGTATCACCAGGACCACTAATTGCCAGAGCAAGATGGGCTAATCCTTCTTTAGAACCAATCGTGGTTAAAACTTGAGTGTCACTATTGAGTGTGACGTCATAATTTCTTTTATACCAAGTTGCCATAGCACGACGCAGGCGGGGAATGCCTTTTGACATGGAATAGCGATGTGTATCGGGACGTTGTGCAGTTTCAATTAACTTATCAACAATATGTTGCGGGGTGGGTTGATCAGGATTCCCCATGCCAAAGTCAATAATATCCTCGCCTCGCGCTCGCGCCTCAGACTTTAACTGAGTTAATGTATTAAATACATAAGGTGGCAAACGTTTAATGCGGGGAAATTGACTCATGTTTTTTGCCTCTGTGTTATAATGAGCGAATAGTATAAGTTATTGCTCGATTAAACACCATGCATATCAACCTGGAAACAAACGACCAACATACCATTCAAGGTTATAGTGAGAAAGCCTTGCAAATTGATTCAATTAACTACAGTAGCAATTTGATTGTCAGTAGCCATGAAGTTATAACAGATTGGTCCATTAAGGGGATTAGAGAGCTTAATGAGGAGCTAATACGGCCTCTTTTAAAATATCAACCTAAAATTATCCTTATTGGTCACAACCAACAAGGGCAATTTGCTCCCTTCCCTGTCGTTGAAATGCTTGCTAAAAAAGGAATTGGTTTGGAATGTATGTCTATCGGTGCTGCTTGTCGTACTTTTAATGTCTTGCTGAGTGAGCAGCGAGCGGTCACTTTGGGAGTTATTTTTGAGACAAGGTAAACGCCTCTAAGCGCAAATTGAAGTAAAAATGCCTACAACTCGCGCTTATGCGCGGATTCAACCTAGATATTGATGAGATGCTGTGCATAAAGTACAGCAAGTAGGCAAAAATGGAGGCTTTGCTTAAATTAAATTACGTTTACTCTGATGTTTAAGAAATAATTACGTTTCTTAACTTAAGAAGATAGAGTATTATCATTAACCCTGCGTAAATGGAGTTATGTGAGACATTATGAGAGTTACTCTGATTGCATTGTTTTATTTTTGCTTGTTTGGATGCAGTCATTTAGGACCTCATGTCATTAATAAAGATCGTATCGATTATAATCAGTCACTGCAACATACAGATGCCAAACAGATATTGTTTAATATCGTCAGAGCTCGCTACATGGAATCAAGTTATTTTCTTCAAATTAGCAATATTACCGGTCAGTATTCTCTGGGTGCGCATACTGTTGGAAGAGGATCCTGGTTTTTCGATAATCAAGCGTTCAGAAGTAAAACACTTGAGGCTGAAGCAGGCGCTGATTACCGAGATTCCCCCACAATCAGTTATATTCCATTGGAAAGCTCCGGGTTTGTGAAACTGGTATTACAACCTATCCGTCTCAATGAAATTTATTTAATGAGTTATGGGGATAATAAAGAAATCGATGCCTTGTTGCGCCTTGTCATTAAGCGGATAGATACGCTAATCAATATTGGCAGTGCCTCTTTTCCTGATTCAAGAGTTATACCCCAGTATGAAAGATTTGATCGTTTAATTGATCTAATACGTACATTACATTTAAAAAATCAATTGGGCTATTACTACATTGAAGAAGGGAAAGATAAACATTACTCCCTTTATTTCGCCAAAGAAGCAATAAATTCACCTGAAGCTCGAGAGATAAGACAATTATTACGAATTCCAGGGACTTCACCAGAGATCATTCTGACGCAGCAATTTGAACCATCCGCCGGAAATGCTGTCTATGTGCAAACACGTTCAGTGTTAGGCATGATCTCTATGCTGTCTCACAGTGTTCTTGTACCAGAAGAGCACAAGCGAAAAGGATGGGTAGAAGTCACACGAGATAATGATGGAAGAGAATTTGATTGGCGCCGGATTATGGATGAAATGATGACTATTTACTCTTCCAAAGAAGCGCCTCAAGATGCTTATGTAAGCATTTACTACAGAGGTTATCATTTCTTTATTAAAAATTCTGACCTGAAATCCAAATTAACCCTTTCCATCATTCAGCAGTTCATTTCCATGAAGAGCACTTACGATGATAAAGAAGGACCACAATTAACATTGCCTCTGTTTTAACATGAGTTCTTAGGTATTGGATTGAATGTAAATTTCTTTGGCATCTGCCAAACCATGATCATCAACTACTCTAACGATATATTTTCCTGCTTTTGCTGCCCATAAAAAAGGTTTATCAGGAGTAGTTTTGCCAACGAAAGTGTCATTGATAAACCAATATACTGTGTGAATATCAGCATCTGTTACAGCGATAAAAGGAATTTTTGTTTTTACCGGTGAATTGATACGCACAATATAACGTAATTCAGATTGAGGTGAGGTAATTTGCGGGCTCATACCAGTATTGGTAATTGCAGAGCAGTCTGGAGTGAAGAGTGGAGGGATCTGGCGTTGAATTCCTGCCTGTTTAAATATCCGTAGTAAATCCGTTGGCCAAAACTCATAAATTTTAAACTGGGTATTTTCATTAAAATGACAAGTGCGCAATCCAGTTTTATTGTCAATCGCTACTTCTCGATAAATGTTATCCGATTTAATCGGTGATTTTCCCGGAATAAACCAGGTCATTTCTGTATCCTGACAATAGCGAGTGGGCAACATTCCGGATGCCTTGCAAACGTCTATCTGTGTTAACCGAAGATACTCAGGATGTTGCTCGATAACGGGCAATGGCCCTCTTTCCTGTTGAATTGCTTCAATTATTTCGAAAAATAATGGAGCAGCAATATTCTTACCGATAAAAGCAGGGTTACCTTTGTTGTTAAAATTGCCAATCCATACCGCCAACACATAGGGACCAAAGGAGCCCACAGCCCAGGCGTCACGATAACCTGAAGAAGTGCCTGTTTTCCAGGAGATGGGAAGTGGCTTTTTTTGTTTAAAAAAACTATGAACATCAGGTCGTGGAGTATTTTTTAATATATCTAGAACTAAAAAGCTGGCTTCAGGACTTAATAAGGGTTTAGCTGGCTCAACAGGTTGATCTTCACGAATGCGTAAGGGACGCCACTGCCCCTTATTAACCAGCATAACATACAGTGTGGTGAGTTCTTGCATAGTCAACTCTACGCCACCTAAGGTTAATGCCAGGCCATAGTAAGATTCCGGCTTTAAGTGACTAACCTGTGCATCCACTAAAAATTGATGCAGATTGGGCTTAGTTAATTGGCTGGCAAGATAAATTGCCGGAATATTGCGGCTTAAGACTAATGCGTCTTTAGCCTTGATAGGCCCCATAAAATCATAATCAAAATTTTCAGGATTATAACTGCCAAAACTGCGAGGTACATCTTTTAAGACCGTATTTGGATGAATGAGTCCTTGATCAAAGGCTAAACCATAGACGAAAGGCTTCAAGGTTGAACCCGGTGAACGCTTCATTTCCGTCCCATTAATTTGACCGTCAATAGTCTTATCGAAAAAATTGACGGATCCCACTAAACTTTTTATACCCATATCGCGAGTATCAACTAATAAGACAGCCGCATTATACACGCCCAGATAGTTCTTACGTTTCACGTAATGGCTTGTAATCCGTGAAATTATCTTTTGTAAATGAAGATCCAGGGTGGTAACCACCTCTTGCGATATGAATGAAAAATCGCCCAATACCGAATAAACCAAATGGGGTGCAATAAAAGGCATGTGATGCAAGTTGCGCATTTGTAATGGCAAATTAATTGCAGCCTCTTTATTTTTATCTTCGGGATGTGCTTTAACCCACCGATTAAACAGTTTGTGGCGGCTCTCTTTAAGATTTTTATTACGGGGTGTGCGTTTGAGGGGGTTTTGTGGAATCACACTGAGTGAAAGTGCTTCAGGCAAACCAAGTTGATTGGCCTGCTTATTAAAATAAATCAAACTGGCTGCTCCAACTCCCTCGATATTACCTCCGTAAGGGGCAAGATTAAGGTAGGCTTCGAGAATTTGTTGTTTGCTGTAATGCATTTCCAATTGTAGCGCCCGAATCATTTGCCAGAATTTACCCGACAATTCTTTGGAGTTAATTTGATAACGAAGGCGTGCAACCTGCATCGTTAGGGTTGAGGCTCCAAGTCGGCGAGATTTCACAAAATAAGTTTTCCAACCTGCCTTTAGTATCGCCAAAGGATTAATTCCATAGTGCCAATAAAAATACTGATCTTCCTGCAACAGTGTCGAATCGATTAGTTTCGTGGAAATTTTAGGAAGCGGTGTAAAAAGACGGTATTTTTCATCATGACTCAAAGTAAGCCTTAGCAAATGATGCTGGCTGTCATAAACTGCCGTAGAAAAACTAATTCCTTGTAATAAAGGCGGCTTGGGCAAAAAAAATAATACTCCCCATCCACTGACAAAAAGGGTAACAAGCGTTATGCTAAACGTTTTTAAAAATCGTTTCATAGTATAAAGGAGCTCTTTCTCGTGGCTCTTGTAAACTTTAGTCGTTCTCTGTGGTTTTGTGCAGAAACACCCCTGGAGCACATTGGCTAATCTTGTCAAGTTGGAAATTATATGAATAAAAAATCATTTTATCGGTTTTTTGCTGCAGTCGGTGCATTTTTTGCCCTTATAATAGGTCGATTCAACTGGACAAGTCCCCCCTGGGTTAAGCAGTTGCGTTACCAGGCAAGTACCCACCCGAAGCCATTTTGGGCGACAATAACAGGTATTGTACTATTGTTGAGCGCTTCTGGATATGGTTATTACTGGTATAAAAATTTACCTAAACCGCAACTAATCACGGCTGTGATTACTCCACCCAAAATAACCGCGATAGAGGAGAACAAACTGGTACCTGATCATTTAATGATTGATTTTGGAATACAAAACGCGACAAAATCAAGTTCAAGTGATGAAGCTGATTCATCAGAGGATGAAAACAAGTTTACTGTAAAATCGGTTGCTCCCCTTAAACACATTGGAAAAGAAGTTAATAACGGTATTGAAATTCGACCAGCTCTCAAAGGTCAATGGGTTTGGGAAAGTGATAGTCGGCTAGTATTTACTCCTGAAAAAGATTGGCCTGCAGGACAAACATTTCGCATTCATTTTGCTAAAGCATTTTTTGCCCCAGAAGTAAAAATGGAAAGTTATGATTATTCATTTACCACCCTGCCCTTTGAAGCAACGATTACCGAGTTTTCTTTCTATCAAGATCCTGTTAATCCTAAATTACGACAAGCCATTGCAACAATTAATTTTAATTTTCCGGTTGACCCCTCGAGTTTGGAAAATAAAACGTCCTTAATGCTCCAAGCTTTAAAGAAGGGCAAACTTGATCTGGATGCTCAACATTTTAAATTTACTCTAGGCTTTGACGAACATAAGCGTGTAGCCTATTTACGTTCAGAAGCACTGAATTTACCGGAAGTTTCTCGTTATCTGGTACTAAGCATTAAAGAGGGACTGAAAGCACTGCATGGTCCTGGTGAAACAAATCTTGCGCTAACCAAAAACCTGTTAATTCCTGACAAAAGCAATTATTTGAAAGTTCTGGAAACTGCAGCCTCCATTGTTCGCAATGAACAGGACAGGCCAGAACAAGTTTTGGCTATAGAAACCTCTCTTGGAGTGACAGAAGCCGAACTTAAAAAATCACTTCATGTCTATTTACTACCAGAAAATTATCCTGCTACCGCAATTGAAGCTGAGAAAAAAAATTACGAATGGAGTAGGCCTGGTGAAGTTACAGCAGCTATTTTAAAACTGTCAACCCCCCTTTCCCTGCAAGCCATACCTGCTGATAGCCACTTTTCCAGTTTACACAGTTATAAGTTTAAAGCACAAAGCCCACGCTACATTTATCTTAAAATAGATAAAGGCATGCAAGGATTTGGCAGCTTCACCTTAAGCAATAATTATACAGCGATTATTAAAGTCCCTGAATATCCAAAGGAAATAAGTTTCTTACATAAAGGAGCCTTACTGGCTTTAAATAGTGAAAAGAAACTCTCTGTGTTAGTACGTGGTCTTCCTGCAGTGAAATTTAATTTTGCGCGTGTTTTACCTGCAAATATCAATCAATTGGTGACGCAGACGCAAGGAGATTTTAACAATCCTTATTTTATTAACCAGAGTTTTAATCAGCAAAATATTAGTCAAATTTTTTCTGAGATCCAGCAATTTGATGCTTCTGATTTAACCCGCCAGCAATATACTGCTCTTGATTTTGCCCAATACCTTTCAACTGCAATCAATACAGCGGGACCACAAGGATTATTTTTGCTGGAAGCAACAGGCTGGGATATACAGAATAATTCACCACTGGATGCAAAGGCGAGCCGTTTAGTTTTAATAACCGATTTAGGTCTCATCGTTAAAGATAATCGCGACGGCAGTCATGACGTTTTTGTACAATCAATCACAGAAGGAATTCCAGTTCCCAATGTTAACGTCAGCGTTTTGGGGAAAAATGGACTCCCTCTTTTGACCTATGCTACTGATGCACTGGGCCGAGTAAACTTCCCCAACTTAACTGATTTTGTCGATGAGCGTGAACCTGTTGTTTATCTAGCGAGCCTGGGTAACGATGTTTCCTTTATTCCCTATAATAATCCCAATCGCCAACTTAATTATTCACGTTTTGATATTGGTGGTATTTATACTAGTCCGGAGCAACACAGTTTAAGTGCTTATTTATTTTCTGATCGCGGCATTTATCGGCCCGGAGATACTGCACATATCGGCATAATTGTTAAGCAATCGTATGTCCAGCCACAGCCATCGGGATTGATGTTACAGGCAACGGTAACTGATGCACGTGGCACTACTATTCGTGATGAGAAATTTACTCTCGATGCCAGTGGCTATGCCAGCCTTGATTTACAGACGGATCCCTCTTCTCCTACAGGGCAATATTTAGTTAATCTCTACATTGTTAAAGACCAGCATCCGGATAGTTTATTGGGCTCTACTTCTATACGCGTTGCGGAGTTTCAACCTGACAGAATGCGTATTAAATCTGCTTTTTCTGCAACACCAACTGATGGATGGATTTCGCCCCAAGGATTAACTGCGCGAGTGCAGCTTTGGAACCTTTATGGTGCTCCCGCAACCGATCGTCGAGTGGCTAGCAAGCTATTGTTATCACCTAAAAGAGTGGAATTTAAAAATTATCCAGACTTTATTTTTTCCGACCCTTTGGTTGATCCCAAGAAGCCTGCAAAGGTATTCACTGATGCTCTACCGGACACAAAAACGAATGATAAAGGGGAAGCAGAATTTAATTTAAACCTCGAACGCTTTGAAAAGGCGACTTACCAACTTACCTTTTTTGCAGAGGGATTTGAGGCTGAAGGTGGGCGGAGTGTAACAACTCAGTCAACGGCATTGGTGAGTCCCCTTCCTTTTTTTATAGGTTATAAACCCGATGGGGATTTAAAGTATATCAAACAAAATAGCCAGCGCAGTGTGCGTTTTATCGCCGTAAACCCGCAACTAAACCAACAGGCTGTGAGTGATCTTAAGCTGCAGCTTCTCTCGCTACATCCTGTGACCACACTGGTTAAAAAACCCAATGGTACTTATCAGTATCAATCTATTATTCAAACAACAGTTATTAGTACGAAACCATTTTCAATTGACGCTCAAGGTAGTGAATTTAGTTTACCTACCCAACAAATTGGCGATTTTGCTATAACCATACTGGATAAAAATAACGCGGAATTAAGTCACTTTAAATTTAGCATTATTGGAGTCAGTCAATTACCATTGGCTAAAAATGCCGAATTAGCAGTCAAGCTTAATAAAGAGGAATATAAGGCTGGTGAAGAAATTGAGCTGCAGATTACCTCACCTTACACTGGTTCTGGATTAATTACTATTGAGCGTGACAAAGTCTATGCCATGCAGTGGTTTAAAACTGGTGCCACTAATTCTGTGCAACGTATTCATATTCCTGAAGATTTTCAAGGGAATGGGTATGTGAATGTGGCTTTCGTTCGTGACTGGAACTCCCCTGATATTTTTATTAGCCCGTTAAGCTATACCATAACCCCCTTTAATGTTGATTATGATAGCCATAACATGCATATAACATTAGATACACCGGAATTAGCACGCCCTGGCGAACCATTCACTATTAACTACAGCAGTGATAAACCAGGCAAGATTATTGTGTTTGCTGTTGATGAGGGTATTTTGCAAGTAGCCAATTTTGCAACACCAAATCCACTTGCATTCTTCTTTCAAAAAAGGGCTTTGGAAGTTTTAACGCAACAAACAGTTGATCAAATTTTACCGCAGTTTATTAAAGAACGAGAGTTATCTGCTGTTGGCGGAGATGGCGGAGAATTATTAGCACAACATCTTAATCCCTTTAAACGGAAAACTGATCTGCCCGTTGCTTATTGGTCAGGAATTGTTGATACAGATAAGCTGCCACGTCAATTGACTTACGAGGTGCCTGATTATTTTAATGGGACCTTACGAGTTATGGCTGTCGCTGTTGCTTTGGATTCAGTGGGTTCCACAGAAAAAAAATCAGAGATTCGAGGAAATTTTATTATTAATCCCAATACACCTGCTTTTGTAGCACCAGGTGATACGTTTGAAATTACAGCAAGCATTGCTAATAATGTTAAAGACTCAGGCCCCGATGCCAACGTATCGGTGCAATTAACGGCTACACCTGAACTTGAAGTCATCAATTCTGATACTACATCACTAACTATTGCTGAAGGACATGAACAAACCGTGCGTTTTAGCTTGAAAGCCAAATCAAATTTAGGATCTGCCAGGCTAAAGCTTATAGCCAGTACCAATAATAAATCGAGCTCAATGGATTCAACAATAAGTATACGCCCTCCTACCACGTTTAATACCTCGATCACCAGCGGTAGTAGCGAAAAGAAAACTAAATTACTGACTCTTGACAGGCAGTTGTACCCTGAATACCGCTCCGTTACTACAGCCCTATCAACCAGTCCTATGATTTTGGTTACAGGTTTACAGCAATACCTGGATAATTTTCCTTATGGATGTACGGAACAATTAACCAGTAAATCAATGCCTTTATTGGCAATGGTAAATCAGCCCTGGTTCAACAGAAATCTAACAGGTATTAATGAAAAAATAGTCAATAGCATTCAAATGCTGGGGCAACGGCAACTGTCAAATGGAAGTTTCAGCTATTGGCCTGGTGCCGGGGATAATTACAGTAATAGTTTTGCTTCTGTTTATGGCATGCATTTTTTAACAGAAGCACGAGCCCAAGGCTATAGTGTCCCCCAGGAAATGTTTAGCGCAGGTCTTGGTTATCTCAGAGATTTAGCTGCACAAAATCCAACAAATTTTGCAATGGCTCGTATCCAGGCATATGCTATTTATATTTTGACCAGGAATGAAATTGTCACCACAAATTATTTAACAAACTTGCAGCTTACTCTGGATAGAGAGCAGCCGCAAAAGTGGCAGTCTGATATTACGGGAGCTTATATTGCTGCTACTTATCAATTATTAAAAAGTTTTGCAGAAGCGAATGAATTAATCGCAAAGTATAAAGTACAAACACAGACGGATTATCCAACAGATTTTCATGATAGCAATATTGCTAATGCACAATACCTTTATTTAATTGCTCGTCATTTTCCGGAACGCTTACCACAAATGGGTAAACAGTTGGTCATGCAGTTAGTGAAAGCAATTAATAGTGATGAAATTAATACCATTCTCTCAGGATATACGAGTTTGGCCTTAAGTGCATATGGACAGGCAGCACCTGTTGAAGATGGCTCCTTTACTATTAGTGCAGTTTTAAACGACAACACTCAAAATATACTTGCTACTTCAGATAAGAGTTATGCAGAGGCCAAAGTTGATGACGAGGTCAGACAGATTACTTTAAGTAACCCAAATCAACTGACTTACTTCTATCAATTAACGCAATCCGGCTTTGATAAACAATCACCAGAAAAAGCAATTTCCAAGGGATTAGAGGTTTATCGTGAATATCGGGATATGAACGGGAATGTAGTTACCAGTGTTCCTCTAGGAGGTGAAATTGAAGTACACATTCAAGTGCGCGCTCTTGATAATCGCTCCTTCTATAATGTAGCCATTATTGATCTTTTACCCGGCGGATTTGAGGTATTCAGGGACTCTGTTAATTCTGAAAATACAGACTATGCCGATGCACGTGAAGATCGTGTAGTTTTCTTCACAAGCGTGGATCCAACGACTAAAGAAATTGTCTATCGTATAAAAGCAACCAATGCCGGTAATTATCAAGTTCCTGCAGTTGTTGCGGAGTCGATGTATGACCCCAGCGTGAAAGCCAATGGTACTGCTGGGGTCATTGAAGTTATCAAATAATAAAAGCTTAAACGTAGGGGGTTGAATCAAAAGCACTTTCGTCAGTTCTCAATGAAATCTTTTTTATTCAGGTGTTTAAAAGAGATTTCATCAGTGGAATTCTCGCCAATAAGGATTCTAAATTATAATAAAACGTTATAACAGTTTGCGATGCAGCTTGTCTTTCTTCTTTAGATAATTTTTTATCTAAAGAGCGTTTTGCCTGGAAAGCCATCCAGTTAAGCCATGCTTTTCCTATCGCCCCCCAAATAGCATCATCAAGATCATCTCTTAAACATGCGCCAGTAGCATAATAGCCTTCTAAAAAAAATTTAACTACCTGTCTGTCAAACTGATTTTCTGTTGCGAAACCACTAAACAAGATTAGGGCCAAAACGAACTCTAGACCGGCGTTAATACGTCCGGCTAACTCCCAATCCATCAAGATTGGCTGATTATCATGCCACATAATGTTATGAGGAAAATAGTCGCCGTGGCTATAGATTAAATTTTTTGCTAAACGCTGATCCGCTTCTCGATGTATTCTATTCCAATGAAGAAATGTTTCGAGTTTACTCTCTAGCTCGATATACCAGGATAACTTCTGCTGCTTCGCAGTATCAATGTATTCATGCCATTGTTGTATGGGGATGACATAGGAATAACCAAAGGAGGTTGACTCTGGCGAGTAACGAATATTGAGTTGGTGAATAAGTCCTAACAACGCACCAGATTCTTTGGCATGTTCTTCACTAACAGGGCCAATGGGACCATATAAAACCTCGCCAGAGATAAAGGGATAGGCTAATATAAGGTGATGATTTTCTGCCAAAATAAAATTTTGATTGACTGCTAAGGCTACAACGGTTGGAATACCCAAAGAATGTAGTTTTGCAGCCAAATTTTCCGTGTATTGATACTCTCTTTTCGGTCGTGCCCGCACAGATCCTAAATCGATTCTTTTTATAACAAATTTGCCTTCCGTGGTGGCCAGCAAAAAAACCTCATTAGTCAGCCCACTAGCAATTTTTACCAAACTGCCTTTTGGCTCGCCTAAAGAAAAATGTTGGCAAATCTTATGAATATTAATCATAGTGTTTAACGCTATTTTATTTACCGCGATCAAGCGGTAAACCTATTATTTTTTTTGAGCACAAAAGCCTCCCCCTCTTTTGTCTACTTGCTGGCTTATGTACAGCACGCCTACGAGCTTGTAGCAATCAATGTTGAGGTGGCTTACCCAACACGACCAATTTTAATCAACAAGTGCACATCGCCCCTTGCCACTTGAACTCCAGCGCGCAACAATAGTATGTGTGCTTATACAGGAACTTTCCTTGCAGATACGCGTTGCTGGAATAATTTGACAAGCATTAGCCCAACCCTTATCAAAAAAGCTAATCATAATTCCTTCCGCTCCTTTGGGTAATAACGCTGTTCCTTCACTTTGGAACGTACTTGCTGCAACAATCCATTTACTCTGTGAGCCATCAAGATTGTAAGTAATAACCAATTTCTTAATGGGACCTAAATCACCACGCGTGTATTTGACTCTAACCGTTTTAGGCAAAGCGCCGCCATCAGGTTCATTATCATGATCCAAAATATCTACTTTTACGGGAATAGAATAATTCTCGCTGGTAAATTTTCCAGCATATTGGAATGGATTAAAATTAAATGTGTTAATTAATACCCAGGAGGTTGCGCTCGTGCTTGACAGGGTGTTGGCATTCCATAAAAAAGGCAGGGGAAAACGTCTGCTTGCATAGAGGTAAGCCTGCCCTATTTCATTAGGCAAGCGAATATAAAATTCCTGAGGTGTAGCGTCTACAAAATTGGCATCCAGGTATCTATCATTTCTAAGATGCAAAAAATTATTTTGCAGACTTTGCAAGTCTAACTCGAGCTCATGCGTATCCTCACCTAATCCGGCGTAATATTCTATTAATGAGCGTAAAGCATTAATAGCACTTGCCGTGTTTTCTCCTGACATAATGTCTTCTGGTTCAAAATCGGTGCGATTATTTAATGTAAAACCTAATCCCCATAATTGATTATTCTGAAAATAGCCTCCTTGATTACGCAGGATGCGCCAAATATTGAGAGCCGTCCCCTCTCCATACCATTTGTCTATATTTTCAACTCCTAATGCGGATAATCCCCAGAGATTAACATCAACAGTCATTGCACTAAGTGCTTCTGAAATGTCTGGACTCCAGTCATTCTTTGAAAAGGGTTTATTCACCGAACCACGTGTATAAAATACCCCCTTTTGCACATCGAATGCACCGTTATAAAGAAAGCTCAATAATCCTCTGGTTTCATAACCATTTACAGTCGTACCCCCGTTAAGCATGACATCAATCATATGACGGGCATGCACCACTTCGTCAGTTTGTTTTGCTTTTTCAAGAATACCTTTCAGTATTTGTAAACCAGCCAGTACAGAAAAATTATCTTCTATTGAAATTTCTCCATAAGGTAGTAATCCCTGACTGTCTCTTGTCCCTCCCGGTGCATAGTAAAAAGCACCTATAGCGGTTTGCATGGCTGAAAAAGCATAGAGTGAATTGATAGCATTCATTACGGCTTTTGAACGTGGAGACACATCCCCATCACTCAGTATGTATTCTGCCTGAAGGGGAGCAATTAATTGGCCCCATGCATTCTCACCCGTTAAAGGTTTCCAGTCTGACCAGGTGATAACATATTTAAAAAAATTTGGCGAATGACCTTCAGGATCACCTTTGGCAAGGTTAAAAAGGTCGAAATCCCATCTGATAACCTCCTGAAAGCGACCTCCAAAAAATGGATCTTTATTATAATAATCCGTAGCAATAAAGCGATAAGTCAATGCTTTGAGTGGGTCGAAAATTAAAAGCTGATACCCATAAAGGAAAAAAATCCCCGTCGCTCGATTAGCGGAGTTAATTACTGAGTCAAGATTGTTTTGAATCAATTGTTGAGCGGTCTCTTTCTGTAAGTAGCTATTGTCTGCAGCCAGTGCCAAAGCAATTTGCCATGTCGCTGCATGATAAATGTCAGTTCCATACTTAATGTTTGTACGTTCAATTTGAGCTTGCGCCGCAAACCACTCTTGAACAGTATCTTCTTGCGGAAATAAACCTCTGCCCCAAATAGCGTATGGACTGACTAAAAATTCATACGGATTGTTGTATAAGCTATCAACCACTCTACAGCTATCTTCTGGCAAACAAATATAATCCCCAAAGTAGCGAGCGACATCGTCTGTGTTGCCCACATAAAAACTTAAAGGAATTAAAGAAGAACTTTTGCTGGTAACCAGCATCCTGTCAGAAATAAGAAAACGAATGAGATCTCTAATTTCTCTATCCCTGTTGCTTGCCGAAAAGGCAAGATTTTCGCTACTTATCCATAGTGCAAATAAGGCAACTGGAAGAAAATATTTCCTCATATAATCGTCCTGTTAAAAAACCCAATTACGAGAAAGCTTAAATCCCAGAAATAGCCATATAGCGTTAATTATAGATGCTTAATCATTTATTTTATTGAATGGAAATTAATAATAATTTATAGTCATTTAAAAAATTTGTGGTATTACAGGGAGTTACTATGTCACACCCCCGGCCATCCGTGATGCATTTAAATCTTTTATTACTCACCACCTACATCCCCCTATGCCGGTACGAGATGAAGTGGTGCTGATACCTTTCCCTAATAATGTGAAGTAAGTATTCTGATTTAGGATAAAAATACAATGCAAGTTACAGAAACAATTTGGCAAAATGGAAATTTGATCCCATGGGCTGATGCTAAAGTTCATGTCTTATCACACACACTTCATTACGGAGGTGGTGCTTTTGAAGGTATTCGTTTTTATAAGACATCAGAAGGCTCAGCCATTTTTCGTCTGAATGACCATGTAGAACGTCTTTTTTATTCAGCATCGGTATTAAAAATGACTATCCCTTATTCTAAAGAAGAAGTTGCAGCCGCAATAAAAGAAGTGGTAGTTATTAATCGATTGGAAGAGGGTTATATTCGCCCGCTGGTATTTTACGGTTATGGTAAAATGGGTGTAAATCCTATAGGGAATCCCACTGATTTAATTATCGCTTGTTGGCCTTGGGGCGCTTACCTGCCCCATGAAAGTATTGATGTTAAAGTTAGCAGTTTTATTCGTATTCATCCTGAGTCAACTGTGGTTGATGCCAAAATTTGCGGCCATTATGTAAATAGCATTCTTGCATCATTGGAATTACAAGGTACCCATTACCACGAAGCATTACTGTTGGATAGCCAGGGGAATATCATGGAAGGAGTGGGTGAAAATTTTTTCATTGTAAAAAATACCAGGCTTTATACTCCTCAATTAGGAGGAATATTATCAGGAATAACAAGGGATACAGTCATAAAATTAGCCCATCAATTAAATTTGGAAGTATTTGAAACGGATATTACTCTGGATGAGGCTTATCAAGCCGATGAAGCATTTTTTACAGGTACCGCGGCAGAAGTGACAGCAATCCGCTCTATCAATGATAGGGAATTATGTAAAGGTTCTGGTAGTATTACCACCATGATAAAAAAGGCCTATATGGATCTTGTACATGGTAAGAATGAAGAATTTGTGCATTTTCTAACTTATATATAAACCCTCTTAATAGCTCTCCCCAACCCTCTCCGCGAAGAAGCATATGCAAAACCTGGTTTATTATTCTTCAAGTACGGATAATATATTTCCTGCTGGATCTTTAAACCAGGCAATATCAGGGCACTCACTTTTAGCTGGGCTTCTGAAAATTCCTTTGCTATCCGTTTGTAATTCCCCGGTGTAGTGCTCAAATTTAATTCCTTTAGCTGTAAGTGCGTCTACAGTCTTGTCAATGTCGTCCACGGGAAAGTTTAAAACAGTATAAGTAGCGGGCTGATGATCTTGTTTTTGATATAAAAAAATGTTAGCACCTGTGGCCAGATGTAAAATTAAACCTTCTTTTTCTTCTTCAGTTACCTTTAAACCCAAGGTGTCAGCATAAAATGACTTGGCTTTTTTGAGATCGTTAACGGAAAATCCGCTAAACGCTTTGGATTGTTTTAACATTATCAACTCCTGTAATAATTATCCCTAGATTTTATATTTTTAATTTGATACGAATAGTATAGGCGATAAATAATTAAACCTGCCTTCTTGCCTCAAAAACATTCGGGATTTGTTCCAGTTTATTTAATAGTCGAGAAAGACTATTTAATCCATCAATTTCTACTGTTAGTTTGATATGGGCAGTATTGTCCTGTTTATGGCTTTGTGTTTGAAGTGCATAGACATGTGCTTTTTCATTAGCAAGTAGAGAAGTAACATCTCTTAATAGGCCTGCTCGATCAAAAGCTTTAATTAATACATCAACCACATAATGATCACGAGTAGAGCTTCCCCAATTGACCTGAAGGAATCGCTGCCGCTGCTTTTCACTGGCGTGTAAAATATTAGGGCAATCTTGTTTGTGTACAGAAACACCTCGCCCAAGCGTGATATACCCTATCACTTCATCACCGGGGACTGGTTGACAGCAGCGCGCCATATGGGTGAGCAAATTGCCTACCCCCTCAATACGCAGATCACTACCAGTTATTTCTGGTTTAGCTTGAGGCTTAACAATTTGCAGTACAGAAGGCGCTACAGACTCGGCTGGAGATAATTTATTAAGAATCTGTCCAAGCTTTATGTCCCCCCGGCCAAGAGCTGCTAACAAATCATCAATTCGCTTGAAGTTAAACGCAGCGAGAATGTCATTTAGCCGATCAATTTTAATCCCTAAATTTTTTAATTCTTTATCAAGGATTTCATGCCCTTCATCTCTGTTCTTATCGTAGTCTTGCATTTTAAACCAATGCAAAACCTTGGCTTTGGCTCGTGAAGTTTTTAGGTAATTAAGATGAGGATTAATCCAGTCTCTTGATGGACGTTCATCTTTGCCAGTTAAAACCTCAACTTTATCACCTGTTTTTAATTCATACGTTAGAGGTACAATGGTTCCGTTTACCTTGGCACCACGACATCGATGACCTATTTGGCTATGAACGTGATAAGCAAAATCCAGGGGAGTTACGCCTTGTGGTAAATCCAATACATCGCCATCCGGTGTAAATACATATACTCTATCCTCAAGAAACTCTGTTTCAATGGCTTCAGAAACACCTTTAGATGCTGCCATTTCTCGATGCCAGGCTAATACGTCGCGTAACCATTCAATTTTACGTTCGTGGCTTTCTTTTTGGGTCACTCCGCCTTCTTTGTATTTCCAATGCGCTGCAACTCCCATTTCTGCAAGATCATGCATATGAAAAGTTCGAATTTGTACCTCAAAGACTCGCCCTTCAGGGCCTTCAACCGCAGTGTGTAACGATTGATAACCATTCGCTTTTGGATTAGCGATATAATCGTCAAATTCAGCAGGAACTTGCTTCCATAGAGCATGCACCATACTTAAAACTTCATAACATTGTTCTTTGGTTTCAACAAGCACCCTGACAGCAGTAGCATCATAGATTTCATCCAATGAAACATTTTTGCGCTTCATTTTACGATAGATGCTGTGGATATGCTTGGAACGGCCATAAACCGCAAAATGTTGCGCACCAGTGGCGCAAATTTGTCGATTTAATTCCTCTACAATAAAATCCACATAGCGATCGCGCTCAAGACGTTTTGCTTTTAATCCCTTAGCTATCTCTTTGTAATCTTCGGGATGCAAATAGCGAAACGCTAAATCCTCCATTTCCCATTTGATAGCCCCTATCCCCAAACGATTTGCAAGCGGGGCATATATTTCCATGGCTTCATTAGCAACCTGATGACGCATTCCCTCAGGTAACTGTCCTGAGGTACGTAAAATGCACAAGCGCTCAGCCAGTTTAATGAGTACAACACGTACATCATCAACCATGGCCAATAGCATTTTACGAATATTATCAATTTGATGCTTATTTTGAGGATATTTACTAAGCGCTTGTAAGTTATGCATAGCGCTCATTTTTTCAATTCCCTTTACAAGTTTGGCAATAGAGGGGCCTAATTGCTCCTCTACATCATCTAAGGATAATTCTGCATAATGCACGTTTTCAAAAATGATGGCTGCACACAAAGTTTCTTGATCGACTTCCAAATCAGCAAGCACATCAGCCATGGATAACCCTAGTTGCAAACAGGAAACTCCTGTTTCTGTAGCGTGATCCTGTCCTGCCAGCTGACTCAAAGTGCAAGCATTACGAATTAAATC
Organism: Legionella clemsonensis; assembly: GCF_002240035.1. Taxonomy (NCBI): domain Bacteria; kingdom Pseudomonadati; phylum Pseudomonadota; class Gammaproteobacteria; order Legionellales; family Legionellaceae; genus Legionella; species Legionella clemsonensis. The sequence continues at coordinate 1,504,411 of NZ_CP016397.1, read as the reverse complement.
CAGGTCCTGAAAATACCCTTTACTCCCTAGCTGGTGTAGCCATTGCTCTACATCGATGTGGCCATCAACTGACCAAGGGGTATCTTCTTTAACTTTGACCATAACTTCTTATCCTTTCTCAAATAAAGCTATCGATTCAACATGAGCTGTATGAGGGAACATATCCATAACACCGGCGGACTTTAAACAATAGCCTTTGTGATTAACCAGAATATCAGCATCCCTTGCCAAAGTTGCTGGATTACAAGAAACATAAACAATACGCTCAGGGTGAAGACTTTCTATTTGTTTAACTACTTCCATAGCACCTGAACGAGGCGGGTCGAGTAACAGTTTGGTAAAATGCTGGGTGGTTAATTTAGTAATTTCCTCCAGTTTTTCAAGGTTGGCACAGAAAAACTCCGCATTATTTAGACCATTTGCCTGCGCATTCATTTGGGCGCGCTCAACCATCGCTTTACTTCCTTCAACACCGACTACCCTGGCACAATGTTTTGCCATAGGAAGGGAAAAATTGCCCAGACCGCAAAACAGATCCAGTACAGTATCATTGGAAGTCAAATTCATTAAATCCAATGCCAAAGCCACCATTAATTGATTTAATTTTGCATTCACCTGGGTAAAATCAGTGGGATAAAATTTAAATTTAATATTTTCTCTAAAGAGTGTGTACGTTAAAAATTCAGAGCTTCCAGAAGGATAAAAGAGCTCTACAGTTTCGTTTCCTCCTGGTTGTAAAAATAGGCGAAAATTTGTTCTGGCGCCAAATGCTCGAAGCTTTTCTTGATCGTCATGGGTTAGTGAATGTAAATTACGAAAAATTAAGGCAATATCGTCATCCCCTACTGCGACTTCGATTTGAGCAATAATTCGTGGATCCTCAAACGAATCAATTAACAGGCGTAAGTTAGAAATCTCTTCACTGATGCTTTTATGCAAGACCGGACATTCCTTGATTTCAGTAATGAAGCGTGGATTATTTTTTTCTCTGAAACCAACAAGACTACGTTGTTTCTTCTCGACATAACGAACGCTTAACCTGGCTTTATTGCGATAATGCCAACTGTCACTGCTAAGTGAATCCAAGATAATTTGAGGTTCACAGTGACCAACTCGCTTTAATAAATCCAGCAGTAACTTCTGCTTTTCATGAATCTGTGTTTGCTCGTTTAAATGCTGTAAGGAGCAACCACCGCAAAGAGTATAATGTGAACAAGAAGGTTCTACACGAGTAGTCGATGGAGAGAGAATGGCAACAATCTTGCCTTCATCAAAATCACTTTTAACTCGGGTATATTGAAATGAAACCTTTTCATTAGGAAGAGCACCTTGAATAAAAGTAGTTTTGCCATTTATACGAGCAATTCCACGACCATCATGACTAAACTTTTCCACTTCTGCAATGATTGTTTCGGCTGGTAATCTTTGTCGTCTTCTACTCATCCAATACTTCTCTTAAAACTGATTACTAAAATTCTGAGTGACCACATAGGATAATTTTAGATTCTCAATGACAATTTTATAATCAAGTTAAATAAAATAAGTGTAAAGAATAACACAGGAAAGAATATCTCTGCACTAACGCAATAAGGAAAAAGAACCGTTAACCCCATTTGCTGCCAATTTATTTTTTAAAGAATCTGTCATTTGCTTTGTTGCAAAAGGCCCTACCCTAACAATGAAGCGCTGATCATATTTTTCAATGATTACTGGTGAAGGAGTTAATCTGGCTAATTTACTTTGTAGCAAGATAGCTAACTTTTCGGAACTGAAAGCACCGGCCTGAACATAATAATGAGCAACTCTTTTTCCAGTGTTAAGCGCCTCAATTTCAACAGGTGCCGTACCGTGAGGGAGTAGCCCCAACTTTGTTGCTGCTGCATAAGACAAATCTATCACTCGGTCATTTCGAAAAGGCCCTCGATCGTTTACTTTTACAATAGCAACACGACCATTACTTAAGTTTTTTACTCTTACATAAGTTGGTAAGGGTAATGTTTTATGCGCTGCCGTCATGGCATACATATCATAATCATCACCACTTGATGTTCGTTGTTTATGAAATTTGGTTCCATACCAGGATGCTATTCCACGCGTTTTATAGCCACTGGAATTTTTTAACACCTCATAAGTACGTCCTTCTACAGCATAAGTATCAGGATTTCCATAGCGACTGAAAGGCTCAAGTTTAGGCTTGACTTCTTTAAATGACGATGGTAATGGACCCTTGGGGGCGCCATCTTTCTCTTGAGTATACCTTGATGGTGTTTTGGTCATAGAGGTCGTTTTTACCTCTTTTGCCACAGGCATTTTATGATTGGAATAAATTGATGTTGGAGATGGAGCACAACCACCAAGAACAAAAAAGATAAAAAAGAAGACAAATCGCATTATTGACACTCAAGTTATTGTTTTTCCTCTAACTATATACAAAGAGAAAAACGATGAAAATACCTTTATGTGATTTGGTTGTAAGATTGAGGCTGTGGTAAGATGGGAGGTATTTTTTTGTAACCATGAGTATAGAAAACATGAAGTCAACATTCTCAGCACATCGATTATTATTAGTAGCCAGCCTGCTTGTAAAATCAGGTATTTTTTACGCAGCAGATGTTTTACCAACGGCTAGCTTATCTAGCAGCGTCCCTCCTTCAGTGGCGGTTAGTAATAAACCTCTCATTACTCCTTCAGCACCTACATTGAATGCAAAAGCCTATATTCTTGTTGATGTAAACAGCGGAAAAATAATTGCTGAGAAAAATAGTGAGCAGAAATTACCTCCCGCCAGTTTAACAAAGATGATGACACTCTACGTCATTTCAAATGCACTGCACAATCAACAAATTCATTTAAATGATACCATTAGAATTAGTCGCGAAGCCTGGAAAACTGGTGGCTCCCGCATGTTTGTCAAGGAAGGTCAACAAGTAACCATTGAAGATTTGCTAAAGGGTATTATTGTTGATTCTGGTAATGATGCCTGTGTTGCGATGGCAGAACATCTTGGTGGCAGCGAACAAGGTTTTGCTCAAATTATGAATCAGCAAGCCCAAAGTTTGGGAATGAAAGATAGTCATTTTACCGATAGCACAGGACTACCCGATGAAAATCTATACACTACTGCTAAAGACTTGGCTATTCTTGGGCGTGCTTTGGTACTCAATTTCCCCCAATATTATCACTGGTATAAGCAAAAATGGTTTACTTATAATGGAATCCGTCAACCCAATCGCAATCGTTTGCTTTGGCGTGATAATCAGGTTGATGGAATAAAGACAGGCCATACTAACGAAGCTGGTTTTTGTCTGGTTTCTTCAGCAAAACGTGACAATATGCGACTTTTGGCAGTTGTTATGGGCTCCCCTACTGATACTGCCCGTGCTGATGACAGTGAGCGTTTGCTAAATTATGGTTTCCGCTTTTTTGAGACTCATGAGCTTTATAAAGGTGGCAAAGCCATTACTGAAATTCCTGTCTACAAAGGAGCGATGGGCAAGGTTAATGTAGGTTTACGAAATGATCAGTTTGTGACAATTCCCAATGGTCAATACCAAAGATTAAGTGTTAATACCAAGGTAACACAGCATCTACAGGCTCCTATCAAAAAAGGAGATAAGGTGGGCGAATTGGTTATAAAATTCGATAATAATGTGATTGAAACTCAGAATCTTTACGCACTTCAAGAGATTCCCAAGGGCGGTCTATTTACTCGCATGAAAGATTCCATTCGTCTGGCCTTCCAAGGTTGGCTTGGTTAGGATAATAAATGTCAGGTATTGTTTATCTTAATGGTGAGTACGTAAAAGCGGGGCAAGCAAAAATCTCGGTGTTTGATCGTGGCTTTTTGTTCGGAGACGCAGTGTATGAAGTTATTCCAGTGTACAACAGTCGCCCTTTTTTTGCTGAAAGACATTTAGAACGACTAGAAGCAAGCCTGACACACGCAAGAATTGTTAAGCCAGAACTGGATTGGCTATCAATTTTTCACCATCTCATTCAACAAAATGGTGGTGGTGACTTACAAATTTATGTGCAAATCACTCGTGGTGACCAGGGTGTGCGTAAACATGATATCCCCGCCAATTTGAAACCAACGGTAGTGATGTTTACGCTACATACTCCTTATACTTCTGATGAAATTAAAAGAAAAGGTTTGCATGTTCATCTTACTGAAGATACGCGGTGGCTTCGTTGTGACATTAAAACAACTTCTCTTTTGGCGAATATTTTGCTTAACGATAATGCAGTCTCTCGTGGTGCGAGTACTGCCATTTTATCGCGGGATGGGCTATTGACCGAAGGAAGTGCAAGTAATGTATTTTTAGTCAATAAAGATATTATTTATACTCCTCCTCTTAATCATCTGTGTTTACCAGGTATCACACGACAAATTACTATTGAACTTATACAATCTTTATTGTGGACTTTACGAGAAGAAAATATTCCGGCTGAGGCTCTTTTTGAAGCTCAAGAGGTATGGATTACCAGCACTACCAAAGAAATTTATCCGGTAACTTGTATTGACAATGTTCTTATAGGTAATGGGGTTGCTGGGCCATATTGGGAGCAAATCAATGCTAAGTATCAACAATTAATTCTTAAATAACTATGACTGAGAAAAAATCTTTTATTGAGTTTCCCTGTGATTTTCCTTTAAAAATTATTGGTACTAATACAACAGAATTTTTTAAAGAAATTACTGAGATTACACGCAAGCATTTTCCTGAAACGCTGGATGAAGCTATTGTTTGCCAGGAAAGTAAACAGGGTAATTATCTTGCTATTACAGTTACTGTTTATGCTTATAATCAGGATACACTTGACGCCCTTTACTTTGAGTTAACGCAACATCCCGATATTAAAATGGTATTATAATGTGGAATATCAGAAATTTAGGTCTGCAACCCTATCTTACGGTCTGGAATAGTATGAAGGAATTTACTTCCACAAGGAATGAGCATACTATTGATGAATTGTGGCTGCTTGAGCACCCCCCGGTGTATACGCAGGGGCAAGCGGGTAAGTCAGAACATATTCTAAACCCAAATTCTATACCCGTAGTACAAAGTGATCGAGGAGGACAGGTTACTTACCATGGCCCAGGGCAGATGGTGGGTTATATCCTGATGGATATTCGGCGACAGCGGCTTGGAATAAGAACACTGGTCAACCAAATTGAACAAGTTTTAATATCTCTTTTGGCTTGTTATCATGTCAATGGAACTACAAAGCCAGGTGCGCCCGGTGTCTATGTGGGCGACAAGAAAATAGCCTCAATAGGATTACGGGTAAAAAATGGTTGTACCTATCATGGCATTGCGCTTAATGTTGCAATGGATTTAGAGCCTTTTGATGGCATTAATCCCTGTGGGTTTGCCAAATTACAAATGACACAAATTAGTAATTATAACTCTGCTGTAAATGTTGCGGGTGTCAGTAAACAATTTACTGAGGTATTTTTAACTCAATTCGAACATTAAGAATGCATTTTTTTTCTGACTATATTCAACCACTTACTATTTGGCTTCATGCTCATCCTCATTGGGCTTTATTGATTACTTTTTTCATTTCTTTTACAGAATCACTTGCTATCATTGGGAGTATAATTCCAGGCTCTGTCACTATGACTGCTATTGGTATTCTGGCAGGTTCGGGTGTTATGCGGATTGATTTAACCTTGCTAGCTGCAACCCTGGGTGCAATTGCAGGCGATAGTGCAAGCTATATGTTAGGCTATACCTTTAGTGAGAGACTGGTTAATATTTGGCCGTTTAGTCGTTATCCCAACTGGCTTTCATTTGGGAAAGAGTACTTTGCTCGTCATGGCGGTAAAAGTGTTTTAATAGGTCGTTTTGTTGGGCCACTACGTTCAATTATACCTGTCATTGCTGGCATGATGGGAATGAGTCAGTGGCGCTTTTTCATTGCTAATTCACTTTCAGCAGTTGGATGGGCAGTTTTATACATTTTCCCCGGTTTTTTAATTGGCGCCGCAAGCAGTGAATTATCGCAGGAAAGTGCTACCCGTCTTTTTTTATTAGTATTGGTATTATTGGCGGGTATCTGGCTATTAAGTGTAGGGCTTAAATGGTTGTTTATCCGATTAAACCGCTTGCTACGTGTGGGTTTACATGGATTTTGGTCCTGGTCACAAAATCATCCTCATATAGCCAAACTTTTTAAACTCCTGACACCAGTTGATGAACTCAATTATTATCCTACAGCTGCATTAACTGTTTTGTTTGCATTAAGCAGCTTGTGTTTTTGTATTTTAAGTGGCCTGGTTATTCATGAAACTTGGATTAGTAACTTTAATCAGCCTGTTCATCTTTTTTTACAAAGCTTGCGCACTAATTCCTTTGATGCTTTTTTTATTGTGGTATCCCAAATTACCAGTCCTTTAGTGCTATCAACCTTTGTTGTTTTGATAGCTTTTATAACTATTTATTTTCGTGATTGGCGTGCTTTGACTTATTGGCTCTACCTGAGTATCACCTGCACCCTGCTTTTATTTTTTCTTCATTGGCTAATTGAAAGTCCGAGGCCACAAGGTTTACTGGAAGTTAAGGCAGGTTACTCCTATCCTCTGGCAGAATTAACCTATGCAACTGCCTTTTTCTCTGCGTTTATGTTTTTTATCAGTGCTCATGCAAGAACTTTAGTTAATCGCTTTGTAAAAATCACACTGTCTATTAGCTTGCTTCTTGCCGGTTTGGCTCCAGTATATCTTGGTGACAACTGGATTACCGATAGTCTTGGCGCTTATCTTTGTGGTTTTAGCCTATGTTTAGTTCATTGGTTGTTTTACCGACGTTTAAAATCGAATATTGTGTGTACAGCCTACGGTCCTTTAAAAATTTTGCTAATTCTCATTGTTATGGCTGTTATAAGTGCAGTGCTTAACTATCGGCAGTTACAGCGCGACCATCAACCCTATTTAGCGCAATATGTGTTTACCGATGAGCTCTGGTGGAGACAAACACAGCCTTTATTACCTATCTATCGGACTAATCGTATTGGTAACTACGTCAGCGTTTTTAATATTCAATATGTAGGCTCCATATCTAGTTTGGAACGTGCTCTTACTAATTTCGGTTGGCAAAAAGTTGATGACTCTTTATTTAACTCTCTTCTGACGAGAATAAGTGGTCAACCCTCTGCGCATGATTTGCCGTTAATGGCACAACTTTATTTAAATCGAAAACCAGTTTTAATAATGACTTATCAGCCTAGCGACGGAAATCCCGTACAAATATTACGTATTTGGCGCTCTAATTATCACCTTAAACATTTCCGCCAACCTATATGGCTTGGGAGCGTTCATCCTAAAAAATTAATAAAACCTCACGATTTTAATAAGAGTATTACTAATGAAGTTAATCGTCCTATTTCGCTCTTTTATGTAAGCTCTGCACTCCCTGATTTTTTGCAGCGCCAAACTCCATTACCCGTTAAATTAAAACTCCCTATTCGGGTTGAGCCCAGTTTGCTTTTGATTAAAGAAGAATCATCAATAAACCTGGAGCGTTAATCGAGACATCTTATAGAGTCTGAGGTAAACTAAAGAGCTTTAGTCATTATTCAAAGAAGGATAATTTAATGATTAACATCGCAGATGGAATTCACTTGCTACTTCCTATTTTCAGCTTAATAATTTTTCTTTTGGGGCTAAAATTTAAGCGAAACAATTATATTTTAGTGGCCTTGTGGGTCAGCCTTATCATACTAATACTTCAATATCATGCATCCGGTGGTGAGATTTTAGGAAGTTATTTTAATTATCTGCATGCTGCGGCGTATTCGTTAAATTTACTGATTCTGCTCTTGTCGATTTTCTATCTTGTTTTTAATTTTTTAAGAGGTAGGGAAAGTAGTACTCTGCAATATGCAACCGGATTAATAGGTGCCATATTAGTGACAGGGTCTACTCTTTTATTAATTAATCTGTGGATTAATGCCAATTTTATCGAAAATCGAATGCAAGGCACCCCTATTCTTCAAGTAGCCACATTTAATAAACCTCTTTATTGTGATTATAAATATGTTTTTTATAAAATTAATACCAGCGGTAACGTTGAATATATGTGTCCCAATCACTATGGCTTTTTGCCTTCAGTTGGAAAACTCGACACTGCTCCCGATTTTGTTATTAAACAATTACCTAAGCAATTGCAAGCCAAAATACAATAAATCTCCATAAGGAGACTAAAATGAATGCTATTTCAATTGCTAATAGTTTATTCTGTTTTTTTTTGCATTTTGTTACTATACCAAAAAATTTTACGAAATTATTATCATGCGAAGCCTGCTTTTATCTGCATTAATTTTATTTTCTTCAGTGTCCTTAAGTATGGCGCCCAAACTAAATTGGGATAAGGCAATTGATAAAGCAGTCTATCGATATGGTTTAAAGACTGAACCAGAGTTAATGCACTACTTTGCTCGTGCTAAAGTTGCCTACCCTCCCAAAGAGGTGGCACTCCTGGCATTTAAAAAGGAAAGACAGGTAGAATTATGGGCAAAAAATGACAATCAATCCTGGCGTTTTATAAAGTTTTATCCCTTAACTGCTTTTAGCGGCCGATTGGGCCCAAAATTAAAAGAAAGCGATGGACAAATTCCGGAAGGGATCTATCGTTTAATTACTTTCAATCCTTTTAGCTCCATGCATTTATCAATGATGATTGATTACCCCAATCATTTTGATCGCCTACAGGCGGCGAAAGATGGGCGAAAAAATTTGGGTAATAATATTTTCCTGCACGGTAAATCGCTCTCCGTAGGATGTTTAGCAGTTGGGGACAGAGCAATCGATCAACTGTTTCTATTAGCTCGTCGTGTTGGGTTAAGCCATGTGAAAGTCATTATTGCACCGAATGATTTACGCATTGCCAAGCCCGCTACATCCACTTTTGCTCAACCACGTTGGCTACCTGAGCTGTATAAGCAAATTTCCACTGCATTAAATCAATTTCCCGCGACACATAAAAATTTGTTAATGGCTACCAAGTAAAGGTGTATCCTACGCGTTAGCAGTAAATTCTACTGAAGTACAGCAAAGACTTCTTCGATAGCAATCCCATCTTCGCTTTGTATATAATCCTCTATACTCATTGAAAGCCATCCTTAAGATCAAAATGCCAGAAGCATAAAACCAGCGACACACTTTAATTTCTAAAATTTATTCATGCTCTGGATCAACAACAAAGATGCCTGGAGCATTGCGCAAATATTCATTGTAGTCCATGCCATAACCAAAGATATAGTGATCATCAACTTGCAAGCCAACAAAGTCAGCATTTTGTAGCCCATCCGGGACACGCTTGTGATGCTTATCGACTAACACTGCACTATAAACCTCACTTGCTCCCATTGCTTCAATTTCTTTTATAATGGCAGCTAAAGTGACACCACCATCAAGAATGTCATCAACGACTAAAACAGTTCTATTGGCTAGAGTAAGATTTGGTCTTACTTTCCAGTGGAGCTCACCACCTTTTATTTCCCCGCGGTAGCGAGTAGCATGCACATAGTCTACTTCCAGAGGAAAATCAAGACGAGGTAACAAATTACCCATAGGGACTAAACCACCAATCATGACACATAAAATAACCGGGTTCTTATCATGCAATCGTTCATGAATATTAATAGCCATACGATCAAGAGCAGCTTCAACTTCTTTTGTAGTAAAAAGACAACTTGATTTTTCATATACTTCTTTAATTTTATTTGGAATAGACATCTTAAATCCTAAGATTTTTAATATTAATCTTTACGCTTATTAGGAACTGGGAACATACTAACCTTTCCCTCTTCTACTACTTTATCTCGAACTTTGGCTACACCTTGCTTATTGACCTCATCAATGCGAAAGATGGCATGCATGGGTATATAGGTTCGCTTGACACTATTAAACTCTACCTTTAATCGCTCTTCAGAAGGATCAACAACGAGAGAGGTATTTTCACCAAAAACGAAATCCTCTACTTCAAGAAAGCCAAAAATCTCACTTTCACATACATTGCGTGCATAAATTTCATAAACTGCATCTTGATTGGCAAAAGTTATACGGTATAACGTTTTTTTTGACATGCGGCTAACCTAAAATTAAATCCCGGTGCATTATAACGAATGTAATTAGAACTATTCAAACAATCTTATAAAGATATCAGGGCAACTCATACTTTATTTAAATTATAAACATGTGAAATTAATCCAAAATGGTATGATCTTGGTCCTAATAAAGAGGCTTAAAAATAGACTAAAAAGGGGTTTGCAATGGCATTCTTTCGCGATCGAGTAACTCTTCTTCTATCGTTTCTGGCAGAAAATCAGTATAGCCTTCTTCATATTTTTGTACTACCAAACAATAAAATCCTGCTGGACAGGGCCACATCATTTTCCCTACTTCATTTAAAAATTCTAATCGCTTAATCCAATGTTCTTTATAAACAGGAGGAATAAAATAAAAACTGGATAAGTGACATTGAATATAACTTCGATGAAGCACAGCTCGCTTTATAAAAAATACGGACATGGAATGAGTAGGCAAAGTACCAAAGCAGGTGTGCCAGCCAAAACGCATCATCCAGCCCCATAGACTCATAGGATTGATGCCTAAAAAAACAATATAGCCCATGGGTTTTAGAACTCTGTCCATTTCATCAATGGGATTTTTTTTATGAGTAAACGCTTCCATTGTTAACGGAGCAATAATACAGTCAACACTATTCCTATCAAGTGGCATAGAATTAAATGTGGTAATTAAACTGCTGGAGGGATTAAAATAAGGGCTTGCCAACCATTTGTGGCTATAATGAAGCGAATGTAACCAGAGATTGTCCCCACAGTCGCCAAGCTGTAGTAAAGTTTCCCCATGTAGAAATTCAGCTAATGGTGCCAACTCATCTGTAAATGCTTGCCCAACATGCCGACCTTGGTCGGATAAAAACCAATTACGAAGGGCTTGAAACCTATTTTCATGATTTTCAAAAGGCAAAGCTCTGTCCCAGGAATAAAAGCAAATTATCTTTTTGTACCATACAGTTACCCCTAGCAGCAAGAGCGTTAAGTACAGCTATAGTGGAAGATCAACATGCAAAAGAAGCCTCCTGTATGTATCCAATGATTAGTGGGTAATAAAAATATTACTCATGTTGTAAAAAATCTAAAAGATTATTAATTTCAGCAACCAGTGTAACGTCACCCGCACTACGTCCCATGTTTTCTTCGGTAGCTACTAATTTCAAGTGAATGTCATCGCGCCAATTTTTAAGAGCAACAATACGTTCTTCTTTTGTCAATTCTTCATCTGCCAATACTGCAGAAGGATTGCAATAATGGCGCATCGGATTAGCCAGTTTCTCACCATGCTCCATTTTTCGCCTCCTTTTATTTTTACTATAAGTTTAGCATATTGGGCTTTTTATTTTGGATTCATTAAGTTATAGTTGAGCTGAAAAAATTAGCAAAGTCTATTCATGGAAAGAATTCAGCAAGAACAACAACATTTATCTCTTGTTGCTCAACTTATTAATAAGAATAATCTAATCAGTGAAAAAGAAATAGCTCAGTATCAGCAAAATGCTGATCAAGCGGATCAATCTCTTCAGAATTATTTAGTTACAAATAATATTGTTTCTGAATTACAAATAGCATTACTGCTAGCAGAACATTTCAACATTCCCTATCTCAATATAGACTCTGTAGATATTGAACTCATTCCCTGGCGTCTTATCACCGACAGGCTAATGCGTCGGCTTCACGTAGCACCACTTATGCTACGAGAAAATCATTTAATTCTAGCAACCGATTATCCTACTCAAACACTAACGAAAGAAATTCAATTCTATACTGGGCTAACAGTAACTTTGGCTATTGCTGAGACTTCCAAGCTAAATCAACTTATTGAAAAAATTTATCAACGCAAACTCAGCGAGGGCCCAACTAATTACAAAGATTATTCCATGCAGCAAGCTTCAAGTAATTTATCGGTTGAAGTGAAGGACTGTTCTGAAGATGACGCATCCATTGTTAATTTTGTCGACAGTATTCTTTTTGACGCTATTAAAAGAAAGGCCTCTGACATTCATTTCGAGACCTATGAAAATTACTATCGAATTCGTTATCGTATGGATGGTGTTTTAACCGAGATAGCAACACCTCCAATTGATTTAGCTCAAAGGATTACGGCACGTATAAAAATTATGGCTAATTTAGATATCTCTGAGCGCCGTATCCCTCAGGATGGTCGATTTAATGTAAGATTTTCAGAAAATACTTTAAGGGATTGTCGGATAAATAGTTGTCCCACTATTAACGGTGAAAAAGTAGTGATTCGCATTCTTAATTCAGATACACCAAAAATTAACATTGAATCCTTGGGATTTAACAAAAGACAGGAAAAATACTTTCTGGATGCCATTGCAAAGCCGCAAGGAATGATTCTTGTAACGGGCCCAACTGGCAGTGGTAAAACAGTTTCCTTATATGCAGCCCTTAGTTTATTAAATACCCAGGAAAAAAATATTTCCACTGCAGAAGATCCTGTAGAGATTAAACTCTCAGGAATTAATCAAGTAAATATTAATACAAAAGCAGGCTTAACCTTTGCAAAAGCTTTGCGTGCTTTTTTACGTCAAGATCCCGATGTGATGATGATAGGCGAAATCCGAGATTTTGAAACAGCTGAGATGGCGATTAAAGCAGCTCAAACAGGTCATCTAATTTTGTCTACGTTACATACTAATAGTGCTGCCGAAACTTTAACACGGCTTGCTAACTTAGGAGTTTCTCCCTTTAATATTGCAAGCTCTCTTACTCTTCTAATAGCTCAGCGCCTGGTAAGACGTTTATGCCAGCACTGCAAGCAAATTCAAAGCAATTTGACAACACATCAATTAGAACAATTTGGTTTGAACGCAAAAATATCATCAATTCCTTTTTTCAAAGCTAAAGGATGCAAATATTGCTTTGATGGCTATAAGGGACGTGTTGGGATATTTGAGGTGATGCCTGTCTCGCCTGCCATTGAGAGACTTATTCTTACAGGCAAGGATACTGATGAAATTCTTAAACAGGCGAAAAAAGAAGGCATGCTCACTATTTATCAATCAGGACTTGAAAAAATTAAAGAAGGAATAACAACCCTTGAGGAATTGAATCGAGTGGTAATTCAATAATGTTGAATATAAAGAAAATTAATAAACACGAGATTACTATTTTTAGCCGACAAATGGCAACCATGATTGCGGCCGGCCTCCCTCTAATACAAGCTTTCGATGTTATAGAAAAAGGAGCTGTAAACAATTATTTAAAAAAACTGGTCGCAACAATAAAATACGACATCGAGGCCAGCTATACCTTTGCAGAGGCGCTTCAAAAGCACCCTGCTTACTTTAGTTCATTATTTTGTAGTTTAATTGAGGCCGGAGAAAAATCTGGTGCTCTGGCTATAATGCTTAATAAAGTAGCTACTTATCAGGAAAAGCTTGACACAGTTCGCAAAAAAATTACAAGAATCATGGCTTATCCACTTACAGTCTTGTTGATGGCGCTACTAATTACTGTGGGACTTTTATTATTTGTAATTCCGCAATTTGCTGTATTGTTTAATACCTTTGGAGCTGAGCTACCTTTTTTAACGCAAGGGGTTATTTATCTTTCTCATCTCTTGCAGAACCATGGGTTTTTCATTCTAGGAACATCGATGACGCTCATAGGAGGAGTTTTTTATTCCAGAAAAAATTTTCCCCATTTTTCCCATTACTGGGATAAGGCTTTACTGAAGTTACCTGTGTTGGGGAGGTTTTTAGTACAATCCATAATTGTCCGTTTTTCACGCACATTAGCCGTGACTCTTTCTGCAGGATTACCCCTAATGCAAGCATTGCATGCTGCTGGCAATGTAACAGGTAATAGCGTCTATCAATTAGCGAGCTACCGTATTCAAGATGCAGTATCTTATGGGCAATCTTTACGCTTGGCTCTGGAAAACGCTGGTATTTTTCCTGCCCTGGTTATTCAGATGATTGCAATAGGCGAAGAGTCAGGAACGCTTGAAGCCATGCTGAATAAAATTGCTGATTATTATGAAGGTGAAATAAATAATGCTGTTGAATCACTTAATATTTTATTAGAGCCCTTTATCATGGCAATATTAGGTATCGTGATTGGAACCCTCTTACTGGCAGTGTATGTTCCGATTTTTAAACTTGGCTCAATTATGTAATAAAAATGCTCAATCTTGAAATAATTTCCTCCCCAATGACTTATATTTTTTTAACACTCTTTTCATTAGCGGTAGGAAGCCTTCTAAATGTAATTATTTATCGTTTGCCCATCATGCTTCGCACTGAATTTGAAGAGGAATGTCGTGTTTTCCTAAATTTACCAGGAAGCGTCAATCGAAAAATTAATTTATATTTACCTCGTTCCTTCTGCCCATATTGTAAAAACACCCTTTCAGCACTCAATAATATTCCCATTCTTAGTTATTGCTTGCAACGAGGACGTTGCAAACAATGTGGTCATTCTATTTCTCTACGTTATCCCCTTGTAGAGTTGACAACCTGTCTTCTTTCGCTGCTTTCTGCGTGGGTATTTGGCTTTAATTTAACGCTCTTGTTTGTCCTGTTGTTTATTTGGTTTTTAATCTGTCTTTTTTTTATTGATCTGGAACATCAAATTTTACCTGACGTATTAACGTTAAGCCTGCTATGGCTTGGCTTGATAGCTAATACTCAATCATTATTTACTTCACTAACAGATGCAGTTTTAAGTAGCGTCGCGGCTTATCTTAGCCTTTGGCTGGTTATAAAATTATTTTATTTAGTCAGAGGTAAAATTGGCATGGGAAATGGAGACTTCAAATTATTTGCAGCATTTGGTGCCTGGTTTGGCTGGACATCTCTGCCGCTTATTTTATTAATAGCCTCACTTTCAGGTGCGGTAATAGGATTAATTTACCTTTCAATGATGAAAAAGGGAAAAGAAACCCCAATTCCTTTCGGGCCCTTTCTTTGTTTGTCTGGCCTCTTATCCTTGTTCTGGGGAAAAGCAATTTTAAATTGGTATTTAGGATTTTTTTTGTAGCTCACTTAGCTCACTGTGTATAGCTGATGAAAATACATCGAGAGATCTTAACGAAAATGCAATAATACTTGATGAAGTTGCAATAATGAGATATTTTCTGACAACATTAATTTATAGGAAAAAAAATGCTCATAAAACTCCTGTTAGGTGTTCGCAAATTTCGTCAAGAAGTATTCAAGGAAATGGACTCTCTCTTCCAAATGTTAAGTAATGGACAATACCCTGATGCCTTGTTTATTACGTGCGCTGACTCTCGTATTGTTCCCAATCTATTAACTCAATCAACTCCTGGTGACTTATTTGTTGTGCGTAATGTAGGCAACATTGTTCCTCCTAATGAAACAAACAATAGCGCAAGCGAAATTGCAGCCATTGAATATGCTTTGAAGGTTCTTAAGGTAAGAAATATAATCCTCTGTGGACACTCAGACTGTGGTGCAATGAAGGGCTTGCTTACGCCGAACTTGGCAGAACAGCTACCCTCAGTGGCGTCCTGGCTAACACATGCTTCTTCAGTAGTGAAAAAATTGCAAGATAAAAAGGAGATTATAGAGTTAGAGAGCGTTATTAAGCAAAATGTTCTTGTCCAAATAGAGCATTTAAAAACCTATCCCATTATTGCTCAAAAACTAGCCTCTAATGAATTAACGATTCATGGGTGGTTTTATAAATTTGAATCAGGTGAGATTTTTATTTATCAGGAGAATCAAGAAGTCTTTGTCCCTCTAGAAGAAGCATTAAAATTATCAATTGACGAGAGGAGAAATCAAATTGTTAAACAAGTTGCTCATGAGTATTTAGCACAATTTCTTCAACCCAAAACGGCTGATGAATTTCAGAAGTCCAGGCAATTATTTTCTGCACTAAAATCTGATTTGAGTACAATTTGGGAGCACTTAAAACCTTTAGTCATAGAAAGACTTTGGGGTGAAATAGGCGAATTATATTCTAATCAAACTGATCAAGAATTTCAGGAATTGATTACATCAGGAGTAAAAATACAGTTAGACAACTTAAAAGAGTTGAAAAAAAATCTTCGAGACTCTACAGGATATTATCAATTCTGTAGGCAACACACTTTATTTAAATCCGTTCAATCAACTGAACCTTTAACCACTTATGTTCCGCACTATCTTGCTCAATGACTAAAAAGGCATTCTGGGAGAGGTTATTGCAAAATGGGCGAAGATCCATTGGCTCACTGCCAGAAACTTCATTTCAGGTGGAGTGGGCGTATCCAGAAATCAACTATGACTAAATAGCGCGATACGCCTTTATGAGCCTATCTCTACTGTGAAGTATTTTTTTGAAATTATTTAATATCTTCAGTACTGGGTTGTCCCTTCGATAATTTTGCATCGAAGTTCTTCAGTTGTAATGAGTTTTCGTAAGTCATGGTAATTTTTAGCTAAGTTTCAATTTAATTTGATATCGTGTACTTCTTCCGCCGCCAGGTAATTTTTCAACACACCCTTTTTCAAGCAAATCAGCTAGATGTCTGGTAGCTGTTGCCTTACTTACTTTGGCAATTTTTTTATATTGAGCGGCACTGATGCCCAGTTCAAAATTTGGATCAGCCTCATCAAACATTCGATTGAGAACTTTGATTTGCTCTTTTGACAGATCCACTGTCTGAAAGGTCTGCCAAAAACGACTTTTTACAAGTGTTTGATCAATTTTATTGATTGCAGTTTGTATACTATCTTCCAATATTCTCAGAAACCAACATAGCCATGGCGTTATATCCATGGTATTACGCTGACTTTTTTCCAATATGTGGTAATAATCATTTCGATTTGCAAGAATGGTAGCGGACATGGCGTATAAACGGATACTCTGCTTATCACTCTGAGCTAAAGCTAAATCCGTTAAAGCGCGAGTGATCCGTCCATTTCCATCCTCAAATGGATGAAGCGTTACAAACCAGAAATGGCAAATAGCCGCTCGTAGTAAAGGATCTACTACAGGATCGTTTAAGCTTTGATTAAACCAGGTTATAAATGCAGTTAATTCGTGCTCTAATCGCTCTCTCGGCGGGGCTTCATAATGTACAGTTGGTCTATCAATACGACCGGAGACAACCTGCATAGGTTCTTCACCACGCAATTGTCCTGCTTTAACAGGATACAATAGAGAAATTGTATCATCAGGAAACAACCACTGATGCCATTGCAACAAGCGAGCCAGCGACAAAGGCGTATCCAAATTACAAATAGCATCCAGCATCATTTGCGCTAAGCCTTCAGAACGCTTGTTCGTTGGGTAAGATTTTTCTAAATGTAGACCGATTCGTTTTGCCAGTGAAGAACGCACAGATTGGACATTTAACTGCTCTCCTTCAATAGCGGATGATGCAATAATATTTTGCAGCAAGGTATCCAGTGCCGATTCAAGTGTCACATTTTCTACTATCGCTCCGGTTTTGCCTAGCAAAACCCCTTGTGTTAATCGCACTTCCCGTAATAGAGGTTGAATAACTGTTTCTTGCCAATAAAAGTGAGGCCAATCTGTCTGTTGCCAGATCCATTTTACTGAAGTATGTGTCATTAAATTTCCTCTTGAGCCAATTAGTTGATGTATTCGGCTCATCAGATGATTTTAATATTAGCAATTTTCGGCTCATTCTTCAAGCCGATTATTAACTTTATTCGGCTCAATTAATGAATAGAAGGTGCTTTTACTGCAATAGGAGGCGCTTTAGGACTAAGCCAGCAATGCGAAGCCAGTTCTTTGGGCGTAGCAGCTCTAAATCTCGCCCAAATACCTGTAAGATTTAGGTAAAGAATGATGCTTAAGAGGTTTTTCGATGTTTCATAATGGCAGCAAAAAACTCAGGCTTATTAAGGCCTATGGATGCGAATATTTGCGGAACGCGATCCCAACTATTTTCTTGCTCAATGCTAGCCACCACTAATTCAAAGCCTTTCTCTTTATCAGAACTAACCCCCCAACCATTGATATAACAGAGACCATGAAGACGTTTTGCTAGCACATGGCCAAGTTTTTCAGCAGATTGTAAATAAACCAAAGCTTCTTCATACAGTTGTTTCATTTGGCGTTCATTACTTGGGTTTGCAAAAAGCCCTTCCAATTGCAAACGCTCTCTAAATTTAGCTTCATCGAGTAGAGTTTTGGCAACTTCATACTGAGCGTTTGCATCATCGAGATTTCCTGCTGCACGCAGACAAGCAATTACCATATCAGCCGCATAAGGATATTTTTTATGGCCTATCAAACTTTTATAAATGGTGGCCAGCTCATGGTAGTAGCCAATTTCTTTAGCCAGTATTTCATCCGGTGGTTGATTATGAATACGATTTTGCTGCATTGCTTTTAACTTTTTTGTTAATCTTCTAATCTTGTAGCGTTTGAATAACATGTTTTCTCCTTATTCAACAGGCGCAGGAACAGCAAGAAACCATTGGATTATGGAAACAATGATTAACACTAAAGCAATCGCACCCAGTACTTTAACAATTGCCAGAAGCGTATCTCGCAAATCTCTTCTAATCTCCTCTTGCATTTCATTTTCAACTTTATCTGGAACCAGATGATAAATACGATTATCAATATAATTGGATGCTAAATAAGAAATATAGCCAAATAACAGTGAAGGAGCGATAAGCATCAAGAAAATAGACCAGGTAGCACCCATATGGGTAAAATTATATTCAGATTTTAACCATTCTCTCCAAATTGAAATAAATTCAGGCACGTCATAAACCCAATCCCAAAACAGAAAAGGAATGATATAAAGACTAAAAACAAATAAAACGAGACTCAACACTAAGGAAATAATTCCAACGATGAAAAGAACACTATTTTGCTGAAGACGACTATGCTCCATTGTTTTTATCCTGAATTTTAGCTAAAAATGAACAGGCATTTTTACTCATGCTTTCTTTAAGCAGTTTCCTTATAGAATAATTCGTGTATCCAAATTAAGTAATCTTTATTATAGATAGCTCTAACGACCTCATTCCTGTTATGCACAGTGCATCTCAAGGATATAAAAGACAATGCTACGGCGAGCCCATGAGTTAATCATAGCGCATTATTAGCGCCTATAAGCAACATAACAGAAGGAAAAAAAATTTCCAAGCCCTACGCCGTCCGTAACGAATGCTGGAAGCCAAGTTACAGATCTATTAGAATCTTTTCATAATGGTTCTACCAGAGAGGCTTATGAAGCAGCATGTATTTATGATATCCGATGGTACCGGTATTACTGCTGAAAATTTAGGTAATAGTTTAATTACCCAATTTGAAAATATAGAATTTGAAAAACTTACCCTTCCTTATATTGACTCCGTCCTGAAGGCAGAAGCAGCAGTTCAACGAATCAACAGTTGTTATGAAGAAACAGGAGTTAAACCCCTTGTTTTTATGACCTTGGTCAACCCAGAGATTGTTAAGACAATTCAACAAGCAAAGGCAAGTATGTTTGACTTATTTAATACTTTCCTGGGTCCTCTTGAACAGGCACTACACGCTAAATCATCCTATACGGTAGGTCGTACACATGGTGTAGCTAATTCTCAATCCTACAGGCAACGCATTGAAGCTGTGGATTATGCACTAGCGCATGATGATGGGATAAAAATTCGTGATTATGACAAAGCAGACATCGTTTTAATCGGTGTTTCTCGCTGTGGTAAAACACCAAGCTGTATTTATATGGCCTTACACTTTGGGGTGCTGGCAGCGAATTACCCTTTCACTGAGGAAGATTTAACCTTTTTAAACTTGCCCGATACACTAAGACCTTATAAACACAAACTTTTTGGATTAACCATAGACGCGGAGCGATTGCAACATATTCGCACAGAGCGGCGGCCGAATAGCAAATATGCTTCAGCTGAGCAATGTCGCCTTGAAGTCAGTGAAGTGGAGGCAATGTACAAACGGGAAAAAATTCCCTATTTGAATTCGACCCGCTATTCTATCGAAGAAATTGCGACTAAAGTTTTAGCTGCAGCAGGGATAAAGCGCAAATTTTAAGCAGATGCAGGTTAAAACCTGCTCTGCATGAGCTATCATTCCTGCCACATCGCCATAAAATCCACCACAGGCATTGTAGCTAAGGTATTCGTGTCATTCATCGCTTGAGCAATAGCTTCCACTTTTGCAGGTGTAAAACGCGTTGCTAAATTATGTTTAAATTTTGCAAGAAGGACAGGAATACCTTCCTCACGGCGCCGCTTATGGCCAATAGGATATTCGACAGTCACTACTCTTGATTCTGTCCCATCGTTAAACATTAACTTAATACTATTAGCGATAGAGCGCTTTTCTGGATCATGATAATCTTTGGAAAATTGTTTATTCTCAGTCACCACCATTTTTGCACGTAATTGATCAATACGAGGATCAGCTGCTGCCATATCCTCATAGTGTTCAGCGCGTAAATCTCCATGCAACAGAGCAACTGCTACCATATATTGCAAACAATGATCTCTATCAGCAGGATTATGTAATTTCCCTTGCTTACTGATGATGCGAATTGCTGATTCATGCGTGACTAATTCAATAGTTGCGATGTCATTAAAACGCTCCTTTACCAAGGAATGCAATGCCACCGCACATTCTACAGCAGTTTGGGCATGGAACTCAGCAGGATAGGATAATTTGAATAAAACATTTTCCATCACATAACTGCCATAGGGACGCTGAAATTTAAATGATTTTTCCCCAAAAAGGACATCATAAAAACCCCATTTGGGCGCTGTTAATGCACTTGGGTACCCCATTTCACCCGTTGCAGCAATGAATGCCAGACGTACAGCTCGTGCGGTGGCATCCCCTGCAGCCCAGGATTTACGAGAACCCGCATTTGGCGCATGTCGGTAGGTTCTGAGACTTTGGCCATCTACAAAGACTTGAGATAAAGTGCGCAGCATCATGTCTCTATCTGCTCCCAATAACTGAGCAGCGACTGCAGCACTGGCAATCTTTACTAAAATCACATGATCCAAACCAACGCGATTAAAACTATTTTCAAGAGCCAGGCAGCCTTGAATTTCATGTGCCTTAATCATTGCAGTCAGCACATCATGCATGGTAAATCCTGCTTTACCCTCTCTCAGTTTTTGGCGACTAATATAATCTGCTACTGCTAAAATTGCACCCAGATTATCGGAGGGATGTCCCCACTCAGCTGCAAGCCAGGTGTCATTGAAGTCAAGCCACCTTATCATAGCACCAATGTTAAAGGCCGCCTGCACGGGATCTAATTCATAAGTGGTACCAGGAACACGTGCACCACCCGGCAATACTGCTCCAGGCACCACAGGCCCTAACAACTTTGTACACTCTGGAAAATTTAAAGCGAGCATGCCACAGCCTAGCGTATCCATTAAACACAAGCGTGCTGTTTCATAAGCTTCAACACTTTCAATTGACGTATTCAATACATAATCAACGATGTCAACTAATACTGAATCATAATCAGGCTTAACATTATCTTCTACGTAAGACTGCATATTAACCTCGCGCATCAATGGCAATAAATTTTCTTGACTCAGGTCCCGTATATTCTGAAGTGGGTCTAATAAGTCTGTTATCAGCACGTTGTTCAAAAATATGTGCTGACCATCCAGTAGTACGTGACATTACAAAAATTGGGGTAAAGAGCGATGTTGGAATATCGCAAAAATGATAAGCAGAGGCACTATAGAAATCGAGATTAGGAAACAATTTCTTTTCACGACGCATTACAGCCTCTATTCGTTCTGAGACATTATATAAAAGCATCTCATTTTTTGCCTCAGCCAATTTGTGCGACCAGGCCTTAATGATATCAGAACGTGGATCGCAATCCCTGTAAACACGATGCCCAAACCCCATAATTTTTTCTTTTCGCTCAAGCATAGTCATTAACTCGCTCTCAGCTTCATCCGGACTTTTAAATCTCGCGATTAATTCCATTGCTGCTTCATTGGCACCTCCATGTAGAGGCCCGCGTAAAGTACCAATTGCCGTAGTAATGGCTGAATAAAAATCAGACAAAGTAGCCGCTGTTACTCGAGCTGCAAATGTAGAGGCATTGAACTCGTGCTCTGCATAAAGAATTAATGAAACATTCATCATATCAGCTTCGAGTTTACTCGGTTTGCGGCCGTGCAAAAGAGCCAGGAAATGCCCCCCAATGGTTTGCTCTTCACTCTCACCCGAAATTTCCTTGTTTAAAAAATGATAAGCATACCAATAGCACATCATTCCCGGAAATAACGCTAATAATCGATCGGCAATATTATATTGCTGCGAAAAATCATTTTCAGGCTCCAAAGTGCCTAACAGAGAACAGCCTGTTCTTAATACATCCATAGGATGCGTATTTTTTGGAATTAATTTTAATACCGTTTTTAAGGCATCAGGAATGTGACGTAAATCGATTAATTTTTTTGTATAGCTGGCAAGTTCGGAGCGTGTGGGTAACTGACCATAATGGAGCAAATAAGCCACTTCCTCAAACGTTGCATGCGCTGCCAAATCATCAATAGAATAGCCACGATAATTTAAGCCTTTGCCTTCTTGACCAACCGTTGCTATTGCTGATTGTCCGGCAACAACCCCAGCCAATCCTGCTCCTGATTTATTGACCATCCTCAACCTCCATTAATTGGTCCAGTTTTTTTTCATATTCGTGGTAGCCGAGAACTTGATATAAGTCATTACGTGTTTGCATCTTATCAAGCAAATCCCGCTGTGTTCCTTGCTGCTTTATGGTTTCATACACGGTTAGAGCGGCTTTAGACATGGCTCTAAATGCACTAAGGGGATATAAAATTAGTTGAACCCCTGCTTCTTTTAGCTCTTCTCTAGTAAACAGAGGCGTTTTGCCAAATTCGGTAATATTGGCCAGTACAGGAACGTTAAAGTGGCTGCAAAACGCTTTGTATTCAGCAATAGTAGTTATTGCTTCAGGAAAGAGCATATCAGCACCCAATTCCACGCATAAATGAGCTCTTTCAATAGCCGCACTCATTCCTTCAACGGCATAAGCATCGGTACGTGCCATGATTACAAAGTTTTCATCGATGCGTGCATCTACTGCTGTTTTTATTCTATCGCCCATCTCTTGCATAGAGACAATGGCTTTATTAGGACGATGTCCACACCGTTTGGCCAGCACTTGATCTTCAATATGAATTGCTGCGACACCAGTTCTTTCCATAAGTTTAACCGTTCTGGCAATGTTAAATGCGTGCCCCCAACCTGTATCGATGTCGACTAAAAGTGGCAATGAGGAGGCTTGAGTAATACGTCGAGCATCCTCCAAAACTTCTGCCAGGCCGGTCATTCCCAAATCAGGAAGACCATAGGAAGCATTGGCAACGCCTGCACCTGATAAATAAATGGCTTCACATCCCGCAGACTCTGCGAGCATGGCTGTATAGGCATTAATAGTACCTACCACTTGTAAAGGTGAATGATTTTGAACCAATGCGCGAAAGCGCTTTCCCATGGAACTAGACATCAATACTCACTCCTTGACATTGTGAACCGCTTTTTTATCATGCTCCTACACCAATGGCAAGCTAGTGCAATAAAAACACAGGGCAAACAAATCTAATTTTTGAACACAATGACGTCTGTTAGACGTCTTTGCATTTTTTCACATCTTGTCATCCAGAATGCGGCAAAGCTGCATAAAGGATCCTCTGCAAGTAAAGCCCCACTCCATATAAATCCTCCCTTCTGCTCAAAATGATGCCTTGTTGTTTTTAGATATAAAAATGATTTTGCTCTGCCCAGCAGATAATTATGATTTTTCTGAAATAGTTCTAAATTTAGTAATTTACGAGTAAATTATATCTTTCCCGAATGGTTATGAGCAGATGAGGCTTTTCTTTTTTATTATTATATTTTTTTTTGAATGCCTGTTCCCGGAAGCTATATGGGCGGTTTTCGTTAATGAAAAATTATGGTCCACTATTGGATTTAATACTCAAATTGGAAAGTATGTGTTTCAGATTGAGCCGCAATTACGTGTCCGAGACAGGCCTTATTTATTTGACCAATTTCTTACCAATTTTGGGGGTGGCTATCAACTTTCACCCCAGTGGACACTGTCTTTAGGTGGGACAACGGTTACTACAAAAACCAATCAAGGACCAAGTCTTCAGGAATCTCGAGTGTGGGAACAAGTCTTATTTAAACACGAGCAAGCGCCGTGGCTTACATTACGCTCACGCCTTGAACAGAGAACACTTCAAGATTCCAATCAATGGAGTTATCGTCTTCGTGAGAGGTTAACACTAAAAAAAGCACTGACAGACAACCTGAGTCTTGTGTGGTTTGATGAGTTCTTTATCAATGTAACTCGAGCCGATTGGATTAACACAAAAACCATTGATCAAAACCGAATCTTGATTAGCCTTGATCAACAAGCCTCAAAATCGCTTGTGATTGGTGCAGGCTATCTTTATCAGTATGTATTTTCAACACCTAGACAAGCAAGTCATGTCATTTCTTTATATGCCCAAATTACGCTACCCAATGAAATTAAATGACCAGGCATCCTTTTGAATACCATTTACAATATCCTGAAAGATAGACACGCTCTTCTGACACCTCACATAGAATTTCTCCTTTTCTAAAGGAGCCTTGTATGGCTTTTAACGTTGTTTTATTAAGTTGATTAGCCCAGAAAGGAGCTAAAACACAATGTGCCGATCCTGTCACGGGATCTTCAGGGATATTGTGTTTTGGATAAAAACATCGGGAATAAAAATCTGCCTCATTGCTAGCAGAGGTTAAAATAAGTCCTCTTTTAGGAAGCTTTGCCAAGGCTTTAGCATCGACTTGTGCCTGCAATACAATTCCTTCACCAGGCATCAGGGCCATATAGTCCAGTTCGCTTTCGTAAACTTCAATGCAAGGCTGATCAACCAACGCGGTAATCACCTCTGGGAATTCCATTAAACGATAGTGTAGCCGAGGAAAATCAAGCGTATAACGATCGCCTCTTTGCTTTACCGCCAGGGGGCCACTCATACTCGAAAAATTAACAGTGTCACCTAAACATTTTTTAAGTTCATGTAAAACAAAGCCTGCTGCTAAAGTGGCGTGTCCGCATAAACTGATTTCGCCACGTGGAGTAAACCAACGAATGTGAAACCCTTGATTGTCTTCAATAACAAACGCGGTTTCAGAGAGATTATTCTCAACAGCAATGGCCTGCATAAGCTCATCGTTTAGCCACTCATTTAATAAGCAAACAGCTGCCGGGTTACCGTGAAAAATTTTATCAGTAAAGGCATCTATTTGAAAAATTTCGATACTGTCCACGGTTTCCTTATGAAAGTAACTAATGGTTCGCGAAGAGTAACGATCTCGGGAAGGATAAGCAAGAGCTAATGATGATAATATTCGTCTGATTTACCTCGAAAAATGTAATAAGCGTAGCCGGTATAGGTTAGTAAGACGGGTAAAAGAATAACAACACCAATTAAAATAAACACTAAGGTTGAATTGGGTGCTGCCGCCTCCCAGATGGTTATCTGGTGAGGAATAAGATAGGGGTATACACTGATTGCAATACCCACATAAGAACAAAGAAAAATTATAATACTACCTGCAAAAGGCTTTACTTCATGCAGTACAGACAAATTTTTTCTACGAATAGCCGATAAATTTTTCCAGGTAAAATAAATCACAATCAGGGTAATTAAAGGCAACGGGCTTAATAAAAGGACGTTGGGAAAACTATACCACCGCTGGAAAATTTCAGTATTATGAAGAGGTGTCCATATGCTTATCAACAATAAAAAGAAACTAATAATAATTAGCAATCCTTTCGCATAATGAATCATTTTTCTCTGCAAACGCCCTTCGCTCTTAAAAATCATCCAGGTGGCCCCTAATAAACCATAGCCACTAACCAAAGCAACGCCGGTAAGTAAGCTGAATGGGGTCAGCCAATCTGTATCATTGATAGTCATAACGGATTCATCAATAGGAAATCCTTGCACGAAGCATCCAAGCACTACACCCTGGAAAAAGGTAGCAGCAAAGGAGCTTAAAGAAAATAACCAATTCCATAATGCCTTGGTTTTATTAGCTTTAAATCGAAACTCAAAACTTACCCCCCGAAAAATTAACGAGATAAGCATTAACATTAAGGGCATATATAAAATAGGTAGCAACAGTCCATAAACTTGTGGAAAGGCACCATAGAGCATCGCTCCACCAAAAACAAGCCAGGTCTCATTTCCGTCCCATACCGGCGCAATGGAATTCATCATTCGATCACGCTCAACTTCATTACCAGTGAAGGGAAATAGAATACCAATTCCCAAATCAAATCCATCAAGAATGACATACATTATTATGATAAATGCCAAAAGCACTGCAAAGACAAAAGGCAACATTATTCCTTCTCCCTGGGTAAGTCCCTCATATACTGAAAAGCATTATGTTGATGTTCCACCTTCTCTTTTTCAATAGGTCCTGTACGTATTAGTTTTAAAAGATAATATAAATAAAATCCAAAAATAACCCCGTAAGCGATGATGAGCAAAATAAAAGAGAGAATCACTTCTTCCATTCCTATGGCTGAAACTGCATCACGTGTTCTCATTAAGTTATAAACTACCCAAGGTTGTCGGCCAATCTCAGCAGTAAGCCAGCCTGCAATAGTGGCTAAAAATCCAAGGGGTGATATGACTATACACCACCGATGAAACCATTTTGCTGAATAAACCGTTCCCTTTATTCGGAGAAAAAGACCAGCAAGCGCTGTAAATAACATAATTAGACCAATTCCCACCATTATTCTAAATGAGAAAAATACAGGAGCAACGCGTGGTTGATCATCTGGAGGGACTGATTTTAATCCCAACATTTCCCCATCCCAGCTATGCGTATTGAGAAGACTTGCAAGTTTAGGTATGGCAATTACATAATTATTTTGTTGTAATGCCTGGGAAGGCCAGGCAAATATCAAAAAAGGAGCTCCTCTTTGAGTGTCCCACACCCCTTCCATAGCAGCTGTTTTTAACGGTTGCTGTTGATGAACACGTAAACCAACAACGTCTCCCATATAAATTTGTAAAGGCACAACAACTAAGGCAGCCCATAAAGCAAATGACAAGCATTTTTTGGCAATACGTAGCGATTTATTGTTCAGTAAATAATAACTTGAAACCGCAATCACAACAAAACAGGTAGTGACATAAGATGCTAAAAGCATATGAATAAATCGAGGAATAAAGGAGGGATTAAAAACAACATCTGACCAACTATCAACAATATATTTTGCATTAGCAAGTTGATAGCCACTTGGCGTCTGCATCCAGGAGTTAGCGGATAAAATCCAAAAGGCAGAAATAGTTGTCCCTATTGCAACGAGCAATGTCGCCATAAAATGTAGTAAGGGTGGGACACGTCTCCAACCAAAAAGCATAATTCCGAGAAAACCTGCCTCCAGAAAAAAGGCTGTTAATGTTTCATAAGCAAACAAAGCACCGAGTACATTCCCAAATTGAGCAATGAAGGGCCCAAAATTTGTCCCTATTTGGTAGGCCAGCACAATTCCTGACACCACGCCCATTCCAAAGGTAAGGGCAAAAATTTTAGTCCAGAATTTACAGATGGTTAAGTAGGTTTCATCCCGGGTTTTTAGCCATACTATTTCCATCAATACCAAAAAAAATGCCAATCCCAGATTTAGAGTGGGAAATAAAATATGGAAACCAATGCTAAAGCCAAATTGTGCACGTGACAATAGTTCTACTATCATGACGACCTCTGGGTATATGCTTATAAGATGTATTAATAATCTATTGGTGTTCAAGCATATAGCTAGATCTGATTGACTACAAGTTTATTTCTTGCTATTGGTGTTCAAGCATATAGCTAGATCTGATTGACTACAAGTTTATTTCTTGGAAAACGAACCCCTATAATCAGCAAATGATTCCTTATAGGGGCACCCTTTAATTCACAGAAGTGGATTTAATATAATTTGTCTTCTCATGAGCAGCCATTACTTTCGCTAATGACGTCAGAGCGTCTTCAAATTTAGTATCGAAATTTTTCTGGGAAATTTTATGACTAGTGGCGCTATCCTGTAAGAATTGAATTTCTCTTAAGGCAATTAAAACTTCTCGGGTTAAACACTCTTGTTTCATAGGCTCTAATCCGTTAATAGATTTCATAATAATTGAACAATGATTAATTATTGTCTTAAGATTAGATTTTTCCTGCCTGGCAACAGCCCTTCCAATACTGCCAGTCTTATGCCAAAGAGGGGCACTGCGAGGACGATGAATTTTTTTTTCTATTGCACTCATATATTCTCCTTAAACCGGTTAATCCTTTTTAAAAAGTATAAGTGATAATTTTTAATTTTTAATTTAAGCATACTTCATGCACAAATTTTTAAGACCCATTAAACTCACGTCTTTCTAATAATAGACTTGCGAAGGAATCGCGCAGGGGATAAGGCTTGAACTAGAGTTCTTGGTAGGAAGAAAGCATCCTGGTTAATTGAAGCAGCCAACCATTCAGCAGCAAGAGGAATTGTGGTTAATCCCCTGGAGCCAAAGCCGGCACAAAGGTATAACCCAGGATAATAGGAACCCGCCGTGGGTAACCAACGTTTTGCATTGGTTTTTAAAGTGGCGAATTGTAGATTAAACTCCAACTCGTTTGGCACAGGGCCTACCGCAGGTAAATAATCAGTCGTCGCTCCCCTGACTCCACACCAGCTGTTTTTTACCTGATTAGACCAATTTAGCTGAGGAGCAATCTTTTGCAAGCGCAATAAATTAACCAAGTCGTCAGCCGTGTCACAATGATGATAGCTTACCCCCAGATGATAAGTTGCTCCAACTGCATGATGATTGTTCTTTGCCGGCAAGATATGTCCGTCACCACATAGGGGGATTTTTAAACTCTCAGTGTCTCGATTACTTTCAATTTCGCTCATTTGTCCGCGAATAGGCTTAAGAGGTAAAAAACTGGTTTCGCGAAACTGTGCCGCTTGATGACCGCTGGCAATCACCAAAATTTCAGCAGAATAATTATCAGCATGCCACCTGTTCTTCTCCAGATTTAATTCGCTCACTACAGTATTGGGAATAAACTGAATTCCTGGTTGTTCTATTAACAACTGACATAAAGCTCTGGAATTTAGCCACCCGGATGATGGAATAAACAGCCCACCTGTATCCAAACGAATTCCTGTCAAATTGGAAGCTTGACTCGCATCAACCAATAAGCCTAATTCTGGATAAACCGAGAGCCATGGGGCCAAGCTCGCCTGGGCTAAATGCTCTTTTTTATTAAAAGCCAGTTGAAGTATTCCACACAATTCGCCTATGGGATGTTCTCGAAATAATTTTTTGTATTCTCGCGTGGCAAATAAAAAGGCAGTTAACATAAAAAGGGTGAGAGGAGATTGATAAGAGGACAATTTCGGATAGATAACAGCACTTTTATTGCCAGAGGCGCCACTGCCGACATCACTTTGCCCATCAATCAATACGACATCCCAATGCCGCTTACTTAATGCATGGGCCATATAACAACCGGCAAGTCCTGCCCCAAGTACTATAGCCCTTTTCCTGATTACTTTGGGAGGAATATTGGCATGCCAGGGAGTTGTCCGAAATGGGCTCTTAACAGGCTCAGACGCAGGGATATAATTTGCACTGATCATATCTCGCTTTCGCCCAAACCCTTTCACTTTTTTGACCTCAAAACCCGCCTGCTGCAGGTTTTCTTTTACCAAACCGGCAGCAGAAAACGTGGCCAACGTTGTTCCTGTTCTCGATAATAAACCAATAGAATGAAATAACTCTTTCGTCCACATGGAAGCATTCTTTGCGGGAGCAAATCCGTCTAAAAACCAGGCATCTATGTATTGCGTTCTTAATTGACTCTCTAGACTCTGAACACCACAAATAAGCAGCTCATTAAAGCAGGAGGTTGCATCTCCAAACATTAGCATTAGATTGATGCGACCGTCCTCAAAATTTAAATGATGAAATCCGGGAGTAAGAACAGGGTAATCGGCAAGCAACGCTTGGGCTTGTTCTTTTAATTCAGGCCATAAATCCAGACATCTTGCCAAATCCCCTTTCGTTAACGGAAATTTTTCACAGCTGATAAAATATAAACGTGCAGAAGCTGGCGCATGTCGCATCCATAAGGACCAGGTTAAAAGAAAGTTTAAGCCACTACCAAATCCGGTTTCACCAATTACAAATTGTTCATTAGTCAAGATCTGCCAACGCTCTATTAAGTGATTTCCCTTAATAAAAACATGTTCAGTTTCTTGTACACCGCCTTCAGTTGAAAAATAAATATCATCAAATTTCATAGAAAACGGCAAACCATTACGCCATGATAGCTTTGCCGTCTCAACGGGAACGAAGGGACTACTCACATCATACTCTTTAAGCCATTGCTGAGGCCACCTTATTGTTTAAAGGGTTTTTCTTATCAGTAATCCAATGTCGTAATTTCGGTACTAGCAAGAAAAGCAACAAGGATGCTGCAAGGGCAAATATTCCAAGATTAAAAAAAACATCACTATAGCCGCTATTGGTAGCTAAAGGCAAGCTGGTTTCTTGCCCTGATGTCATCCAATTTGAACTGTAACTTGACAATGTTGCACCTACCCCAGTCATTAGCATCCACATCCCCATCATAATACCTTGCAAATTATTCGGCACTAAAACACCAACCATCGCATAACCAATGGGTGAAATAAGCAACTCTCCTACACTCTGTAAAGTATAACTTAATACAATCCAACCGGGAGATACCATGCCTGAGGAACTGGCTCTGGCAATTCCCACAGGCAGGAGCACAAAAGCTAAGCCAATTAATAATAACGCAAAGGCAAATTGGGTAGGTATATTCACCTGAACACCATACGAGCGCATGCGATTGAGAATATAGCTTAATAAAGGCCCACCAATAATGATGCTAATTGTATTAATATTTTGAAACCATTGTGGCGCAATAATAAAGTTGCCCCAATGACGTTCAACATTGTTTTCGATGAAATGCGTCAAGCCCATTGGCCCTGTCTGATAAAGCACCCAAAATACAGTGCTAACAATCATTAAGACAGCAAAGGCAAGTAATTTTTCTCGGGCATCACGAGAGGGTTGACGATTAGCAAACCCTATAGTTATCACTAACATCAAAGCGCCAGTCAACAAAATTAGTTTATTGGCCCAATCAGCAAAATGAATAAATTGACTTAATAAAAAAGGCAGAGAAATTACTATGGCTATACCGCCAAATATGGCGCGCTTTTTATTTCTCCCTGAAAGCTGACTGTAGGCAGTTTTTTTATCATCCAGAATATTCCAAAAATATAAGCATATAAAGATAGCAATCAGATTTCCCAAACTGCTAAATAAAAATAGTCTTTGATAATTTTGTGATAGCTGAAAATACCCACTTAAAGTAAAACCCACTAAAAATCCAATATTCATTCCAGCATAATTCCACAGAAATGCCATCTCCCGACGATAATCTTTTGGATCAAAACGTTGTGTTAACATGCAATTAATGCACGTAACATTAAGGCCACTGCCCGTTAAAAAGAAACCCAGGGCACAATAAAGATAAACGTTGCTCTCCAATGCCAGCAGAATACAACCAATAATCTGCGCTATCATTCCAAGACAAAAAAGAGCCCGATTTGATAGAAATCTTCCACCGCAATAACCGCCCAGAAGGTGTAAAGCAAAATTAGCGGCGACAAAAATTCCAGTAATGCTATTCGCTGAGAGTGCCGATATTCCTAATTTTTTTGTCATATATAAGACTAACGTTGAATACAGCACACTAAAGCTTAAAGTTGAAAAAATCTGAATGAAGAAGAGTGCAACAGTAGCCTGAGGCAAATCACTCCAAACTAAAATTTTGCTATCAACTGTAGACATTAGATGCCATCCTTTGTTAGCCAAGATTCTTCGACTATGACATGCAATTTTTTACCTGTCTACGTGCAATTTAGAGAAAATTTCCCGAATAAATAATCTTCTTACAAAAACCTGCATTTTCTTTACACTCCAGGCATTTTCTTTACATTTTTTACTGCCTTTTTTAAAAGTTATTGACATTTTTTTCTACAAAGAGAAAATGTACAAATTTTGGCTTTTAAAACGTATAAATAATGACGAACTACCAGTAAAAAATAACTTTATATCGGGTGCAATTAAGCTGCGAACTTTTTAATCAATCATTTCTTGACGTTCCACGGCTGTCGGCCAAAAAGAAAGCACTTTAATCACACTCACTGCCATCCCAACAGCGTGTAACAGGGGTTAGTAATGCACAAAAAAATCTATTTAACAGGCATCGAAAAACGACCAGGAAAGTCTTTTGTTTCCTTAGGATTCCTGGCTTTCTTAAAAGAGCAACAGGCTTCTCTTCGCTGCTTTAAACTTTTTTCTGAGTCTGATGCATCACAAATTCCTTTACTCGAGACGATAACGAATCAGTCCTTGCACCCTCTGATGAATGTCAATCAGGCCATAGCAATGATGCGTACGAATCCTGCGGATTTGGTTTCAACAGTACTTGAATCAACACAGACTGCAGATACCAAGACACTGGCTTACTTTGAAGGGACTGATTTTGAAAGTGACAATGATGTTTTTGAATATCAATTTAATTTAATGTTGGCTTATCAGCTAAATTGTGAGGTGGTATTAGCAGTCTCTGCTAAAGACAGGACGTTGGAGCATACGCTTTCCCTGTTAAAAAATGCGCTTGAAATTAGCAGAAAAAATCATGCGCGTGTTGTAGGTGTAATTATCAATCGTGTAACCAGTCTACAAGAAACAGAAGCATTGGAATTATTTCATAAACAGCTACCTCATCTTGCTTTTGTGGCGATTATTCCTGAATTTGAATCATTAGCTAATCCCTCTGTGCATGACATAGCTACCAAATTACGCGCAGAGATTATCTGTGGAGAAAAAGAATTACACCGACCTGTCAGGCAATTTACTGTTGCTGCAAAAACAATTAGTAATTTTTTGGAATCGCGCCTGGATAGAAATGGAATGCTAATTATTACTCCAGATGATCGTATTGATATTCTTTTAGGTTCTCTACTCGCTGACCAATCTGCTTATTATCCCAAAATTGCGGGCATTATTTTAACAGGAGGTGAAATGCCAGGGCCTGTTATTCGAGAAATTCTTGCCGGCCTTGAGCATCCTTTCCCTGTCCTTTTAACCCGACTAAAAACCTATGAAACAGCGACTGCTTTATTTTCGGCTAAATTCAGTCTGACGGCAGCAAATCCTGCAAAGGTCACCAAAGCAATTGATGCCATGCGTCCTTATCTGACAAAGTCTGTACTTAAATTGCTAAGTGATAAATCGCAGCAGCCCCGGTTAAGTCCCGCAGTTTTTCTTTATGAAATTAGTAATAAAGCCCAAAAACCCAGGCAGCATATTGTGCTTCCAGAGGGTGATGATGCACGTATATTAATCGCTGCTGATTATTTGCTAAAACGCAACATTGTTCAAATCACACTGTTAGGACAGGTTGAAAAAATCCAGCTCTTAGCCAAGCGTCTAGATTTGGAGTTACCTAATATCAATATTATCGATATTGAAAAATCAAAGTATCGAGAAACTTATGCCAAAAAATATTTTGAATTAAGACAACATAAAAATGTTAACCTTCCTATTGCGCTTGAGCGCATGTCTGACATCAATTATTTTGCAGCCATGATGGTTTTTTGCGGCGATGCAGATGGTATGGTTTCTGGTGCGGCTCATACGACTGCTGATACTGTACGACCTGCTCTGGAAATTATTAAAACAAAGCCAGGTATTAACAAGGTCTCCTCCATCTTTATTATGTGTTTACCCGCTCGCGTATTAATTTATGGGGATTGTGCAATTAATCCCGAACCAGATAGTCAAACTTTGGCTGAAATCGCAACTCAAGCGGCGCAGATTGCTAAAAAATTAGGAATTGATCCGAGAGTGGCATTGCTGTCTTACTCCTCAGGTCATTCGGGTAAAGGTGAAAGTGTTGAAAAAGTGGCTAAAGCTATGGAAATAGTTAAACAATTACAACCTGATTTACTCGTTGAAGGACCAATACAATATGATGCAGCCGTTGATCCTGACGTAGCTGCTAAAAAGCTACCGCACTCTAAATTAAAAGGTGATGCGAATGTATTAATCTTTCCTGATCTGAACACTGGTAATAATACTTATAAAGCAGTACAACGGGAAAGTGGTGCTTTAGCGATTGGGCCTGTTTTACTCGGTTTAAATAAACCCGTGAATGATTTAAGCAGAGGCTGTACACCGCAAGATATTATAAATACGATTCTAGTTACAGCAATTCAGGCGCAAGGGGATAAAAAATGAATGTATTAACCATTAATGCAGGTAGTTCTTCTATTAAATACAAAGCGTTTAAGGTTGATAATCAGCAAGTATTTCCTTTAGTAGCTGGATTAATTGAAGGAATTGGTGAAACTCAAGGCCAGTGGCATCACACAAACAATAAAGGGATAAAGGAATCTCAACACCTGGTATTCCAAAATCATGAAGCGGCCTTTGGCCTCTTGGCAGCCAAACTACAGAAGGATTTGGATAAATATCCAATTCAAGGTGTCGGCCATCGTGTTGTTCATGGAGGAGACGATTATTACCTTCCTACAATTGTAACGCCTGAAGTATTGGAAAAAATACGTCATTTATCCCAGTTGGCTCCTATTCACAATCCAGTCAATGCGCTTGGTATTCAGTTTGCGCAGCAACATTTTAAGCATGCGCTGCATGTTGCCGTATTTGATAGTGGGTTTCATCACAGTATTCCCTCACATATTCATCAATATGCCATCAACAGAGAGATTGCTAAAAAATACCAAATAAAACGGTATGGATTCCATGGCATCAATCATGAATACGTTGCTCGCACTGCAGCAGTTTATTTAGGCAAATCTCTGGAACAATGTAATTTTATCAGCCTTCATTTAGGGAATGGAGCTAGTGCCTGTTTGATTAAAGAAGGTAAATCATTCGACACGACGATGGGCATGACACCTCTTGCAGGTCTCATTATGGGAACACGTTGTGGTGATATTGACCCGGCAATTCCTTTGTATTTGCAATATCAAGGAATGACAACTGAAGAAGTGGATACTCTTTTGAATAAACAAAGTGGACTTAAAGGAATCGCCCAGGAAAATGACATGCGTCACCTCATTGAACGTGCCTTGGGAGGGGATTATTCTGCAAATCTTGCTATTGATATGTATGTCTATTCATTACAAAAAATAATAGGAGCTTACAGCAGTCAAATTGCCAATTTGGATGCACTTATTTTTACAGGAGGTATTGGGGAAAACGCTGCTGTAATTCGTGAAAAGATAGTCCTGCCCTTAAAGCATTTAAATTTTGAGTTAAATCTAACTGTCAATAAGACAAGAACTCATGCAAATTGCCAGGACATTTCACTTCAGGGCAAATCGATATTAGTTATACGCGGCGATGAAGAAGCATTGATTGCTCAGAAAGTTGAGAACATAGTAATTAAACTGTTGTAGCCTTCTATCTGGCAGTCAAATGCAACCAAAGCTAAAGCACTGCCGAGCTAAGTCAGCAGCTTAACTTGCAGCTTCTATTTCGTTTGTAGATCTTTGGGCAGCACGGTGAGTCACAAAGCCATAATGATTGGTTATAAATTCCTCTTTTATGGCTAAAACCTGTTCGACTTTAAGGCGTGCACCGAATTGCCCTACTACTTCTGCCGCAGCCCTGTTGGCCAATACGGTAGCCAATTGTGGTGCATAACCATGAGTAATCGCATACAGATAAGCCCCAGCAAACATATCGCCAGCACCAACGCTATCTACAGCGTTCATGGGCATGGTAGGCACAGTAAGAATCTCTCCATCCACTGCGACAATAGCACCCAATTTACCACAGGTTACAATTAAATGATGGGTTAAGGGTTGTAACAAGGCGATAGCTGCTTCCAAATCATGAGCCTCAGTAAATAAAAGAGCTTCTTCTTCATTGCAAAATAAAAGATCGATACGTTCATCTATTACGCTTAGCAATTCAGGTTTAAAATAGCGCACTATATTAGGATCAGACAACGTTAACGCTACTTTTGTTCCTGATTGTTTTGCCTGACGTTTCGCCATTAATAGCGCTTTGCGTGCAGAGGGCGAAGTCACTAAATAGCCTTCAAGATAGAGGTATTCAGCAGCTGCAATTGCCTCCAAATCCAGTACTTCGGGACATAAAGTTTCAGAAATTCCTAAATGAGTATTCATTGTGCGCTGTGCGTCTTCAGTAACCAAAACAAGACACTGTCCGGTAATGCCTTGCGGCAAGTGATGAATGTTTAAATTGCAATCAATACCTAAAGCTGTCAGCTCCTGGATAAATAAACGCCCTGCCTCATCATCAGCTACCTTGCAGCTATAAAATCCTTGACCACCAAACTGGCTCAGGGCAATCAAGCTATTGGCTGCAGAACCGCCACAACCACTATGACAAAACTTGTCTTTCAGTTCAGTGAATAAATATTGATGCGTTGCCTCATCAGTTAATGTCATGACTCCTTTTTCAACATTTAAAGCTTGTAACAAGGCTTCATTGACCTTTGCATCTCTATCAAGTAATGCATTACCTATACCGTAAACATGATATTTTTTCATTCGACCCGAACCTTTGTCATAGTAGCCAGAACTGCTTCTGCCGCCTCAATGGTTAAATGAATTTCTTCCTGTTGATGAGCACTGGATACAAAGCCAGCTTCATACATGGACGGTGCAAAATAAATTCCTTTTTCCAGCATACCATGATAAAACTGTTTAAATAACTGTTCGTCTGATGAAGCCACATCATTATAATCAGAGATTTGCTCTTTATTATTAAAACAGAAGCCAAACATACCACCTAAAGAGGCATGGCAAAAAGGTAAATGGAAGGACTCAACAACTTCGGCGATGCCTTCTATCATAGCAGCGGTCGTTTGACTTAATGCTTCATAAAAGCCTGGCTTTTCTATTTCAGACAAAGTTGCCAACCCTGCAGCCATAGCTAAAGGATTTCCTGATAAAGTACCAGCCTGATAAACTGCCCCTTCTGGTGCTAAATGTGCCATGATATCGGCCTTTCCGCCTACTGCTCCAACCGGCATACCACCACCTATTACCTTACCTAAGGTAGTAATATCTGGAGTTATACTATATAAAGCCTGAGCCCCACCTAAAGCCACTCTAAAACCAGTCATCACCTCATCAAAAATCAGGAGAGTATCATGGGAATTACATAAATCACGTAATCCTTGTAAAAATCCAGGTTGAGGTGGTACAAATCCCATATTACCAGCTACTGGCTCTAAAATAATTGCTGCGATGTCGTCACGATATTTAGCAAATAAAGCTGCTGTTTGCTCAAGATTATTAAAATCAGCAGTCAAAGTATGTTCTGTAATGCTGGCAGGAATTCCTGGCGTTGAAGGAATGCCCAACGTTAATAAGCCTGAACCTGCCTTAACCAGCAAGCTATCATTATGGCCGTGATAACAGCCATTAAATTTTATTACCTTATTTTTCCCGGTAAATCCCCGGGCCAATCGTATAGCTGTCATGGTGGCTTCAGTTCCTGAATTAACCATGCGCACTTTTTCAATAGCAGGCATAAGTCGTGTGATTTTTTGTGCAAGCTTTACTTCAAGCTCAGTAGGTGCACCAAAGCTCATACCACGATGTAAAACCTCACTCACTGCATGCACTACATTAGGGTGGCAATGACCAAGAATAAGGGGCCCCCAGGAACCGACATAATCAATATAATGCTTATTATCGGCATCGACTAAATAAGCTCCCTTTCCCTGCTTAAAAAATATAGGATTACCACCTACCCCTTTAAATGCACGTACTGGAGAATTAACACCACCAGGAATTACTGCTTGCGCCTGAGTGAATAATTCTTGAGAATAAGTCATGGCTACTCCATTGTCCTGAAAAATTGTTCTATTCTACCGTTTTTAAATGGTACTGACAAAAAATACGACAGAAGTTGCTTTACTTTAAGAGAAGCAATCGCTAAATTAGCCCCTTTTAATGGTTTAGAGTAAAACAGTATGCAAGAGTATAAACGTTATATTTGCGTTATTTGTGGCTTTATTTATGACGAGGCAGAAGGATGGCCTGAAGATGGTATAGAACCAGGAACTCGCTGGGAAGATGTCCCGGAAAATTGGTTTTGTCCTGATTGTGGTGCAGGGAAAGAAGATTTTGAAATGGTTGAGATCGAGTAGTCCAATTTTAATATAACCATTTAAACTATCTATTGTCATTCCCGCGAAAGCGGGAATCCACATTCTTCTAGATCACTACTTCTCAAACAAATTTGAAGTGTATTAAAACGGTTTAAGTACTACCAACAATACAATGGCTATAAGAAATAAAGTAGGCAATTCATTAAATACTCTATAGAAGATTGCTGATTTTGTATTTTCTCCCTTTGCAAATTGTCTTCCGAAGTGACCGCAAGTCAAATGATAAACCCACAATAAAACAACTAAACCAAGTTTGGCATGCATCCATCCTGCTTTTAAATAATAAGAAGGATTAAAGAGGACTAACGTGAAGCCGAGGACTGTAGTAACAATTCCGGCGGGCCAGGTAATGCCATAATACAGCCGTCGCTCCATTATTTTAAAGCGATCAATACTGATAGCATCACTTGCCTGTGCATGATAAACAAAAAGACGCGGAAGGTAGAAAAGACCCGCAAACCAGGCCACCATCGCAATAATATGAAAAGCTTTTATCGTTAACATCCACTACACCTACTGCTTACGCTTACGTTGCCGGCGGGATCTTCTCAACAAATTAAGCATTTCTACTCCTAATGAAAAACCCATTGCAAAATAAATATAACCACGAGGAATATGAAAAGCAAAACTGTCAGCGACTAAAACCATTCCAATCAGAATTAGAAAGCTTAATGCCAGCATTTTAACCGTGGGATGTTTATCAATAAAACGACTCACTGGTTCACTGGCATAGATCATCACCAAAATGGCAAAAGTAATCGCCGTTGCCATTACCCAAAAATGCTTTGTCAAACCAACGGCTGTGAGGACACTATCTAAAGAAAAAATAACATCCATTAGAGCAACTTGAATTATAACACCTCGAAACGTGATTACTTTATCAGTGCTTAGAGCGGTTAAATCGTCAATATGTCCTTCACCCACCTCAAGATGAATTTCCTGTGTGGCCTTGGCTATTAAAAAAGCACCACCTGCTAAAAGAAAGAGGTCACGGCCTGAAAAGTGAAGCCCTCCAATACTAAACAAAGGGGTTGTTAGTTTTACTAACCATACAGCTGACGCCAGTAATAAAAGTCGAGTTACCCATGCAAATGTCAGACCCCATCGACGTGCTTTCTTTCGCTGCTCCTTAGGTAATTTTTCAGTTAAAATTGACAGGAAGACCAAATTATCTATCCCTAAGACTACTTCCAGAATAGTCAGAGCCAAAAGACTTACAATAATGTCTAAAATATCCATTTTCCTGCTTTTATTTAATTTAATATTATATTGTCTACTGGAATCGAAGAAAGGTAAATAATTCACATTTTAATGGATCTGAGCTATAATAATGCGGCGTTAGGAAGGCTAATTATCAGGGTGACCACAATCATTAAATTAATCAAAAAGCTGTTACGTAAATCTAGAGCCAATCATCCACCTGTGGATGCCAGCTACATCATTCCACGCACACAGCATAATGTTTCAAAAACAGACATCAGTATAAACGCACTTAAAGTTTTAAACCGTCTAAATAGTGCTGGTTTTCAGGCTTATTTGGTGGGTGGCAGTGTTCGTGATCTGTTATTAGGTAAGGCGCCTAAAGATTTTGATATTGCTACAAACGCAACCCCCAATCAAATCAAAAAACTTTTTCGTAATGCACGAATTATTGGACGACGGTTTAAATTAGTTCATATTATTTTTCATCGTGACATTGTTGAAGTAGCTACCTTTCGCAGAGCAAGTGAATCCGAAAATGAAACTGTTGAAACAAATCAACTGACCAATGAAAGAGGCATGCTGGTTCGAGATAACGTCTACGGGACTTTAGATGAAGATGCCTGGCGCCGTGATTTTACGGTCAATTCCCTCTATTACAATATTGATGACTCCTCTATTGTTGACTTTACAGGTGGCGTTGCCGATGTTCAACAGCGTCTATTGCGTATTATTGGTGATCCTGCCACGCGGTATCAGGAAGATCCTGTGCGCATGCTGCGCGCTGTTCGCTTTAGTGCAAAATTACATTTTGAACTTGCAGCGGAAACAGCAGCTCCTTTACAGAAACTCGCTCATTTGATCAAAGACGTCTCAGGTTCACGTCTGTTTGATGAGATGACTAAATTGTATCAATGTGGAGAAGGAGAGTCCGTACAACGTCTGTTGGTGGAACATGGGTTATTTCCTCATCTTTTTGAGCAAACAGCAAATTTATTGTCTGGCAGTGAATATCCTGTCAATGCTCTACTAGGTATTGCCCTGGAAAATACCGATGCCCGAGTTCGTGATAATAAACCAATCACTCCTGCTTTTTTATTTGCCGTTCTTCTTTGGTTTCCTTTAAAAGCGCGTGCTGTTTATTTACAAGAACAAGAAGGACTGGATCCGCTTCCTGCCCTGGAAAAAGCAATGTCAGAAGTTATTGTCGAACAGAATCGGGTTGTCACTATTCCCAAACGTTTTAGTCAGGTTATGCGGGAAATTTGGTTACTGCAATTCCGTTTTCCAAAGCGATATGGTGGACGTGCTTTTAACTTGTTACAGCATCCAAGATTTCGCGCTGCTTATGATTTTCTGGCTTTGCGCGCTTTGGCAGGTGATGAATCCATTGAGCTTGCTCAATGGTGGACAAATTTTCAAGATTCTGATGAAAAATCTCAATTAGCAATGGTCAAGGCTTTAGCACCACAGCCTTTACCTCAGAAACATCGTAAGCGGCGTAAATCTAAGAAAAGCACTATCCCGTCACAATGAACCTATGTTATTTAAGTCTTGGCAGTAACCTGGATTCTCCCGAGAGGCAACTTCGCAAAGCCTTACAATCGTTGCGTACCCTACCCTCTACACATTTACTTAAAATAGCTAGCCTTTTTAGAAGTAAAGCATGGGGAAGAAAAATTCAACCTGATTTTGTTAATACTGTTGTAATGTTAAAAACATCACTTACACCGCAACAATTATTGAGAGAGTGTCAAAAAATAGAGCAAAAGCACGGAAGAGTGCGTACTGTACGCTGGGGAAGCAGAACACTTGATATTGATATATTGCTTTATGGTTCTTTAAGAATATGTTCAAAACCACTGATGCTTCCACACCCACGCATCCATTTAAGGGATTTTGTTTTCGTTCCCTTGCTTGAAATAGCAGCCGAACCTATACAGTTACAAGGCACAGTTCTTACCGAACTGATTGAAAATGACGAAAATTGTGTAACAATAAAATCAAAAAAATAAATAATTGCTCTTCTGAGTCATAAGCCATCGCGGCTACAGATCTTACCTCATAAACACTTATGCTAAAAGAGTGTGTCAGATGGAAAAATCCAATTTGAGCCTAGAACCCTTAGGGGCCACCACTGTATTGTTAGCAAGCATAGGGTGTTGCTTGAAAAAGGATGGATAAGCTACTGATTCAGCCGCTTTTGACTTTAAAAGATCTACAAATAGCTTCATGTCCCATCACTTCTGCAATATCAACAGGAAGCAACTTAATTGAGTTTTCATTGTCTCCTAAGTTTATACGCTGAGCAATTTTCTAGCAATTCTGTCTTTAACCTCCTCCCCATAGAAAGCATAATTTTTAAGCAAATCATCTTTTGTTGATTCAAATACTGTTACCGCAGATTTTTTAAACTGTTGCTTATAATAATCTAAAGGCACGAAATCAACTGCAACCTCTGCTGAGCCACCTAATTCATTTTTCAATTCTTCTTCGGAAAAAGGAGATGAGCCTAATTTTTCTTCAATTTTGATATGCAGACTAGCACCCATTTTAACTAAAAATGCTTTGAGTACTTGGGGATCTTTTAAGAAACGATTGGATTCATATTTATGATATAGCACTTCAGATAAGAGGCAGATATTCCCTTTATAGGCCGTGAATAACAAACGAGTCGTATCATTGACTCGAATACTATAGATAGGAAGACCTTTTACTCCATGTAATTTTTCAAGCGATAACCTTTTATAATCACCTGACAATAATTTATCAATTTTAATGGGATTGAAGTAGGAAAGAGAAGTATCAAAAGGTCTAAAATTTACGTCCTCAACCTAACCCCCATTTCTATTGTTTTCATATCAAACAAAATTAATTATTGGAACCTCATACTTTCCGGTAAAAAATCAACTAAAATTATGCGTAATGGACTGTCGTTAAGCGAGGAAAAATCGTGTACACCTCTATTTTGCATGCCACCGATTTAAGTGATCAACATTTTGATATTTGTAAAAAAGCAGCCGAAATTGCTTATAATTTTGACGCTAAATTACACTTACTCCATGTGATCGAACCCCCTACAAGTCTGCAATTGGCTCAAAGCCTTGGATTTGCCGAGCTTGCCAATCCTGTTAAGGATGATGCTCAAACAGTAATGAGTCTTTTGGGCGATGCACTAAATATTCCATTAGAGCAACAACATGTAGAAATTGGTTCGCTTAAAACGCATATTTTGGAAAAAGTAAAAACACTGGGTTGCGGTTTAATTATTCTTGGAAGTCATGCGCCGAGTGCTGTCCCTGCTTTTTTAGGCAGTACAGCTTATGCAATGCTTCATCATGCTCCCTGTGATGTATTAACCTTGCGCACATACTTTGTATCAGATGTATAAAATTATACAATAGCAGATGAAGCTCCAAACAGATTATTTCTTTTTGACATGCTTCATTAAACGCCGTTTTCTTTTGATTTGTCGTTCTGTTAATTTATTTTTTTTGTCTTTAAATGGATTCACTCCACCTTTAAACTCCAATCTTAAAGGAGTGCCTATTAAACCCAAATGGGTCACAAATGCATTGGTAAGATAGCGTTTATAGCTATCCGGTAGTGATTCTACTTGATTACCATGAATAACAATAATGGGTGGATTATGTCCTCCGGCATGTGCATAACGTAATTTTATTCTGCGCCCCTGAACCAAGGGTGGCGTATGTTGGCTTACAAAATCTTGTAACAAGCGTGTTAATTTTGGCGTAGAAAACGATTGCATGGCAGAGGAATAGGCTTGCTCAATATCTTTAAATAATAAACCCACACCACTCCCATGTAATGCAGAGATAAATCGAATTTTAGCGAAATGAACAAAATGAAGACGGCGATTCAATTCTTCACGCACATGTTCTTTATGTTCATCAGTCAGACCATCCCATTTATTTACAGCAATTACCAAAGCCTTACCTGCTTCAATTATAAAGCCTAATAAGTGCATGTCTTGCTCAGTTAAACCTTCTCTTGCATCCAAAAGCATCATGCAAACATGAGATTCCTTAATTGATTGTAAAGTTTTTATAACAGAAAATTTTTCAATTTTTTCATCCACACGCGCACGTCGCCGAATACCAGCTGTATCAATAAGAATGTAGCCTTTTTCTTCTCTAGTAAAAGGAATAGCAATACTATCCCGCGTAGTGCCTGGCATATCATAAACAACAACACGCTCTTCGCCCAAGATACGATTAATTAGGGTGGATTTTCCGACATTAGGACGCCCTACAAAGGCTATTTTTATTGCTGCATTGTCAGTCTGCTCTTCAACAGCTGGCTCAAATGATGCTGTTAATTTCCCTAATAGTGCATGCATGCCTCGGCCATGCGTTGCTGAGATAGGATGAACTTCATTAAATCCTAAGGTCTGAAATTCAGCACATGCCATTTCTTCTTGCAGACCATCTGTTTTATTAACAACAAGGTAGACCGGTTTATTTGATTTCCTCAGCTGGTGAGCGATATTTTCATCAACCCCTGTTAAA
Organism: Legionella clemsonensis; assembly: GCF_002240035.1. Taxonomy (NCBI): domain Bacteria; kingdom Pseudomonadati; phylum Pseudomonadota; class Gammaproteobacteria; order Legionellales; family Legionellaceae; genus Legionella; species Legionella clemsonensis. The sequence goes on along the minus strand of NZ_CP016397.1, from coordinate 1,460,282 downwards.
CCGGAGCGGGCATCCACCAAAAACAGAACAATAGTTGCTTCCTCTAAAGCAACTGCCGATTGCCTGGACATCAGGGCATCAACAGCCAAGTCATCTACCCCTACTCCACCTGTATCTATAACAATAAAGGGTTTCTCCTCAAATTCAGCTTGTCCATATTGTCTATCACGCGTTAGTCCTGGAAAATCGGCAACTAACGCATCCTGAGTGCGCGTCAGTCGATTAAATAAGGTTGATTTACCAACGTTAGGTCGACCAACAAGGGCAATAACAGGAATCATTTCATTAGCTCACAGAAAATCGGTTTAATTTGCCATTACTAGTCATGACATAAATATTATTTCGGGAGATAGACGGAGCCGTTGTTATAGCACCACCTAATTGTGCTCGCGAAATTAAATTACCATTGCTTTTTGCAAGCACATGCAAAAGTCCTGTCTTATCGCCAACAATGACTCGATTATCCATTAAAACAGGTTCAGTTAACCCACGAGCTTTTAAAGCCACTTGTTTCCAATTGACCTGTCCATTTTGTCTATTAATAGCCCAAACAACATCATCGCTGTCCGTGATATAAAGTGTTGTGTCATCAATTGCCATATTTTTGTAAACAGACGCAGGCTTGCGCCACAAAAATTGACCATCCACAAGTGATAAAGCGCCTACATACCCCTGATAACTTGCTAAATAGGCTATATTCCCCGAATTATAGGATCTGCATCAATATCAACCAAACGTTCAACATCACTGGCACCAGTAGCATAAGCAATACTGCGTTGCCAAATCAAACGACCTGTTGCCAGATCTACTGCATCCATTTTGCCATCTGAATACCCTACCAGAACAAGTTTATTTCCAACCACTACAGGGGACGAGCTTGCTTTTAAGATTAAACTCGGAGCGCCATGTTCAGAAACCCATAGAGTCTTTCCTGTGACTATATCCAACGCATATAAATTGCCATCAATAGTTTTTGCAATTACTTTACTACCAGTAATAACTGGCTTGGAAAGAACTTCACTGGAAACTTTTGCTGTCCATAATTCACTACCATCCTCTTGTTTTAGCAATGTCACTGCAGAAGAGTCTGTACCAAGAGCAACAGAACCTGCTGCCACACTTGGACCACTAACTATGCCACTTGGCAGTTTTTTGTTCCAAAGTAACTTACCATTTGTCTTATCAACAGCCTCAATTGAGCCGCTGGCATCGGCTGTATAGACCACATTACCCACAATGGCTGGTTTAAGTTTAAGATGAACATTCGTTGTTTTTGCACTCACAGGCACTGACCATTTTTCTTTTAAAGCAACTTTTGGCTTTAAAGGCTCTAATTCAGCTGGTGCTGGAGTATTGTCTTTACCTAACATGTAATTATCAAGATGATTACAGGCTTGTAAAGCCAGGGATAAAGTCAGGAGTAATAGTTTTTTATTCATGTTCATCATTAACCTCTTAAGCAGCTTGAACATTACCATTGTCTTTTCTCATTGATTGAGCAAGAGCAGCTAATTCGTTGGTTTTCATTTCAAGAAAAAGATTCCCCATTCCATGAGTACGTACTTCAGTAATAGCTTCCTTATAGGAATTAATGGCTTGTTGATATTTACCAGTCGCCGCATAAATATCACCTTTCAATTCATTAATAACAGGCATATAAGCTTCATCACTAACCACGGTTAATTCAGCAAGTGCTTTGTCATAAGCTTTTTCAGCAGCAAAAAGACGAGCAATACGAATTTTAGCCACTTGCTTTAGTGCCTGCATTGTTGAATGATTGGCTACATATTCCAGATTCTCACGTGCTTTAGCATATTTATCAAATCCAACATACAGTTTAGCCAAAGTTAAACGCGCAGCATCTGCATAGACAGTCTTATCATAATCATGAATGAGTTGATTGGCATAGGCCCGAACACTTTTATTATCCTGATTTGAAAAGGCAACCATCATTCGCTCATAGGTGCTGGAAGCTTGCATGCTTACTTTATATTGGTGCCATGACCAATATTTATAACCGGCAATAGCAAGCAAAACTATGGAGAGAGCGACAGTAATTATTGAATTATATTTCTGCCACCATTTTTTTATTGCTTCCAACTGTTCTTCTTCTGTCATATATACTGACATCTATTAATCTCCTACCACATTCCAAGAGAGTTCTGTATAAATTTGGCCAATTCCTGCTGCGGAATAGTTACTTGTTCTTCTTCTTTACGCAAGTTTTTTATGCTTATTGTCTGAGTTTTTGTTTCTTCCTCTCCAAGAATTAACGCGAATTCCGCACCACTTTTATCCGCTTTTTTAAATTGACTTTTAAAACTTCCTCCCACCGTGTTGGTGATAATTTCCCAGTTGGCATTAATATCGCGCAGTTGCTCTGCAATCAGAAGTGCCTGCTGCATACCTTCCTCACCTGTAGCAATGATAAATAAAGAAGGTGATTTCGCAGGTCTTAGAATCAAATTTAAATTTTCCAGTAATAGCAGCAAGCGCTCAATACCCATGGCAAACCCTACAGCAGGTGTTGGATTACCGCCTAGCTGTTCTATAAGCACATCATAACGACCACCTGCGCAAACTGTTGCCTGACTGCCTAATTTATCAGTAATCCATTCAAAAACCATATGGCCATAGTAATCCAAACCTCTTACTAAAAAAGGATTGACGGTATAGGGAATTCTCAATTGATTTAGCCCCTCACAAAGATCTGCAAAACGTTTTTTACTTTCGACGCCAAGGGAATCAATTAACTGGGGAGCCTTCTGAAGTAAAGCCTGCATCTGTGGATTTTTGCTATCCAATATTCTCAAAGGATTTCTGTCAAGACGTCGTTTGCTATCCTCATCTAATTTATCAAAATGACTCTTGAAATATTCTATAAGTTTACTGCGGTAATTTTGACGCTCGGTTAACTCACCCAAGGTATTAATTTGCAATTGAACATGGTTTTCAATACCTAATAACTTCCATAAACGCAGGCAGAGAGCAATTAATTCCAACTCAATGGGCACTCCGCTAATGCCTAATGCTTCCACACCCACTTGATGAAACTGCCTGTATCTGCCCTTTTGTGGTTTTTCATGACGAAACATAGGTCCCATGTACCAGAGCTTCTGCTGTTGATTATGAAGTAATCCATGTTCTAAACAAGCGCGCAAACAGCTTGCTGTTCCTTCTGGTCTTAATGTTAAGCTATCCCCATTTAAATCGGTGAAAGTATACATTTCTTTTTCAACAATATCAGTAACTTCACCAATTGAACGTTTAAAAAGATGCGTACTCTCTACGAGAGGGAAACGAATCTCCTGATAGCCGTATTGTTGCATACAGCGAATAAATACAGCTTCAAGTTCTCTCCAGAAAGAAGTTTCATCGGGTAAAACATCATTCATACCCCGCACTGCTTGAATTTTATCAGCCACCTTTATTCTCCATAGGCGTTAGCTGACCAGCACTGCTATTTGATGAAAATATCGCTTGCATTTTAGAAAGATCAGTTAATCGAATATCCGGATCATTTTTCTTCGTTATTGTTTCATTTTGAGAATTTTTAGAAATTGCTATCTGCTGGATATCTCTGTTTTTTTGCCACCATATTCCAACAGCTACTAATACGGCAATTGCTATCAGTCCAGTCAACCAACGAACAGCACGTTCACCTTTATGAGATTCGCGTTTACTTTGCCACAATGCTTTTTCCAGCTTTCTTTCAGGTGTATGCATGATGTTAAAAGTTGCGAGTAAAGGATCCGCAGGAATGCCTAGTAATTTTGCATAGGCGCGTAAATATCCCTTGATAAACACAGGTTCAGGCATTTGTTGATAGTTATCTTCTTCTAATAATTCGATAACTCTAACTCTTAAATGCAATTTACCAGCCACATATTCCTGACTATAGCCTTTCTTTTCACGCACGCGAGCTAATAGCATGCCAGGCTTTTCATGATTATCCTTCTGAACCTCATCCATTGCGATTGTTGTATTCATTCTTTGCTCCGGTATAGTCCGTAAATTTACTTAACTGATTTAGACGTTGCTTATAGTCTAATTCAACATTTTTTTTACCCGCCTGATGAGCTGCGTCAACAGTCAAGGCAAGTAGAGTGGGATCATGGTTGACTGAATCCTGATATTCTTGCAGATACATTAATGCTTTACCAGCATGTTTTTGCTTAAGTTCAATGGTTGCCAATTCATACAATGATTGTTTCCGTTTTGGATCTTGCTCTAATGCTCTTATAAAGTATTTTTTTGCCTTACTATAATCAGGAATGGCTTGCGCACAGAGCCCCGCATTTTCATAGGCTGCAGCGGTATGAATATATTGCACATCACCAGTTGCCCGAAGAAAATAATTTTCAGCCTCAGCATATTTGCCAAGGCGGCATAAAAAAGTACCGTAATTATTTAATTGAGCCCCACTCTTTGGTGCAAGCAATAAAGCTTTTTGATAATAAGTTTTTGCTTCCTTGAGATTACCTGTTTTTTCCAGATAATAAGCCATAGCAACATTGACGTCAGCAGAGTTTGGAGCTAAATCCAACGCATTTAATAATTTTCGTTTTGCCCGGGGCATGTCACCCTGTTTCAAGTAAGCTATTCCTAATTGTGTGTTATAAATAGCTGCCTCTTGAGTTTTGGGTTTATTAGAACTGCTATGCTCGCTCTTTACCGTCGTTGCATGCTGACATGCCGTTAAAAATAGCAATATAAAAAAAGGTAAAAACCGTAAATTCAACACATTCTTCACATGACCCAAAAAAGATGGGTTATTATAACCGTGAACGTAGGAATTTAAAAAGTAAAAACATCTTAATATCTTTTTAATAAAGTGTAGAGCTGAGTTGCATAGGATAATAGGGTAAAGAGAAGATCTTAATTAATTGGAGTAGATAAGCATTAAAAGTAAAATAGGTAAAAAAAAGCGGCACGAGGCCGCTTTGGAATAAAACCCTGGCGATGACCTACTTTCGCATGAGGAAGCCTCACACTATCATCGGCGCTGGTCTGTTTCACTTCTGAGTTCGAGATGGAATCAGGTGGTTCCAAACCGCTATGGTCGCCAGGAAAACTGGTTTTCCAGCTGGGTGGACAGGATTGTTTTATTCTCTGTCTTGCCAGCAGGCTGGTAAAGAAGTTAAGGGCAACACAAGGTTGACTCGTTTAATCGTTTGTTGCCATACCCTGAAGCAATTCAGGTTATATGGTCAAGACAATCAGCCAATTAGTACGAGTTAGCTTCACACATTACTGCGCTTCCACACCTCGCCTATCAACGTCGTAGTCTTCAACGGGCTTCATGGGAAAACTCATCTTGAGGGAGGCTTCCCGCTTAGATGCTTTCAGCGGTTATCCCGTCCGAACTTAGCTACCCGGCAATGCAACTGGCGTTACAACCGGTACACCAGAGGTTCGTCCACTCCGGTCCTCTCGTACTAGGAGCAGCTCCTCTCAATTTTCCTACGCCCACGGCAGATAGGGACCGAACTGTCTCACGACGTTCTAAACCCAGCTCGCGTACCACTTTAAATGGCGAACAGCCATACCCTTGGGACCTGCTTCAGCCCCAGGATGTGATGAGCCGACATCGAGGTGCCAAACACCGCCGTCGATATGAACTCTTGGGCGGTATCAGCCTGTTATCCCCGGAGTACCTTTTATCCGTTGAGCGATGGCCCTTCCATTCAGAACCACCGGATCACTAAGACCTACTTTCGTACCTGCTCGAGCCGTCACTCTCGCAGTCAAGCACCCTTTTGCCTTTACACTCTTGGTACGATGTCCGACCGTACCGAGGGTACCTTTGTGCTCCTCCGTTACTCTTTGGGAGGAGACCGCCCCAGTCAAACTACCCACCATACACTGTCCTCAACCAGGTTTACTGGTCCAAGTTAGAACCTCAATAATAACAGGGTGGTATTTCAAGGTCGGCTCCATGCGAACTGGCGTCCGCACTTCATAGCCTCCCACCTATCCTACACAGTTATCATCAAAGTCCAGTGCAAAGCTGTAGTAAAGGTTCACGGGGTCTTTCCGTCTAGCCGCGGGTACACTGCATCTTCACAGCGATTTCAATTTCACTGAGTCTCGGGTGGAGACAGCGTGGCCATCGTTACGCCATTCGTGCAGGTCGGAACTTACCCGACAAGGAATTTCGCTACCTTAGGACCGTTATAGTTACGGCCGCCGTTTACCGGGGCTTCGATCAACCGCTTCGGATTTCTCCTAACAGCATCAATTAACCTTCCGGCACCGGGCAGGCGTCACACCCTATACGTCTTCTTTCGAATTTGCAGAGTGCTGTGTTTTTAATAAACAGTCGCAGCCACCTGGTCTCTGCGGCCCTCACCAGCTTCGTTTCGCAAGGAAACTAACCAGCAAGGGCGTACCTTCTCCCGAAGTTACGGTACCATTTTGCCTAGTTCCTTCACCCGAGTTCTCTCAAGCGCCTTAGTATGCTCTACTTGTCCACCTGTGTCGGTTTGCGGTACGGTTCTCTATAAGTTATGGCTAGCAGCTTTTCCTGGAAGCTTGGCATCAATGACTTCCCTGCACCCCGTAGGGTCAGGACCACTGTGCACCTTAGCGTTATCAAGAGACCGGATTTGCCAAGTCTCTCCGCCTACATGCCAGTACCGGGACTACCAACGCCCGGCTCACCTAGCCTTCTTCGTCCCCACTTCACCACTTATAGAAAGTCCAGGAATATTAACCTGGTTCCCATCGACTACGCTCTTCAGCCTCGCCTTAGGGGCCGACTCACCCTGCTCCGATTAACGTCGTGCAGGAAACCTGGGACTTCCGGCGAGAGGGTTTTTCACCCTCTTTATCGTTACTCATGTCAGCATTCGCACTTCTGATACCTCCAGCAGACTTCTCAATCTACCTTCTTCAGCCTACAGAACGCTCCCCTACCACGTGCACTAAAGTGCACATCCGCAGCTTCGGTGTATAGTTTTAGCCCCGTTACATCTTCCGCGCAGGCCGACTCGACCAGTGAGCTATTACGCTTTCTTTAAAGGATGGCTGCTTCTAAGCCAACCTCCTGGCTGTCTGGGCCTTCCCACATCGTTTCCCACTTAACTATAACTTCGGGACCTTAGCTGGCGGTCTGGGTTGTTTCCCTCTTCACGACGGACGTTAGCACCCGCCGTGTGTCTCCCGTGATTCAATTAGCCAGTATTCGGAGTTTGCATCGGTTTGGTAAGCCATGACAGCCCCCTAGCCGAAACAGTGCTCTACCCCCAGTAATCATTCACGAGGCGCTACCTAAATAGCTTTCGGGGAGAACCAGCTATCTCCGGGCTTGATTAGCCTTTCACTCCTAGCCACACGTCATCCGATAATTTTTCAACATTACCCGGTTCGGACCTCCAGTTGGTGTTACCCAACCTTCATCCTGCACATGGCTAGATCGCCCGGTTTCGGGTCTACTCTCAGCGACTCGCGCCCTATTAAGACTCGATTTCTCTACGGCTTCCTTATTCAGTTAACCTCGCCACTAAAAGTAACTCGCTGACCCATTATACAAAAGGTACGCAGTCACACTTCCTAAAAAATGCTCCCACTGCTTGTACGCAAACGGTTTCAGGTTCTATTTCACTCCCCTCTCCGGGGTTCTTTTCGCCTTTCCCTCACGGTACTGGTTCACTATCGGTCAGTAAGGAGTATTTAGCCTTGGATGATGGTCCACCCGTCTTCAACCAGGATTTCACGTGTCCCGGCCTACTTGTTCGCATGCCTAGTTCTTCATTACCATGTCGTATACGGGACTTTCAC